>JARBUD010000016.1 GCA_029239875.1 Xanthobacteraceae bacterium | reverse complement strand
GCTGCCCGAGGGCAGCGACAGCAGGGCGTTGTAGAGCCCGAGCTCCGGCCCGGCCTGCGGCAGCGTGTCGAGCGCCGCCGCCGTCGCGAACTGGTTCGGGGTGATGGCGACCGTGGTGAAGGAATTGACCACCGCGATGGTGATGCCGACGCCGTTCAGCAGGTCGTCGAGATTCACCCTGAGGAAGGGCGAGTCCGACACCGCCGCGTCGAAGGAGCCGGAAATGCCGCCCTGCGCGGTCAGGATGGTGTAGCTCTGGCCGCTCTGGTAGCTGGTCTGCGGGTCGAGCGCGACGACGTCGACGATCCCGCCAGTGAGGATCCCCTGGCCGGTGGCGGCGATCAGGTCGCTGGACCCGCTGGCGGCGAGTTCGACCTCATAGGTCGAGCCGGTGTTGAAGGTCACGTCGCCGGCGATGTGCAGCGTGCCGACGGAGTTGCCCGGCGCGGCGGTGCCGCCCGAGAGCACGGTCACCGATCCCATCATGCCGTTGCCGCCCAGCGTGCCGCCGGAGAGCACGTCGACCGGTCCGCCCAGCGTCCCGTTCACCGCCAGCGTGCCGCCGGCGATGCTGGTGAGGCCGGTGAAGGCCGAGCCGTTGCCGGTGTAGTTCAGCGTGCCCGCACCGGCCTTGATGAGCGCGCCGGTGCCGACGAGCGTGCTGGCATAGGCGGTGTCGTCGGCGCGGGCGAATTGCAGCGTGCCGCCGGCATTGATGGTCGCCGGGCCGACGATCGATCCCGAGGTGCCGCCATTGCCGATCGACAGCATGCCGCCATTGACCGTGGTCATGCCGGTATAGGTGTTCGCGGCGAGCAGGTAGGTCGTGCCCGCCTCCTGCACGACCGAAGTCTGGCCGCTGTCGTACTCCTCGCCGGTGTTCTCGGTGATGAGCACCGGCGTGCCGCTCGCGGTCCCGGTGTCGGTGAAGTAGTAGCCGCCGGAAGTGTGGTTGAAGACGATCGTGCCCGCGCCGCCGCTCGAGGTGACCTGCGCCGCCTGCACCACGCCCGGCGCCGTCGGCGCGCTGCCGGAGGCGGCACCGATGTTCAGCGTGCCGACGCCCGTCGGCGCACCGGCGAGCTCCACCGCCCCCGGGGCGCCGCCGGCGGTGAGGGTCAGCGTGCCGCCCGCCAGCGTCAGCGAGCCGGTGCCCTCATAGGAGACGAACAGCGCGTCGTCGACGATCAGGTGGCTGCCGGCGCCGCTGACCAGCACCTCGCCGACATTGCCCGCATAGGCCCCGATATAGAGGCCCTCGGTGATGGTGAGCGCGCCGCCGCCGGTGACGCTGATCTCCGGCGCGGCGCCCGTGCCGCTGGCGTAGATGTAGGAATCGAGGATCGTGCCGCCGCCCGCCACCTCGAAGCTGCCGCCGCCGAAGGACAGGCCGCCGAAGCTGGAGTTGCCGGTCGAGACGATGTGGCCGCTATTGGCGACCAGGTAGCCGCCGAAGCTGGAGTTGCCACTCAGCGTCAGCGTACCGTTCGGATTGCTGTCGGCGTAGACGAAGGCTGTCGGCACGTCGCCGCCGGTGAAGGCGCCCGCGAAGGTGCCGCCGGAATAGAGGTAGGTCGCCCCGCCCGTGCCGAAGGCCAGCGTGCCGGAGCCTTGCAGAGAGCCGAACATGGCGCCGTAGCCGTTGAGGTCGAGCGTGGCGCCGGCGGCGATGGTCGCCGCGGTGAACTGCGCCAATGCGCCGGCCGCGCCCACCCGCAGCGTGCCCGCCTCGACGTCGGTGCCGCCCATGTAGTCGTTGACCGTGCCGGACAGCACCAGCGTGCCCTGTCCCTGCTTGACCAGCGCGCCGGGACCGGTGACCAGGCCGGTGAGCCCCAGCGTCGTGCCGCTCGCCACCGCGAAGGTGCCGTTGCCGGCCAGCGTCACCGTCCGCGCCGTGTCGAAGCTCGCGGTGGTCGCCAGCGTGCCGCCGAGGAAGCTCAGTCCCCCGGACAGCGCACCGAGATTGGCGTCGGCGGAGACGCGGACGGTGCCGTCCGCGAGGATCGTGCCGCCCTGATAGCCATTGGTCCCCGACAGGGTCAGGGTGCCGGCGCCCTGCTTGATGAGGGCGCCGCTGCCGCCGACGGTGCCGGTGAGGCCCAGCGTGGTGCCGCTCGCCACCGCAAAGGCGCCGCTGCCGGTCAGCGTCACGCCGCGTCCGGTGTTGAAGCTCGTCGTGGTCGCCAGCGTGCCGCCGTTCAGCGTCAGCCCGCCCGCCGCCGCGCCGAGATTGGCGTCGGCCGAGATCTGCAGCGTGCCGGCGAGGATCTGCGTGCCGCCCTCGTAGTCGTTGGTCCCCGACAGAACCACGGTGCCGGCGCCCTGCTTCACCAAGCCACCGTCGCCGGTGATGGTGCTGGCGATGGTCGCGGTGACGCCGGCGTCGGCAAGAAGGCCGGTCGACGGACCGGAGATGTCGAGCATGCCGCCGGTCAGGGTGTAGCCGGTGGTGGTGAACTGCAGCCCGGCGACCGACATGGTGCCGTCCACCGTCACCGTCCCGCCCGACAGCCCGCCGAACACCGCGGTCATCGAATTCCAGGAACTGGGAACGGTGCCGGCGGCATTGGTCCAGTTGGTGGAGCCCGCATTCCAGGTGCCGGAACCGCCATAGACGGTGCCATCGGCGCTGGTGTGGGTGCCGTTCCAGAACTGCAGCCCGTTGCGGTCGACGACGAGATTGACCTCGCCGTTCGTGCCGGTGTCGACGGTGTAGTTGTAGCCGCCCGGCGCCGTGCCGATGAGGAGGCCCTCGTCCACCGTCATGGTGCCGTAGCCGATGAGCTCGTAGGTGCCTTCGCCGAAATCGGCCGAGCCGTCGATGTCGAGGACGCCGCGGAGCGCGAGATCGGTGGTGACGAGGATATGGTCGCTGGTGGTGGAATCGCCGGGATCGCCCAGCTCGAAGTCCAGCCGCGAACCGGTGTTGAGGACCAGGGACTCGAGGGTGAGCGTACCCGGGCTGTTGCCCGGCGCCAGAATGCCGCCATCGGCGACCGTCGTCGCGCCGACCGAGCCGATGCCACCGAGCGTGCCGCCGGTCTGCACCTCGATCGTCCCGCCCAGCGCGTCGTTCACGCTCAGCCGGCCGCCCTGCACGGTCGTCGTGCCGGTGAAGCCCGAGCCGTCGCCATTATAGGCGAGCACGCCCGAGCCGGCCTTGGTGAAGGCGCCGCTGCCCGTCAGCGTGGCGTCCAGCGTGGTGCTGTCGGTGAAGTTGGCGGCGATGGTGCCGTTGTTCTCGATGTCGAGCGCACCGGGAATCGTGCTGGTGACCGTGCCGGCGAGGTTGCCGGAACCGATGCGGAGCTCGCTGCCCTCGTCGATCATGACCCCGCCATTGGCGGTGAGGATGCCGCCATCCGCGATGGTGAGGACGCTGTTGACGTCCATTCCGGGAGGATCGATGTAGTAGCCCGACAGCCAGAGCAAGCCGTTCGCCACCAGTTCCGAGCCCACTTCCGTGTCGGCGTTGATGCCGGTCACGTTCACGACGCTGGCAAGGACCGCGATACCGAACTGGCCGGCCGTTTCCTGCAGCCTGCCGCCCTGCGTGATCGACAGCGTGCTCCCGTCGACAACGACGCCGGGATCACCCGTCACGTCGAGGCTGCCGCCCTGGATTACGATCTCGTTGCCGAGATCGCAGCCGCAGAGATCGAGCCTGCCGACTGTGCTCGGAGCGATCCGGGTGCCACCCGTCAACGTTAGCGTCCCGCTGCCAAGCTTCTCCAACGTGCCCGCGCCCGAGAAGGTGCCGGAGAAGGCGGTGTCGGTGTTGTCGTAACCCACCGCCAAATAGCTGTAGGCGTCTCCCAGGATCACCGTGCCGCCGCTCTCAACGCCGCCGACCGTGCCGTCGACCAGGGAACCGATCTCGTTGAACATGCCGGCCGCTATTTCGAGCGTTGCGCCACCCGCGACGTGATAGGCCGAGGCCAGGGACAGGCTGTTGTCGGCGCCCGCCAGCAGCGTGCCATCGTTCACATTGGTCGGGCCGGTGTAGAAGTCGGGATCGGTGCTGTATCCGCCATCCAGGGTCAGGATGCCGTCGCCGACCTTGGTCAGGCTGCCTGCGCCGGTGATCTGCCCGGAGAGGACCAGCTCAGTGCTGGGGGAGACATCGAAGGTGCCGCCGCCCGCGAGCAGCGTCACCTGCCGCGTCGTGGCGAAGGTTCCCGTCGCCGCCAGCGTGCCGCCGTCGAAGATCAGCCCGCCGGTGCCCAGGTTGAAGCCACTGTTCACCGAAACCGTGCCGGCATTGACGGTGGTGGTGCCCTCATAGGTGTTGGCGCCCGACAGCGTCAGCGTACCGGCGCCGGCCTTGATCAGGTTGCCGGTGCCGGAGAGGACGCCGCTCCATGTCGCGCCGAAGCCGTTGCTGTCGATCGTGGAGCTCGTGCCGTCGACAAACTCGGCATTCACCGCCGTGGTGAGCGCGGTGCCGATCACCTTGATGGTGCCGCCGCCGAGGTTGAAATCGTAGGAACCGGTGCCGCCACCGCCGCCATAGAGGCCCTTCAGGCTGGCGCCGCCGATCTCCAGCGTGCCGCCGTCGAGATTGTAGGTGCCGCTGCCATAGCCGCCGAGATTGAGATCGGAGGTGCTGTTGATGCGCAGCGTGCCGCCGGTCTGGTTGATTACGCCGGTGCTGTTGGTCTGCGAGCCGGGATCGCGGTCGCCGATGACGAGGAAGCCGCGGGTCTCGCCATAGGGCGACAGCTCGACCAGCGCGTCGCCGCTGATGTTGAGCACGCCCGAGCTCGTCGGGTTGCTGCCGGCATTGCGGCCGATCGAGTGGCTGCCTCCCAGCAGGCTGAGCGTGCCGCCGCTGATGTCGTAGGTGCCGGTGCCGCCCTGGTTGCCGACGTTGAGCGAGGCGCAGTGGGAGAGGTCGTCGCAGCCGGTGGTGATCGTCACCGTGCCGCCGGTCTGGTCGACGGTGCCGTACCCGCCCCAGTCGCCGACCGACAGCGACTCGGCGATGTTGAGCGCCCCGCCGGAGACGTTCAGCCTGGAATTATTGGCTTCGACCGCCGACGTGCTGCTGCCGACGGCGAGATAGGCGATGCTGGTGGTGTCGCTCGTCTGCGAGAGGGCGCCCTGCGCGACGTAGACATTGCCGATGTCTGCGGTCATGCCGTCGATGACGAGCGTGCCGGCGCCGTACTTAACCAGGCTGCTGTCGAGGCCGCTGCTGTCCCAGCTGTGGTTGGTGGCGATGAGCGTGCCGCTGAAGGCCGTGGTCGCGCCCGTGCCGATATTGGTGACCAGCGCGTTGTTGCCGACGCTGATCGTGCCGCTGCCCGAGAGCTGGCCGATCTGCACCGGCGCGGCATTCCCGCTCACGCGCGGAACGGCCGAGATATCGAGCGTGGTGCCCGCCGCGACGTTCACGTCGTTCTGTGCGGAGAGCCCGGGCAGAGCGGTCAGCGCCACCTTGCCGCCATTGATCGCCACTTCGCCGGTGTAGCCGACGTTGCTGCCGCCCAGCGTCAGCGTGCCGGTGCCGGTCTTGGCGAGGTTGCCGGCGCCGGAGATCGGGCTGTTCCAGATCACGTTGTCCGCATCGTCGACCTGGACGGTCGAGGCGGCGGTGAAGCTGGTGGCGAAGGTCGAGGCGGCGGTGAAGCCGCTGGCGGCGATCAGCGTGCCGCCGTCAAAGACGAAGCTGGAATTGGCGTTGCCGCCGCTGATGCCGCCCGCGAGCGTCAGGGAGCCGCCGGAGAGCGTGTAGCTGGCCGACGACGAGCCAGCGCCGAACACGATCCCGCCGTCGACCTCGGCCGTGGCGCTGCCGCTCTGGATCACCGCGCCCGAGCCGGTGCCGTAGCCGATGCGCAGCACGCCGTTCATGACCGCGCTGCCGCCGGACAGTTCGTACAGACCCGTGCCATTGCCGCCGATGGTCACAGGCCCGTCGGCGGTGAAGCTGCCGCCGGTCTGGGTGAAGGTGCCCGTCCCTCCGGCGCTGCTGCCGAAGACGATGCCCAGGGTGCCGGAATATTCGAAGGTGCCGGCATGAAGCTCGTAGCTGCCGACGCCGCCGTCGACGCCGACCGTATCGCTGTAGCCGAAGACGAAGGCGTTGGTTCCGGCATTGATCGACACCAGCGAGGCGGCACCGTCCTGCACGATCTTGCCGGTACCTTCATTGGTGCCGATGAAGAGCTGCGTGCCGCTGCCGGAGACGACGTCCGGCGTGGTGAACTGGGCGTTGCCGGTGATGTTGAGCGTGCCTTCGCCGCCGACGCCTTCGCCGAAATAGATCGTCGAGCCAGGGGTGAGCGTGAAGCTGCCCCCGCTCATGTTGTATTCGCCGGTGCCGCCGGCCACGCCGACCTGGAAGGCGGACCCGTTCAATTCGACGGAACCGCCGGTCTGGGTGAAGTCGCCGGTGCCGGTGAAGCCGATGTTGAAGGCGGAATAGCTGCCGGCATTGCCGAGGAAGACGGAGCCGCCGGTCATCAGGCCGGAGCCTTCGGCGTCCGCGCCGACGCCGACGTTGAGCCGCCCGTTGCCGTTGAAGCTGATGCTGGCGCCGTCTTCGATCGTGAGCAGGGCGCCTGAATCCACGACGAGCGAAAGCCTGTCCCCCGCCGCTCCCGACGCGGAGGTGAAGTTCAGCGTCCCCTGTGCGCCGAGGGTGACGTTATTGCCGACGGTGAAGCTGGTGGCGTTGAAATTGATCGTCAGCTCGCCGTTGGCTCCGCCATAGAGGTTCGGCGTCGCCGGGGCGGTGACGAGGGAGCCGTCGACGTCGCCGACATCGATGCGATCGAAGATGCCGCCGGCATAGCCCGTCAGCGCATTATCGAATCCGGCCTGGGTGTCGACGGATGCCGTCTGTGCTGCCGCCCGATCAGGCGGAAAGGTAATTCCCATCGCCAGTGCAAGCGACGCTGTCGTCACGACTCGCGTAAGAGCTGTCGAACTGCGTAAGGCCCTGACAAGACGGCGATTTTCGAAACGACGGCGCAGCTGCACGGACATGTTTCTTCCCCACCCTGCCCGCAGACTACGTCATTTGAGGGGAATTTCGCGAATGATGGCTAATTTTTGTCGACGATTTCTGCGTAATGTGGCGCAATTGCCGCGCTAGTGGGCTCAAGAGGGTTCGGCGCTGGTCCGGCGAGATCACCCTTCCGGCTTCGGCGTCTCCGCGGGGACCGGGGTCTCCGCCGGGCGGGGTGGGGGCTGTGGCGCGGCCCTTGTCGGGGCGGTGTAGGGCGGCGCTTGGCGCTTGAGGCTCGGATTGGCGGTGGCGCCGGGCACGTTGAGCCGGCGCTGCTGCGGCGTCCAATAGGACGGCCCGCTCATCAGGTTCTGGCTGTTCGGGCGCACCGCGTCGGGTCGCGCCGGCGCATATTGCGCGGCGGCCGGCAGGGCTGTCGCCACAGTGAGGGCGGTGGCGAGCACCGCTGGAATCATCTTCATCGCTGAACGTCGCGCCTCCCGAGCCTCTATGTAGGGGTTGGAAGCGCGCGCCGCTACGTCAGGCGGCCGGCCGCCGGGCGACGAGCGTGCGGATGCGACGGAAATCGGCGAGGAAGGCCCTGTAGGCCTCCTGCTTCGCCTCCGCATCGGGGATGCGCAGCAGCGAGGAGGGGTGCACGGTGATGTAGCCCTCATGGCTGCCGAAATGCGTCTCGCCGCGATTGGCGCCGATCGGCAGCGCCTTGCCGGCGAGCGCCAGCGCCGCGGTGGCGCCGAGCGCGACGACGAGCTTGGGATGGACGAGGTCCATCTCGCGCTGCAGCCACCAGCGATAATGCTTCACCTCGCCGGCGGTGGGCCTCTGGTGGATGCGCCGCTTGCCGCGCTGGACGAATTTGAAGTGCTTCACCGCGTTGGTGACATAGGCGCGCCTGCGGTCGATGCCGGCCTCCGCCATCACCCGGTCCAGCACCTGCCCCGCGGGACCGACGAAGGGATGGCCCTCGATGTCTTCGCGGTCGCCGGGCTGCTCGCCGACGAGGGCGATGTCGGCGCCGATCGGCCCCTCACCGAGCACGGCCCGCCCGCCGCCGGTGACGCCGGGCTCGGCCTCGGTGATCAGCCGGTTGAGTTCCTCGAGCGTGGCGGGGGCGGATTCGGACATCGTCCTTCCTCGAAATTCCGGGGCGCCTGCGGTCAACCCCGCAGCGGGACGGACGTTCCGGCAGGGGCGATGGATGCAATATTTGTCGGCATCCCCTCCGGCTTCGGCGTTGCGGAGCGGGGGCATAGTGTGGATATTCCGCGCTTGCCCGGTCTCGGGCGCGGCACGTCGGGGAACGGTGGAAGCGGGCGCATGACGGACCAGAACGCGGCGATTCTGGTGGTCGACGATGTCGCCGAGAACCGGGACCTCTTGAAGCGGCGGTTGTCGCGGCTGGGCTTCTCTCATATCGATGAGGCGGCCGACGGCAACGAGGCGCTCGCCGCCATCGGCCAGACGCCCTACGACCTCGTGCTGCTCGACATCATGATGCCCGAGCTGGACGGTTTCGGCGTGCTGGACAAGTTGCGCGCGGACGGGCGCATCAATGATCTGCCGGTGATCGTCGTCTCCGCGCTGAACGAGATCGAGCCGGTGGTCCGCTGCATCGAGCTCGGCGCCGACGATTTCATCTTCAAGCCGTTCAACCCGACGCTTCTGCGCGCCCGTGTGCTCGCGACGCTGGAGAAGAAGGCGCTGCGCGACCGCACCCGCGACGAGCTGAAGCGCAAGCAGATCGAACTGACTGAAGCGCGCACGCTCCAGCTCTCGCTGGTGCCGCCGCCCTTCGCCGGCGCGATTGCCGGACGCTCGCTGGTCATCGACGCGCTGCTGGAGCCGGCAAAGGAAGTCGGCGGCGACCTGGTCGACTATTTCCCCGTGGGCGAGGCGCGCATGGCGCTGATCGTCGGCGACGTCTCCGATAAGGGCGCGGCGGCGGCGCTGATGATGGCACGCACGCATGCCATGTTCCGCGCGCTGGCCGGCCGGCCGGACGCCGAAGAACTGTTCGCCGATCCGGCGCGCGCGGCCTCGCTGGTGAACGACGCGCTGGCCAAGGGCAACGCCTCCTGCATGTTCGTGACGCTGCTGGTGGCGACGCTGGAGGTCGAGACCGGTACGCTCGCCTATGTGCGGGCGGGCCATGTGCCGCCCTATCTGCGCAGCGCCGACGGCAGCGTCGCGCGGCTCGGCGGGATGGGCGGGCCGGCGCTCGGCGTGGCGGAGGAGTTCCCCTACCGCGCGGCGGTGGCGGCGCTCGCCCCCGGCGACCGGCTGCTCGTCGTCACCGACGGCATGACCGAGGCGCACGACCCCGCCGGCGAGCCCTATGGCGAGGAGCGGGTCGGGGAGTTCCTCGCCGCGCTGGGGCCGGACGAGACGCGGCCGCTGCGCCGCCTCGCCGACAAGGTGCGCGGCTTCGAGGCAGGGCTGCCGGCCTTCGACGACATCGCCGCGCTGCTGCTGACGCTCGAGTCTTGAAGGCGGACAAGAACAAGGGAACGCGCATGGCCATGGAAGAGGCGAAGAAGCCCAAGGGCGCGGACGACAGCCGCGAGGCGCGGCTGCTGCGCGCCACGCTGGAGAACATGGCGCAGGGCGTCGCCATGTATGACGCCGAGCACCGCCTGGTGACGTGGAACCAGCTCTTCCGCGAATATCTCGACATGCCGGAGGAGTTCCTCGGCAGCGAGCACACCTTCGAGGACTATATCCGCTATCTCGGCGAGCGCGGCGAGTTCGGCGAGGTCGACATCGAGCAGACGCTGGCCAAGCGCATCGCACAGCTCAAAACCTCGCATCGCTTCGAGCGCATCCGCCCCGACGGCACCGTCCTCGAGGTGCGGCGCGACCCGGTGCCCGGCGGCGGCTTCATCGCCATCTACACCGACATCACCGAGCGCAAGCAGGCCGAGATAAAGCTGCGCGAGGACGAGGAGCGCTTCCGCGCCATCGACGCCGCGGCGCCTGTCGGCCTCGTCATCGTCGATGCCGACGACCACACCGTGCTGCACCTCAATCCGAGCTTCTGCGAGCTGGTCGGCAAGCAGGCGGACGAGGTGCTGGGCCAGCCGCTCGACGACGTGCTGCACGATCCGGCCAATGGCGACGCGCTGGTCGCCATCGTCGATGCGCGGTCGAGCGAGCGCAAGGAATTCCAGTTCATCCGGCCGGACGGCACGACGCGCTGGACCATGGTCTCGCAGGTGCCGCTCGACTTCCGCGGCGAGAAGGCGGTGATCTGCTCCTTCGTCGACATCAGCGACCGCGTGCAGGCCGAGCAGCAGCTGCGCGAGGCCAAGGAGGCGGCGGAATCCGCCAGCCGGGTGAAGTCGGCCTTCCTCGCCAATATGAGCCACGAGCTGCGCACGCCGCTCAACGCCATCATCGGCTACAGCGAAATCCTCTCCGAGGACGCGGCCGACGAGGGCAACACGGCGATGGTGGCGGACCTCGACAAGATCCAGTCGGCTGGCAAGCACCTTCTGGGCCTCATCAACGACATCCTCGACCTCTCGAAGATCGAGGCGGGGCGGATGGACGTCTATCTGGAGCAGGTGTTCCTCAACCGCATGGTCGACGAGGTGAAAACCATCGTCGGCCCGATGATGCAGAAGAACGCCAACCAGCTCGTGGTCGACTGCCCGGTCGACATCGGCACGCTGCGCACCGACCTCACCAAGCTCAAGCAGAGCCTGATCAACCTGCTCAGCAACGCCGCCAAGTTCACCAAGGAAGGCACGGTGACGCTGCGCATCTCGCGCGACGCCATGCCGGACGGCTCCAGCGCCATACGCTTCGACGTCGCCGACAGCGGCATCGGCATGAGCGAGGAGCAGATGGGCCGGCTGTTCCAGGCCTTCACCCAGGCGGATTCCTCGACCACCCGCAATTTCGGCGGCACCGGGCTGGGCCTCACCATCACCAAGCACTTCGTCGCCATGCTCGGCGGCACCATCGCGGTGGCGAGCGAGCCGGGCAGGGGCTCGACCTTCACCATCGAGCTGCCGGTGGACGCCAAGGGCCTGCCCGCTGAGGCGGGGGAGGTCGGCGAGGTCGAGATCGTCGATCCCGGCGCGCCGGCGCAGGCGGGCGCGATCACCGTGCTGGTGGTCGACGACGACCCGGTGGTGCACGAGGTGCTCGCCGCCACGCTCGGCAAGGAAGGCTACCTGCTGCGCCATGCCCGCGACGGCGGCGAGGCGCTCGCCATCATGCGCAAGGAGCCGCCGGACATCGTCACGCTCGACGTGATGATGCCGAAGATCGACGGCTGGTCCGTGCTCGGCATCATGAAATCCGAGCCGGAACTGGAGCATATCCCGGTCATCATGCTGACCATCGTCGACGACCGCACGCTCGGTTATTCGCTCGGCGCCTCCGAATACATGACCAAGCCGATCGACCGGCAGCGGCTGATCGCGCTGATCCATAAGTTCGCCCCCGGCCACGAGGACGGCACGGTGCTGGTGGTGGACGACGATCCCGAGGTGCGGGCGCTGGTGCGCGCCACCATCGAAGATGTCGGCCTCGCCGTCGCCGACGCGGAGAACGGGCAGGCGGCCCTCGACTGGCTGGAGGAGCATCATCCGCCGGCGCTGGTGCTGCTCGACCTGATGATGCCGGTGATGGACGGCTTCACCTTCCTGGAGAAGGTGCGGGCGCTGCCGAAATTCACCGAGCTGCCCATCGTGGTGCTCACCGCCAAGGAACTGACCACGAGCGAGCGCGATTTCCTCGCCCGCAACACGCTGCTCATCCTGAGCAAGAGCGCGCAGCCGATCGGCACGCTGGGCTCGGCCCTGGCGGCCATCGCCGGCAAGGGGGCGGGCTCCGTCGCCGCCGGCGGCCGGGCGCCCAGCGACAGCCGCAGTTAGGACAGGCGATGACGAAGATCCTGCTGGTCGAAGACAACGAGATGAACCGTGACATGCTCTCGCGGCGCCTCTCGCGCAACGGCTTCGAGGTGCTGATCGCGGTGAATGGTCAGGAGGGGGTGGACCTCGCCCTCGCGGAGAGACCGGCGCTGATCCTGATGGACATGAGCCTGCCGGTGCTGGACGGCTGGGAGGCGACGCGCCGGGTGAAGGCCGACCCCTCGACCGCCGCGATCCCGGTCATCGCACTCACCGCCCATGCGATGGCGAAGGACCGCGAGGACGCCGTGGCGGCGGGCTGCGACGACTTCGACACCAAGCCCGTCGAGCTGCCGCGGCTGATGGGCAAGATCAAGGCTCTGCTCGGGATGGAAGATTGAACGAGCTCAGTCCGCATCGTCATCGCTCTGTCACACGGGCGTCGCAAAAGGATTTCGAGCCGGCGCCTCCGCCGGCCGGCGAACGTCTTCTCCCGAGCGAAGGATAATCGAGCATCATGGCGACGATCGCCCTGCTGCTGAGCGGGCTCGGACTTTTCTTCATCGGCGTCAGGGGTCTCTCCGCCAATCTCGTGCCGCTGGTCGGGCGCCGGACGCGCGCCGCCTTCGCCCGCGCGCTCAAGGGGCGGCTCAGCGCCGCCGCCAACGGCACGCTCGCGGGCATGGTGACGCAGAGCGCGACGGCGGTGTCCTGGATCATCGTCTCCTTCGTGCGGGGCGGCGTGCTGCCGGACGGGCCGGCGCTGCTGGCACCGACCTGGTCGAATGTCGGCACGGCGCTGCTGCCGCTCATCGTCGCCATCGACACCTCGACCGCGGCCGGCATCGTCATCGGCGTGGTCGGCTTCGTCACCTATTTCAAGCTGGCGCGCGGCGACCGCACCCGCAACGCGCTGGAGGCGGCTCTCGGCGCGGCGCTGCTGCTGTTCGGCATGCATCTGGTGGCGATCGCCGTCGGGCCGATGCGCGAAGCGCTGATGCACAATCCCTGGTGGGATGCGGCGGTCGACAATCCCTGGCTGCTGGCGCTGATCGGCGCCGGCTTCTCGCTGGCGGCGCAATCCTCCTCGGTGGCCGCGGCGCTTGCGGTGGCGGCGGTGGCCGGCGGGCTGCTCGACCTCGGCGCGGCCCTGCCGCTGATCGCCGGCGCCAATGCCGCCGCCATCGTCAACAATGCCGTGCTGATCCCCGGCGAGACCAGCACCGGGCGGGTCGTCTTCGCGTTGCAGGTGGTGCAGAAGGGCGGGGGGACGCTGCTGCTGGTGGCCTTCACCGTCTATTGCGCGTTCAACCTCGGCACCATCGAGCCCTGGCTGCACCAGCTCGGCCACGACATCAGCGGGGAGGTGGCCGTCGTCTTCCTGCTGGCGCAGATCGGCGGGGCGTTGATCGCCACGCTGCTGGAGACGCCGACGCGGCATGCGGTGGCGCGCTTCCTGCCGCCCAGCCCCGCGGAGACGCTGGCACAGCCGGCCTTCCTGCTGCGCGAGGCCCTGAGCGACCCCACGACGGCGCTCGACCTCGCCAACCGCGAAGTGGCGCGGCTCGGCACGCGGCTGCCGCTGCTGCTCGACCATGTGCGCGACGAGGGCGACCGCAGCACGCCGTCGCCGGCGCTCATGCGCGAGGCCGGCACCAGCCTCGCCGCGACGACCAAGGCCTATCTCGCCGCGTTGCTGGATGCCCAGCCGGCCCGCGACCAGGTCGCCGTCGCCCTGCTGCTCGACGATGCCGCGACCGGCGCCGGGGCGCTGCACGAGGCGGTGGCGGAGTTCGCCGAGGCGGCCGCGACCGCGCGCGGTCTGCCGGCGGCGCAGCGGCTGACCGAGGCGCTGCATGCGCTGCTCGGCGCCGTCGCCGACCATGCCGAGAGCCTCGGGGCGGACGAGCCGGACCTGGTGCTGAGCCTGCTCGGGCATCGCGACCAGCTTATGGAGGAGCTGCGCCAGCGCCTCTCCTCGCAGGATGACGTCCCGCCGCAGGTGCAGAACGCGCTGTTCCAGATGACGGTGCTGTTCGAACGCACGGTGTGGCTGGCGCGGCGGCTGGTGAACGGCCTCAGCCAGGTGCAGCGGGCGCTGGCCGCCAGCTGAGCGGTGCTAGGGCTGCAGCGCGAAGCGCAGCGCCATGACGTTGCGGCCGTGCTCGCGCCGATAGGCGAAATGGTCGGAGAGCGTGCGGACCAGATGCACGCCGAGGCCGCCGATGCGGCGTTCCTCGAGCGAGCCGGTGAGATCGGGCGCGGGCGCATTGCTGAACGGATCGAACGGATCGCCGTCGTCGCTGAAGGTCAGCTCGAGGCCGTCGGCGGTGCGGCGCACATGGACGTGGATCTCGCCCGCGCGCCCATCGGGATAGCCGTAGTCAACCGCGTTGTTGAAGAACTCGTCGACCGCGAGCTGGAGCCGATAGGCGGGCGTCGGCGGGATGTCCGCGCGCTCGACGAACGCCTCGATCTCTTCGATCAGCGGCTCCAGCTGGCCGAGATCGTTCTTCAGGCGGATATCGAGCTCGTCGCGCGGCATGCCCCCACCCGCCGGTTCCTGCCGGCTATGTCAGCGCGGCGAGGGCCGCCTCGCGGCTCTGGTGGATCGGGATCATGGTCGAGAAGCCGCTGACGTCGAACACTTCGTGCACCTGCGGGATGAGGCCGCAGACGGCGAGCGTGAGGCCGGAGCTGCGCGCCAGCTTCGTCGCCTTGAGCACGACGCGCAGGCCCGCCGAGCTGATGTAGGTGAGCTCGGCGAAGTCGAGCAGGATGACGCTGCCGTCGCCCGGGACTTCCGCCAGAAACTCGTCGAGCTTGTGGGAGGAACTGCTGTCGAGCCTTCCCTTGACGGTCGTCACCACGACCTTGCCCTCGACGGTACGGTCGATGTTTATCAAGTCGCGACTCCAGAAACTATCGTTGCGGCAAAAGGCGAGCCGGCCTCCGCGCCGAAGCGCGGCGCATGCCGACCTCCCAGCCCCCAAGGATGCGCCAGAAGTACTGGCAAAGGCCGGGGCGCGCAAGCTGCGGTGGCGGCTACCAAAGGGGCATGCATCAGTGCTCGAAGCGCATGTTCAGCACCTGGCGCTCGCCCTCCTTGCCGAGCACCAGACGGTCGGCGCGCTTGGACAGCATGTAGCCGACGAAGCGCGCCACCGCCTCGGCGTCGCCGAGCAGGTCCTCCGGCGCCGGGCGGTGCGTCGGAATGGATATCGGGTCGCCCTTGTAGAGCAGGCTGACGTCGAAATTGTTCTCGTCGAAGCGGGCGCGCATCTCCAGTTCGCCCTGCGCCACGCCGGTGTCGAGCAGCATCTCGACGCCCTCGGCGACGACGGGGATGGCGGCGGCGATGACGTCGCGCCGGGCGCCCCATACGTCGCCCTGCCGTTCCAGGAACTCGGTGGTGACGGTGAAGGCGTTCTCGCCCTCCGTCACGCGCTGCGAGGCGATCTGGCTGATGCCGATGCGGAAGAACAGGTTCAGCACCACGGCGACGCCGGTCGAGACCGAGAGCGGGGATTCGAGGATCGGCTGCATCCAGTGCGGCGTGCTCTCCACCAACTGCGGCAGGATGGCCACCGCGAGGCCAGCCATCACCGCGAGGCCGACGGTGAAGATGCGCCGGTCGCTGAGCCGGCGGGACAGGATGAGCTCCATGCCCGCCACGATGAGGAAGGCGGCGGCATAGATCAGGATCGCGCCGATCACCGGCGGCGGGATGATGGTGAGCGCGCCGATGAGGCGCGGCGAGAACGCCGCGAGCAGGATCAGTGCGCCGGCGACGGCGCCGACGCGCCAGGCGGTCGTGCCGGTGGCGAAGGCGACGCCGATGGAGGCGGAGGAGGAGGCGCTGGCGAAGCCGCCGGTCACCGCCGCGCCCATGTCGGCGACGCTGTTGGCCTGGATGGCGCGGCCCGCCTGTGCCATGTCGGCGCGCCGCCAGTCGGCGTCGTCCAGCCGCTGCATGGAAACCACCGTGCCGATCATGTCGACGGCGGAGATGATGCCGGTGAGCACGGCGGCCGGCACCAGCGCCCAGGAGAAGGCGAGGCCGGGCCAGCCGAGATGCGGCAGGTCGACATAGGGCAGGGCGGAGAAGGTGTCGGCCGGCTCGGGCGCGATGCCGACGAAGGCGGCCAGCGCCCAGCCGACCGCCGCACCGATCGCCACCGCGAACAGGCGCAGTAATCCGCGCGAGAAGATGGCCAGCACGATGATGATGGCGAGCGCGACGAAGCTGACCAGCGGGTGCATCGGATCGATGTACGCGGCGGCGTCGTGGCTGAGGCCGAAGGCGCGGCGCAGCGCCGGCTCGGCCAGCGCGACGCCGAGCATGGTGACGGCGACGCCGCAGATCTCCGGCGGGAAGACGGCGCGCAGCACGCCCATGAAGCGGGTGAGCGACAGCTGCGAGACGGCCGCGATGAGGTTCATCGTGGCGTAGACCGCCGGTCCGCCGGCCGACATCGACTGCACCGCGAGCGGCAGGTGCGCCATGTTGGGGATCTGCACCAGCAGCATGCCGGCACCGGGCTTCGGCCAGCATTCGATGATGGTGGCCAGCCCCATGAAGATGATGCAGCTGGTGATCAGGATCTGCGTGTCGCCGAAGGACAGGCCCGCTTCGGCCGCGGCGACCAGCGGGTAGACGAGGAAGAGCAGGGACAGGGTCGCGTGCTGCACCCCGAGGATGAGCAGGGTGCCGAGCGGCGGCTTCTCGTCGACGGAATAGAGGATGTTGGACGGTTTACGCGACATTCGGGAGGCGAACCTCGGGCGGGACACGACGGCGCTGTCGCACCCGCCGGGAGGAGCCGCAGGGTCGTCCGGTGCGCCGCTAGGGGAATCCGGTTGCGGGACTATGGAACCTTGCCCGGCAGCGGGCAAGCGCGACCTTCGTCCTTCGGGGCGGCTCGGGCAGCTATCGCAAGTGCCTCACGTCAAGTGGGATCACGCGCTGCTCGCGGCCTCTTCCATCCGCGCCAGCAGGTCGTCGCGCGCATCGAGGCAGTGCTCCAGCGCGACGCTGGAGGCGAGCACGGCGTCGCCGGAGCGGATCGCGTCGACGAGGCGGCGATGCTGCTCGATGATCGCGGCGATGCGCGAGGGGCCGAACCCGTAGCGCTGCCGGATGCTGACGACGAGCTCCCAGCCCTGTTCCATGATGTCGGCCGCCACCGGATTGTCGGCCAGGACGGCGATCCGGCGATGCAGGGTGAGATTGGCCTCGACCATGGCCACGGCCTGGCCGCCGGCGGCGGCCTGTTCATAGGCCTCGGCGAGGCGGTCGAGCTCGTCGGCGCCGGCCGGGGTAATCCGCTCGGCGGCATTGCGGACGAGCAGCGTTTCCAGCGCCGCCCGGGTGTCGTGCATGTCGCGGACGAATTTCGGCGTGACGCCGCGCAGGATCGCCCCCTTGTGCGGGTCGATCACCACGAGCCGGTCGCCTTCGAGCTGCCGGAGTGCCTCGCGCACGGGGATATGGCTCACCCCGTAGCGGGCGCTGAGGTCGGCGACGCGCAGGCGTTCGCCGGGGGCGATGAGGCCGGCGACGATGTCGCGCCGGATCGCCCGCTCCACCCGCGCCGTCATCGTCTCGTGCTGCACCATCTGGTTCACTCGGGTGGCTCCTGCCCTTTACGTCGTCACGACCATCATACCACGGCCCTTAGCGCTTTTGATATTATATACAATCGCCTTGCCTTGGGTCATTATATATAATATCTAAATCGACATCGGCTGACCGGCCGCACCTTGCAGCGGGCAAAGATCCGCGCTCCGGGAGAACGCCAATGCCTTCCTTCGATCACCCGTCCGCGTGGATTCCCGCGCGTGCCATCCCGTCGAATTCCTGCCCTTCGAATTCCTGGCTTCCGAGCCGTCGCGCCCTGCTGGCGACGGGGGCTGTCGCCGTGCTCGCCGCCTCGCTGCCGACCTCGCTGCTGGCGCAGGACGCGCCGAAGAGGGGCGGGGTGCTGAAGGTCGCGGCCCCGTTCAATCCGTCGAGCCTCGATCCGCTCACCGGCGGCGCCGGCTCCGACCACATGCTGCTCTATCCGCTGTTCGACACGCTGGTCGATTTCGAGCCGGCGACGCTGGCGCCGAAGCCGGGCCTCGCGACCTCGTGGGAGTTCACCGATCCGAAGACGCTCGTGCTCACCCTGCGCGAGGGCGTGAAGTTCCATGACGGCGAGCCCTTCGACGCCGCGGCGGTGAAGGCGCATCTCGACCGAGCCAAGGACGATCCGCGCTCGGCGGTGAAGGGGGACATCGCCTCGCTGGAGAGTGTCGAGATACTGGCGCCGAACAAGGTGGCGCTGCATCTCAGCCGTCCCGACACCGCGCTGCCGCTGATCCTGGCGGACCGCGCGGGCATGGTGTCCTCGCCCAAGGCGGTCGCCGCCAAGGGCAGGCAACATGACCGCGAGCCGGTGGGCACCGGGCCGTTCAAGTTGGAGAAGTGGAACGACAACGACGTGGTGATGATGGTCCGCAACCCGGACTACTGGAACAAGGAGCTGCCCCATCTCGACGGGCTCACCTTCCGCATCATCACCGATCTGAATACCGGCCTGCGCTCGGTGATCGCCGGCGAAAACCACTTCGCCTACCGTCTGAACCCGCAGCAGAAGGTGGTGGCCGACCGTACCGGGGCCGGCAAGGTGACGGTCGTCTCCAACCCGACGATCGCCGACTACCATCTGGTCTTCAACTACAAGCGCGCGCCGCTGAACAATGTGAAGGTACGCCAGGCGATCAACTACGCGCTCGACCGCGAGGCCTTCAACAAGGCGGCGCTGCTCGGGCTCGGCGTGCCGGCCCAGACCATGCTGCCGCCCGGCTACTGGGCGCACGATGCCGCGCTCGACGGCTACTACACGCACGATCCTGAGAAGGCCCGCGCGTTGCTGAAGGAAGCCGGCTTCCCGAACGGCGTCGACCTCACGTTCTTCGGCAATTCCGACCAGGCCTCGCAGCAGCGCCACGAGATCGTCATGGAGCATGTACCAGCGCTTCATGGTCCGCGGCGAAGGGGACATGATCATGACCCTGTGGACCGGGCGTCCCGATCCCAGCCTGCCGTTCCTGCTCGTCTATGGCGAGAACGGCTTCAACAATGCGGGGAAGGTGCCGCCGCCGCCGGAGATGCAGGCGGCGCAGGTCGAATCCCAGACCGCCACCACCGAGGAGGGGCGCAAGAAGGCCTTCGCCAAGCTGGAGAAGGCGGCGCTGGACCATGCGCTGTCCGCCGAGATCGCCTTCGTTCCCGGCATCGAGGTCTATGCGCCGGCGGTGAAGGGCTATGTGCCAAACCTGCTCGGCAAGCCGAAGCTGAACGGGATCTTTCTCGCCGATTGAACGGGACGGCCGAGGACGAAGCCCGGCCGCCTCACGCCCATGCTCATCGAGGAGTCACCATGATCACGCGTCGCCACACCCTTTTCGGGCTCGGTGCGCTGGCGGGTTCGCCGCTGGCGCTCTCCCTCGCCGGATCGCCGGCCTTCGCCCAGACGCCGAAAAAGGGCGGCATCCTGAAGATCGCCGCGCCGTTCAACCCGTCGACGCTCGATCCGCTGACGGGCGGCACCGGCTCCGACCACATGCTGCTCTATCCGCTGTACGACACGCTGGTCGATTTCGAGCCGGCGACGCTGGCAGCCAAGCCGGGCCTCGCGACCTCGTGGGAGTTCACCGATCCGAAGACGCTCGTGCTCACCCTGCGCGAGGGCGTGAAGTTCCATGACAACGAGCCCTTCGACGCGGCGGCGGTGAAGGCGCATCTCGACCGCGCCAGGACCGATCCGCGCTCGGCGGTGAAGAGCGAGCTGGAATCGATCGACACGGTGGAGGTGCTGGCGCCGAACAAGGTGGCGCTGCGCCTGCGCCGGCCCGACACCGCGCTGCCGCTGATCCTCGCCGACCGCGCGGGCATGATCGCCTCGCCCAAGGCGGTGGCGGAGAAGGGCCAGAAGCACGACCGCGAGCCGGTCGGCACCGGGCCGTTCAAGTTCGAGAAGTGGAACGACAACGACGTGGTGGTGATGGTCCGCAACCCGGACTACTGGGACAAGGATCTGCCCTATCTCGACGGGCTCACCTTCCGCATCATCACCGACCTCAACACCGCCCTGCGCTCGGTGATCGCCGGCGAGAACCAGTTCACCTACCGCCTCAATCCGCAGCAGAAGCTGGTCGCCGACCGCATGGGTGCCGGCAAGGTGGTGGTGAGCTCGACGCCGACCATCGCGGACTACCACCTGCTGTTCAATTACAAGCGCGAGCCGCTGAACAACGTGAAGGTGCGCCAGGCGGTCAATTACGCGCTCGATCGCGAGGGCTTCAACAAGGCGGCGCTGATGGGGCTCGGCGTGCCCGCCCAGACCATGCTGCCGCCCGGCTACTGGGCGCACGATCCAGCCTATGACAACTACTACACGCACGACCCCGACAAGGCCCGCGCGCTGCTGAAGGAAGCCGGCTTCGCGAACGGCGTCGACCTGAAGTTCTACGGCTATTCCGACCAGGCCTCGCAGCAGCGCCACGAGATCATCATGGAGCAGCTGCGCCAGGCCGGCATACGCTGCCAGATGACGGTCGGCTCCAGCGCCGACATGTACCAGCGCTTCACCGTGCGCGGCGAGGGCGACATGCTGCTCGCGCTGTGGACCGGCCGCCCCGATCCGAGCCAGCCCTTCGCCCTCGTCTATGGCGCCAACGGCTTCAACAATGTCGGCAAGGTGCCGCCGCCGCCGGAGATGGCGCAGGCGCAGATCGAATCCCAGTCGGTCGTCGAACCCGAGCTGCGCAAGAAGGCCTTCGCCAAGCTGGAGAAATACGCGCTGGAATATGCGCTCTCCGGCGAACTCGCCTTCGTGCCCGGCATCGAGGTCCATGCGCCGGCGGTGAAGGGCTATGTGCCGAACCTGCTCGGCAAGCCGAAGTTCAATGCCCTCTACCTCGAAGGCTGAGCCACGGCCGAAGGCTCATCCGCGCATCCAGCTCATCCGGGCATACAAATGAAAATCGTCAGAATTGAAGACCTCCATGCCAATGCGGGCTGGCGGACGACTTCCTTCCTCAAGATCACCACCGACGAGGGGCTCATCGGCTGGTCGGAATATAGCGAGGACGTCGGCACCAAGGGGCTGACCGCGACCATCCGCGCGCTCGGCGAGCGCCTCATCGGTCTCGACCCGACGCGCGTCGAATGGGCGATGGCGGTACTCTACACCCAGACCGTGCCGGCCTGGTCGGGCATCAACCAGCACGCCATGGCGGCGATCGGCAATGCGCTGCTCGACATCGCCGGCAAGGCGCTCGGCGTGCCCGTCCACGCGCTGTTCGGCGGCGCGGTGCGCGACCGGCTGCCGGTCTACTGGTCGCATTTCGGCACCTATCGCGTGCGCCATGGCGGCAAGTACGAGCTGCCGCCGGTACGCAGCTACGACGACGTGATGAAGCTCGGCGAGGAGGCGCGCCGACGCGGCTTCCGCGCCATGAAGACCAACATCACGCTGATGGAGGACGGCGTCCTCGGCAATTTCCGCCCCGGCTTCGGCACCATGCCCGGCTTCCCGGCGCTCAATCCGCGCCCCGAGGTGCTGCGCGGCCTCGCGCTTCAGCTGGAGGCCCTGCGCGCCGGCGCAGGTGAGGACGCCGACATCCTGCTCGACGCCAATTTCCACTTCCGCACCGAGGGTTATCTCGAACTGGTGCGCGCCCTCGAACCCTTCCGCCTCGCCTGGCTGGAGGTCGACACCTACGACGCGCAGAGCCTTGCGCTCCTGCGGCGCGAGGCGGGCTTCCCGATCGCCAGCGGCGAGTCGCTCTATCACCGGCGCAGCTACCGGCCCTTCCTCGACGCCTATGCGATGGATGTCGCCATCGTCGACGTGCTGTGGAACGGCTTCCTCGAGGCGGTGAAGATCGCCTCGCTGGCCGACACCTACGAGGTGAACGTCGCGCCGCACAATTTCTACGGCCATCTCGCGGACCACATCAGCGCCAATTTCGCGGCGCTGGTGCCGAACCTGCGCATCATGGAGATCGACATCGACGACGTGCCCTGGAAGGGCGAGTTCGTCACCCATCAGCCGGTGATCGAGAACGGCGAGATGATCGTGCCGACCCGGCCCGGCTGGGGCACCGATGTCGACGAGGCGGCGGTGCGCCGTCATCCGCCGGGCTGAACGCCATGGTGGACGCGACCTCCACTGCGCCCGGCGCCGCGCTGCTCGACGTGCGCGACCTCGGCATCGCCTTCCGCACCGGTGCGGGCATGGTGCAGGTGACGCGCGATGTCACCTTCGCGATTCAGCCCGGCGAGGTGGTCGGCCTCGTCGGCGAGAGCGGCTGCGGCAAGACCGTCACCGGCCTCGCCTTGATGGGGCTGCTGCCGAAGGCGACCAGCCGCATCGCTGGCGAGGTGCTGCTCGAGGGCGAGAACCTCATCGGCATGTCGGCCCGGCGGCTGCAGCAACGGCGCGGCGCCAAGATCAGCATGATCTTCCAGGAGCCGATGAGCGCGCTCGACCCGGTCTTCACCATCGGCGAGCAGATCGCCGAGACCCTGCGCGCCCATCGCCACGTCTCCGCCCGCGAGGCGCGCGAGCGCGGCATCGAGGCGCTGGCGCGGGTCGGCATCCCCGAGCCGGCGCTGCGCTACGACGCCTATCCGCATCAGCTTTCCGGCGGCATGCGCCAGCGGGCGATGATCGCCATCGCCATCGTCTGCGAGCCGCGCCTGCTGATCGCCGACGAGCCGACCACCGCGCTCGACGTCACGGTGCAGGCGCAGATCGTCGACGTGCTCGGCGACCTCTGCTCGCGGCTGGGCATGGCGATGCTGTTCATCACCCATGACCTCGGCCTCGTCGCCCAGACCTGCTCGCGCCTCGTCACCATGTATGCCGGCGAGGTGATCGAGGAGGGGTGCATCGACGACGTGCTGGTGCGCCCGCGCCATCCCTACACCTCCGGCCTGCTGCGCTCGCTGCCGGCGCTCGCCGAGCGCAAGTCGAAGCTGCCCGCCATTCCCGGCCGCGTGCCGATGCGCGGCGAGATGCCGGAAGGCTGCCGCTTCCGCCCGCGCTGCGGCTTCGCCCGTCCACCCTGCGAGGCGCCCCAGCCGCTCGACCGGCTGACGTCGGCGGGGCAGGTGCGCTGCTGCCGGCATGACGAGCTCGAACTCATGGGAGTGCTGTCATGAACGCGACCGTCCCGACACCTACCCCCATCGTCGCGGTGGAACGCGTCGGCGTGCATTTCCCGGTCAGCGGCGGCCGCACGCTGAAGGCGGTGGACGGCGTCAGCCTGGAGGTGATGCCGCGCGAGACCTTCGGGGTGATCGGCGAATCCGGCTCGGGCAAGACCACGCTCGGCCGCGCCATCATCTGCCTGGAAAAGCCCTCCGCCGGCCGCATCCTGCATCAGGGCCTCGACCCCTATGCGCTGTCGTCGCGCGAGCTGCGCCGGCACCGCCGCCGCTACCAGATCATCTTCCAGGACCCCAATGCGGCGCTCGACCCGCGTATGACCATCCTGAAGTCGATCCGCGAGCCGATGGACGTCACCGGCGAGATGCCGGAGCGCCAGCGCCAGCAGCGCGCGCTGGAACTGATGGAGCGTGTCGGGCTCTCGCCGGATTTCGCCTCCCGCTACCCGCACGAGCTCTCCGGCGGCCAGAAGCAGCGCGTGTGCATCGCCCGCGTGCTGACGCTGCGGCCCGACCTGATCGTCTGCGACGAGGCGGTCTCGGCGCTCGACGTCTCCATCCAGGCCGACATCCTCAACCTGTTCGCCGAGCTGCAGGCCGAGTTCGGCCTGACCTATGTCTTCATCACCCATAATCTCGGCGTGGTCGCCCATGTGAGCGACCGGGTGGCGGTGATGTATCTCGGCCGCATCGTCGAGATCGGCCGGACCGAGGACGTGGTGCTCTCGCCGTCCCATCCCTATACCGAGGCGCTGCTCTCCGCCGAGCCGGTCGCGCTGCCGTCGAATCTGCGCTCCCACAGCCGCGTCATGCTGAAGGGCGAATTGCCGAGCCACGTGTCGCCGCCTTCCGGCTGCCGCTTCCGCACCCGCTGCCGCTTCGTACAGCCGCTCTGCGGCGAGAAGGAGCCGCCGTGGCGGGAGACCGCGCCGGGCCATTGGAGCGCCTGTCATTTTGCCGGCGAACTGCCGATCATGTCGGGCGCCGAACTGCACCCGGTCAAGCTCGGCGGCCACGCCGCCCAGCCGGAGGGGAGGGCGTGATGAGCAGGCGCACGCTCAGGGTCATCGGCTGGCGCCTGCTGCAGGTGGTGCCGGTGATCGTGCTCGCCACCTTCGCCGTGTTCGGCCTCCTGCAACTGGTGCCGGGCGATCCGGCCGCGGTGATCGCCGGCGAGACCGCCACCGCCGAGCGCATCGTGCAGATCCGCGAGATGCTGGGCCTCGACCTGCCGCTCTGGCAGCAATATCTGCACTGGCTCGGCGGCGCGGTGCAGGGCGACCTCTCGACCTCGCTCATCACCGGCCTGCCGGTGATCGACGAGGTACTGCGGCGGTTGCCCAACACGCTGCTCATCGTGGTCTGCGCGCTGATCCTCGCCATCAGCATCGCGGTGCCGCTGGGGATTCTCGCCGCCACCCATGTCGACGGACGGGTCGACCGCTTCGTCACCAGCATCGCCTCGCTCGGCGTCGCCGTGCCGAACTTCTGGGTCGGCATGATCCTGGTGGGGTTCTTCGCCCTGAATCTCGGCTGGTTTCCCACCACCGGCGCCGCCTCGCTCACCGAGGACCCGGCGCGGGCGCTGTGGCACGCCGCGCTGCCGGCGATCGCGCTCGCCTCCTCGGGCATCGCCGAGATCACCCGGCAGCTGCGCAGCGCGCTGATCGAGGTGCTGTCGTCGCAATATGTCCGCACGCTGCAAGCCAAGGGCCTGTCGCAGGGGCGCATCCTCTGGCGGCATGGGCTGAAGAACGTGTCGCTGACCCTCCTGACGGTGATCGGCCTCGTCTTTAACCGCACGCTCGGCGCCACCGTCGCCATCGAGGCGGTGTTCGCCATTCCCGGCACCGGATCGCTGGTGGTCACTTCCGCCACCAACAAGGACTTCCCGGTGGTGCAGGGGGTGGTGTTCGTCCTCGTGCTGATCGTGATCCTCTGCAACCTACTGATCGATATCCTCTATTCGGTCCTCGACCCGCGGATGAACAAGCAATGAGCGTCATCAGCGAAGGCGTCGTCCGCCGCAAGCGCCGCCGCAGCCGCTTCGTCGCGTGGCTCGCGGGCGACAAGCGGGCGGCCGTCAGCCTCGTCTTCCTGCTGGCCCTGGCCTCCCTGTCGGTGCTGGCCAATGTGGTGGCGCCCTATTCGCCGCTCGAGCAGAGCATGGACATTCTCGCGCCGCCGAGCGCCGCGCATCTGCTCGGCACCGACGATCTCGGCCGCGACGTGTTCAGCCGGCTGGTGCATGGCGGGCCGATGTCGCTCTATGCGAGCTTCCTGGCGGTGAGCGTCGGCGTGCTGATCGGCCTGCCCTTCGGAGTGCTGGCCGGCTATCTCGGCGGCTGGATCGACACGGCGGTGAGCCGCGTCATCGACACCATCCTGTCCTGCCCGAGCATCGTGCTCGCCATCGCGGTGACCGGTGCGCTCGGCATCGGGCTCACCAACAGCATGATCGCGGTCGGCATCGTGTTCTCGCCCGGCCTGGCCCGGCTGATCCGGGTGCAGACCATGATCGTCAAGGGCGAACTCTATGTCGACGCTGCCCGCACCTTCGGCCTGTCGACCCCGCGGCTGGTGTTCCGCCACATCCTGCCCAACGCCATCCAGCCGGTGATCGTGCAGGTGACGCTGCTGCTGGCGACGGCGCTGCTGGCCGAGGCGAGCCTGAGCTTCCTCGGCCTCGGGGTGCAGCCGCCGCATCCGAGCTGGGGGCAGATGCTGGCGCGCGCCTACGCCTACATGGAGATCGCGCCCGAGCAGATGTACGCGCCGGGCTTCGCGATCCTGTTCACCGCGCTCGCCTTCAACGCTCTCGGCGAGTCGCTGCGCTCGCTGCTGGACCCCACCCGCCGCCGCAGCGACTGAACCCCTGGCAACGAGGCCTCCCGTGACCGATCGCTTCCGCGTCCTCGCGACGTCCCCGCTTCATCCCGATGCCGAGGCGTTCCTGCACGGGCGCTGCACCTATCTCGTGGCCCCGGATACCGATCCGGACACGCTGCGGCGCTCGGTTGCCGAGGCCGACGCCCTGATCGTGCGGGTGAAGCTGCCCGACGACATCTTCGACCACGCGCCGCGCCTGAAGGCCTGCATCCGCCATGGCGTGGGCCTCGATTTCGTCCCGGTCGAGGCGGCGACGCGGGCCGGCATCGTGGTGGGCAACCTGCCCGACGCCAATACGCAGGCGGTGGTCGAGCATGCGGTGGGCTGCGCGCTGCTGCTGGCCAAGGACTTCCACGCCCTGTCGGCCGACTTCCGTGCCAATGGCTGGGCCGCGCGCGACCGTCACCCGAGCCTGGAGCTTGCCGGACGTACGCTCGGCATCGTCGGCTGCGGCCGGATAGGCCGGGGCGTGGCCAAGGCCATGCGGCAGGCCTTCGGCATGCGGGTGATCGGCTACAATCGCAGGCCGACGGCGCCCGACGGCGTCATCGAGCCCGCGACCCTCGACGAGGTGTTCCGCAAGGCCGACATGGTGGTGCTGACCATGGCTCTCACCCCGGAGACCCGCGGTCTCGTGAATGCGCGCCGGCTGGCCTCGATGCGGCCCGGCGCCTTCCTGATCAACGTCGCGCGCGGCGAACTGATCCAGGACGCCGCCCTGATCGCGGCGCTGGAGGCCAAGCATCTCGGCGGCGCGGCGCTCGACGTGTTCGATCGCGAGCCGCTGCCTGCCGATCATCCGCTCCTCTCGGCGCCGCGGCTCTTCCTGACGCCGCATATCGCCGGGGGTACCCGCGAGAGCCTGCGCCGGATGAGCATGGAGGCGGCCCGCGATGCCCTCGGCGTGTTGCAGGGCACGCCGCCAAGCCATCTGGTGAATCCGGAGGTCTGGCCGGTCGGCTGACCGGAGGCGCCACGCGTCGGCGGCTCCCGTCAGTTGCTGGCGAGCTTCTTCAGCGCGGCGTCGTAATAGGAGCGGTCGATCCACTTGTCGTAGTCGACCTTGCCCTTGAGCAGGCCGGCCTCGGCCATGAAAGCCTCCTCCGCCTGGAGCGCCCGCACCGCCTCGTCGGTGATCTTCGGATCCTGCCAGAACTTGCCCTCGTTGTAGGTCGAGCGCACCGCCTTCTCGCTGCTGCCCGTCTCCTTCACGAAGATCTGGATGGTCTCTTCCGGGTGCGCATCGCCCCAGCGCGCGGTCTCGATGTCGATGGCGAGCAGCCGCGCGACGATGTCCGGGTAGGTGCGGGCAAAGGTGCCGTTGACGCTGATGACGTGCGGCACCGCCCATTCGCGCTTGCCGGAAACGCCGGCGTCGAAGATCACGCGTGCTCCGCCGGCTTCCACCAGCTTCTGCGCCGGCCCCGTGCTTTCCACGATGGCATCGATGTCGCCGCGCGCCAGCGCCGGGCCCGAGCTTTCGATGCCGATATTGAGCAGCTCGACGTCCTTGACCGAGACGCCGGCGTCCTTCAGCGCCTTGGCGAAGGTCGAGTGCCGCACGGTGCCGGTGAGCACCGCGACCTTCTTGCCCTTCAGCTCGGCGAGGTTCTTGAGCTGGGAATCCGGGCGGACGACGATGAGCGTCTCGTTGGACGGCACCCAGCTCGACAGGCCGATGGCCTTTACGTCCGCCCCGGCGGCGCCAAGGCGCAGCGACGGGTTGTTGCCGATATAGGTGAACTCGATGGCACCAGAACCCAGGGCCACCGAGGCCGGCCCGCCGCCGTCGAAGGTCGCCAGCTCGACGCGGATGCCATCCTTGGCGAACTCCTGCTCCAGCAGCTTCTTGTTGCGGTACAGGATAAATTTGAGGTGCCCCGGCGCGGTCGAGCCGATGCGGATCACCTCCGGCTTGTCTTTGGCGCGGGCGGGGATGACGCCGGTGAACGGGGCGACGGCGGCGAGGCCGAGCCCCTGAACGACATGCCGGCGCGAGGGGGAGAAGGAGCGGGGGGCCATTGTCCGGTGCCTTTCGGGAGAGGGCGTGAAGAGGGACGGCGCCGTCAGACGGCGCCCTTGTCGTCGGAGGCGCGCCAGCGCGTCGCCCGGGCCTCGAAGGCCACGAGGCCGTAATTCAGCAGGAAGCCGATGATGGTGAGCGTCAGGATGCCCGCATACATGCGGTCGGTTTCCAGCATCAGCGACGAGTTCTGGATCAGGAAGCCGATGCCGGACTGCGCGGCCAGCATCTCGGCGGCGATCACCGAGAAGAGCGAGCTCTTCACCCCGAGGCGCGCACCCGCGACGATGGAGGGCACGGCCGAGGGCAGGATGACCTTGCGGAACAGGTCCCAGTCCGACGTGCCCATGGAGCGCGCCGCCTTGATGTGCAGCGGATCCACCGACTTGACGCCGACGATGGTGTTGACGAGCAGGAAGAAGACCGCGGCGTAGAAGGTGATGGCGATCTTCGAGGCCTCGCCGATGCCGAGCACGAGGATGAAGACCGGCAGCAGCGCGAACTGCGACGTGTTGCGCAGCGTCTGCACCAGGAAATCGCTGAGCTTCTCGAACAGCGTGTAGCGCCCCATCAGCAGCCCGAGCGGAATGGCGACGACGACCGCCAGCCCGAAGCCGATGGCCGCGCGCTGCAGGCTGATGCCGATGTGCTGGAAGAGCAGGCCGCTGGCGATCATGTCGCCGAGCGTCGCCAGCACCTGGCTCAGCGGCGGGAAGAAGATGGCGTTCATCCAGCCGAGCCGCGGCGCAAGCTCCCACAGGAGGGCGAGCACGAGCAGCGCCGGCAGGCCGAGGCCGATGGTGTGGATGGTTTGCCGCACGAAGGAGGGCGAGGGCAGGAAGGCCGGCCGGCTCCACCAGACGCGCGGGGGGACATCGGTCGACTTGTCGGTGGCGAGGGTCATCGTCCTGTCCTCAGGCGTTGTAGGCGGAGGCGAGGGCCCAGTCGCGCTGGGCCTTGCGCACCTCTTCCCGCAGGGCGTCCCACACGCGGGCGCGATAGGCGTTGAAGGCGGCGCCGTTGCGGATCTCGATGTCGCGCGGGCGGGGCAGGTCGACCTCGATGCTCTCCTTCACCCGGGCGGGGCGCGCCGTCATGACGACGATCCGGTCGGCGAGGAAGATGGCCTCGTCGATGGAGTGGGTGACGAAGACGACAGTGGTCTTGATCTGCTCCCAGATGCGCAGCAATTCGCTTTGCAGGATGTCGCGCGTCTGCGCGTCGAGCGCCGCGAAGGGCTCGTCCATCAGCAGTACCTGCGGGTCGGTCGCCAGCGCGCGGGCGATGGCCACGCGCTGCTGCATGCCGCCGGAGAGCTGCGACGGGTAGCGGTCCTCGAAGCCCCTCAGGCCGAACAGGTTGAGGAAATGCTGCGCCCGCTCGCGGCGTTCGGCGCGGCCGACCCCGCGGACCTCCAGCGGATATTCGATGTTCTGCAGCGCCGTGCGCCAGGGGAAGAGCGCGTATTGCTGGAACACATAGGCCGTCTCCGGGTGGGGGCGGACCACCTTGCGTCCGTCGATGGCGGCGAAGCCGCCGGTCGGCTGCGTCAGCCCAGCGATGATGTCGAGCAGGACCGACTTGCCGCTGCCCGAAGGCCCGACGATGGTGACGAACTCGCCCTGCCGGATATCGAGGTCGACGCCCGACAGAACCGGGATGCGGTCGCTCACCTTGCCGTCCAGTGTCACGCTCTGGCCCGGCTTGAGCTGGAAGGTCTTGCGCACGTCGCTGATGGCGATGCGGCTGGTGGCCGCGCGGTTCACGGGCGGGGTCGTGGCGACGGACGCGCTCATGGTGCTGTGCTCCTGGCGCCGGTAAGCGAGGCTTGGCGAAGCTGGTGGGTGGGATCGCGGTCGGCACCGCCTTCGCGGCCCTTCCTCCAGCCGAGCGCGCGCGCATAGCTGCCGAACAGGCCGGCCTCGACGACCGTGCTTTCGGTGATGCCGGTGACGTGCTCGGGATCGGTCGCGACATAGAGCGCGTCGACCGGGCAGTAGATTTCGCAGAGGAAGCAGGTCTGGCAGTCCTCCTGCCGGGCGATCACCGGCACATGGCCGGGCACGGCATCGAACACGTTGGCGGGGCACGCCTTTACGCAGACGTTGCAGGAGGTGCAGCGGGTCTCGGACAGAACCTCGATCATGATGCTGCGGCCTCGGCGGGCTGGATGTCGAAGCCGAGCGACGGCTGGTCGACGCCGGCGATGGAGATGCGGCGCATCTGGGCGGGGTCGCTCCCGGCCGCGTCGAGACGCCGGTGCATGCCGCGCGTCTCGGTCCGCAGCAGCGCCGCACGGTAGGCCCAGCGGCTGGAGGCAAGGAGCGCGGCGGCTTCGCGTAGGCGGAAGGCGGTGGCGCCGCTGCCCTGCGCGTGGTCGCGGACCGCTCCCCAGGCCGCGTCGAGGCGCGCGAGCGAGCCGTCGAGCTTGGGCGCGCTGCGGAAGAAATTGCGGTCCACCGGCAGCATCTCCTCGCGCACCAGCGCCACGGCTTCCGCCGCATCGACGGTGCGCGTGGAGGCTGCGGGGCGCAGCCCGGCCTGGCCGGCTGGCCTCACCGTCCGCTCGTGCGCCCGGCTGCCGAGGCGCAGGGCGAAAGCGGCGGCGCCCTTGCCGGACCAGACGCCGGTGGCGATGGCCCAGGAGGCGTTCGGCCCGCCGCCACCGGTGGCCGCGCCGGCGATGTCCTGGCGCTCCAGCGCATCTCCGGCGGCGAAGAGGCCGGGAATGCCGACGCTGCAATCGTCGTCGGCGCGCCTCAGGCCGCCCGTGCCGCGCACCGTGCCTTCCGAACGCAGGGCGATGGGAAAGGCATCACTGAACGGATCTATGCCGGCGCGGTCGAAGGGCAGGAAGCAGTTGGGCTGGCCCCGCCGCAGCGCGTCGGGCAGGGCACCGGTCGCCCGGTCGAGGCGCGCATAGATCGGGCCTTCCAGCGATTCCCGCGCCAGGATCGGAAAACGCTGGCCGGGCGGGATGTCGATCGCCGAGCCATCCGTCCGGTAGAAGCTCGCCCAGAAATAGGGGAGCCCCTTGTTGACGGAGGAGTGCAGCGGGACGATGCCGTACTGGTTGGAGAATTCCATGCCGGAGAGGCTCGCGCCGAGCTCGGCGGCCATGAGCTGGCCGTCGCCGGTGAGCCCCGTGGCGCCGAGAATGCGCGAGCCGAAGGCACAGCCACCGGTGGCGATCACCACGGCGCCGGCCCGCGCCTCCCAGTTGCGGTCGAGCTGCCGGGCGAAGCCGGCGGCGCCCGCCACCACCTCGCCGGCCACGAGGAGCTCGAGCGCGGGATGATGATCGCGGATCGTCACCCCGGCGCGCACGAGCTGCGTCCGGAGGAACCGCATGTAGTCCGGCCCCCGCAGATTGGCGATGTAGAGCTCGCCCTCGTCGTCGCGCGGGAAGGGATAGCCGCGCTCGGCGAGGAGGTTGAGGTGTTGCGTGGCGGCGTCGATGACGCGCCCCATCTGCCGCACGTCGGCCAGCCCCTCGGCCTGCTTCGCGCGTTCGGCGACGAGGCGGGCCCGCTGCTCCGGCGTGGTGGCGAACCAGGTTCCGGTGTTGGAAGGCGCGGTGGCGCCGCTCGTGCCGACGTAACCCTTGTCCACGAGCACGACGCTGCACCCGGCCTCGCGCGCCGCGAGCGCCGCCCAGCAGGCCGCCGGCCCGCCGCCGATGACCAGCACATCCGATTGCAGCCGGATATGGTCAGGCATGGATGCTCCCAGCTCGCAACGGCCCCACCGCCGGAAATCGGAGGGGAGTTGGATCTATAAATCTACTAAAACTATCGATAATGGGAACTTCAAAAGCGCGCAACCCCCGTCGCCGGGCGGCGCCTGTTCTTTCGGATCAGCGGGCAGTCAGGGCAGGGGGCGTGCGGCGATCACGCTTGCGCCTTCGATGGCGCGGCCGACACGAAGGGGGCGGCTATTCCTCGGCCGCCGCGGTGCGGATCAGCGAATCCAGCATCCGCTTGCGCTTGGCCTCGTAGTAATAGCCCCTGGAATAAAGCATCACCGCCCGCTTCTCGTCGCGTCCGGCGACCCGGTAGGCGTTGGCGAGATAGGCGGCCGCGAAGGCCATGTTGGTGTTGGCTTCCAGAAGATCTCTCGGCGCGCCACGGAAACCGAGGCCACGCGCGGTGTCGACGCGGATCTGCATCAGGCCCCAATAGGGGCCGTTGCGCTTCCTGGGGTCGAAGTTGCTCTCGCGCCAGGCGACACGGCGCAGGAGCGCCGCGGGCACGTCGAAGCGCCGGGCATAGCGCTCGATCAGCGCCTCGATATGCGGGGGCGCGCGGTTGGCCGTCAGGCGGGTCGGGACGGGCTCGGGGCCGTCGTCGATCGGCTTCGCGGCATCCTCCGGGGAGGCGTCGGCATTCTGGTCCGCCGCGTCGTCGGCCGGCGAAGAGGCGGGGTCGGCGGCGGTTTCCTCGGGCACGGCCTCCTGCGCAGCGATCGGCGGCGGCTCGGCGAGGCGCGGGGGCGGCAGAGGCGCCAGCGAGGCCATGACGATCCTGCGCTTCTCGGCAAGCCGCTTCGGCGGCAGGGGCACCGAAGGCGTCGAGGTGGAAGAATCGGATGTGAAGGCCAGGGGCGCCGACGGCGGGACCGCGATCACCCTTTGGAACATCTCCGCTTCGGTGAGTACCTGCCCGCGGGCGACGAACTTGCCGCCCGGGCGGGCCTCGCGCGGGTCGACCAGCCATCCGGCATAGGAAGGAGCGACAAGGCCGGCGGGGGTGACAGGCGCCAGAAGCGCAGGGGGGACGGCTCGGTCGACGGACGACCACGCCGAGGGCGCACGCGTCGGCGATGAAGGCCTATGCTCGGCCCCGGCCCATGCCGGCGATGCGCCCAGAAAGGGGCCGCAGACGACCGGTCCCACCAGCGCGATCACCGCAACCGCAAGACGCCTTCCGTCGATCAATCGCTTTGCTGCCCACCATTCCACGCCGCTGACTAGCACAATTCGTTAACCGTCGAAACGCTGCTCTTGACCACCTCCGCCTCCTGCAGGTCCCGGACAGGACGGAATGCGACGCTCTCCATCTTTCGATCCGAACGTTCAGGAAGCGCAGTGCTCCCCTTTGCCGGCATCGATGACCGGGGGAAAGCTCCCGGCGATGTCGGCGAGCGTCACCCCGGCGAACCTGTTCAGCAGCAATTGCTCCGCTTCGTCGAAGACGCCCTTCAAGGTGGCGTTGACGGCCTGCTCGATGGGGCATCCCGGCATGTCGTAGGCGGGGCCGACCGCGAAGACCGAGGGTTCGCCGACGGCACGATAGACGTCGAGAAGCGTGAGTTCCTCGAGAGGGCGCACCAGGGTCCAGCCGCCGCCGTGGCCTTTCTCCGAGCGGACATATCCGCTCTCCCTCAGGCCGGACATGGTGCGCCGGATGACCACGGGATTGGCATCGAGCATGCGGGCGATGGTCTCGGAGGTCATCGATCCCCCGTGCTTGCCCATGTGGATCAAAACATGAAGCATGCGGGATAGGCGACTGTCCTGCCTCATTTTTTTGATCCCTTCCTTGATGAGCCTTACGGGCAAGGTAGCATGACCTCGCCGTCATGATACAATAAAAGTGTCATGAGTGTTGACCTTGGCACCTCACGCAACTTATGTTGTTGCAAATCAGGAGATGCACATGAGCGACGATATTCACGACGTCATCATTATCGGCGGGAGCTACGCAGGCCAGTCAGCCGCACTGCAGCTCGCCCGCGCCCGGCGCAAGGTGCTGATCATCGACGAGGGGCGGAGACGGAACCGGTTCGCGCGACGCTCGCACGGATTCTTGACGCAGGACGGAGTCGATCCCGCGGCAATCGCCGCCGCCGCCTGCGCGCAGGTGATGGCGTATCCGACCGTGCAGTGGATCTCGGCTCGGGCGGATTCCGCCAGACGGATGGAGAGCCCGTCGTCGGCAGGCGGAAACTTCGAAGTCGCCGTCGGGGAGGAGCAGCACACCTCACGTCGCCTGCTGCTGGCGACCGGGGTGAAGGACATCCTGCCCGACATTCCCGGCCTCGAACAACGCTGGGGCAAGAGCGTGTTCCACTGCCCCTACTGCCACGGCTACGAGCTGAACCAGGGCCGGATCGGCGTCATCGCCGGCTCCGTGCTCTCGATGCATCACGCGCTCATGCTGCCGGACTGGGGGCCGACGACCCTCCTCCTCAACGGAGCATTCGAGCCGGATGCGGATCAGAGCGCGGCGCTCGCGGCGCGCGGCGTCACGGTGGAGCGCAGCACGATCGCGGCGATCACCGGCCATGCCGACGTCGAGCTATCGGACGGCCGCCTGCTCGATTTCGCGGGACTTTTCGCGCTCGCTCCCTTCGAGCTGGCAAGCCCCATCGCGCAGCAGCTCGGCCTCGAGATGGAACAGGGGCCGGTCGGTGCAGTCATCAGGACCGATCCGATGAAGGAGACCAGCATGCCGGGTGTCTTCGCCTGCGGAGATGCCGCCCGGCTCATGGCTTCGGTGGCGCTTGCCGTCGGAGACGGCAACCTCGCCGGCGCCGGGCTTCATCGGTCGCTGATGTTCGGCACGATCTGAACCCGGGATTATCCGCCGGGCCGGCGCCTCACTCGGAAGCGACCGGGCGCCCGTTCATGTTGCGGTGGGCGAGCCACCAGGCGCGGGCGCGCTCCGGCGGCAGCGGGCGGGCGAGCAGATAGCCCTGCGCGAGGTCGCAGGACCAGCCCTGCAGCAGCTCCAGCGTGTCCTCGTCCTCGACGCCCTCCGCCACCACGGTGAGGCCCAGATTGTGGCCGAGGTCGATGATCGCCTTGACGATGATCCGCGTGTGCTCGGACGAGGTGCAGTCGGAGATCAGCGAGCGGTCGATCTTGAGCTCGGCGAAGGGCAGGCGCTGCAGCTGCACCAGCGACGAATAGCCGGTGCCGAAATCGTCCAGCGACAGCAGGAAGCCGCGCAGGCGCAGGCGCGTGAGCACATCGAGCGCGCGCTCGGGGTGCTGCATGGCCGCGGTCTCGGTGACCTCGATGATGATGCGCTGTTGATCGATGCCGGCATCCGAGCAGCGCTTCCACAGCCGGTCGGCGAGCGACAGGTCCTCAACGTCCGAGGCCGACAGGTTGATGGCGAGCGAGGCATCGATACCGGCCTCGTTCCAGCTCTTCAGCGTGTCCAGCGCCAGGTCGAACAGGTGGTCGGAGAACTCGGCTCCGAGGCCGGCCGCGGCGATCTGCGGGATGAAGTGATCGGGCATGACGAGGCCGCGGCTGGGGCTCTGCCAGCGCATCAGCCCCTCGAAGCCGAGCGGCACATAGCTCACCCCGTCCTCGCCGTCGCGGACCAGCCGCACCTTGGGCTGGAGATGGAGCTGGAACTCGCGGCGGGCGATGCCGTCGGCGAGCTCGGCCCGCGTCGGCAGCAGGTGGATGCTGCCGCGCAGACGTTCGAAGATCTGGCGCAGTTCGTCCAGCCGCGCCGGCTTGCTGACGATGTCGCTGACCTCGAGGTCGTGCGCCCTGGCGAAGTGCCGGGCGGATTCCAGCACCTTGCGGTCGACGCCGCTCATGATCACGATCGGCCGTCGGAACTTCGAGGAGGACAGCCGCCGCAGCACCTCGATGCCGTCGAGCGCCGGCATCTGCAGGTCGATCACGGCGCAGGCCTCGGGCCAGATGGCGATCGCCGAGAAGAACGCCTCGGGATCGGAGAAGTAAGTGCTTTCGAAGCCGCTCAGCTCCGCGACGGTAGCGACGTACTGCCCGATCTCGGGTTCGTCGTCGAGGATGAGAATCCTGTGCTCGGGCATCGTCCTTACCGATCAGAACAGGGCCGCAATGGCGTCCCTCAGTTCCTCAACGCGGAACGGCTTGTTGAGGATACCGTAACGTTCGGGCGTTTCGCCAGATGCCATCGCTTCCGGCGCGGCGGCGCACATCAGCAGCACCTGATCGCAGGCGCCGACCTCCGTCGCCGCACGGGCCAGCCCAAGCCCGTCCATGTCCGGGAGGTTGAGGTCGGTGAGCAGCACATCGAAGCGCCCCTCCGCGTCGAGGATGCGCAGCGCCTCGGCCGCGCCGCCGGCCGTGCGCACCTCGTGGCCGATGCCGATGAGCGCGTTCTCGACGGTGAGCCGTACTTCCGGGTTGGGCTCGACCAGCAGCACGGTGCGGGGCTCATGCACCGCCGGGCGGTGGTTCTCGTCCGGCCGTGCATGCGGCGCGACCTGCTCAAGCCGACCTCGCTCTCCACGGTGAGATAGCCGCCGGACTGGCTGGCGAAGCCGTAGACCATGGCGAGGCCGAGCCCGGTGCCCTTGCCCATCTCCTTGGTGGTGAAGAAGGGCTCGAAGATGCGGTCGAGCTGCTCGGGCGGGATGCCGACGCCGGTGTCGTGTACGGTGAATTCCACGGCGGCCCGCCGGCCGCCGGGCGGGGCGGGGACGAACCTCGCCTCGATGGTGAGCTCGCCGCTGGCCGGCATGGCGTCGCGGGCGTTGATGGCGAGGTTCATCAGCGCGGATTCCAGCTGCACCGGGTCCGCATAGACCATGGGCACCTTGGGAGCGATGGCGAGCATCATGCCGATATGCGGGCCCAGCCGGCCGTCGAGCAGCAGGCGCAGCTCCTCCATGATCGCGCTCGGCTCCAGCGCCTGCGGCTCCAGCGGCTGCTTGCGGGCGAAGGCGAGCAGCTTCTTGGCGAGCTCCGAGCCGCGCAGGCTGGCCCGCATGGCGGTGTCGAGGAAGGGCCGCTGCTCCTCGCACTGGGTCGACTTGATCAAAGCGAGGTCGAGATTGCCGATGATGGTGGTGAGCAGGTTGTTGAAGTCGTGGGCGATGCCGCCGGTGAGGTTGCCCACCGCCTCCATCTTCTGCGCCTGGTGGAGCTGCTCCTTCACCTGCTTGATCGCCGTGATGTCGTCGATGGAGAGCACCGCGCCCCGGAAGACGCCGCCGGCGTCGATCAACGGTTCGCCGGCGATGTGCAGGCTGCGCGGGGCGCCATCGTGCAGCGTCGCGTCCACTTCGAGGCTGGCGATCTCGCCGCCGGACTGAAGCGTGGCCATGACATCGTGCAGCCGCGTGGGCGCGGCGGCGAACAGGGTGAACCACGGCTTGCCGCTCACCAGCGCGCTCTCGGCGCGGAAGATCTCGGTGGCCGTGCGGTTCCAGGTGGTGATGTTGAGCTGGCCGTCCAGCGAGATGAGGGCGACCGGCGAGGCGTTGAAGATGGCGGTGATGGTCTCGGTGGCCTGGCGGCGCTCCTCGACCTCCTCCACCAGACGCTGCGTGCGCTTGCGCACCTCGTTCTCGAGGTCGGTGTGCAGGATGGCGCGTTCCAGCGCGATCGAGACCTGGCTGGCGATCGCCGCCAGCGTGCGTAGCGCCACCTCGCCGGTGACGGCGGGCTCGCTGCCGACGAGGTTGAGGAAGCCGAAGGTGCGCGTACCGACGCGCAGCCGCATGCCGGCGTGATGCCGCGCGGCGCCGCCGTTGGTCTCGACGCGCCGCGTCTGCGGCACGTCGCCGAGCGTGTCGTCCACCGCATCGGCCTCTGCGGGCGAGGGTGGGAACGGATCGGGCTGGGCGCCGCGGCCGGTGTGGCGCTCGGCGGTGAGGCGCAGGCCGTCGTCGTCGCGCAGATAGATCCAGGCGTCGCGCACGCCGGGCATGCCGATGCTGCGCGAGACCGTGGTCATGGCGACGTCCGCCGGGGTGCGGCAGCGGTTGAGGCCGTCGGTCATATCGTAGAGGGCGTGCAGCACCTCGTAGGACTGCGACAGCTCCTGCCGGCCCTGGTCGAGGGCGCTGAACAGATGCACCGCCTGGGCGTAGGTCGAGATCAGCAGGTCGAGGATCTGCTGCTTGCGCGCGGTGATGTGGTGCCGTTCGCCGCCGAACTCGACCTCCAACCGGTCGCCCGAGCGCTCGGCGCGGCGCAGGTTCCGGTTCTTAAGCAGGTAGGTGACGCGGGAGGAGAGGACCTCCTCGTCATAGGGCTTGATGATGAAGTTGTCGGCGCCGGCTTCCAGCCCTGCCAGCACGTCCTGCGGCTGCGACAGCGACGTCACCAGGATGACCGGCGTGTCCTCCAGTCCCGGCGTCGCCTTCAGCCGCCGGCACAGTTCGTAGCCGTCCATGCCCGGCATGACGATGTCGCTGATGAGGATGTCCGGCTGGGTGGTGACGGCGAGTTCATAGGCTTCCTCGCCGTTGCGGGCAGCCTGGACCGCATAGCCCTGGCGGGAGAGGAAATGGACGATCTGCGCCGCCTGCGTCGGGCTGTCCTCGGCGATCAGGATGCGCGGGCCGGACGGATCGCGTTGAAGGTGCTGGTTCATGACTGGTGGCGCCTTCTCGTCAGTTGGGCCAGTGCGAATCTCGCAATGTCCGGAGGCGCGAGAACGCGTTGCGCCGCCCCCATGCGAATCGCCGCTGCTGGCATGCCGAATACCACTGAACTCTGCTTGTCCTGCACGGTCGTGACGCCGCCCTTCTGGGCGAGATAGGCCAGCCCTTCCGCCCCATCCTGGCCCATGCCGGTCAGCAGGATGGCCAACGCCTCCCGCCCGAAGGCGTCGGCGACGGAGCGGAAGAGATGGGACACCGACGGCCGGAAGCCGTTCTCCGGCGGCCCGTCGTCGAGGGTGAGCCGACCGCGTCCGTCGATGCCGAGGTGACGGTCCTCGGGCGCGATATAAACCCGCCCCGGCGCGGCGGCGACATTGTCGGCGGCCACCTCGACCGGCAGGCCGCTGCCACGGGCGAGCCAGGAGGCGAAGCCGACGATGAAGCCCGGCGACATGTGCTGCACCAGCAGCATGGGCACGTCGAGCCGCGGCCCGAGCCGGCGCAGTATGTCGAGCACGACCGGCGGACCGCCGGTCGAGGCGCCCATGGCGATGATCCTGATCTCGCGCGCCTCGCGCACGGGCGCCGGACGGTTGGCCAGATCCTCCGGAGGACGCGGGCTCGCGGCCGACGGGCGCGGCAGGCGGCGCACGACCTTGACGTCGGCCATCAGCTTCAGCGTCAGGCAGAGCTCCTCGGCCAGGCGGTCGAAGTTCTCCGCCGCCGGGTCCAGCGGCTTGGGCACGATGGCGAGCGCGCCCTCGTGCAGCGCTTCCAGGCCCGGATGCACGTCGTTGGCGTCGAAGGTGGCGCTGGTGACGACGATCGGCACCGGGCAGCGGCCCATGATGACGCGGGTGGCCTCGATGCCGTCCATCACCGGCATGTGGCAGTCCATGAGCACGATGTCGGGCTTGAGCTGCTCGACCATGTCGACCGCCTCGGCGCCGTTCGCCGCATCGCCTATGAGTTCGAGATAGGGTGCGTTGCCGATCACCCAGGAGATCGCCTCCCGCTGCGAGCGCGAATCCTCGGCGAGGAGGACGCGGATCTTGCGCGACTCTTTCATAGCACCCGCCGCACGAGGTCGATCAGCATGGACTGATCGAAGGCCGACTTCATCATGTAGGCGTTCGCGCCGAGCCGCAGCCCGCGTTCGTGGTCCTCGCGTTTCTCCAGGGCGGTGACCAGCACGATCGGCAATTGCTTCAGCCGCGCATCGGAGCGGATGCGCTCGGTCAGCTCGAAGCCGTCCATGCGCGGCATATCGATGTCGGAGATGACGGCGTCGAACTCGCCGCTCTGCAGCACCGTCCACGCCTCCATCCCGTCGGAGGCGGCATGCACCTCATAGCCGGCCGCCTCCAGAAGGCCGGTCTCCATCGCCCGCGTGGTGATGGAGTCGTCGACCACCAGCAGGCGCGGCTTGCCCTGTCGGCGCACCGGCCGCGGGGCGGGGGCGGCGCGGCGCGGGTGGTTGATGAGCGTGTCGAGCACGTCGGCGGTGCGCAGGATCAGCCCGAGCCGGCCATTGCCGAGCAGGCCGGCCGCCAGCACGTGGCGCACCCGCAGCAGCGGCGGGCGCAGCTCCTTCACCACCACTTCGCAATTGCCGGTGACCTCGTCCACCGCCAGCACGCCGCGGCGCTCCTTGTCGCGGATGACGAGACAGCTCCTGAGGCTCCGCCGATCGCCTGGCGCCGCCTCGGGCGGCTGGCCGAGCACATGGCCGAGCGAGCCGAAGGGCAGCAGCAGGTCGTCGATCTGCACCGCGCCGCGCGCCAGCGCCGCCTCGCACACGTCCTCCGGCAGCGCCAGCGAGCGCTCGACGGCCTCGCGCGGCCAGATCACGAAGGTCTCGCCCGCGCGGGCGCCGATGCCGTGGAAATTGGCCAGCGCGGCGGGCACCTCCAGCCGCAGCACCGTGCCCTTGCCGGGAGTGGAGGCGATGTGGACGCTGCCGCCCAGCCGCTCCACCCGCTCGCGCACGATGGCGAGGCCCAGGCCGCGCCCGGACACCGGGCTGATGACGGTGCGGGTGGAGAGGCTGGATTCGAACACCATCTCGGTGACCGCCTCGTCGCTGAGGCGCGTGGCGTCCTCACGCGAGACGAAGCGGTTGCGCACCGCCGCCTCGCGCAGCGCGGGAAGATCGATGCCGGCGCCGTCGTCGGTGACCTCGATGGCGACGCGCCCGCCCTCGGCGGGTTCGAGGTTCAGCGAGATCACGCCCTGCGCCGGCTTGCCGGCCTTCGCCCGCAACTCGGCCGGTTCGATGCCGTGATCGACGGCGTTGCGCACCATGTGGATGAGCGGGTCCTTGATCCGCTCGGCGACCTGCCGGTCGATCAGGAGGTCCGCGCCCTGCGTGCGCCAGACGACGTCCTTGCCGACCTCGCCGGCGAGGTCGTCGACCATGGCGGGGAACACGGCGAGCAGTTCGCTCACCGGCATCATGCGGGTGCGGCGGAGTTCCTCGACCAGGCCGTCGATGACCCCGCGCAGCGTGCGGTTGTCCTCCGCGAGGCTCGCGAGGAACTGGCGGGCGGTCTGCTCGGCGGCGCGCAGCTCCTTCGGGTGGCGCTCGGTGGAACCTTCATCGGCATGCAGCGACGCCAGCCGGCCGACGAGGTCGCGCGCCTCGTCGACGCGGGCCTGCATTGCCAGCCGCGGGCCGATCAGCTCCTCGGCCATCAGCCCGAGCCGCTGCAGCCGGGTGGTCTCGAGCCGGACGAAACCCGGGCCGCCCGCCAACTCCACGGCGGGAGCGACGAGTTCCAAGGGCCGGGGGGCCGGCTTGGTGTCCGGCTTGGCTCTGGTTTTGGTTTCGGCTTTGGCAGCGGGCTTCGCCTCGGGCTTGCGGCCCGCCGAGACCGTCGGTGGAGGGGAAACCGGCGCGGCGGCGGGCGGCTCCGGAGCGGCCGGCGGCCGGGGTATCGGCGCAGGCGGCGGCTCCGCGCCTCTCCCTGGCGCGGCGGTCGGCGGCGGGGCAGGGGCGGGGGCAGGGGCCTCAAGCGCCCGCCTGGTGGTGGCCACGAGCTGGTCGGTGAGTTCGCGCAGCAATTCGCGCGATTCCGTGTCGAAGGCGGCGGCCTGCCGTCCCTCGCTGCACAGATCCTCGATCTCGTGGCACAGCCGCTCGACGCTGCCGATGGAGAGCGAGCGGGCGGCGCCCTTGAGCGTATGGACGGTGCGGAAGAGCTGCTCCAGCCGCTCGTCGACCTGCGCCGGCTGGGTCTCGCGTTCGAGTTCCGACACGTCCCGGGCGATGGCGCGCAGATGGTCCGCCGCTTCCTCGCGGAAGATGGCGAGAAGCCTGATGCGCAGCTCGTCCTTGGAGGTCGGGCCCATGGTTCCTTCCGATCAGGTACCGTGCCGCACGGCGACGCGGCCGACGATGGCTTCCAGCGATTGCGCGAGATCGTGCAGGCTGCGGGCGGACTGCTCGACCTGTCCGGTGGCGGAGACGGTCTGCGCTGAGGACGCCTCGATATTGTCGACGGCGAGCGCGATCTGCTCGATACCGGCCTGCTGCTGCTCGGCGGCGACGAGGTTCTGCCGTGCCGCCTGCGAGGCCTCGCTCACCCGGCTCGCCAGCATGGAGATGGACGAGCCGGACTGGCGCGAGGTGGCGACGCTGGCATCCGACGCCTTGGCGTATTGCTCGGCGGCGATCACCGCGGCCTGCGCCGAGCGCTGTATGTCGGCGATGATGCGGCGGACCTGCACGCTGGCCGCCTTCGACTGGTCGGCGAGTTCCTTGACCTCGTTGGCCACCACCGCGAAGCCGCGGCCGGCTTCGCCGGCCTTGGCCGCCTCGATGCTGGCGTTGACGGCGAGCAGGTTCGACTTCTCCGCCAGCTCGCCGACGGTGGCGTTCAGCTCGGCGATTTCGTGGGTGCGCTCGCTGAAGTTCATCACCCGCTCGGCGAGCGTTTCCAACCGCTGGCGGCCTTCCTCAGTGGAGCGGATGGTCTCCTCCACCGATTGCAGGCCGGTCTCGGCGACGTTCTCGGTCTTCTGCGCCATCTCCACCACGGTCTGGGTGCGGCGGGCGACGGATTCGCCGGCCTGCCGCAGCTCGTGCACGGAGGCCGCCATCTGCCGCACCGCGGCCGCCTCCTCGGAGGTCGCCGCGGCCTGCTGGGTGGTGGCGGCAAGGATCTCGGCGGTGGCCGAGCCGAGCTGGTTGGTGGCCAGCTTGATCTCGCCGACCAGCAGCCCGAGCGAGCTCGACATGGAATTGAGCGCGTGACCGAGGCGTTCGAGGTCGCCGGCATCGCCGACTTCGAGACGCGAGGTGAAGTCGCCATTGGCGACCCGCTCGGCGAAGCCGCCATAGGCGGTCACCGTGCGTTCGATCGCGCCGCGCGCCTCCTGCTCGGCCGTGATGCGCTGCTGCAGCGCGCCCGCCATGGCGTTGACCGCGCCGGCGAGGCTCGCGATCTCGGTCGGGCCGTCGGTCTGTGCCCGCAGGTCGAGCTCGCCGCCGGCGATCGCCTCGGCGGTGCCCTGCAGCTTTTCGATCGGACGGGCGATGAGCCGCGACAGCAGCACGGAGAGCACGATGCCGCCGAGCAGCGCGACCAGCGGCCAGAGGGCGCTCGATGCGAGGCGGGCCATGAACTCTTCGTCGACCTCCGCGTGGGCCTGGCTGAGCCAGATCTTCCATTCCGTCGCCGGCACGGTGGCGAAGGCGGCGAAGCGGGAATTGCCGGCCTCGTCCTCATAGTCGAGGATCTGCCCCTGCTGCCGCCCGCCCATCTGCTCCCAGATCGGCTGGCTCGCGAAGCTGAAGCGCTGCTGCAGCAGCTTGGCGTCGGGGTGCGCCACGGTCATGCCTTCGCGCGTGACGGCGACGGCATGACCGGTATGGCCGAGCGTCAGGCGCCGGATCATGCTGGTGACGGAGTCCAGCTCGATGGTGCCGCCGAGCACGCCGATAACGCGCCCGTCCGGCGCCTTCACCGGGGCGCCCATGGCCATCAGCGGCTGGCCCGAAGTCCGGCCGATCAGCACCTGGGGATCGATGAACGGCGTTCCGTTCTGCAGCGGGATGCGGAAATAGGTGCGGTCGGTGATGCTGGTGCCGATCGAGCTCTGGCCGTTCTCGGCCACGGCCGGCGATGCGGCGACGATGGTGCCGTCCGGCGGGGCGAGAAGGATGCGGTCGAACAGCGGGAACAGCGTGCGCAGCCGCTCCAGCGTCGGGGTGGCGGCCGCCGGGTCCATGGACTTGGCGCCGATCTCGTCGGCGGCGAGCTGGAGCGCGTTGCGATGGTCGGTCAGCGTGCGGTCGATATAGATGGCCGCCTCGGTGACGAAGGCCCGCTCCTGCTCGATCGTGTTGTCGAGCAGGAGCTGGCGCATCTTCATCGTGTAGCCGAAGCCGAGCAGGGCGGTCGGGACCAGCGCGGCGAGGATGCCCCCGGCGATGACAAGGCGATTGATGCGCATGGACGGCCCCACGTTCGGATCGGACGCTCAGGTGGACAGCGTGTCGCGCTGGCGATGGTCGACGACGAGCCGCGCATTGCGCGTCACGGCGTCGGGCGATAGCAGGCTGGCGCCGTCCGGCAGGACGGTCGCGATGAGGGACGGCCGGGCCGGGCTGGCGTCGAGCGTCTCGGCCGGCACCCGCGTCACGCCGAACACCACGTCGGCGGCGATGCCGACGGCGCTGGCGGGATCGTTGAGGAGGACGACGAAGCTCGGCACGGCGATGGACGCCGCGGCCCGGTCCGCGAGCGCGTTCGCGTCGACGACGGCGTAGAGCAGGCCCTGATAGGTCATGATGCCGACATGCGGCGCCTCGACGTCCGGCAGCGGGACGAGGTTGCCCACGGGCGCCACCGCGACGGCATAGGCGACCTCGATGGCGTAACGCTCGCCGGCGCGGCCGAAGACGACGACATCGCGCCGCTGCGCCGCGGCCTCCGCCGTCTCCGGCGCGGCAAGCTCGCGGGTGCGCCGCGCCAGCCGCTCCGCGATCTCCTCTTCCGACAGGCCGCCGGCGAGCCGCTCCGAGGTTTCGGCGAGCCGGGCGTGGACGTGGCTCCAGTCGAAGCCGGCGCGCGGCTCAGTGCGGTCGGCCATGGATGCCTCCCGCGCCTGTCTGTCCTGTGGGGCTCACGCCCAGCCGGCGCGCCGCCTGGCGGATCTCGCCCGCCTCGATGGCGAGGTGGGTGCCGAGATGCTTGCCTTCCTCCGTGGCGTCGAGCAGCTCGATGGCGCGGCGCAGCGAGCGGCGGGCCTGCGCGGTGAGCCCGGTGCGCAGGCAGATGATGGCGTGCACGTAGTGCGCTGCCGGCGATTGCGGTGCCGCCACCAGCCCGCGCCGGGCCGCCGCCTCCGCCGAGCCGATGTCGCCGAGAGCCTGGCAGACCAGCGCCATCAGCAGTTCCGCCTCGGCGTTGGGCCCAAGGATCTGCTCGCACAGCCGGCGGGCCTCCTCGAACATGCCGAGATCGGCAAGATGGCGCACGCGGGCGAGGCGGACGGAGCTGTCCGGTGCGGCCAGCGTCGCCTTCGGTGCTGCCGGGAGCGGAGGGGGAGGGGGTTCGACCGCGGGCGGCGCGGGACGCGCCTTGCGCTGCGGTGCCGACGCTCGTCCGTCCGGCTTGGTGAAGAGAATGGCCTGGCCCGTCGCCTCGAAGGCCAGCGGCGCGAACCATGCGGCCGTGGCCTCGACCGGCGAGACCGCCAGCCGGCCGCCCGGCCGCAGCTGCGCGGTGAGGTAGCGCGCGATCCCCGGTTGGCGCGACGGCTCCATGTGGATGATCACGTTGCGGCAGATGACGAGGTTCGCCGGTGCGCCGGGAGCGTGGGTGGGCAGGTCCGCGCGCGCGGCCTCGGCCGCCTCGGCGAGGTTGAACAGGCGGAAGGCGACACGGCTGCGCAACTCGTCGGAGAGCGCGAAGCGCCGCCCCGCCGGGCGGAACCACAGCTCGCGCTCGCGCGGCTCGATCTCCTGGACCGCCCGCGCGTCGAAGACACCCGCCTGTGCCTGGACGAGCGCGGCCTGGCATAGATCGGCGCCGACGATCTCCACCGTCCAGCCCGGCTCGCCGCGCAGCAGGCGGTGGAGGATCATGGCCAGAGAATAGGGTTCGTCGCCGGAGGCGCAGCCGAGGCTGAGGCAGCGCAGGTGCCGGGTGCCGTCGCGCCGCCGCGCCTCGATGAGCGGCTTCAGCGCCGCCTGGACGAGCGAGCCCCACCAGCCGCTCTGGCGGAAGAAGGAGGTCTCGCGCACCGTCACCGTCTCGATGACCGCCTGCCAGGCCGGGGCGGTCCAGGGCTGGGTCTCCAGATGCAGGCAGAGCGCCTCGGCATCGCGCGCGCCGGCGATCTCCATCGCCCTGGCGAGCGCGCGCGGCAGCAGCCGGTCGAAGCGCTCGGGCATGGAGAGGCCGAAGCGCTGCGAGATCAGCGAGCGGAAGGGGGCGAGGTGGGGAATGTCCGCACTCATGCGCCGGCCTCCCCGGCGCGATAGCGCTCCAGCGCCTGCCGGAGTTGCTGCTCGTCGCCCTCGGTGAGCCAGCCGTCCGGATTGCGCAGGACGATGAGATCTTCCTCGCCGGGACAGCTGCCGGCCAGATAGCCGGCACCGGGGACGAGGTCGTCGAGCGCGCCCCAGGCTTCCTCCGGCAGGCGCAGCGTGCCTTCGACCTGGTCGCACAGCAGGCCGCAGCGGCGCTGCGCCGTTTCTACCACCATGAGGCGCGCCTCCAGCTCCGGACGGCCGGCAGGCACAGCGGTTCCGGAGATGTCGAGCACGACAAGAGGGGCGCCATGCAGATTGGCGAGACCAGCGACGCGCGTTGGCGCATCGGGCAGGGGAGTGAGGAGCGGGGCGGCGACGACCTTGTGGACGGCTTCGAGCGGAACGCCGAGGCGCAAGCCTCCACATCGAGCAACCACCACTGCGTGGCTTCGCTCCGACCCGGTCATCGAGCGCCCCCCGACATTCGTCTGTTGCCTTGGGTAAATTATCGGACTGGGCAAGGCGCGTGTCCAGCGTGTTATAGGTATTAATTTACCTCAACAAGCATAGATTTCATCCTTTTTGCTTGTATTTTTGAGATTGTGAGTCGCCTGCGGTGCAGCATAAATAGGTGTTTTAGTACCAATTTGCACGTACTGCGTGCAGCGAGGAGGCAAGGCGGGACAGATTGTTAGCCGGTTCCGCGAAATGCTGCGCTGCGAGAAACGCCGAGCCGGCCGGGCCTTTACAATGAGCTTGATGCGAGGGGCCGGGAAGTCGGCGTGCCGGCGTCGGGTCGCCCACTATCCCGGCACGATCGGAAGGCGAGAGCGCCGCCAAAAGAAAATGACGGCCCCCGTAGGGACCGCCATCTCCGTCAGCTCGGATGGAGCCGGTCAGCGCGACGCGCGGGCGTTCTGCTCGATCTGGCTGGCGATGTAGGGCTCGACGCCCTGCGTGGCCGAGCCGCCGACATAGACGTTGCGACCCTCGACCGCGGCGCCGCCTTCGGTCGCGTTGCGGCCCTCGAAGACGGGCGCATAGGTCTCCGGCGCGGTGGTCGACGCGCCGTAGCGCGGCGTGGCCTCCGGGCCGTCATTCTTGGCCAGCGCCGGAGTGGCGGCGGCGGCAGCGAGTACAGCGAGGCCAAAGCCGAGCACGGGCAGAGAAACGATCTTCGACATTGTTAAAGTTCCATGTTTCGTGCGATCAATATAAAACATAACCCAAGGTCATGCTCACGGGATCGCGAGGTTGATCTGACTATTTTCTGACGAGAAACAATCGCTGTCCCGTCGTCGATGCTGATGGTTTTAGAGGGGGCTTGTCGCAGATCTTTCGCAGTTGCGGGACGACTGTGTCGCCGCGTGTCGCCACTGCCACCGCTGTGCAAGGTTTGATACAATTTCCCCGGAGCGGTCTTTCGCGCGTGACGTTATGTAGATTGCGGAGACAGTCATGGAAGCAGCGCCGCACATCGCCATCGTCGACGACCACCGCGATATTCGCGACCTCGTCGGCAAATACCTTCAGAAGCACGGCTACCGCACGAGCCTGGCCGAGAACGCCGCCTCGTTCCGCCGGCTGCTGGACCGCAATGCCATCGACCTCGTCGTGCTCGACGTCATGATGCCGGGCGAGGATGGGCTGTCGCTCTGCCGTTATCTGCGCGAGAGCAGCACGGTGCCGGTGATCATGCTCACCGCCATGGCGGAGGAGACCGACCGCATCGTCGGGCTCGAGCTCGGCGCCGACGACTATCTCGCCAAGCCGTTCAATCCGCGCGAGCTGCTGGCCCGCATCAAGGCGGTGCTGCGACGCGTGCAGAGCCTGCCGCCGCAGCGCGGCCAGCTGAAGGCGAAGGAGGTGCGCTTCGAGCGCTGGTCGCTGAATGTCGGCCGGCGCGAGCTGACGGGCGAGGACGGTATGGCGGTGCCGCTCTCCACCGCCGAGTTCCGCCTGCTCAGTGTCTTCCTCGACCATGCTGGGCTGGTGCTGAGCCGCGACCAGCTGCTCGATCTCACCGTCGGCCGCTCGGCCGAGCCGTTCGACCGGGCGATCGACAACCAGGTCAGCCGGCTGCGCAAGAAGATCGAGGCCGACCCGAAGTCGCCGACGCTGATCAAGACCCATTGGGGCGGGGGCTACAGCTTCTCCGCCGAGGTGGTGCGGCAATGATCGGCTTGTGGAACCGCAGCCTCACCGCGCGCTTCGTCGCCATCATGCTGCTGGCGCTCGCCGTGTCGCAGGGCATCAGCTTCGTCCTGTTCATGGACGAGCGCGGGCAGGCGCTGATCAAGGCGGCCAAGACCGAGTTCCTCAGCCGCAGCGCCTCGGTCGCCCAGCTTCTGGAAGCGACGCCGGCGACACTGCATCCCGACGTGCTGCGGGCGAGCGGCACCTCCTATACGCGCTTCTGGGTGACGCCGGACTTCCCCTCCGACGCGGTGGCGTGGCGTGACCAGGCCAAGGCTCGCCTCGCCGCGCCGCTGCCGGCGGTGGCCAGCCTGACCGGCACGCCCCAGCCGGCGACCGCGGAGGTGTCCCCCGTCTCCCATCCGGTTGGCGCGGCGGCGGCCTCCTCGCCGGACGATCCGGCGCTGAAGCCCTGGACCGAGATGCCGGCCCATGCCTGGCCGCTCTCGCGCCCGGCGAAGTTCCTCTATCTCGGCCAGGACAACGGCATGGGCCTCGCGGTCCAGCTCAAGGACGGCTCCTGGCTTTCCTCGGCGGCGATCAAGAAGATGCCGAGCCTGTGGACCACGCAGTCGGCCATGTCGCTCGCGGTCACCGCTTTCATCCTGTCGATCTGCGCCGCCTTCATCGCCCGCGGCATGACCGGGCCAATGCGCCGCCTCGCGGTGGCGGCGGAGGGCCTCGGTCGCGGCGAAAGCGTGGAGCCGCTGCCCGAGCGCGGGCCCGAGGATATCCGCCAGACGGCGGTGGCCTTCAACCTGATGCAGGCGCGGCTGCAGCGCTTCGTCGAGGATCGCACGCGCATGCTGGCCGCCATCGGCCACGATCTGCGCACGCCGATCACCTCCATGCGGCTGCGCACCGAGTTCGTCACCGACGACGAGACGCGCGAGAAGATGCTCGCCACGCTCGACGAGCTGCGCGCGCTGACCGAGGCGACGCTCGCCTTCTCGCGCGAGCAGGCGGCCGGGGAACCGACGCGCAGCGTCGACCTCGCGGCCCTGGTCGGCAGCCTGTGCGACGACCTGGTGGAGCTCGGCTTCAACGTGTCCTGCGTCGAGGCGCCGAAGATCGGCTATCGCTGCCGGCCGGACGGGCTCAAGCGCGCCTTGCGCAACCTCGTGGAGAACGCGGTGCGCTACGGCCAGTGCGCGCGCGTCAGCCTGTCCAGCGGCCCCGAGGCGGTGGAGATCGTCATCGAGGATGACGGGCCGGGCATTCCCGAGGCCGAGATGGAACGGGTGTTCGAGCCTTTCGTGCGCATGGAGAGCTCGCGCAACCGCGAGACCGGCGGCATCGGCCTCGGCCTGTCCATCGCCCGCGACGTGGTGCGCCGGCATGGCGGCGACATCGTGCTGACCAACACCGGCAGCGGCCTGCGCGCCACCATCACCCTGCCGCCGGCGGAGATGCCGATCGAGAGCCAGCCGACCCCGCGCCCGGCGCGCCGTTCGGGATTTACCCGCGCCGCCATCGGCAAGCGCTCGCCGGTGACGTGAGAGTCCGATCCCACAGTGCGCCGTCATCCTGAGGTGCTGGCCGAAAGGCCAGCCTCGAAGGATGGTCATCGGGGCGCGCTTGAGTGACCATCCTTCGAGGCTCGCTGCGCGAGCACCTCAGGATGACGGTCATCGGGGCTGGATGCGAATTGCGGCCAGCCCTTACGGCCTCACCCCTGGCGTCTCGATGGGCATCTCGGCGGCGCGGCTGTTGAGGTAGAGCTCCAGCGCGATGTATTCCGCCGCGCCGTAGGCGAAGGGCTCGGCGCGCACGCCGACCATGCAGCCGCGCATGCGCCGCTGCAGCGAGCCGACCGCCTGCCATTCGAGCCGATAGATCGGATAGCCGGTCGGATGCGCCTGGGTGACGGCGCTGCCCCCCAGCCGCCCGCGCCAATTGGCGTCGTGGCAGGACGAGCAGGCGAGATTGAGCTGGCCCATGCGCGTCTCGAACAGGCGCTTGCCTTCGGCCCGAGCGGCATCGAGCCGGGCATCGTCCGGCGACGCGATGGGCATCCCGCGCGATTGGTGGCCGATATAGGCGGCGAGGCCGAGCGCGTCCTCGCTCTCGCGCGGCAGGCTTTTCGCCTTTTGGCGTTCAGTGCGGCACTGGTCGATCTTTCCCGCGAGGTCGATGGGCGCGCCGCTCGCCGCGTCGAAGGCCGGGTAGCGCGCCGCGACGCCGCGCATGGAGGTCGCCGCCTCGCCATGGCAGGAGGCGCAGGAGCGGCCCGCCGCGCCCGCCGGCTCGTTCCACAGCGTCTCGCCCTGCAAGACCCAGAGCATGCCGGGATTGGCGGTGTCGTCTTCCTGCACGGCGCGCGTCTGCGCCGACATGAAGTCGGTGCCGGAGCGGCGCTCGGCGGCGGGAATCTCCTGCGCGGCGGCCTCGCCGGCGCAGAGCAGCACCATCAGCGCAAGGCGGGCCTTCATCAGCTCACCGCAATCTCGGCACTCGCCGTCTCGATCTTGCCGTCGTCGTCGGTCCAGCGGAAGGTCAGCATGCCGCTCTTGGTCGCCACCGTGCTGAAGGCGACGAAGGGATTGGCCGACATGGCCGGGTGGAACTCGGCGGAGAACACCTCCTCGCCGTCATAGTCGCAGGCGAAATGGCGGATGATCTTGCGCGGGATCGCCTGGCCGTTCGGCCCCATGCGGTAGCCGGTCTCCATCGGGTGGGCGATCATGGCGCGGATGTCGACGATCTCGCCGGCCTTGGCGGTCTTGGGCGCGCTGACGAGGGTGCGGCTCATGACAGGTCCTCGATGCAGGCGGCGAGCGTGACGATGACGTTTGCCGAGCTCGACCAGTAGCTGCCGTCGCTCAGTTCGGCGACGGCGATCAGCGTCTGCGAGGTGGCCAACCGAATGCGCGTGGCGATGCGGGCGCGCGCCGCGCGCGGGCCGAGGCTGAACACCGCGACGTCCGCCTGCGGGTTCTTCTCGTTGAACAGGGCGATGCGGCGCACATGGTCGCTCGCAGTCATCGGGCTCTCGACCGCGACGGTGACGCCGACAGCATTGCCGTTCTCGACCAGCGGCGGCACGTCGAGCTTCACCTTGCCGGGCTGGACGGGGGTGCCGCCGGTGAAGCCGTTCACCGCCTCCTGCAGCGAGGGTCGGGCGAGGGCGCGGGTGGATGGCAAGGCGAGCACCAGCAGCCCCGCGCCGCCGGCGAGGATCAGGTCGCGCCGTCCGATATGGCCTCGTTGCTCCACACTCATTCCTTCAGGCTCGCGAGATAGGCGACGATGTGCTCGATCTCCTGCTCCGCCAATATGGGCCGGCCGCGCCACGCCATCCCGACGCGCTCGCCGGCTTGTGAGGCCGCATAGCTCGGCATCAGGCTGTTCGGGTTGAGGCGCTTCATGTCGGTGACGCGCAGGCGGATCTCGTCCGCCGTCAGCCGCGCGCCGATGCCTTTGAGGTCCGGGGCGAGGTTGCCCTGCAGATGCGGGTTCGGGAACGGGCCGGAATGGCAGAGCACGCACAGGCTCTTCTGCCGGTCGGCGACGAGCCGCGCGCCCTCGGCCACATCGCCCGGCGCGATCCCCGCCGGGCGCGGCAGGGTGTCCTGCGCCAGCGCGGAGCCAGGCAGTGCGAGGCCGATCACCGCCGCCAGCAGCGGGGCGTTCACCCGAAGGCCTCCTGCGTGATGGTCTCGAACCAGTCCCTGGCGTAGAGCGCCTCCTCCTCGCGGACGGAGCGCGGGGCATCGAGCGGGCTGGTGCCGCCGGCGCCCTGCACCTCGGAGAGCAGGCCGTTCGCCGGCTGGTAGACGCCGGCGATGGAGACCGCCTGATCGGGCGCGATCAGGCTGTAGCAGGTGTTGATCAGCTTCGGGCTTTCCGGCTCCTGCCCGCGCAGCAGCCGGGCGATCGCCGTGGCGCAGGCCTTCGCCTGGGCGTTGGCGGTGAAGGCGGATTTGGGCATGGCGCCGCCGATGGCGGCATCGCCGATGACGTGGACGTTCGGCACCAGGCGGGATTCGAAGGTCGCCGGGTCGATCGGGCACCAGCCGGTCTGGTCGGCGACGCCGATGGTGGCGGCGATCGCGCCGGCCTTCTGCGGCGGGATGACGTTGGCCACCGCCGCCTTGTGGCTGCCGAACTCGGTGGTGAGCGTGCGCGCGGGCGCGTCGACCTGCGTGACCTTGCCACCGAAGGACAGGCTCACCCATTCGACGAGGCCGGGATAGAGCTCGGCCCATGCCTGCTCGAAGAGCTTCTGCTTGGAGAAATTGTCCTTGGCGTCGAGGATGATCAGCTTCGAGCGTGGCTTGCGGGTCTTCAGGAAGTGGGCGATCAGGCTCGCCCGCTCATAGGGGCCGGGCGGGCAGCGGAACGGGTTGGGTGGGGCGGAGATGACGACGAGCCCGCCATCCTCCATCGCCTCGAGCTGGCGGCGCAGCAGCAGCGTCTGCTCGCCCGCCTTCCAGGCGTGCGGCATCAGTTCGGCAGCGGCCGCGTCATAGCCGGGGATGGCGTCGAAGCGCATGTCGATGCCCGGCGCGACGACGAGCCGGTCATAGTCGAGCATGACGTCGTCCGCGAGCACCGCGCGGCGCTGGCCGGCGTCGACCCGCACCACGCGCTGCGGCACATGGACGATGCCGTCATCCTCCAGCCCGCCATAGCCGAAATGCTGGGCGCCGATGTCGCGCAGGCCGGCGATGACCGCATTGCTCATCGGGCAGGCGGTGTAGTGCTCGCTCGGCTCGACGAGGGCGACCGATATGGCGCGGTCCTCGCGCTTCAGCGCGCGGGCGAAGCTCGCGCCGGCGAAGCCGCCGCCGACCACGACGACACGCGGGCCCGACTGCGCCAGCACCGTGGGCGCACCGAGCGCGGCGGCGCCGGCGGCGAGGCCGCGCAGGAGGCTCCTACGGCTGAGCGGGGGCAGGCGACTTGGCAGGCGCACTGCCGCCGGCGGCGAAATAATCGGCGATGGCGCGGATTTCCTCATCGCTGAACCCCTTGGCGATCCGCGTCATCACGGTGGACGTACGCTCGCCTGTACGGAATGCCGTCATCTGCGAGACGATCTGCTCAGCGGGCTGTCCGTTCAAGCTCGGAATCGGCCCGCGCCCGGCGGTGCGCGGATGGCAGCCGGTGCAGGAGGTGGCCCCGCGCGGCGGCGCGGCCTCGGCCGGCGCAATGGGTATCGCGACCCATAGCGCCGGCAGCAGCAGAAGCATCAGGCGCATCAGCTCAGCTCATGGTTCTTGAGCGGCAAGCTACGGTAGCGCTTGCCCGTCGCCGCGAAAACGGCGTTGAGCACCGCCGGGCCGGCCACCGCGATGGTCGGCTCGCCGACACCGCCCCAGAAGCCGCCGGACGGCACGAGCACCGTCTCGACCGCGGGCATCTGCGCGAGGCGCATCACCTCGTAGGTGTCGAAGTTCTCCTGCTCCATGCGCCCGCCCTTCACCGTGCACTCGCCATAGAGGCAGGCGGAGAGGCCGTAGACGAAGGAACCCTCGACCTGCCGCTCGATCTGCGCCGGGTTGACGGCGTGGCCGGGATCGGTGGCAGCGACGATGCGGTGGACGGTGAGTTCGCCATTGGTCACCGACACCTCGGCCGCGGCGGCGACGTAGGAGCCGAAGCCCATGATCTGCGCGAGGCCCCGCCCGCGTCCCTCGGCCGGCGGCGTATCCCAGCCGATGCCCTTGGCGGCGGCTTCCAGCACCGCGAGGTGCTTGGGATGGTTCACCATCAGCTTGCGGCGGAAGGCGAGGGGCTCGATGCCGGCGGCATCCGCCATCTCGTCGATGAAGCATTCGACATAGATGGCGTTCTGGTTGAGGTTCACGCCGCGCCAGAAGCCCGGCGGGATCGGCGGGTTGCGCATGGCGTGGTCGATGAGCAGGTTCGGCACTGTGTAGCCGAGGTGACCTTCCGGCAGATTGGCGGTGAGCCCCTGGAACACCACCGGGTCCATGCCGCCCTGCATGCCTTCCGGCCGCACCGTGGCGAGGATGGACTGGCCGGAGATGCGCATGTGCATCGCGGTCACGTTGCCCTGCGCGTCCAGCGCGGCGGTCAGCTTGGCCTGCGTCGTCGGATGGTAGTTGCCGTGGAGCATGTCCTCCTCGCGCGACCACAGCAGCTTCACCGGCGTGCCCGGCATCTGCTTGGCGATGCTCACCGACTGCCGGACATAGTCCTGGAAGTTGCCGCGCCGGCCGAAGCCGCCGCCGAGATGGAGCTTGTAGACCTCGCACTGGTTGACCGGCAGGCCGGAGGCTTCCGCCACCACGGCGAGGCTGGACTCGCCGTTCTGCGTCGGTACCCACACCTCGCACTTCTCCGGGGTGTAGAGCGCGGTGGCGTTCATCGGCTCCATGGTGGCGTGGTTCTGGTAGGGGAAGGCGTAGCTGGCCGTGACGATCTTGCCGCCCGCCGGCGCGCCCTTGGCGAGTTCCGCCTTGGCATCGCCCTGCCGGTTGCCGACAAAGGCTTCGTCGGCGTCGAGCCCGGCGCGCAGCATCTCGGCGATGGAGGCGGAGGAGACGCCCGTGTTGGGCCCCTCGTTCCAGGTGATGGGAAGCGCGTCGAGCGCGGTCTTGGCGCGCCACCAGGTGTCGGCGACGACGGCGACGGCGGTGTCGTCGACCTTCACCACCTTCTTCACGCCCGGCATCTTCTCGACCGCGGCGGCGTCGAAGCTCGCCACCGTGCCGCCGAAGACCGGGCAGGCCTTCACCGCGGCATTGAGCATGCCGGGCAGCTTGAGGTCGGCGCCGTAGACCTGCTTGCCGGTGAGCTTGTCGGCGGTGTCAAGGCGCGCCAGCGGCTTGCCGGCGATCTGCCAGTCCTTCGGGTCCTTCAGCTTGACGTCGGTGGGCGGCGTCAGCTTGCCGGCGGCCTCCGTCACCTCGCCGAAGCGCAGCGTGCGCCTGCTTGGGCCGTGGGTGATGACGCTGTTGGCGGCCGAGCACTCGCCGGCCGGCACGCCCCACTGCGCGGCGGCGGCGGCGATCAGCATCTCGCGCGCGGCCGCGCCGCCCTTGCGGACATAATCATGGGAATCGCGGATGCCGCGCGAGCCGCCTGTGGAATAGCTGCCCCAGACGCGGTTGCGCTTGAGGTTGTCGCCCGGCGACGGGTATTCGGTCGTCACCTTCGACCAGTCGCATTCCAGCTCTTCGGCGACGAGCTGGGCGAGGCCGGTGAGCGTGCCCTGGCCCATCTCCGAGCGGGCGACGCGGATGACGACGGTGTCGTCCGGCTTCACCACCACCCAGGCATTGATTTCCGGCGGGAGAGGGGAGGCCGCGCCCTGCGCGAAGGCCTTGTCGGCGAAGGGGATATGGAAGCCGAGCGACAGGCCGCCCACCGCGGCGGAGGCGCCGGCGAGGAAGTTGCGGCGGGAGACGGCGGGGAATTTCTGCGCGATGGTCATCGGAGGCTCCCTCAGCCGGCCTTGTCGCCGGCCGCCATGTGGATGGCGGCGCGCACGCGGTTATAGGTGCCGCAGCGGCAGATATTGGTGATCTCGGCGGCGATGTCGTCGTCGCTGGGCTTCGGGTTGGTATCCAGCAGGCTGGCGGCAGCCATGATCATGCCGGTCTGGCAATAGCCGCACTGCGGCACGTCGAGCGCGAGCCACGCCTTCTGTACGGGGTGCGAGCCATCCGGCGACAGGCCCTCGATGGTGACGATCTTCTGGCTCTCCTCGATGGAGGAGACCGGCATGACGCAGGAGCGGGTGGCGACGCCGTCGATGTGGACGGTGCAGGCGCCGCACTGCGCGATGCCGCAGCCGAACTTGGTGCCGGTCATGCCGAGCTGCTCGCGCAGGACCCAGAGAAGCGGCGTGTCGGGCTCGGCCTCGAACTCCTCGACGCGGCCATTGACGGTCAATCGAGCCATGGTGGGACCTCCCTCTGAATCCGGTATGGACGGGAGGGGAAGCTAGGGCGGCGCTGTCGCAGAACCGTGCCTTCCTGAAGGGAAGATTGTCGCAGAACTGGGCGGGCAGGCGCTTTGATAAGAATTGATACAATTCAAGTCTGGCTGTCCGTCGGCGAGCGCGTCAGCGCAGCCCGTCAGCGCAGTCCCTGGCGGTCGACCAGGATGCGATGGATCTCGATGCGCTCGGGCAGCTCGATCAGCAGCTCGGGGTCGCGCTCCAGGTGATGCACCTTGGTCGGCTCGCCGCCGGTGAAGGCGGTCATGGCCTGCATGTCCGCCCAGTAGGAGATGGTGACGAACCAGCTCTCCTCCGGCCGGTCCTCGCGAAACAGCTGGACGCCGAGCGTGGTCTTCTCGAGCGGCGGGATGCCCTCGGCCCGGATGTAGCTCTCATAGAGATCGGCGACGTCCGGCCGGGTGCGGCCACGCCAGATGCGGGCGATGGTCGGTGTGGTCGGCACGGGACCCTCCCTGTTGGTCTCCCGACCTAGCTAGGGCGGGTTTCGGTGAGCGCCATCCAAACCAGAACTCGTGGGGATCAAAAATACAACCATACCGATTGACAACACGCGCATGCTGATTTTTGATTTTTGCAAGCAGCGGCTGGGGGGCGGATATGGCTGCAATTCCCGTTGGTTTCAGCGACCGGACGGTGACGCTTGGAGGGGGCTGGCGCGCGGTCCCAGGCGTCGGCCGCGTGAGCGCGTCGAATCTCTGGAGACGCGCGTCTTTTGCCGGCTTTCGAGCGAGGCGCCCCGGCGCGCGAGTGGAGCCGTCCGGAGATTTCCCTTGCGTACAGAATTTACCTTCTCTAAGGTAAAATTATGTATTCATAGATCTAATATTTGAACTAAATTCGTTACTTCATACGAAATGTTCTTAATTTGTGGTCACGCGCCATTTTGGCGCGCGATGTTGCTTGCTTGTTGCTGTGGCCGATGCGTGCGGCTGGCATGGGGGCGGTATCGTGTATGCGCCGGACAGGAATTTGTCCCATGAGGACAACGCAAATCTCATCTTCTCGCCGCTGAAGTTCCGTCACCTCAGCGTCAAGAACAGGCTGTTCCGCTCGAACATCTCCGGGATGTTTGACGAGTATAACGGTCATGGCGGCCACACCCGCCTGAACTGGGAGGAGAAGTTCGCGCGCGGCGGCGTGGGCTGCATCATCTCCTCCTTCACGCCGGTGAGCGTGCGCGGGCGCATCCTCGTGCGCTACGCCATGATCGACAATGACGACAAGATTCCGTTCTGGCGGGCGGTGGGCGAGCGGGTGCATGCCCATGACTGCAAGTTCCTGATGCAGCTCAGCCATTCCGGGCGGCAGCAGGATCTGGGTGGCGTCGAAAACCTGTTCAACCGCGGCCTCAGCTCGACGGGCAAGAGCGACTATTTCCACGGGCTGCTCTCACAGGCTATGAGCAAGGACGAGATCGCGCAGGTGGTGGCGCAGTTCGCGGCCGGGGCGCGGCGGGCGCGGGAGGCGGGGCTCGACGGCGTCGAGCTACACGGCGCCAACGGATATCTCATCACCCAGTTCCTGAGCTCCGGCATCAACGACCGCACCGACGAATATGGCGGCTCGTGGGAGCGGCGGGCGCAGTTCGTGCTCGACATCATCCGGGCGATCCGCGCCGAGGTGGGGCCGGACTTCCACCTGCAGATGAAGATCAACGGCGTCGACCACAATGACTGGCTCTATCCCTGGCAGGGCAAGGGCAACACGCTCGACGACACGGTGAAGATCTGCCGGCTGCTGCTCGACGGCGGCAAGGGGGTGGACGCGTTCCACGTCTCCAGCGGCTCCACCTTCCCGCATCCGCGCAACCCTCCTGGCGACCTGCCGATGCAGGACCTCGCGCGCTGGTATGACGGCATGCTCTCGCAGGGCACGCGCACCTGGTTCAACTACGCCATCTTCAACAGCTCGCTCGGTGCGCGGCTGTTCCGCCGCTATTGGGTCTGGCGCCGCGGCAAGGTCATCGAGGGCATCAACGCCGCCTATGCGAGGGCCGTCTCGGACGTCGTGAAGAGCATGGAACCGACGGTTAAGGTGCTGTGCACCGGCGGCTTCCAGCACGCCGACGCGATCGCCGACGCCATCCGCAGCGGCGCATGCGACGGGGTGAGCATGGCGCGCCCGCTCATCGCCAACAACGACCTGCCGAAGATCCTCAAGGAGGCCAACGGGCCGGCGCCGGGCAAGGAATGCACCTATTGCAACCGCTGCCTGGTCAACGACCTCGAGAACCCGCTCGGCTGCTACGACCTCACGCGCTACGATGGCGAGGACTTCGACGCCCGCTACGCCGCCATGCTGAAGGAGGTGATGTCGGTATTCGAACCGCCGCTTTACGGCGCTGCGCCGGTGGCGAAGGCGAAGGGCGGCAAGGCGGCGCCGGTCGTGGAGGCGGCTCATGGCTGAGGCGGACAATACGCGCCGGACGCCGGTGGAGATCATCGTCGGGCGCCGCCGGCGCTGGCGCTGGCTGGTGCTGCTGCTGATCCTGGTGGGGATCGTCTACTACCTAGTTTTCATCAACCAGTACGTGGTCGCCTATGGCGACGGCGACAGCCATTTCCTGCACGGCTCGATCGGCAGCGAGACGGCGACGGGGCTGCCCTACTGGGTCTTCAAGGCGCTGCCGGTCATGTATGCCGACAGGCTCGGGCCGCAGGGTTATCGTCGCTTCGGCTTCCTCTATGCGAATGAGGTCGTCTTCGACCCGAAGCAGGGCGCCTATGCCCAGGCGTCCGGCCCGCGCGAGAACGACCTGCCCATCGGCTTCTCGCGCCGCGTCGTCACCGGCGTCGAGCGCATCTGGTTCAACTGCTCGGTCTGCCATGTCGGCACCTACAAGGTGCCGGGCAATGCTACGCGCCACGCCGTCGCCGGGGCACCCTCCAACAATCTGCAGCTCCACGCCTTCATCCGCTTCCTGCTGGAGGTCGGGCGCGATCCGGGCTTTTCCGCCGACCGCCTCATCGAGGCCATCCAGAGCGAGGCGGTCGGCGGAAACCTCAACATCGTCGAGCGGCAGATCTACCGTTACCTCGTGTTCCCGCGGGTCAAGGCGGCGCTGCTCGACCTCGGCAACCGTCTCGACTTCGTCTACCGGCAGGAGGACTGGGGGCCGGGGAGGGTGGACACCTTCAATCCCTACAAGGCGATCCAGTTCAACTTCCCGATGGCCCCCGAATTCATCAGCGCCACCGAGCTGAACGGCTCCTCGGATTATCCGGCGATCTGGAAGCAGGCCCCGCGCGAGGGCATGAACCTGCACTGGGACGGCAACAACTCTTCCGTCGCCGAGCGAAACCTGAGCGCCGCGCTGGGCGCCGGCGTGACGCCGCCGACCGTGGACCGCGCCGCCATCGGCCGCATCGAGAGCTGGATGTGGGAGCTGCCGCCGCCGCGCTTTCCCGATGAGACCCGGATCGACAAGGCCAAGGCGGAGAGGGGCGGGCGCCTGTTCGCCGCCTACTGCGCCGGGTGCCACGGCAAGGGCGCGGTGACGGCGGAGGGCAAGCCAGCCTATGACTACGACACCCGCCGCCATCCGCGCCTCGGCCAGGTGGAGCCGCTCGGGGAGATCGGCACCGACATCGGCCGCTGGGCCTCCTACACCCGCGAATTCTCCGCCGCGCAGAACCTGCTCTATGCCGGCTATCCCTGGCGCTTCCGGCATTTCCACAAGACCGGCGGCTATGCCAACCAGCCGCTCGACGGCATCTGGGCGCGCTCGCCCTATCTGCACAACGGCTCCGTGCCGACGCTGCGCGACCTCCTGGAGCCGAGCGCCCAGCGCCCGGCGATCTGGTTCCGCGGCAGCGAGGAATTCGACCTCGACCGCGTCGGCTACAAGTCCGACGCCGCCGCCGGCAGCGAGCTGTTCCGCTACGACACCACCCGGCCGGGCAACGGCAATGAAGGCCACGAGGGCCGCCGCTACGGCACCGAGCTTCCCGCGTCCGACAAGGACGCCCTCGTCGAATACATGAAGACGCTATGACCGAGCCGCAGAGCCTCACCAAGTGGAAGTTCCGGCATGCGGTGCTGATCTGGATCGGCATCGTTGCGAACATGGCCTTCGCATTGCCGCTGCTGTTCTGTCCCTCCGTGATCCTCGCCTTCTTCGACATTTCCGACGATCCGACCGTCTGGCCGCGCCTGTCGGGCCTGCTGCTCGGCATCGTCTCGATCTTCTACATCCCCGCCACCATCGACATCGACCGCTATCGGCTGATCGCATGGCTGGCGGTGTTCCCCTCGCGCACCTTCGGCACGATCTTCTGCATCACCATGGTGTTCGGGCTCGGCCAGCCGGTGGGGCTTCTTGCCGGCGCGGTGCTCGACGGCACCTTCGGCGCGGTGACGCTCTACTGCCTCATCCGGATCGTGCGGCTGGAGGCCGCCATCGTCCAGGGGAGCACGCGATGAGGCTGTTCTTCTGGCGCGCCTTGCTGGTGCTGCTGATCGCGCTCGTCGTGCTGGCCCTCACCGCCTGGTTGCTGCTGCTCCGGCCGGTGGCGCAGCCGGCGACCAACGATCCCGCCCGCCTGTTCAACCACGGCTCGATCGGCAATGAGGAGACGCAGGGCCTGCCCTACTGGATCTGGCGGGTCATGCCGGCGGTGTTCCCGGACCTGCTGCCGCGCGGCCGCGACGGCTACGGCTCCATCGGCATGTTCTGGGCGCAGGGCGACGAGGTGCCGATCGGCTTCTCGGTGATGACACTCGGCGTCATCCCGCGCGTTGCGCCCAACTGCGCCTTCTGCCACCAGGGCAGCTACCGGCTGACCCCTCAGGACCCGGCGCGGCTCGTCAGCGCCGGCGCCGGCGGGCGGGTCGACCCACAATCCTATATCCGCTTCCTGATGCGGGCGGGGACGGACCCGCGCTTCACCTCCGACCGGCTGATGCGGGAGATCCAGGCGATCTACGCGATGCCGCTATGGGAGCGCGCGCTCTACCGCTACCTGCTGATCCCGGCCACGCGCTCGGCCTTGAAGGACCAGGCGCAGCGCTTCGCCTGGATGGCCAACCGGCCGGACTGGGGACCGGGCCGCATCGACCCGTTCAACCCGGTGAAGTTCTTCAATCTCGGCCTGCCCGACGACGGCACCATCGGCAATTCCGACATGATGCCGCTGTGGCGGCTGTCGACCATCGACCCGACGCCGCTGCGCCGGCCGGCGCTGCACTGGGACGGCCTGCTCACCGACCTGCACGAGACCGTGGTGGCCGGGGCCATCGGCGACGGCATGACCTACAAATCCTACGGCCGCACCCGCGAGACATTGCAGCGGATGGAGGATTTCGCCCGGCTGCAGGCGCCGCCGCCTTCGCCCTTTTCATCGTCAAAGCCCGAAGGCGACGCCTACCACGTGCCGGCATCGGCGGTGGCGGCGGGCAAGGCGATCTACACCGCCCAGTGCGCCATCTGCCACGAGCCCGGCGGCGCGCGGTTCCGCACGGTGATCCCGATCGTCGAGCTCGGCACCGACCGCCACCGGCTCGACATGTGGACGCCGGAAGCGGTCGCCCGCTACTCGAACTACGAGCGGGATTATCCTTGGGGCTTCCGTTACTTCCAGAAGACCGACGGCTATGTGGCGACCGAGCTTACCGGGCTCTGGCTGCGCGGCCCCTATCTGCACAACGGCTCGGTGCCGAATTTGCGCGCTTTGCTCACGCCGCCCGGCGAGCGGCCGGCGGAGTTCTATCGCGGGTCGGACCTGATCGATGCCGCGAATGGCGGCTTCGTCAGCGCGCCGGACGCCGAGCCGAACCGCACCTGGCACTACGACACCAAGCTGCCCGGCAACGGCAGGGACGGCCACCTCTGGGGCACCGACCTGCCGCCGGCCGAGCGCGAGGCGCTGCTCGCTTTTCTGAAGACGCTGTGAGGAACCGGACGACGGGAGGACGCCATGGCGAAGTCGAAGGGCCGCATCCGGCGCATTCTGCTACGCACCGGGCTGGTACTGGTGGGGCTGGTGGTCGTGCTCGTCGTCGTCGCGGCGTTCTTCGTGCACCGGCTGCTCGAAGGCGACACTGCTTCCTTCGGCAATGTCCAGGACGAGGCCAAGCTGGCGCAGCGCACGCCGCAGAGCCTGCCCGCATCCTCGGCGCCCTATTTCGCTGCCATGGACAAGGGCCTGCTGCTGCCGCCAGCGCCGGGCCAGCCCTATCCGAAGGAGATCCTCGAGGTCGCCGCCGAGACCGGCCTGCCGCCCGAGGAGGTGCGCCTCGCCGCCATACGCGGCCAGAACAGCTGGATCGTCTGGACCGGAGGCAATGACCGCTTCTGGGATTTCGCTGCCCGCAATGCCTTCGGCTCATTCGACCTTTTGAAGACCGTTTCCTCGCATCCCGAGCAGGACTATGGGCGCCACAATCGCTGGCGCTATCTCGGCCTGGTCAACGAGCCCTGCTTCGCCAAGGCGACGGGACCGGACCAGAAACGTTTCGGCTTGTGGCTCGACCAGCGCATCGAGGGCTGCGACGCGGGGCCGGATCCGTTCGGCGGCAATGCCGAGGCGAACAAGGCCTATCCCGGCGTCAAGATCGGCGCGCGCGGCGTAGCGGTGCCGGCGGGGTCGTTCTATGGCGAGCCCAGCGGCGTCATGGGTCTGCGCCTGTTCCCGAACCCGGATTTCAACGAAGCCGCGCGCAAGCTCTGGGACCCTGTGCGCTTCTACACCGACGAGAAATACTACAATGACACCAATCTCGTGCGGCCCTACCGGGTCGGCATGTCCTGCGCCTTCTGCCATGTGGGACCGAACCCCATCAACCCGCCGAAGAACGTCGAGGAGCCGGCCTTCGCCGAGCTGACCTCCAACCCGGGCGCGCAATATTACTGGGTCGACCGCATCTTCTTCTGGAACACCGGGCCGCGGAAGCAGCCGGGCGTGCCGGCGAAGAGCGAGGGGAACTTCCTGTTCCAGCTCTTCCACACCAACCCGCCGGGCTCGCTCGACACCTCGCTGGTCTCGACCGACTACATGAACAACCCGCGCACCATGAACGCGGTCTACGAGGTACGGGCGCGCGTCGGCATCGCCGCCAAGATCGGCTGGGAGCAGCTCAAGGGCGGGGAAACCGACAACCGCCAGTTCCAGGATTACCAGCAGACGCGGGCGCTCAGCGCGCTGTGGGACCCCAAGAGCAGCCTGTCCGCTTCGATGCGCGTGCTGAAGGACGGCGCGGATTCGGTCGGCACGCTCGGCGCGCTCAACCGCGTCTATCTCAATATCGGCCTGTTCAGCGAGGAATGGCTGCTGCATTTCCGCCCGTTCATCGGCGGCCAGAAAATCTCGCCCATCAAGATCGCCGACGCGCAGCGCAACTCGGTCTACTGGAACGCCACCGAGGACCGCACCGCCGATATGGCGATCTTCTTCCTCGTCACCGCCCGTGCGGACCGGCTGAAGGATGTTCCCGATGGCGCCGGCCGGCCGGCGGAGCCGGACCCCGCGCTCGTCGACCGTGGCAAGGTGGTGTTCGCCGAGACCTGCGCCGCCTGCCATTCCAGCAAGCAGCCGGAACCTCCGGCGAGCGCCGGCGTCGACCGCGGCATCTGCTCAGGGGGCGGCGCCGGGCCGCACTACCGCGAATGCTGGGACCGCTACTGGTCCTGGGCGCAATCGGACGAGTTCAAGCGCGGCATGGTCGATCTCGTCACTGAGAAGACGCGCATCGGCAATGAAGGCTTCCTGGAGAACAACTACCTCTCCACCGAGCGTCGCGTGCCGCTCGACCTCATCCGCACCAATGCCTGCACGGCGATCGCGACCAACGGCCTTGCCGGCGACATCTGGGACAATTTCACCTCCAGCTCCTACAAGAGCCTGCCGCCGGTGAAGGAGGTGACCGTCTATCATCCGGTCTCCGGCGCGGCCATGCCGTTCCAGCCGCTCGGCAACGGGCGCGGCTATATCCGCCCGGCCTCGCTGGTCAGCCTGTGGAGCTCGGCGCCCTATCTCTCCAACAACTCCGTCGGCCACGAGGAATATTTCAACCGGACCTACAACAAGCCCTCCTACGGCGCCCCCGCCGCCGTCGCCTCGGCCGGAGATGCGCCGGCGGCCGGCTACGCCCCGCCGCCCGCCGCGGGCTATACGCCGGCGCCCGCGGGCAATTATGGCGACGGCGGCGCCACGACCTGCCCGGCCGCCGACGCCTCCGATCCGGACATGCCCTGCGTCGCCAACCGGCTGGCGCTGTTCGACCGCTCGATCCGGCAGATGCTCTCGCCCGAGACCCGCCGCCGCGACACGCTCACCACCGAGCCGGTGCCGGGCTACATCTACCGCACCACCGCGCCCTCCTGCCTGAAGGCGCCGGCGGGCTTCATGCCGGCCATCGTCCAGCGCTTCGGCGGCACGCTCCACAAGGCCGCCGGCTGGCTGTTCGATCCGGATGGCGGGGTGCATATCGGCCCGTTCCCCTCCGGCTTCCCGATCAACGCGCTCGTCAACACCAAGCTGCTGCCGGACAATGACGAGCCCGACGTGTGGCGGCATTACTGGCGGCTCGCTGTCGCCGGACCGGGCCTGCTGAAGTCCTTCATCGCGCTCGGCGGCACCTGTACGGCCAAGGACCTCGCCAACCCGGAAGTCGATGCCCGCGCCCGCGAGGTGGTGGCGCAGACCGGCCTGATCGACAAGCTGGTCGGCCTCAGCAAGTGCCCGGACTATGTGGTCAATCGCGGCCATGAGTTCGGCGCGGATCTGAGCGCGCCGGACAAGGAGGCGCTGATCTCCTATCTGCGGACCCTCTGATGTCCATGCAGGCCGGGGAGAGCTTCGACTACGTCATCGTCGGCGGGGGCTCGGCCGGCGCGGTGCTGGCCGCGCGGCTGGCGGAGAACGGCGCCCGCGTGCTGGTCCTGGAGGCGGGCGGCGATCCCTCGGCGTCGGAGCCGACCGTCCCGCCGCCCGACCGGCCCCTGGAGGCGGATTACCGCGTGCCGGCCTTCCACGCCTTCGCCTCCGAGCATCCCGGCATCTCCTGGGACTACTGGGTCCGCCACTATGCCGACAGGGACCGGCAGAGGCAGGACTGGCGCTACAGTGAGGCGCAGGACGGCGTGCTCTATCCGCGGGTGCGAGCGCTCGGCGGCTGCTCGGCGCACCATGCGCTGATCACGGTGCGGCCGAACGATCTCGACTGGAACCACATCTGGCAGGTCACCGGCGACGAGAGCTGGAAGGCCTCGCACATGCTCGGCTATTTCCGCCGCATCGAGCGCTGCCGCTACCGCTTCTTCGGCTGGCGCTGGATGTCGCGCCTGCTCGGCTGGGACCCGACCGGCCACGGCTGGAAAGGCTGGCTCACCACCGAGCTCGCCGTGCCCTTGCGCGCGCTACGCGACCGCCGCCTGCGCGGCGGGCTGCTGCGCTCCATCCAGGCGGCGGCCGACGGCTATCACGGCACCAGTCTCGAATGGGAGACCAATCGGCTCGACCCCAACGAGACGCGCTGGTGGAACCCCTTCGCCAGCGGCATAAGGCTGGTGCCGCTGTCGACGCGCAAGCACACCCGGCACGGGCCGCGCGAGCGGCTGGAGGAGGTGCGCCGCAAACATCCCGAACGGCTGGAGATAAGGCTCCACGCCGAGGTCCGGCGCATCCTCGTCGGCGGCACGCCCTTGCGCGCGGACGGCGTCGTCTACCGCCGGAACGGTGCCGAGGAGACGGTGAGGGCGGCGAAGGACGTGGTGCTCTGCGCCGGCGTCTTCGAGACGCCCAAGCTGCTGATGCTCTCCGGCATCGGTCCCACGCCGCAGATCGAAGGGCAGGGGATCGCGCCGGTGGTCGACCTGCCGGGCGTCGGCGCCAATCTGCAGGACCGCTACGAGGTCGCGGTGGTAAGCCGGATGAAGCGGCCCTGGCACACGCTGGCCGGCGCCACCTACACCACGGCGGACAAGTATTACCGCCGCTGGCGCTGGTTCGGCCTCGGCAACTACACCAGCAACGGCATCCTGTTCTCCGTCGCGCTCAAGTCGCGGCGCAACCTCACCGTGCCCGACCTCTACTGCTTCGCGCTGCTTGCCGATTTCCGCGGCTACTACAAGGGCTATTCGGAGCGCATCAAGAAGCGCGACTACGTCTCCTGGGTGATCCTCAAGGCCTATACCGGCAACACGGCCGGCCATGTGCGCCTGCGCTCGGCCGAGCCGGCGGCGGCGCCCGAGATCCTGTTCCGCTATTTCGAGGAGGGCAATGGTCCCACCGACGACCTCGACGCGGTGGTCGAGGGCATCCGCTTCGTGCGCACGATTGCCGACGCCATGGACGACGACGTGGCCGAGGAGGAGGAGCCGGGCCGGCACCGCGACACCGACGAGGAACTGCGCGATTATGTCCGCGCCAATGCCTGGGGCCACCATGCCTGCGGCACCTGCGCCATGAAGCCGCGCGAGCAGGGCGGGGTGGTGGACAGCCGTTTCAAGGTGCACGGCGTCGAGGGGCTGCGGGTGGTGGACGCCTCCATCTTCCCGCGCATCCCCGGCTACTTCCTCGCCACCGCCGTCTACATGATCGCCGAGAAGGCCGCCGATACGCTGCTGTCGGGCGAGTGACGGCGCGGCTTGACGCGCCCATCATGGTGGCGACGCCTTTCTCGCCCTGTCCGGGACATATGCCGGTTTTCATACTCAGCACTGTGAAGCCGTGAGAGGATCGCCTCCTGCGGATCGCATCGATTCGTACGTAGCTAGCGCGTCGCAGTGCCGAGCGATCAGGCAGAACGCCGCCTCGCGCGATGAGCACGGAGAGGACCCGCGTCATGCCGAACAAACCGGACGAGCGCCTTGATCGCCGCGACTTCATGATCGCGTCCGTTGCAACGATGGGCGCATCAGCTGGGCTCGTGGCCGATGCCGGCTCCGCCAACGCTCAGGGGGCGACGACCTCCGTTGCCGGTCCTGCATCCGGCGCTCCGGCCGCAACGGTCTATACCGGCGACGTCATCCAGGGGAAGAAGGTGGTCAGCGCGCTCGACGTCGACGACCTGGAGCCGGGGCGGAAGCATCTTCTGTATTTCCAGGGCGTCGAGATGCCGAGCGGACAGCACTGGTATGTGTCCGTGACGGTCGCCAGGGGGGCGAAGCCGGGCAAGCGCGTCGTGCTCACCAGCGGCGTGCACGGCGACGAGATGAGCTCGGTGCACACGGTGCAGACCGTGATGAACCAGCTCGATCCTGCGGAGATGTCGGGCACGGTGATGGCCGTTACGGACGTGTCCCGCGCGGCCATGGAGGGCATGCAGCGCCGATGGCCCAATGCCGGCCGGGGCGCTGATCTGATCGACATGAACAGGGAATGGCCTGGCAACGAGAATGGCCTCACCGCCCCCAGCCGCCATGCCGGGCTGCTGTTCAACCGGCTGCTGCGGCCGAACGCCGATGCCGCCATCGATTTCCATACCGGGACGACCGGGTTCGAGGTCACTGCCTTCAACATCGGCGGCATGGACGTGCCGGAGGTGAAGGCGATGCTGGAGCTCTACCCGGTCGGCCAGATCTTCGACAATCACGTCTATCCCGGCGTGCTGCACAACGCCTTCATGGACGTGGGCATCCCCGCCTTCACGCCGGAGATCGGCGCCGCGCGCGTGCTGGATCCCGAGATGATCGCGCTGTTCGTGGAAGGCACGATGAACGTCCTCAAGCATCACGGCATCGTGGCCGGGCCGATGGGACGCACCGGCAAGGATGTGAACGTCTTCACCGGCAACAGCGCGTTCCCGATCCTGGCGACCGAGGGCGGCATCGTCGAGCATTTGGTCGGGCTCAACGACAAGGTGCAGCCCGGCCAGAAGGTGGCCATCCAGCGCAACAGCTTCGGTGAAGTGGTCGCCGAATACACGAGCGGCGTCGCCGGAGAGGTGACGGGCCAGCGCAGCGACGCGATGGCCGAGCCAGGCAACCCGCTGGTGTTCATCCTTTTCCATAAGGAAGCGCCCGACCGCGGCGAGACCTATCCGGAATGATATCGGGCATCTGATGCCTGCATCACCATCCCGACCATCGTCCGGCGCTTGCCTCAGCCTCCCGGGTGGAGCTCCGCCATCCGCGCCCGCAGGCGCGGCACGGTCCAGTCGAGGAAGCTCCGGACTTTCAGCGGCAGCAGATCGGCCGGCGCGTAGATGAGGTTCACCGGCAGCGGCTCAGGGGCGAATTCCGGCAGGAGGAGCTGCAACCGGCCGGAGCGCAACTCGTCCGACACCTGGTAGGACAGCACGCGGATGATGCCGAGACCCGCCAGCGCCGCCTGGATGGCCGCCTCGGTCGTGTTGACTGCGAGTTTCGGGCGCGGCTCGACGGCGAAGGCGGCGCTGTCCCGCCGATAGCGCCATTCCGGCGCGGTCGCGAACCCCTGGAAGCTGATGCCGTCATGCCCGGCGAGATCGTCCGGCTGACGCGGTACGCCCCGGCGGGCGAGATAGGTGGGGCTCGCACAGATCACCCGGCGCACGGCGCCCACGCGCGCGGCGATCAGCGCGCTGTCCACCAGATGCCCGATCCGCAAGGCCACGTCGATATGCTCGTCGGCCAGGCTGACCTGCCGATCGGCCAGCGTCAGGCGCAGATTGATCTCCGGCTGCTCCTTCAGGAATTCCAGCGCGACGGGGAGTACGTGGCGCTCGCCGAAAGCGATCGGCGCCGTCACATGCAACCCTCCGCGCAGCGCGCCGTAATCACCGGCTGCCTGGCGCTCCGCAGCCTGCAGCTCGTCCAATATCCGGCGTGACGCGGCGACGAAGGCGCGGCCTTCATCGGTAAGGGCGAGCCCGCGGCTGGAGCGCAGCACGAGCCGGACGCCAAGATGCTTCTCCAGCTCGGAAACCTTGCGGCTGACCGTGGCCAGCGGCGTGCGCAGCCGCCGCGCGCCGGCCGAGAGGCTGCCCGCCTCGGCTACCGCCATCAGCACCGACATCGCCTCGAAACGATCCATGACATCCTTCCGGAATTCGGGAGGCCAACTCCCGATGAGACAGGGTACTCCTTCAAATCTGGATGGCCTAGCTTGGCGTCATGTCGGATGGGGCCGGTAGGTCTCTCCGCCGCATCCAATGACCAAAGGGAGGGCGTCATGCCTCGATTGTCCCGCCGTGCCTTCGTCAGCGGCCTCCCGCTCGGTCTCGTCGGGGGAAGCCTCGCCGGCAGCGGACTGGCGCCGATCCTCGCCGCGACGCCGGGCGTTGCAGCCGCGCCGGCGACGCCGGTCAGCGTCACACCCCTGGCACAGATCCGCATCGGCCGCTTCACCGTGACCGCGCTGACGGACGGCTATGCCGACATGCCCTATACCTATTTTCCCGGGCGCAGCGCGGCCGAGGTCGAGCAAGCGGCGACCGCGCAGTTCACCGCCCGGCCGAGCGGGGTGCGCTTCCTGTTCAACCAGTATCTGGTCGAGGACGGCGAGCGCCGCATCCTGATCGATGCCGGTCCGGCCGGCTCGATCGGGCAGACCGGCGCGCTGCCGCAGGCACTCGGTGCGGTCGGCCTGCAGCGCGACCAGATCGACGCGGTGATCGTGACGCACATGCATCAGGACCACATGGGCGGCCTGATCGTCGGGGGTAGGAACAACTATCCCAATGCGGAACTCTATATCGACCGGCGCGACGTGACCCACTGGACCGATCCGGCCAAGCGCAACGGGGCGCCCGACTATCTGCAAACCAGCTTCCGCATGGCGGAGGAGGTCGTGCGCCTCTACCCGAAGCTGCAGGCGATCGACGGTGAGCGCGAGATCGTGCGGGGCGTCTCCATCGTCGACCTGACGGGCCACACCCCCGGCCATATCGGCGTGCGGATCGAGGATGGCGGACAGAGCCTGATCATGGTGTCCGACATGTTCTTTCCGGTGGTTCATCCCGCGGCGACCGACGTCTTCTTCCTGTTCGAGCAGGATCGTGCGGCAGCGCAGGTGATGCGGGACCGCTTCTTTCCCCGCGCCGCCTCGGAGGGCGCGCTGATCGCCGCGACGCATATGCCCTTCCCGGGACTGGGCCGTGTCGTCTCCGACCGCGGCCAGATGCGCTGGCAGGTGGCGGACTGGGCGTTTCAGGGCTGAAATAGGCCGCGCCGGGCCGCCGTGCCGGCGGCCGTCAGGATGCAACCGATATGAGCAAATATCTCGACATCGCCACGACGCCCTCCGTCGCCGCTGCGCAGGAGCATTATGGCAGCGCGGCGCAATGGGCGCGGATAGGCGCGCGCGGCGGCTCCGACGAGGCGTTCCAGAGCCAGTCCCTCGGTCCGCCTGAGCTCACCTTCATCGCTGCGCGCGACGGCTTCTATCTGGCCAGCGTGTCCGAGACCGGCTGGCCCTATGTGCAGTACCGTGGCGGGCCGGCGGGGTTCCTCTCGGCCGTCGACGAGACGACGCTGGGCTTCGCCGATTTTCGCGGCAACCGGCAATACATCACCACCGGCAATGTCCAGGCGAATGACCGCGTCTCGCTGTTCCTGATGGACTATGCGCACCGGCGGCGCCTGAAGATCTTCGGCCATATGCGGATCGTCGACGCCGCGGACGATGCGGCGCTGGCGGAGCGGCTGGCTGTGCCGGGCTATCCCGGCCGCGTCGAGCGCCTCGTCCTCATCGCGGTGGAGGCGTTCGACTGGAACTGCCCGCAGCACATCACCCCGCGCTTCACGCAGGCCGAGCTGGAGACGGCACTCGTCCCTGTACGGGACGAACTCGCCGCCCTGCGGCGCGAGAATGAACGCCTGCGCCGCGAGCTGCAGGCTGGCGCGCAACGTCACGGGGATACCCCGGAAAGCTAGGACTGAATCCGCTGGCGTCAGCGGTAGCGGCGAGCGCTGGAGCGCTGACTGGTTGCAAGCTCGATCTCTGCGGCTCAACGTTCGGGAAGGCCGGCTTTCCGTAGGCCGTCGGCGAACAGGGCGAAGTCTTCCTGCCGGCGGATCGGCAGCCAGTCCTTCAGGCTGGAGAGGCGCAGCACGGGGCTGAGCTCGCGCAGCCGATCCATGGTCCGGCGGGCTTCCTCCGTACGGCCCGACAGCGCCTGGCTCGCCGCGCCGGTGGCCACGGCCATGAGGAAGCTCGGCAGGTTCCGCTGGGCCTGGTCTGCCCATAGCGACGCGGTCTCGAAACGGCCGGCGAAGAGATGCGCCATCGCGATCCCGGCCTGCATCCGGTAGAGCTCGGGATCGACGGGACTCAGCCGCATGGCGTGCTCGAAATACTCGACCGCTCCTTCCGGCTCGCCGTGCCAGACCCGCAGGAAGCCGCCGAGGAACCAGGCGGGCGCCAGATTGGGATTGAGGAACAGCGCCCTGTCGAGAAGGGCGATGCCGCTGTCGAATTCGCCCGCGAGATGGGCAAGCGCATGGCCGGCCCTCGCCAGCACCACCGCGTCGTCCCGGCCGAGTTCCACGGCGCGGCGGGCGAGGGCTATGCCGTCGGCCGTCTCCTGCACAGGATCGATTGTCCAGCCATTGACCTTGCGCCAGAAATAACCCCAGGCGGCCATCGCGTAAGGCGGCGCAAACTCCGCATCGAGCTCGATCGCCTTGCGGAACAGCGGCAATGCCGCCTCGACGGATTCATTGCCGCCGCGGTGCAGATGCGCGAGGCCGCGCAGATAGCAGTCATAGGCGCTGAGGTTTTCGGTGGGCTTGCGCCGCGCGCGTTCGATCTCCGCCAACTCCATCTGCGGGGCGATGGCGCCGACGACGTTGCCGGAGATGCGGTCCTGCAGTGTGAAGATGTCGTCGAGTGCGCCCTCGAAGCGGTCGGCCCAGAGATAGCCGTTGGTGCTGGCATTGACGAGCTGGCCGGTGATGCGGATGCGGTCGGCGGCCTTGCGCACGCTGCCTTCGAGAACATAGGTGACGCCCAGCTCACGGCTGATCTGCTTCACGTCGACGGGGCGGCCGCGATAGGCGAAGCTCGAATTGCGCGCGATGACGAACAGCCAGCGCACGCGCGACAGGGCGGTGATGATCTCTTCCGCCATGCCGTCGGCGAAATAGTCCTGCTCGGGGTCGCCGCTGAGATTCTGGAACGGCATCACGGCGATGGAAGGCTTGTGCGCCGTCACGGCCGTCGCCGGGATGGCAATCTGCGGCATGATCGGGGCTTCACGCGAGGCCTCCAACATCCCCACCTGCCGGATGTCGCCGACAAAGCGAAATCCCTTGCGGGCGACGGTGCGCACGAGGCGCTGCTCGGCGCCGCTGTCGCCGATCGCTTTGCGCACCGCGTTGATGTGGCTGGTCAGCGTGGATTCGGAGACGATGCGCCCGTTCCAGACTGCATCGAGCAGGCCGTCCTTGCTCACCACTCGTTCGTGGTTCTCGACGAGGTGCACCAGAAGATCGAAGACCTGTGGTCCGACGGCGACCGACTGCGACCCGCGAGTCAGCTCCCGTCGATCGAGGTCGAGCACGCAGTCTGCGAAATGATACCTCAATCCAGCGCTCCATCGGCCGATCCGCAGAGCTGAACAGCTTTCCGCGCAGTTCTCCGGCCGGTCTTCATATCATGCTGCGGACGGCGCTTTTTCCATTAGGCCGCGCGTGTCGCCTTTTGGACGCAAAAGCAAGACCAATCCAACCTCGTCGCAAGGACTTCGCGCCGGCCTCGCAGCACTCTGCCCTCACGAAGCAACCGAGCCGCGAGCGTGGATCGATGGACGAGACCATCCTGCGCGTACCCTCGCTAGAGGATCTGTTCCGCACTTCCGAGCCCATCGAGGAACAGCCTTGGACCGACGCCCGGCCCACGGCGGACGAGATGGCGCGCGTGCTCGGCACCACTCCGCGCCGCATCGTCACCGAATTGTCCGGCAGCTCCATCGCCCATTGGAAGCATGGCGAGCTGCACGATGTCGTCGAGCCGATGAAGGACCATGTCATCATGACCTATATCGGCACAATGCAGCGCCTCGAACGCCGGTCGGGGAAGATCCTGGCATCCGGAACGGCGCGGCCGGGCGTGGTGACGATCATTCCCTCCGGCACCAGCTCGCGCTGGGATATCGGCGGGGCCGTCAACGTGCTCCAGCTCTATCTCCCGCACGCCGTCCTGGAGCGTGTGGCCGCCGAGGCCGATACGTCCGGGCCCGCGCCCCTGCTGGAGCGCACGGGCCATCTCGACCCGACGACGTCCCGCCTCTTGATGAGCGCGGCGGAGGTGCTCGATGGCAGCGAGGCCCTCGACGCGCTGTTCCGGCAGCAGCTCACCGACCTTCTGGCGACGCGGCTCCTGTCCGTGCACACCGGCACCCCCGCAAGCCATCAGCTGGCACTGGGTGGGCTGTCGCCGACGGCGCTGCGCCGCGCCATCGAGCGCCTGCGCTCGGATGACGACGCCGATCTGTCGCTCGCCGCGCTCGCTGCCGACGCGCATTTGTCGCGCTTCCATTTCTGCCGCGCCTTCAAGCAGAGCACCGGACTTTCGCCGCATGCCTGGCTGCGGCAACACCGGTTGGCGCAGGCGATGACGCTGCTGCGCGATACCGACGAGTCGGTCGTCTCGATCGCGGTGGCGCTCGGCTACGGCTCGCAATCCGCCTTCGCCGCCGCCTTCAGGCGCCTGACCGGCGAGACCCCGAGCGAATGGCGGCGCCGCGCACGCTAGCGGCAATCGCTCTCGAACCACGGCAATCGCTCTCGGCCAGCCCCTTACCCCCCGCGCTAAACCCATCCCGTGCTCACCGACGAAAGGAGACAGACGATGATCGGACATCTTCCTCACCTGTCACGCCGCAACGTCCTCGTGACGGCCATCGCCGGCGCAGTGTCCGCGACCGTTCGCGCCTCCTCCGCCGAAGGCGCGAGCAACGATTCCCTCGCTGAAAGGAGCAGGACCATGCGTACCGTCATCACCAAGGACGGCGTCCAGATTTTCTACAAGGACTGGGGCCCGAAGACCGGACAGCCGGTCTTCTTCCATCATGGCTGGCCGCTCTCCTCCGACGACTGGGACGGGCAGATGCTCGCCTTGGTCGGCAGGGGCTATCGCGTCATCGCCCATGACCGCCGCGGGCACGGCCGCTCGACCCAGGTGAGCGACGGCCACGATATGGACCACTACGCCGCGGACGTCGCGGCGGTGGTCGAGCATCTCGATCTCCGCAACGCCGTCCATGTCGGCCATTCCACCGGCGGCGGCGAGGCGACCCGCTACGTCGCCCGCCACGGCAAGGGCCGCGTGGCCAAGCTGGTGCTGATCAGCGCCGTGCCGCCGCTGATGGTGAAGACATCGGCCAATCCCGGCGGGCTGCCGATCGAGGTGTTCGACGGGCTGCGCACGAAGCTCGCCGCCAACCGCTCGCAGTTCTATCTCGATTTCGCCAGCGGTCCGTTCTTCGGCTACAACCGGCCCGGCGCCGAGCCCTCGCAGGCGGTCATCTGGAACTGGTGGCGCCAGGCCATGATGGGTGGCGCCAAGGCGCAGTATGACGGCGTCCGCGCCTTCTCCGAGACCGACTTCACCGACGATCTCACGCGCATCACCGTGCCGACGCTGGTGATGCACGGCACCGACGACCAGATCGTGCCGATTGCCGACTCCGCCCCTCTGTCGGCAAAGCTGCTCAAGAACGGCACGCTCAAGACCTACGAGAAGCTGCCGCACGGCATCTGCACCACCCATGCCGATCTCGTCACCGCCGAGCTGCTCGCCTTCATAGCGGGCTGACGCCTCGACCTCTGCGCATCGCAGCCGAACGCGAGGCCTCGCCCAACGGCGCGGCAACGGCGACGTGCGCCCTTTCGGAACCCCTCACAGGAGTAGTTCACATGCGACTGGTCATCATCGGCGCCGGCTTCGCCGGCATGTATGCCGCCCTTTCCGCCGCGCGCCTGCGCGATCTCCAGGGCGTCTCGCCCGAGGAACTCGAGATCGAACTGGTGGCGCCGCAGCCGACGCTGGTGGTCCGCCCGCGGCTCTACGAGCCCAAGCCCGAGACGCTGACGGCGCCGCTCCTGCCGGTGCTGGAGGAAATCGACGTTCGCTATGTGCAGGGCACCGCCGAGACCGTCGATACGCGGTCGAATACGGTGGGGATCGTCACCGGCGGCGGCGAGCGCAGGACGCTCGCCTATGACCGGCTGGTGCTCGCCACCGGCAGCCGCCTGTTCCGCCCGGACATTCCCGGCGTTGCCGAGCACGTGTTCAGCGTCGACCAGCTCGACGACGCGGTCGCCCTCGACCGCCATCTCCACGCGCTGGCGCGCCGGCCGGCGTCGGCTACCCGCGACACGGTGGTCGTCGCCGGCGGCGGCTTCACCGGCATCGAGGCGGCGACGGAAATGCCGACGCGGTTGCGGACCATCCTCGGCGACAAGGCCGCTATCCGCGTCGTCATCGTCGACCGCAACGATGCCATCGCGCCAGACATGGGCGCCGGTCCGCGCCCGGTCATCGAGAACGCCCTGCGCAAGGTGGGCGTGGAGACGCGCCTCGGCGCCGGCGTCGCTTCGGTGGATGCGGGTGGGGTGACGCTCGCCGGTGGCGAGCGCATCGAGAGCGCGACCGTGATCTGGGCCGCCGGCATGCGCGCGGCGCCGCTGACCCAGCAGATTCCGGCCGAGCGCGACAATTCCGGCCGGCTCCTCGTCGACCGCGCCCTGCGCGTTCCGGGCGTCGGCGGCGTCTTCGCCACCGGCGATGCCGCCAAGGCGGCGTGCGACGACGTCGGCAACTACGCACTGATGTCCTGCCAGCACGCCACCCGCATGGGCGCCTTCGCCGGCCACAACGCCGCCGCCGAGCTGCTGGGCGCGCCGACCATCCCCTACCACCAGGAAGCCTACGTGACCTGCCTCGACCTCGGCGACGCCGGCGCGCTGTTCACGCGCGGCTGGGACCGCCAGGTCGAGTTCGTGGGCGCCGAGGCCAAGAAGATGAAGCAGGAGATCAACACGGTGTGGATCTACCCGCCCCGTGCCCAGCGCGACGTCGCTCTCGCCTCGGCGGAGCCGGAGCGCGTCACCGACCTCTAGGCGCGACCGATGCCGAGGCCCGCCCGCGCCGGTGACTGCGGGCGGGACATCTTACCCAAACCCACACACCGGCGGAGCCGGCCTGGTCGGTTCCACCATCTCAGCAGGAGACGAACATGAACGTGCAAAACACCTCCGCCCCCCGTCGAACGGGACATGAAGAACTGGTGCCCTCGCGCTATGCGGTGCGGGTCGGCGAGATCGACGTGCTGATCGTCAGCGACGGCGTGCTGCCGCTTCCGACAAAGATGCTGGGACACAACGCCGAGCCGGCTGCGCGAGCGGCATGGCTGAACGACATGTTCCTGCCGACCGAGGCTTTCGACTGGGCGCTGAACGTGGTCGTGGTCCGCAGCGGCGCGCAGACCATCCTCGTCGATGCCGGGCTCGGCCTCGACCCCGACCTGAACCTGCCGCGGGCCGGGCAGCTGATCAAGCGGCTCGCGGCTGTCGGCATCGACCTCGCAGCCGTCACCGACGTGGTCCTGACCCACATGCACATGGATCATGTCGGCGGGCTGCTCATCGACGGAGTGAAGGAGCGGCTGCGTCCGGATCTGCGGATCCATGTGGCCGCCGCCGAGGTCGAGTTCTGGAAGGCGCCCGATTTCACCCACGTCAACATGCCGGCGGGGTTCCCGGACGCGCTTCGAGCCGCCGCGAAGCGGTTCGCGAAAGAGTATCAGAGCCATCTGCGGCTGTTCGATGAGGAGTCCGAGGTGGCGCCGGGCGTGGTCGTCTCTCGCACCGGCGGCCACACCCCCGGCCACAGCGTGGTCCGCGTGGCGTCCGGCGGCGACCGGCTGATGTTCGCCGGCGACGCCGTGTTCGCGGTCGGGTTCGAACACCCCGAATGGTACAACGGCTTCGAGCACGACCCCGAAGAGGCGGCCCGTGTCCGGGTCCGTCTTTTGAAGGAGCTGGCGGCGACCGGATCATCGCTGGTGGCTACCCACCTGCCGTTCCCGTCTGTCGGCCATGTGGCGGTCGAGGGTGACCACTTCCGCTGGGTGCCGGTCTTCTGGGACTACTGATCTCTTAATCGGACTACTGGAGCATCTCTGCGATCCGGAAACGCGGAGATGCTCTAGGATGGGCAGCCATTCCCGCGGTCAGAAATGCCAGCCCAGGCTGACGGTCGGACCGTGCATGGTGGTGTTGTAGCGGAAGCCGCCGTCTTGATAGTCCTCGTAGAGATAGCGATAGCCGATGGCGGTCGAGATCGAGGGCGTCCATAGATAGCCGACGCCCAGATAGCCATTGCTCGACAGCTTAGATCCGACGCCGAAGCCGCCGACATCGGCGACCGCATTCAGGAACCAGCGGTCGTCGATCGCCCATTGCAGGGTCAGGCCGACGGTCGGGTCGACCCACTGCTCGCTCTGGCTGCCCGACCAGACGAGCGGCGACCCCGCCGGCGACAAAGCGAGGTCGGTGGAGAGCCGCACATAGCGCAGGCCGGCGGTGACGGCGAGATCGAGGTTGGGCACGCCGAGCGGCAGCTTGTAGCCGATGGCCCCGGTGGCAATGGTCTGCGACAGCTCGACGTCAGTGCCAGTGAAACCGACCTGGCCGGCGTGCGACAGCCGCGCCAGCACGAGATCGCCCAGGAACAGCCACTGGTCGTTTTCCGCGAGGAACGAACCCATCACTGCGCCGTCGAGGTTTTCCAGCACCTCGGGCACGGAGGCGCTGACCGGCGTCATCGGCCGGTCGCGCACGCCGACGTCGCCGTCGATGGCGGTCAGCCAGCCATAGAGCGTTGCCTGGAAGCGCCAGTCCGATGCCGGCTGTGCCTGTGATACCGTACCGGGCTGTGGTGCAGCCGGATACGGCAGGTCGGCGGCGCGAGCAGCGCCCGCCGCGATGAAAGCGGCGAGCGCCAATGTGGCGCCCGTCCTGTACCCGGCTGCACGCATCGTCTTGCTCAGCCGACCTTGGTCACGGCCGGGATGACCCACGAGCCGTTGAGGATCGACGGATCGTTCTCGTCCGGCCAGTAGAGGCGCAGCATGAGATTGAACCGGTCCTTCGGTGCCGGCAGCCAGTTGGCTTGCCTGTCCGCACCGGGGCTCTCGTTCTGGACGTAGATGACCAGCGAGCCATCCGCCTCCAGCTTCGGATCGGTGCGCATGCTCATCGAATAGCGGTCGATCGGGTTGGCGACGAAGAACATGCCCGCGTCGTACATGGTGAGCGACCAGAACCCCTTCACCGGCGGCAACTGGCCCGGCGCGAAGCGAAGCTCGTATTTGTTCGCGCCGCTGTACTCGGCGCCGTCCTTGTCCTTCAGCGAGGTCGGATAGACAGCGTCCTGCGGCCTGTTGGCGCCGAGGCCGATGGCGGTGATCAGCGCCCGCTGGAGATAGTCGGTGCCGTAGGTGCCGGTCTTGGTGGTGTAGCCCCAGCCGTTGATGTCCTGGATGTCGCCGTCGCTGTGCTTGAAGTGCAGCATGATGCGGTCATAGGAGAGCTGCGGCAGGCGCTTCGCCCAGCGGGTGTCCATCGCCTTCGCATCGAAATTCTGGCGCGGCACGAGGTCGACCTGCTTGAACCGCTCCAGGGCCGGCGCGTCCTTCGCGGCGGGCGGATTGCGCTTCATAAGCTCGGCGAGCAGCGTGAAATAGTCGGCCGCGCTCAGCGCGTTCACCTGGTCGCGCACCGAGGTCTTCATGTCGATCGCCGGATCGACCTTGCCGGCGGGCGGCGTGTAGTCCTTGCCGAGCGCGCTCAGCGGGAACAGCTTGAACTGGTCCTGCAGCGCATGGACGGCGGCATAATCCTCCGGCGTACCGGAGCAGTAGATGCGGCCGAGCATCCAGACGATGCTAGTGGAGGACTTGAGCTGCACCATGCCGTCCGGCACCTTGCCGGACCAGCCGGGGCCGGTGACGAGATAGGTCTGGGCGCCGCTGCCGGTGGTGCGCGATCCCGGCACCTGGAACACCTCGGTCCAGCCGTTGAGGAAGGGCAGCAGGAAGTAGCGGTCCTTCATGTCCGGCACGCTCACCACCCAGGGCTCGTCGCCGACGTCGAGGAAGGCCGTGGTGTAGAGCGTGTCGGCGTTGGGCGCGGTCACGTCGCGGAACGAGGCGCCGGGATAGGCCCGCAGCCTGATCAGCGTGCCCATCGGTGCGCGGGAGCCTTCCGGCTTCACGACGTTGGTCATCACGCGGCGGGTCATCTCCATGGTGACCAGCGGGTAGCCGAACACATAGGCGTCCGAGGCGATGGCGAAGTCCTCGGTCCCCTCGATGAGATCGTAGATCGGTCCGTCCCAGGCCAGGGCATCATGGGCCGTGGCGGCGGTGGCCAGTGCGGCACCGCCCAGCATCAGGGCGCGGCGCGAAATCGTCATGACATGCTTCCTCGACAGGGGCTTCGGGGAACGAAGCCGGTTGCCTCACCGCAGCCCCTGCCGCCGTAGGGGCAAAGCATAAACCGCCGCGAGAGTTCGTATCCCAACCACGAGCACCTGTACATGACTGCAACGTGACGCCGATGCACACGGCAACGACGCCGGCCAGCCAAGGTGATCCAAGTGGAATGGCCTTGCGGGACGGCAGAGGCATAACTTATGGAGGTGGGTGCCGCTTGCTATTTGAGGACAGTGAGGCCGATTTTGACGAACGTCCCGTCCCAGCGCGTGGGCCCGGTCGCCGAGCTGCCGGCACTTCTCGACGAGCTCGGCGTGAGCCTCGACAGAGCCTTCGCAGGTTCCGGAATCGCGCCCGACCAGTTGCTGCCCGAGGCCCGGTTCCCCTATCCATCCTTAGCCGGCTTAATCGAGCGCTGTGCGAGGCTGGCCGGCTGCCCTCATTTCGGCCTGCTGCTCGGTGCCCGCAGCGATCACCGGGCACTGGGCCTTATCGGTGAGATGATGGCCAGCGCCCCCACGCTGGGCGACGCCTTTCGCGACTATGTTGGGCTCCAGATCGGCTATTCGCGCGGCGCGGTCGTGTATCTCCAGCGCAGCGGCGACGACTATATCGTCGGCTATGGCCTCTACGATGCCGGAACGGGCCCCGACCACCAGATCCACGGTCGCCAGGTCCACGACCTCGTCGTCGCGATCGGGTGCAACATGGTGCGCGCGCTCACCGCGGGCCGCGCGCAGCCCCTGCGCGTGCTCGAATCCGTCGGCCCGCCCCACAATGCCGCCCCCTATCGCAGCACCCTGAAGACCACGGTCGCCTTCGACCAGGAGCAGACCGGCATCGTCATCGCCGGGCACGAAATGGCGATGCCGCTGCCGGGAGCGGACCCGGTCCGGCGGCTGCAGCTTCGCACCGCCATTCAGAACATGATGAGCGGCGATCTGGAGAATATCGCCGCCCAGGTCCGGCACGCCATACGGCCTCGGCTGATGCTCGACGAGGCCAACCGCACCGCGATCGCGTGCGAGCTGAATATCGAGCCGCGCACCCTTGCCCGTCATCTCGCGCGCGCCGGCACCAGCTTCGAGGCGATCAAGGACGAGGTGCGCTTCACGGTGGCGCGCGAGCTGCTGGCACTGACACGCCTGCCGATCGGACGCGTCGCCGAGGCCCTGTCGTATTCTGCCCACAGCTCCTTCGATCACGCTTTCCGGCGATGGGCGGGCGTGGCCCCCTCGCAATGGCGGGTCGAGCAGGACCGAGAGGCGCACGCCGCTAACAGGTCAGCGGCTCAAAATGGGGCCTGATGCCCGGTATTTCACCATTGCAGAAGTGGGCCGCCCGGTAGCCGACGTCGCGCGGACCCTGCCTATTGCGTCTCGCTCGCGGGCACGCCGTCGCATTCGGCGGATGCGGGCGAGGCGGGAAGCCACGACGCCAAGGCGCTTCGGCCACTGTCGGTCAACGCATAGACGCCGCGGGCCGAGCGCTCGAACCAGCCATACACGTTGCGGCGGAGGATCTTCTGGGCGTCGGGGAATGACGGCTTGAGGTCGCGCGGTCGCTGCGGGGCGGCTGCCATCGCGGCGGCGCAGGCGAGCGCCTGCTGGCGATACGCCGTCATGATCGGCTTGCGCGTGCCGCCGCCCGCGACCGGATCGCCCTGGCGCCGCTTGTGCTCCTCAACCAGCCGCGAGCGCCGGCGAGGATCCTTGCGCGGCATCGGCGCGATCGGCGAGACGAGGATGTCGACGCGCCCGGACGTCGAGACGCCGAGCAGGCCGAAGCCGAGCCGCCGGCAGAGATTGCGGTAGCGCGGATCGCTTTCCCGTCCCTTGCCGCTGGCGGAAAGCTGCGCCGCCAGCCAGATCTCGTCGCCGGCGGTCGCGCGGTCGACGCCCTGGAGGATGAGTTCAAGGTTGAACGCCAGCTTCAGCTCGCCGATCACCACGACGGCGGGATCGTCGTCGCGCAGGCCGACGATGTCGCAATGCCCGATCTCGCCTTTGACGGCGTAGCCGAGCTGCTCGAGGAAGCGCTTCACGGGTTCATAAAGGGACGTTTCCACATCGCGCCTCCGGTTGCGGACCGAGCCGATCATGCGCCGCCAGTGGTTTAGGAGCGGCAAACAGCGGCGAGGCCGGCTGAAGTCCGGACATCTGTCAGCGTGAGAAATGCCAGTCTCGGATTGCCTCTCCAAAAATGTCCGGACATTATGCCGTCAATCACAAACGAGGATGGGAGGTATTGCCATGCGGCAGGTCGAGGTGGCAGTGATCGGCACCGGGTGGTGCGGAGGGATCCGGGCGGAGACGCTGTCCCGCTCGGCGCTGGTGGACAAGCTGCACATCTGCGAGATCCGGCCGGAGCGGCTGGAGGAGGTGAGGGCGCTCACCAACCCGGCGACGGCCACGCTGGACTACCAGGACATCGTCGACAACGAAGCGATCCAGGTCGTCTACATCTCCACGACCCCGGAGAGCACCCATTTCCCCATCGCTCGCGATTGCCTGCGGGCCGGCAAGCATGTGCTGCTGGAAAAGCCGATCGCCATGGAGCTCTGGGAGGCGAACGAGCTGATCGAGTTGTCCCGGCGCAACGGCGTCAAGTTCACCATCGGCTATTCCCAGCGCTTCAACCCCAAGATCGCCTATGCCAAGAAGAGCATCGCCGACGGCACGCTCGGGCGGGTGGTCAACGTGATGGTCAGTCGCCACCTGTCGCGCAATCTCGGCAAGAAGATCGCCTCGCGGGTGAAGCTTTCGCCCGCGGCGATGGAATCCACCCACGACCTCGATTTCGTCTTTTGGCTGCTGGAGCCGGCCAAGCCGGTGCGGGTCTATTCGCAGGGCGCCTATGGCTACATGCAGGCGGTCAACGGCTCCTATGACTGCATGTGGTCCACGGTCACGATGGACGACGGCACGCTGGTCGTCGTCGGCGGCGGCTGGAACCTGCCGCCGGCCTATCCGAACTATTGCGGCACCTGGATCGAGATCACCGGCACCGAGGGCGCGCTGATCCTTGACGACACCCAGCGCGACAACTGGCTCAGCACGGTGAGCGAGGGCACGCGCTTTCCCATGTCGACCATGCCCGGCGAGCAGGTGGACCATGTCTTCGCCGGCCAGATGGGGCCGGAGACGATCCATTTCCTCGAATCCGTGCTGCGCGGCCGCCCGGTCATGGTTGAGCCCGAACATGCCCGCATGGTGATGCAGAGCTACATGGCGGCGGACCTCTCCGCGGCGATCAACGAGCCGGTCGACCTGCCGCTGTCGAACCAGTCCATTGCCCGCCTCGGCGATCTCAAGGCCGCCGCCGTCGCGGCGTCGTGACGGAAAACTGCGAGGTGGCGATGACGGATGACGATCCGGCCGTGCCGGCCAAGGCCGGGCGTGGCGCCCGCTACAGCGAGATCGAGGCGGCCCTGCGCGCCGAGATAAACGCGGGCGTCCATGCAGTCGGCGCGCGCCTGCCGACGGAGCATGAGCTGTGCTCACGTTTCGGGGCCAGCCGCTTCACCGTCCGGCAGGCCCTTGCCGGCCTGCGGGAGGAGGGGCTGATCGATGCGCGGGCCGGCGTCGGCACCATCGTTCTCGCCAGCCGCCGGCGCGAGGCCTTCGTGCACCGGCTGAGCTCGATCGAGGAATTGCTGCAATATCCCTCGCAGACCCGCCGCAAGCATCTGCGGACGGATCGCCTCACGGCCTCGCCCGAGCTGGCCATGCTGCTGAAATGCCGGGTCGGGCAGCCCTGGGTGCGGCTGAAGGCGCTCCGGCTGACGCAGGCCTCGCTCGCGCCCATCGCCTATTTCGACATCTACGTGCTACCGGAGCATGCGGGTGTGTTCGATCTTCCGAACCCGGAAGGCGCGCCGGTGCTGCGCCAGCTTGAGGAGGCGCTGAACGTGCGCGCCGCGCATGCGCAGGTGGAGATTTTCGTCGGGCATGTCACGGCGGAGCTGGCGGAGCCGCTGATGGCACGCGAGGACGATCCCGCCCTCATCATCATTCGCCGCTACCGCGGGCAGGATGGGGCCGTGTTCCTGGTCACCTATTCGGTGCACCCCGAGAACCGCTTCACGCTGAACATCGAATTCGAGCGTCGCTGAGGCCCCCGCGCACCGGGGCGGGCGTCGCGTCTGCCATGCCCTGCCAGTATGTCCCAATGGCGAAAGAGTATTTGAAGCCCCTCCCTGCGTATGGTCCGCTCGACCGCAAATAAAGAGCCGGCTTGCGGTGCGATGCACAATGAAATCGCCCGCGCATCGTCTGGATTGTCGAGGGAGAGTTTTCTGATGCCGCGAAAGTCGCCCAAGGGTATCGGGCTTGCCATTGTCGGCGCCGGCCGCGTCGGCCTGTTCCGCGGCGCGGTCGCCGCGCGGCATCCCGCCGTCGAATGGATCGGCCTCGCGGAGATCGATGCGGAGAAGGGGCGGCGCGTCGGCGCCGAGATCGGCGCGGATTTCGTCACTACCAGCCATCGCGAGCTGCTGAAGCGCCCGGAGGTGACGGCGGTGATCGTCGCCACCGACGAGCATCTGCATGTCGATCCGGTGATGGCGGCGCTGGAACGCGACCTGCCGATGCTGATCGAGAAGCCGCTGGCGACGCATCTCGACGATTCCGCGCGGGTGCTGCGCGAGATCGAGGCGTCCGGCGTCGATGCCGTGGTGGGCTACACCCAGCGCTTCCGCCGCCGCTGGCTCGCCGCCAAGGAAAAGGTGCGCACCGGCGCGCTGGGCGACGTCACCATGGTGACGTCGCGCGCCTTCATGAACCGGCTGGTCGCCATCGACAATTACCGCCGTTCGGACGCGCCCGAGACCATCTCGCCCATGGTGATCTCCGGCACCCACGCGCTCGACATCGTCATGTGGTACCTGGAGGCGAAGACGCCGGTGGAGGTCTATGCCCGCTCCGTCGACAAGGTGCTCGGGCCGGACTGGCGCGGCATCGACGGCACCGCCGGCATGATCATGATGAGCGACGGTTCGCTCTATCACCTCAACATCTCCTGGGCGCTGCCAGTGACCTGGCCGGGCGCGGTGTACAGCCTCGAGGTCGGCATCGTCGGCACGACCGGCGTGCTCACCATCGACGATACCCATCGCGACATCGTGCTGGCGGTCTCTGCGCCGCAAGAAGAGGGCTACCTGCCGGACAGGAGCCGCCTCGTCGACTTCATGGGCAGCTATCCGCCCGGCGACATGGCGCTCGGCGAGCTGCGCGGGCCAATGCGGACCGAGACGGAATCCTGGCTCAACCGCATCGCGCTCGACCTGCCGACGCAGCATGCCACCGCGGCGGAGGCGCATAACCGGCTGATGCTGACCAAGGCGCTCGACCTGTCCGCCAGGCTGAGGCGGCCGGTGAAGCTGCCGCTCGAAGTCGAGGGTGAACGCGAACTCATGCGCGAGGCCGCCATGGCCTGACGCATCGCTGCAAGCAAAACGGCGCCAGCAAAACAAGGGCGGCGCCGCGATTCCTGGGAGGGAACGATGAATGCTGCCGTGACTTTCACCCGCCGTGCCGGCCTCGCGCTCCTGGCCGGGGCAACGCTTGCCGCCGCGCTGCCGGCGCAGGCGCAGGCGCAATCGGATTATCCGAACCAGCCGATCACCGTCATCGTGCCCTTCGCGCCGGGCGGCGCCTCCGACTTCGCCGCCCGCCTGCTGCAGCCGCGGCTCTCGGAGATCCTCGGCCAGCAGATCGTGGTGGAGAACCGCGACGGCGCCGCCGGCAACGTCGGCATGGACCTCGCCGCCCGCGCCAAGCCGGACGGCTACACGCTGTTCCTCGGCAATGTCGGCACCGTGTCGATCAACCCCTACATCTTCTCCAGCCTGCGGGTGAAGCCGCTGGAGGATTTCACGCCGATCTCCATCGTCGCCGACACGCCCGGCCTGATGATCGCCAACCCGAAGTTCCCGCCGAACAACGTCAAGGAATTGGTGGAGTATGTGAAGGCGCGGCCGGGGCAGGTGAACTTCGCCTCGCCCGGTACCGGCTCGGTGAACCGGCTGGAGATGGAGGCGTTCCGCCGCGAGGCGGGGCTCGACATGATCCATGTGCCCTACAAGGGCGGCGCCGGGCCCGCCGCCGCCGACGTCATGGGCGGCCATGTCAGCTTGATGTTCGTGACCATCTCCTCGGGCATCAATCATGTGAAGGGCGGGCGGCTCAAAGCGCTCGGCGTCAGCACCAAGGAGCGCGTGCCGCAGCTGCCGGACGTGCCGACCATGACCGAGCAGGGCTTCCCCAAGAGCGTCTCCTCCTCCTGGCAGGGGCTGCTCGCCCCCGCCGGCACACCGCAGCCGATCATCGACAAGCTGCATAAGGCGGTGGTCGAGGCGATGAAGGACCCGACCATCAAGGCGCGCATGGCCGAATCCGGCGTCATCGCAGTGTCGAGCCCCAGCCCGACGGACTTCAAGGCCTACATCCAGGCCGACGCCGACAAATGGAGCGGCATCATCAAGGAGATCGGCGCCAAGGCCGACTGACGCCCGCTGCTACTCGACCGCGAAGCCGGTGCCGCCTGGCGCCGGCTTCGACGTCACCCGGTCACCAAGCCGCCGTCGTTTCCGCTGCCTCGCGCAGCCGCGAGGGCGGAAACGGGGTTGTCCATGGACATCAGGATCTCTTCCGACTTCCTCACCGGGCTGCTGTTCTGCGGCCTGGGCGCCATCGCCATCATCATCGGTTCCGACTACCCGATCGGCACCGCCGCGCGCATGGGCGCCGGCTATTTCCCGCTGCTGGTCAGCTCCGGCCTCATCCTGCTCGGCGGCGTGCTGATTGTCCGCTCCTCCCTCACCGAGACCCAAGAAGTCGGCGCGATCGACATCCGGCCGCTGGCGCTGCTGATCGGCAGCATCCTGCTGTTCGGGCTGCTGATCGAGGACTGGGGCTTCCCGGTGGCCGGGCTGGCCGTCGTCATCGGCGCGCGTATCGCCGGCCGGCAGTACAAGCCGCTGGAGACGATACTGCTCGCGGTGGGGCTGGTCGGCTTCTGCCTGGTGCTGTTCTCCTACGGTCTCGGGCTGCATCTGCCCGCCACCCATCTGTGGTGAGGGCGGCGCGATGGAGCTCTTCAACGAATTGCTGCTCGGCTTCTCGGTGGCGCTGACGCCGGCGAACCTGTTCTACGGCTTCCTCGGCGTGCTGCTCGGCACCGTCATCGGCGTGCTGCCGGGCCTGGGGCCGGTGGCGACCATCTCGATCCTGCTGCCGGTGACCTTCGCGCTGCCGGCGCCGGCAGCGCTGATCATGCTCGCCGGCATCTATTACGGCGCGCAATATGGCGGCTCGACCACGGCGATCCTCGTCAACCTGCCGGGCGAGAGTTCATCCGTGGTCACCGCCATCGACGGCTACCAGATGGCGCGCAAGGGGCAGGCGGGCCTCGCGCTCGCCACCGCGGCACTGTGCTCCTTCATCGCCGGCACGCTGGCCACCCTGGTCATCGCGGTGGCGGCGCCGGCGCTCGCCGAGGTGGCGCTGGACTTCGGCCCGGCCGACTATTTCTCGCTGATGCTGTTCGGCCTGGTGGCGGCGGTGATCCTCGCCCATGGCTCGATCGTGAAGGCCGTCGGCATGATCCTGGTCGGCATCCTCCTCGGCACCATTGGCATCGACGCCAACACAAGCCTCGAGCGCTACACCTTTGGGGTGCCCGCTTTCGGAGACGGCATCGACTTCGCCGTCATCGCTATGGGCATGTTCGGCATCGGCGAGACCATCTCCAACCTCGAGCAGAAGGAGGGCGGGCGCAGCTTCGTCAAGGAGGTGCGCGGGCTGTGGCCGAGCTGGGCCGACATCAAGCGCTTCCTCGGGCCAGCGCTGCGCGGCACGGCGCTGGGCGGCTGCCTCGGCCTGCTGCCGGGCGGCGGGCCGGTGCTGGCTTCCTTCTCCACCTATGCGCTGGAGAAGAAGCTGTCGAAGAAGCCGGGCGAGTTCGGCCATGGCGCGCTCGAAGGCGTCGCCGGGCCGGAGGCGGCCAACAATGCGGCGGCGCAGACGGCCTTCATCCCGATGCTGACGCTCGGCCTGCCGTCGAGCGCGGTGATGGCGCTGATGATCGGCGCGCTGATGATGCAGGGCCTCTCGCCCGGGCCGCAGCTGATGAACCAGCGGCCGGACCTGTTCTGGGGGCTGATCGCCTCCATGTGGCTCGGCAACCTGATGCTGGTGGTGCTCAACCTGCCGCTGATCGGCATCTGGGTGAAGCTGCTCTCGGTGCCCTACCGCATGCTCTATCCCGCGATCATGCTGTTCTGCTGCATCGGCGTGTACAGCATCAACAACAACGCGCTCGACGTGGTGCTGGCGGCGGTGTTCGGCGGCTTCGGCTACATGATGAAGCGCCTGCATTGCGAGCCGGCGCCGCTGCTGCTCGGCTTCATCCTCGGGCCGATGATCGAGGAGACGCTGCGCCGCGCGCTGCTGATCTCGCATGGCGACCCGATGGTGTTCGTCGAACGGCCGATCAGCCTCAGCTTCCTCGTGCTGACCTTCCTGCTGCTGATCGTGCTGGTCGCGCCGATGATCCGGATGACGCGCGAGCGCGCCTTCGAGGAGGGTGCCGACTGATCGGCGCCTTATCCCGCCGGGAAAACGAAAACGGCTGGGCAGCGGCCCGGCCGTTTTACCTTGAGGTGCAGGAGAGGTCAGGCCGCGCCGGCGAGCCCGCGCTGTTGCGGCTGCGCCCAGTGCGAGGAGGTGTCGGGCAGGGCACTGAACAGACCGCGCTGGGCCAGCGAGTCGATCTCGGCGCGCAGCAGGCCCATCACCGCATGGGCGGCGGCGCTGACCTTGTCACCGACATGCGAGAGCATGATGGTGCGGCTGAGATTGACGCCGCCCACCGCGAGGCCGGTGAGCAGGCCGTCGTCGATCTCCTTGCGGAAGGCGGAGATCGGCATGATCGAGGCACCGCGGCCGCGCAGCAGCATGCGGCGGATCGCTTCCACCGCGTCGATCTCGCAATCGACCTCAATGCACACGCCGTGCGAGGCGAGCTGCTCGTCCACCAGGGCGCGGATGCCGCGTGTCACCAGCATCGGCGTCGAGGCGAGCTCGTCCAGCGTCACCACCGGCGAGACGCCGCGCGAATGGCGGGGCATGACGACGACGATCGGCTCGGTGAGCACGGCGGTGAAGCGCAGCGCGCGGTTCGGCGGCGGGTTGGTGAGCAGTGCGAGGTCGACCTGGCCGTTGACGAGATCGGTCTGCAGGCGGCGGGTGAATTCCTCGACGATGGTGAGGTTGATCGCCGGATAGGTGGAGGCGCAGCGCTCGATGAGGCCGGGCGTCAGCAGCGAGGAGAGCGTCGGCGAGATGCCGACGACCACGCGGCCGGAGAGGCAGTCGCCGCCGATGTTCATCTCCTCGGCGGCGCGTGCGACCTCCTGAAGGATGCGCCGGCTGTGCTGGAGGAAGCGGCGCCCTGCCAAGGTGAGCTGCACCCCGCGCGGCAGGCGCACCAGCAACGGCGTGCCGATCTCGGTCTCGATGCGCTGGATGTGCCGGCTGAGGGCGGGCTGGACGATGCCGAGGTCGCGGGACGCCCGCGTGATGCTGCCGAGCTCGGCGACGCGCACGAAGGCTTCGATGCTGCGCAGTTCCATGGCGGTTCCTCCGGAAGTGGCACCTGTTCTGTTGTGGTGTGCCCCTTGTTCTGAACGCTGATCCCTTCACGCGGGCGGCGGCACGCGAAACACGCGCAAGGCGATGGCGAGCATGGAATAGTAGCCGAGCAGGCCGGTCAGCTCGATCACCGTGCGGCGGCCGAAGCGCTCGACCGCGGCGGCGAACAGATCGTCCGGCACGTCCTTCTCGCGATAGACGGCGCTGGCGAAGCCATGCACCAGCGCGGCATCGGCATCGCTGAAGTGGGGACGCCGGCCGGCGGCGAGCGCCTCGATCTCCGGCTCCGGCACGCCCGCCTTGCGGGCCTCGCGGGCATGGACGCCGAACTCGTATTCGGCGCCCCAATGCGCCGCCGTGGTGAGGATGGCGAGCTCCGACAGACGCGGCGGCAGGCCGGTGCGGTAGCGGCAGAAGGCGCCGAGCGCCTGCGCCGTCTCCGCAAGCTCCGGGCTTTCGACATAGATGTGGAACGGCGCCGGCACCGCCCCGGCGCGCGGGCGGCCGATCTCCTCGAAGATACGGCGCTGCTCCGGGTCGAGGTCGGCGGGATCCAGTTCACGATAGCGCGGGGCGGCGGCGGTGAGGCTGTTCATCCCGGCTCCTCAGGCGCTGGCCGCGAGGGCGGGGCGGTCCGCCTCGACCTTTGCCGGCGCGTTGGTCGCCACCGAGCGGCAGATGGCTTCCAGCACCGCGATGTTGCCGACCTTCTGCTCGTCGGTGAACACATAAGGCGTGCCGGATTCGATCGAGCGCGCAAAGGCTTCGAGATTGGCGCGCACCGTGTCGGTCCACTCGTAGTCGCGCACCTCGCGCCGGCCGTCCTTGTGCTGGAGGGTCAGCGTCGTCGGGCCCGGCGTGTCGGGATGCGTATGATTGCGCGCCTCGACCCAGGCATCGGTGCCGAACACGGTGATGCCGATGTAGAGCGGGGTCACCAATATGGCGTTGAGATAGCCGGTGGCGCCCGAGGCGAAGCGGGTATGCACGGACACGACGTCGCCGTTCGGCCGGTCGGTGGCGCGGGTGGCGGTGCTGGCATAGACCTCGTCGATGGGCCCGAAGAGCTCGATGAAGCCGTCGGTCAGATGAATGCCCATTGCGGTCATGCCGGCGGCGGGGGCGTCGACCGTAGAGGCGCGCCAGTCGGTCTTCGGCACGGCGGCGAGCTTGTCGTGGCTGAAATTCGCCTCGACATGCATGATCGTGCCGAGCGCGCCGGACTGCACCAGGCGCTTGATCTCCAGCATGGCCGGCTCGTAGCGGCGCTCATGTCCGATGCCGAGCTTCACCCCGGCGGCGCGGCAGGCGGCGACCGAGCGCTCGGCATCCGCGCGGGTGAGCGCCAGCGGCTTCTCGCAGAAGACGTGCTTGCCGGCGCGGGCCGCCATCGCGACCTGCGCGGTGTGCAGCGAGTGCGGCGTGCACAGGATGACCGCATCGATCGAGGGATCGTTCAGCACGTCGTCCCAGTCGGTCGTCAGCGGAATGCCGTGCTCGACGGCGAAAGAGGCCTGGGCATCCGACGTGTCGATGGCGGCGACGATGCGGAGCTCGTCGGAATCCGCCATGCGGCGAATCATGTGCTTGCCCCACCAGCCGAGGCCGGCGATCGCGGCGCGGATCATGTGTCCTCCCTTGCCGCCTTGGCCGGCGGCTCTTGGTCGTTGAACCTCATTCGGCGGCGGCGGAGCGGCGGCCGGCATTCACCGCCGGCATCACCTTCTCCGCCATGAGCTCCAGGGAACGTATGGCGAGGCCGCGATCCGCCCAGTCGTGGCCGGCATAGAGCAGGGTGCCGAATTCGCCGATCTCGTCCTCGAAGGCGGCGAGCTCGTCGGCGACCTTGTCGGGCGTGCCCCAGATGACGAGGTCGGCCAGCACGCTCTCCACCGTCACCGAGCTGTCCGGCGCGCTCTGGTCGCGCTTGAACAGGTTGGCGCGGCCATTGCCGACCAGCTTGGTCGCCAGCGAGTTGTAATAGGTATAGTAGGGGCTGCCGGGCTCGGTGGCGTAGCGGCGGGCGGTGGCGAGGTCGTCGGCGACGAAGATGCTCTTGGCGACGCGCCAATTGGCGGGATCGACGGCGCGCCCGCCCTTCTCGCAGCCTTCGACATATTTCGGCCAGTGGGTCTTCACCCAGACCGGCAGCAGGAAGTTCGCCGAAATCGGGTCCCAGCCGCGGGCGGCCGCCTCGGTGACGCCCTTGGAGAAGGGGGCGACGGCGGTGACGACGATGGGCGGGTGCGGGCGCTGATAGGGCTTGTGGATCGCGCCCTGGCCGAGCGCAGGGATGTTCGTGCGCTCGGTGGTGATGGTCCAGTGCTTGCCGACCCGCTTGTAGGGCGGCTCCTCCGACCAGATGGCGAGGACGTGGTCGATCGCCTCGACGAACATCTCGGTGCGGTCCTTGTCGAGATTGCCGAACACCTCGGCGTCCGAGAGCAGGCCGCCTGGGCTGATGCCCATCAGGTAGCGGCCCTCGGCCATATGGTCGAGCATCGCCACCTCGCCGGCGACGCGGGCGGGATGCTGGTTCGGCAGGTTGATGGTGCCGGAGCCCAGCTTGATCGTGCTGGTCTCGTTGAGCAGCCATGAGATGAAGATCAGCGAGGAGGTGATGGTCTCGGCGCCATCGGTGATGTGCTCGCCGAAGAAGCCCTCGCAGAAGCCGAGCTTCTCGGCGATGAGGCAGAATTCCCGGTCCTCCCGCAGCGTCTCCGCCAGCGGGCGGTGCAGCGGGTGGATCGGCATGGTGAAGAAGCCGAGTTTCATCAGGCGCGTTCCCGGTTCGCGGAATGGTCGTTGGTCGGCGGGTCCGACGGCAGCAGTGAGGGGCTGCACAGCGCGCCAGTGGCGAAGATCAGTGGCTCGCCGTCGCGATGGGTGGCCCGCAGCACCCGGCCGAGGAAGATCAGATGGTCGCCGGCCTCGATCACCTGCTCGGTGCGGCATTCGAAGCGGGCGATGGCGTGCTCGATCAGCGGCGCGCCATGGGCGCCTATGCGGTGCGGCACCGCGTCGAACTTGTCGGCATGCGGGGTCGCGAAGTGCCGGCACAGATGCTTCTGGTGCGTGCCGAGCACGTTGACGGCGAAATGCCCGGCGGCGGTGAAGCTCGACAGCGACGGGGCCTGGCGCCGCAGGCTCCAGAGCACCAGGGGCGGATCGAGCGAGACCGAGGAGAAGCTGTTGGCGGTCAGGCCTTCCAGCTTGCCGTCGGCGGTACGCGTGGTCACCACGGTGACGCCGGTGGCGAAACGTCCGAGCGCCCGCCGGAAATGGCCGTGATCGTCGCTCGATCGGAAATCGATGACATGTTCGCTCATGGGAAAAGCTTAGGGCGCGACCCGTCACTGCCGAAATGATAAGATCTGCTTATCTCCATCAGGAAACATAATGGCGATGAGCACTACGCTGCGCGACGTCCGGCTGTTCGTGGCTGCCTACGAGGAACGCTCCTTCACCGCCGCCGCCGAGCGGGAGAACGCGACGCAGTCCGGCGTCTCCCAGCACATCCGCAAGATCGAGGACCGCCTCGGGGTGAAGCTCTTCGCGCGCGGTGGCGGCTCGGTGCAGCCGACGCCGGCGGGGGAGAGCTATTACCGCCACTGCATCGAGCTGCTGCGGCTCAACGAGATGGCGAACCGCTCGGTGGGGCGCTTCGGCGCCGGGCTCGACGGCGAGATGGTGGTGGGGCTGATGCCGACCATGACGCGCTCGGTGCTGGCGCCGGCGCTGGCGCGCTTCGTGGCGCTGCACCCTAATGTCGGCGTGCGGATCTGGGAGGCCTATTCGGCCAACCTCACCCAGCAGGTGCGGGCGGGCGAACTCGCCTTCGCCATCGTGCCGGCCTCGACCGGAACGGTGGGCGTGAAGACGACGCGCTTCGCCTACACGCCGGAAGTGCTGGTCTCCGGCGCCGCGGCCGGGCGGGAGCACATGAAGCCGCTGCGGCTCGCCGATCTCGGCCCGCTGAAGGTGGTGGTGCCGAGCGCGCAGAATGCCCGGCGCGCCAGTATCGAGACCTATCTCGCCTCCAACGGCGTGGCGGTGGAGCGGCGCCTCGAGCTCGACGCGATGATGGGCACGCTCGACTTCGTCGCCTCTACCGACTGGGTGGCGATACTGCCAGGGCTGATGATGGCAGAAGAAGCGGCGCGGCCGGTTTCGCCGGGCACGCCGCGGCGCTTCACCGTCAACCCTATCGCCGATCCGCCGCTCGGCATGGACCTCGTGCGGATCGAGCCGGCCCGTCGGCCGCTGAGCCCGGCGGCGGCCGCCTTCCTCGACGTGCTGGCGCAGGAGACGGCGCGGGTCGGCGGCGTCTGGGGTGAACGGGCGGGGCTCTATAAGGAGGCCGGTGTGTCGTAGTGCCCGCCGCTCATGGTGCCGTCGGCGGCCTTGCCGGAGATGCCGTGCGTGGTGTCCTTCACCACGAAGAACACCACGTCCTCCTCCGGCAGGGCGACGGTGTAGTGGATGACGTTGGGCGGGAAATAGATGAGCGTGCCGGGCCCGGCGATGCGTTCCGGCTCGCCTTCTATGTTCACTCGCAGCCGGCCCTGCACGACGTAGTTCCACTGCTCGTTGGGGTGGGAATGCGGCCGGGCGCCGGTGCCGCGCGCCTTGCGCATCAACCCGCACTGGGTGCGGATGCCCTCCACCACGCCGCCTATGGCGGTGGAATAGCCGGGGCCGCCCTCGATGGCCGAGAGCGCGTCGAGTTGGAACAGATAGGCGCCGTCGCCGGCCTTGAAGGCGCCCTCGTTGATGGTCTTGCGTTCGGCGGCGGCGGGAGCGGACATGGCGTGTCTCCTGCGATTTCAGAGGCGGTCGGCGAGCGGCGGGATGGCGAGGGACGCGGCGAGTTCGTCGAGCTGGCGGCGCAGCGGCGGCGCGATCGGCACGCCGTCGCGGGCGCGCGTTTCCCTCAGCGCGGCGCGACGGTCGCCGGGGATGCGCACGCCCTCGGTGCCGGGCAGCGGCGCGTCGGCGCGCAATTCGTCGAGCTGGCGCGCGAGCAGGGCGGCGAAGGCCTCCGGGCGCATGAAGCGGGCGACGTCCAGCGCCAGGAGGAAATGGCCGGTATTGGTCTCGGTCGAGGAATCGGCGTTGAAGTCGACCACCTCGCTGCCGAAGGCGGCGCCGTTCAGCGTGCCGGCGAGCAGGCCGAGCACGAGGGCGAGGCCGGAGCCCTTGTGGCCGCCTATGGGCAGCAGAAGGCCCTCGCCGCTGCGCTGCGGGTCGGTGATGGCGCTGCCGTCCTGCTTGCTGACCATCCAGCCCTCGGGCAGCGGGATGTCGTTCAGCACATGCTTCTTGACGGTGCCGTAGGAGACGACAGTGGTGGCGATGTCGAGCAGCACCGGTGGCGCGTCCTCGCCCGCCGGAATGGCGATGGCGAGCGGGTTGGTGCCGAGCAGCGAGGAGGTGCCGCCCCAGATCGCCATGTGATTGGAACTCGCCACCACCGAATAGATGCCGACCATGCCGCGCCGCGCCAGCATGTCGACATAGAGCGCGGCGGGCCCGGCATGGTTGGAGCGGCGCACGCCCACCCAGGCGACGCCGATCTCGCGGGCGAGGGCGACGGCGTGGTCCACCGCCACGCTCATCACCAGATGGCCCATGCCGTTGTCGCCGTCGACGAGGGCGACGCCGGGCGCTGCGCGCTCCACCTCGATCCGCGGGGTGGGGTTGACGCCGCCGCCCTTCAGCCGCCGCACATATTGCGGCAGGCGAAAGATGCCGTGGCCGTCGGCGCCGGTGAGATCGGCCTCGACCATGAGGCGCGCGACGCTCCTGGCATCTTCGGGCGGCAGGTCGCAGGCGCGCATCGCGTCGGCGATGAGGCCTTCGAGCGCGGCGGAGGGGAGAGAGGCGGCGGCGGCGGGCTCCGGCTTCACGGCGGCGTTCATCGGCGGTCCCCCGCATGTTCGGAGGCGATGGAGCGGGTCTCGCCGGTCGCCGCCATGGTGCGGGTGGCGGCGACGTCGGCATAGGTCCAGAAGATGGCGAGCGGGGCGCTGTCGGAGGCGTTGCGGAAGCGGTGCGGCACGTCCGGCGGAATCCAGGTCGTGTCGTGCGTCGTCAGCTCGTGGGTGACGCCGTCGATCTCGAACACCGCATCACCTTCGAGGATGATGACGCTCTCCTCGCAATTGTGGCTGTGCAGCGGGATGCTGGCGCCCGGGCCAAAGCGGGTGATGCCGTTGAGCAGCTTCCGCGAGCCGAGCTCGGCGGTGACGAGGCGCACGGTGCGTGCGCCGCCGCCGCGCTCGGTGACGGGAAGCTGGTCCGGGCGGAGGATGGCCGCGTTGCTCATGCGTGCACCGCCTTCCGCTCTGTCGCGGACAGGCTGAACCAGCCGGCCGCCGTGCCGCCGAGGATCGCCGCCTCGTCCGCCGGGGCAAGGCCGGCGGCACGGACCTGACGGGCGCCCTCCAGCGTGCCCATGTCAAAGGGATAGTCGCTGCCGAGCAGCACGTGATCGGCGCCGAAGGTATCGGTGAGGTAGCGCAGTGCCGGGCCGAAATGGGTCAGCGTGTCGAAATGGAGGCGCCGGATCGAGACCTCCGGGCTCTCCTCGATGAAGCGCCGGCATTCCGGCCGCTCCTTCCAGCCATGGATCATCCGGCCGGTCTGGAAGGGCAGGAAGCCGCCGCCATGCACGAGGCAGATCCTGAGATCGGGATAGCGCTCCAGCACGCCGCCGAAGACGAGCGAGGCCGCCGCGATGGTGGTCTCCAGCGGATTGCCGATGAGGTTCTTCAGATAGAATTCCTTCGTCCGCTCCCCCGCCGCCGTCTTCTGCGGATGGATGAGGATGAAGGCGCCGAGCTCCTCGGCCGTCGCCCAGAGCGGCTCCAGCGCCGGATCGTCGAGGTTGCGGCCCTCGATGTGCGAGCCGATCTGCGCCCCCTTGAGGCCGAGCCTGGTCACCGCGCGGCGCAGTTCGTCCGCCGCCCGCACCGGGTCCTGCATGGGCAGCGTCGCGATGCCGAGGAAGCGCGAGGGATGGCGGCGCACGAGGTCGGCGATGGCCTCGTTCTGGATCTGGCACAGGGCGGCGGTCAGCGCCGCCTCGCGCTCATAGAGGAAGGTCTGCGGGCAGTTGGACAGCACCTGCAGGTCGAAGCCGGCGATGTCGAGGTCGGCGAAGCGCCTGTCGAGGTCCCAGCCGCCGCGCGGGAAGGGCCGCTGCACGATGTCGCCGACCTTGAGCACGCCGCCCTCGGCGTTGACTTCGGACAGGGTCGGGCCGATCTCGGGAGCCTCGCGGCGCATGCGGGCCATCATCTCCTCGGTGAGGATATGGGCGTGGACGTCGATCACGGGGGCATTCATGCGTGTGTCCTAGTCGGATGAGTGGGACAGGGCCTCCTCCACGCCGGCGCGGCGGGCCGCGCGGCGGGCGAGGAGGAAGTTGAACAGCGGAAGGGCGAGCGAGCCGACCACCAGCAGCGCCAGCACGGCGGAGAGGGGACGCTCGACGAAGATCGCCGGGCTGCCTTCCGAGAGCATGAGGCTCTGGCGCAGCGAGCTTTCCATCAGCGGCGCCAGCACCACGGCGAGTACCAGCGGCGCGCGGGGTATGTCGGCACGGATCATCAGGTAGCCGACCATGCCGAAGAACAGCGTCAGCCCGACATTGAACAGGCTGAGGCTGATGGCATAAGCGCCGACCAGCGACACGACGAGGATGCCCGGCGCGAGATAGGAATAGGGGATGCGCAGCACGCTGGCGAAGAGCGGGGCGAGCGGCAGGTTCATCACCAGAAGGATCACGTTGCCGACGAACATCGAGGCGATGAGGCCCCAGACGAGGTCGGCCTGCTCGGTGAGCAGCATCGGGCCGGGGCGGATGCCGAGCAGGACCAGCGCCGCCAGCAGTACCGCGGTCGAGGCGGAGCCTGGTATGCCGAGCGCCAGCATGGGCACCATGGCGCCATGGGCGGCGGAGTTGTTGGCGGATTCCGCCGCGGCTACGCCGTCGAGCGCGCCATGGCCGAATTTCTCCGGGTGTGGGCTCACCTTCTTCTCGACGATGTAGGCGAGCAGCGCCGCCACCGTCGGCCCGGCGCCGGGCATCAGGCCGATGACGAAGCCGACCAGGCCGCCGCGCAGCATCGCCATGCGGCACTCGGCCCAGTCCTTGCCGGTGAGCCACATGTCGCGAAGGCGGGTGCGCACCGCCCGGCTCGCCTGCGTCTGCTCCATCGAGACCAGGATCTCGGCGATGCCGAACACGCCGATGGCGACGGGCAGGAAGTCGATGCCCTCCAGAAGCTCCAGCGAACCGAAGGTGAGGCGCGAGGTGCCCTGGATGGGATCGGTGCCGACGAGGGCGATCATCAGCCCGAGGGTGGCGCCGATCATCGCCTTCACCGCCGAGCCGGTGCCGAGGCTCGCCGTGGCGGTGATGCCGAGCAGAGCGAGCAGGAAATATTCCGGCGCCGAGAAGCCGAGCGCGAAGGCGCTGAGTATGGGGGTGAGGAAAGCGAGGGCGGTGACGGCGCCGATGCCGGCGAGGAAGGAGCCGATAGCGGCCGCCGCCAGTGCCTGTCCGGCACGGCCCTGACGGGCGAGCTGGTTGCCGTCCACCGCGGTCATCACGCTCGCGGCTTCGCCGGGCACGTTCACCAGCACCGAGGTGAGGGTGCCGCCATACATGCCGCCATACATGATCCCCGAGAGCATCACGAGGGCGGTGACGGGCTCCAGCCCGAAGGTGACGGGGAGGAGCAGCGCCATGCCGGCCGAGGGGCCGATGCCGGGCAGGGCGCCGATGAGCTGGCCGAGAGTGACGCCGATGAGCACGAACAGGAGGTTCGTCGGTGTCATCGCGACGGAAAAGCCGTGGGCGAGGGAGGCGAGGGCGTCCATGAAAAGCTCCCGCTTCAGATGCCGAATGGGCCGGTGGGCAGCGCGATGCCGAGCCACGCGATGAACACGCCATAGACGAGCGTCATCACCACCGCGGTGGCGAACAGGCTCGGGACGAGCGGGCGCCGCTCAATGCCGAGAAGCAGGAGGAGGCAGAAGAGGGTGCTGGCCGAGATGAAGCCGACGAGCGGGATGAGCAGCACCATCAGCCACAGGCCGGCCATGAGGGCGATGACGCGCACGATCCCGCGGCGATCGGGGAAGTTGTGCGGCTCGCCGCCTTCGTCCGCCAGCGTGGCGACGAAGAGCGCCAGAGCGAGGATGATCCCGACGGTCGCCACCCAGAAGGGGGCGAAGGCGGAGCCCGGCGCGAAATCGGCCCAGTAGGGCAGGTCCCAAGTGCCGAGCAGCACGCCGGACGAGAGGGAGAACAGCGCCAGAGCGACAATGAAATTGGTGACACGCATGCCGATTCTTCGAGTCTTCCCAAAGCTTCGCGAGCCGGACGACAAGAGGAGGCGGGCCGGCGGTGGCCCGCCTCCTGTCGGGGTCACTGCACGGCGGGCTGCTTGGCGAGGCCGAGGTCGCGCAGCAAGGCGAGGTGCTCGTCATGCAGCTTCTGCATGTACGGCTTTACCTCGGCCGCCGGGATCATCCGGCTGCGCAGGAAGTTCTCCTTCAGGCTCGCCTGCCATTCCGGATTGGCGACCAGCTTGGCGATGGCGTTGTCCCAGAACTTCACGGTGTCGGCGTCGAGGCCGGGCGGGCCGGCGAGGCCCCAGGCCTGGCCCCAGACGATGTCGTAGCCCTGTTCCTTCGCCGTCGGGATGTCCTTCAGCTCCGGGGCGGCGCTGCGCTCGCTGGAGAGGATGGCGAGGATGCGCGCCTTGCCACTCTTCACCAGCGGCAGCGCCTCGCTCGGTGTGAGCGTCATGAGCTCGACATTGCCGCCGAGGAAGGCCGCCTGCGCGGCGCCGCCGCCGTCGAACGGCACGTAGTTGAGCTTGACCTTGCCGGCCTTTTCTACGAGGCCGGCCACCATGTGGTCGGTGGAGCCCGACTGCGCGCCGGCGACCTTCACCGAGCGCTCGCGCTTTGCGGCCAGCTCGACGAGTTGCTTGAGGTCCTTCACCGGGGAATCGGGCTGGACCACCAGTACGAGGTCGCCCTGGATGAACATGCTGATCGGGGTCAGCTTGTCATAGAGCGTCGGCAGGCCCTGGGTGATCGGTGTGGTCAGGATGGGCTGGGCGATGCACAGCACGATGTTGTGGTCGCCCTTCTTGCCCATCACGAAATTGCCCGCGACCATCCACGAGCCGCCGGTGCGGTTCTGCACCACCAGCGGGTTGGTGATGATCTTCTGCTCGTTGAGGATCTTGGCCGCCCGGCGCATCAGCACGTCCGGCGTGCCGCCGGGGCTGGTGCCGGTGGTGATCTCGATCGGTCCGGTGGGCGCGGTCTGCGCATGGAGCGCAGCCGGCGCGGCGGCGAGCGCGACACCGAGCGCCGCGGCAAGCACGGAATGTTTCAGCTGCAGATGAAAAGGCCGAGCGGCGCAAGGCTGGATCATGTGGCGTTCCTCCCAGGCATGGCGTTGGCACAGCGTCTTGTTGACGTCTTGTAGCGTCGAGGAAAGGGCGTGGACATGAGAATGTCAAGTTAAATGAAAAGAATTAGTGAGGTTTACATATATCGAAACGGCATACCTATAATACATATCGGCATGGGTAAGGTATTTATATCTCATTACATTGCATAAATCCCGCGCGGGAGGCGCGGCCCGGGCAGGCGTTCGGCCGACGAGCGCATGTCATGGGTGTGCAAGCGTTCGGACGAGATGGAATCCTTCCACGGCGTTCAAGGAAATCCGCAGCAAAAAAGCGAAGGTGTGGCGCGGACGGTTTTTATTCGGAATATCTATGCTATCGTATCGCAAAATAATGCGGTATTCCGGGAGGAATAATGTCATATATACTGACATATATCCGAAGCTACGTTCGTAGATGCTTCACTCAATCGGGATATGTGTACTGTATACATAATCCAGATAATCTCGATCACTTGCGGGGCGAGGAGCGGCCGCCGGGCGCTTCAGGCCGCGCCGCGTGACACGAGAACTTCCAGACTGTTGCGTAAGGCCTCCGGTGCGATGTCGCGGGTGATGAAGACGATGCGCGTGGTGCGGTCGTCGCTCGGCCAGGACGCGAGCTGGACCGGCGGGTAGAGCGCGTTCTGCACCGCGTGAACGACGATGGGCGCGGCCTCGTCCTTAAGCGCCACGATGCCCTTTATCCGCAGCAGGTCGGCGCCGCGCAGCGACAGGACGGACCGCAGCCAGCTGCGCAGCGCCTCGCGCGTCACCGGCCGGTCCAGCGTGACGGCGAAGGCCTTGATGCGGTTGTCGTGATGGGAATGCGCATGGCCGTCGGGCTCGTCGAACGCCTCGCTGTTGAGCCAGGCCAGCACCTCGTCGTCCGACCGCGAAGGATGCGCGGGCACCAGGGCGAAGAGCGCGTCCGGGGCGATGGCGCCATGCACCACCGGGACAATGGCGGCTGACGGATTCGCTGCCTTCAGCCGCGCCGTGAGGGCGGCGACGGCTTCGGGCGAGGCGAGGTCGGACTTGGTCAGCACGACGATGTCGGCGAGGGCGGCCTGATGGCGGGCCTCCTCGAATTCGTCGAGCTGTCCGGCGCCGTTCACCGCATCGACCGTGGTCACCACCGCGCGCAGCGTGAAGCGCTCCGCCAGCAGCCGCTCGGTCAGGAAGGCGCGCACCAGCGAGGCGGGGTCGGCGAGGCCGGTGGTCTCGATGGCGATGCGCGAGAAGGGCGGCAGCTCGCCGCGCGCGACCTTGGCGCAGAGATCGTCGAGCGTGTCGACGAGATCGCCGCGCACCGTGCAGCAGATGCAGCCGCTTTGCAGCACCACGGCGTTCTCGATGGCGCTCTCGACCAGCAGATGGTCGATGGCGACGTCACCGAACTCGTTGATGATCACCGCGGTGTCCGCCATGCCGGGATCGCGCAGCAGATGGTTCAGCAGCGTGGTCTTGCCGCTGCCCAGGAAGCCGGTGATCAGCACGACGGGAATGGCCATGCGCGGACGCTCCCGCCGGGCTCAGATGTCGAGCTCCAATATGTAGAGCCCGCCAATGTGGCGGTCGGCGCAATAGACGATGCCGTTCTCGTCGACATAGACCTCGTTGATCTGGGTCGCCGGCACGCGGGCGCCGGGCGGGGCCGAGGGCACGAAGGCGGCGACCTCGCGCGGCACCAGCGGGTCGCTGATGTCGTGCACGCGCAGCCCGCCATTGAACAGCGTGGAGAAGATCAGCGTCTCGGACTGGAGCGCGGTGTCGCGCGGCGGGTTCTCATGCACGTTGTGGCAGCCGAAGCGCCCGCCCTTGCGGCCATATTCCTCGATGGAGGGCATGGGCAGGGTCGAGAGCGGCACCGGATTGTCCTCGCGGCGTATGTCGAGGAGCCAGGTGAGCTTCGGCCAGTCGAAGCCGTCGTCATGGATGCATTCATGCGTCGCCACCGCGAGGTCGCGGCCGAACAGCGGCAGCAGCGTGTGGGCGAAGCCGGGGAAGGGCGGGTTCGGATTGAAGCGCGAGATCACCGTCGGGCGCGACTTGTCGGAGATGTCCATCACGTAGAAGCCGCCGTCGATATAGCCGACATAGGCGCGGTCGGGACGGGCGGGATAGACATTGGTGTTGTGGCAGCGGAAGCCGCTGTCGATCTTCAGCCGTTCCGGCGGCGGGGCATCGTCGCCCTCGGCCGTGCCGGGCATCCACCAGCGCCCGGCCTCGACCGGCTTCGAGGGATTGCGCACGTCGATGATGCGGTAGGCCTGGTCGTCGAGCGGGTTGCGCGGGGTGAAGTCGGCGGCGCCGGCCGCACAATGGATGAACTCGCCGTCGACGAACCACACCTGGTGCACGCCGCGCGAATGCGGCCCCGAACAGTCGAAGAAGCTGATGGAGCGAGGGTTCTCCGGCACGGAGATGTCGAACAACTCGATGCCGGCCGGCTCGAGGTCGGGCTGGTAGGTCTGGTAGGCCACCGCCATCAGGTCGCCGGTGGTCTCCAGCGAGTTGGAGCGCACCTTGTTGTGCGGCAGATCGGTCTGCACGACCACCTTCGGCCGGCTCGGATCGGTGACGTCAACGCCGGTGAAGTTCTTCGGTGGCCCTTCATGGGCGAGCCACAATATGCGGCGCCCGTCCGGCGCCTTCTGCAGCGACATGCCCTCGCCAACGCCTCCGAAGCCGGCCAGCGGATCATGGGCGATCAGCTTCATGCCGGAGATCAGGTTGATCTTCACATCGGCGGCCTTGGTGTGATCGAGCATGCGTCGTCCTCCCGATGGATCCTCGCGAGCGCAGGCCCGTCGGGAAATCCTTGATTGTTAATCGAGAGGATGTTCGAACATAATCTGCATGTCAATCAAGCGAGGCGGATGAACGCTCATCGGCCTCGCGGCCGGCACGCTAGCGGCCGTCGTCTCCATTGCCGGCGGACAGGCTGCGGGAGACCTCTTCGTAATTGCGGATCACCACCTCGACGCTGCCGCGGAAATGCTCGGCGAGGACGGTGGTGGCGCGCTCGGCGTCGCGGGCGATGGCGGCCTCGGCGACGGTCCGGTGCTGCTCGCGCACCCGCTTCAGCAAAGCTTCCGAGGAAGAGGTGACGACGATCACCGCCCGGCGGTAGCGCTGGAAATGATCGGACAGCGCGCCGCAGAAATGCAGCAGCCACGGCGAGCCACAGGCGGCGATCAGGCTGTAGTGGAAGCGGTCATGGCGCTGCTCCCATTCGTCGACCGTCTTGCGGTCCTCGACCGAATGGGGAAGCGGCGCGCGTTCGAGCCGGTGCAGGGCGGCGAGAATCTCGGCCTCCCAGTCCTCGTCGCCCTGCGCGATGGAACGACGCAGAGCGTTGCAGCTGAGGTCGGTGCGCAGCGCGCAAAGATCGTTCAGATCGGAGAGCGAGAGCGGCGCCACCGTATAGCCGCGATGGCCTTCGAAGCGCACCAGCTGATCGGAGACCAGCCGGGAGAGGGCCTCGCGCAGCGGCGCGATGCCGACGCTGTAGGCGGCGCTGAGCTGGCGGAAGCGCAGGCGCTCGCCCGGCTTGTGATGGCCGGCAATGAGATCGCGGCGAAGACGGGCATAGATTTCGATGCCGAGCGTGGTGGCATCGTCGTCGTTGGTCGCGACAGGCTGAAGGGACACGTCTTGCGCGCTCCGCACAGGAAGAAAACACCTGCGGATCATAGGCCGAGGCGACTTTCGATCAAAGCGGAGATGTTCGAGCGCCTCCCGTCAGATGGTCTTAAGCGGAATTGCTTTCGCGCTCGGCCAGCCGTTTCATCACCGAGCCCACGCCGGCCAGGAACGTATCGACCGCGTTGCGGATCATGGCCGCGCGGTCCACCGTCATGGGGAAGCGGTACACGATCTCGCGCACGCCATAGTAGAAGATGCCGCCCTGCAGGGTCCAGGACAGTTCGACCTCCTCGGGCGTCGGCGGGTCGCCGCCGCCCAGCCCGAAGCTCTTGCGCGTCGCGACGGTGATCGGGCGCAGGATCTCGGCCTCGACGGTGGCGGCATAGCGCCGGTTGATGTCGACGCCGCGCAGGCCGGCGAAGAGATAGATGCGCAGCCACTCCGGCGTGAAGATCGTCTCGGTGTAGTCCTCATAGAAGGCGATGAGCCGGTCCCGGATCGGGCGGCTCTCGTCGATCAGGCCCTCGCGCCATTCCGGCTTCCAGCGGTTGACGTAGATCTCCTGGTAAACGGCGGCGATCAGGTCGTCCTTGCTCGGGAAGTAGCGGTAGAGGAGCGGCTGGGTGACGCCGAGCCGCTGGGCGAGCTCGCGCGTGCCCGCCTCGAAGCCGACCTCGGCGAACAGCTCGACGGCCTTGCGGACGAACTCCCTGTGCCGTTCCTCCGGCTTGTTGCGCGTGCGCCGCGGCGCGGGGGGCTTCGCGCCCGCCGCGAGCGATGTGGATGAACGTCCGGCCATCTGCTGTCGTCGTGTTCCCTTTGTCCGGCGTCCGTCACACCACGGGATTGTCCGCCTCCAGCCCGAGCGCCAGGCGGCCGAAGGCGGCGTTGGCGACATCGGTGCTGAAGGCGATATGCGCGCTTATAGCATGCGCGTCGCGAAAGCGTCGCTGCTGGCTGCCGCCGAGGTAGAGCGCCTGCGCGCCGCTGCTGGCATTGATCTCGTCAACCGCCTTCGTCGTGAGCTGCGTCGCATAGGCGAGGTCGCGGCGATAGGCGAACTTCGTCACCATGTCCGGCACGTGGCCGCGCTCGGCGTCGCGCATCGCCTCCTCGCAGATGGCGAGCATCACCCGCCGCGCATGGGCGAGCCGGGTGGCGACATTGCCGATATGGATCTGGATGCTCTGCAGCTCGGCGAGCCGCACGCCGGTGTAATTGGCCGAGCGCTTGCGGGTGGCGGCCACGTAGTCGGTGAGCGCGCCCTCGCCATTGCCGAGGCCGACGCCGGAGAGGATCGCCGGGAACAGTGCGAACACCGGCAGGCGGTACAGCGGGGCGGGATGGCGTTCGCTGCCTGGCGTGGGACCGCCCTTCAGATGTTCGACCGAGACGCTCATCTCCTCCGGCACGAACACCTCCTCGCACTGGACGTCGTTGGAGCCGGTGCCCTTCAGCCCGGTGACGTGCCAGGTATCGAGGATGCGGTAATCCGAGCGCGGAACGAGGAAGACGCGATGGTCCGGCGCCTCGCCCTCCGCGCGGACGATGCCGGCCAGCATGTTCCAGGAGCAGACGTCGACGCCGGAGGAGAACGGCCAGCGGCCGGAGAGGACGTAGCCGCCGGGTGCCTTCGTCACCTTCGCCGCCGGGAAGACGAAGGAGGAGGCGATCAGCGCGTCGGGGTCCTCCCGCCACACGCGGTCCTGTGCGGCCGGCGGGAACATGGCCAGCATCCAGTGGTGGCTGGCGAGGTTGGTGAGGTTCCATGCCGTGGAGGCACAGCCGGCGGCGAGCGCCGCGCCGATGGTGATCAGGCTTTCATAGCCGACTTCGGAACCGCCGACCGCCTCCGGCTGGAGCATGCGGTAGAGGCCGCTCTCGTGCAGGTCGCGTTCGTTCTCCGGCGGCAGGCGGCGCAGATCCTCGGTGCGGGGCGCCCGCTCGGCGAAGACCGTGGCGAGGTCGGTGGCGCGCTGAAGCAGCTCGTCGTGGCGCTGCTCGGCAGGCGAGCGGATCGTACGCGGGGCGGCGAGGGGGATGGTGTGTGACATGGCTCGCCCTCCTTCACGCGCGCCGGCGGCGGTCGAGGAACAGCGTCGCCTCGAGGTTCTCTCCGACCTGCTCGAAGCGATCGGCGAGGCGCTTCAGCTCGGGGATGCGGCCGGTGTCGAGGCTGGAGACGTCCGGCCAGTCGACCTCGACGAGATTGCCGCCGGGATCGCGCAGATAGAGCTGCACGGTGCCGTCCGGCATCTCGTTGACGCCGTTGCCGAAGGTCGCGTGATCGATGAGGCCGGCGTCGCGGGCGCGCTCATACACGCCCATGAAGTCGTCCACGTTGATTGCGAAGTGCTGGTAGTGCGGCGTGGCGTCGGGCAGGCCGAAGATGTGCAGCTGCTGGTCGCCGCAGCGCAAATACTGGGTGCGGAAGCCGAAATTATAGGTCGGGATGACCTCCATGCCGAACATCTCGACATAGAAGCGCACGGACGCATCGACGTCCTTCGCGCCGATGGAAAGGTGGTTCAGGCCGGTGGCTCGCATGGCGTTCCTCCTTTAATTATCATTCGATAAATAATACGAAGGGGCGAGGCGGGCAAGCTATCTTGACACTCTCGCGCAATTTAGTTTTCACTCGATAAATAAATGCTGACGCCGATCGGGCGCAAGAGAGCATAAGGTTGGCGCCGCAGCCGCGCCGGGAGGAAACAATGGCCCGTCATCTCAAGACCGCGCGCTCCGTCGAGGAGCGCGCCGATGCCGATGCGCAGGTGCGCGCGACCGTCGAGACAATCCTGGCGGAGATCGAGGCCGGCGGAGACGCGGCCGTGCGCTCCTATTCCGAGCGCTTCGACAAATGGTCGCCGGCAAGCTTCCGCCTCACCGATCGGGAGATCGAGAAGGCCCTGTCGCAGGTCTCGAAATCCGATCTCGATGACATCCGCTTCGCGCAGGCGCAGGTGCGCAACTTTGCGGAGAAGCAGCGCGCCTGCCTCACCGATCTCGAGGTGGAGACGCTGCCCGGCGTCATTCTCGGCCACAAGAACGTGCCGGTGGAGCGGGTCGGGTGCTATGTGCCGGGCGGCAAATATCCGATGGTCGCTTCCGCACATATGAGCGTGGTCACGGCCAAGGTCGCCGGCGTGAAGAGCGTGGTGGCGGCGGCGCCGCCCTTCCGGAACGGGCCGCACCCGGCCATCGTCGCGGCGATGCATCTCGCCGGCGCCGATGAGATCCTGGTGCTCGGCGGCGTGCAGGCGGTGACGGCGATGGCGCTCGGCACCGAGACCATCGCGCCGGTCGACATGCTGGTGGGGCCGGGCAACGCCTATGTCGCCGAGGCGAAGCGCCAGCTCTACGGACGCGTCGGCATCGACCTGTTCGCCGGGCCGACCGAGACGCTGGTGATCGCCGACGAGACGGTGGACGCGGAGATCTGCGCCACCGACCTGCTCGGGCAGGCCGAGCACGGGCCGACCTCGCCGGCGATCCTACTCACCAGTTCCGAGAAGCTGGCGCGCGAGACCATGGCGGAGGTCGAGCGGCTGCTCGCCATCCTGCCCACTGGCGAGATCGCCTCGGTGGCGTGGCGGGATTTTGGCGAGGTGATCGTCTGCGACGACGTCGAGGAGATGGTGCGCGAGGCAGACCGCATCGCCTCCGAGCATGTGCAGGTGATGACTGCCGACCCCGATTATTTCCTCGCCAACATGCGCAATTACGGCGCGCTGTTCCTCGGGCCGCGCACCAATGTCGCCTATGGCGACAAGGTGATCGGCACCAACCATACGCTGCCGACGCGGCGGGCGGCGCGCTACACCGGTGGGCTCTGGGTCGGCAAGTTCCTTAAGACCTGCACCTACCAGAAGGTGACGAGCGACGCGGCGAGCGCCGAGGTCGGCGAATATTGCTCGCGGCTCTGCGTGCTCGAAGGGTTCCTCGGCCATGCCGAGCAGGCGAATGTGCGCGTGCGTCGCTATGGCGGCGGCAATGTCGACTACGCGACCGCCGCGCGCCGGGCGGGGTAGCGCCCCGGCAGACTTGGTCGTCCTTCCCTCTCGGACGCCCCTCGGGCCGGAGTTCGCTCCGGCCCTTTTTCATGCGCACTTGAGTAAGGCTGAGATATCTCGTCTCTCACGAGTGGCATTCCGCGTTTAAATCGAACGCCAAGGTTTGTAGGACTTTCGTCGGCAAGGACGCGAATTTCCGTAGCGGCATTCCGGCGAACCTATTGACGTTATCAGTCGATCAATATAGCTTCGTGATATCTCACGGGACGAGCGGTTTTCCATGAAGCTGGTTCGCAACAGGGTGTATGAGATGGTGCGGCGGGAGATCCTGTCCTGCGCCATCGTGCCCGGCGCGGAGCTGCGGGAGGCCGATCTCGCCGAGCGCTTCGGCGTCAGCAAGTCGCCAATCCGCGACGCCATGCAGAAGCTCGAACTTGAAGGCCTTGTCGAGATCGAGCCGCGGCGCGGACACCGCGTGATGCCCGTCTCGGTCAGCGACGCCGCCGACATGCTGGAGCTCAGGCTGATCCTCGAGACGGCGGGCGTGCGCAAGGTGGCGCTCGTCGCCACCGATGCCGAGCTCGCCGGGCTCGACAATTTCCGCGACGCCGACACCAGCTCGATCCCGGTGTTCACCGAATATAACCGCCGGTTCCATCATCACCTCGCGGCGCTCGCGCGTAACCGCCGCCTCGCGGAGGAGATGGGCCGGGTGATGGATCTCTATGAGCGGCTCTGCATGGTGAGCCTCTCCGCCGTGACCGCGCATGGCCAGAACGAGGGGCCGCTGCGCGAGCACAACGACATCATCGACGCCTTGCAGGCGCGTAACGGCAATGCCGCCGCGCGCATGCTGAAGCGCCACATAGGGCGCTCGCAGAGCCAGATACTGCGAGCCCTCGAAAGCCGTCCGATCGTCGCCTGACGAACGGCCCGCCCAGGCGCAGCCGACCGAGTGCCGGCCGCGCGCACGACCCGCAAGGGTCGCCGCAGACCCGTCCGCAACACGCAGAAGACGGGCTGCGGCAAGGAAACGCCACATGTCGTCCCGACGCCTTGCCGGCGAAGGTCGCCGGCTGCGCGTGGACGCGGAGGAGTGAGATGAACGCCATAGCCAGCCATCTGGTCGCCGCCTCGACCAGCCATATCGACCCCGACATCGTCATTTCCGCCCGCGACCTCGTCAAAGCCTTCAATAGCGAGGTGGTGGCGCTGGACCGCGCCAGCTTCGACATCCGCCGCGGCTCCTTCGTCTCGCTGGTCGGGCCGAGCGGCTGCGGCAAGTCCACGCTGCTGCGCCTCGTCGCCGGACTGATCGGCAAGTCGGCGGGCGAACTGAGCGTGCTCGGCCACGGGGTCACCGGGCCATCCCACGATGTCGGCATGATGTTCCAGCGTCCGACGCTGCTGGAATGGCGCACGGCGGTGGAGAACGTGCTGCTGCCGACCGAGGTGCAGGGCACCACCACCGACGCCGACCGTCGCCGGGCGATCGAGCTGCTGCAACTCGTGGGACTGAGGGATTTCGAGTTCAGCTTTCCACGCCAGCTTTCGGGCGGCATGCAGCAGCGCGTGGCGCTGGCCCGCCTGCTGCAGACCGGCGCCAACATCCTGCTGCTCGACGAGCCGTTCGGCGCGCTCGACGAATTCACCCGCGAGCGGCTGAACCTCGAATTGCTGCGCATCGTCGACGATGTCGAGGCGACCGTGCTGTTCGTCACCCACAACATCTCCGAGGCGATCTTCCTCGCCGACCAGGTGATGGTGATGACGCCGCGCCCGGGCCGTCTCGCGAAGATCGTCGACGTACCCTTCGAGCGCCCGCGCGAGATCGCGCTGATGCAGACGCCGGAGTTCAACAGTCTGGTCGGCGAGGTCCGCTCCATCCTGGGAGGGCACTGAGATGAGCCTCGCCACCGACGGCAACCTGTCCATGACCGACGTCGCGCACGAGCGCGGCAGTCTCGCCGGGCGCGTCATGCGCCATGTCGCGCTGTTCCTCGGCGTGATGCTGGTATGGGAGCTCGCCAGCTACTACCAGTTCGTCGATCCGCTTATCCTGCCGCGGCCGACCGCCATCGCTGCGGCGCTGGTGAACATGGTGCTCTACCAGGGCACTGTGTGGTTCCATCTCGGCGTCACGCTGTGGGAGGCGGTGGCGGGCTTCGTCATCGGCTCGGCGATCGGCATCGGCCTCGCCGTGGCGGCCGGGCTGAACGAGAGCTTCCGCCGCTACATCTCGCCCTACATCATCGCGCTGCAGGTGACGCCGCGCATCGCGCTGGCGCCGATCGTCATTGCCTGGCTCGGCTTCGGCATGATGCCGAAGATCGCCATCGGCGCGTTGATCTGCTTCTTCCCGCCCTTCATCAACACGCTGACGGGACTGCTCAACGTCGACGAGGACGCGAACGAGATGTTCCGCTCGCTCGGCGCCAAGAAGCGGCAGATCTTCTTCAGCCTGATGCTGCCCAACGCCATGCCGATCATCATGGCCGGGCTGAAGACGGCGATCTCGCTCGCGCTGATCGGCGCCATCGTCGGCGAGTTCATCTCGGCGAGCGAGGGCATGGGCGTGCTCATGCAGCGCTACACCTTCGCGCTGAACATGGCCTCGTCCTTCGCGGTGCTCGTGATCCTCACCGCCATGGGCTACGTGCTCTTCCTGCTGATGGAATGGGCCGACAACTGGCTGGTCTACTGGCGCCACGACGCGCGCATGACCGCTATCAGCCGCAAGAAGGCGAAGGCCTGGGCCGGTGTCGCCGGCCGCCGCTAGGCGCGGCCGTCACGCACAGGCCGGGCGACGGCGCGCCCGCCGCCCGATCATCCGTTGAGACTGCACGAACGAAACAACGGCGCACAGGCGCCGAGGGGAGGATGCGTCATGCTGACGGAAAACACTGCTATTTCGCGCCGGAACTGTCTCGGCCTGATGGCCGGAACCGCCGCCGGCCTCGCTTTCGGCCCGTTCGCCACGCGGCCGGCCGCCGCGCAGGGGCTGCGCGCGATCAATGTGATCATGCCGCTGCCGCGCTCGGCGAATTTCTATCCGCTGATCGCCGGCGAGGCGCTCGGCTACTTCGAGAAGGAGGGCATCAAGGTCAACCTGCTGCCGTCCTCGACCACCGTGCCCTATGTCGCCTTCGTCCAGAACGGGCAGGCGGAGCTCGCCATGCTCGATGCGCCGCAGACCTTCCAGTCGGTGCAGGCCGGCATCCCGATCAAGGTGGTCTATGAGGGCATGCAGCGCGCGCCGGAAGGCATCGCGGTGAGCGCCGACAGCCCGATCACCTCGGTCGAGCAGCTCAAGGGCACGACGGTCGGCCTCGTGTCGGACCGCGACCGCACCACGCTCGCCATCGCGCTCGACACCAAGGGCATCTCCATCGACGACGTGAAGACGGTGGTGGTGGGCGAGGCCGGGCCGACGCTCGCCAACGCCTTCCGCAAGCAGACGGTCTCGGCCATCTCCGGGGCGGTGCCCGACTGGCTGTCGCTGCAGGCCAACGGCATGAAGATCCGGCTCATCACGCCGTCGGAAGTGGCGGATACGCCGGCCAATTCCTTCGTGGTGAATGCCGCGCGCATCGACGAACTGCGCCAGCCGCTCGTTGGCTTCTTCCGTGCCTGGTCGAAGGGAATGGTGGTCGGCAAGGTCGACGTCGACACGCTCGCCGTGATGTGCCGCAAGGCCGTGCCGGAAGAGTGGGAGAACCCGACCTTCGGGCGCGAATTCCTCGATGCCTCGATCCCGATGAACTACTCGGTCACGCCGAAGCTGGGCGATCTCCAGCCCGAGGTCTGGAAGCGCGTGCAGGGGCCGATGGTGAAGCTCGGCGAGCTCCAGAAGGAGATCGACCCCGCGACCTTCCTCGACCGCAGCCTGATCGATCCCGCGAACGACTTCTCGCGCGAGCAGGTCGCCGCCGACGTCGCCGCCTGGAAGGCGAAGAGCATGTGAGCGCGGTCGCGCCAGCCGTCCCGGCGGCCGCCGCCGCCGGGACGCCCTCCTCGAAAGGATTTTTCATGGACCACAGCATCATCGACACGCGGACCCTCGGCGGCAATGTGAACCGCTACGGGCCGACCTCCGCGCGCCAGCCCGCCGCCGCGCCCGCCCGCCTCGACACGGTGACGGTGGACATCCACGCCCATATCGCGGTGCCGGAGGCGCACGCCTATGTCGCCCCGCATCTGGATGTCGGGCAGATCGCGATGGTGAAGTATTCCAGCGACGAGACGCGGATGGTGAACCAGCGCCAGGACCAGGACCGCGCCTCGACCATGGTGGATCTGGACGACCGGCTGAAGGTGCTGGACAAGCTCGGCATCGACATCCAGGTCGTCGCCCCGCCGCCGTTCCAGTGCTACTACGCGGTCGATGCCGAGCACGGCGTGAAGGCGAACCGGATGGTGAATGACGGCATCGCTGCCTTCGTCGCCCGCCGCCCGGACCGCTTCGCCGGCCTCGGCACCCTCGCCATGCAGGACCCGGCGAGCGCGCCGGCCGAGCTCGAGCGCTGCGTGCGCGAACTCGGCCTCAAGGGCGTCGAGCTGCTCACCAATGTGAACGGGCGCGAGCTCTCCTCGCCGGAATACGAGCCGGTCTTCGCCAAGGCGGAGGAACTCGGCGCGCTGATCATGATCCATCCGAACGGCTTCACCGGCGGCGAGCGCTTCACGCGCTTCTATTTCAGCAACGTCATCGGCAATCCGCTGGAGACGACGGTGGCGCTGCACTACCTGATTTTCGACGGCGTGCTGGAGCGCCATCCCAAGCTGAAGCTGCTTGCCGTGCATGGCGGCGGCTATCTGCCGGCCTATTCCGGCCGTATCGACCACGCCTGGGGGGCGCGCAAGGATTCCAATGGCGGGCTGCCCAAGCCGCCGACCGAATATCTGCGCCGCGTCTATTTCGACAGCGTCGTGTTCACGCCGCACCAGCTCGAATATCTCGTGAACACCTATGGCGCCGACCACATCGTCATGGGGACCGACTATCCCTACGACATGGCCGATTACGACCCGGTGCAGCATGTGCTGAGCGTCGAGAGCTTCGACGACGAGACCCGCGCCAAGGTCGCCGGCGGCACCGCCGCGGCGCTGCTGGGGCTGTGAGCATGGGGCTGCTTAGCGAACGCGCGCCTTATCTCGCCTTCCCGGACCGGCCGCGTCTCAACCTGCCGGGCGACGCCCGCGTTGCCGTGTGGGTCATCGTCAATGTCGAGGAATGGTCCATCGCGCGGGCCATGCCGCGCACCGTGCTGCCCCCGCCCATGGGCCAGCCGCTGATGCCGGACCTGCCCAATTGGGCCTGGCACGAATACGGCATGCGGGTCGGCTTCTGGCGGCTGCTCAAGGCGATCGAGCAGCGCGGCCTGCGCGCCACCTTCGCGGTGAACGGGCATGTGTGCCGCAGCTATGAGCGCGTCGCGCGGGCGGCGCGCGACGCCGGCTGGGAGTTCATGGGGCACGGCTATGTGCAGCAGCCGATGCATCATGTGGAGGACCAGCGGGCGGCGATTTTCGACACGGTGGCGGCCATACGCGACTTCACCGGGCGGCCGCCGCCCGGCTGGGAGAGCCCCGGCCTCACCGAGAACGACGAGACGCTGGACCTGCTGAAGCAGGCGGGCATCGGCTATGTCGCCAACTGGGTGATCGACGACCTGCCGCTGGAGCTGGACACGCGGCATGGCCCGATCCTGTCGGTGCCCTATTCGGTGGAGACCAACGACATCGTGGTGCATGCCGTGCAGCATCAGCCGTCCGACGCCTTCAACAGGCGCTGCGTCGACCAGTTCGACCGGCTGTGGGAGGAGGGGGCCGAGAACGCCAAGGTGATGGCGATCAGCACGCATCCCTATCTGACCGGCGTGCCGCATCGCATTGGCTATTTCGAGCAACTGCTCGATTATGTCTGCTCGCGCGAACAGGTGGCGCTGATGACCGGCGAGGAGATCGCCGGATGGTATCGCGCCGAGCAGGCCCGGCTCGGATCAGAACGGCGGGAGGCGAGGACCGCCCGGGGCTGAGGGCAGAAGCTCGTCCCGCCAGAAGGTGCGGCCCTGTTCGCCCAGCAGGGCCGCGAAGACTCCGGGCCCGGCGAGCTCGCCGGCGGTCAGGACGGTGACACCGAGGCCGGCGGAATCGAGGCGCTCGCGCCGGCGGCGTTCGACGGCCGGCAGCAACGGGGAGGGGGCGAACAGCACCGCCTCGGCGCGCCCGCCCAGCCAGAACAACATGTCGACCATCACGTTCTCGCCGTCCGGCAGGGGCGGCAGTGCCCGTGGAAGCGGAAGCGGCGCCGAATAGAGCGCGTCCTCCGGCGCGAACAGGCCCGCCACGGGCGCGAGATGCTCTTCGATTGCCGCGCGATGGGCGGCGACGACCTGCCGCAGATGCTCGAAATAGCCGTCGACGAACAGGGTAGCCGAGCGGTTCCAGCCGCCGGACAGGCGCTTGAGATGATCCGCGAGGCGGATGTCGGCCGCGACCGCCTCCTGGCCGATGGCCGGAGGCGGCAGCTCGAAGGCTTCGTCATTGAGGCGCAGCACCTTCCCCGGATGCAGCGGCAGGCGGGGAAAGCGGTCGAGCGACGCCGCTACCGCCGGCGCCTTGTCGACGCCGTAGGGCACCGGCCAGGGAGCCGTACCGGCCAGCGCCGGCGCGGCCTCGATCACCGCCGGCTCTCGGGATGCCAGACCAGGATGCGGCGGCGGACGATTTCGAGGCTCTTCACCACCACGAAGCCGAGGATGATGATCTGCACGATGCCGGCGAACACGCCGACGGAATCGGCGAAGCGCCCGGCCATGATCATCGCGCCGCCGACGCCGCGCCCGCCCATCAACATCTCGGTGACGATGGTGGTGATCATGCCCACCGGCAGCGCCACCTGCAGGCCGGTGATGATCTGCGGCATGGCCATCGGCAGATAGACCTCCCACAGGAGATCACGCTCCTTCGCCCCGAAGGAGCGGGCCGACCAGATCGGCCATTTGTCGAGGCTCGAACAGCCGGCATAGGTCGCCGCCACGATGGGGAAGAAGCAGGAGAACGCCACCATGATGATCTTCGAGGTGTCGTAGATGTCGAACCACAAGATGAAGATCGGCAGGAAGGCGATCTTCGGCATCGGGAAGCCGATCGACACCAGCGGATCGAAGAGCCAGCGCACCAGCGCCGAGCGCGCCATCAGTATGCCGAGCGGGATGCCGATCACGGCGCCGATGGCGAAGCCGGCGAGCGCGCGGTAGAGGGTGAGGCCGAGATCGACCAGCACCGTGCCGGCGATGAGGTCCTCCCAGATCCGCCCCAGCACCACGCTGAGCGGCGGCAGCAGGAAGGGGTTGAGGGCACCGAAGCGCGCGCCGAATTCCCACAGGCCGGCGAGCGCCGCCACCACCGCCACCTGCACGCCAATGTCGACCATGCGCGGCGACAGAGCGCGGGGCGCGGGCGGCACCGGTGACTTCTGAACCGATGACTTGGGAGCGCGCGCGAGCGGCTGGGCTCCAGCCATGTTCATCATGCCTCCCTCCAACGAAGCGCGCGCCGGGCGAGCATCGCGTAGATGCGATCGGCGGCGAAGCCGATGCCGGCGACGAAGAAGATCGCGGCGAACATGGCCGGGTATTGCCCGCCGTCGCCGAGCGAACTGATCATGAAGCCGACGCCGTCCGTCGCGATGACGAATTCCGAGCTCACCATCAGGATGAAGGAGAAGGCGAGGGCGGTGCGGCAGCCGTTGAGGATGTCGGGCATGGCGGCCGGCAGCACCACCTCGCGAAGCACGTCGAGACGCGAGGCGCCGAGGCTGGAGGCCGACCAGAGCAGGAACGGGTTCACCCCGCGCGCGCCGTTATAGGTGCCGACCACCACTGGCAGCAGGCAGCCGAGGAAGATCAGCAGGATCTTCGAGGAATCCCCGAGACCGAGCCAGATCATCACCACCGGGATGAGCGCCGATTTCGGCATCGGGTAGAAGATCTGCACGATGGGATTGACCAGCAGCCGCGCGGCACGGAACTGCGCCATCATCAGCCCGACCACCACGCCGACCACGACCGCCGCGCCGAGCCCCGCGGCCGCCCGGCTCACCGAGCGGGTGGTATTGTAGAGCAGATCGCCGTTGATCAGCATGTCGACGAAGGCTGAGAAGATCTCCACCAGGCCCGGCAGCATCTGCTGCGAGACGATGCCGCTGAGGCCGAGGAATTCCCAGAAAACCGCCAGCACCAGCACCGGCGAGAAGCGGACCGCCGTGTCGACGATGGCATAGGCGAGCCCGGAGGGGCGGCGCCGGCCGGCGAGGATGTCGCTCATCAATGCGCTCCCCGCGTCGCCGCCACCGCCTGTTCGCGCACCAGCCGCCAGATATGTTCGCTCAGGCCGATGAACTCGCGGTTCTCCAGTATCTCCTCGCCGCGGTCCTTCGGGAGGTCGACGTTTATGACGTGTTGGATGCGCCCGGGCCGGGCGCTCATGATCGAGATGCGGTCGGCGAGGAAGACCGCCTCCTGGACGTCATGGGTGACGAACACCACCGTCTTGCGGCTGTCGCGCCAGATGGCGCGCAGTTCCTCCTGCATGACGCGGCGGGTCTGTGCGTCGAGGGCGCCGAAGGGCTCGTCCATCAGCAGGATGCCGGGGTCGACCGCGAGCGTCCGCGCGATGGCGGCGCGCTGCTGCATGCCGCCGGAGAGCTGCGAGGGATAGGCGTCCTCGAAGCCGGTGAGATGCACCATGTCGATGTAGCGCTGGGCCCGCCGCTCGCGCTCGGCGCTGGCGAAGCCCGCCTTCTTCAGCCCGTAGAGGACGTTGTCCTTCACCGTCTTCCACGGGAACAGCGCGAAGTTCTGGAACACGATGCTGCGGTCGGGGCCGGGCGCGACCACGGGGCCGGCCGAGGTCGAGATGACGCCGGCCTGCACCGGTATGAAGCCGCCGATCAGATAGAGCAGGGTGCTCTTGCCGCAGCCGGAAGGGCCGAGCAGGCAATGGAACTCGCCGTCGCCGATGTCGAGATCGATGCCGTCGAGCGCCAGCATGCCGCCGGTGCGCGCACCATAGGTGTGGGACACATCTCTGATCGAGATGCCGCTGGCAGTGTGGGCGTGCTGGCGCGAGGCGGCCGCATGATGGGTCGCGCTCATTGGCTGGCCTCGATCCGCTTCTGGGCTTCCTTGACGAAGCTCAGATCGACATGGTCCGGCTCGACCTTGATGCCGGCCGGCGCGAGACCGAGATCGACGGCGATGTCGATGCTCTCCTGGATGGACTTCACGTTCGGCACCATGAAGGGGTCGCGGAAATAATCCTCCCTGGTGAAGAGGTGGCTCAGCGTCTCCGGCGGCTGCTGCATGAAGTTGGCGACGATCTTCACCGCCTCGTCGCGGTTCTTCGGATCGGTGAACCAGCGCACGGCACGCACATGGTCCTCGAAGAAGTCCATCAGCGCCGCGCGGTTGGCTTCGAGGAACTTGCCGTTCGCCGCGAGGAAGACGAGCTGGGACGGCCCCATGGCGTCCTTCGAGGTGAACAGCACCTTGTACTTGCCGGTGGCGAGCAACTGTTTCGACATGGGCTGCAGCACGGTGCCGAGGTCGATCTTGTGCTCGTCCAGCATGGCCGGGATGTTCGGGAAGGCGACCTCGACCATGGTGTAGTCGCGCTTGTCGCGCATGCCGTTCTTGCGAAACATGGCCCGCATGGCAGTGTCGGAAGCCGAGCCGATGGCGTTGGTGCCGACCCGCTTGCCCTTCATGTCCGTCACCTTGGCGATGCCGGAATCGGCGCGGACCAGGAAGGTCTCGCTGTGATAGTCGTCGACGCCGTCCTGGATGATGTCGGCGACGACCTTCACGTCGAGCCGGGCATTGGTGACGGCCAGCGCGAGGACCAGCGGCCCGAAGGCGGCCATGTCGATCTCGCCGGCCGCCATGGCGGTGATCTGCGGGGAGGAACCACGGAAGCGGATCGGCTCGACCGTGTAGCTCTTGCCGTAATATTTCAGGATGTCCGGCTTGCTGTAGAGCACCGGGATGAGATGCCCCGGCATGGTGGACCAGCCGATGCGGATCTTCACGGGGTCGGCGTGGGCGGCCGGCATTGCGCCGGGGACCGCGATGAGGGCCGCCAAAGCGACCGCGAGCGCCAGCGCGCCGCGTCGTGTTGCCATGGTCGTCTTCTCCCGTTGCGCCGGCCTTTGGCCGATCGCTTATTGTTCTGGGCTGTGTCGCAGGACGACCCACGAACCCCGCGCGGGAATCGGAGAGCGTCCCGGTCGGCTTGGCATTTCCGCCGCTGGCTTTCTGTGCCGCGGCGTCTGCTTATTTATCAATAGATAATCACGCGGATTTTCGATCAAGTCAACGATGCAAGATGATTTGCGCGGCGTTCGCAAGTCGAATCCGCCCGGAAACCGCACCCTTCCGGGCGGCCGGCGTTCAGCGCCCGCCGGCGACGGGGATGACGGCCCCGGTGACATAGGCGCTGGCGGGAGAGGCGAGCCACATCACCACGTCGGCGACTTCCTCGGCCGTGCCGGGTCGCTGCATCGGAATGGAAGGGGCGAGACGCTCCAGCCGGTCCGGCGCGCCGGCCACGACGTGCAGGTTGGTGGCGATAAGGCCGGGCGCGACGGCGTTGACGCGGATGCCCTCCGCCGCGACCTCGCGGGCGAGGCCGATGGTGAGGCTGTCGACCGCGCCCTTGCTGGCGGCGTAGTGCACCCATTCGCCGGCACCGCCGAGACCGGCGGCGCGCGAGGAGATGTTGACGATGACGCCGCCGCGTCCGCCATGGCGGGTCGACATGCGCCTGACCGCCTCGCGGCAGCACAGGAAGCTGCCGACCACATTCACCGCCAGCACCTCCGTGAGCGCGCTCGCGCTGATCGCCTCCACCCGGCCGAGCAGGCCGACGCCGCCGGCATTGTTGACGAGCACATCCGGCGGGCCGAAGCGCGTGTCGACCTGCTCGAACAGGGCGAGCACGTCCTCCTCGCGGGCGACATCGGCCTTGATGGTCAAGGCTTCGCCGCCCGCCGCGGCAACCTCGCGGGCGACTTCCTCGGCGCCGGCCGCATCGCCCTTGTAGCTGAGGGCGACGCGGAAGCCGGCGCCGCCGGCCGCTCGCGCGATGGCGGCGCCGATGCCCTTGGAGCCGCCGGTCACGATCATCGTGCGCTGCGTGGACGTCGACATGGTGTTCTCCTCGAAGCGATGGGGCAGGGGGGCAGGCACGTCGGCGCGGCCGGCGCAGGCTTAGAAATCGACCCTGTCGGCGCCTTTGAGCTGAAGAATCTCGCGCGCCTCGTCGGGCGTGGCGAGCTCCAGGCCCATGCCTTCCAGGATCTGCCGCGCCTTGCGCACCTGCGCACCGCTCGACGGGGCGAGTTCGCCAGGCCCGATCCACAGCGAATCCTCCAGCCCGACGCGCACATTCGCGCCCATGGAGGCCGCCATGGCGGCGACGCGCAACTGCGAGGAGCCCGCGCCCAGCACCGACCAGCGGTACTGGTCGCCGAACAGCCGGTCGGCGGTGCGCTTCATGTGGATGATGTCCTCGGGATGGGTGCCGATGCCGCCGAGGATGCCGAACACCGACTGCACGAAGAGGGGCGGCTTGACGAGGCCGCGGTCGAGGAAGTGCTTGAGATTGTAGAGATGGGCGATGTCGTAACACTCGAACTCGAAGCGGGTGCCGTTGCCGTAGCAGGTCTCGAGTATGTACTCGATGTCCTTGAAGGAGTTGCGGAAGACCAGGTCGCGCGTGGCTTCGAGATGCTGGCGCTCCCAGTCGAACTTGAACTCCTTGTAGCGGTCGAGCAGGTGATAGAGGCCGAAATTGATCGAGCCCATGTTGAGCGAGGCCACCTCCGGCTTGAACCGCGCCGCCGGCAGCACCCGCTCCTCGACCTTCATGTAGGGACTGCCACCGGTGGTGATGTTGATGGCGGCATTGGTCTGCTGCCGGATCTGCGGCAGGAACCGGCTGAAGGCCTCGGGCGTCTGGTCCGGCCGGCCGTTCTCGGGATTGCGGGCGTGCAGATGCAGGATCGCCGCGCCGGCCTCGGCCGCGCCGATGGCGTCGGCGATGATCTCGTCCGGCGTAACCGGCAGATGCGGCGACATGGAGGGCGTGTGGATCGCGCCGGTGCAGGCGCAGGTGATGATGACCTTGCGGGCAGCAGCCATGGTCGGCTCCGATGATGTGAGCGGCGAGGGGACGGCGGCTCTCGGTCCGCCGTCCTGCGGTGTCGGCCGGTGCCGCGGCGCTACTTGATCGCCTGCGGATTGATCGGCGAGCCGGTGCCCCCGGTGATGATCAGCGGCGGGCCGCAGAAGAAGAATTCGTAGATGCCGTCCTTGGCGCAGTCCTCGGCGAGTTCCTTCACATAGAAGATCTCGCCCATGCACAGGCCCATCGCCGGGATCACCACCCAGTGCCAGGGCTGGTTGGCCTCGGTCGTCTCGTTCGGCCGCACCTCGACGCCCCAGGTGTCGGAGCAGATCGCGGCGACCTCCTTCTCGGCGCACCAGTAGCAGTTCTCGAATTTCACGCCCGGTGCGTCGCCGCCGGCATAGCCGCCCCATTGTCCCTCGGCGAGGCAGCGTTCCATCTGGCCGGTGCGGATGATGACGAAGTCGGCCTTGCGGATCTCCACGCCCTGCTTCGCGGCGCAGGCGTCGAGCTCGTCGTTCGAGATGCTCTCGCCGTCCTGCAGCCAGTCGACGCCACGAAAGCGGGCGATGTCGAGCAGCACGCCGCGCCCGTTCATCTTCGACTTGGAGTGCTCGATGCCCAGCACGTTGAGGCCGCGCGAGTTGATGTGGCGCGGGTCGTGGCCGTTATAGGCCTTGTCGTCGTAGAAGATGTGGCCGAGCGCATCCCAGTGGGTGGCGCCCTGCACGCAGAGGTTCAGCGTGTCGTCCGCATAGCGGATCTTGTTCCAGTCCTGCTGGCCGGCCACCGCATCGGTGCCGGTGGCGAGCATCTGGTGGATCGGGTTGAAGCGCCCGCCGAACAATCCGTTCTGCGGTCCCTCGCGGTCGAGCGGTATGCCGAGCGCGAACACCTTGCCCTGCCGGATCAGCTTGGCGGCCTCGACGACATGTTCCGGCGTGACGTGGTTGAGCGTGCCGCTGTGGTCGTCCTTCCCCCAGCGCCCCCAATTGGAGAGCTCGCGGGAGGCTTCTTCGATCGCGGCGAGGCCGACGTTGATTTCCATGGGGTTTCCTCACTTCTTACGGAGTTTTCGCACCCCGCCCGATGCTTGGCGTCGGCGGGTGGGGTGGCGGCGTGGCAAGGTCTTCGTCGGTGGCGTCCGTAGTGCCGGATGGGCCTTTTCAACCGTGCCGATTTTGTTTATCGTTCGATAAATATCAGATCGGGCCGCTACTCTTGTCAATCGTCCGGCGCGAAGGAGGAGGAGTTTTTCTGCCTGCCGGGCGATGTCGCTGCCGACGATCAGCAATCATGATCGGCGGGATCAGAACTTATGTTTTCGCTGCCCGCGCGCTGCCCCGCTAGCGTCGCGACGGCTGGAGGCGGCAAACGCCCCGGAAAGAAAGATTCAAGGAGGAGGCGCCTATGACGGCCACACCGAAGCTGGACGTTACGGACATCGTCGTCTCGCGCGACGCGGAGCTCGCCGTTGGATCGTGCTGTCGAACTCGCTCGCCGCCGATCTGACGATGTGGGACGACCAGATTCCCTTCCTGACCCGCAGCTATCGCGTGCTCCGCTACGACACGCGCGGGCACGGCCGCAGCAGCGCGCCGAACGGGCCTTACAGCTTCGACATGCTGGTGGCCGACTTCATCGCCGTCATGGACCGCTTCGACGTGAGGCAGGCGGATGTGCTCGGCCTTTCCATGGGCGGCATGACCGCGCTCGGCGTCGGCCTCGCCTATCCCGAGCGCGTGAACCGGCTGATCTGCGCGGATGCCCGCGCGGACGCGCCGCCGCCCTTCGTGGCCGGATGGGACCAGCGCATCGCCGCCGTCGCCGCGGGCGGCATGGGGGCGGTGCTGGCCGGCACGATGGAGCGCTGGTTCACGGCGCAGACGCGACAGGAGCGGCCTGAGATCGTCGACCGCGCGGCGCGCATGGTACTGGACACCTCGCCCGTCGGCTATGCCGGCTGCGCCGAGGCGTTGAAGGGGCTCGACTATCTGCGCCACCTGCCGCGCCTCGAGCCCGAGACGCTCTACATTGTCGGCGCCGAGGACGGGGGCGCGCCTCCCGACGCGATGCGCGCCATGGCAGCGGTGACGCCGGGGGCGCAGTTCGAAATCCTCCCGCGCGTCGCGCACATCTCGAACATGGAGGACGTCGCCGGCTTCAATGCGCGGGTGGCGGAGTTTCTCGACATTTCCAGACAGGCGGCGGAGTAGCGCGTGACAAGTGAGACGAAAAGGACCGTCGGCATCGTCGGTCTCGGCATCATGGGCTCGGCCTATGCGAGGAACCTGCTGGAGCGCGGCTACGAGGTGGTTGGCACCGACGTGGCCGAGGCGGCGATGGCGGAACTGGCCGGGCAGGGCGGGCGGCGCGTCGGCTCCGCCCGAGCGGTCGCCGAGGCCGCCGACATCGTGCTGCTGGCGTTGCCATCGGTGAAGGCACTGGAAGCGGTCACCGCGGAGATCGCCGGTGCCGTGCGCCCCGGCGCGGTGGTGTGCGAGATGGGCACGCTGCCCATCGACGCCAAGGAGGCGTGCCGGCGTGCGCTGGAGGCCAGGGGCGCCCATGTGCTCGACTGCCCGGTGAGCGGCACCGGGGCGCAGGCGGCGAAGCGCGACCTCTCCATCTATGCCAGCGGCGACGAGGCCGCGTTCCGCAAGGTGGAGGCGGCGTTCGCCGATTTCGCCCGTGACGTGCGCTATTGCGGCGGCTTCGGCACCGGCATGAAGCTGAAATACATCGCCAACCTCCTGGTGACGATCCACAACCTCTCCACCGCCGAGGCGCTGCTGCTTGCCGAGCGCGCCGGGCTCGACCTCAACCTCGTCTATGACGCCATACGTCCGGGCGCGGGCGGTTCGCGCATGTTCGATGTGCGCGCCCCCATGATGATCGAGGAGCGCTATGAGCCGGCGACGATGAAGATGGATATCTACATCAAGGACCTGCAGCTCATCATGGATTTCGCCCGTGAGATGCGCGCGCCGACGCCGCTGATGGCGGCGAGCCTGCCCTTCTACTTCGCCGCCCTGGCGCAGGGGCGGGGCAAGGAGGACACCGCCTCGCTCTTCGCGGTGCTCAAGGGCATGACCGGACCGGCGGAGGACTGACGGACATGAGCGCGGTTTCCCTCGATCAGGCCGATATCGCCGCCCGCGTGGCGCTGGAGACCGCGCGCGCCCGGAAGGCCCAGCCGCTGACCGTGGTCGTCCTCGACGCCGGCGGGCATGTCGTCGTGGCCCGGCGCGAGGACGGCAGCGGCATCGCCCGCTTCGAGATCGCCTTCGGCAAGGCCTGGGGAGCGCTCGGCATGGGCATCTCGACGCGCGGCCTCGCCGCGCGGGCGGCGAAGATGGGCACCTTCTTCAACGCGCTCGCCGCCGTGACCGATGGCCGGATGGTGCCGGTGCCGGGCGGCGTGCTCATCCGCGACGGCGCGAACCGCATCATCGGCGCGGTGGGTATCAGCGGCGACACGTCAGATGTCGACGAGGCCTGCGCGGTCGCCGGCGTCGAGGCGGCGGGGCTCGTCGCTGATATCGAGGAACGCTGACATGACGAGGCTCGACGGCAAGACCGCGGTGGTGACGGGCGCCGGCCGCGGCATCGGCCGGGCGACGGCGCTGGCGCTGGCAGGGGCGGGCGCCCATGTCGTCGCGGTCGCCCGTACCCAGGCCGATCTCGACCAGCTCGCCCGCGAAGGCGAGGGACGGATCGAACCTCTCGCAGCCGATGTGCGCGATGAGGACTTCCTCGCGCGGATCGAGGCGATGGGCGACCTCGACATTCTCGTCAACAATGCCGGCGGCAACCGGCCGAAGATGATGGTGGATGTCGACGACGAGACGCTTGACTGGATGATCGACCTCAACATCCGCTCGGTCTACCGCGTCGCCCGCGCCGCCGCCCGGGCGATGGGCGAGGGCGGCGTCATCGTCAACATGTCCTCGCAGATGGGCCATGTCGGCTCGCCCAGGCGCACGGTCTACTGCATGACCAAGCACGCGGTGGAAGGGCTGACCAAGGCCATGGCGGTGGAGCTGGCGCCGCGCGGCATCCGCGTCGTCTCGATCGCCCCAACCTTCGTAGTGACGCCGATGACGCAGGGCATGTTCGAGGACGCCGAGTTCAAGCGCTTCGTCTACGACATGGTGCCGATGAACGACCTGCCGGTGCCCGAGGACATCGCGCAATCGATCCTCTTCCTCGTCTCCCCCGGCGCCCGCTTCATCACTGGCGACAGCCTCAGGGTCGACGGCGGCTGGACCGCGAGATAGCGACCGGTTCCCATTGCAGGACATTCGTACCGGCGAGCAAAAAAATCGCCCCGGTCCGACCGGGGCGATTTCCGATTAAAACTGACGTGGGAAAGCGACGCGCTGAACTTCAGGAAGCTTTCTTCCTGGTTTCCTTACGCGTCACTTCGGGGAACATCCACATGGCCACGACCATGAAGATCCCGAGGAATATGACCGCGTACTTTGGTCCGGTCTGTCCGAGATGCGCTTGCAGGGCATAGCCCGCAGCCGCGACAAGTATCACGATCAGAGAGATGGTCACTTTCACAAACGTCGGCATTGTTGGCTCCGGATTTCTGTCTGGTGCGGCCGTGACACATGGCCCGCTCCGTCAGCTGACGGGGTCGAGCAGGCCGCTGCCGACCTGGTACAGCGCGGTGATGGCGACGACCTGCAACACGAGCAGCGTGGCAAGCAGGCCGCGTCCGTCGCGCCAACGCTCGGGCCAGATCTCGAACGAGGCCGGCGCGAAAAGGAAGGCCAGCCCCATGACGACGATCAGGGTGGAAATGCGCAGCTCGACATAGCCATAGGCAAGCGTCAGGGCGGCGAGGACCGCCATCAGCCCGCCATTGAAGATCGCAAGCGCCGCGTTCGAGGCCCGGCCGCGCTCCCGCGCGACACTGAGCGGGAACGAGCCCGATAGCGCGAGGAAACCGATGCAGCACAATGTCCAGAACAGGGCGAACCAAAGCAGGGACGTGATATTGGGCTCTATGGCACTCATGACAGGCTCCTTGAGCGAGAAGGTCGGGGTGTGGCGGCGGTGCCGCCACGCGCCTTTTCATTCGGCCGGCTGTTGCGCCAATGACGCTTCCGGCCTGGGAGTGCGCGAGGTCTTGCGCATGTCCTGCTTCACGTAGCGGGTGTCGTAGCCATTGAAGAGATGGCCGAGCAGGCCCCGGTTGAGGTCCGACGTGCCGAACAGCCAATCCATCACCGGGAAGGTGAGGTTCATGTTGCGCTCCATCATGATCGACTGGTTGTGATGGGCGGCGTGGTGACGGCGAATGGTGTTGATGAACGGCACGTTGCGCACGAACCAGTTCTCGTCGATGTGCGTGCAGAAATGCATGAACTCGTAGAGCAGATAGACCGAGGTCGTGGTGATGATGAACAGCCACGCCACGTTGGCCGAGACCAGATAGGACAGCACGACGGCGCCTGGGATCGACATCAGCGTGAAGGTCACCAGCGCATAGGGCGGGAAGAAGGTGACGCGCCAGTCGTGGTGGTCGGCGAAGCGCATCTCCTCTTCGGTGAAGAACTGGTGATGCATCAGCGTGTGGCGGTTGTAGACCGCGCGCAGCAGCGGGATGCGCGAGGGCCGATGCATGACGTAGCGATGCAGCGCCCATTCGAAGAAATTGCAGAACAGAAACACGATGGGAATGATCAGCCATTCCCACCACTGAACCGACTTCAGATTCGAGATGTACACATAGAGCGCCGTGAAGCCGATCGTGTAGATGACGGCGATATGCAGCCATCCATTGTACCAGCCGGCCACGCGCTCGCGATACGTGGACCGGTATTTCCTCTGACGTTCGGTCATGGCACTGACGGCGAGTTCCATGTCTTCCTCCTTACGGGCGGCTTTTCGGGGCGGCACGCACGCGGCGCCCAATTGCCCTATCTGTAGAATGCATCTAACATATCAGTGTTACATTAGTTGGCAAGCGCCTTGATGGCGGAACTTGGGTCCGGCATCGAGCCGTCAGCATGATGTGTCGTTGATATGTCATTAACGTTCGCCGGTCGCCGACGCGCCGGGGGCACGGGGAGCATTCGATGAGTTTGAGCTACAGGGCGGCGATCCTTCACGGCGCGCACCAGCCATTGTCGATCGAGACGGTGACCGCCGAACCGCTGCGCGCTGCGGACGTGCTGGTGCGGATCAAGGCGGCCGGGCTCTGCCACACCGACCTGGAGGTCATCGAGGGCGGGCTGCGCTATCCCATGCCGATCGTGCTGGGGCACGAGGCGGCCGGCATCGTCGAACAGGTCGGGCCTCAGGCGCGCGGCGTGAAGGTCGGCGACCATGTCGTGCTGTCATGGAACCCGCATTGCGGTGGCTGCTTCTATTGCGACCGCGCCTTGCCGATCCTGTGCGAGGGCTATCTCGAGCAGGGACCGAAGGCGATGTCGTTCCATGGCGAGCCGAGCTCGCGGCTCGCCGATGGCCGGCCGTTGCAGCAATTGATGTTTCTCGGGGCGTTTGGGGAATATTGCATCGTGCCGGACCAGCAGGCGATCCCGGTGCCGCGCGAGATTCCGTTCGATCGCGCCTGCCTGATCGGATGCGGGATCATGACCGGGGCGGGAGCGGCGATGAATGTCGCGTCGATAGGGCACGGCGACACGGTGATGGTGATCGGCTGCGGCGCGGTAGGGCTCGCGGCCGTGCAGGGTGCCCGGTTGGCGGGCGCGGAGAACATCATCGCGGTCGACCTCAACGACGACAAGCTCTCGCTGGCCTCCGCGCTGGGGGCTACCACGCTGGTCAACGCCGCCCGGCAGGATGCGGCGCAAATCGCGCGGGACGCCACCGGCGGGCGCGGGGCGGATGTGGTGATGGAATCGGCCGGCAGCCTCGCGGCGTTCCGTGTCAGCGCCGAGGCCGTGCGGCCGGGCGGCGAGGTGATCTGGCTCGGCAAGATCGACGTCGCGAAGGATGTGGCCTTTCGCTGGGGCTCGCTGATGGGCGAGAAACGGATCCGCCGTTCCTCCTATGGGGGTGCAAGGCCGCGCCGGGACTTTCCGCTGCTGGCGCGGGCCTATCTCGACGGGCGTCTGAAGCTCGACGAGATGATTTCCCGCCGCATCGCGCTGGATGAGATCAACGACGGCTTCGGCGCACTCAAGCGCGGCGAGACCATCCGCAGCGTCGTGATGTTCTGAGCGGGCGGCGGCTAGACCGGCAAGGTGCGATTATGCGCCCGCCGGCTGTCGCCGGGCGCCTCGTCACGCTCGGTCAGGCCGTAGTCGCGGACCACGGAGGCGATGCGCAGGCGATAGTCGCGGAACACGCCGGCGCGGCCCTTGGCCTGTGCGATCCGGTGATTGGGCAGGTTGCGCCATTGCCGGACCGCGTCCTCGTCACGCCAGAAGGACAGCGACAGCATCTTGTCGGGATTGGTCAGGCTCTGGAAGCGCTCGATGGAAATGAAGCCATCGACCAGCACCAGCTCGGCGCGCAACTCGGCGGCGATGTCGAGATAATGTTGCCGCTCGCCCTCCGCCGGCCATACCTCGAAAATGACAGCGATCATGGCAGCGGCTCCCTCTGCAGCGCACGGCACGCCGGCGGCTGACATGAAATCAGACCAGACCGACCATGGATATGTCAATCGCATGGCAGATCGAAAGGCAACGCCGTTCGTCGTGCTCAGAGGCCCTGTGTCAGGCGCGTGAACAGAAGGGGTCTCGGGAAGCGGATGAATATCAACGAGTTAATGGTTTGACACGGTGCTGACGTAGAGGCGAATTGATCTAAATCAAGATTCCTCTTGCAGACATTCAGTGTGCATATTTATGATATGTCAGACTTGTAACGGGCGTTAGACCCGCAGGGAGGAAGTCTGATGAGCATAAGCCGCCGCACATTGATGCGGGGGGTCGGTGCTGCCGGTCTCGCCGCTGCCGCCCCCGGCATCTTCTCTCCGGCCATCGCACAGTCCACGCCGTTGCGCGTCGGCATTCTCGCTCCCCGCTCTGGCGCCATGGGCACTGTCGGCGAATGCGGCATTCGAGCGGTCCAATGGGCTGCCGAGCGCATGAACAAGGATGGCGGCATAGGCGGCCGCTCCATCGAACTGGTGATCGAGGAAGAGACCTCGCCGAAGGACACCATCGAGCGCTTCCGTCGCCTGGTGCTGCAGGAAAAGGTCGACGTCGTGCAGGGCCTCATCTCCACCGGCGTCAGCATGGGCGTCGCGCCGGTCGCGGAGGAGGAGCGTGCGCTCCTCATTATGTGGGACGGCACCACGCAGGACGGCGTGAAGGAGGCGATGCCGGACGCGCGCTACGTGTTCCGCTCGACCGACAATGAGTGCGAGGCGGTGATGTCCTCGCTGCTCGCCGTGAAGTACTTCCCCGGCAAGATCACGCGCATCGCCGGCATCAACCCGGACTATTCCTACGGCCGCAACAATTGGGAGGCCTTCCGCCAGATCCTGAAACGCGCCGGGGTCGAGGCCGAGATGGTGGCCGAGCAGTGGCCCAAGGTCGGCACCATGGACCTCACCTCGCACGTCGCGGCGCTGAAGGCGGCCAAGCCCGACTTCATCTTCTCTTCGATGCTGTTTGCCGACCTGCCCGTATTCATGAAGCAGGGCAGCGCGGCGGGATTGTTCGAGGGCGTCAATCTCGCTCTGCCGGCGGCCGGCTGGCAGATCAACCAGCTCAAGAAGAGCTTCATGCCCGAGAACATCGTGTTCGGGCACAACACGCTCTACTTCGCGCTGCCCACCGCCTCGCCGCTGCAGAAGGCGTTCGTCGACGACTACATGGCCCGCTACAAGGAGGCCCCGAACTGGGAGGCCGACCGCGCCTATTTCGCGCTTGCCGCCTACAAGGCCGGCGTCGAGGCCGCGCAGAAGGCGACCGGCCGCTGGCCCAAGCTCGAGGAGGTGATCGACGCCATTCCGAAGCAGGAAGTGCAGAGCCTCGGCGGCCCCGGCCGCTTCCGCGCCGACAAGATCGCGGAGCAGACCTTCTATCAGGGCCTGTCGACCAACGAGAACTCGTTCGACTTTCCGACGCTCAAGACCGTCGATTCCTTCACCGCCGACCAGCTTCAGAAGCCGCCCGGCATGGATTTCTGGGAGTGGCTGAAGACGTCGAAGCTGCCGGTCTGAGGAGCGACGCGATGAACGTCTTCGTCGACATGATCCTCGGCGGCGTCTTCCACGCCGCCGTCCTCTTCCTCGTCGCCGCCGGGCTCCAGCTCGTGTTCGGCGTCCAGAAGATCGTGAACCTTGCCTGCGGCTCCTTCTATGCCCTGGGCGCCTATTTCGCGATTACCTCGGTTGCCGTCGCGACCTCGCTCGGCCTGCCGGGCGTGGCATTCCTGCCCGTGCTGCTGCTTGCCGGCCTCGCTATCGGGCTGATCGGGCTGCCGGTGGAGCGGCTGCTGCGCACGGTCTACCGTCGGGACGAGAGCCACCAGCTCCTGCTGACCTTCGGCCTGCTGCTGGTGTTTCAGGACGTTCTGCGCTTCTTTTGGGGCGCCACCCCGCGCACGCTCGACAACGCCTATCTCGCCTATGGCACGGCGGAGATTCTCGGCGTGCGGGTGCCGACCTACAATCTGCTGGTGATCGCCGCCAGCATCGCGATTGCCGTTACGCTTGGCCTGTTCCTGCAGCGCACGCGCACCGGGCGCATCATCCGCGCCACGGCTGAGAACCGCGAAATGTCCGAAGGGTTGGGGGTGAATTCCGACCGGGTGTTCGCCGCCGTCTTCACGGTCGGCTGCATGCTGGGCACGGTCGGCGGCGCGCTGGTCGTGCCGGCCTCGGCCGCTTCGCTCGAGATGGCGGTGGAGCTCGTGGTCGAGGCGTTCGCGGTCGTGGTCATCGGCGGCCTCGGCTCGATGCGCGGCGCGATAGCCGGCGCGCTTATCGTCGGCCTCATTCGCGCGGTGGCGATCATGGTGCTGCCGGAGGCGGAAATCCTGTCGATCTACCTAGTCGTCATCCTGGCGCTGATCCTGCGTCCGGCCGGCCTGTTCGGAAAGGCGATGGCATGAGCGCGCCCCATATCGTCGAGAGCGCCGTGGTTCCCGCCACCGCTTTCCCCGTCGCCCGGCCTTCCGGCCTCTGGGCGTTCCTCGTGATCCTTGTCGCGATGGCGGGCCTGCCCTTCTTCGCGTCCAGCTATACGCTGACCCTGATGGTGCCGTTCTTCGGGCTCGCCATCGCCCTGCTGGGGTTCAACTTGCTGTTCGGCTATACCGGGCTGCTGTCTTTCGGCCACGCCATGTTCCTCGGCATCGGCGCCTATACGGCGGCGGTGATGACCTCGAAGCTCGGCATATTGTCGTTCGAGCTGATCCTGCTCGCCTCGATCGCCGCCGCGGCCATCGTCGCGATCCCGGTGGGCTTCCTGTGCGTGCGCTATACCCGCATCTTCTTCGGCATGCTGACGCTGGCCTTCGGCATGCTGTTCCATTCGATCCTGTACAAGTTCTACGGGCTCACCGGTGGCGACCAGGGCATGCGTGTGCTCCGTCCGCTGCTGTTCGGCATGGAAGCGGAGGGCGGCAAGACCGCCTTCCTCACCGGGCCGTTCTACTACTACGCGCTCGGCCTGCTTGCAGTGCTCGGGCTGGTGATGTGGCGCATCGTGCAGTCGCCGTTCGGCCTGCATCTGCAGGCGATCCGCGAGAATGCGCAGAAGGCGTCGTATCTCGGCGTCCGCGTCACGCGGATGCGGCTCGCCGCCTTCGTCATCTCCGGCATCTATGGCGGCGTCGGAGGAGCGATCCTCGCCATCACCATCGGCCTTGCCGATCCCGAGATCGTCTATTGGACCCAGTCCGGCAATCTCGTCTTCATGGCGGTCCTCGGCGGTTCCGGCGCGTTTGCCGGCCCGGTGGTCGGCAGCCTCGCCTTCGTGTTGCTGCAGGACGCGGTGATGTCGCACACCCAATACTGGCGGTTCGTGATGGGCAGCGTGCTGATCCTGCTGGTGGTCTTCTTCCCCGGCGGCCTGTCCGGCATCGCCTCCAATGTCCTCAACCGCTTCAAGCGCGGGAGCTGAACCATGTCGGCACTTCTCGCTGCGCAATCGGTCTGCAAGAGCTACGGCGCCTTCCATGCGCTGAGGGATATCTCGCTCTCCATCGCCGATGGCGAGTTCATCTCCATCGTCGGCCCCAACGGCGCCGGAAAGAGCACACTGGTCAACGTGCTGACCGGGCTGCTCAAGCCGACGTCCGGGCGGGTCGAGTTTCGCGGCGCCGATATTGGCGGCATCGGCCCGGTCGAACTTGCCCGGCGCGGCATGGCGCGGGGCTTCCAGCTCGTGAACATCTTTCCCGCGCTGACCGTGCGGGAGACGCTGGCGGTGGCGGCGTCCTCGCGGCTGAAGCGCATCGGCAACCCGTTCCGCAGCCTCGGCCGCGATCGCGAGATCAATGAGGCGGTGGAGGAGGTGGCGGACATCTTCAACCTGCGCCATCGCCTCGGCCAGCGGGCATCCGCGCTCTCGCAAGGCGAGAAGAAGCTGCTGGATGTCGCCAGCGCCTTCGCCCTGAAGCCGGAACTGATCCTCATCGACGAGCCGACCTCGGGCGTCTCCACCGGCGACAAGCACGCCATCATGGAACTTTTGATCGCTGCCTGCCGGAAGGCCGGGGTGCGCGCCATCATTCAGGTCGAGCACGACATGGATCTGGTCGCCCGCTATTCGGACCGCATCGTCGCCTTGCAGGCGGGAACGATGCTGGCGGACGAAAAGCCGGAGACCTTCTTCAGGGACCCGGCGCTGATCGCCGCCGTGGTCGGGACCAAGCCGCCGCAGACGAAGGCGAAATCGACCGGGGAAGCCACGGCCTTCGCGGGGCAGGACAGCCGGAACAACAGGAGCCTGGCATGCTGAAGATCTCCGGCCTCAAGGTGGACATCGGCGGCAGCCGCATCCTCAACGGCCTCGACCTCACGGTGGAGCCGGGCGAGCTGGTCTGCCTGATCGGGCGCAACGGCGCCGGCAAGACCACCACCTTCCGCTCAATCATGGGCTATCGCCAGCCGGTGGCGGGGTCGATCAGCTTCAAGGGGCAGGAACTCGTCGGCCTGCCGACCTACAAGATCGCGCAGCTCGGCATTGGCTATTCGCCGGAGGAATCCGACGTCTATGCCGACCTGAGCGTTGCCGACAACATCGCCTTGCCGACCTGGACGCGGGCGTCCCCGCTTTCCGAGGAAGCGCGGGTCGAGCGCTCGCTCAATGTATTCCCCAAGCTGCGGCAGTATCTGACGCGTGGCGGGCAGCAGCTCTCCGGCGGCGAGCGCAAGATGGTGTCGGTGGCGCGGGCCCTGGCGCTCGACCCGAGCCTGCTGCTGCTGGACGAGCCGTTCGAGGGACTGTCGCCGGCGATCATTCCGGTGATCTCGGAGGGCGTCGCCTCGATCCGTGCCATGGGCGAGGCGGTGCTGATGGCGGAATCCAACGTCCACCACGTGCCGGAATATGTCGACCGGCTCTATGTGATCGAGCGCGGCGAGATGATCTTCACCGGCACGCTGGCGCAGGCGCGGCGCGACCGCGCGGTGATGCGCGTCATCGCCGGCGAGATCGACGTCGACGAGATGGCGTCTGCCTGACGGCGCATCCTCGCCGGCAGCCGAGATCAGTCGTCCAGGGTCTTGCGGGCGAAGGATTCGATGTAGTCGATCAGCCTGTCGGACGCCGCGGCGGCGCGCTTGCCGTCGCGCTGGGCAATGGCGGCGGCGAGCTCGGAGTGCAGCTTGGCGGCCAGCGGCAGATCCGCGACGCGCTTGTAGTGCTGGTACCAGAACCGGCGCGACAGCGCGTGCATGAGGCCCATGGAGCGGCTGGCGAACTCGTTGCGCGAGGCCTCCGAGATCATGAGGTTCAGCTTGCGGTCCAGGCGCATGAACTCGATGCCGTCCGAGCGCTGCGCAGCCTCGCGCATGCCATCGGCGACCTTGGCGAAGCTCTGGCACTCCTCGTCGCTGGCGCGCTCGGCCGCCAGTTCCGCCATCAGCCGCTCCAGCACGCGCCGGGTCTCGAGCAACCGAAGCTGGGTACGCAGGTTTATCTCGGAGACCAGCACGCCACGGCGCGGCAGCACCACCACCAACCCGTCGCGCGCCAAGCGCTGCAAGGCCTCGCGGATCGGCGTCCGGCCGATGTTCAGCCGCTGCGCCAAGGTGAGCTCGGAGAGAACCGTGCCGGGCGGAAGCTGGAGCGTCGAAATCAGTTCCTCCAGCAGGCGATAGGCACGGTCCGTCAGGGTGACATCCTCGACCTCGACCACCTTCTCGGTGCGCCGGGATCGCGTTCCTGTCGGCGACTTCTTCGCTGCCGGTGCCGTTGCGCGCTTGGTGCCTGCTGGGGACATGGGAACTCCAGGCGGGATAAAGACCGCCGACGACGGTCGACGGCGTGTGATTTACAAGGACATTATTGAGATATCACTGAGTCGCAACAAAGATATCTGTTTGCACAGCGGCATAGAAACGCAGGACGGTATCAGCAAAACGCTGCGGATCGTCGGCCATCAGATTATGCCCGCTTCCCCACCAGATCTCCAATGACGCCCCCGGAATGGCCGAGGCGATGCGCCGGCCATGCTCCAATGGACATTGATCGTCGAGGTCGCCGTGCAGCACGAGGGTCGGCAACGAGATCTGCGGGAGCGTTGGGCGAAGATCGGCGGCACGCACAGACGCCCAGGCACCGGCAACCGCCGGCGGCGAGGCGTAGGATGTGAGGGCCAGCCGTTCCGCTCGCTCGCGTGCTTCCACAGCGAGGTCCGCGAGAGTTTCGGCATGGAACCATACCGCCTCGCCGCCCGCGTGCGCCGTTCCGCTGGCGAGCACCAGGCTGTCGAGCTCCAACTCCCCATAGCGGGCGAGATAAGCGAGCGTGACCACCACGCCCATGCTCCAGCCGACAAGCGTGATGGGCTTGGGCGCCATGCTTATCACCGCCCGCAGATCGCCCGAAAAATCATCGAGGCCGTAGGCGTGGGGCAGGGTCGGGGCCATCGAGGCGCCTCGGCCGCGCAGGTTCGGCACGATGACCGCACGCCTCGTTCCGAGCTTGTCGGCAAGGCGGCTTGCCACATCGCCCCATGTCGCCGCCGTACCCTGGATGCCGTGAAGGAGAACGAGGGAGCCGCCCGCCGGGGCCGTGCCGGGATTGGCATCGATCCATTCGAGGACGCCGTCGTCGGTGGCGATGAGGGCCATCGGATTCAGGCCGCTTGCGCTGCGAGGGCCGTGTCTATGTCGGCGGTGGTGAATTCCCATTCATTGCCGAAATTGGCGACGACATCGCGCATGAAGCGCTCATGGTGCTGCAGCGCCAGCGACGCGGAACCAAAATGGTCGGCCAGGATGGCGAGCGCGAGCTGCGCCGGAGCGATGCCCTCATAGCTCCATTCGAAGCCGTCCCGGCTGATCTCCTTGATGTCCGTGCGATCCGGCAACGGACTGCCATCGACGGTGACCGCGATGCCATCGATGGTCCTGTCTCCGCGATAAGTCTTCATGGCACTATCCATTTTCCACCTACATCTGACATATTAAATGTGCATCTGATGTCTGGCAACAGGTTTTGGAGGTGGCTGCGTCCCGTGCTGGCGCTTCTGCCAGAGGGGAGGGGAGCCGGCTGAAAAAATGCCGGCGGCGCCCAGCGACGGAGCGCCGCCTTGTGCCGATGTCACTCGGCGGCGACGGCCGGGCGGCGCAGCAGTCTGCCGATCAACTCGCTGATCGGGCTCCACAGCAGGAGCGCGAACGAGATGATCATCAGCGTGGCGACGAGGCCATTGTCCATGAACACGGACAGGTCGCCCGCGGAGCCGATCAGCGCCTGGCGGAAGGCATCCTCCGCGCGGTCGCCCAGCACCAGCGCCAGCACCATCGGGGCGAGCGGGTAGTCGAGCTTCTTGAAGGCATAGCCCACCGCGCCGAAGATCAGCATCAGCCAGATGTCGAAGCTGGAATTGGCGACGGTGAACGCGCCGATCGCGCAGACCATGAGGATGACCGGCGCGATGAGCGCGAACGGTATGCGCATGATCGAGGCGAACAGCGGCACGGTCGCCAGAACCACGAACAGGCCGACCATGTTGCCGAGATACATCGAGGCGATCAGGCCCCAGACGAAATCCTTCTGCTCGACGAACAGCAGGGGGCCGGGCTGCAGGCCCCAGATCATCAGCCCGCCCAGCAGCACGGCCGCCGTCGCCGAACCCGGAATGCCGAGCGCCAGCATCGGCAGGAGGGCGGAGGTGCCGGCGGCATGGGCCGCGGTCTCGGGCGCGATGACGCCCTCGATCTCGCCACTGCCGAATTTCTTGCCCCTCCTGGAGAAGCGCTTGGCAAGGCCATAGCCCATGAAGGACGCCGCCACCGCGCCGCCCGGCGAGATGCCGAGCCAGATCCCGGCAAGGCACGAGCGGACGAAGGTCATGAAGTAGAGCGGCATCTGCATCCAGGTGCGCAACACGACGATCGGGTCTATGCGCGCCTTCTTGCCCTTGAATTCGAGCCCCTCTTCCAGCGTCAGCAGGATTTCCGACACGCCGAACATGCCGATGACGACGACGAGGAAGTCGAACCCGTTCATCAGCTCGCCGACGCCGAAGGTCATGCGCATGTCGCCGGAGATGGTGTCGATGCCGACGCCGGCCAGCAGGAACCCGAGCGACAGCGAGACCACGATCTTCGCCTTGTTCTCCTTGCCCATGCCGATGAAGCTGCAGAAGGTGAGGAAGAACACGGCGAAGAATTCCGCCGGCCCGAAGCGCAGCGCGAATTTCGCCACCAGCGGCGCGAGGAAGGTGATCAGCACCACGCCGGCGATCGCCCCGACGAAGGAGGCGGTGAAGGCGGCGGTCAGCGCCTCGCCGGCGCGGCCCTGCTGCGCCATTGGATAGCCGTCGAAGGTGGTGGCGACGGACCAGGGCTCGCCGGGAATGTTGAACAGCACGGCGGTGATGGCCCCGCCGAACAGCGCGCCCCAATAGATCGAGGTCAGCAGGATGATGGCGCTGGTCGGTTCCATGCTGAAGGTCAGCGGCAGCAGGATGGCGACGCCATTCGGACCGCCGAGCCCTGGCAGCACGCCGACGACGATGCCGAGCAGCACGCCGAGGAACATGAAGGCGATGTTGTGCCAGGTCAGCGCGACCTGGAAACCCTCGAGGAGCAGGCTGATGTTTTCCATCTGATGCGTCCTCAGTAGCCGAGCATGATTTCAAGCGGCCCCTTGGGCAGCGGCACCTGGAACTGAAGCTCGAACGTCCAGAAGGTCACCAGCGGGATGAGCACCGCGGCGGCGATGATCGCCCACCAGCGGAACGTGCCGAACACGGCCATGAAGCCGCCGATGAAGATTGCCGAGGCGACATAGATGCCGAGATAGTCGATGGCGAAGATATAGAGGGTGAGCGGCAGGAAGACCTGCCCGACCTGGCGCAACTGCACCCAGGTGACCAGCACGCGGTCCGACGCCCGCAGGCCCTGATAGAAGACGGCGGCCGAGGCGGCGAGCAGGATCCACGCGACGCGCGCCGGAAAGAAGCCGGTCTGCGGCCCGCCGTTCCAGCCGGCGCCGCGCTGGTAGCTGTCCCACAGGACGCCGGCGGCGATGGCGAGGAGGATGACGGCCACCGTGCATTCGGCCGTGCGGCGGGAGAGGCCGGATTCGGTCTCGTATGGGTCGAAGGATGACATGCGTCGCTCCTGACGGAAGACGACGGCCGCCGCGAGGGCAGGCCGCCGTGCTCGGAGAAGGGTTCAGTTCGTCGACAGGAAGCCGGCCTTCGCCATGAGGTCCTTGTGCTTGGCTTCGTCGGCGGTGAGGAAGTCGACATAGGCCTGGCCGGACCGGAAGTCGGGCAGCAGGGCGTTGCGCTCGAGATATTCCTTCCACTCGGGCGTCTCGACGACCTTCTTCATCAGATCGACGTAGTAGGCCTGCTGCTCCGGCGTGACGTTGCCGGGCATGAACAGGCCGCGCAGCATGTTGTAGTTGAACTTCAGTCCCTGCTCGCCGCAGGTCGGCACGTCGTTCCACGACATGTCGGCGGTGATCTTCGTCTTGTAGCTCATGCGCTGGGGCGACAGCACGCAGAGCGGCCGGGTGAGGCCGGCTCGCCAGTTGGCGACATCCTCCGAGGGGTTGTTGGTTTCCGCGGCGATGTGGTTGCCGGCGAGCTGGGTCGAAGCCTCGCCGCCGCTCTTGTAGGGGATGTAGGAGATCGGGGTGTTCAGCTCGGAGAACACGCCGAAGGTGATGAGCTCGTCCTCGCGCTTGGAGCCGCCGCCGCCGATCTTGAGCGGCGGGCTTGCGGTCTTGGCAGCTGCGGCCAGATCGGGGAGCGTCTTGTAGGGCGATTCATTGTTTACCCAGAGGGCGAACTCGTCCTGCGCGACCATCGCCACGGGCGTGAAGTCCTGCCAGCTCACAGGCAGCTTGGTCGCCAGCGGCGTCATGTAGATGGTGCTCGACGTGGTGATCAGCTTGTGCGGATCGCGCAGCGACTTCTTGATGTCCATCATCGCCTCGCCGCCCGTGGCCGCGGGCTTGTTGACGACGATGAAGGATTCCTTCGACAGGCCGTGCTTCTGGATGATGGCCTGGATGGTGCGAGCCATCTGGTCGGATGCGCCGCCGGGCCCGAACGGCACGATGATCTCGACGGATTTGGTCGGCTCCCACGCGGATGCGGCGAGGGTGGAGAGCAGCAGGGCTGCCCCCGCTAGGGTCACTGTTTTCATGGTCGGTTCCTCCAAATTGGCGCGTGTTTCCGCACCTTGGAACCGTGGTAATTCAATTCTCTATGATGTTCAACTAGTATATTTCAAATATGCTAGTTGCGAAACGGGCAAGCGTCGCGCTACCATGCGGCACATGAGGAAAGCGCCATGCCAACATCATTTGGGCGCTTTCCCGACGGTAACATACAAGAAGTATTTCAGGGAGCCTCTCATGCCGGTTGGTCTTTCGAATTCCATTCTCCGGCGCGAACCCCGCCTCTGTCGGCGCCGCTGAAACGCCGCGCCATGGACGCTTCGCCTCGCCCGCCCCGCACGGGCTGGAACTCGCTCGCCCGCAATTACGATGCCCGCATGCTGCGTGGCGGCGCGCTGGCCGACGGCAAGGTCGTCGCGCCGGACCGTGCCACCGAACTGCTGGAGGCGGTGATCGAACCGCACGACCGCATCTGCATCGAGGGCAACAACCAGAAGCATGCCGACTTCCTGGCGAAGGCGCTGGCCACCGTCTCGCCCGATCGGGTGCACGATTTGCATGTCGTGCAGTCGAACATCGCGCTCGCGCCGCATCTCGACATCTTCGAGGCCGGCATCGCCCGTCGGCTCGACTTCTGCTACGCCGGCCCGCAGGGCTTGCGGCTCGCCCAGCTCGTCGCCGACGGCAAGGTCCAGGTCGGTGCGATCCATACCTATCTGGAGCTTTACAGCCGCTACTTCACCGACCTGACCCCGCGCGTCAGCCTCATCGCGGCGGAGGCGGCGGACCGGGACGGCAATCTCTACACCGGCCCCAATACCGAAGACACGCCGGCGATCGTCGAGGCCACCGCCTTTAAGTCCGGTATCCTGATCGCGCAGGTCAATCGCATCGTCGACAAGCTGCCGCGCGTTGACGTGCCGGGGGATTGGGTGAGCTTCGTCGTGGAGGCCCCGACGCCTCACTACATCGAGCCGATCTTCACCCGCGATCCCGCCGCCATCACCGAAATCCAGGTGCTGATGGCGATGATGGTGGTGCGCGGCATCTATGAGAAATACGGCGTCACCCGGCTCAATCACGGTATTGGCTTCGACACGGCGGCGGTGGAGCTGATCCTGCCGACCTATGCCGAGGAACTCGGCCTGCGCGGCAAGATCTGCCGCTACATGTCGGTGAATCCCTGCCCGACGCTCATACCCGCGATCGAATCCGGTTTCGTCGAGGCCATCCATTGCGCCGGGTCGGAACTCGGCATGGAGCGCTATGTCGCCGAACGCTCGGACGTGTTCTTCATCGGCCGCGACGGCTCGATGCGGTCCAACCGCATCTTCTGCCAGCTCGCCGGCCATTATGCCGACCTGTTCATCGGCTCGACGCTGCAGATCGACCTCGAGGGGAATTCTTCGACCGCGACGCTGGCCCGCATCACCGGTTTCGGCGGAGCGCCGAATTTCGGTTCGGAATCGCGAGGCCGTCGCCATGGCAGCCCCGCCTGGCTCCAGGCAGGGCGCGAAGCGCATCGCGCCGGCATGCCGAGGGGGCGCAAGCTGGTGGTCCAGATGGTCGAGACCTTCCGCGAGGGATTGTCGTCGACCTTCGTCGAGAAGCTCGATGCGTGGGAGCTGATGGACACCTTCGACATGCCGCTGCCGCCGGTGATGGTCTATGGCGACGACCTGACCCACATCGTCACCGAGGAAGGCATCGCCAACCTGCTGCTGTGCGACACGCTGGCGGAACGCGCGCAGGCGATCCGTGGCGTCGCCGGCTATACGGCCGTGGGCCGCGCCCGCGACCGCCACATGGTCGAGACGCTGCGCGAACGCGGCGCCATCCTCTATCCCGAGGACATCGGCGTGGATAAGCGGCTGGCGAACCGCGACCTGCTCGCCGCCCGCTCGATCAAGGATCTCGTCCGCTGGTCCGACGGGCTCTACGCGCCGCCGGCGCGCTTCCGCAACTGGTAGGAGACGACATGGAGCGTCTGGAATTCCGCTTCGCCGGCCGCGCCGACGCGCCGGCCGCGAGCGATGGCGAGGCCCTTGTCGGGGTGGTCGGCTCCGGCAATCTCGAAGTCATGATCGAGCAGGTCGACCTCGGCGGGGAATGCCTCGTCACCGTCGATACCTCGATCAACGGCTTCGTCGAGACCTGGGAGAGCGTGCTCCGCGATTTCATGGAGCGTCATCGCCTGGGCAATGTCAGGGTCTCGATCAACGATGGCGGAGCGACGCCCGCCGTCGTGGCGCTGCGGCTCGACCAGGCGCTGGCCAATCTCGGGAAGCCGCCGCGATGATCCCGCCCCGCCACAGCTACCTCGAAGCCAGCGCCCGTGCCCGGCTGGCGGGCATACTGGATGCGGGAACGTTCCGCGAGTTCTGCGGCCCCAGGGCGCGGCAGACCAGCCCACATCTGCCGGCACTCGGCATGCCGGTGGCGTTCGATGACGGCATCGTGGTCGGCGAGGGCCGGATCGATGGCCGCCCGGTGCTGATTGCGGCGCAGGAGGGCGGCTTCATGGGCGGCGCCATCGGCGAGGTCCACGGCGCCAAGCTTGCGGGCCTGATCGAGCGTGCGCTCGACATCCGGCCGGACGCGGTGGTGCTGCTGCTCGACAGCGGCGGGGTGCGGCTGCACGAGGCCAATGCCGGATTGATCGCCATGGGCGAAATCCAGCGCGCAGTGTTCGACGCCCGTGCCGCCGGCATTGCGTTGGTCGCCGTCATCGGCGGACGCAATGGCTGCTATGGCGGCACCTCCATCGTGGCGCGCTCCTGCGATGTGATCATCGCCAGCGAGGAGGGGCGCCTCTCCATTTCCGGCCCCGAGGTGATCGAGGCGGTGGAGGGCATCGAGGAGTTCGATGCGCGCGACCGCGCGCTGGTGTGGCGCACGATGGGTGCCAAGCATCGCCGCCTGATCGGGGAGATCGACATCCTCGTACGCGACGACATAGACGCGTTTCGCGACGCCATTGCCGGCCACATCGGCGACAGCCGGCCGATGGACCTCGACGCGCTGGAGGCCGAGCACGCACGGCTCGTGGACCGGCTGTCGCGCTTTCGCGACGCTGCCGACGGGCGCGACGTGTGGGCCCGGCTCGGCGTGAACGATCCCGACCGCGTGTCCGACATCGAGGCGGACGAGTTCAATGCCCTCGTCGATGCCTTGGAAGGAGCGCGCCGATGACCGAGCCGTCCTCCACCGAACGGTTGATCGCGGCGATGTTCGACGCGGCCGAGATCGAGCGCACGGGCGATCTCGTGACCGGCGAAGGCCGCCTCGACGGGCGCTCCATCAGCATCATCGGCACGACGGACCGCACCTATATCGGCGCCGATGTCGCGGTCGCCATGGCGCGGTGTGTGCTCGACATCGTACGTGACAAGCCCGGCCAGCCGATCCTGATCATCGTCGACAACAGCGGGCACCGGCTGGGCCGCTGGGATGAGCTGATGGGCAATAATGGCTGCATCGCGCACCTCACCAAATGTCTTTACGCGGCGCGCCGGCGCGGCCACCGCGTCATCGGGCTGGTCAACGAGCTGGCGGTCAGCGCCGGCTTCATGGCGTTGGGCATGGCGACCGACGCCTGCTACGCGCTGCCCGGAGCCGAGGTGCGGGTGATGGCGCTGGGCGCCATGGCGCGCGTCACCAAGGTTCCGCTCGACCGGCTGACCGAGCTGTGCGCGACATCGCCGGTTCTCGGGCCCGGCGTGGAAAATTTCATGCGGGTAGGGGCCATTGCCGGCGTGTGGTCCGGTGACCTCGCCGGCCATCTGCGGGTAGCGCTGGCCGAACGACCCGAGCCCGGCGACGATCGCCGCCGGCTGGGCCATGAGCGCGGTGGGCGCACGGCGGCGCTGGATGTCGCGACGCGCGTGCGTGCCGGGGCCTGAGCCGGTGCTGGCCCGGCACGATCTCGTCTGGCTCGATCCGGCCGCATGGCCGATGCTCGAACTCCCGGTCGAGATGCGCGAGCACGTACATGGCTGGATCGCCGCAGGGCATCCCGCCGTGGTCCGTCGCCAGGACGCGCCGGGCAATGGGGCGGGGGCGGCGGCCACGGTCGCGCTCGGCATTCCGCTGCCGCAGCGTCTCGGCCGCCGCCGTCTCGCGCTTCAGGCCCCCGCCGATGCGGTGGTGCGGTGCGGCCGCTTTCCGTCGCTCGCCGCCGCCATTTCGACGGCTCCTCGCCGCTGGCGGGAAAGGCTTGCGGAGGTCGCATCGCTGCTGGGGGGCTGCGGCGCGGCCGCGTTTGTCTACGGCTCGCTCGGCTGGCAGCGTCTGACCGGCGAGGTCTACCTCCATCCAGCTTCCGATATCGACCTGCTCATCGCGCCGCGACCGGGCTTCGATGTCGATGACGCGCTGGATGCCTTCCACTCCATGGCGGCGGATGTCTCGCCGCGTCTCGACGGCGAACTCGTCGTCGCGCCCGATCGCGCGGTGGCTTGGCGCGAACTGCTCGCCTCACCCGACGAGGTGCTGCTGCGCGGGCGCGGTACGCTTTCCCTCGTTCCTGCGGCGCCCCTTCTCGCCGGGCTTCGGCGGGAGCGGGCAGCATGAGCGCGCTGCTGATCTCTCCCGGATTGTCGGTCCGTGCCAGCGACGAGATCGATCGTCTCGCGATCTGGTCGCTGCATGCCGAGGTCGGGCTCTATCCCAAGGCGGGACTTGTCAGCGTCGTCGATGCCGGCAGCCATGAGGACATGGATGCCGGCACCTTCCGGCGCAGTGCCGATGCGCTGGCGGGCTATTTCGGCGAGATGGCACGCGCCGGCGCGCGGGGCGCCGATTTCGCCGCGCTCAAGGCCATCGGCATCGAGGCCGAGCGGCGCATGTTCGCGGCAACCGGAGGCGTCAACACCCATCGCGGCGCGATCTTCTCGCTTGGGCTGCTGGCCGCGGCGGCGGGTCTTTGCCGGACCTTGCCGGGCCCGCCGGATCCGTTGCGCATCTGCCGGACGGTGGAGCGCTGGGGGCGCCCGATTCTGGAAAGCCGGGTGCCGCGCGATACCAGCCACGGGGCGCAGGTGCGTGTCCGATACGGCGCGCCCGGCGCCCGCGAGGAGGCCGCAAGCGGCTTCCCGACGATCGCGTTCCACACTTTGCCGGCGTTCCGCGCCGCCTATGCCCGGAGCAGCTCGTTGGAACTTGCCGCGCTTCAGGCCTTCTATGCGGCGATGGCGGTGCTCGACGATAACAACCTGCTCTATCGCGGCGGCATCGACGGCCTGGCGCAGGCGCGCGGGCTGGCGCAGGATTTCCTGTCCGCCGGCGGCATGCTCGCGCCGGGAGGCCGGGCGCGCGCGGTCGCGCTGCACCGCCGGTTCGTGGCACGCCGCCTCAGCCCCGGCGGCTCGGCGGATCTGCTCATCGCGACGCTGTTCCTTGCAGCCGAAGGCGGGGTGATCACGCGTGAACCGGGCGCCGCATGGGCGTGATGCTGCTGTGTCCGGGCCAGGGTAGCCAGCACCCGGCCATGTTCGAGCGGCTGGTCGGCGAACCGGCCGCGCGGGAGGTGCTCGATATCGCCGCGGCCCGCCTGGATCTCGACCTGCGCCGCCTCGGCACCGCTGAAGACGGCCTGGACTATGCCGACAACCGCGTCGCGCAGATCCTGATCACCGCTCATTGCTTGGCCGTGCGCGCGGTGCTGGGCGCGGAAGTGGGGGATATCTGCGTCGGCTACAGTGTCGGCGAAATCGCCGCCAATGCATGTGCGGGCGCACTCGACGCCGCCGCCGCGTTCGACCTGATCGAGCAACGCGTGCACTGCATGGACGAGGCCTGCCGGGCCAGGGCGCGCGCACAAGGCATGCTGGCCGTGATCGGCATCCCGCTCGCCACGATAGGGACGCTCGCGACCGAGGCCGGGCTCGCGGTCGCCATCATCAACGGTGCCGATCATGTCGTGCTCGGCGGGCCTGTCGAGGCGCTGGACCGTTTCGAACCGACGCTGGAGGCCAGGGGCGCGCGCAATGTGAAGCGGCTCCAAGTGCGGGTGGCCTCGCATACGCCATTCATCGCCGATGCCGGGCCGGCCTTTGCCGCGGCGCTGGCGCGTGCTCCATGGAAGCCGGCGCGAATCCCGGTGCTGTCGGGCATTGACGGGCGATTGATTGGGAACCGTGACAGCGCCGTCGCGGCCCTTTCCGAGCAGCTCTGGAAGCCGCTGGATTTCCGCCGGTGCCTGGAGCTTGCGGGGGAGCGAGGTGCAACTTGCGCGCTGGAGATCGGTCCCGGCCACAGCTTGACCCGGCTCGCAGCCGATCTGCTGCCTGAGGTGCCGGTGCGGGCCTTCGAGGATTTTCGCAGCCCCGCCGGCCCATTGAAGTGGCTCGCGGCGCAGTCCCGGCTATCGTCGACTGCTGACGGGGCATGATCGCGATGGCCGCCATTGCCATGGTGGCGATCGGCGGTGGATGACCGCCGACCCGGCGAGTTCAAGCGGTGTCCTTCCTGAAGACGGGAGCCATCCCGGTTCATCGCCCTCCGCTCACGCCATCCTCTCGGCCCTGCCAAAATGCGCAGAAGTATAAAGCGGCGGATGTAATCCGTGCACATGGTTTTATATTGTAACAACTAAAAACTATGAGCATTGAATCGCGTCATCTGCATGAATAGGGTGCGCATCTCTTCCGGCCCCACGGCCTTGCCTTTTGATCCATGACGAGATGACTGCACACCGCCTGGACATAACGCGGCTCTACGTCGCCGAGCAGGGGCGCCTGCGCGCCTATGTGCGCCGTATGTTGCGTAATCCGGCAACGGCCGAGGACGTCGTGCAGCAGGCCTTCGTCAACCTGCTCGGCCGGCCCAGGCATGGGGAGGCGCCGAGTTCGGCCTATGTGATGCAGGCCGTGCGCAATCTCGCGCTCAATCACCTGCGTGACACCCGCCGGCGGGCGCAGGTCGAGATAGCCAGCGAGCATGTGGAGGAGATTGCCGATCTCGCCCCCTCGCCAGAAATGGCAGCGGTGCATCGCAGCGAACTCATGCGCCTGCTCACCGCGCTGGCCGCGCTGCCGCCGCGCCGGCGGGAGGCCTTCGTGCTGAGCCGCATCGAGGGACTCTCCTATGACGAAGTGGCCGCGCGCATGGGCGTGTCGCGCAACACGGTGATCACCCATATCGTCGCGGCCATGGCCGAACTCAGCCGGCGCCTGTAGATATTGCCACGTTCCGCATGGCCTTGGCCCGTGCCGCCTCTCCCGGACCCGACGCAACGCGCATGAGCGATCCTTCGACCGATCCCGTTCACATGGAAGCGCTGGAATGGTTCGTGCGCATCCGCGACGACAAGGCGGACGCCGAGGATCGCCGCGCCTTCGCGGCCTGGCTCGTGGCCGATCCGGCGAACCGGCCTGCCTTCGAGCAGGCGGAAGCGCTGTGGAACCGTTTCGACGTCGTCGAGCCGGAATTCCGCCGGCGGCGCAAGGCCGGCGGGCTCGGCCGCCGCGACGTTCTGCTCGGCGGGCTGGCGGCGCTCGTCGCGATTCCGGCCGGCTATGTCGCGCTCAACCGTGACCTGATCTTCGCGACCTGGCGTACCGCGGCCGGCGAGCGGCGCAGTTTCACGCTCGATGACGGCAGCCAGGTGGAACTTGGCAGCGCCTCGGCGCTGTCGGTGGATTTTTCCGCCGGCCTGCGCCGCGTGGCGCTGCTGGAAGGCGAGGGCTTCTTTCAGGTCGCTCCCGATGCGGCGCGGCCTTTCGTCGTCGAGGCGGGGATCGGGCGCACCCGTGCGCTCGGCACCGCCTTTAACGTGAAGCTCGACGAGGACACCGTCGCCGTCACCGTCATGGAGCACGCCGTCGCCGTGGCGGTCGCGAACGGCGCTCCCCTGACGCTGGAGGCCGGCTGGCAGGTGAGCTATGGCCCGGTGGGCCTCACGCGCCCGGTGGAGGTCGATACCGGGCTGGTGCAGGCGTGGCGGCAGGACCGCATCGTGTTCGAGGACGTGCCGCTCGCCGCCGTGCTGCGCGAGCTCGAACGCTACCGGCGCGGCCGGATCATCCTGATGGACCGGGCCGCCGGCGCCATGCCGGTGACGGCCGTGTTCGAGACCACCAATGTCGACGCCGCGCTTGCCACCATCGCGTCCGCCCTGCCGGTGCGGGTGGTGGATGGTGGCCTGATCGCGGTCGTCTATGGCCGGTGAACGGACGGAATTTTTTCGATCGCCGGCTCATTGGATCGCCCGCCCCGGGTGTCTGACCTTGTGAAGGCTGCGCGATGCGCCCTTCGCGGACAGATGGCAACAGGGGCTGGGTTGATGCAGGCACGCGACATCGGGAAAACGTCGGGCGGGATGCCGGGCCGTAGCGCGCCGGCCCCGCGACGCGGGCGTTCCGCACTGTTGCTGTCGCTGATGATGAGCAGCTCCCTCATTGCCACGCCGGTACTGGTGACGCCCGCCCGCGCCCAGGTTGCGCCTGTCGAGGCCCGCACCCGTTTCGACATTCCCGCCCAGCCATTGTCGCGGGCGCTGATCGCCTTCTCGCACGCCGCCGGCTTTCAGTTGTTCCTGGATGCCGGCCTGGCGCGGGGCAGGAACGCGCCGGCCGTCGGGGGCAACCTCACCAATGCCGAGGCGCTGAACCAGCTTCTGGCCGGCTCGGGGCTGTCCTACCGCATCAGCGGCAACACCCTCACCATCACCGGGCCCTCCGCCGCGTCGAGCGGCGCCGCCGCAGACGGGTCGATCGAGCTCGGCACCATCGAGGTCCAGGGAGAGCAGAATCCATTCGGCCCGGTCGACGGCTATCTCGCGACCACCACCTCGTCCGGCACCGGCGTCGCCACGCCGATCATCGAGACGCCGCAGTCGATCAGCGTCGTGACCGCCGACCAGATAAGGGACCAGAACGCCACCTCGCTCACGGACACGCTGCTGTACACGCCCGGCGTCGTCGCCCAGTCCGGCGCCTTTTCCCGCATGGTCGACGACCTGATGATGCGCGGCTTCAACGTCGCTGACGGGGCGAGCGGCATGCTGCGCGACGGTATGCAATTCCAGTCCAACGTCTATGGCGGCGGACAGGAGCCCTATGGCCTCGAAAGGGTCGAGGTGCTGCGCGGCCCGGCCTCGATCCTCTATGGCCAGATGTCGCCGGGCGGCGTGGTCAACGCCATCTCCAAGCGGCCGACGGAGGAGCCGCTGCGCGAGGTCAATCTCGAATACGGGAACTACAACGATACTCAGCTCTCGGCCGATTTCGGCGGCAAGCTGACGGAAGACGGCACGCTGACCTACCGCCTCACCGGCCTCTACCGCGACGCCGACAACTGGGTGGAAAACACGCCGGACGACAAGATCTACATCGCGCCGGCACTCACCTGGAAGCCGACGGACGACACCTCGCTCACCCTTCTGGCGAGCTACCAGAGCGTTGACACGAAGTTCGCCACGCCGCTGCAATATGACGATGTCAGCAGCGGCAACATCCCGCGCGACGCGTTCCTCGGCATCGACTGGTTCGACGGCTATGAGAGCGACAGCTCCACGATAGCGGGCCTGTTCGAGCACCGCTTCGACAACGGCGTGATCTTCCGCAGCAACAATCGCTATTACGAGGCGGATGTCGACTGGAACTACATGGTCGGCAACCTGGCGCCGCTGGCATCGACGGGAGGGATGCTGGCCCGCATCGCGCAGACCCGGTTCGACAGCTCCTACGGCGTGACCTCGGCTAATTCGCTCGAGGCCAGCTTTGACGCGCTCGGGGCCGAACACACGGTGCTGGTCGGCTTCGACTACTATCTGCGCTCCTACGACACCCACCGCTACCGCGGCGGTTCCTACAGCTTCCTCGATCTCGACACCGGCGTCTCCTACGGCGACCCCAACATCAACTACGCGATCGATCGCGGGTCCGACACGCTGGCGAACCAGTACGGCGTGTTCGTCCAGGACCAGATCAAGTTCGGCGACCGCTGGGTGCTGCTGCTCGGCGGCCGGCAGGATTGGGCGAACAGCACCACCACCAGCTACCAGACCGACGAGAAGACCGATCAGGAAGACAGCGCCTTCACCGGCCGCGCCGGCCTCGTCTATCTCTTCGACAACGGCCTCGCGCCCTATGCCAGCGTGAGCCAGTCCTTCCAGCCGCAGGCGGGACTCAACTACGCCACCGGCGCCCCGCTCGACCCGAGCGAGGGCCTGCAATACGAGGCGGGCGTGCGCTACCAGCCGGTCGGGCAGAACCTGCTGCTCAGCGCGGCGGTCTACGACATCCGGCAGACCAATGTCGTAACCTATGACGCGCTGGGCTACTCCTACCAGCAGGGCGAGGTGCACTCGCGCGGCTTCGAATTCGAAGCGCGCGGCACCGTCGGCCGGCTGGAACTGATCGCCGCCTACAGCTATACCGACGCCACCGTGACCGAGAGCGCCTTTGCCTCGGAAGTGGGCCAGCAAGTGGCGCTGGTGCCGCGCAACGCGGCGTCGTTCTGGATCAACTACGCGCTCGACGATCTCGGCCTGCGCGGCGTGAAGGTGGGGGCCGGCGTTCGCTATATCGGCACCACCAACCTCACCGACAGCGCTTTCGAGGTCCCCGCCTACACGCTGGTCGACGCCATGGCGAGTATCGACCTCGGCGCCTACAACCCGAAGCTCAACGGCACCACGCTGCGGGTGAACGCCCGCAACCTGTTCGGCGAGGACTACTTCACCTGCGTCTCGCTCGACGGTTGCCGTTATGGCGTGCCGGCGACCGTCATCGGCACGCTCAGCTATAAATGGTGAGGGGGGTGCCGGCGACCGGCAGGGGCATCGACCGACGCCGGCTCCTCGCCGGGGCAATCGCGGCGCCCCTGCTGCTCGCGGGAAGCAAAGTCGTGGCCGGCGCGGCGCCGCGGCTGGTCAGCATGGACCTGTTGATCACCGAGCTCCTGCTCACGCTCGGCGTTACGCCACTGGCGACCCCGAACGTGGCGCTCTACCGGCGGCTCGTGGCCGATCCGGTGCTGCCGGAGGAGGTGCGGGACCTCGGGCCGGTCGCCGAGCCTAACCTTGAGTATCTTCGATACCTCGCACCCGACCGCATCCTCTTTGCCGACTGGCAGGGTGCGGGACTGGAGAATCTCGCCCGCATCGCGCCGCTCGTGCCGCTTCCGGTACTGGCCGGTCGGCGACCGGCGGTGGCGCATGGCGAGGAACTGCTCCGCCTCGTCGCCGAGCTGGTGGCGGAGCCGTCCCGCGCAGACCCCGCCATCCAGGAATGCGAGACGGCATTGGCGGACGCCGCCGCAGCCCTGAATGGTTTCTCTCGCCCGGTATATGTCTGCCGGTTCAACCGCGATGGGCGCAATCTCGCCCTGTTCGGCGGCGGCGGCATGGTTGGTGACACGCTGAACCGCCTCGGTCTTGCCAATGCGTATGCCGGCCGCGTCAACGGCTTCGGCGTCACCAATGCCCCTATGCTGCGCCTCGCCGAGCATCCCGAGGCGGTGATCGTGCATTTCGACCGCGGCATCGAGACCCGCGCGGCGCTCTCCCGTCTGGCTGAAAGCCCGGTGTGGAACGCATTGCCGGCGGTGAGGGAAGGGCGGGTCGTGCGCGTTCCCGTGGTCTTTCCCAATGGCGGACCGCGTTCGGTCACGCGCCTGGCCCGTTCCCTGGCGTCGAGCCTTTCGACCTTCCGCCATGGTTGACGCCCTGACCGGCAAAGCCGCGATGACGGGTGGGCGCGTATCGCGGGCCCGTCTGCCCGGCCTGCCGCTGGCCATGGCGCTTCTCGGCGTCGGCATGGCGCTGTTCGCGGTCAATCTCGCCGGCAGCGGTGTCACCCACTGGTCGTTCCGGCTGCTGGCCCCCGACATGACCGACCTTGCCGAGGTGCGGGTCTTTTACGGGTTGCTGCCGCGTGTGGCGGCAGCGCTGTGCGCGGGCTGGCTGCTCGGCGTCAGCGCGGTGTTGCTGCGCCAGACCTTGCGCAACCCGCTGGCGGAGGCCGGCACGCTCGGCGTGTTCGCCGCTTCCCGTGCCAGCGTCGCCGCGTCGCTCGTCTGGCTGCCGGGCCTCGCCGCCGGATTCTTCCTGCCGGCTCTCGCCGGCGCCGGTCTTGCCATCGGCCTCATCCTGCTGCTGTCGGTTCGCTCGAAGCTCGAGCCGCTGCGTCTGGTTCTCAACGGGCTGGTGCTGTCGCTCTGCCTCGATGCCTTCACCAGCCTGATCATCCTGGTGCATTTCGAGGAGATCGGCGAATTGCTGATCTGGCAGGCCGGTTCCCTGGTGCAGGACAATTGGGCCGGCGTCCGTTTGCTGGCCTTCGCCGTCTTCGCCACCGGCGCGGGTGCGCTGCTCATCCGCCGGCCGCTCGGCCTGCTCGAACTGGGCGACGATGCGATGCGTGCGCTCGGCCTGTCTCCGGCGCGGCTGCGGCTCGCCGCGCTTGTCCTCGCTCTGGTGCCGGCGGCGCTGGTCTGTGCCGAACTCGGCATTCTCGGCTTCGTCGGTCTCGCCGGCGCGGCGCTGGCCGATCTTTCGGGCGCCCGCCGGGCGGGCATGTCCCTGATCGTCGCGCCGCTGCTGTCGGCGGGCCTGCTGCTCGTCACCGACCAGACGGCCCTCCTGCTGTCGGGAGCGCTCGACATTCCCGCCGGCGTCGTGACCGCCATTTTCGGCGCGCCTTTGCTGATCGTGCTGCTCGGCCGCCTGCCGCCTGCGCCGCCGCGACACGCATCCGCGCCTTCCGCCATGCGCCGTCGAGCCGGACCGGTCCTGTCGCTCGCGGCCGTCGCGCTGGTGCTGGCGATCGCGTTGGGCCTGTCGCTGGGCCGGCTGCCGGACGGCTGGTTCCTCGCGACCGGCAGCGAATGGCGGGAGTTGCTGCCCTGGCGCTGGCCGCGCCTCGCGGCGGCGGGAGCCGCCGGCGCCATGCTCGCTCTGGCAGGCAGCCTGATGCAGCGGCTCACCGGCAATGCGCTGGCGAGCCCGGAGCTGATCGGCGTCTCCTCCGGCGCCGCGCTGGTGATGATCCCGGCGGTGCTGCTGCTGCCGCCGATGGGCCGCAGCGAGGCGATGCTGCTCGCCAGCCTCGGCGCGCTCGCCATGATGGGACTGTGCCTGCGCATCGCCGGTCGTTCCGGCTTCGCGCCCGAGCGGCTTTTGCTGACCGGCGTGGCGGTCAGCGCTTTCGCCGGATCGGTGCTTTCCGTCGCGGTGGTGTTCGGCGATCCCCGGCTGGCGCGGCTGCTGGGCTGGCTGTCCGGCTCGACCTATGCCGTGCGTCCGCTCGACGCGGGCCTCGCCCTCGCGGTGCTGGCCATCGCTGTCCTGGTGCTGCCTGCGCTCCGGCGCTGGCTCGTCCTCCTGCCGCTCGGTCGCGCGACGGCGGCGGCTGCGGGTATCGCCGTCGGCCGGGCGCGGCTGGTGCTCGTCCTGCTCACCGCGGTGCTCACGGCCGCGGCGACATTGATCGTCGGGCCGGTGAGCTTCGTCGGCCTGCTGGCGCCGCATCTCGCCCGGCGTGCCGGCCTCGCGACGCCGCTCGCCGAGATCGCCGGCGCCATGCTGGGCGGGGCGACGCTGCTCATGCTGGCGGATCTCCTCGCCCGGACGATCGCCTTCCCCTGGGATGCGCCCGCCGGGCTGGTGGTCACCGTCATCGGCGCGCTGGGCTACGCCATGATGATGGGGCGGCGATGATCGAGCCGCTTGCTCCGCTGTTCCGGGGGGCGCTGGAGGACGTCGGCGCCGCGCTCATCGTCGACGATGGCCGCGGGTCGCTCGAACCTCTTGCCGCGCTTCTGCAGGCCGAGCGCCTCGACACCGTGCTCGCCCGCTTCGCCGCGCGCTATGAGCAACCGGAGGCGCGCGCGGTCGCCTCGCAATGGTCGAAGCTGTATTTCTCCCGCCTGCTGGTGCCGGCTGTGGCTGCCGCGATCGCCCTTGACTGGCGCCTGCCGCTGGCGCCGGAACACATGCGGGTCGCGCTCGACGAGCAAGGCGGCGTCACCGCCTTCGCCTTGCCGCATCCGGGAGCGCTTTATCCGTCCCGCGACGCGGAGGAACGCTTCGGCTTCCTTGTCGACGAGCATCTGCCTGTGGTGATCGACAGCATCGCCCGCGTCAGCGGACTGAGCCGGCGGGTGCTCTGGAGCAATGCCGGCAACCTCTTCGAGACTGTCGTCAGCCACTGCTCGGGGATGCTGAGCGAGGCCCATGCCGGCGTGCGGCACGGGCGAGAGATGTTGGCACGGCGCCGGCTTTCCCCCGGTCACGCCAATCCTCTTTTCGAACCGGTGCGCTACCTGCCCGATGGCACGCGCCTGCGCCGTGTGTGCTGTCTGCGCTACCTCATCCCCTCGCTGCCCTATTGCGGCTCCTGTCCGCTCGAACGGCAGGGCTGAGGCATACCCGGCCGCCATCGGGCCCGACCTCTGTCCCCGTGTCGGATCAGCAAACATCGCGTCGAGGCCGACAGCAGGCCAGCAAATTTGCGGGATGGGGTGATTCTGGGTGTCGCCCCCGCTGAGAACCGGCAGAGGCTGGAAGGAAACTATCCAGCTATCTCAAGGGATAGCGAGACGAGGTGGGAAAAGTCTGGACCGCCCGGAAACGGGGGAGTGGCTCCCTGAGCAGGACTCGAACCTGCGACCATTCGATTAACAGTCGAACGCTCTACCAACTGAGCTATCAGGGACCGGGGACGCCGAGGGCGTCGCGGAGGCCGGCCATATAGCAACGCAGGACCGGTTTGTGAAGCCGAAACCCGCCGCCATGTGGATAGGTTTACAAACCTCAATCTCCATGTAGCGCTTCGAGCGGCCTTCACAAGGCGCGCCCATGCCCAGGAGGACGGAGCCTGCAAGCGCGGTGGCGATCGAGGGCCGCCGCGCGAGGGAGGTGAGGGGAAGCCGGCGCGCCGTCAGGCGCTCAGGCGCTCCTGCTGGCCGGCGAACTGCAGCTGGTGGAAGCTGAAATACCGCCCACGCTTGGCCACCAGCTCGTCGTGACGGCCGCTCTCGACGACGCGGCCCTTCTCCACCACGCAGATGCGGTCGGCGTTGATGACCGTCTGCAGGCGGTGGGCGATGACCAGCGTGGTGCGGTTCATCTGCAGCGACTGCAGCGCCTTCTGGATCTCCGCCTCGGATTCGCTGTCCAGCGCCGCCGTGGCTTCGTCCAGCAGCAGGATCGGCGCGTCCTTCAGGAAGGCGCGGGCGATGGCGATGCGCTGGCGCTGGCCACCGGAGAGCTGGGCGCCGTGCTCGCCGACGCGGCTGTCATAGCCCCCCTGGAAGCCCATGATGAAGTCGTGCGCGTGCGCGGCCTTGGCGGCGGCGATGACGTCCTCCTCGCTCGCCCCGGCGCGGCCGGCGAGGATGTTCTCGCGGATGGTGCCGGCGAAGAGGAAGGCGTCCTGGCTGACATAGCCGATGGATTCGCGCAGCGAGCGGCGCGTGACTTCGTCGATCCGCTGGCCGTCGATGGAGATGGCGCCGGATTCGATCTCGTAGAAGCGCTCGATCAGCGCCATCACCGTGCTCTTGCCGCCGCCCGAGGGACCGACCAGCGCCGTGGTCTGGCCGGCCTCGGCGACGAAGCTGAGGCCGCGCAGCACCGGCTCGTTGACGCGGTAGCCGAATTGGACGTCGTCGAACTCGACCCGACCGCCCTTGATGACGAGGTCGGGCGTTCCCGGCGCGTCGACCTCGATCGCCGGCTTGTCCAGCATGTCGAACAGCATGCGGGCGCCGAGCAGGTGCGAGGTGAGGTCGATGTTGAGGCGGGCGAGCCGCTTGGCCGGCTCGTAGCTGAGCAGCAGCGCGGTGATGACCGAGAAGAACTCGCCCGGCGTGCGTCCGCCATGCAGCACGCCCCAGCCGGCATACATGATCACCAGGCCGATGGCGACGCCGCCCAGCGCCTCCATGAGCGGGCCCGACTGCGACTGCGCCCGGACCATGCGGTTCGACGCCTTCTCCAGCGAATCGATACGGCCGTGGATCTTCTGGGTAAGCTGGTCCTCCATGGTGAAGGACTTGATGGTGCGGATGCCCTGGAAGGCGTCGATCGATTCCGTCATGATCAGCACCGCGCTGTGGAACTCGCGGGTGAAGATCTTCTGCACCTTGCGGATGAGCGCGCGCACGCCGCCCACGGCGATCGGCATCACGATCAGGCCGATGAGGGCTGTGAAGGGATCCTGGATGATCATCACCGCGGTCAGGCCGACGACGGAGAGCAGGTCGCGGCCGAGGCTGGTGATGATGAGGTTGAGCACGTTGCGCGCGCCTTGGGCGCCGGCGTTGAAGCGCAGCATGATCTCGGCGGTGTGGCTGCCGGAGAAGAACGCCACGTCCTGGCTCAGCAGTCGCTGGAGCACGCGCTTCTGGTTGTCGGCGACGATGCGGTTGCCGACGCGCGAGAGCACCACCGCCTGGCCGTAGGAGGCGAAGCCCTTGACGATGCTCAGCGTCAGCACCGCCGCGGACAGGATCCAGATCGCCGACGAGCTCTGCTGCACGAAGATGCGGTTGATCACGTCGCCCATCAGGTAGGCGAGGCCGGAGGTAGTCGCGGCCATGATGCCCATGAAGACGAAGGAGATGGCGTAGCCCTTCCAGTGACGCCGGCCATCCGACATGAACAACCGCTTGACCGTATCCCTGGTCTCGGGGCTGATCATGTTGCGGAACGCGTTAGCGCTCTTCGATGACGACATCAGGCAGCATCCTTTAAACGAAGACCCGGTCCGGCCGGGCGGAACCCCAGGCGCACGCTTGTGCGGCGCGGGAGAGCGAGTTCATCAACGACGATCCAAAAACAATGTCAAACCGCACCGGTAACATGACACTGTCGCGACAACCTCTCCGTGTCGCCTGTGGCCATTTGGGCGCAGCTTGGGGAGAGCTCGTCGGCGTGGCCGACACGCGCCGCCGGCAGTATCTTCAGCCGGCGGCGCGTGCGTGAACTGGAGGCCACGCCCGGAATCGAACCGGGGTGCACGGATTTGCAGTCCGCTGCGTAACCACTCCGCCACGTGGCCGACCGGACGTGCCGCGCATCTCTGCCGCCGCCCGATTGGACCGGCGCGCCTCATAACAGAGCTCTCAGCGATGGGCAACGCGGATGGGCGGGCGGGAGGGCGCGGCGATATGCCCGGCCGCCGCGCCGGCCCGCGAGGCGACGGACGAGGGAGCGTGGCCCGGAGCGCGATCTCAAGGCGCGAATCTTCGAGATAGGGGCTCCAGAACGCTTGCATTGCGCGCGTGCCTGCCGCAATTCTCTGCCGGTTCCGCGGCCGCCCTCGCGCGCGGCCGCGCGCCTGCCCGTTCCCTTTCGAGGTTGTCGCCGAATGATCGATTTCGCCGAGATGCGCCGCGCCATGGTCGATGCGCAGGTGCGCGCCAACGACGTCACCGACCTGCGCATCGTCGCCGCCATGCTGGAGACCCCGCGCGAGCGCTTCGTGCCGGCGGGACTGCGCAACTTCGCCTATATCGACGACGACCTGCTGGTGAAGGAGGGCTCTCCGTCGCGCTACCTGATGGAGCCGATGGTGCTCGCCAAGCTGCTGCAGGCGGCGGAGATCGGTCCCGAGGCGCTGGTGCTCGATGTCGGCGCCACGAGCGGCTACTCGACTGCGGTGCTCGCCAAGCTGGCCGGCCAGGTGGTCGCGCTCGAGGAGGACGCCGAGCTGGCGGCGCAGGGCTCCGGCGTGCTGGTCGAGCTCGGCCTGCTCAACGCCGCCTATGTCCAGGGGCCGCTCACCACGGGCTGGCCGGCCGAGGCGCCCTACGACGCGATTCTGCTGAACGGTTCGATCGATTCGGCGCCCGAGGCGCTGCTGGCGCAGCTCAAGCCGGGTGGACGGCTGGTGGCGGTGGTCGGACGGGGCCGTTCGGGCCGCGCCACGGTGTTCACGAACACGTCGGGCGGCATCGGGTCGCGTATCGTTTTCGACGCCGCGGTGCCCGCCCTGCCGGGCTTCGAGGCACGTCCGGGCTTTGTATTCTAAGGGCTTGCGGCGACGCTGTGGCTGATCTGCCGCGTGTCCGACTAAATCGTCCGCCTCGGTGAACCGACCAGTTCACAGCCCCTCTTCCAACACCTATTCTGCGTTCGCGTCATGCAGAGAAATGAGAGTCGCTCTAGGGCAGGCGACTCCGGTCAAGTAGAGCGTTCGCAGAGGTTGGACCATGTGGCTGTCGACTACCGGGGGCAAGGTCGTCGCATTCGCGGCGGTCGTTTTTGGCATGGGATTTTCGCTCCCGGCACACGCGCAGACCCTGGAACAGGCTCTCGTGGCTGCCTATCGGAATAACCCAACCCTGAATTCCCAGCGCGCGGCTACCCGCGCCACCGACGAGTATGTGCCGATCGCGCTGTCGGGCTACCGCCCGCAGATCTTCGGCACGGCCTATACGGGTGTGCAGTGGAGCGAGACGCGGCTCGACCGCTCGGCGGCCGCGCTGCAGGGCACCGGGTCGCTCAGCAACACCTTGACCTTCCCGTCGGGATTCGGCGTCACCATCAGCCAGACCATCTATGACGGGCTCAGGACGGCGAATTCCGTGCGCAGCGCCGAATCGCAGGTGAGGGGCCAGCGCGAGCTGCTGCGCAACACCGAGCAGCTCGTCCTGCTCGATGCCGCCACCGCCTATATGAACGTGCTTCAGAACGCCGCCCTGCTGGAACTGCAGAAGCAGAACCTCGAAGCGCTGCGCGAGGAACTGCGCGCGGCTCGCGACCGCTTCGCGGTGGGCGAGATCACCCGCACCGACGTCGCCCAGGCCGAGGCGAGCGTCGCCAATGCCGAGAGTGAGCTGGCCCTGGCGCAGTCCAACCTGAACACCGCCAACGCCGTGTTCTACCAGGTGATCGGGCTGCGTCCGACCAAGCTGACGCCGGGCCGGCCAATCGACCGCCTGCTGCCGAAGAACCTCAATCTTGCCGTCGATCTCGGCCTGAGCCGTCATCCGGCGGTCAAGGCTGCGGAGTTCGCGGTGGATGCGGGCCTGTCCAACGTGAAGGTCGCCGAGGCGGCGCTGTCGCCGACGCTGACGCTGAACGGCAGCGCCTCGTCCGACTACAACAGCACGGACAATGTCGAGCGGCAGACGGCGGCGTCGGCGACGCTGAACCTGACCGTGCCGATCTACCAGGGCGGCGCCGAATACGCGACGATCCGCCAGACCAAGGAGACGCTCGGCCAGCTGCGCATCGAGGTCGACGTCAACCGCGAGCAGGTCCGCGCCAATGTGGTGCAGTTCTGGGGCGCCCTGGAAGCGGCCAAGGCGGCCATCGAATCGGCGCAGGCCTCCGTCGCCGCCAACGAGATCGCGCTGCGCGGCGTGCGCGAGGAATGGCGCGTCGGCCAGCGCACTACGCTCGACGTGCTGAACGCGCAGACTGCGCTGTTCGACGCCCGCGCGAGCCTCGTCATCGCCCAGCGCGACCGCGTGGTCGCCTCCTATTCGGTGCTGTCGGCGAGCGGCGAGCTGGGGGCCACCAAGCTCGGCCTCAAGGTGCCGCTCTACAACCCGCAGATCCACTACAACCAGGTGCGCGACGCCTGGGTCGGGGTGCGTACGCCCGGCGGGCAGTGAGGACGCGGACGGCGCCTGCGGGCGCCGTCCACAGTCATCAAGCTATTGCGGCTTGGCGTCCCGCCTTGGCCGGTACAGACTTCATGAAGTGTTAAGAACTGATTCGTGCGGTGCGCGGCCGCACTGTTCGCGCCCGTCGGTCTGAGCGATCGGAAAACAGCACATGTCGGTGAGTGCGAGGGCCAGCGAGCCGTCCATGGAGGAAATTCTCGCCTCCATCCGGCGCATCATTGCCGACGAAGTTTCTCCCGAACCGGCCGCGCCGCCGGCGCCCGCCGCATCCCGGCCGACATCGGCCTCGGCCCGCTCCATCCCCCCGCGTGAGATGCCGGCCCGCGAGACACCCGTGCGCGAGACCTTCGTTCGACCTGTGCCGGCCCAGACGCCGCGCGACATGGCCGCGCGCGATGCGGCGCCCTTCCACGGGACGCCGAACGGCCGCGTGACCTTCGTCGGACGCGAGCCCGTGAACGGTTCGGCCACATCGACCCGCAGCGATTTTGCAGCCGCGACGCCGCTGCGGCCGCGCCCGGAAGCGCCGGTGTTGCCGGTAGCGTCGGCCACGACCCGCCCGGTGCCTCCGGCGAGGTCTCTCGGGCCGGCGCCGCTGCCGCCTGTGTCCTCCGGTGCCCGCCCGGCGACGGAATCGCCTTATTCCTACGGCTCCACTGTTCCCGGTTTCCGCAGCGCCGCGGCCGCACCGAGCTACGCGCCGGCCGGCCGCGTGCCGGCGACGGACCCGTTCGCGCCGCGTCCGCGCAGCGCGTCGGGACTCGCCTCCGCACGGGCCCTGCCGGTGGAGAAGCCCGAGCAGGCACCTGTTGCCGAGATCGCGCCCAGGCCTGTCGCGATTCCCCCTGTCGCGCCCACGCCTGTCGCGCCGTCCGCCGGGCTCAAGCCGGTGGCTTCCAGGCCGCGGGCCGGCGACGAGCTCGACGCGCCGCTGGCGAGTGTGCTGCTCGACCTCGCTTTGGTCGAGCAGGCGGTGCAGGCGGAACTCGCCGCCTTCGAGCCGATGGCGAAGGCGCAGATCGCGCCGCCTGTCGCCGAAGCTCCGGCAACGTCGAATGCGACGTCCGCCGTCACGGAGCCGGCCCCTGCAGCGGAGACCGCGAACATGCAGCTTCAGGCGACGAAGGAACAGGACAACGGCGAACCGGTCGTGCCGGAAACAGCCAACGCTGCGGCCACTGAGCCGGAGAGCGCCGCCGCGACGGCCGAGCCGGCCAAGCCGGCCAAGCCGGAGGAGCCCGAAGCGGCGTCGGCCAAGCCGGCTCCGGCGATGCCGCGCGCCTTCGTCCCGTCCTTCCGTTCCGAGCCGCGGCCGCCGCAGCCCGAGAACCGCTTCACCATAGGCCGGACGACAACTGCCGGTGACGCCGCTGCGTCGTCCGAGGTGCCCCGCGAGCGGCTGGTCTCCGGCCCGACCAACAGCGCCGTGTCCTCCGCCTTCGGCTCGCTCCACCGCAGCGTGGCGCCGAGCGCGCGCAGCGTCGACGACCTCGTCACCGAGGCGCTGCGGCCGATGCTGAAGGCCTGGCTCGACGAGAACCTGCCGTCGCTGGTCGAGCGCCTCGTGCGTGCCGAGATCGAGCGCGTTGCCCGCCAGGGCCAGTGAACCGTCGGTGCGGAGACGAAATCCGCGCTGCCGCAGCCCTGCCTTGCCCTTTGCCGTGTTGACTTGAGAGGCCGGCTCCGCTTTCTCTCGCACCCGTTTCATTCGAGGTGCCGGAGCCAAAATGCTCGACAACAGGTTCGATCCCGCCGCCGTTGAGGACCGCATCTACCAGGGCTGGGTGGAGGCGGGCGCGTTCAAGGCCGGACGGCCCGAGCGGGCAGGGGCCGAGCCCTACTGCATCGTCATCCCGCCGCCGAATGTCACCGGCTCGCTCCATATGGGGCACGCGCTCAACAACACGCTGCAGGACATCCTTTGCCGCTTCGAGCGCATGCGGGGCAAGGACGTGCTCTGGCAGGTCGGCACCGACCATGCCGGCATCGCCACGCAGATGGTGGTCGAGCGCCAGCTCGCCGAGCGCCAGCTTCCCGGCCGCCGCGAGATGGGCCGAGAGGCCTTCGTCGAGCGCGTCTGGGCGTGGAAGGAAGAGTCCGGCGGCACCATCATCAACCAGCTGAAGAAGCTCGGCGCCTCCTGCGACTGGTCGCGCGAGCGCTTCACCATGGACGAAGGGCTGTCGCGCGCCGTCCTCAAGGTGTTCGTGCGGCTCTACAAGGAAGGGCTGATCTACAAGGACAAGCGCCTGGTGAACTGGGACCCGAAGTTCCAGTCGGCGATCTCCGATCTCGAAGTGCTGCAGGTCGAGGTGAAGGGCCATCTCTGGCACTTCCGCTACCCGCTCGCCGACGGCGTGACCTATGAGCACCCGATCGCCTTCGACGAGAACGGCCTTCCCTATGAGTTCGAGACCCGCGACTACATCGTCGTCGCCACCACGCGGCCGGAGACCATGCTGGGCGACACGGCGGTCGCGGTGCATCCGGAGGATCCGCGCTACCAGGGACTGGTCGCGGCCAAGGCGAAGGTGCGCCTGCCGCTGGTCGGCCGGCTGATCCCCATCGTCGCGGACGAGTATTCCGATCCGACCAAGGGCACCGGCGCGGTGAAGATCACCCCGGCGCACGACTTCAACGACTTCGAGGTCGGCCGGCGGCACGACCTGCCGATGATCAACGTGCTCGACGCCGAGGCGCGGATGACGCTCGCCGGCAATGCCGACTTCCTTGAGGGCGCGCAGACGGGCGCCGACCTCGACGCCGTGCTGGCGCTGGACGGCCAGAGCCGCGAGGCCGCCCGCAAGGCGGTCATCGCGCTGATGGAGGAGCGCGGCCTCGTCGACAAGATCGAGCCGCACACTCACATGGTGCCGCATGGCGACCGCTCCAACGTCGTCATCGAGCCCTGGCTCACCGACCAGTGGTATGTCGACGCCCACACGCTGGCCCAGCCGGCGCTCGCCGCCGTGCGCGAGGGACGCACGAACTTCGTCCCGAAGAACTGGGAGAAGACCTATTTCGAGTGGCTGGAGAACATCCAGCCCTGGTGCGTCTCGCGCCAGCTCTGGTGGGGCCACCAGATCCCGGCCTGGTACGGGCCGGACGGCACCGTCTTCGTCGAGGAGACGGAAGAGGCGGCGGTCGCGGCGGCGCTCGCCCATTGCGTCCAGGCCGGCATCATCACCGACGCGGAGGCGCAGGAGCTGGCCGTTGACGCCGACAAGCGCGCGAACCTGATCACCCGCGACGAGGACGTGCTCGACACCTGGTTCTCCTCGGCGCTGTGGCCGTTCTCGACGCTCGGCTGGCCGGACGAGACGCCTGAGCTGAAGCGCTACTACCCCACCTCGGTGCTGATCACCGGCTTCGACATCATCTTCTTCTGGGTCGCCCGGATGATGATGATGGGCCTGCACTTCATGGACGACGTCGTTCCCTTCAAGGACGTCTACATCCACGCCCTCGTCCGTGACGAGAAGGGCGCCAAGATGTCGAAGTCCAAGGGCAACGTCATCGATCCGCTCGACCTCGTGGAGAAGTACGGCGCCGATGCACTGCGCTTCACTCTCGCCGCCATGGCGGCGCAGGGGCGCGACATCAAGCTGGCGACCAGCCGCGTCGAGGGCTACCGCAACTTCGCGACCAAGCTCTGGAACGCTGCCCGCTTCGCCGAGATGAACGGCTGCGGGCGCGATGCCGGCTTTGACCCGCGCAAGGTCGAATCGACGCTGGCCCGCTGGATCATCGGTGAGACGCAGAAGGCCGGCGAGGAGATCACCGAAGCGATCCTCGCCTACCGCTTCAACGAGGCGGCGGGCGCGGCCTACCGCTTTGTGTGGAACATCTTCTGCGACTGGTATCTCGAATTCGCCAAGCCCGTCTTCACCGGTGCCGACGAGGCGCTGAAGGCGGAGACGCGGGCGACCACCGCCTTCGTGCTCGACGAGATCCTCAAGCTGCTGCACCCCTTCATGCCCTTCCTCACCGAGGAGCTGTGGGCGCGCACCGCCGAGGGCGGCGCCCCCCGTGCCAGCCTGCTGGCGCTGGCGCCGTGGTCGACGCTCGACGGGCTGGAAGCGCCGCATGCGGAAGGCGAGATCGGCTGGGTGATCGACCTGATCGCCGAGATTCGCTCGGTCCGCGCCGAGATGAACGTGCCGGCCGGCGCGCAGATCCCGCTCGTGCTGGTCGGCGCGAACAGGGCGACGACGGACCGGGTGACGGTGTGGAACGACGTGCTGGTGCGGCTCGCCCGGCTGTCGGGCGTCTCCTTCGCCGAGGACGCGCCGGCCGGCTCGGTGCAGGTCGTGGTGCGCGGAGAGACGGCGGCGCTGCCGCTCGCCGGAATCATCGACATGGAGGCGGAGGCCACGCGGCTCGGCAAGGAGCTCGCCAAGGCCGCCGACGACATCGCCAAGGTCGACGCCAAGCTCGGCAATGCCGACTTCATCAAGCGGGCGCCGGAAGAGGTGATCGAGGAGCAGCGCGAGCGCCGCGAAAGCGCCCAGGCCCGCGCCGAGAAAATCCGCGAGGCGCTCGCCCGGCTCGGCAAGGCGGCGTAGCGGCATAGCCGTTAACAACACCACCCCTCATCCCCGGGCTTGACCCGGGGACCCAGCCGTTCCGCTCGTGCCCGGCCCGAAGTGTGGGTGGCCGGGTCAAGCCCGGCCATGAGGGAGATTTTGAATGTAAGCTACGCGGCAGGAGAGGCCGGCGGCACCGGCGGATGGGGCTCGTCGGTCGCGGCCGGCGGCAGCACGCGGTCGAGCTCGGCGCGCAGGCGCTCGATCACGTCCGCAGCCTCGGATAGTTCGTCCTCGACCTTGTCGCGGGGGAACCGGTCAAGGTCCGCTGCCATGGCCCTAAGCCGCTCGACGATGTTGCCGCTCGACATTCCGTCCTCCGTTACGCCGCTCACCTGCGGATAGCGGTGCGTAACATACGTCCTGCCAAGGAATGTGACGATCGCGCGACGGCTACTGCGCCGCCGGCACCGGGCAGCTCGTGTCGCCTTCCTCGCACTTCAGCAGAGGTTCCAGCTCGGTGACGCGGCGGTCGGTGACATCCGTCCGGCACAGCGTCACCGTCATCGAATGGATGCTGCCGCCTTCGACGCCCGCGGCGCGAAAGGCGCACTCGGCATCGCGGAAGGCGATCCAGGCACGCTGGGCCGCGACGAGCTTGGCCTTGGTCGGGGCATCGCCGGAGAGACGGGCGGAGATCTGGCCATAGATTTGGTTCAGCCGCGCGTCGGATTTCTTAAAGGCCGCGCCGGCGCACTGGTCGAGCCCCATCTGCGTGGGATCGGCGCAATCCTGTGCCCGCGCGGGACCGACGGTCAGGCCCGGAAGGGCGATGGCAGCGGCAACCGCCCACCTCAATACGAATGCAAGCATTTCATTTTCCCTTGGTTAACAAGGACTTGAAGGTAGTCGGCGATTTGCGGACAATGCCGTTTTACGGCATCTCGGTACCGATTTAGCGTGTCACCTCAGCAACAGTGTCACGCATTCGCAACCATAATAGCAGCCCGGCGGGCCAAGCGCCGCGAAGCCGCCACAAACCGGCACGAAATCCGACGGATAGACGGGGGATAGTAGTGTCCGGGTGCCGTTACCCGAGTGAAACCCCCGCGCCGGGATGCGTGAAGTACGAAATGGACGCCAGGACCATCATCGACAAGCGGAACCTGCCGAGCCGCCACGTGACGGAAGGCCCGGCACGCGCCCCGCATCGCTCCTATCTCTACGCGATGGGCCTGACCAGGGAGCAGATCCACCAGCCGCTGGTGGGCGTCGCTTCCTGCTGGAACGAGGCCGCGCCCTGCAACATCTCGCTGATGCGCCAGGCGCAGGCGGTGAAGAAGGGCGTCGCCTCCGCCGCCGGTACCCCCCGCGAGTTCTGCACGATCACCGTCACCGACGGCATCGCCATGGGCCATGAGGGCATGAAGGCCTCGTTGGCTTCGCGCGAGGTGATCGCCGACTCGGTCGAGCTCACCATGCGCGGCCATTCCTATGACGCCCTGATCGGCCTCGCCGGCTGCGACAAGTCGCTGCCCGGCATGATGATGGCGATGCTGCGCCTCAACGTGCCGTCGATCTTCATCTATGGCGGCTCGATCCTGCCTGGCTCCTTCCGCGGCCAGCCGGTCACGGTGCAGGACATGTTCGAGGCGGTCGGCAAGCACTCGGTCGGGCTGATGTCCGACGAGGACCTCGACGAGATCGAGCAGGTGGCGTGCCCCTCGGCCGGCGCCTGCGGCGCCCAGTTCACCGCCAACACCATGGCGACCGTTTCCGAGGCGATCGGCCTCGCTTTGCCCTATTCGGCCGGCGCGCCGGCGCCTTACGAGATCCGCGACAAGTTCTGCGCCGCCGCCGGCGAGCAGATCATGGAGCTGATCGCCCGCAATATCCGCCCGCGCGACATAGTCACGCTGAAGGCGCTGGAGAACGCCGCCACCGTGGTCGCCGCCTCGGGCGGCTCGACCAACGCGGCCCTGCACCTGCCGGCCATGGCGCATGAGGTCGGCATCAAGTTCGACCTGTTCGACGTCGCCGAGATCTTCCGCCGCACGCCCTATATCGCCGACCTCAAGCCCGGCGGGCGCTACGTCGCCAAGGACATGTTCGAGGCCGGCGGCATCCCGCTGCTGATGAAGACGCTGCTGGAGCACGGCTTCCTGCACGGCGACTGCCTCACCGTGACCGGCCGCACCATCGCCGAGAACATGGCCTCGGTGAAGTGGAACCCGCACCAGGACGTGGTCCGCCCGGCCAACGACCCGATCACCCCCACCGGCGGCGTGGTCGGGCTGAAGGGCAACCTCGCGCCCGACGGCGCCATCGTGAAGGTGGCGGGGTTGAAGAACCAGAAATTCACCGGGCCGGCCCGCTGCTTCGACGGCGAGGAGGCCTGCTTCGAGGCGGTGACCAAGCGCGCCTACGAGGAAGGCGACGTGCTGGTCATCCGCTATGAGGGCCCGAAGGGCGGTCCCGGCATGCGCGAGATGCTTTCCACCACCGCCGCGCTCTATGGACAGGGCGTGGGCGACAAGGTGGCGCTGATCACCGACGGACGCTTCTCCGGCGCCACCCGCGGCTTCTGCATCGGCCATGTCGGGCCGGAGGCGGCGATCGGCGGCCCGATCGGGCTGATCCGCGACGGCGACATCATCACCATCGACGCAGTAGAGGGCACGCTGGACGTGGCGCTCTCGGACGAGGAACTCGCCGCCCGCAAGGCGGAATGGGTGCCGCGTCCCTCGCCCGTCGGCTCGGGGGCCATCTGGAAGTTCGCGCAAGCCGTGGGGCCCGCCCGTGAGGGCGCGGTCACCCATCCGGGCGGCGCGGCCGAGACGACGTGCTATGCGGATATCTGATCGCCCAGCCCTCCTGGCCCTTCTGGCCACCCTTCTGGCGCCTCTTGCCGTCGCGCCGGCCCTGGCGTTCGACGGCACGCCCGGTGGCGGCGGCAACGCCGCCGCGCCGACCATCCTCTCGCCGTCGGGCAAGCCCCGTTCGGTGGAGGAGTTCGTACGCTTCGGGGCGCAGGCGCTGCGCTCGGGCGAGACCGAGAAGGGCATCGATTCGCTGCGCTACGCCGCCGACCAGGGCCATGCCGGCGCGCAGTGGAAGCTCGGCCGCATGTATGCGGAAGGCGAGGGCGTCGAGCGCAACGACATCAAGGCGTTCGAATATTTCAGCCAGATCGCCAACATGCATGCCGACGACAATCCGGCCTCGCCGGAGGCGCGCTTCACCGCCGACGCCTTCGTCGCGCTGGGCGGCTACTATCTGGTCGGCATCCCCAACAGCAAGATCCGCCGCGACCCGACCCGGGCGCGCGACATGTTCGCCTACGCCGCTTCCTATTTCGGCGATCCGGACGCGCAGTACCACCTCGCCCGTCTCTACATCGACGGCGACGGCGTGGAGCGCGACCCGCGCTTTGCCGCCCGCTGGCTCGGGCTCGCCGCGCATAAAGGCCAGTACCAGGCGCAGGCGGCGCTGGGCGGGCTGCTGTTCAAGGGTGATGACGGCATTCCCCGCCAGGCCGCACGCGGCCTGATGTGGCTCACCGTCGCCCGCGACTCGGCCGCCGGCCCGGACGACAAATGGGTGGTGGACCTCTACGAGGAAGCCTTCGCCGGCGCGAATGGCGACGAGCGCGCCATGGCGCTGGTCTATCTCGAGCAGTACATGAAGACCCGGCGCTAAGACTCGATAAGTGCTTGATCTAAGGCTCCATTCGTCGCTCCCGCTCTCATCCTGAGGCGCCCGGCCATTTGCCGGGCCTCGAAGGATACTCATCCGGGTGCGATTGAGCGGCCATCCTTCGAGGCTCGCTTCGCTCGCACCTCAGGATGAGGGTGTTAACGGGGGCGGGCTCAACTTCTGAAGGCGAGGTCGACCCAGACCGGCACGTGATCGGAGGGCTTCTCCCAGGCCCGCACATGCTTGTCGATGCCGACCGCCTTGAGCCGGTCGGCGACCTGCGGCGAGAGCAGCAGATGGTCGATGCGGATGCCGTTGTTCCGCTGCCAGGCGCCGGCCTGATAATCCCAGAAGCTGTAGAGCCCGGCCTCGTCGGTCGTGGCGCGCAGCGCTTCCGTCATGCCGAGATGGATCAGCTCGCGGAAGGCCGAGCGGGTTTGCGGCAGGAACAGCGCATCGTTCAGCCAGGCCGCCGGGTTGGCGGCGTCCACCGGCTCGGGGATGACGTTGTAGTCGCCGCAGACGATCAGCGGTTCCTCATAGGCGAGGCGGCCCGCGACATGCGCCTTCAGCCGCTTCATCCAGCTCAGCTTGTAGGGGTATTTCTCGGTGTCGACCGGGTTGCCGTTCGGCAAATAGATGCCGCAAACCCGCACCACGCCCTCGGGCGTGGAAATGACCACCTCGATGAAGCGCGACTGCACGTCGCCCTCGTCGCCCGGCAGGCCGGAGGAGACCTCGTCGAAGGGCAGGCGCGAGAGTACGGCGACGCCGTTGAATCCCTTCTGGCCGTGCACGGCGACGTTGTAGCCGAGGGATTCGAATGCCTCGCGCGGAAACGCCTCGTCGACGCACTTGATCTCCTGCAGGCAGACCACGTCCGGCCTGGTCTCGCCGAGCCAGGTCACCGCGTGCTCGAGCCGCTGCTTGACCGAATTGACGTTCCAGGTGGCGATGCGCATGCGCGAAGGTCCGTTCATAGCGAGGCAAATCAGGCCGCCAGCATGCCGCCTCGCCGGATGCGGCGCAAATGCTCTGGCGTACTCAGTACGCGGTGCGGCGGCGGATCTTCTGGTCGCTGACGCAGTAGCGGCCGTGCTGGTAGGCACCGTCGGTGAGCCTGCGGTCGAGCCAGCCGAACGCGTGGGCGACCGCGGCGCGCAGGGAGAGAAGGATCATTATGGGCTCCATCGGCCGGGATCGGCCGTTGCCGATCAATATCGGCAGCCGCACATCAGGTTTCGATTGGAAAAGCTGAGCGGCGCCATAAAGCGCCGGTAAAAACCTGCTGCCCTCAGAGGACCGGCAGCAGCCGGCGCACGATCAGCGCCGAGGACAGCGCCACCTCGTCGACGAACTGCTTGAAATCGAAATGCGATTCGCTGCCCGCGAGGTCGGAGAGCGCCCGCACCACCAGCCATGGCACGCCGAAGGCGGCGCAGGCCTGCGCCATCGCCGCGCCCTCCATCTCTACCGCCGCGCCGCCGAGCTCGCGGAACAGTTTTTCGCGCAACGTCTCCGAATTGACGAACTGGTCGCCGGTCAGCACCCGGCCGTAATGCAGCCGCGGCGGCTGCCCGTCCGCGCGGGCCGAGAGCGGCGTCAGAGCGAGCTCGGCCAGCGCCGCGCGCACCCGCTCGATCAGTTCGCGGTCGGCGGCGTGGCCGAGATCCTCGTGTGGGCTGAAAAAGGGCAGATAGCCCGCCTGGTAGACGACGAAACCTTCCTCCGAGGTATAGCCGGCGTCGTGCTGCACCACGTGATCGGCGATCACCACATCGCCGATGGCGAGCTGCGGATCGAGCCCGCCGGCGATGCCGGAGAACAGCACGAGGCGGCAGTCGAATCGCTCGATGAGCAGCGTCGCGGCGATGGCGGCGTTGACCTTGCCCATGCCGGCGCGCGCCAGCACCACCTCATGGCCGTCGAGCCGGCCGGTATGGAAGACCATGCCGGCCCGTTCGATCGTCTCGGTTGCGGTGAGGTTGTCGACGAGGAAGGCGAGCTCCTGCGGCAGGGCGCAGAGCACGCCGATCGGACGCATCCTCAGAGCGCGAAGCTGGTGCCGCAGCCGCAGGAAGCGGTGGCGTGCGGATTCTCGATGCGGAAGGAGGCGCCGATCAGGTCGTCGACGAAGTCGATGTTCGAGCCGGCCATGTATTCCAGCGACACCGGGTCGATCACCACAGTCGCCTCGCCCTCGCTGAGCACGAGGTCGTCGGCCTCGCGCTCGCGGGTGATGTCGAACTTGTACTGGAATCCCGAGCAGCCGCCGCCCTCGACGCTGACGCGCAGCATGGCATCGGCCGGCTCGCCGCTGAGAATTTCGGCGATGCGGCGCGCGGCGCTGGCGGTGACGCCAACCGGGTGGGACGGATCGGAAGTGATCGACGGGCTTGCGCTCATGTCGCGGGACTTCGAGTTGAATATGACCTGTCTCAATAGTTAAGTGCTGCCGCCCCCGAGTCAAAGGGGGCATTTTGCAGGGCTAGCATTCATTCGAGGAGGGACGCGCATGGCGGTGGCCGGATCTGAGCCGCGCGCGCCTTGGGCGTCGAAGGCGGAGGAGAGCCGCGGCCGGCTCTATCCCGAGCCGGGCGGCGACGCCCGCAGCGCCTTCCGCCGCGACGCCGACCGCATCATCCATTCCAGCGCCTTCCGCCGGCTCGCCTACAAGACGCAGGTCTTCGCCTATCACGAGGGCGACCATTACCGCACCCGGCTGACCCATACGCTGGAGGTGGTGCAGGTGGCGCGCTCCATCGCCCGCGCGCTCGGCCTCGACGAGGACCTGAGCGAGGCGCTGGCGCTGGCGCATGATCTCGGCCATCCGCCCTTCGCTCATGCGGGCGAGCGGGTGCTCGACGCCTGCATGGCGGCTTATGGCGGCTTCGACCACAACGCCCAGTCGCTGCGCGTCGTCACAAGGCTGGAGAACCGCTACCCGGATTTCGACGGGCTGAACCTCTCCTGGGAGGTTCACGAGGGCATCGTCAAGCACAACGGCCCGCAGGCGGGACCGCTCCCGCACGCCATCGCCGTGCATGCCGAGCGGCAGGATCTGTGGCTGTGGAGCTGGCCCTCAGCCGAGGCGCAGGTCGCGGCCATCGCTGACGACATCGCCTATGACGTGCACGACCTCGACGACGGGCTGCGCGCCGGCCTCTTCGGCACGGCGGAGCTGACCGGCCTGCCGCTGGTCGGCGGGATCATCGTCGGGATCGAGGAGCGCTGGCCGGACCTCGATCGCGCCCGCTTCATCCATGAGCTCGGCCGGCGCATGATCACCGCCCTGATCAACGACGTGGTGGCGGAGACCCGCCGGCGGATCGCCATCGCCGGCCCTGCCGACGCCGATGCCATACGCCGCCTTGGCGGGCCGATGGTCGGCTTCTCGGAGGCGACGGCGCAGGCCGAGCGGGCGGTGAAGGCCTTCCTGTTCCCGCGCATGTACCGCCACCCGCGCGTAATGAGCGAGATGGAGGCGGCCGGCGACGTGGTACGCGATCTCTTCCAGCGCTACATGGCCGACACGGGCGCGCTGCCGGAGGAATGGCGCGCCAGCGTCGAGGGCCGGACCGAGGCGGCGCGGGCGCGCCGCGTCGCCGATTTCCTCGCTGGGCAGACCGACCGCTACGCGCTCGCCGAATATGCCCGGCTCTTTGACAGGGCACCGGAACTGCGGTAGCGGCAGCAGCCCTTCTCGGGCCTGCCTGCCGGAGTTTTCTGACCATGAATCTGTTCGCGATCTTCGCCGATCACGTCCGCGACGCCGTCGCCCAGCTGGCCACCGAAGGGGCGGTGCCCGCCGGCATCGACACGGCGCGTGTGGTGGTGGAGCCGCCGCGCGACGCGAGCCATGGCGACCTCGCCACCAATGCGGCGATGGTGCTGGCCAAGGATGCCGGGCTGAAGCCGCGCGACCTGGCGGAGAAGCTGACGGTGAAGCTCGCGGCGCTGCCCGGCGTGACGAAGGTGGACGTCGCCGGCCCCGGTTTCATCAATATCGCGCTCGACGGCTCCTGGTGGCCGCAGATTCTCGCCGCCGTGCTCGACGCTGGCCGTGACTACGGCCGCGCCGATGTCGGCGGCGGCCGGAAGATCAATGTCGAATATGTCTCCGCCAACCCGACCGGGCCGATGCATGTCGGCCATTGCCGCGGCGCGGTGTTCGGCGACGCGCTTGCCAACCTGCTCGCCTTCGCCGGCTGGCAGGTGACGCGCGAATACTACATCAACGACGCTGGTGCGCAGGTCGACGTGCTCGCCCGCTCCGCCTACCTGCGCTACCGCGAGGCGCTGGGCGAGACGATCTCGATCCCGGAAGGGCTCTATCCCGGCGACTATCTCGTCCCGGTCGGCAAGGCGCTGGTCGCCAAGTACGGCCGCACCATGCTGGACAGGGGCGAGGCGGAATGGCTGCCGGCGGTGCGCAAGGCGGCCATCGACGCCATGATGGCGATGATCCGCGACGATCTCGCCGCGCTCAACATCCGTCACGACGTGTTCTTCTCCGAGCGCACGCTGCACGCCCGGCCGGACGGCCAGCCGAGCATCATCGACCGGCTGCTGGACGAACTGCGCGCCCGCGACCTCGTCTATGAGGGCCGCCTGGCGCCGCCCAAGGGCCAGCCGATCGAGGACTGGGAGGATCGCGAGCAGACGCTGTTCCGCGCCACCGATTTCGGTGACGACGTCGACCGGCCGCTGATGAAGTCGGACGGCGCCTATACCTATTTCGCCGCCGACATCGCCTACCACAAGGACAAGTACGATCGCGGCTTCAAGCACATGATCGACGTCTGGGGCGCCGACCATGGCGGCTACGTCAAGCGCATGCAGGCGGCGGTGAAGGCGGCGAGCGGCGGCGAGGCCAGCCTCGACGTCGAGCTGTGCCAGCTGGTGCGCCTCCTGCGCGCCGGCGAGCCGGTGAAGATGTCGAAGCGGGCAGGGGACTTCGTCACCCTACGCGAGGTGGTCGACGAGGTGGGGCGCGACGCGGTGCGCTTCATGATGATCAACCGCAAGAACGACGCCGTGCTGGACTTCGATCTCGCCAAGGTGATCGAGCAGAGTCGCGACAATCCGGTCTTCTACGTCCAGTACGCCCATGCGCGGTCGAGCTCGATCCTGCGTAACGCCAGGGAAGCCTTCGCCGACCTGCCGGCCGAGCCTGCCGCGTTCTCGAGCGCCGAGCTGACGCTGCTGGAGGACGAGGGCGAGGTTGCGCTCATCAAGCTGATAGCCAGCTATCCGCGTATCGTCGAGCAGGCGGCGGCCGCGCGCGAGCCGCACCGGCTGGCATTTTACCTCTACGATTTGGCCAGTGCCCTGCACGCACAGTGGAATCGCGGGAAAGACCTGCCACATTTACGCTTCATTATCGAAGATGATCGAAAATCAACTTATGCGCGGCTGGCGCTTGTGCACGCCGTCGCGCTGATCATCGCTTCAGGACTTTCGATCCTCGGAGTCGGTGCTCCCGAAGAAATGCGGTGAGCGTGTCGCGCGACAGAACGTTCGGCCTGCCGCCGCTGTGATGCCGTCCGCTCCGGGCGGTGGTGTGTAACGGCGCAGCGAACAGGTTCTGTGATATGGGCAATGAAACCGTGCGCAATCGGCAGGAAGTCCCGGCCGAGGATCCGCTTGCCGAACTTGCTCGCCTGATGGGTCAGGAAGACGAGTTCGCCGATCTGCTGCGCCAGTCCGAGACTGCCCGCCGGCCGGCCGCTCCTGCGCCGCAGTCGGCGGCGCCGCGGCCCTCTCCATACCCGCCGTCGCCGCGGCCTGCCGCGCCGCGCGCTCCCGAGCCGGGCCGTCCCGCGCCCGGCTCCTTCGCCGCGCTGGCCGCCGAGGTCTATGGCGAGGGCACGTCGCGTCCCGCCGCGCCGACGCCGCGCCACTCGATCGAGGATGCCGCGCGCGAGGCCAATCGCAGCTTCAGCCGCCCCGAGGCGCCGGCGCCGCGTCCGTCGTCGCCTGCTGCGCCGGAGGCCCGCTCCGCCGAGCCGCGTGCGCCCTATGTGCCGCCGCGTCCGCAGCCCATCGAGCCGCCGCGCCGTCCTCCGGTCGCTCCCTCGCATGCCGCGGCAGGCGAGGCGGTGGCGCGCGCGCCCATGGCTCCCGCCCCGATGGCTCCCGCCGGAGAGCCGGTGCGCCCGGTGCCGCCGCGTCCGGAAGCACCTCGTGCGGCGCCGCCGCGTCCCGAGGCTCCGCGTCCTGAAGCCCCTCGTTACGAGGCACCTCGCCAGCCCCAGCGCGCCGAGGTGCCGCAGGAGCCTGCCGCGGAAGCGGAATCGCGCCTGCCGTCTTGGATGGCGCGTGCCGCCGCCAACAATGCCGACCAGTCTCCGGCCGCTCCTGCGCAGCCCGCAGCCCGCGCCGCGGCGCCGGTGCAGGCGCGCCAGTTCGATCTGGACGAGGACGCCTACGACTATGGCCGCTCGGCCGCCGATTATGACGGCGAGTCCGCCGAGGCCTATGACGACGATTCCGGTGCCGACGTGCCGGAGCGGCGCGGCCGTCGCCGGCTGCTGCTGATCGGCGGGCTGATGGTCGCCGCCGTCGCCGTGACGGCCGGCGCCTATGTCGTTCTCATGCGGCCGCAGGGCGCCTCCGGACCCTCGGGCGAGCCGCCGGTGATCCGCGCCGACCAGGGTCCGAACAAGGTCACCCCGGCCCAGCCGGCCCCGGAGCAGCAGGCGAGCGATGGGCAGAAGCTGATCTATGACCGCGTCGGCGGCAACGCCACCACCGGCAACGAGCAGGTGGTCTCCAGCGAGGAGCAGCCGGTCGATGTCTCGCAGGCGGCGCAGCCGCAGCAGCCGCGGGTGATCCAGACCACGCCGTCGCAGTCCTCCGCGTCGTCCAATTCCGCCGAGCCGAAGCGCGTGCGCACGCTCACCGTGCGTGCCGACGGCACTGTAGTCCCCGACGATTCCGCGCCGGCTCCGACTCCGGTCGCGCCGACTTCGCTGCCGTCGTCCGGCCAGTCGGCGGTCTCCACCCCGATCCCGCTGAACACGGGCACCGGTGGGCCGGTGCCGACCAGCCCGACGCCGCTCTCGGCCACCCCGTCGATCGTCGACAACGTCCCGGCGCAGGAGCGCGTCGCGGCGGCCCCGGCTGCCGCGCCGGCTCCGGCCGCGCAGGCGCCGCAGCCGTCGGCCAGCCCGGCTCCGGCGGGCGCCTATGTCGTGCAGATCGCCTCGGTACGCTCGGAACAGGAGGCGCAGGCGACCTGGCGCTCGATGCAGGGCAAGTATCCGGGCCTCCTGAGCAACCAGCCCTTCTCGGTGAAGCGCGCCGATCTCGGCGACCGCGGCGTCTACTACCGCGCCCAGGTCGGCTCGTTCAGCGGCCGCGACGATGCGGTGAAGCTGTGCGAGGCGCTGCGCGCGCAGGGCGGCGACTGCATGGTCCAGCGTAACTGATCCAGCAATGACCGTTCCGCTGGCGCCGCGCGCCTTCATCACCGGCTGCGCCGGCTTCGTGCTCACGCCGGAGGAAGAGGATTTCCTCCGGCAGTCCGCCCCTTGGGGCCTCATCCTGTTCCGCCGCAACGTCGATACGCCCGCGCAGGTGGCGGCGCTGGTCGCTGCCTTCCGCGCCGTCGTCGGCCGCGAGGACGCACCGGTGCTGATCGACCAGGAAGGCGGAAGGGTGCAGCGCCTCGGCCCGCCGCACTGGCCGAAATACCCGCCGGCCGAGATCTTCGCCCGCCGCGCCGAGGCCGGCGACAATGTGGGCGCAGCCGACGCCGCCCGGCTCGGCGCACGGCTGATGGCCGACGACCTCGCGGCTCTCGGCATCAATGTCGATTGCGTTCCCTGCGCCGATCTTCGCCTGCCGGAAGGCCACGGCATCATCGGCGACCGTGCCTATGGTTCGACCCCGGCGCAGGTGGCGCATCTCGCCCGCGCCGCGGCGGAAGGACTGATGGAAGGCGGCGTGCTGCCGGTGCTCAAGCACATTCCCGGCCATGGCCGGGCGCGCGCCGACAGCCATGAGAGCCTGCCTGTCGTCGAGACCTCCCGCGAGGAACTGGAGGCGACGGATTTCGAGCCGTTCCGCCTGCTCGCCGACCTACCGCTCGGCATGACCGCCCATGTGGTCTACGCCGCCATCGACCCCGACCTCCCGGCCACCACTTCGAAGCGCGTCATCGACGAGGTGATCCGCGGCCATATCGGCTTCGACGGCGCGCTGATGAGCGACGACCTCTCCATGGGCGCGCTCGCCGGCTCGCTGGCCGTCCGGGCCGAGGCGGCGTTTGCCGCCGGCTGCGACCTCGCGCTCCACTGCAACGGCCGCCTCGACGAGATGGCCGAGGTAGCCTCCCGCTCCCCGCTGCTCGCGGGCGAGGCGGCGCGCCGCTGCGTCGAGGCGCTGGCGCGGTTGCATCCGGCCGGCCAGATCGCGCAAAGTGAGGCGCGCGCGCGTTTTTCGGATATGATCGCGGCGTCCTGAACGCCAGCCGCGGTCCGCAATGGTTCAAAGCCAGTTCTCCTTCGAAGCCGATGCCGTGCGCCAGGCGGGCGACCCCGCTCTGGTAGTCGACGTCGACGGCTTCGAGGGGCCGCTCGACCTGCTGCTGGCGCTGGCGCGTACCCAGAAGGTGGACCTCTCGCGCATCTCCATCCTCGAGCTGGCCGAGCAGTATCTCGTCTTCGTCGAGGAGGCGCGGCGCATAAGGCTGGAGCTTGCCGCCGACTATCTCGTCATGGCGGCGTGGCTCGCCTATCTGAAGTCGCGTCTGCTGCTGCCCGACCCTCCGAAGGAGGAGGGGCCCAGCGCCGCCGACCTCGCCGCCAACCTCGCCGAGCGGCTGCGCCGGCTGGAGCGCATCCGCGGCGCCGCCGCCCATCTCGCCACCCGCGACCGCATCGGCCACGAGGTGTTCGCGCGCGGCGCGCCCGAGCCGCTGCAGCGCTCAGGTCCCGTCGTCTACGAGGCGACGCTCTATGACCTGCTCGCCGCCTATGGCGCGCAACGCCAGAAGGTGGCGCTGTCGCGGGTGCGCTTCCCCCCGCGCAACGTGATCTCGCTGGCCGAGGCGCGCGAGCGGCTGGAGCGGCTGATCGGCCGTCTCTCGCTGCACGGCGAATGGGCGCGGCTCGACGGATTCCTGCTGAACTGGATCGCCGATCCGAAGATGCGGGCGACCGCGCTCGCCTCCGGCTTCTCTGCGACGCTGGAGATGGTGCGCGAGGGGCTGATCGACGTTCAGCAGGATGACGCCTTCTCTCCGATCTGGATCCGCGGCCGCGGCGAAGGCGGCAGCGACGGTGGCTCGGGGGAGGGCGCATGAACGCGGAAGCCGCCCGCAGCGCCCGAACTGCTCCCGAGGACCTCGAACAGGAGACGCACGCCGCGTCCCGGATCGCGCGCGAGCCGGCGCTGCGGCTGCTGGAGGCCATGCTGTTCGCCGCCGGCGAGCCTCTCGACGAGGCGACCATCGCCGCCCGGCTGCCGGAAGGCTCGGACGTGCGGTCGCTGCTGGCCGAGCTCTCCGCCGATTATGCCCCGCGCGGGGTCAATCTCGTGCGCGTCGCCGGCAAGTGGATGCTGCGCACCGCGCCGGACCTGGGTTTCCTGCTGGCGCGCGACAAGCCGGAGCCGCGCCGGCTCTCGCGCGCGGCGCTGGAGACGCTCGCCATCATCGCCTACCACCAGCCGGTGACCCGCGCCGAGATCGAGGAGATACGCGGCGTCTCCACCAACAAGGGCACGCTCGACGTGCTGCTCGCGGCGGGCTGGGTGCGCATGCGCGGGCGCCGGCGCAGCCCTGGCCGGCCGGTGACCTACGGCACCAGCGAGACCTTCCTGGTGCATTTCGGGCTTGACGCCATCGGCGACCTGCCCGGCCTCGACGAGTTGCGCGGCACCGGGCTGATTGACGCGCGGGTCTCCGCGGGCCTAACGGTGCCCCTGCCGAGCGACGATCCGGCGCTGAAGGACGACGAGGACCCGCTGGAGCCGGAATTCGATCTCTCCTTCGCGCCTGAACCCGAGCCGGGCGAGGACGAGGACGAGGAGCGCTGAGCGCGTCCTCGCCTATACCGCGACAGGAGACCTCCCGCATGTACCAGGCGCCGGTCCGCACCCCCGTCTCGCTGGCGAGCCGCCTGATGCTGGAGGACGTGCGCCACGGCTATGACGAGGTCGAAGCGGTGCGCGGCGTCTCGCTCACCGTCGAGCCGGGCGAGATCGTCTGCCTGCTCGGCCAGTCCGGCTGCGGCAAGACCACCCTGCTGCGCCTCATCGCCGGCATCGAACGCCCGACCAGCGGCCGCATCCTGCTCGACCGCCAGGTGGTGGCAGGCCCCGGCGCCTATGTGCCGCCGGAGAAGCGCAATATCGGGCTGGTCTTCCAAGACTATGCGCTGTTCCCGCACCTCACCAATGTCCAGAACGTCGCCTTCGGCCTGCGCGCGCTGCAGCCGGCCGAGGCGCACGACGAGGCCCTCCGGGCGCTGGCGCGGGTGAGGCTGGAGGAGCACGCGGAAGACTATCCTCATGCCCTGTCCGGCGGCGAGCAGCAGCGCGTGGCGCTGGCCCGCGCGCTCGTGCCGCGCCCCGGCATTCTCCTTATGGACGAACCCTTCTCCGGGCTCGACAGTCGCCTGCGCGGCAGTGTGCGCGCCGAGACGCTGCAGGTGCTGCGCGATGCCCGCGCCACCTCGATCATCGTCACCCATGACCCCGAGGAGGCCATGCGGCTCGGCGACCGCATCGCCCTGATGCGCAAGGGCGAGCTGGTGCAGGTCGGCACCCCGGAGGAGCTCTACCGCCGTCCCGCCGACCTCGAAGTGGCGCGTTTCTTCTGCGAGATCAACGAAGTATCGGGAATCGTGCGCAACGGTCGCATCGAGACCGCGCTCGGCCGCTTCCCGGCCCCCGGCCTTGCCGAGGGCAGCGTGGCGGTGGCCGCGATCCGCCCGCAGGGGATCGAGGTGATGGCCCCCGGCTCGGGCGTGCCGGGGCGGGTAGTGACGCACCGATTCCTCGGCGAGCTCGACCTTTATGAGGTTGCGGTGTCCGGTCTCGACCGACCGCTGGTAGCCCGACGCCGCAGCAAGGCGGGATTGCTGCGTGGGCATGACGTCGGCGTGAACGTGGAGCTGGGAGAGGTTCTTGTGTTCGCCACGGCCCGGCCCTAGTGTCCGGCTTTAATTGCGATGCGTGGCCGCGAGGGGCCGGCGGCGTTTCGGACAGGGAGTTTGGTTATGGGTTCGCTGAGCATTTGGCATTGGATCATCGTTCTGGTGGTCGTGCTGCTCCTCTTCGGTCGCGGCAAGCTGTCGGAGCTGATGGGCGATGCCGCCAAGGGCATCAAGGCGTTCAAGAAGGGCATGGCCGACGACGAGGACACCAAGCCGGCCGAGCCGGTGCGTTCGATCGACCGTCAGCCCAAGGTGGAAGCCGAGCAGACCAAGGTCAGCTGATCCCGTCCGTCGGCCTCTGACCGGGGAGGGCCGCGGAGCGCGGCCCCGTCTTGATGCATGTTTGATATCGGCTGGTCCGAGCTGCTTGTGATCGGCATCGTCGCCCTCGTGGTGATCGGGCCGAAGGAATTGCCGCGCGTCCTGCGTACCGTGGGGCAGGGCATCGGCAAGCTGCGGCGCATGGCGGGCGAATTCCAGGGGCAGTTCAACGAGGCGCTGCGCGAGGCGGAGCTGTCCGACCTCAAGGACAACGTCACCTCGCTGAAGAACGACCTCGCGGGCCTCGCCACCGGCGCGCGCGACTCGCTGGCCGAGGCGATGCCCACCAATCCGCTGCAGGACATCGAGGCCGACCTGAAGGCGCCGACCGGCTCGGTCGAGCGCGGCGACCTGCCGTCGGCCGAAGCGGTCGAGGCGCAGCTGCCGCCGCCGGGCGACCTGGAGCCGAACCCCTTCGAGACCATCGAGCAGGAAGTGCGCAGCGCCGCCGCGCAAGTGCCTGTGGAACCCACGAAATCCGAGCCCGCGAAGGTCGAGCCTCCCAAGGCCGAGGCGAAGCCGGTTGTCGCGGCTGCTGCGCCGCCGACCAATGCACCGCCGGCGGCGCCTGAGGTTAAGGCCGAGACCAAGCCGAAGCGCCCCCGCATCGCCGCCAAGCCTGCGGCGGAAACCTCCGGCGGCGCCACGCCGGCCGAGGGCGCTTCCAAGCGCGCCGCGCGCAAGCCGGCGGCCGCGAAGGTGGAGAGCGAGGTCGCCGAGGCCGTGGCCGATCTCGATGCGCCGGCATCGGCTGCCACCAAGCCTGCAAAGACCGCCGCCAAGCCGCGCGTCAGGCCGAAGGCGTCGGGCGGCGAAGGACCTGCGGCATGAGCCAGGAAGACATCGACGCGACCAAGGCGCCGCTGATCGAGCACCTGATCGAGCTGCGCGCGCGGCTGATCAAGTCGCTCATCGCCTTCTTCATCGCCTTCTTCGCCTGCTTCATGCTGGGCAAGTTCATCTACAACATCCTGCTCTGGCCGTATGAGTTCGCGGCCGGCGGCACCGAGCACGTGAAGCTCATCTACACGGCGCCGCAGGAATTCCTGTTCACCCAGATCAAGCTCGGCATGTTCGGCGCGGCGTTCATCTCCTTCCCGGTGGTGGCGACGCAGATCTACATGTTCGTGGCGCCGGGCCTCTACAGCCACGAGAAGAACGCCTTCCGGCCCTATCTCGTGGCGACGCCGGTGTGCTTCCTGATCGGGGCGGCCTTCGTCTATTTCGTCGCCATGCCGCTGGCGATGACCTACTTCCTCTCCATGCAGCAGATGGCCGGGCCGGACTCGCCGGAAATCTCCATGCTGCCGCAGGTCAGCGAATATCTGTCGCTGATCATGACGCTGATCTTCGCCTTCGGCATCTGTTTCCAGCTGCCGGTGGTGCTCACCCTTCTGGCGCAGATCGGCGTCGTCACCTCCGACCAGCTCAAGCGCTTCCGCCGCTACGCCATCGTCGGCGTGTTCGTGGTGGCGGCGGTGCTGACGCCGCCGGACGTGATCAGCCAGCTCGGCCTCGCCATCCCGACCCTGCTGCTCTACGAGATCTCGGTCTATCTCGTGCGCATGATCGAGAAGCGGCGCGCCGCGGCCGAGGCGGCGGAGAGCTCGACGGCCTGACGGGTCCCTCCCGGAACATCCTCATCCTGAGGTGCGCGCGCAGCGCGCCTCGAAGGATGGTGAGTTAAGCGCACCCGGATGAGCATCCTTCGAGGCTCGGCCTCTGGCCGGGCACCTCAGGATGAGGTTGCTCCTAACGTCGTCATGCTGAGGTGCGAGCGAAGCGAGCCTCGAAGCACGCAGGCCCGCTCCACGCGGGACTTGTCGCGGTCGCGGCCTTTCGGTACGTCGGGGCCGGAAAAACGCCACGAGGCGAAAGCGAGACTTCCATGCACGACATCAAATGGATCCGCGAGGAGCCGCAGGGCCTCGTCGAGGCGCTAGTGCGGCGCGGCAGCGATGCGGCCGAGGCGCAGGCGCTGGTCGATAGCCTCGTCGCGCTCGACGAGCGCCGCCGCTCCGGCATCGTGAAGCTGGAAGAGCTGCAGGCCCGCCGCAACGCCGCCTCCAAGGAGATCGGCGGCGCCAAGAAGGCCGGCGACGATGCGCGCGCCGAGACGCTGATGGCCGAGGTCGGCAAGCTCAAGACCGACATCCCGGCGCTGGAAGAAGACGTGAAGGCGGCCGAGACCGAGCTGAACGACAAGCTCGCCGCCATCCCCAACGCGCCGCTCGCCATCGTGCCGGAGGGCAAGGACGAGCACGACAATGTCGAGATCGCCAAGGTCGGCGAGAAGCGCAGCTATGCGTTCGCCCCGAAGCAGCATTTCGAGATCGGCGAGGCGCTCGGCCAGATGGATTTCGAGTTGGCCGCCAAGCTCTCCGGCGCCCGCTTCGTCGTACTGAAGAACCGGCTGGCGCGGCTGGAGCGCGCCATCGGCCAGTTCTTCATCGACACGCATACCGAAGAGCACGGCTACACCGAGGTCGCCCCGCCCATCCTCGTCAAGGACGAGGCGATGTTCGGCACGGCGCAGCTGCCGAAGTTTGAGGACGATCAGTTCAAAGCCAACCGCACCCTGAGCGATGAAGAGCTGAAGATAGCTGAAGATCGTGCGCTTTGGGATTCGGCGACACAGTCTGAGGATGTCCCAAGTCTTGCGGAATTGAAGCGGATGATCCGCGCCAATATTGCTCATCTGGAAAAGGAACGGGCTTCGCTCTGGCTCATCCCCACCGCCGAGGTGCCGCTGACCAATCTCGTGCGCGAGAGCATCCTCGCCGAAGAGGAACTCCCACTGCGCTTCACTGCGCTCACGCCCTGCTTCCGCGCCGAGGCAGGATCGGCGGGGCGCGATACCCGCGGCATGATCCGCCAGCACCAGTTCAACAAGGTGGAGATGGTCTCCATCACCACGCCGGAAGCCTCGCTCGACGAGCAGGAGCGCATGCTCGCCTGCGCGCAGGCGGTGCTCAGGAAGCTCGACCTGCACCACCGCGTGGTGACGCTCTGCACCGGCGACATGGGCTTCGCCTCGGCCCGCACCTTCGACATCGAGGTCTGGCTGCCGGGGCAGAACGCCTATCGCGAGATCTCCTCGGTCTCGACCTGCACCGACTTCCAGGCGCGGCGGATGAACGCCCGCTACCGGCCGGCGGGCGCCAAGCAGCCGCGTTTCGTCCACACGCTCAACGGCTCGGGCGTCGCGGTCGGCCGCGCCATGGTGGCGATCCTCGAGAACTACCAGAACGAGGACGGCTCGGTGACGGTGCCGGACGTGCTGGTGCCCTATATGGGCGGGGTGCGGCGGATCGAGAAGAACTGAGCCGCTGGTGTGGCGTCATCCCCGGGCTTGGCCCGGGGATCCGCGCCTTCGGGGTTAAGACGTGGATGGCTGGGACAAGCCCGGCCATGACGTCGTGCAAAGGAACAGGGGCGAGATGCGCATATTGGTCACCAATGACGACGGCATCCACGCCCCCGGCCTCGATGCCTGCGCGCGCATCGCGCGGGCGCTGTCGGACGATGTCTGGGTGGTGGCGCCGGAATTCGACCAGTCCGGCGTGTCGCATTCGCTCTCGCTTTCCGATCCGCTGCGGCTGCGGCAGGTGGAGGAGCGGCGCTTCGCGGTGAAGGGCACGCCCACCGACTGCGTGATCATGGCGGTGCGCCACATCCTCAAGGACGGCAAGCCCGACCTCGTGCTCTCCGGTGTCAATCGCGGCCAGAACGTCGCCGAGGATGTCGGCTATTCCGGCACGGTCGCCGGCGCCATGGAAGGCACGGTGCTCGGCATCCCCTCCATCGCGCTGTCGCAGGCCTATGGCTTCGAGACGAAGCAGGCGCCGCCCTACGACGCCGCCGAGCACTGGGGGCCGAAGGTCATCCGTACGCTGCTGGAGGAGGGGATCCCCGACGGCATACTGGTGAACGTCAATTTCCCCAACCGTCGGCCGGACCAGGTGACGGGCATCGCCGTGACCGCGCAGGGGCGGCGCAACCAGGACCTCCTGCGCATCGATGAGCGCGCCGACGGGCGCGGCAACCCCTATTACTGGATCGCCTTCGAGAAGCGCATCTTCGAGACCGTCAACGGCTCGGACTTGCATGCGCTCGACCAGGGCTGCATCTCGGTGACGCCGCTCAGGCTCGACATGACCGACGAGCCGATGATGACCAGGTTGGCCCAGGTATTTGGTCGTTGACAACTTCCCGTCCGGTGGTCCGATAGGACGAGGGAGGCTGCCGTGACCGAGAGGGATGGAGCGCTGGAGCGCGCCGAGCTGCTGCTGGCGCTGCGCAAGCGCGGCATACGCGACACCATGGTGCTGCGCGCCTTCGAGCAGGTGCCGCGCGACCTCTTCGTCGAGGCGGGCTTCCGCGACATCGCCTGGACAGACCAGGCGCTGCCGATCGATTGCGGCCAGACCATCAGCCAGCCGGCCGTCGTCGCCATGATGACCGACGCGCTGGAGCTGAAGCCTGCGCACACCGTGCTGGAGGTCGGCACCGGCAGCGGCTACCACGCCGCCATCCTCGGTCATATCGCCGGCCAGGTGGTGAGCGTCGAGCGCTTCCGCACGCTCGCCGAGCTGGCGGCCGGGCGGCTCAAGGAGCTCGGCCTCGACAATGTCGAGGTGTTCATCGCCGACGGCATGCTCGGCTATCCCGCCCGCGCGCCCTTCGATCGCATCGTGCTCAACGCCGCGGTCGGCGAGGTGCCGGAGGTCCTGTTCGAGCAGCTCAAGCCCGGCGGCATCCTCGTCGCGCCGGTCGGGCCGGCGGAGGCGACGCAGATGCTGACGCGCTACCGGAAGGGCGAGGAAGGGCTCGAGAAGCGCGAGCTCGGGCTGGTGCGCTTCGTGCCGATGCGGCCCGGCGTGGCCTCTGTACTGTGAAGCTGCCGTGAATCCGCCGTTTTTCCTGACGTGATGCGTCGGACTTAAGCCGGTGTTTACCTGTACGGGGCATTAATCCGGACGAGTCTAGCGTTCGGGTGTGGTGCGATGCGTAATCTTCTGTCGGCGTCCGGTTCTGGCCCACTGGTGCGGCTTTCCATCGTTGCCCTCTTCGCGAGCGGCGCGGCCGCCTGCAGTTCGGATACATCCCGCTTCAACGATCCCAACACCAATCCCTTCTCCGCGCAGGGCTCGCCGGCCTATACGGGTTCGGTCGCCTCCGCGCCGACGGGGCAGGTGCAGCGCTCGCCGATCGGCGGGTCGCCCATGTCCGGTGCGCCGATGGCGCCCCCGGCCGGGCAGGGCGTCGCCTCCGCCTATCCCTCGCCCTATGGAGCGCCGGCCGCCCCGGCCTCGCCCTATGGCGCGCCGCATCAGGTGGCGAGCGCCAACCCGACCTACACCCCGCCGGCGCAGCCGAGCTATGGCGGCACGCAGCCGCTCTACGGCACCAAGCCGCAGCCGCTCGCGGCCGCCGCTCCCGCCGCGCCGCGCGCCGCCGCCGGCGGCGGCCATGTCGTCGGGCCGGGCGAGACGCTGAGCTCCATCGCCCGCACCTATGGCGTGCCGCGCGGCACGATCGCCGCCGCCAACGGCCTCGACATCAATGCGCAGGTGCGCACCGGCCAGAAGCTGAACGTTCCCGCGCCCGGCGGGCCGGTCGTCGCCACGGCGCCGAAGCCTCTCACGCCCACCACGGTCGCGGCGACCCCGGCCATCAAGCCGGCCCCGACCCCCGCTGTCGCGACCGCCCCGGCTGCGCCGGCTCCGGTGGCGCAGGCTCCCGCCGCCGAGAAGCCGCAGGTCATCGCCGCGGTGAAGCCGTCCGAGACCCCGGACGAGGCCCGTACCGCCTCCGCCGGCCCGCAGTTCCGCTGGCCGGTGCGCGGGCGCGTCATCTCCGGCTACGGCCCCAAGCCGGGCGGCCAGCAGAACGAGGGCATCAACGTCTCGGTGCCGGAAGGCACCTCGGTCAAGGCGGCCGAGGACGGCGTCGTCGCCTATGCCGGCAGCGAGCTTAAAGGCTACGGCAACCTCGTGCTGGTCAAGCACGCCGACGGCTGGGTCACCGCCTACGCTCACAACAGCGAGCTCGAGGTGAAGAAGGGCGACACCGTCAAGCGCGGCCAGGTAATCGCCAAGGCCGGCCAGACCGGCAACGTCTCCTCGCCGCAGGTTCACTTCGAGATCCGCAAGGGCTCGCAGCCGGTCGACCCGTCGCAGTACCTCGCCGGCCTCTGAGCGTCACGCCGCCGTTTTTGCCGGCGCGACGTTCGGACCTTGGCGCCGGTCAGCGCGGGGCGGCAGGCGGCTCGCTGAGCGAAACGCCGAGCCGCCCCGCGACATCCTGCACATATTGCCAGGCGGTGCGGCCCGAGCGCGCGCCGCGCGTGGTCGACCATTCCAGCGCCTCGCGGCGCAGCGTCTCGGCGTCGACCGGCACGCCGAAATGGGCGACGTAGCCCTCCACCATAGCGAGATACTCGTCCTGGCTGCACTTGTGGAAGCCGAGCCACAGGCCGAAACGGTCCGACAGCGAGACCTTCTCCTCCACCGCCTCGCCGGGATTGATCGCGGTCGAGCGCTCGTTCTCCATCATGTCGCGCGGCAGCAAATGCCGGCGGTTGGAGGTGGCGTAGAAGATGACGTTCTCCGGCCGCCCCTCGATGCCGCCCTCCAGCACCGCCTTGAGCGACTTGTAGGAGGTATCGTCGGCGTCGAAGGAGAGGTCGTCGCAGAACACGACGAATCGGTACTGCGACGCCCGCATCAGGCTCATCAGCGCCGGCAGCGTCTCGATGTCCTCGCGGTGGATCTCCACCAGCTTGATCGGCCGCTTGCCCTCGCGTCCCATGTCGGCGTTGACCGCCGCGTGGGAGGCCTTGACCAGCGAGCTCTTGCCCATGCCGCGCGCGCCCCACAGTAGCGCGTTGTTGGCCGGCAGGCCGCGGGCGAAGCGCAGCGTGTTGTCCATCAGCTGGTCGCGCGTGCGGTCGATGCCCTTGAGCAGCTCCATCTCCACCTTGTTGACGCGCGGCACCGGCTCCAGCCGCTTGTCGTCGGCGTGCCAGACGAAGGCATCGGCGGCGTCAAAGTCGGCGGTGGCGGCGCGCGTCGGCGCGATGCGCTCCAGCGCATCGGCGATGCGGGAGAGAACGGCGCCGAGATCGTCCGAGGTGTGGGTCATGATGGAGCTCCTTGGCGGAGCCGGAATAGCCATCTGCGGCCGGCGACACAAGCATAACCGTAACGCCGGTTACTCTCTTTCGCAGACGTGACGCAGCGTCGTGCTGACGCCGTTTGCAATCGGCGGGCGCCTCAGTATAGTCCGCGCCGCTTCGCCGGGCCTTTCGCCCGCCTTCGATCGACGGACAAGGAACCGACATGTTCATCACGCCCGCCTTCGCGCAGGGTGCCTCCCCCCTGGGCGGCGGTACCGACATGCTGATGTCGCTGCTGCCTTTCGTGCTGATCTTCGTGATCATGTACTTCCTGATCCTGCGCCCGCAGCAGAAGAAGGTGAAGGCGCACCAGGAGATGGTGAAGAGCGTCCGGCGCGGCGACACGGTCGTCACCTCCGGCGGCCTGATCGGCAAGGTCTCTCGCGTGGTGGACGACAGCGAGATCGAGCTGCAGCTCGCCGAAGGCGTGAAGATCCGCCAGCTGCGCAGCATGATCTCGGACGTGCGCGCCAAGGGCGAGCCGGCCAAGGAAGATAGCGAATCCTGACGCTGACCTCTTGCGGCCGCTCCATGGCGGGCGGCCGGAAGGAACCCCATGCTTTACTTCTCGAAATGGAAGGCCTTCGCGATCCTCGCGGTCTCGGCCATCATCTGCCTGATGGTGGTGCCGAGCCTCGTGCCGCCGAGGGTCTATGACAGCCTCCCGGGCTTCCTCCAGCGCAAGATCGTGCTCGGCCTCGATCTTCAGGGCGGCTCCTACATCGTCCTCCAGGTCGACGCCAACGAGGTGCGCACGGCGCGCCTCGAACAGCTGCGCGACGATGCCCGGCGCGTCCTGCGCGACGCCAAGGTCGGCTATACCGGCCTGAACATACAGGGCAATTCGGTGCAGGTGCGCATCCGCGACGGCCAGGATGCCGACGCGGCCCTCACCCAGCTGCGCACGCTGGCGCAGCCGATCGGCGGCGCGCTCGCCACCACCGGCCAGCTCGACACCGACGTCGCCCGCGACGGCAACACGATCACGCTGACGCCCTCCGCGGCCGGCGTGCAGTCGCGCACCATCCAGGCGGTGTCGCAGTCCATCGAGATCATCCGCAAGCGTATCGACCAGCTCGGCACCACCGAGCCGTCGATCCAACGCCAGGGCGCCGACCGCATCCAGGTGCAGGTGCCGGGCCTGCAGGATCCCTCGCGCCTGAAGGCGCTGCTCGGCCAGACCGCCAAGCTCACCTTCCGCCTCGTCGACAATTCGATGAGCGCGCAGCAGGCGCTGCAGGGTCGTCCGCCCGCGGGCACCGAGGTGCTGTACTCGCAGGACAACCCGCCGGTCCCCTATCTCATCGAACAGCGCGTGCTGGTCGCCGGCGAGGACCTGACGGACGCCCAGCCGGGCTTCGACCCGCAGACCCGCGAGCCGATCGTCACCTTCCGCTTCAACACCAACGGCGCGCGCCGCTTCGCCGAGGCGACGCAGGCCAATGTCGGCCGGCCCTTCGCCATCATCCTCGACAACCACGTGATCTCGGCGCCGGTGATCCGCGAGCCGATCCTCGGCGGCTCGGGCCAGATCAGCGGCAACTTCACCGTGCAGCAGGCAAACGACCTCGCCATCCTGCTGCGCGCGGGCGCGCTGCCCGTGCCGCTGCAGGTGGTGGAGGAGCGCACGGTCGGACCGGGCCTCGGCGCCGATTCGATCCGCGCCGGCCTCATCGCCTCGATCGTCGGGGCGAGCGCGGTTGCGCTGTTCATGATCGCCACCTACGGCCTGTTCGGCATCATCGCGGTGGTGGCCGTGGCCATCAACGTCGGTATGATCTTCGGCGTGCTGGCCATGCTCGGGGCGACGCTGACCCTGCCCGGCATCGCCGGCGTGGTGCTGACCGTCGGCATCGCGGTGGATTCGAACGTGCTGATCTACGAGCGCATCCGCGAGGAGGCGAGGGCAGGGCGGTCGGCCATCTCGGCCATCGATGCCGGCTTCACCCGTGCCTTGGCTACCATCCTCGATTCGAACATCACCACCTTCATTGCGGCGGCGGTGCTGTTCTATATCGGCTCGGGCCCGGTGCGCGGCTTCGCCATCACCTTCGGCATCGGCATCATCACCACCGTCTTCACCGCCTTCACGCTGACCCGCCTGATGGCTGCCGTGTGGGTGCGCTGGCGCCGCCCCCAGCGCGTGCCGATCTGAGAAAGCGAGCGTCATGCGTCTGCTCCGCATCGTCCCGGACGACACCAATTTCGACTTCATGCGCTTCCGGCGCATCAGCTTCCCGATCTCGGCCCTGCTGTCGATCGTGGCGCTGGTGGCTTTCCTCACGCTCGGCCTGAACTTCGGCATCGACTTCCGCGGCGGCACGCTGCTCGAGGTGCGCTACGCCAACAACACGCTGAACATCGGCGACGTGCGCTCCAGGCTCGAGGCGCTCGATCTCGGCGAGGTGCAGATCCAGGAGATCGGCGGCGACGGCGAGGTGCTGATCCGCGTCGCCCAGCAGCCGGGCGGCGAGCAGGCCCAGCAGGCGGTCGTCGGCAAGGTGCGCGCCGCGCTCGGCGAGGGCGTGGAGTACCGGCGCGTCGAGGTGGTCGGCCCGCGCGTGTCGCAGGAACTGCTCAGCTACGGCATCGTCGGCCTGATGCTGGCGGTGTTCTGCATCCTGATCTACCTGTGGTTCCGCTTCGAATGGCAGTTCGCGCTCGGCGCCTCGATCGCCAACTTCCACGACATCGTGCTGACCATCGGGTTCATGGCGATCTTCCAGATCGACTTCGACCTGACCAGCGTCGCCGCGCTGCTGACCATCCTCGGCTACTCGCTGAACGACACCATCGTCATCTATGACCGCATCCGCGAGATGCTGCGGCGCTACAAGAAGATGCCGACGGACGAGCTGCTCAACGCCTCGATCAACTCGACGCTGTCGCGCTCGGTCATCACCCACGTGACGGTGACGCTGGCGCTGCTGGCGCTGGTGCTGTTCGGCGGGCGGGCGATCCACTCCTTCTCGGTGACGATGATGTTCGGCGTGGTGCTGGTCGGCACCTACACCTCGATCTTCATCGCCTCGCCGCTGCTGATCTATCTCGGCGTCACCACCCGCACCATGGCCGAGAAGGCCGAGGTGAAGGGCCCGAACGCCAAGGCCGAGCGCATCGCGCCCTGAGGGGCTGGCTTGCAATTCCCTGTCCCCGGAGGGGAGAAGGAGGTCGGCCGCTCTTTCGGCAGTTGCGGGTCAGGCTCTGAGGCTAGCGAATGGCGACACAGGACGCCCACCTGCCGCGCCAGGTGCCCATAGACGGCTATGGGCGCTGGTCGTTCCACTTCGCCGGCATGGCCTCGGAGGGATCGATCCTGGCGCTGCCCTCCGGCATCCATGCCTGGGCGCCGCGGGTGCCGGCGGAGATCGACGCGGCGGCGCTCGCTGCCGTGTTCGCCCAGGCCCGCGACATCGACATCCTGCTGATCGGCACCGGTGTCGACCCCTGGCCGATCCCCGACGCGCTGCGCTGGCGGCTGCGCGATGCCGGCATCTCCGCCGACGCCATGCCGACAAGGGCGGCCGCCTCGACCTATAATGTCCTCCTGGCGGAGGGCCGCCCCGTTGCCGCCGCCCTGCTGGCGGTGCCTTGAGATCCCTCGCGCGGCTTGAGCATCCTTCGAGGCTCCCCGGACAAGTCCGGGCTCGCACCTCAGGATGAGGTGCCTCTATAAGACGAGCTCATCCTGAGGTGCCGGGCGAAGCCGGGCCTCGAAGGATGTTGCAACAGGACAAGCCCTGGCAGCCCATGACCGACGCCGCCGACATCGCCCATTGCACCGAGCTGGTGCGCGAGCTCGACCGGGACCGCTACATCGCCGACCTGTTCGCCCCGGTGGACAAGCGCGGCGCGCTGCTGGCGCTGCACGCCTTCAATGTCGAGATCGCGCGGGTGCGCGAGGCGATCACCAACCCGATGGCGGGCGAGGTGCGGCTGCAATGGTGGAGCGAAGCGCTGATCGGCGGCGCGCGCGGCGACGTGCGGGCGAATCCGGTGGCGGCGGCGCTGCTCGACGCGATCCACGCCCATCGTCTGCCGCGCGAGACCTTCTTCGCGCTGCTCGATGCCCGCATCTTCGACCTCTATGACGACCCGATGCCGACGGTGAACGACCTCGAAGGCTATGCCGGCGAGAC
>JARBUD010000015.1 GCA_029239875.1 Xanthobacteraceae bacterium | reverse complement strand
ACGACAAGAACCGCGGTCGACAGGAATTCCGATTGCCAGTTCTGGAAGGACTCGAACCAGAGTTGCGGGTCGACGAGGTAGGTCCAGATCGTCTGGATCTCGCCGCCGTGTCGAAGCGCCTCGGCATTGGCGGCTGCCATGCTGAATCGCCAATGCAACAGGAATGACGCGATGAACAGCAGCGCCAGGACGAGGCCGAGCGAATGGGCGTAGAGCCATGCCGCCAGCGGATGCCGGGCGCGCCAGGGCACCTCGTCGCCGGGCCTGAAGGGCTCGTCCGGATCGCGCGATTCCGACGAACCGCGCTGGAACAGCATGGCGGTCAGCACGACATAGGTCGCCATCTGTAGGAACTCGCTCTCCCAGTTCTCGAACAGCGCGGACAGGAACTCGCCGGTCCGCAAATAGGCCATGAGTCCAAGGCTGGTCTGCCCGTGGTCGGCGAGCTCCCTGTTGAAGGCGGCCCGGCCGGTAAACACCATGCCGGCGACGGAGATGGCGAACATCAGGCCCAGCGCCAATGACAGTCCGTTGTTGCGCAGGAAATTTCGCATGAGGTCTCCAGACTGACGCCGGTCGAGCACTTGCCCGGCGTTCGCTTCGACCGGCCCGCCGGGACGATGAGATGGAGGCGCGTCCGCGCCGTGTGTCGCCATCACTATCCGCACGCTCGTCAGAGCTTGACGGCTGCCTCGCGCGCCCAGAGCCGCAGCTTGCGGCAGCTCTCGACGAATTTCGCGACCGAGGCGCTGCCATCGAGGGAGATCAGACCCTCATCGGCATCGGGTGCGACACCGGCCTTGGCCAGCAGCGGCACGGCGTCGGAAGTAAAGCCGATGAACTTGCAGTGGGCAAAGGCGTCCGCCACGAAGTCGCGCGCCGCCGCCTCATGCGTCAGCCGCCCAGCGCCTTCCTCGGAGAGCAGCAGCGCCACCGCGTCGAACAGCACCGACGGCCCGCCATCGATCATGTGGTTGGCGGGGAACTTGGTGCCGTCGGCTGCATCGACGCCGCCGACCTTCGGCGCGACGAGTTCCATCATCGCCCCTTCCTTCTCGATGGCGGCCTGGAGCACCTTAAGCAGCTTGCCGTCGCAGCCATTGCTCGCCAGCACCCCGACCTTGCGGCCTCTGAAGCTCGCCGGACCGTTCTGGATGATGCTGAGGGCCGGCGATGCCGGCAGGTCGTCGCGCGGCGCGATGGCCGCATCGGCCGGCTCCGGCGGTTTCTCCATGCCGAGCTTGTCGGCAACGGCGGCGCCGAGCGCCTCGTCGATGTTGAGCAGATGGGCGACCATCCGCTCGCGGATGGTAGGCGTCTCGACCTTGCTGAGCTCGAAGGTCAACGCCATGGTGATGTGCTTCTGCTCCGGCCCGGTCTGGCTGTTGAAGAACTGTCGGGCCTGGCTGTAGTGGTCGGCAAAGCTCTCGGGCCGAAGGCGCACCTTGGGTGCGTCGATCTCCTCAGCGAACGAACGGAAACCGCGTACCGGATCTTCGCGCGGGCCCTCGCCGCGCGAATTGGGCTGGTAGTTGGTGCGTCCGACCGGGTTGCGCATGGCCATGTGCCCGTCCTGCTGGAAGTGGGCGAAGGGGCATTTCGGCGCATTGATCGGGATGTGGGTGAAGTTCGGGCTGCCGAGCCGCTTCAGCTGGGTGTCGAGATAGGAGAAGTTGCGGCCCTGCAGCAGCGGGTCGTTGGAAAAGTCGATGCCCGGCGGCACGTTCTGCGTCATGAACGCGACTTGCTCGGTCTCGGCGAAGAAATTGTCCGGCATGCGGTCCAGCACCAGCCGGCCGACCGGGATCGGCTTGATCACCTCCTCCGGGATGAGCTTCGTCGGGTCGAGCACGTCGAAATCGAACCCGTCAGCGAATTCCTGGTCGAACAGCTGCACGTTGAGCTCCCATTCCGGGAAATTGCCGGACTGGATGGCGTCCCACAGGTCGCGGCGATGGAAGTCGGGATCGGCGCCGTTGATCTTCACCGCCTCGTTCCAGACGACCGACTGCAGGCCAAGCTTCGGCTTCCAGATGAACTTGACGAAGGTGGATTCGTCCTGCGTGTTCAGGAAGCGGAAGGTGTGGACGCCGAAGCCCTCCATTAAGCGGAAGGAGCGCGGGATCGCCCGATCCGACATGACCCACATGATCATGTGCATCGATTCCGGGGTCAGCGAGATGAAGTCCCAGAAATTGTCATGCGCCGACTGCGCCTGCGGGAAGGCGCGATCGGGCTCCGGCTTCACCGAATGGATCACGTCCGGGAACTTGATGGCGTCCTGGATGAAGAACACCGGGATATTGTTGCCGACGAGGTCCCAGTTGCCTTCCTTGGTGTAGATCTTCACCGCGAAGCCACGCACGTCGCGGGCGAGGTCGAACGAGCCCTTCGAGCCGGCCACGGTGGAGAAGCGCACGAAGGCCGGCGTCTTCTCGCCGGCGCGCTGGAAGACATCGGCGCGAGTGTATTTGGCGAGCGATTCATAGGTCTCGAAATAGCCGTGCGCGCCATAGCCGCGCGCATGCACCACCCGCTCGGGAATGCGCTCATGGTCGAAATGGAAGATCTTCTCGCGGAAGTGGAAGTCCTCGATCAGGCTCGGGCCGCGCGGACCGACCTTCAGCGTGTTCTGGTCGTCGGCGACCGGGCCGCCCTGGGCCGTGGTCATCACCGGCGTGCTGCCCTCGGCGATCTGATGCAACTCGCCGCCATTGCCGCGAAGCAGCGCCTGATCGTGGATATTCGCGGTCGAGCTCGTCGTTCCCTTGGGGTTCCCTGCCATGGCGTGTGCTCCCTCAACTTGCTGATCCGTTTCCGGCCAGTTCGGCATCGCCTCTCTAACCCTGGGAAGGTGCTTTCGTTGCGACCTTGGATTCGTGGACTGCGGGACCGCTGTAGAAAGCGCCGAGTGTTACCGGCATGCAGCTCGCGGTGACCAGGTTACCTGACCTGCCTCCGGTTTCCCGGGATGACAACCGAAGACGGCCAGCTCATGGTCCTGGCGGTGTTGCGCGGCAATGATGAGATGCCGCAGCAGGCCATCGTGCTGAATGCGGGAGAACCATCTTCTGTTGCAGGGCACGTGGAAGGCGCTCGATCGCTACCTCGCGGATCCGAAGGTGCTGGTGGTTGACTCCCCCGAGGTGGTGCAGAAGCAGGCGGTGGCCCTGGGGCCGGGTGCCAGGAGAGCAATCGCCATCCTGCTGCTGCTCATCCTGCTGCTTGCCTTCAACATCGTGCCGGCGCCCATTGCGGCCGTGATCTGCGCGACATTGATGGTCGTCACCCGCGTGCTGACGCTCAACCAGTTCTATCGAGGCATCGACTGGAACACCTGCCTGCTGATCGGGGCGATGATCCCTCCGGCGACGGCCATGGCGAACACCGGCGCCGCCGCTCTGATCGGGGACTACATCGTCAACGCGCTCGGCGGTTTCGGCCCGGTTGCCGTGCTTGCCGGGCTCTTCGTCGCCTCGGCGATCGTTACCCAGTTCATCTCCAATACCTCGTCGGCCCTCGTCATGATGCCGATCGGTCTGGCCACGGCTTCCGAGCTGGGCGTCTCCGCGCTTCCCATGATGCTGGGTGTCGCCATGGGCGCCAGCGCCTCCTTCCTCACCCCGTTCGCCAATGGCGTGAGCCTGATGGTGTATGGACCGGGCGGATACAAGTTCGGGGACTTCTGGAAGCTCGGCCTGATCGTCATGGCCTGGGCACTGATCGTGACGGTGGTCGTCATCCCGCTTTACTGGACGTTATGGCGGCTCCCCAAAGGGCGCCGAAAAGATCGCGTCCCTCTGGGCCGACAGCCGCAAGGTGCCGCAGGTGGCCTTCAAGCCCGACTGGACCAAGCACGCCAAGGCCGCGCCCTTCAAGCGCAACGATCAGATGCTGAACGTGCTGCCGATCGGGGTCGTGATCTTCCCCGGCACCGGCATTCAGGACAATCTCGCCGACAAGGCCCGCAAGATGGGCATCCCGGTCTATCGGTTCGGCTCTGGCGGCGCATAAGCGCCACCAGAGCTGCCATCTTGAATGTGATGGCAGATTCTCTAGATTGCTATCAACGCTATCAACCTTACTGGAGGCGCCATCATGCCCGCAGTGACGATCCGGAATCTCTCCGAGGCGACGCACCGCGCCCTTAAGGTACGCGCGGCACAGCATGGCCGCAGTACCGAAGCCGAGATGCGAGACATTCTTGAGAGCGCCGTTCGCCCCGACAGGCGCCTGCGGCTCGGCACGGCGCTCGCGGAGCGCAGCCGCCGGCTTGGCCTGACCAATGAGGATGTCAACGCCCTCAACCCGGCGCGCGACAGGACGCCCGCCGAGCCCATGAGCTTCGAATGATCCTTCTCGACACCAATGTCATATCGGAGGCGATGAAACCCGTCCCTGACGACGCCGTGCGGGGGTGGCTCGACGAGCAGGCGGCAGAGACGCTCTATCTCTCCAGCGTCACGATTGCGGAACTGCTATTCGGCATCGGTGCGCTGCCCGTGGGCAAGCGCAAAGACCGGCTGACCGAGGCCCTGGACGGCGTGATGGAGCTGTTCGCCGACCGCGTCTTGCCTTTCGATGTCGCTGCCGCACGACACTATGCCGACCTCGCCGTGAAAGCTCGCGCGGCCGGAAAGGGCTTTCCGACTCCCGACGGCTATATCGCAGCGATTGCGGCTTCTCGGGGCTTCGCTGTGGCCACGCGCGATAGCAGCGCGTTCGACGCCGCCGGTGTGGCGGTCATCAATCCGTGGAACGCGGAACGCTGACGACCTGGTACTGGCAGCAGGCATAGGGCTGTGCAGCGCGATGGATCGGCATTCGCGAAAACCTGACACCCAGGTCTCCTGACCGGACGACCATCCCCGCTTCACGACGCTGATCCTTGGGTCCAGCCGATGGCCTGACGCCATCAACCCATGAAGGGTCGGACTACGCTGCGCGTGCCGCCGCTCCGGCTGCGCCTTACGCGGTGATTGCGGCCAACGGCCGGCCTCTTCGGGCGCCTGTCAGCGGGGGATGGACTCCGCTCGCGCAGGAGCCAGGTCGATGTCCGCCCAAATCCCTCACGCCTTTGCCTTCAGCCTCGCCACCACCCTGATGGCCACCGTCGTCATCTTCCGCGCCGGTGACGGCACGCTCTCCGTCGCCCCGGCTGCCGAATATGACGGCGAAGAAGCCGCGATCGTCCGCGAAATCGACCCCTTCGCCTCCTGAGAGGCGACCAGGCGGCCATGAATGGTGGCCGCCGCCAATTCTGCTCATCGGGCGGGTGCCTCGGAGGCGGTGGCGACGCATCCCGCTGATCTTACTGAGCCACCACCATGATCTTCATCGGCATTTTCCTTAGCATGGTGACGATCGCATTCCTCTGCTGGCTGCTCTTCACTCTGGCGGTTTTCGCGTTGCCGCTGTTTGCGGGCAATCGCGGCGGGCACATGGGCCTAAGGGACCGGCGCCGAATGGCTCGGCGCTATCCTTGTCGGCTTTGCCGTCGCTGGCGTGACTTACGCCCTCGGCCAGTTCCTGTTCGCGATCGTCCGCAAGACCTGGGTGCGTCTGCTCAACGCCGCCGTGTTCGTCGTCCCGGCTGCGGCGGCAGGCTTCCACGCCACCCATGGCATCGTGAAGCACACCCATGCCCTCGCAGACGTGGCAGATGGTGACAGCGAATGGCATAGCGTCCGCGTCAACCGGCTGGGCCGGGAGGGAGCGGAGATCTGGCGCGCCGGCTTCGCCCTTCGATGCGGCAGGATTGGTGCGCGTGGAGGACCCGTGTCGCAGTCGAAAGACCCCTCGGGGCAAAGCATTCGCGACGTTAGCGGGACGGGGAATGGGCAGATTGGCCCGGCTCAGGGCATCGTCCGGCGGTGTGGGTCGGTCGGGCCTGTGTATTCGGCGCGAGGGCCACAGCCTCTCCGTCATCCATCCGCCCGTGCCCGCTCCAGGCGGCCTCTTCAATGGCCTGATCTGGCCGAAAGACGGCTTCGCCTCGAGCGCGTATGCCACAACGGCTGGTTCCGACTTTCTTCCCCTGCCGACGCCCACCTCGCGCGCTGCGCGGGGCTCCGGATCGCCGTCATTCCTCGCGAGGCAACAAAGTCGCGCCTGCGCCGTCCTCCGCTGCGCTGCGGTCGCAATCCTCACCCCCTCGCGCGAGCGCGACGGGGACGCCGAGGCGATGTGGCGTCGCTCGCCTTCGGCCTCCCGATCGCCATCGAGGCCGCAATGGTGCGGGCTCAGAAGACAGGACGGAGACGGAACATGGCCACCATCGGCACCTTCAAGAAGACCGGCACCAACGAGTTCACCGGCGACATCGTCACCCTCGGCGTGCAGGCCCGGGGCGTGCGCATCGTCCCCGACACCCGCGCCACCGGCGAGAACGCCCCCAGCCACCGGGTCGTGGTCGGCCGCGCCGAGATCGGCGCCGCCTGGTCCAAGCGCTCCACCGAGGGCCGCGACTATCTGGGCCTCAAGCTCGACGATCCGAGCTTCAACGCCCCCATCTACGCCAACCTCTTCGATGACGAGGACGGAGAGACCTTCTCCCTCATCTGGTCCCGCCCCAACGGGCGTCGCAGCGACTAAGACCTCGCCTGGATCAGGGCCCCGGCCTCACGGCCGGGGTCACACCCGCACCCCTCACTTCTCGTCCGGCGGAAGAACCAGCTCGACATGGCTGACATCGAGAGCACGTGCCAGCTCATAGAGGGTGATGATCGTCGGATTGCGTCGGCCGCGTTCGAGACCACTGAGATACTGCTGGCTCAGCCCCGAGCGCTCGGCAACCTGTTCCTGCGTCAGGTCCTTGGCCTGACGCAGGCGGGCGAAATTTCGTCCGACCAGCTTGCGCATATCCATGCGCAAACCGTTCGCAATTCCGTCGCATCGAGTTTATCAACTATAATATGTAAACACATCTGGCCCGCATGGGACCCGGCCCGTCCGGGCTGGGTCTGCAGCATCAAACGGCAGTGTGTGCGCTCGCGACACGATGAAGACCAAAGGCAATATGGTTGCGCTGGATGTAGCCGACGGCCCTTATGTCGCCGGCGCGCAGCGCACCCTCGATTTCGTTGAGTTCACTGGCCAGATCGGTAATCTGTTCCTCGAAAAACGCCTCGATCACGCTGTACCAGATGCGCGAGGCCTGGAAGTAATAGCGCTCATGGGTCTCGCGCAAAGCCAAATTGGCGATGAGCCGGTTCGTGGCATGATGAAGTTCATGGTTGAGCTGCCAGAACGCCTCCATGTCCCGCTGGCCTCTCAAGGCCACCAACCGGTCCTGAAGTAGAAGGATGGTTGAGAGGGCGCGCGGTGCCTCGTCTTCAGCGGGGAACTCGCCCATCATTTCGCTCAGGCGCAGCCGGAACGCGTAAATGTCACGGAAGGCGTTTGGATCGACGCCGGTCACCATCGTTCCCACGCCGTTGCGGGTCTCGGTGAGTCCGTCATATTCCAGCCGCTGCAGCGCCTGGCGCACAGGCGTGCGACTGACTGCGAATTCTTCGGCGAGTTCGTGCTCGCCGAGCAGCATGCCGGGCGGGTAGCGCAGCAGACAGATCCGGTCGCGCAAGGTCCGGTAGATGTCCGTCACCTGGCCGCGCGGGGCTCGTGTCCTTGAGTTTTCGCTCGTCGCGCTCTCGTTCACTCAATGCTCCCGAAGCAGAATGCCATAATTATCCCGCTGGTCGGTGATCCCGGCAAGTCGCAGACAGTCCCACATCATCGCCTGATTGCTGGTCACAACGGGTTTGCCGATCCGGTGCTCGAGTTCCTCGATAATGTCGAGAGACCGTAGAGCGCCGCAGCTGATGAAGAGCGCCTCGGCCTCAGTGCGATCGACGCTGAGGGCGAAATTCAGGATGGCTTCCGGCGCTACCCGCACCATATCGGCATCCTTCTCGATCCCCAATCCTTGCATGTGAACGATCTCGAAGCCGCGTTCCGCCATATAGCTGCGTTCGATAGCATCGACCTCGGCAAGATAGGGCGTGGCGATGGCGATGCGGCGGACCTTCAGCGCCTCCAGAGCCCGCATGACCGAGGTGATCAATGAGGTGGTCCGGGCGTTGGGCTTGCCCCGGTTCAACTCTGCAAAAACCCGCTCCTCGCCGATGACGACGCTGCCCGATGTGCAGGCGTAACAGACAACATCGAGCGCCTCCTCCGGCAGGAGCAGGCTGGCAGCATCGCCAATGCTCGAGGCCATTGCCGCCAGCGTGTCGACGCTGACCCGGTTCGCCATGGGGGCCCGCGTGAAGTGAACCCCCACGCCCCTTGGACGGAGAGTGAACATGTCGTCCTCGATGGTCTGTTCCATTGCCAACAGCACGAACCCGATCTTTGCCCGGTGATGGCGACCCGCATCACTCTTGATCTTACGCACGCCTTGCCTCCTTGGTGTATGCAGCTATGGAAAAGTTCCGGAACGGCACAGCCATAATTACAATATTGACAACGCAATTCGAGCCTCACTATCGTGAGGCATTCCATAGCTGCATACAGGTTGGCAAATGACAAGCCCCTTTGAGATGCGCACGCATCTTCTATCCCAGTCCCTCGAGAGCGCCGGCATCGGACTGGCCGTTCTGAGTGATCCGGACTCGATCGCCTATTACGGGGGCTACTGGAACTATCTCGGCATGGAGTTCGGGCGGCCGACGCTGATGATTGTGAGGCCCGGTCGGGCTCCGGTGATCCTCACGCCGTTGATGGAATCAGACATGTGCGCGGCCATGAGCTGGGTCCGGGACATTCGCCCCTGGAGCGATGGTGGCCGGGAATGGCGGGACCTGCTCATTGGCCTATTGGCCCGCCCCGTAACCGCCATGCCACTTGGGATCGAAGCAGCCCGTCTGCCGAACGTCGTCGCCGCCGAGATAAGGGAGCAACTTCCCGATCGCACCCTGACGGATATTGCACCGCTGGTCGCCGAGCAGCGCATGATCAAATCGCCCGACGAGATCGCCATCATGCGCCAGGCCGGCGCAGTTGCCATAGACATGATGGATGCGGCTGCGGACGCGATCGGTCCCGGCGTGGCCGAATATGAGATCTCGCTCGCCGCCATGCAGGCTGGCACGCGCCGGGCCGCCTCCCTGCTGCGCGATCCGCAGGACCGCTACGTTTCGCCGCTGATCCACAATCTGCAGATCCTGCAGTCCGGCACCGACACCTGCATGGTTCATCGGCGCGCCGGCGTGCGCCGGCTGGAGACTGGCGATCCAGTCTATCTGTGCTTCTGCGGCATGGTGAGCTTCCGCAACTACAAGCTCGGCTTCGACCGCCAGTTCTTCGTGGGGACTATGACTGACGAACAGGCGCGCATCCAGGAGGCCTCCGCGGCTGCCCAACGTGCCGCGCTGGCCACGATCCGCCCCGGCATACGCTGCGAGGCGATCAACGCCGCCGCGGAAGAGACCTATGCTGCGGCCGGCTTTTCTCCGGGCTATCGGACAGGCCGCTCGGTCGGCATGTCGCTCTTGGAGGCGCCGGAACTCAAGCGCGGCGAGACGCGTGAGCTACGGGCCGGCATGACCTTTGCCGTCGACGGCGGCATTACCGTGCCGGGAAAGGGCGGGGGACGCATCGGTGACTCTATCGTCGTGACAGAGGACGGCTTTGACTATCTCACGCCCTATCCCCGCGACCTGAGGGTTCTCTGAAGCAGGAAGCCGCAGACACCAGGATGGAACGCGATGGGGACCGCTTTCACCGGGGATCACAGCCTTCAGGATGCCTAGGCGGGGATCGACGGCATCAGGTCTACCGTGCCCTAAAGAAAAGGGCGCTACTATACAGGTTCCGTCCCGGTCAGCACCTGGTCGTCGTTGAGCTTTCGGACCAACTGAGGGTCAGCAACACGCCTGTGCGCGAGGCGCTGATCCGACTGCATGCCGAAGGTCATATCGCCGCTATACCCGCACGAGGGTTCTTCGCCCGCGAACTACGTCTGCGCGAAATGCAGGAAATCCATGACCTCCTGAAGCTTCTGCTCCGACACAGCCTCGAAGTGGCCGCTCCTCCGGCATCATCTCGGCTCTTACCCGATCTGGGACACCCGCCTTCGAACCCGCGTGACCCGCGGACGGCCATTGCCCTGGCCCGCCGAACGGAATCCATCTTCCTCGTCATAAGCCGTTGGATGGGTAGCGATGTTATTGAGCGCAATGTAGCCGACCTGTGCGAGCGGACTCATCATGTACGCCGCTGCGCCTATCGAGCACCCGATCTGGCCGTACCGCTCTATGACACCCTCGCGGCCTTGGCATCCGCGTTGGCCTACGGAAGAAGGGAGGCGGCCGAGCGCGCTCTGAATGATCATTTCCAACTTCTCGAGGCGGCGCTGCCAGATTTGGTCATGCGCGCACTCGCCACGTCGTTCATGCAGGACTGAAACGCATGAGCGGGAAAGACATCATCTCGATCGAGTGATGCCTGAGCGGCGAATACTTTGAATATCAATGTCTTCACTAATTATTCTGTCGCCGTTGCGATCATACAGCACCACCAACGACACGATGTCTCCTTCCGTACGGACGTTTCAAACCGCCAGCCTGTAAGGCGGCACCAGAACATCCGCCCGAACACCCCACACCTTGCTCAACTTGCCGATCGCATCGACAGTCAACGCTCGCTTGCGGGGCAGGATTTCCGATGCACGCGGTGCGGAGCCCAGCAATGCGGCAAGATCCCGCTACATTCTTCCGGCTGCTTCAAAAGAAGGCGCGCAGTGCCTCGACGAGATCGGCGTCCGGCAGCGGGAAGTACCGTTCCTCATAGGCCGCAATCAGGTCGGAGAGGACGTCGAAACGATCCCCCTCCGGGGAGCCCGGCTCAGGCTGGTGCTCGAAAGAGCGCGTCACCTCGGCCAGCGCCCACGCATAGTCCGCGTCGGTCTTGATCGGTCGATGTCCGTCAATCGGTCTCCGGATCTTATTCAGCGTGAGTGCCCAAGAACTTGATCGACACCCGACGCAATGGATCGGCGACGTGGACGATGAGGCGGAACCTGTTGCCACGGACATCAAAGATCCGGCGATTGTCCCGTATGAAAATCGACACCTCCTCGGGTCGCGTTCCTAGGCGTTGGAGGGCGTCCCTCGCGCCCGTGTCGCTAATGCGGATGAAGCTCCCGCTGTTCCGACGCCGCAGGCGGCATGAGGACCATCGTCTATCTCGTCATTCGGCTCGATCCAGCCAGCCAGACCGATCCGTTCCAGCGCAGCACCGATAGCCAGGAGTTTCGTGTCTCGATGGTGGGCGCCGATCAGTTGCAACCCGATCGGCAGGCCATCACCATCCTGACCGATGGGAACGGTCAGCGCCGGGTGACCGGTCAGATTGAACAGGCATGTGAAGTGCGACAGTGCATTGCCAACAGGCACCGCAACGCCGGCTACCGTCGCCTGCTTCTGATCGAGGGCCGGTGCGGCGATCGGCGTCGTCGGCGTCATCAGGACGTCGACGTCCTTGAGCACCACGCTCACCTCGGCCTGTTTCATGGCGATCAGCCGGAGAGCCTCCACATAATGCTCGGCCAGGATGAACTGGCCTTGAAGCAGGCCTTCGCGAACATCTTCCCCATACAGATCAAACCGGCGCTGGAGATTTTTCCGGTGCCAGGCAAAGGCCTCGACAAGTTGAACGGCCAGCGATGCCGTGCGCACATGGGTTGCGTCTGGCATCACCACGTCGATGATGTGAGCCCCGAGCCGGCGGCATTCCGCGATCAACTGATGCACGCGCAGGGCAATGTCGGACGCCGCATTCTCAATATAGACGCCCTCGGGTACGCCGATGCGCAGGCCGTGCAGCGAGTTGCCGCGCTCAGAATGATCCGCGTTCGCTCCCACGAGAGTCTCGTCCGCCTCGCGAACAGCCAGGAACACCTCGGCCGCGTCACTGCAGCTTCGCGCAAGAATCCCGGCATGATCCAGCGACCAGCAGAACGGCACCACACCCTTCAGGCTGATCTGCCCACGCGTCGGCTTGAAGCCGACAAGGCCGCATAGGCTGGCAGGGACACGAACCGAGCCGCCCGTGTCAGTGCCGAGCGCGAACATCGCCGCGCGGTTGGCGACTGAAACGGCGGAGCCGCTTGAGGAGCCGCCCGCCAGACAACGCCGATTATGTGGATTGGCCGGGGTGCCGAAGATCGGGTTGGCGCCGGTGATCCCGTAGCAGAACTCGTGCAGATTATTCTTTCCCAGAAGGATGGCGCCCGCAGCCTGGAGGCGTTCAAGCGCCCGCGCGTCTCTGAGCGGCCGGTAATCCTGCATGGCGCGCGAGCCGGCCGTCGTCGGCAGCGTCACCGTGTCGAAGACATCTTTGCAAGAGAAAGGAATACCGGCGAGGCGCCCCGAAGCGCCCGCCAGCCCCACCAGAGCAGCATGCGAGAGCGCATGTTCCGCACCGATCGTGACATAGCTGAGATCGCAACTGTTGCGCGCTTCAGCTCGCGCCAGAAAAGCCGCGGTCACCTCTTCTGGCCGAACCTCCCCGGAGGTCATCAGCCGTCGGAGCTTGCGCAGGGACAGACGTGTGAGGTCGCTCATTGGCCCTTTTCCTGGAGCGAGGGGATTGCCGGTCCGATGTCGCCAAGATCCTGATCAGCGAGCCGCTGCAGGCCGGCAAGCAGATCGCCCAGGCCACTCACGAGACCATGCCCCGCCCCTTGCACCAGGGGCGCCAACGTCGAAGCGGGCCAGTCGCGCCCAGCAAACCGCGTAGCGACGTTTGCCAGAAAATCGGCGTCAAGCCAGTCCTGACGGCTCATCGGCCAGCTCCTGCTGATCGCGCTGAGCGAGCGATCAGCATCACTGCGAGCATGACGATGGTGACGAGAAGCACCATGAGCGTCGCTGCGGCGAGCACGGCAGGACTCAACTGATCCCGCACGCCCGACCACATCTGCAACGGAATGGTGCGCTGGTCATAGCCGGCCAGGAACAGGGCGATGACGGCCTCATCGAAGGACGTGACAAAAGCGAACAGAGCGCCCGAGGCGATACCGGGCACGATCAGCGGCAAGGTCACCTTGAAAAAGGCGGCCAAGGGCGACGAGCCCAGAATGGATGCGGCGCGGAGCAGGCGCTCGTCAAAGGTGGTGAGTGTGCTGCCGACCGTCACCACCACATAGGGCGCCGCCAGTGCCGTATGGGCCAGGATGATGCCGGTGAAGGACTGCGTGAGCCCCAGCGGCGCCAGGAAGAAATAGATTCCCGTGCCGAACAGAATGACGGGCACCACCAGCGGCGACGCGATGATAACGGCCACCATCTTGCGCGGTCGTGTCGGCAACCGCCGCAATCCGAGCGCCGCCGTCGTGCCGAGAAGGGTTGCCAGCGGTGTGACGGCGGCCGCAATGCCCAGGCTGTTGCGCAGCGCCAGCCGCCACTGCGCGCTTTCCGCGATTTCCCGGTACCAGCGCAGCGACCATCCAGCCGGATCAAGCTGGAGCATGGCCGGCGTGAAGGAGAAATACGGTTCCGGATTAAAGGACAGCGGCACGATCACGAGGAGTGGCAGCACAAGGAAGGCCGCGATCAGACCGCAGAGAAGATAGAACCCGAAACGGGCGAGCCGGTTCATGCGCGCAGCCCTCCGCGTTCGGCGAGGCGCGGAAGCGTCAAAGCGAGCAGGAGAACCGCGAGCAGGAGCAACGTCCCAAGAGCGGCAGCCAAACCCCAGTTCAGACTCCTCTGCATGTGGAAAGCGATCTGATTGCTGATGAGCTGGCCGGTTCGCCCTCCCACCAGGGCCGGGGTGACGTAATAGCCAAGCGACAGGATGAAGACGAGCAGACCGCCAGCGGCGACACCGGGATAGGTCAGCGGAAGATAGACGCGTGCGAAGGTTCTCATTGGATGCGCTCCCAGGCTCGCAGAGGCGCGCACATAGGACGTCGGCAGTCCCGCCATCACCGAATAGAGCGGAAGCACGAAGAAGGGCAGCAGCACGTGAACCATGACAATGATGGTGCCCGTCATGTTGTAGATCAGGTCGAGACGACCGGTCTCACCAATGACGCCCATCGCGACCAGCCCTTCATTGATGACGCCGCGCCGCTGCAGCAGCACGATCCAGGCGGTGGCCCGCACCAGCAATGAGGTCCAGAACGGCAGCAGCACCAGGAACAGCAGCAGCGCACGTAAGGAGGGTGCGGCCGCGGCCATGGCATAGGCATAGGGATAGCCAAGCAGCGCACAGATGAGGGTTACCAGCGCGGCGACCCAGGCAGTTCGCAGGAAGACCTCGACATAAAGCCGCCGCGCCTCGTCCTGCCGAACCATTGTTCCATCGGCCGACACCGTCACATCAAGGGCATTGAGCAGATGTTGTCCCGTCCAGGGCGAGGTCACCCGCGCCAGAAGCCGCCACAGGTCGGGATCGCTCCAGCCTGGATCGATCCGCGCAAGCTGCGCTTCTGGATTCCGATCCAGCTGTCGCGCGGTGACGTCGACCAGCGTGCGAAATCCATTCCGCTCGCGGTTGAGACGCTGGGCGAGCCGGCCAATCTGGTTGGTCGCGACCGCCTCTCGCAAATCCGCGGTGACCGCCTCAGCGGCCATTTGCGGAACACCGACCCCGTCCCATCGCGCGAGAGCCTTGCGGGTACGCGGCATGAGATCGGCGATTTCCGGATCATGAACGCTGCGCAGGAGCATGATCGCAATCGGCGCTAGGAAGGCAATGGCGATAAAGGCGACCAGGGGAAGCACGAGCACCCAGCCGGCACGGGAGGGCGAGGCCGCGTTCATTGGACCAGCCACGCCGCATAGCGTTCATTGATCGCGTCGCCATGTGAGGTCCACCAGGCGGCGTCGAAAGCCAGGGCGTTGCTGAAATTGGCCGGCGCTGTCGGAAGCGTGGCGGCGATCGCCGGCGCGATCAGCGGCTGGGAAGAGCGGCGCACGGGACCATACGCGATGTATTTGGTCTGCTCGGCGAGGGGCACGGTGTCCGTGGCAAAGCGGATGAAATCGAGTGCCCGGCCCTTGGCTCCGGTACCGGCGACGACCGCGTAGTAGTCGGCGTTCCAGATCTGCCGGTCCCAGATGATCTTTAGCGGCTTGGCATCCTCCGAGATGGCCGATTGCACGCGCCCATTATAAGCGGCGGATAGCGCCACCTCGCCATCGGCAAGAAGCTGGATCATCTGTGCTCCGGTCTCCCAAAAAACAGCGTGATCCTTGACGGTATCGAGCTTGGCGAAGGCACGGTCGAGACCTTCCGGCGTTGCCAGGACCCGATAGACCTCGGAGGGTGCGACGCCATCGGCCATCAACGCCCATTCAAGTATGGCGTGAGGACGCTTGGGCAGCCCGCGGCGGCCCGGAAACCTCTCAAGATCGAAGAAGTCCTCGATCCGGCTGGGCTTGGCATCGGGAAAGGCGGGATCGCTGAAGGCGAGCACGTTGGACCAGACGACCGTGCCGACGCCACAATCGTGCAGTGACCCGGTGACAAAGTCCGCGATGGCCGGAACTCCATCAGATCCTGCCGGCAGTTGCGCCGGATCGATCTTCTCGAACAGACCGTCGGCGCAGCCAAGATCAAGATCCTGCAACTCAACATCGACGACGTCCCAGCTCACCGTTCCGGAACGGACCTGGGCGGTGAGTTCGGCAAGTCCACCATTGTAATCGACCGACTTGATCGTCACACCAGTGCTGGCGGTGAACGGGTCATACTGCGACTTTTTCTGGCTTGCCGTGTATTGGCCGCCGAAGGAGGCAATGGTCAGGGCGTCCGCCGCGCACGCGGGTCCATAAGCAATCAGAAGGCCGAGAAGAGCTGCGGACGACACTTTCGGGCATGCGACAAGCATGATGAACCTCCTGGAAATGGGACGGGTACGCTCAGGCGGCGAAGGCCCGGGCGTCCTCTCGGCTGAAACCGAGAGCGATGGTCGCGCCGCGCTCAGGGCGCGCGCTCTGGCCGCAATTGGGCAGTTTCCAGATGATCTCGGTGCCGTCGCGCATCCGGCAGCGCACGCGGGAAACCTCCCCGAGATAGGTGATGTCGGCGACCTCCACCTCGACCGATGATCCCTCCCCGGCCTGTGCCGGCCGCAGCCGCTCCGGCCGAACCGCGAGGCTCACCTGGTCGCCGATACGCGCGTCGGCGATGTTTCGCGCCTCAACGACGGCGCCATCGGCACAGCGGATATGGCAGAACTCGGTCGTTACGGCGATCACACTGCCGGTGATGCGATTGTTCTCACCAATGAAGCCGGCAACGAAGGCAGTCCCGGGCTGCTCGTAGAGTTCCGAAGGGGTGCCGATCTGGGCAATCCGTCCCGCGTCGAACACCGCCACGCGGTCCGAGAGCGACAGAGCTTCGCTCTGGTCGTGGGTGACATAGACAATGGTCGGCCGCAGCTCGCGATGTAGTCGAAGGATCTCGTCCTGCATCTGTTCGCGCAGCTGCTTGTCGAGCGCGCCGAGCGGCTCGTCCATCAGCACGAGCTGCGGCTTGTAGATCAGCGCCCGAGCCACGGCGATGCGCTGCTGCTGCCCGCCGGACAGCTGCGCCGGGCGCCGATCCCGCATGCCATCCAGGCGGATGAGCTGCAGCGCCCAGGCGACACGCTCGGTGATCTCGGATTTGCGCCAGCCGCGCGCATGGAGTGGATAGGCCAGGTTCTCGCCGACGGTCAGGTGCGGGAACAGCGCATAATGCTGGAACACCATGCCGATATTACGCTTATAGGGCGGCAGCCTGGACACGTCGCGCCCGCCGATCTCGATTGTCCCGGCGCTCGGCGGCTCGAAGCCGGCGAGCATCATCAGTAGGCTGGTCTTGCCGGAGCCCGAGGGACCGAGAATAGTCAGGAACTCGCCCGGGTGAACGTCGAGATCAAGCGCGTCCACTACCTTGGTGACGCCATCATAGCTCTTGTCGACGCCGCGCAGCACCAGAGCTTCCGCCTGGGTCCCGTTGCCTGATGGCGCCAGCGCGCTCGTGACCTTCATCAGCATGGGCACCCTCAATCGTGATCACCCAGCATGAAGCTGGTGATGCGGTTGAGGGTGCGGGCAATGTGGTTGCGCCGGATGAAGCCCACCGCGCGGATGTCGCCGGCGGCGAGCGAGGCCAGGATCTCCGTGATCTCGTCGGCTTGTGCCGCGACCTCAGCCGCCCAGTTGAGTTCGGGAAGGATCTCGAGATAGGCGCGGATCGTCTTGTAGTAGAGAACCTCGGAAACCTGCCGGTATTCGGCATTGCCGGAAAGATGCAGGATCTCGTCCTGAAGCCGGTGGCTGATCTGGGCCAAGGCGCGCACATCGACCTGACCGCTCAGCGGTTGGCATTCGGCCAGAAGCTCGCGGAGCGTCGCGGTAATGGCGTCGAGCATGGACGCTGGGTTGAGGTCGCCGAGCAGTTCGGCAAGCTGCGATTTGCCCGGCCAGATCACCGCCCAGGTCACCGAGAACATCTATGACAGCCAGACTGGCCGCATTCTGATCATCCCGCAGGGCACGCGGCTGCTGGGCCAATACGACAATGGCGTCGGCTTCGGACAGCGCCGCATCCTGCTGGTCTGGAACCGGCTGCTCTTCCCCAATGGCCGCTCCATCATGCTGGAGCGTCAGCCCGGCACCGATGCGCAGGGCTATGCCGGCCTTGAGGACGGCGTCGACACGCACTGGTGGGATCTTGCCAAGGCGGTCGGGCTCTCGACGCTGCTCTCCGTCAGCGCCGAGCTCGCCATGGATGACAAGGACGAACTGATCCAGGCGCTCAAAAGCGGGGCGCAGGACACCATCAACGATGCCGGCCAGGAGATCATCCGCCGGCAGCTTCAGGTCGCGCCCACACTGACCATTCGGCCCGGCTTCCCCGTGCGGGTGATGGTGACGCGCGACCTCGTCCTCGAACCCTACAGGTACTGATCATGGCGAAGCAGAAGCTCGGACCCATCACGAACGACAAGCCGGGTGCCTCGGCGCCAAGGCGAGGCAACTTATGGCGCATAATGTTTCAGCCGCTCAAAACTTAACGAAATTAAACTTGCTGGCGCCGCCATCGACGGCCACCTTCCGCTCGTCGCGACCATATTTCCGATGGAGCTGAATCGTCGGCGACGGGGCTTGCCCGATCACGGCCAGCCCCCAGGCCGGAGCCACTCAAAATGCAGCGGAGCCTTGGAGGATAAGGTGGCTGGACGTCTTCTCGCAGCAGCTGGACGCTTCAAGCTCCTTAACACTGCCAAATGGATGCCGACGCACTCTCCGAGGCATGCCGGTCCGAATATCATTCGACTACCTGCAATGAGCTCCTGGCTTGGTCGTCTTACAGAGGCGCTGTTTGCAGGGTGCTTTATCACAATCACATTTGCCAGCTTCGCCTATCTCTTCTTGACCTCGGTCGGATCCGAAGAGATCGCGAAGCTCCATGACCGGACCGACCGATGGGAACTTCTTCTGGCGTTCCTGGGCTTCATGAGCCTGATCGGCAGCTCCGGCTGGTTCGCAAATCAATTCGCCAGGCGTCATCTCCTCGGCAACCGGCGACCCGAGGCCGAACGGGAACTGCGGAATGCCATCAACACCATTCCCGCCATAGTATGGAGCACGTCGCCCGACGGTAACAACGATTTCCATAATCAGCGATTGCTTGCCTACACCGGTGTCGACGCGGCAACCGCTCTAGGAATGGGTTGGGTCGACATGCTTCATCCGGACGACTTGGAGAGGCACGTGGCCGCTTGGCGCGGTGCCGTGGCGACCGGGACGGCTTTTGAGTGTGAGTCGCGCCTGAAGCGGTCGGACGGCCAGTATCGCTGGTTTCTGGCCCGGGCGGAGCCGCTGCGCGACCCATCAGGCAGGGTGATCCGGTGGTATGGCACCAACGTCGACATTGACGATCGCCGCCGGGCGGAGGAAGCCTTGCGCCGCAGCGATGCCTATTTGGCCGAAGCGCAGAAACTCAGTCGCACCGGCAGTGCGGTCTGGAACCTGGCGACCGGAGAGGTCGTATGTTCCGATGAATTCTATAGCATTTTCGGCTTCGCACAGGGGTCACGACTGTCAGTCGAGATGATTCTGCAACGCACACACCCGGATGACGCCACGTTCGTTCGACGTGAGCTGGCGCGTGCCGTCGCCGAGGTCGGCCAAATCGATCTGGAGCATCGGCTCCTGATGGAGGACGGTAGTGTGAAGCACGTCCACCTCGTGGCCCACAGCACGCGTGATGCCCAGGAGCGGTGCGAGCTCGTCGGCGCGGTCATGGACGTGACCGCGAGAACGAAGGCATATGCCGCGCTTGAGGCGAGCGAATGTCGATACCGACATCTCTTCGATCATATGCCCGTCGCGCTGGGACAACTCGACCTGGGCGAGATCGCAAGACTCTTCGCGGAACTCCGAGCGCGTGGAGTGACCGATCTCGACGCCCACTTCGACGCTCATCCGGACCTCCTGACTTTCTGCCAAGGCTCGCTTGTCATCACGGCGGCCAACGGGAACCTGATCCGACTGCTCGGCGGCACCGATGAAGGCGCCATCATTGGGCGCTCGGCATTGGGCGGTCTTCTTGGAAGTTCCGACACCATCAGGAGGTCCTTGGTGTCGTGCTTCCGCATGGAGACAAGCTTTCAGGACGAGACCAAGATCGAGACTGTCGACGGCAGAAGCGTCGATGTCCTGTTCACAAGCTCGATCGCGACCTCCGGCCCTGACATGGGCACCAGCGTTCTCGGATTGATCGACATCTCGCAGCGCATCCGCGCCGAGGAAGGTCTACGGCGGGTTCAAGCCGATTACGCTCACTCCGCGCGGGTGTCGACCCTCGGTCAGCTGACCGCATCCATCGCGCATGAGATCAATCAACCTCTCGCCGCGATCGCCACCTATGGAGAGGCCGGTCTACGATGGCTGGACAATGCCACGCCGGATCTGGATGAAGTGCGGAAGTCGACCCGGCAGGTGATTGCGAATGCGCATCGCGCCTCTGACATCGTGGGACGCATTCGCGCGATGGCGGTCCGGCGGGAACAGCCGCACGAAGTGCTGGCATTCGACACCCTTCTGCGGGAGACCATTCTTTTTCTGCGCCACGAGGCGCAGTCGCGAGGGGTTACGATCATACATCGTAACAATGCGGACAACCTCGCTGTACGCGCCGATCGAGTTCAGCTGCAGCAGGTCGTCGTCAATTTGATAATGAACTCGATCCAGGCAATGGCGGACAGCGAAGCCGACCGGCGCAGGATCACCATCAACACCGCACCCGACGGAATGGCGGCCCTGCTCTGCCATTTCGATGACAGCGGCCCCGGTATCAAGCCTGAGCATCTCCCTCGCCTCTTCGAGAGCTTCTTCACGACGAAATGCGACGGGATGGGCATCGGCTTGCCCATCTGCCGATCGATCATCGAAGCCCACGGCGGAAGCATGAGTGCGCAGAATGGTGGTGCCGAGGGCGGCGCCCGATTCATCCTTAGGCTTCCGACGGACGTCTCCTCCGCCAACTAGGTCGAGTACCTAGGAAGACGCAGGGCGGCGCCCCACAGCATCAACCTTCCTCCGGTCGCCCGCCGACGAGGTCCCAGAACTCGTCGCGCGTGTTCGTGCGCGGAAAGTCATCATCCGGAACGGGCACTTCGAGAAAACGACACAGAGGCTCCCATCCCTCTGCCGGGTTGAACACGAGTAGGCGCCCCGGAGCGATCACTTCGCGAACCCGCTCATTGTTCTTGCGATACGCCTCTATCGCGCTCTCGCGCTCAATGCGCGGCCCGAACGTCTCGGTGACGAACCACCCCTTCATCACGTCCAGTACCGGGACCAGGTGCGCAGGTAGCGTCGGCACGGGATGGGCATTGAAGAGCATCCCGATCGTCCTGCTGTAGCTCTCCCACCACTCCTCCGCCGGGCGTTCCGTATGGATCACCTTGGCCCCGGGGAACGCCTGTTGAACTTCATGCCAAACGGCCGCCCCCGGCCAGTCCACCTGAGAAACATAGCCCTCGTAGACATCCTCCCATTCGACGCGTTGGCCCGCGGCGATGGCGTCCCAGAAGCGAAGTTGGTCCGGCTTGCCCAGGACCTCGACCATGTGATGGCAGGGGCCGAATCCGAGACGTTCGAGGGCAATCTTGGTCGACATGGTGCCGGTCCGACCGAAGCCCGAGCCAATCACTTTGAGGGCCATGACTACATCCCGTCCGTTTTCGCAATTCTTGTCTCAGAGAAGCCGAAGATTACGCGGTTTGGCCAGTTCGTTCAGAAGTTGCCGGGCAGACTTCAGATCACCCGTGTCGAAGCCCTCCCGAAAGCGGCCGTAGACGGCGTCGAGAGTCTCGCGGGCGTGATCGCGCCTCCCTTGTCTCACCAGCAGCCGCGCCAGGCTCGTCGCACAGCGAAGCGCCCACGAGAGCGCGGTTTGTTCCTCGGCAAGGGCGATCGCGCGACGGTACTCTCGTTCGGCGGCACCATAGTCGCTTGATTCCAGGATCAGCGCGTTGAACCTCAACAGCTCAGGCCAACTGAGTGACCCCCCTCCTTGGGATATCCCTGCAAGCGCTCGATCGACGGTCGACCTTGCTTCGTCCACATTCCCGGACGCCAGAAGAGCATCCGCCAGGGCACAACTCAGCACTGGAACGAACAGCTCGTAGCGATCGGCAAGGAGTGAGGTCACCGAAGACTGCAAAAGGCGGATGCCTGCGTCGCCGCTGCCTTGTCTTACCAGTATCTCGCCGGTTATCCCCTGGATGACGGCTTCATAGGGCTTCAGGGAATACCGGTTGGCGAGATCGCTCAATTGATTTCGACAGGACGAGGCATTCGCGATGTCCCCGGTCCAGAGAAATACAAACGTCGTCCACAAAAGGCATATGCAATGCGTGATCGGCTCTCCCTTCATGGACGCGCTGCGCACGCTTTGCATCGCTACCGCGAGTGCTTGATCCGGAGAGCCTTGCAACCATAGGACCTGTGCGAGGGCATTACGAGCCCGCTCGGCATAATCGAAGCCGATGTCCGTTGCCGCCTGCGAAAGCGACGATTGGGGTTGCAGCGCCTGCTCCAGGTGTACGCGAGCGGCCGCTTGGTGCCCGATGAAGTGGTGGGAAATGCCTGTCATCCAGTGCGCGGCGGGCAACATGTCACTGTTCCCGCGCATATTGCTCAGAGACTCGGCCTGCTGGGCCAGCGCGAGCATCTCGCGGAATGACCCCGTGCGGATATGGTACATCAGCAGCTGGGCGATCGCTCTCAGATGCACCCGAGGCTGGTTCTGGCCAGCAGCCAGTTCGGCGGCCCTTGAAAGGGCTGCGTGAGCATGTTGGCCATGACCCTCGACGAACATGGACGAGAGCCCCAAGGCGCCCTGGAGTTTCAGCTCGACGTCAGAGCCAAGCATACCCTCCTCCAGTTTATGCAGGGCGACCCTGCACCATCGTTCGCACTCGCTCAGACGCGAAGACGCAAGCAGGAAGGACGATGCCTCGGCAGCGAGCCGAACGAAAAGGTCGGCGTCCTCTGGTCTATCGATGCTCCACGTCAGCGCGGCTCGCACGTTGTCGAGCGCCTCGGAGAATTCACCCAGCCCGGGTTCGCCAGGACGCCGGGAGCTGAGATGGGAAAGGAAGAATCGAGCATGCCGACGACAAACGTCGTCGCGATCCGCTCCTCTACCGAGCCGATCGATGGCATACGCCCGCGTGGTATCAAGCAGGCGGTAGCGAGCGGTCGGTCCCGGTGCCGTTGAGACGAGGGACTTGCTGACCAGAGAACCCACCGCTCGACCCACGAGAGACTCGTCGAGCAGCTCGTCCGAGACGACCGCTATCGCGGCTTCCAGACTGAACGAGCCTACGAACGGGGACAGCCGAATGAAGACCCGCCGTTCCGCGTCATCGAGGAGTTGGTAGCTCCAATCGATCAAGGATCCCAGCGTTTGGTGTCGCTGTTGACCGGTACGCCGCCCTGGCCAAATCAACGGCAGCCGATCGCCGAGCAACGACGCCGTCGCGGTGATGCCGTGGATCCCCACTCCGCCCGCCGCCAACTCTATGGCCAGGGGCAGTCCGTCAAGCCGTCGACAGATCGAGCCGATGGCGAGTACGTCAGCCTCATTCCCGGCCGCGTATCCGCCCGCGATCGCTCTCTCGATGAAGAGGCGCACGGCCGGGTACCCGAGGGCCGCGATCGGCTCCACGTCAGGCCCGTCCGGAGGACAATCGAGTGGCGAAAGGCGAAAGATGTACTCACCCTCAACTCGCAAGGGTTCCCTGCTTGTCGCCAGGATGCTGACCTGCGGACCCTCCTGGAAAATCCGTTCCGCCAACGCCGCCACGCTGTCTACGAGAGGTTCACAACTGTCCAGCACGAGGAGGATACGTCGCTCCGTCAGCGAACGAATGACGGTGGCAAGCATGTCATCAGCGTCGACCATCAGCCCGAGCCGTGACGCGAGCCCGTTGATGAGCGAGCTGGAATCTCCGTAGGCGCTCAGATCAAGGAAGAGGACGGCGCCGCCGAACCGTTCGATCTGCTCCTGCACGACCGCCAGGGCGACGGTCGTCTTCCCCAAGCCCCCGGTGCCCAAGATCGTGACGAAACGATGCCGTGTCAGATGCTCGGATATCGCCCGTACCGCGTCGTCCCGACCGACCATGCGCGCCAGTGGCCGTGGAAGATGGCCCCAATGTTCGCGGCCTTCTTGGCGTTGATCGATGCTTTCCGTCGGCCCCTTGCCATCGGCGACGCCCACGAATGAATAGCCTCGCGTCGGCACATTGATGATGTAACGGGCGCCATCCTGTCCATCCTGCAAGACCTTGCGCAGGCTGGCGATATGGACACGCAATGCAACCTCTTCGACGGCGATGTTCCGCCAGACGGAAGACAACAATTCTCGCTTGGAAACCACCTCGCCCTGGCGCTCGATAAGCGTGACCAGAATGTCGAACGCACGCGCCCCTAGCCTCACCGGCGAGCCATTCTTCTCAAGCAATCGCTTCGCGAAGGAAAGCTTGAATGGGCCGAAAGTCAGAACGCGGTCGCCTGTGCCATCGTCAAGCATCTGACCTACGGGTGAACACGGGGGTACCAGCCCGATGCTACCGCAGTTCCCTAGCGGCACGCTAGATCAGAGTGGAGGCGTCATGGTGCCCCTACCATCCGAGCGAGAACCTTTCGCGCGGCGGCATCACGCGGGGAACAGTCCGATCTCCGCCCGACAGTCAGCTCGAGAGAAGCGAAAATTTCTCTAGGCGGCATTGTCAATAATCGCGTCATTCGATCTGGTAATTACTCCTCGTAAATATTGCTTATGCTTCAGCAAATTGATTGATCCGGCGACACGTAAACGTGTGGTCGGCACCGATCAATTCACTTGCGGAGATGCTCGCATGACGTCATCTGAGCCAGACCTCCTGATGAAGCGCGCCTATGAGCCCGCGCGTCCCGACGACGGCGCTCGCGTCCTCGTCGACAGGTTGTGGCCGCGAGGCGTGCGGAAGGATGACCTGAAGCTGACCTTATGGCTGAAGGACATTGCGCCGAGCACCGAGCTGCGGGAATGGTTCGGGCACGATCCGGCTCGGTTCAAGGAATTCGCGCGACGGTACCGCGAGGAGTTGCGGGCGAATGAAGGTGCGCTCGCGCCCCTTGAGCAGCTCTTGGGGAGCGGCCGGGTCACGCTGATCTACGCCGCACGGGACGCCGATCACAATGAGGCGGTGGTTCTCGCCGATTATCTTCGCGAGCGCTTCCGAACGGGATGAAGGCAGATCGGGCGGCGGTGGCTTTGGCCCTCGACCCACGGCTGCCTGCTGGACACCGTAGGTCTCGCCCCGCTTCGCCGGGAATGTTCTGTGGTCAGTTCCGCAGCGCGAAGGGTAACGGAGCTATGCGGCGCGTGCGGTTGCCGGTTGAAGCTCTCAAGCGACGCGGACGATGAGACGCGACACACCGTGTCGACGTCCGTCCGCGCTCGTGCAGGCGTGTAGCGGCGCGCCTGCGGACGATGGGCGGGGCAGCTGGAGCCGCCACCGCCTCACCGCGATCCGGAGGAGGATCGCGAAACCGGCTCTACCGCAACAGCGGGTGGTCCCCGGCGGGAATCCTGCTGATGTCCTGGTCGCTGAGATTGGTGTGCGACCGTACGGCTTGTGAAGGCAATGCGCGGAGCCACTGGTTGAGAGAAATCTGCTGGAATTCCGGGGCCGCGAACATCTCTAGGAATACGAGATCCTCCTCGCCCGTATTCTCGATATAGTGGCCCGCCATGTTCGAAACGAAACCAACGTCGTTCGCGTTGAAGTCCATCGTGCGCGCGGCTTCCTGACCGGGGAATACGGTCATGCGGCCCTTTCCCTTGATCCAGTACTGCCATTCGCTGCCGTTGGGGTGCCAATGGAGCTCCCGAAGGCAGCCGGGCCTTACCGTCACGATCGCGGCCGTGATCTTGGATGAGGCCGGAAAATTGCGGGAGTCGATGATCTTCACGCTTCCGGCTTCGCCCTCATAGGTGGGCTTCATCGTGCCCGTCTTGAACGTATAGGAAAGCGACGGCCGGGAAGCATGGCGTGCGACCTCGGCGATCTCTTCGTCGAGCGACTTCTCCGGTTCATCGCTTCGAAAGATGTAGAGCGGCTCGCCCTTCGGCAGTTTCGCGATCGCGTCGGCGTCGAGGCCACAATTTCTCTCGAGGATTTCCGGGGGCGTGTGCTTCAGCCAGTCCGATAACAGGAGCGTACTTTCCTCGGAGAAGTCGCCCTGGTTGAAGACCAACAGGAATTCACACCCTTCATCTCCCAATGCCTGAATGGAGTGTGGGGCGCCCGCAGGGAATAACCAAAGATCGCCGGACTCGACGTCGTCGACGAACATCGCCCCATCCGGCGTGAATACGGTCACGCGAGCCCGTCCATTCAACATGATCGCCCATTCATCGGCGAGATGCCAATGGAGCTCGCGAAAGCTCCCCTTGGTAAGGCGCATGTTGACCCCGGCGATCTCCGTGGAGACCGGTAGCTCGCGCGAAGTGACCTGGTGCGTCCATCCACCTTCCTGAACGCGTCGATGCGTCAGATCGAAGGAGTACCAGAACGGCTCGACGACGCCGTGATCCGTTGGCGGCGGCACATCGGCGTTGGGGTTGAGCTTGGCGAGAGCCTCGTTGGTGGGGCCCGGGTTCACGGCTGAATCGTCGTGTTCGGCGCGGAAGGTCTGCTCTGATAGGGAACCGAAAAGACCATCGGAAAGAGGCGAGCCTTCTGTGGACATGTTCCATCCTCGTTGCTCACTGGGTTGGTCGCGGCCAGGACGTTCTTCAGGCCACGTCATCTGGCGAAAGAGGTGCACGCACGTCCCAATTGGGCCACGAGGCCCCTGAAAGGCTGCGCACGCTAGTCGTCGGACGGAGCGCCAATGTCACCGAGGGTATCGGATGGGTTCGGCGTCCATCAGCTTTGTCGACCGACACTTGAGTACTGTGGTGGCCGCGATAATTCCTGGCGAGTTTATTTTCGTTAATTCTGGATACCTATTTCGGAAGACGGGACCAGTGGCATCCAGGACGGCCCGTTGTTGCCTCTTACTGTGCAATCGGTCCAACCCCGCGCCCTAAATTTTAACAATCTTTAACTGGCGACGCGGCCAGTTTCTGTCGATCGTCTCGTCCGCCAGATCGGCCCAGCCGATGCCGCGCCGCCGATCGGGGCGCGTCATCGCAAGGCTTGGCCTTGCTGAGCAGTCGCCTAGGGAGCAGAACCATGCGCAATGGCTACGTCACCACCAAGGACGGCGTCGAGATCTTCTACAAGGATTGGGGGCCGAAGGACGCCCAGCCGATCTTCTTCCATCACGGCTGGCCGCTCAGCGCGGACGACTGGGACGCCCAGATGCTGTACTTCCTCGGCAAGGGCTTCCGCGTCGTCGCCAGCGACCGCCGCGGCCATGGCCGCTCCTCGCAGGTGAGCGAGGGCCATGACATGGACCACTACGCCGCCGACGCCAGCGCGGTGGTGGAGCATCTCGACCTCCACAACGTCGTCCATATCGGCCACTCAACCGGCGGCGGTCAGGTCGCCCGCTACGTCGCCAAATTCGGCCTACCGCAGGGCCGCGTCGCCAAGGCGGTACTGGTCGCCGCCGTGCCGCCGATCATGCTGAAGACCGAAGCCTATCCCGGCGGCCTGCCGATTGAGGTGTTCGACGGCTTCCGCGCCGCGCTCGCCGCCAACCGCGCCCAGTTCTACATTGATGTCGCCGCCGGTCCGTTCTACGGCTTCAACCGCGATGGCGCCAAGGTCTCGCAGGGCGTGATCGACAATTGGTGGCGCCAGGGCATGATCGGCAGCGCCAAGGCGCATTATGAGGGCATCAAGGCCTTCTCCGAGACCGACCAGACCGGGGACCTCAAGGCGATGACCGTCCCGACCCTCGTTCTTCAGGGCGATGACGACCAGATCGTCCCCCACAAGAACGCCAGCGCGCTGCAGGCCGAGTTGCTGCCGGACGCCACGCTCAAGGTCTATCCCGGCTTCCCGCACGGCATGCTCACCACCCATGCCGACGTCATCAACCCGGACATTCTCGCCTTCATCAAGGGCTGAACCATCGACCGCAGACGATGAGGTCGCGAGCGGTCAGCCTACCGGGCCACTCGATTGCAACTAGGCTGTTGAACGAGTCGGCCCTTCGACCGCACGACCTGCTCGAAGCCGTCCCTCTCCCCGCATACCGCCGCGTCCGTCGCTTGGCTTCTCGCACATGGCTTTTCACCGCGACGGATCACCGGTCACGAAGCGAACGTGAAAATACCCGCAACGAACGATCCGTCGAGGAAAGGAATGATTCCCTTTGTCGAAATCATCGGTGCGTTCGGGGAAGAACCGGTCGGTGGAGCCGCTAGAACCATTCATGTTACCAATGGCCGGAGACGCCAGGGATGCTGGGAGTCGTGACCGATCTCATCTGGGTGGCGCTGGGCAGTTCGCTCGGCGGACCGGCCCGCTACTTCCTCTCCGGGCTGATCGACCATCGTCTCGCGACGACGTTTCCGTGGGGCACGATCGTGGTGAACATCAGCGGCGCGATGATGATGGGCGCGCTGGCGGCAGCCGCCGCGGTTAAGGGGCTGCTGCCCCTCCCCGCCGCATGGGAATTCGCGGCGGTCGGGTTCATGGGCAGCTACACGACCGTCTCCTCGTTCAGCCTGCAGACGCTGATGCTGGCGCGCGACGGCGACTTTACCCGGGCGGGCGCCAATGTGGGCATCTCGCTGATCGCATGCCTCTCGGCTATCGCCGTCGGCTTCGCCGCCGCGACGTCCGTGCTGTCGTAGGCGCGCGCCGTGGATAATCCCGCTCCGACGCAAGAGAGGCCAGGTCATCCCTCGGCCACGTGGAGGCTTGTCCCTTCGGTTGCCATGGGCGCGACGGCGGAATTGTATCTAGCCGTCAGCGCCGGGGCTGTTCTCGGATCGGTGTCACGGGCACTTGTCGCGATCGTGGCGGTGGCCTACCTGGGCGACGCCTTTCCGGTCGGCACGCTGTTCGTCAACGTCCTCGGCTCCTTCGTTATCGGCTATTTTGCCGCTCTTACCGGTCCGGGCGGGCGCATAATGGCCGCCACGCGCCTGCGCCAGTTCGTCATGACGGGCTTCTGCGGTGGCTTCACGACGTTCTCCACCTTCAGCCTGGAGACGCTCATGTTCATCAGGAGCGGCGACGTCCACCTGGCGGCGGCCTATGTCTCCGTCTCCATCGTCACTTGGCTGCTCGCGGTGTGGCTGGGTGCCACGCTTGCGATGCGCTTCAACCGCATGTGAGGGACGTAATCATGCAGGTGCCGACGCAAGCCATGCTGCTTCGGATATTCATCGGCGAGGACGATCGCGCCGAGGATCGACCGCTCTATGAGGCCATCGTGCTCAAGGCGCGCGAGGCGGGACTCGCCGGGGCAACCGCATGGCGAGGCGGCATCGGCTTCGGAAGGTCGAGCGTCCTGCACACCATGAAGCTTCTTCGCCTGTCCGAGGACCTGCCGGTGATCGTCGAGATCGTCGACGCTGAGGCAAAGATCAGGGCCTTTCTCCCGACACTGCAGGGCCTGCTCGACGGCGGCCTCGTGACCATGGAGAAGGTCGAGGTTCTCAAATACGGGTCAGATGCGTGAGCGCTCGATCCCTGACAACCGCGCCGCAGGAACGCCAACGGCCTCGCGACTAGTTACGCGCACTCATGCGAACGCCGCTTCTCGTACTGCTTCCTTCCGGAAGGCACCCGGTGTCCGACCGGTCTCCTTCTTGAAGGCGCGATTGAACGCCGCCAGCGACTCGTAGCCAACGCTGCGCGAGACCTCGGCGAGGGCCGCGCCCCGCTTCCGGATCATCCTCGTTGCACGGTAGATGCGCCAATGGGTGAGGTAGTCGAGCGGCGTCCGACCGACGACCGCCTTGAACCGGGCGGCAAAGGCCGAGCGCGACATCCCCGCCTGTCGCGCCAGTGTTTCGACCGTCCAGTCGCGCGCCGGCTCCGCGTGAATGGCTCTTATCGCGTGCGCCAGGTTGCGGTCGGCGACCGCCCCCAGCCAGCCATGCGTGGGCCCCTCCGGATGCGATACGAGAGCGCGGATGGCGTGCACGAACAACAGCTCGAACAACCGGCTCGTGACCGCCTCCGAGCCGAGCCCGGGCGCCTCCGTCTCGGCGGCGAGCAGTTCGAGAACGGACTGGAAGGCCAGCGATCGGTGCTGATCCAGCTTCAGGTGAAGCAGCTTCGGCAGGACATCGAGGAGCGGCTGCGCGTCCAGTGCATCGATCTCGAAAGCGCCGCTGACGAAGGTGGTGAGCGCACCACCCCCGCCGAGCTCGATGCGGTGACCGATGCGCAGCCTCTCGACGTCGACGCAGTCGATCATCTGCGAGCCCTCATGATCGAACAGGCGATAGGGCACGTCGTCGAGCATGATGAAGACGTCGCCGCTGCGCAGCGGAATGGGATCGAAATTCCTCCCCGCCGTGAGGATTCCCGATCCTCGCACAACCAGCACGAACTTCACGGCCTGCTCGCCCTTGGACATGAAGCCCCAGGGCGCCGTCGCGTCGAGCCGGGTGAAGCTCGCCTTGCGGATGCGCATCTGCGTGAAGATTTCCGTCAGGGGGTCCATGTCCGACACCTGTTCTGGACGATAGAGCAAAAACTCTGGCGCATCGATATCTATTCGTTCCGCCGAACCGGAGCAATATGTGCCGCAGAAGGAGACCAGCAATGGATGCGACCAGAGACGACATCGAGCAGGTTCGACGCGCCAAAGCACGCTACGCCCGCTTCCTCGACACCAAGGACTGGGATGGGTTCGCCGGGCTCTTCGAGCCGAACGTGCGGGTGCGCATGTTCGACCCGGCGGGAAACACCATCGTCTCCCACGACGACCGCGACAGCTTCGTGGAAGCCGCGCGGGTGGGGCTGGAAGGCGGACAGTCCATCCATCAGATGCACAATGACGAGATCGATCGGGTTTCAGAGAACGAGATTTCCGCGATCTGGTCGATGGAGGACATGATCATCTTCCGCCCGGGTTCGACAGGACCGGGGCGCATGCATGGCTATGGCCATTACCATGAGCTCTGGCGCCGCGGCCCCGACGGCTGGCGCATCGCGCGTCTCGAGCTTCGCCGCACCATCCTCGAATTCACCGAGAAGTAGGAGGCGGCGATGACGGCAAACCCACTTCCCGCCGCGACGATGCGGGCGCTCGTGATGGCGCGCGCCGGAGGGCCCGAGGTGCTCGAGCTGCGCGAGATCGTGCGGCCGCGCTTTACAGCCGATACCGACATCCTCGTTCGCGTGAAGGCGGCGGGCATCAATCCCGCCGACTGGCAGAACCGCAAGAACGGCGCGGTCTATGGCGACGGGCCGACCGGCGCCTTCACGATCCTCGGGATCGACGGCACCGGCGTGGTCGAGGCGGTCGGCGCGGGAATCTCGCACCTCAAGCCGGGCGACAAGGTCTGGTATGTCGACGGCGGCTATGCCGGTAATTTCGGTAGCTACGCCGACTACAAGGTGCTGAACGGCCATTACGCGGCCCGCATGCCCGCCAGCCTCGGCTTCGTCGACGCCGCCGCGCTGCCGACCGTCGCGCTGACCGCGTGGGAAGCCGTGTTCGACAAGGCCAGCGTCCGACCGGGTGACCTCGTCCTGGTCCATGGCGGCGCCGGCGGCCTTGGGCACATCGCAATCCAGTATCTGCGCAAGTTAGGCGCGCGTATCGCGGCGACGGTCTCGAGCGAGGCCAAGGCGGAGTTCGTCCGCTCGCTCGGGGCCGAGCTCGCCATCAATTATCGCACGCAGGACGTGCTCGCCGCCCTGCGCCGCTGGACCGGCAAGGAAGGCGCCGACACCGTCTTTGACTTCGTCGGTCACGAGAACTTCGCGCGCAGCTTCGACCACGTGGCGCCCTTCGGGACGCTGGTGAACACCGTCGTCTCGGCATGGCCGTCGGGGACCAACGCCGCCGCGGAGTGGAACAACCTCGACATCCGTTTCGTGAACATTGGCCAGCCGCAGATCGCTCGCGATCATGCCCGGCGCCTGCGCGCGGCGGCAATCCTCACGCAGGTTGCGGAGATGGTCGATCGCGGCGAGCTTCGGCCTCGCGTCGACCGGGTCGTTCCGTTCGAAGGCGTGGGCGCCGCGCATGATGCGCTGGAGGCGGGCGAGACGATCGGCCGGGTCGTCCTCAACGTTGCCGCCTGAGGCGCCCTCGATCGGCCGCCCGTGAGCCGTCCCCACAAGGAAGAATATCATGTCCCGTCAAACCTGGTTCATCACCGGCGCCTCCAGCGGCCTCGGCGCCGCCACCGCGAAGGCGGCGCTACGCGCGGGCCACCGCGTGGCCGCCACCGCAAGAGACAGCGCACGTCTCTCAAGTCTGGCCGAGGCCGGAGGCGAGCGGGTACTCGCCCTCTCCATGGATCTGACCGTGCCGGATCAGATCGAGGCGGCCGTCGCCGCCGCCGAGAGCTGGCACGGCATCGACGTGCTCGTGAACAACGCGGCGCTGGGTTATCTCGCCGCCATCGAGGAGGGAGAGGATGCCAAGATCCGCACTCTCTTCGAAACGAACGTGTTCGGCCTGGCGCATACCATCCGTGCGGCCCTTCCGGGCATGCGCCGTCGGGGAGCGGGCACGATCATCAACGTGTCGTCCTTCAACGGCGTCGTCGCCATGCCCTCTCTCGGCTATTACAGCGCCACCAAGTTCGCCGTCGAAGGGCTCACCGAGGCCCTGGCGCAGGAGGTCGCGGCGCTCGGCATCAAGGTGTTGGCCGTCGAGCCCGGCGGCATCCGCACGGGCATCGTCGAACGCAACCTGCGCAGCCCTCCCATCGACGCCTATCGCGCAAGCGCTCACGCGATCGTCGACCTTCTGGAGAACGACAGGGATGGCACTCTGGCTCCCAGCGATCCCGATCGCATCGCCGAGATTCTCGTCCGGCTGGCGGAGACCGGCGACATGCCGCGCCGCCTCATTGTTGGCGCGGACGCCTGGGCCGGGATCACCGCGGCTCTCGACGCGCGCCGGGCCGAGTACGAGGCCTGGAAGGACCTGTCGCATGCCACGTCCTTCGCTTGACGTTGGGCCGCTCGGCCACGCGGCCGTTGCCTCATCAAGCAGCAATGGGGAACTCGGAAAATGAAGCGTATCGGGTTTGTGGAATGGCCGGACGGGCTGCTTCCGGAGGGCGCGGCGTGGGAACGGATCGCCAGTGACCTGGACGAGGCGCGGCCCGACGTGCTGGTGACCAACGAACTGCCCTTCGGCGAGTGGATCGCATCCGCGCCCGTCTTCGATGCCGCTGCCGCAGCGGCGAGCGTCGAGGTTCATCGGCACGGCGTGGAGGCGCTGCTCGAGCTCGGCATTGCGACCATCGTGTCCTCGCGTCCCGTCTGGGAACGGGATCGCCTCGCCAACGAAGCCATCGTGATCGAGCACGGCCGGGTACGTGCCGTTCACAGGAAGCAGTATTTCCCCGCCGAGTCCGGTTGGCACGAGACCGAGTGGTATGGGGAGGATTCCTCGGGCTTCGAGACTGCCGCCATGGGCGGACTTACGGCCGGGGTGCTGCTGTGCACCGAACTGATGTTCAACGAACATGCCCGCGCATATGGCCGCGCCGGAGCGAGCCTGATTGCGGTGCCGCGCGCAACGGGCACGGACCAACGATCGTGGCAGATCGCCGGGGCGATGGCCGCTCTCGCGAGCGGTGCCTTCGTGGTCAGCTCCAACCGGGCGGGACGGGCCAGCGCGAAGGGCCCGACCTTCGGCGGGCAAGGATTCGCCTTCGCTCCGGGCGGGCGTCTGATCGCGACCACGTCCCCGGAACGTCCGCTGTCGATCATCGAGCTGGACGTCCAGCGATCAGCCGAAGCCAAGGTCTCCTATCCGGTGTATGTCGCGGACTTGCCTCGGGGATAGCAATTGAGCAGCGCGGCGACCGGTTGGCCGCGCGCGCTGCGGGCTGAATCGGGCTAGGAGTCAGTTCAGACGCGGGGATAGTGCCGCAATGACGATGCAGAGGCGGGTGCGCAGCGCGATCCTACTGTTCCTGTCTCCCGTCGTGCCATCGTTATCCCTCGCTGGAGTGCTGCTTTACGAGATCGACACGGAAGCGGAAGACATCGAATACAACTGATACTCGCCATTCGTGCCGGCTCGCTCAAGTTCATCATCGACACCCACAAAAAAGCGACCTTCAGGGGCACAGGACGTCAGCGAACTCTAGACATCGTGGAGGCGCTGCCAGTCTCTCCACGTTCTTTCCACAAGACCGCGGCTCGCGAGCCGCCGCTCCGCCGGCCCTTCAGAACGTCGCGGCGACCAGCAGCAGCAGCTGATGAGCCTGCTGCGAGCGGACCGGCAGGCCGTCCGCGGTCAGGCGGAAGTTCTCCGCCTGGTAGAGGTTGTAGTCATATTGCAGGGTGATCGCGAGCGGCGGCGCCGGGGTCCAGGTGAGATTGGCGCCGACATTGACGTTGGCGACGCCGCTGGCGCCATAGGCCGCCTGCGCCACCGGATCGGCGATGTCGAAGGTGGCGTAGCCGCCGAACACCGCCGAATTCCAATCGTCGTTCCAGTTGTGCAGGTACTGGCCGACGACGCTCCAGCCTCGCGTCTTCGACAGGCTGCCGTCGACGCGCTGGAAGGCGTCGGGCGGGGAGAGGTCGCCGCTGGCATCGATGATACCGAGATAGGAGACGGCGCCCTCGGCATAGGCGGCCTGGAGATAGAGCGTGTCGCCCGAGGCGATCGCCGGCAGGTTGAACATCACGCCGGCCTGCAGCGCATAGCCCCAGTCGCGCGTCGTGTCGGCGATGGTGTCGCCGTTGGGGTTGGTCGATATCTGGTGCAGCGCCCCCGACAGCAGGAACTGCCCCCAGTCGCCGGACTGCCCGAAGGTAACAACGATCTCCGGCAGCCGCGTGTCGGTGGCGAGCGCGTCCGGATCGACGAGGTTCGGCGCGGAGGGCCGCACGCCCTCGTCGCGGGCGGTCGAATCCTCCAGCGATACTTGCGCGGCAAAGCCGTTCGGCAGGTGCCAGGTGTAGCCGAGCACGGCGAGATGGGTTTCGTCGCCGATGGTGGCGGGATCGGTGCCGAGCACGTACTGATTGGCGTAGAAGTCGAAGAAGGACTGGGTGAAGCCGAAGGTGAAGCCGGCGAACTCGATATGCATGTCCCAGGGCTCAAACTGGGCCTGCTCCGAGGTCTCCGACCAGGGGTCGGCGGTGCGATGGATCATGCGCAGCTCCATATAGGAGCGCAGCGTGCCGTAATCCGTGGCGGTGCGGGCGTCGAGCTGGAGCCCCAGGGTCGTGACCCAGTAAAGCGTGGCGTTCTGCGGCGGGTAGTCGGTATAGGTATTGTAGTAGGTCTCGGCCCAGAGATAGGAGCCGATCCTGAGGCAGGTATCGGTGCCGGCGACATAGACGAAGCCGGGCCCCTGCGCCTTGCACGCCTTCACATAGGCCGCGGTGATCGCCGGCGGCTCGGCGGCTAGGGCGGGAATGGACGCCAGGGCTCCCGTCGTCCCCAGCAGCCCGATCAGTGAAACCCTCATGCACCCCCCATGATCGCCGCCGTCACAGAGCTGATCGACGGCGCGAATGTTACCGCCCGGCCGGCCCAAAGGGAATGTCCGAGAGATACGCGACTGGGGATTGCCAAGCCTGAACACACCTAGCCTTGACACGCATTGCGTGGATTGGATCCCATCTGGTATGGGGATCGAAGGGAGTTCGGCTGCCCTCGAGCGCATTGGCTCCGGAGATGCGACTGCAGGGACTTCCACTTCGCTCCCTCGGATGTCGCATGGCACCCTGCACCCTCGTCAACGACCGGCGGCTTATGCATCGACGGTGTTATTCACACCGCCGCGAGCTCGGCAAAGCCTACGGAAACCAAGGGGAATTCTCCGGCTCAGCCTTATGTTGGTTACGGCCTGCCGTGCCCGTCACAACGCCGCGGCTGTGGTTTATTGGCGCAGAGACCCAAAAAGGGCCGTCGGCCGGGTGCATTGGACCGCTCCGCTGGTGATAGCCTGCTCGCGCGCGCGTATGCACGCCGGAAGAAGAATGAACGGCTAAAGATCTGCCGAAATGGGAGCGCGTACCACCTATGCATCGACCATCGCGAGCCCCTACTGATGCGGAAGCGACTCGCAAGCGCGTTCGCTAGCGGGGTCATGAGCGTTCACGACAGAGGAGTTAATTGTCATGCGTAGCCGGACCATAGGGGTGCTGACCCGAACGATGACTTTCGCTTTTGCCATGGTCGGCGCGAATGCGGCATTGGCGGCGGGTCCTTTCGAATGCCCGACCAAGCCTCTCGAATCACCCGAATTAGCCAAGATAACTGAGCTGTTACCTACCGGTGACTCCTTCGAGAAGGTCGAACGTCTGAACAACGCGGTCACCACCCTCAAGGCTGAAGGCGTTAGCCCGCCGATCCTGATTGACAACCTCATCGCAAGTTATTGCCCGCAGATCGCGGCGGAGAAGCAGCTGACGGACGCGCAGAAGTCTGCCCGTGTGAACCGCTTTGCCGCTCGCATTACGCGGACGGTGTATTCGCTTGATAGCGCGGACGAGATTATCCTCGATGTAGGATTTCCTCCGGCCGTCATTAGCGCCATCAATGATAAGTCTCACGCAAGCGGGGTAACGCCAGAGATTTGGATTCAGAGCGCGGTTGAGGCAGCGCTCAAGTAGAGCTCACTGTTCCGCGCTGGTCGAAGGCCGGATGCCAGACAACCGGCCTTCGTTTCCATCTGATTACCTGAGCAGCGGGTCTGGTTGGGCGTCGTTAAACGGCACGGCCGCGACACCCCAGATCCGGGTGACGACGTGAATGTGCACGTCCCGGCCGCCGTTCCTCGTCAAGATGTCCACGATCTCGGCGTCCTTGGCGGGATCGGGCGCATGAACCCAAAGCAGCATGCCGCCATTCATAATCTGGTGCTGAACGCGCTCGGCATGCTTGCGTCCAAAAGCGCGGGCAAAAATTAGGCCGAGCGAACCCGCGGCCGCTGTGCTTCCCACCGTCGCCGCGAGGGTAGGAATCAAGGCAGCGCCACCGGTCCCGACAACAGCGGCCGCCCCAAGTCCAGCGAGCAGGGCGGGCGCGCCAACGACTGCTGCGAGGCCCTCGGTACGTGCATCGCTGCTGACAAACGAAGATCGCGGCGTATCGGGGCTGTCGGCGAGTTCCCCAACGGTCCTGAATCTCTGTTCCTTACTTTCTGCAAGCAGGCTCATGTCGTCCTGCCTTAGACCAGATTCCATCAACTGATCCACAGCAGCATTGAGTGAGCGTTCATTGTCGAAAACGGCTACCACCTCTCGCTCTTCATAGGTCTCAACACCAGAATCCGCGTCCCTGAATGTCGTCGCCATATATGCTCTCCCTTGCTATGGCCCCATAGAAACCGCCTGTTGAGCAGCTTCATGTCGAGGTGTTAATTGTCCGAAAATGTACGAAACTAGATGAAATCAATATTATTAGAGTGACCGCTGGGGAACACGTTGAAACGTGCGATATGTCGTGTTGGCACGGGGACCTGGACGCGGTGGCTGCCTGCCGAGCTGTCTCCTCTTGGAAGCCATGACAAATGAACCGAGACCCGCGGACCGCAGCTCGATCAGCGATCGGTGGCGAGTTCATTGGGCGAAGCCGATGACCTGACCGTTGCGTTCGCGGCTATCTAGCTCAGGTTGAGCTTCCGTCCTTCCGGCGTCCGCTTCACCTCAGCTGGCTCGATACAACCATAGTGGTCGCAAAGGTGGGCGCTTTCCAATGCCGCCTTCCAGTCCATCGCCGATTTTCTCGCTATGCCAAGCCTAATCGGTCGGCTCAGGGATCAGGCACCATAGAACGTACACGTATCGAGTTCTGTTCAGTTGCGTCAGCAACGAAATATCTGATAGGACGATGCATGGAAATTTTGATGTCTGCACTCAAGTACGTCCTATTGGTCGCCATTGGTTTGTTGCCAATCATGAACCCTCTAAGCACGGTTCCTCTGTTCCTAGCGCTGACAAAGCGAATGTCGACACAGCATAAACGTCAGCAGGCTTTGCGATCCTCGCTTTATGCCTTTGCAATTCTCGCGTCGTTTCTTTTCCTCGGCCAAGGAATTATCGCACTGTTCGGCATCTCAATGCCTGGCATCCGGGTGGCCGGTGGATTGATCATCCTCGTGCTTGCCTTTCGCATGTTGTTCTCCGGCGAAGGCGAGGCCGCTTCTGTTGAAGCTCAGCCATCGGAAATCAAACAGGCAGAAATTGATTTTTCGTTTTCCCCACTCGCAATGCCAAGCCTGGCGGGCCCAGGATCAATCGCCGTTGTCATGAGCTATGGGTCACAAGTGCCTGCCGATCATCGAATCGTCGGGTATCTGGTGGTACTCGTTGGAGTGTTTCTCTGTTCCATGATCGCATTCGCAGCGCTCGTCGGAGCAAATTGGCTCGCGAGGTTCCTCGGTGAACATGGCATTCAGGCCATAACAAAGATCATGGGTTTCCTGCTGACCTGCGTTGCGGTTCAGTTCATCGCGTCCGGCATTCGTGAATTCGTTGTCTCGTTCACCTAGGCGGGCGATCGAGCGAGCGCGTGCCGACGTCGACAGAGTTCATGCCTATCGTTCTGGCAATGAACGTGCATCTGGGGCGCCAAGCTTCCGATCATCCAGCTGCTTCAGCCGCTGGAGGCTTAATCAAAGCGTCGCCGCAGTGAGTTCAGCCGAGATGATAGATCCAGACGGCAGTCATCAGAAGACATAGGATGGAAGTCGGCAGGCCCGCCCGGGCGAACTCCGCGAAGCCGAGCGCGATGTCGCGCTTACGGCATTCTTCGGCGACGACGATCCCGACAAGGCTGCCAAATATCACGACGCTCGAGGAGAAGCCGGTGCCGAGCGCGATGGCCGCGCCAAGCGCTTCTGGCTGATGCGTGCCGCCAATGAATGGCGCCACGAGCATGACGGCCGGGTTGTTACCGACAATGTTGCTGAGCACCGCCATGATGATCAGCATGGACAACGGATCGTGCAGGTTGAGCCCGATTGCGCGCAGGTCGGCCAGAACTTTTTCCGGCAGCCCCGTCACGGTGAGAGCTGCATTGACGACGAAAAGGCCGAACAACAGTAGCAGTAAGTCCCCGTTGACGTGATGCAACAGGTTGCTCGACGCGAAGCGCCGGCTGATGAGCAGGACACTAGCCCCCATAAGAGCGATCAGCATGTGGGGCAAGTCGCTAAAAATGAACGCGGCGACGACCGCGAGCGCAACCACGCACGTCTTGATCGTCTCACCGCGATCGAAGGCGGCGGGCGCGTCCGTGACCGTCGCCACGGTGCCTGCGGTTCCCGCCGCGTCAGACAGTGCCCAGCGACCACGGTAGCAAAGCACAATCACGATCCAGACCAGCGGCAGGCCGAGCGCGGCCGGCGGAGCGGCTGCCGCCATGAAGTCGACGAAAGAGAGCTGCAGCGTCTCGGCGATGATCATGTTCTGCGGGCTGCCCAGGATCGTTGCTGCCGACGCGAAATTGACGGCGAAGCAGAAGCCGAGCAGGAAGGGCAGCGGATTCAGACGCCGCTCCACGCATATGGAGCAGAGGATCGGCGTCATCGCAACCGCAACCACATCCTTGTTCAATAGGGCAGCCATGGCGCCAGAAATAGCGATCAGTATCGCCAGGAGCCGCTCGGGGCCGACGTTGAAATTACCGATCTTCACGGCAACCCAGTCGTAGAAGCCTGCGATCACGAAGGCGGCGGAGATCGTCATCAGGCCGAACAGAAGGCCGATGACCCGGTAGTCGACCGCGGCCCATGCCGCGGCCGGTGAAATCTGGCCCGAAGCGATGAGCACCATTGCCCCGACTGTAGCCGCGCCCGTTCTGTCGAGGCGTAAGCCGGGCAGATGGCCGACGCCCATGGCGACGTACACGAGAAGGAATATCGCGAGCGTCAGGTCCATTGCGGCGCGGACACAAGGCGGTGGGACACATTCAATAGAGCGCGCCCGCTCGGGCACATATCCAGAGCGGGCGGCACGCTAGTTCGACGGCAGGTGGAACCTCGCATGCAGGTCACGCGCTTGCGGTCATTTCGGCTTTCCGCGATCCATGTTCCAGAAATTAAAGGCACGTTCGCCGTAGAGCGGCTTATCCAGTCCCTGCTCCTGGATGATATCGGATACCCGCAGGATACCCAGCCCATCCAAAATCTTCAGCAGGATGAACGTGACGAGACTGGCGTAGGCGGCGACGATGCCGACGGCGAGCAGCTGGACACCCAACTGATGAAGGCCAGCCGACACCTGATTGATATGCGAGCTTGCCAGCACGCCGATCAATATCGCGCCAGTCATTCCGCCGACACCGTGCGCCCGCCAGACTTCCAGCGTGTCGTCGATCTTCAGCCACGCCTGCACATACTTGGCAAAATAGCACGCTGTCGCCCCGATAGCGCCGATGAGCAGTGCCGACATCGGTTCGACATAACCGGACGCAGGAGTGATGGTGGCCAAGCCCGCCACTGCGCCGACGAGGACGCCGGAGAAGGATGGGCGGCCGCTTTCGCGCCATTCCCAGAACATCCATACGAGCATGGCGACAGAGCCTGCAAGCATAGTGTTGGTAAAGGCATAGGCCGCCAGCGCATCCGCGGCATAGGCGCCGCCGGCATTGAAGCCGAACCACCCAAACCACAGCAAGCCAGCGCCCAGTGCCACCAAAGGCAAGCTTGCCGGCTCGGACTCGCTCTCGCCGGGGGCGAGCTTCCGCTTTCCGAGGTAGGCTGCCGTCACCAGCGCGGAGAAGCCTGCCGCGGTGTGAATGACGATGCCACCGGCAAAATCAACCACGCCAAGCGTGGCGAGAAAGCCACCGCCCCAGATCCAGTGCGCGGCCGGCAGATAAACGAAGATGGTCCAGAAGGCGATGAAGAAAAGATAGGCACCGAAGCGGAACCGCCCGACAAAAGCCCCCGTCATTAGTGCCGGCGTGATGATGGCGAACATCATCTGGTATGCAAACACCATGATGAACGGGATGTTCGGCCCGTAAACGGGGTTTGGCTGAATGCCCACGTGATACATGCCAAAATAAGGGACGATGCTGCCGATGAACCCGCCAATGTCCGGCCCGAAGGCGAGGCTGAAGCCACCGAACACCCAGATCAACCCGACGACGCCAATGCAGACAAAATTCTGGATCATGATCGACAGCATGTCGCGCTGCTTGACCAAGCCGCCATAGAACAGCGCCAGTGCTGGGGTCATCATGCACACCAACGCAGTGCACAAGAGAATGAAGGCGGTATCGCCCGCATTAATCGCTTGCATCCCATTTCCCCTTTATGAATGTGCATGCTCGGAACTTCTGCCCGCGCAGCGCATCGCCTGAACCCTTGCAGCGGCTCGTGAGTCGCCGACATTTTCCGATTTTATATCGCTGCAGCCTGATGCTGCTCATGTCAGTTCTGTGGAAGGATTTGCCTCGGCGTGCTCATGTCCGACAAGGTGACCCGCGACAGGCAAATGCGGGTGCGGGGCCAGGAGCTTCTTCGGGGCGATAAAGAGATACATCGTCAGGACATAAGGAGCGGTAAAAGAGGGAACCCCTGCCGGTGCGACGATCACGTCGAGCGCGCCTTGCACAAAGACGGTGGTCACGGTCGCGAGTAGCGCATAGAGCGCCACCTTCGGCGATGCCTTCAGGAAGATCACGCCGACGGCCAGCGCTGTCAGGACCGGACTGAACCCATAGAGCCCCTGGCTCACGATTGCCGGATCGGCCCCCATGCCGATCGAAACCAGCATCGCGATGAGCGAGCCGGTTACGACGGCAATGCCCGCAGGGATCGACGCGATGAAGATACCAAGCAGAATAATCGCGCCGGAAATCTCATTACCGAGCAGATAAACCTGGCCGATGTTCCGGAAGAAGATCTGCAGCAGTTCGATTGGCGCCGGAACAGGTGCGAGCCCCTGCACATATTCGGTCGCGAGCTTTGGTCCATCCCCGGTGACGTGGAGCCCGCCGAACGAGTAAGCACCGGCGACCATGAGCCACCCTGTCAGGACGAACGGCCCCGTCGATCCCGGAATGCCCCATTTCGCGGTTAGTGTCGCGCTGAAAGCAGCGGTGATCACCGTACTTACCGCGGCTCCGACGATGACATAAGCCCACAATTGTGGCGACGCCGTAATAAAGGTCGGCAGGGCGGCGCCGACCAGTACCCCGTTGAAGCCGTAGAGCCCGGACGCCACGGAGTTTCCGTCGCAGTCCAGGAGCCGAGCGGTCAGTGTCGCGACCACGACACCTATGGAGGCGCCTACCGTCGTAGCCCAAACGCCGGACACATAGGAGGCGTACGCCATAGCGGCGAAGAACAGGGCACCTGTGACGGCGTTCTCCACGAAGAAGACCTGACTGGTCCCCTTAAGGATGTCGGTGACAACATTGCTGCTCTGCTTGGCCATGACCTTTCTTTCTGTCAGCGCCAGAGAAATTCCTGTGGAAGCGTCCGGCCGCGCGCTTCCTCGCGGACGATCTGCCAGAAGCGGCGCATCTCGGCGCGCACGTCATAGGTCTCCATGCCCACCGCGCGCAGCATGAGGCCGGCGTCATTGGGCAGGCGGCACACACCCGAAATCGCCCGCGGCGCATCGGGCGGGAAATTGGTCTCGAACCGTTCCTTGATCCGGGCGGCGACGGGGGGCGGGGTCAGGCACATGATGTTGGCGAAGGCGTCGTAGCCGCGCATCACCGCCGGAAAATCGACGGACGCATCGCCCTTCTCGATCAGGATCTTTTCGGCAAAGAGCTTGCGCCCTTCCGGACGACGCACGGCGACGGCGACGGAGAGCAGATCAAGCCCGAACCGCTCGTCGGCGTGATGGTGCTTGCGCCCGGCCAACATCATCTCGCCATAGAGCAGGGTCGCGTCTTCCGCGATGACGATGTCGGTCTGGTTGATGAAGCGGGAGTCGCGATAGGGAATGGTGAAGTCGGGCAGGTACTCCAGATAGGCGCCGCTCTCGAGCGTCACCATCTGATGTTGCGAGGCGTAGTTCGCGTCCATCTGGTGGACGCGGTTGGCGCTCTGGGTGGTGACGTGCGCGCACGCGCCTTCGCGTACATGGATATCGATCTTGTACCTGTCCCCCTGGAGAATGCCGCCGCCGATCGAGATGATCGAGCAGATCGGCAGTTCCGGCATGGCCTCGTCCCAGTACAGCGCCTGCTGCACCAGCAAGGGCGCGACGCGGTACAGGTCGTGCAGGATGGAGCGCCCCTCGCGCAGGACGAAGCCGAGGCGCAGTTCCCCGATTTTCCCCGGCCCGGCGGCGCGCATCTGGGCCGGCTCGTCCTTGAAGTCGCGCAGTTCGCGCGCCGCGTCGAGGCGACCGAGTCGTTCGTGGAGCGCCATGGCGTCAGGCATCCACCGTCGCGGGCTTTGTGACCTTCACGTCGAACAGCGCCATGTCGAGGATGAGGCGGATGAGTTCGTCGACGCCCTCGCCGGTCTTGCAGTTGGTGAAGATGAAAGGCTTCTTGCCGCGCATGAGCCGGGAGTCGCGGTCCATGACCTCAAGGCTCGCGCCGACATAGGGCGCGAGGTCCTTCTTGTTGATGACGAGAATGTCGGACTGGCAGACGCCGGCGCCGTTCTTGCGCGGGATCTTGTCGCCCGCCGCGACGTCGATCACGTAGATATAGAAATCCGCCAGAGCCGGGCTGAAGGTCAGCGTGAGGTTGTCGCCTCCGGACTCGATGAGGATCACGTCGCTGTCGGGATATTTCTCTTCGAGCTCCTCGACGGCGGCGATGTTCATGGAGGGGTCTTCGCGCACGGCGGTGTGCGGGCAGGCGCCCGTCTCCACGCCGACGATCTTCTCCTCCACCAGAATGCCGTTCAGCGTGCGGCGAACCTGCTTGGCATCCTCGGTCGTCACCACGTCATTGGTGATGATCAGCGGCTTGATGCCGAGATCGATGAGCCGCGGCGTGATCACCTCGATGACCGCCGTCTTGCCGGAGCCGACCGGGCCGCCAATGCCGATGCGCGTGATCTTCTTCATCAACTGCTTCCTTTGCCGATGCCGCAATCAGTTCATGAACAGGCGGACATGGGTGGTCGTGTGGTGGGCGACGAGCACGTCGAAGACCGGGGCGAAGGACGCCATTTCGTCGAGCGAGAGGTCGCGCGCCGCCTGATAGTCGCCCCCGACGCGCTCCTGCGCCGTGAACAGGATGCGCTGGGTATCGATGTGGTCGATCCGCATCAGTCGCAGCGCCGCGCTGAGGAGCATCGAGGCGATGCCGTATTGATGCATGACGAAGGCTTCCACCTCGTCGACGCCCATATGAGCGAGCGCGAGCGCCTGGCCGATGGGCAGGCAGCCCGGCGCCGCATTCGCCTTGATGTCGCCGAGCCAGCGCTCAAGCAGGGGCGAGGGCATGATCTTCAGCACCAGCTCGGCGAATTTCTTGCCGGTGCGGGTGAGCATCATCTGCTGCTCCTCGCCGACGCGCCGGCAGAACAGCTCGCTATCCGCTTCAAGGATCGCCTCGTAGTCGCCGGCGAGGGCAGCGCGGTGCGCGTGCAGCAGCGCGATGCCGTCCATCCGGGACGTCTGCCGCAGGATGAGGTCGACATAGCTGAGCAGGCTCTCCGGGTCGGAGACGACGCCGGTCTGCAGGGCGGATTCGAGCCCATTGGAGAATGCAAAGGAGCCTATTGGCAGCGTCGAATCCGAGAATTGCAGCAGGCGCGCAAGATGCACCATGCCGGTGGGACTGCCGCGCTTCCCGATGCTCCCGTCCGCCATCACTTCACCGTTGCATGCGTGTGGCCGCGGGAATGCGAATGGTCATGGCCATGGTCATGATGGTGGCCATGATCGTGGTCGTGGTCGTGATCGTGATGAGGGTGGTGGTGACCATGATCGTGGCCATGGTCATGGTCATGCGCATGACCTTCGGCATGAGCACCGGTGTCGGCGGCGTGATGGTGATGCGGCGTCGCATCGGCGCCGGCAAACAGCAGCCGCACCTCGCGGGCATCGAGCTTGGCGGCGATCTGCTCGCCCGGCGCGAAATAGGTCCGGACATGGGGATAGGCATGGGTGCGCATGACCGACGCCATCACCTTCTGGTCCACGGAAAGCGGCACATAGACCGTGGAGCCCTTGATCACGGCCGGCCAATGCTGGTTTCCAAGCCCATGCCCCAGCTCGAAACAGGTGCGCAGGATCTCAAGCGGCGAAAGCTTCTCGATGTTCTCAAGCTCGATCACCAGAACATCCTTGAGCGCGATCGCCGCGATGACGATGATTCCGGCCGCCTCGTCGTAATGCAGCACGTCCCCGTCATGCAGGTGCTCGGAGCGCGGCAGCGCGATGGCGAGTTCCACGCCGCCTTCGCTCTCCTTGCGCAGGCGGTTCTTGGGCGCCTCCCATTGCTCCAGCACGAGGCGATCCACGCTGGCGCGCCGTGAGCGCTCCTGCCAGACCGGATCGCGGAGATTGCCGAGCGTGGTCTCGACGAGAATCATAGGTATCTCCCAGCAGTGAGCCTCAGGCGCGACGCAGCTGCGTCGCGGCGCGAAGGCCGAGCAGTGTAAAGCTGTAGCCGATGACGAGACTTGAAATGACGTAGAGGCATGAAAGCCCCAGCTGGCCCGGTGTCGTCATTTCCGAATAGGCGCCGTAGATGAAGCTCGAGAAGGTGGACATGCCGCCGCAGAACCCGGTCGACACCAGCAGCGTGGCATTGTCCGAGGCGCGCCGCAGCTGGTGGAGGCCGAAGACGAAACCGAGCAGCAACGAGGCGAGAATGTTGGCCGCAAAGATATCGACCGGGAATGCCGCGCTGTAGCGCCCCAGCAGAAGCATGAAGAGCTCGCGAGTGATCGCCCCGAGACCACCGCCCACGAACACGAGAAGCACCGGAAGCCCCATCGCGACCTCCTAGACCCGGGCCAGCGCGACGCCGGCAGCGGCGGCGAGAAGGCCCGATCCCACGGAGGCGACGAGATAGACGATGGCCAGCCCATGCCGCCGGGCCGACGCCATCTGCACCGCGTCGAGCTGCATGGTGCTGAAGGTGGTGTAGCCGCCCAGCACGCCGGTCAGCACCAGCGACGAGACGACGTCGCCATAGCGATGCTCCCAGCTGAAGGCCAGCAATGCTGAAAGATAGGCGATGACGAAGGCACCGGAGACGTTGATGAAGAAGGTGCCGAACTTGAACGGCGAAGCGATGCGCCGCTCGATCAACCGTCCCACCTGCCAGCGCAGCAGGGAGCCGACACCGCCCCCCAGCCCCACCCACAGGATGTTGATTGCGTCCACCGGCTTCCTGCCATCACTCTGGTGTGGAGGGGCCGGCCCCTCCACAATCCGATGCAAGGCTCAGCTGAAGAAATAGAGCTGGCTGAGCGGGAGCCGCGTCGCCGGCTCGATCGTGGCGTGCGTGCCATCGACCGTCACCGCGAACGTCTCCGGATTGACCTCGATCACCGGCAAAGTGGTGTTGCGCACCATCGAGCTCTTGGTGATCGTGCGCGTGCCATAGACCGGCACCACCTGCGACTTCAGCTCGTAGCGATCCACGATGCCGGCCTCATAGGCCGCATGCGAGGTGAAGGTGATACGGGTCTTGGGCAGCGCCGACCCCATCGCGCCGAACATCGGCCGGTAGATCACCGGCTGGGGCGTCGGCAGCGAGGCATTCGGGTCGCCCATCAGCGCCCAGGAGATCATGCCGCCCTTGATCACCATCTTCGGCTTGGCGCCGAAGAAGGCCGGCTCCCAGAGCACGAGATCGGCCATCTTGCCGACCTCGACCGAGCCGATGACATGGGCGACGCCCTGCGCGATGGCGGGGTTGATCGTAACCTTGGCGACGAAGCGCAGGACACGCTCATTGTCGTTGCCCGAGGTGTCGCCCTTGTAGGCGCCCATGCGCAGCTTCATCAGATCCGCGGTCTGCATGGTCCGCGTCCAGTTCTCGCCGATGCGGCCCATGGCCTGGCTGTCGCTGGAGAGGATCGAGATCGCGCCGAGGTCGTGCAGCACGTTCTCCGCCGCGATGGTTTCGGCGCGCACCCGGCTTTCGGCGAAAGCAACGTCGGTGGGGATTTTTGGGCTGAGATTGTGACAGATCATCGTCATGTCGAACAATTCGGCCTGCGAGTTGACGCCGTAAGGCAGTGTTGGATTGGTCGAACTCGGGATGACGTTCGTCAGCCCAGCTACCCGGATGATGTCGGGAGCGTGACCGCCACCTGCGCCTTCCGTGTGGTAGGTGTGGATCGTGCGGCCCTCAAAGGCGGCGATTGTGTTTTCGACGAAGCCGGCCTCGTTCAACGTATCAGTGTGGATGCACACCTGAACATCGTAATTGTCCGCCACGGTGAGCGCGTTGCGGATCGCGGCCGGCGTCGAACCCCAATCCTCGTGGATCTTGAAACCCGCCGCGCCGGCACGGATCTGCTCCTCCAGCGGAACCGGCGCTGACCCGTTGCCCTTGGCGAGAACGCCGGCATTGACCGGCCAGGCGTCAAACGAGCGGAGCATCATCTCGATGTTCCAGGTGCCGGGAGTGATGGTGGTGCCATTGGTGCCATCGCTCGGTCCGATGCCGCCGCCGAATACCGTGGTCACGCCATTGGATAGCGCTGCCTGCGCCTGCTGCGGCGAGATATAGTGGACGTGCGCGTCGATGCCGCCTGCAGTCAGGATGAGGTGCTCACCTGAGATAGCGTCGGTTCCCGGTCCGAGTGCAAGCCCCGGCGTCACGCCGGACATCGTAGATGGGTTGCCAGCCTTGCCGATGCCACAGATCAGGCCGTCCTTGATGCCCACATCGGCCTTGATGACGCCCTGCACCGCGTCGATGATGGTGACATTGGTAATGACGAGATCTGGAGCGCCGGCCGCGCTGGTGAGCTCGTTGTCATAGCCCATGCCGTCGCGCAGCGTCTTGCCGCCGCCATAGACGGCCTCCTCGCCATAGATGCGCAGATCCTTCTCGATCTCGATATAGAGATCGGTATCGCCGAGCCGCACCTTGTCGCCGGTCGTGGGGCCGTAAAGGTCAGAATATTGCTGCCTCGAGATTTTGGCCATCTCAGAGCTCCATTTCGCAAATGTTGCGGCCCGTTACGATTTGCTCTTGAAGCCGTAGCGCTTGGCCCGCTCGAGGGCATCGGTCAGACGGGGACGATAATCGTTGTAGTTCTCGTCTCCTACCCAGCCATTGACGAGACCGTTGAAGCCCAGCACGCGCTGCTTGCCCTGATAGGGCACGAGCACGACCTCCTTTTCGTCACCAGGCTCGAAGCGGAGCGCCGTAGTAGCGGGAATGTTCAGCCGCTTGCCGAAGGCTTGTTCGCGGTCGAACTCAAGAGACGCATTCACTTCAAAAAAATGAAAATGAGAGCCAACCTGGATGGGCCGGTCGCCAGTGTTGCGCACCATCATCGTCGTTGTTGGATAGCCGGCATTGATCTCGATCTCACCCTCGCCAAGGACGAGCCCGCCGACCGGTGCCTTATGTTGGCTTTTGCTCATAATGACATCTCCCCGTCCGGGCTACTTGATGGGATTGTGCACAGTAACGAGACGGCTGCCGTCGGTGAACACGGCCTCGACCTGCACATAAGGGATCATCTCCACAACGCCCTCCATAACGTCGTCGCGGGTTATCGCCTTGCCGGCGAGTTCCATCACCTCTTCGACGGTCTTTCCCGCGCGAGCACCGTCGAGCGCGGCAACGGCGATGAGCGAGACCGTTTCGGGATGATTGAGCTTCAACCCCTGATCCTTACGCTTCTGCGCGACCTGGGCGAGCGTGTAGATGAGGAGTTTGTCGATTTCTCGTGGCGTAAAATGCATGAGCGATTTCCTCGACGAACGCGGCCTCCGACTCTGCCGTAACGGCGTTGGCGGATCAATCTGCAAGATCGTACTATATTGATAGCAGAAGCCCCTACAAGGACACCAGCGCCAAATAGTTGCGTCATAAACTTATCGTGGACGCGAATAACTTTCCCTCTATCAGCCAAAAAACCGGGGGGACGAAAATAAATAAATTACTGTTAAATTCGATGCAGATTAATTCAGTTTGCCCGCATTCTGTCGCGCGTCAGACAAGGGGGAGAGTGCTGTGGACATGCATGACCATGATTCTCCGCTCACAGCATCCGACCGTGCCGGATCGTCATCACCCGGGTCGCGAGCTCTCCGACGAAATGTGGGTCGTGAGATACGAGGAGCAGTGCCGCGGGGTAATCGAGAAGCGCCTGCCGCAATCGGCAGCCATGTTCTGTGTCGACTCCATTGGTAGGCTCGTCCAGCATGATAACGTCCGGCTTCATGGCGAGCAGGCCCGCGAGGCACACGAGGCGCTTCTCCCCGCCCGACAACCGGTGAGTGATGCGTTGAGCGAGATGGCCAATGCCTAGCTGCTCCAGCGTCATCACCGCCTGGCGGTGCGCTTCCGCGACGCTGAGACCGAGATTGAGGGGCCCGAAGGCGACATCTTCGACGACCGTGGGGCAGAACAACTGATCGTCGCTCTCCTGGAACAGGAAGCCGATGCGCGGGCGGAACTTCCGGAACGCCCGCTCCGTCGTGCACTCCTCGCCAAAAAGGCGGATTCTCCCGCCTCCGATGGGCTCCAGCCCGATGATAGTGCGCAGCAGGGTCGTCTTTCCCGCGCCGTTGGCACCGACCAGCGCGACCCGCTCGCCGCGGCATAACGTGAGATCAACGCCTGTCAGGAGCGCGGTTCCGTCACGCATGACCGTCAGATTGGTGAGTTCGACAAGCGGATTCATAGACGGTCAACTATCAGTGCAAGGATGGCAGCGCCGGAAAACAACGCGAAGGAGGCCCAGTCCCGGGCGTGCGGCGCGGACGGAGTCAAATTGTGATAGCTTCCTGTGTATCCGCGGCAAAGCATCGCCTGCCGCACGCGTTCCGCCCTCTCCAGTGCACGCACCAGGATCATGCCGAAAAGGTTGCCATAGCTGCGCCACGTGTGGCGGTTGGAGCGAGGATGAAAGCTCCGCGCACTCATGGCGTCGGTTAGGCGGCGCGCCTCGTCTCGGATCAGCGCGATATAGCGGGCTGTCATCACGAACAGGTGGACGAGCCGCTCCGGTACGAGCAGCGCTCGAAGAGTTGCCCCCAGCCGTTGCGACTCCAACTCGCCGAGCAAGACATGCAAGACCAGTATGGACGCCGATGCTTTGAGCGCAATGAGCGTCCCACGCCAGAGGCCGGTGCTGCTCACTGTGAACGGACCGAGAGTGGCGACGGCGGGACCGGCCATGGTGAAGGGAAGTGTCGCGAAAAGTAGCAGAACGAACATCTCGACGTGCAGTAGCCGGCGCCAGAGCCGCCGGTCCGGCCGATGCAGTGCAGCGATAAGGACTGTGAGCGAGAAGGCGGTCGCCGAAACAGGCAACGTGCGCAGCAATGAGATTACCGTCACGGCGACGAGCGCGGTGACCACACGCAGCCGCGGATCGCCCAGCCTGATCAACATCGCCTCCGCCGTGCCGAGAGGCCGATGCCGCAGAGTCCAATGATCAGGAACACGCCAGACAACATGTCGGTGTAACGCAGTCGCGTGTCCATAGCCTCCAGTCGCTCCAGAAGTGGCACTATCTCCTTTTGCACCGAAGCCGCAACGAGGGCAGCAAGCTCCGGGTCGTTCTGTGCTGTTCGGACCTTCGCCAAGGCCGAAACGGATGCCGGAGGCTCAACGGCGGTGGCCCCGATTAGCCGGCTCGCTGAAAGGGTTGCGGAGGCGGTATGGGCTTCACGGGTATCGACCGTTACAGTAACATCCGTCGACCCTGTGGCAGGAAGACCGAAGGCGAAGCGACCCTCGGCGTCCGTTGTGCCGGAGGCGATGAGATTGCCCGCTCCTTTCGCAACCCAGGCGCTGCCCTCCGGCCGGCCGCCGCCGACAAAGAAGGCGTAGCCTCGGACTTCTCGACCCTCGACCGTGGCGAACACCCTCAGCTTGTGAGCCGCCGCCGGCGACGCCGTCACAATTGCGATCAACAACACGGCGGCGCCGCATTTCATGAGATTACAGGCCGCAAGGCGTCCGGTTGCACGCGGCCGAGGAAAGCGACGATTGTTGCGGTGACGAATGCCTCGCCGATCATAAGCGGCAGATAGGTGGCGATGAGCACAGTCGCGACGGGTGTGTAGTCCGAGGATGAAAGGGCGAGAGACAAGGCAACCAGGCCGCCAGTACCTGCGATAGAGAGTGCGCCAGTCAGGCCTGCTAGCGCGGCCTGTGTCGTCGCATGGCCGGCGCGCCGTATCATCGGCCCGATCAATGTGGCGAACAACAGCCCCGGCAAGGCGATGTTCACCGTGTTGACGCCCAGGGTCGTCAAGCCGCCGAAACCGAACAGCAGCGTCTGCAGCAGCAACATGACGAACACCGCCGGAAATGTGGCTATGCCAAGCATGAGGCCCATCAACCCACTCAGCAGAACATGCACACTGGATGGGCCAACAGGGATGGACATTAGCGAGCCTACGAACACCGCCGCCGCAAGGATTCCCGCTCGTGGAATGAGCCGGTCGTCGAGGCGCCGCAAACCGAGCCCGACCCCCACGGCTGCGAGGCAGGCCCCGCAGGCCAAGACCGGCACGGAAAGAAGACCATCCGGAATGTGGGCCACGGGCGTGCTCACTTCGATCCGGGCATATCAGTTGCCTTGATCCAGATAAGTCCGCCCTCTTCGATGACGACCTCCTTGCCGTCCGGCGATTTGCCCGGCGCATCGCTCTCAACCAACGCCGCAAAGCCCCACCAGCCGCCGCGTGGCATCGTATAGGAGAACGTGCCGTTCGCGTCGGCCTTTATCACTTGGGTAATGAAGGCGTCGTTCGGCGCCTTCACGGTTCCATCGTTGATGAACTCGACCTCGATTTCCGCGAAGGGTACCGGCTGGCCCTTCTTCATAACGACCCCGGAGAACTGGTTTCCGGTCCACAGCCCCGTCGGCCGACTGAGAGGGCGAATCTCGACCGGGAGGCCCACGAGATCGTCCCATCCCTCACCTGAGGCGAAACCGTCGACGACCACTTTGGCATAGTGGACAATCTGTTTGTTCTCAGCTGGTTCGAAATAGGGCTGCGGCTCGATGTAAAAAATGGCGGCGCCAGGCTCGCTTATGTCTTGAGTGAGTGTCCAGCCGGCCGTGCCGCCGACGACCTTTTCCGTTAGCGACGGCGAAAGATCCACTTTTCTGCCGTCCTTGAGTATCCCCACCTGCACGGGGCGCTTCATCTCCATCACCGGTCCGCCATCGAAGGGGTGAGTGAAGACCATGTCCACCGTGACACTGCCGCCGTTGGGCACGACATCGGCGGAAGGAATGATCTGCTGAAAATGGGCGAAGGTCGGCGTAGAGCCAAGCATGAGGCACGCAGCGTACCGCGCGAACGAGGCAAGACCGGTCACGTCGAACTCCCAGTATGAAATTATTTCTGAAGCAGCATACCGCCTGAGCGGATCGATCGGCAAGTCTGGCCGAGCGGGATTCATTGTACGGCGTGTTCCGACGTCCTATTCTGTCAAAGGATCGGAGAGCCATTCATCATGCATCGGACCACCATCGCGATCGACGATGAACTCGCCGCTGCGCTCGACGCCTATATGGCGAGCGTTGGTGCGGCCAACCGTTCGGAGGCAATACGTGATCTGGTTCGCCGGGGGCTGTCCGCGCGGATCGACGCCCCGTCCGAGGCCCTTTGCTTCGGCGTCGTCAGTTGCGCCATTGACCAGTCGGTACGCAATCTCGCAACTCGCGTGCCCCAAGGACGTCTCGACCGACATGACGAGACGATCGCGGTGCTGACCGCACCGCTCGACCACACCACGTCGATTGACTTGATGCTCATGCGGGGACGTGTGGGCGAAGTGTCCGCCTATGCCGAGGCGCTGTTCACGGAGCGCGGCGTTCTGCACGGCACCCTCAGCCTTATTCCAGTGGCCGAGGAACGGCATTCGCATGCGCACCCGACCGGCGCGAGCCGGGAGCACCGCCATCTAAGAGTGCTCAGCGGATTCTGAAGCGCCGCTCCGCGTGAACCGCAATCTTTACCGCTTAACGATCTCAGCTCGCGTATAATCAGCGCAATCAGGGGCTCCGAAATAATGGAAATGCCCGGCTCCGCCGTCGGTACATATCTGCCTTCGCAATAACTGCAGGGGAGCCGCCGGCAAGGCTAGCCATCGGCGTCTTTCATGGCATAAGGCTGCTAAAAGGCGGGCGATACGAGCTGGATTCATGCAAGGACAAGGCGGTCTCATCGATACGGATGAGTTGCGGGCTTTCGATCTGGTCGCGACTAAGCGAAGCTTCAGTCTCGCGGCTACCGAAATCGGGACGTCCCAATCCACGATCAGCCAGCGGATCGCCCGGCTGGAGAAGCGGCTGAATCGTAAGCTGATCCACCGCACCACCCGGCGTATGAACCTCACCCCCGACGGCGAGGCCATGCTTATCTATGCGCGATCAATGCTCGCCATCTCTGAAGAGGCACGCCTTCGCCTTTCACGACCCGGGCTGGAGGGCATGCTCAAGGTGGGGATCGAGGACGAGTTCGCACGGACCCGCTTGCCCGAGGTACTTGGACTCTTCCGCGTCCAGTTTCCGGAATTCGGTTTGAAGTTCATTACAGGCCGCAACGAGCACCTGCATGATGTGCTCCGCTCGCATGAAGTCGACGTCATTCTGGGCAAAAGCCACAGCGACCCGAATGGAGTGGCGCTGTGGGAAGAACAACTGGTCTGGGTCGGGCACCACTCCTTGCATTTGAAGCCATCCGACCCGGTTCCGTTTATTTCCTATCTCAAGCCTAGCCTCACCCGCTCTCTGGCGGAAAGAGCGCTTGTCGCGCACCGTCGTCCGTGGATTGATGTCGCAGAATGTAGCAATCTGCTGGGAGTACTAGCCGCAGCGAGATCGGGGCTCGGCGTCATTGCCATAGGCCAGAACTTCAATAAGACGATCCTTGCAGAAGTCGGCCAAGAGGCAGGCCTGCCGCGCCTAGGCAAGCTCACTTACGTCGTCGAGAGCAATTTGGCCGCCTCCGCACCCGCGGTGAAGGCTTTCCAGGCCGTTCTCGGCGAAGTGGCAAAACGGTCGACGCTCGAGACCTCCTTCGGCAGGCCGATGTCGCAAAGAGAAGATTGATGATGAAACGGAGACAGGGCATTGGCAGTGGAGGCGAACGGGACGACGGCTCCTGTACGGCCCGCTTTTGCCGGAGATTTTGACTGGCGCGATCTGGTCGTGTCCGTGCGTCTTGCCCTGGCGGCCATCGTTGCGCTAGCCATTGCCTACTGGTTGGAGGTGCAGGAGCCGCAATGGGCAATCTTGACTGTCTACCTGCTTCCCCAGTCCTCCGCTGGAGCTGCATTGGCCAAGGGTGCGTTCCGTCTTCTGGGAACGATACTCGCCGCGATCTGCGGCCTATTTATCGTGAAGGCGTTTTCACAAATTCCGGCTCTGTTGGTCGCAGCTGCCGCGATCTGGATGTTCGCGTGCTATTACGGCGCCACGCGGATGACCAATTTTGCGTCGTACGGCTTCATGCTGGCTGGATACACGGGTCTGCTCATCATCTTTGAAAGCGCGATTAATCCGTACGGCGCTTGGGCCGTGGCCGTGAACCGAGTCACGGCGATCTCGATCGGGATAGCCTGCGCTGGCGTGGCAACTAGTCTGGTAGTGCCAAAGTACGCGAGCGTCCAACTGCGAGGTCTCCTGACGACAACTTTGAAGCAGCTTGCCGCTCATGCCGCGGCGGCTCTGAAAACTGAGATTTCACTCGACGAATTCGTGCGTCAGCGCGACGATCTTCTGGACAATATCGCCAAATTCGACGCGTTGCGTTCGTATTCCATGTTCGAACTTCGGGAGATGAGAGCGGACGATGTTGCCTTACGCGCTGCAGCCAAGGAAGCGCTTGCTGTCCTGGCCATTGCGCGCAGCCTCTATCTCCGTCTCGTAGAGTTCCGGATCCGGTGTGCGGGCAATGAGAGCGATCGCGACCGCCTCACGTCGGCGCTCGAAATGACCATCACCACGCTCGAAAGTATCTCTGCCGGCCGGGCCGCGCAGAGGAGCTTAGGCTTTCAGCGATCCGAGCTTTTCCTCGCTCGGCGCCGCATGGCGTCACTTGAATCGGACATCGAGGCCATGGAGGGTCCACTGGCCTCCTTGGCCGAGCTGCTTTTTATTATACGGCGCACGAATAAGTTGCTGCGCAGGCTGTCTATGCTGTCCTTCATAGCCGACACCATATTCAACTCTGCACGATCGCGCGGCGGCGAGGTCGTGCGCGGCGGCTTGCGCACGTGCCGCTCTGCGCGAGTCGGGCGACGCGAAGCGGTGCTCCAGGGGACCCGGGTTGCGCTGGCGGTTCTTGTGTTCTGTTTGTTCTGGTACGCAACCGAATGGGACCAGGGAATTGCCGGTATTACCGGCCTTGCCCTCATGAGCTATCAGTGCGTCAACACGGACAATCCTGAAAAGCTTGGCTGGCCTTACTTCCGAGCAGTGATCGCAGCATGTATTTGCGCCTATGTCGTCATGACACTCGTGTATCCGTGGCTCGAAGGATTCGGTATGCTGGCCGCGTTCCTGCTTGCCATACTCGTTCCCCTCGGGCTGCTGATCAAAACGCCGCGCTATGGGCGGTCGGCAGGAACCTTCACCATCTATTTCGTAGCCGCTGCCGCGCCAGCGAATGTTTACGCCCCGGCCCCCCTCGATTTCGTCAATTTCTGCTCCGGGCTCATCTTCGGTATGTTCGTCTGTCTCATGGCGGCGCGCCTCGTTCCTGTCACGTCTCTGGCGTCCCGCCGGGAGGCCGGCCGTCTTGTGATCGGGGAGCTCCTGCCAAAAGCGGCAGCCGGCATCGGTCAGCCGCGCCAAATCGCGCGCGAGATCATTGGCCTCTCGTCTTCTCTGTTGCCGCGGCTGAATCCGCGCTCAAGCGATAACCAAATCTTCGTGAGCGGCGTGCTGGCGAGTGCGTCAATTGCACTTGAGCTTGGCAATCTGCGACGCGCCGCAGCCGATCCCGCTATGCCAGAAGCCGCACGGGAAACCCTTGAGCTCGGGGTGTCCCGCCTTTCCAATCTCTTTTCCCGCTTGCCGACAATGGGCGCGGGCAGCGGTGCGGTGCGTGACGAGGCTGGGGCGGAAATAGCGCGGATGTGGGCTGCCCTTGAACAGTTCTCGACGGTCCATGGCTCCCCTTTGGGGCGTAGCCTGCTACGGGCAGCGTCCAGCGTGCTCTTTCTCGCCGATCGTCTTCAGCTCGATCATGACTTCCTCCAGCTCGCACTTACGGATTGAGCGCCGCATGAATTCATATCCGCTTTTCCGTACAGTTGATCTGTTCGGTTTTTACGTGCCGCCCGTGGTGGTCTGGGCGGCGGCCGCTCTGCTTCCCTATCTGATCATCAGCTGGCTCGCGGACAAGGTGGGCCTCTATCGATACGCTTGGCACAGGCCACTGGCAGACGCTGCCCTTTACGTGATCATCTTCGGCGCCCTGATCTTTGGTGTACCGCTCCTGGCAGGAGCCACTTTACGATGATTTCCAGTATACTGCGCTTTATGGTTACGTTCATGCTCGTGACGGCTGCCGCAGTCGTTGGGTGGCAGCTGTGGACCTACTACACCCTCAGTCCCTGGACACGTGATGCACGCGTGCTTGCCAACGTCGTCCAGGTGGCCCCCGACGTCTCTGGGCTCATCAGTGCGATTCACGTGAAGGACAACCAACGAGTCGCGAGCGGCGATCTGCTGTTCGAGATCGATGCGGAGCGGTTTCGTGCAGCCCTCGACCGCGCGCGCGGTGAGGTCGCTATGAAGAAAGCTGCCTTTGAGTTGGCCCGCAACAACGCGAGCCGCTTCAGGACGCTTGAGCATGAGAACAGCCCGGGATTTTCGATCGAGACTGGCGAGCAGATGAGCACTGTGGCTGCCGAGGCGGAAGGCGCGCTGCTGATAGCTCAAGCCAATCTCGCAGTGGCAGAAATAAACATGAGGCGTAGTAAGATCCACGCTCCCGTAAACGGCTATGTGACCAATCTCACTGCTCTCCAGGGCGACTTCGCAAGTGCCGGAAATGGCATACTTGCGTTGGTCGATTCTGACACGTTTTTCGTTTACGGTTACTTCATGGAAACAAAATTACCGCTCATACAGGACGGCGCCAAGGCGCAAGTTGAACTGATGGCAGGCAACGTCGTTCTTGACGGGGTGGTGGAAGGTCTGGCGCGAGCGATTGCAAATCCCGACGATGCCCGCGGCCTGCTGGCAACGGTTGATCCGCAATTCTCCTGGATACGTCTCGCCCAGCGCGTTCCCGTACGCGTGCGCCTTGGCGATCTCCCGCCCAACGTGCGCTTGGTGTCAGGAATGTCGGCCACGGTCATTGTGCTGCCGGAAAGGGCCCACTGAGGGGCGACAGCCCGAACCCATGCGACGCTATCGTACGAAGCGTTCCCATACACCAAATCTTCCGCACCCCCACAGTGTTCGCGCCTATGGTATCGCGTTGCTCGAAGTCATGGCTCCGATAACGAAGGCTAGGTTGGCGGCACCCGTCAGGGCTGCGGCATGTGCATCTGCCTGCGCTTGGCGGGCGTCGAGCAACCCGGAATTGGCGGCCGTCGCCGCCGTCGACGTGCCGACACCATTGCGATAGGCCTCCAGCGCCGCGTCATAGGTAGTGGAAGCGGCCGCGACCAACGTCGTCGCCGCGCGATAAGATTCGAGCGCCGTGCGCAGCTCGTTACTTGCTGCGACGATTTCGGTGACCGTCAGAATTTGGGTCTGCCGGAAGGTGCTTTCGGCGGCCGCCACGCGCGACTGGGCCTGTTTGAGCTGGGCCGCCCGCAAGCCGGCGTCGTACAGCGGCATCGTCGCGCCGATCAGCACACCCGATCCGGTCGCCTGTTGGCCGATTGTCGGTAAGCCATTGGCATCGAAGTTTCCCTGGCCGGTGGCGGCGGCCCCGGAGAGGAAAACCTTCGGCAGGTACTCGGCCTCCGCCGCCTTGATGCCGGCCCGACTCGCCTGGAGGGCCGAATAGCTGGCGACGACGTCCGGCCGCTGCGACAACGCGAGCTTGATCATCTGGTCGAGCGGCACGTTGCCGGCATCGGGCAGTCGACGGCCCCCGTCATCGCCGACGTGAATGCGCAGCATGGCGTTGACGCCCATCGCCGCGATCAGCATTTGATACGCGTCACGCTCTTGGCCCTCTGCCTGCACGCGACGCAGTTCCGACTGCGCGACCTGCTGGCGCGCCTGTGCCACCTCAACCGTTGTAGCAAGGCCGTGAGCGAGACGATCCTCCACGGCGTTTCGGACGGCAAGACTGTTGCGCAACGCGTCCCGGGAAATGCGGCTGCGCGTCACTGCAGCGCCGTAGGCATAATAGCTCCGGGTAACATTGAATATCAGCTTCTGGTGCTCTCCATTGAACAGAACGTTGGAGGCGATCGCCGCTTGCTTTGCGGCATCGGCCACGGCGGCGCGCTGGCCGAAGTCGAATACCAACCACTGCAGCGCTACTACCGATGAGACCCCCTCCGCCGTGGCTTCGAAATAGCGCTGGGTGCCGACCGGGGTCGGCAGGACCTGCTCCACGCTTTGTCTTCCGCCGATGACGCTGGCCGTGATCAGCGGCAGGTAGGTCGCTTCCACCATACCCACCGCCAGCGCCGCCTGACGCGACCGTTCCCATGCCGAACGTGTCGAAGGGTTATTGCGTTGGGCGATGTCAATGAGCTCCGGCAGCCGATAGGTCCGCTTGAGGTCGATCTCCGGCGAAGACGGAACCACCGCGAGCGCGAGATTGGCTGGAACACGGAAATCCGGCGCGCCGTTCGGCGTTGACGGGGGCATCGTCGGCAGTTGCCCCTGTGCGCTCCAAATTCCCTCCTCGTTGCCGTTCGGCGCCCAAGGTGTATCGGCTCCGCGAGAGGCCATGTTGACGGCATTGGGGGCGCAGGCGGCAATTGCAAGCAATGCGCCGATGCACAGCAGCGACCTCATTTCGCAACCGTCGCAGCGAGGCGGTTAATGTGCATCCACGCAGCCGCGTCAGGTATGCGGGCGAAATAGACTTCGCGGACGAGCTGACCGATCTCCGCCGTTACTGCGTTTAGCATAGCCTCCGTCGGAGGCTGCGGGCGGATGCCTATCGGCTCCAAGGGGAGCAGCGCCATGAGTTCGGTCGCCTTGCCGATCTCGCTCCCGACCAAGGCGACATCCGGCACGGCATGCGCGCGCAACTTGGGGGCTAGAGCCGCGATGCGCTTCACTCCGGCAAGGGCGACTTGCAAATGCATCCGCACAGCGCCCTCGATCGAAACCGGCCAGAGACGGGTGAAGATCACGTAGATGACGACGTTCCCGAGAAGGATGCCGACTACCCTATCCCAAGCAGCATCGAGAGAGATGGTCGGTCCGAAGCCCTGAAGAACGGTGAGGAGGAAGGCGAGCGCGATCTGAACTCCGCCATAGGCGATGCGCTCGGGGCCGGTCGAGACCCAGGCGCCGACCAGCACGCCCCCGAATACCAGCGCCATCAGTCCGCCAATCGTCTCCAGCTGGGGCACCACGAACAGGATTGCACCCATTCCCATCGTGGCGCCGATGAGACATCCAATAATGCGCAGGCCAAGCTTATGGACGGTCTCGCCGGTAGTGCCGAGCGCGGCGACGTAACAGGTGATCATTGCCGTGTGGATCCCCGGCCAGTCGAGGCCGGTATAAATCAGATAGCAGACCACCGCAGCTGCAGTGGTCTTGAGCGCAAAGCGCTGATATGCGGGATTGGAAAGGGCGTCAGAAAAAAAGAACGGTGCTTTTGGTGCATCGATAACCTTGCCCTCGGGCGCGCCTGCGATGACGGCCAGGGCGGAGAGGGCCTCGCGCTCCGAGGGCTCGGCCGCGGTGTCCGGGATCGGTGGCACCGGCGGTCGCTCGCCGGCGTTAAGCGCAGTGAGAGCCGCGCGCAACGCGTCCAGAAGCTGCGTCTGCCGCGTGGGATCGAGGTTGTCGGGCAATCCCGAGGTTGCCAGCGCAAGCCGATAGGAAGCCCGCATATCTCGTGCGATCTGAGCAGTATCATCGCGCGCTGCGAGGCCCAGCAGCTTGACCACACCAGCCTGCTTTTCAGCTGCCGCATTATCGGCCCGAAGAAGCGCTGCGATTGCCGCGTCATGTCCAGGCGCCCCGCCCTCGATCGCATCGGCGCATGTCCGCAGTCGTTCGAGGAGGACCCTCCGCAGCAAGTGCACTGGCGACAGCCCGAGCGCGAGATTAAACGCTATCATCCACGCCATCGGCATTAGCGCCATGTAAGCGGCATAGCGAAGGCCAATGGTTAGGGCGTCCGGGACAGGCGCCATATTCACCAGCGTCAACATGAATGCGAAAACCAGCCCGATCACTCCCCCGATCTCACCAAGCTGGCTCGCGGCGCCGAGGAACAGGAAGACAAAGGACACCAGCGCGATGGTGAGCAGTCGCAATAGCGGCGATTCCGCGGTCGCATTGATCAGCGGGATCAAGGCAATGACGACGAGCACCACGAGAACGATGAGGCCAATCGCCGTGACGATGTTCTGCACCGCGTCAGGCTTCATCAGAAAGATGATCAGATAGCAACTGATCGCCGCTTCCGGCGTCTGAAAGAGCATGGCGGTGGCGGAAACAAGGGCGCATAGCAGCGCGATGCGCCATGTCAGCGCTGCCCGGCCCGGAAAGGGCTTCAACTCCGCTATGACCTGCGAGAGCGGCCCGGCCATCGCCACTAGCAGCGCTCGCCACTAAGAATGATGGCATCTGCCGAGGCTCCGATCCGCATGAGGTCTTCGGGCGGGTCAGTCAGCCGGATGCGTACCGGGAAGCGTTGCTGGATCCGCACCCAGTTCAGGGACTTCGGCACATAGGGCAAGGCGCGCGGCAGGTTGAGGACGTCCTCGGAGATAACGCCCCAACTAATGCCTTGCACCGTACCACTGATGGACACCGAGCGGTCGGCTAGTACGTAGACACGAGCGCAGTCCCCCACGGCGATTGAGGGGAGCTCCGTTTCGCGGAACGAGGCCGAGGCATACCAGTTGCTGGTGTCGATTAGCGTGAACACCGATTGGCCGGGGGCGATGATCTGTCCCGTAGCGACGGTGAGGCCGACCACGCGTCCACCATGTGGCGCGCGCACTTCGGTGTCGGCCAGGTTGCGCTCGGCAATAGCCAGTGCGGCGCGGCGTGCTTCCACCAGCGCTTCTGCGGCATCGAGCGTGCCGACGAGGCTGTCGGCCGCCTCCGCCTGCTTTTCCGCCTGCGCTAGGCTCGTCCTCGCATCGTCACGAGCAGTGCGAGCATCGTCGACCTGCTGGGCGGTGACATAGCGTTTCGGCAATAGGGGCAGCAACCGGGCAAGCGTCTGCTCCGCGAGCGCCAGATTGGCGCGGGCGCGGGTGATCTGCCCACTGGCGATGGAGGCATTGGACCTTTCCGCCGCAATGGTGCGACGTTGTTCTGCAAGAGCTGCCTCCGCCATTTTCAGATCGGCGCGAGCTTGATCCGCTCCGAGACGGTAGGGTTCAGGATCGACCTGGAACAACAGATCGCCTTTTGCCACCTTCTGGTTATCCGCAACCGCCAGCCTGGCGATTCGACCGGGCACAGTCGAGGCAATATTGACGATATTCGCGGTAAGAACGGTGTCTTGCGAAAGAGGACGATCTTTCGCCCTTACCGCATAGAACCATCCGACAACGATAGCGCAGACAACGATCAGCGCGGCGACGCTCGAGCCGAGAAGGCTGCGGCGATGGGAGTAGGCGGAGGGTGCCATCGCTTAGCGTCCGTAGACGATAAGAGCGACCAGGAAACCGATGAAAGCGGCAAGGCTCGCGTAGATCGCGAGACGCCACGGCAGCATGTCGTCAAGGCCGATGCGGATGAACAGCCCGCGCAGCATTAGAGCGCCTATCACGCCAGCCGCCGCGCAAACCAGCCAGGACGGGAAATAGGCGCCGAACACGGGCACCGAGGGCGCAAGCTGCGCACCGCATCCTGCAAGCGTCAAAGCTCCGAGCACCAGCGCAAACAGAGAAGCCATGTCGAAAACACGGCTAAATTCAATGTTTCTCACCGACATTCCGTGTGTCGACTCCTGCCCTTAGGTGTCGCTGTGTTAGCAGTCACGCCCCAGCAAACCAAGAAGCGGGTACCCTTCCGCTTAATGGTAGCGCAGGGTTAAGCCGCTTTGAGAATGTCGGTAGCGTCGGTTGCACCGCCGTTGAGCGCTTTCAAAGGCAGGAGCTTCGGCACCGTGAGAGGGGCAAGCGCTCCCACATCGAAGCTCGTGAAATTGAGGCTCTGATAGTCGCGGATGAAGAACAGCTTGCGGTCAAGATCGGACATGCTAGTCCACGAGGTGAATTCGGTTGCGTAGGTTTCGGTCTTTTCGGGTTCCAATCCTGCGACCTCCATATGACTGCCCCCCGCCTGTGGATAGTCGATGCTGGCGCCACGTGGACGATCAAAATTGTTCATGATATGCGCCAGCGTCCGCACCGCGAGATCAGGTGTGGCGGCCTTTTCAGAGAAGTGTGCGAAGAACGCGGCCCGCACAAAGCGTCCGACAGAAGTGTTGGAAGCCGGCAGCGCCGCGGTGGCGATGCCGGAATCTGGCTGCACCGCCCTGTACGCCCCGAAACTGGCTGCGGGTACGTCGACATTGGTGAGGTGAGTATAGTTGTTAAGGTTGGTAAGGTGCCACGGGAACTCTGGCCCGTTGGTCATGACCCCTACGGGATTGTCGTAGAGCGACATCTTGCCGCCGTTGAATTCAATTACCATGGCGGCCCCGGAGGCGTCATGTACCACGTAGTGGAACGGTGATTCCACGCCGCCTAGGATGGCCAGAGGCTCAAGGAGGATAGGCTGAGCAGCCAGTGCTGCCCTTACCTCGACGACGGTGGCAAACTGCCCCAAAATCCATGAGCCGAGATCGGAAGCGGACAGGACTGCCTGCGTGGCGGGGAGCGCGCGGTGCGTCCCGGCGGCAGCCGGATAGGAGAGGAGGCTGAAGGTCAAGCCCTTATCGTTGAGTCCTTCCAGTACCTTGAAGTCATTGACACCGAGCGGAGCATCGGCACTAGGCCTGCGACACGGCATGGTAACGGTAAGCATTCCGTTGCGCGCGTTGGATTCAACGGGTGGATGCCCCTCGATCTCGGAGTGAATTGCGATCCCCGACGGGAGCCAAGCGATCTGATATGGGAGGTCGACGGTCAGCTCCAATGTCCTCCCAAAATAGACCTTGCCGGCGACATCGCGGTAACTCAGGGACGTGCACATGATGAACAGCTCCAACCACAACCATGTCCGCTAGCGTCTATGGCGAGCCAAGGCAATCCTCTAACGCTTTGCCAGGGCCGGTTGGGCTTCCGCCGCTGAGGAGGCGACCTCAACTATCGAGAGAGCCGCCTCGATGCAGGCAATGAGAGTTCCCTGTCCTTCCTGTGTTTGCCCTTGGCCTTCTGCTGAAGAAGCGTCCTGATGCAGCGTTCCGCGCGTCAGGGCGAGGCGATCTTCCTCGGTCATCGAAGCTCTATCGTCCGTGATGCCGGTCATCCAACCGTCATGATCAAGCAGCTAGAGCGAGCCCATCGTCGGTGAGGATCGCAGCCCGATAGAAGGACGTATGCCATTCATCGCCTCTTTCACGCTGGAGGACTTCACCAGCACACTGATCAGCCTTGCTGTCGCCTTCGCCATGGGAACGCTAGTGGGCGCCGAGCGCCAATACCGACAGCGAACCGCAGGGCTCCGGACAAATGTGCTTGTCGCCATCGGCGCCTGCCAATTCGTTGATATGGCCATGCATCTCGATGGCACCGGCGGCGCGGTGCGAGTGATCGCTTATGTCGTGTCCGGCATTGGGTTTCTGGGTGCTGGCGTCATCATGAAGGATGGTGCTAATGTCAGTGGGCTGAATACCGCAGCGACACTTTGGTGTTCGGCTGCAGTGGGAGCCTGCGCCGGCGCAGATCTTGTCGTCCAGTCAATAACGCTGACGCTGTTCGTTCTTGCTGGCAATACGCTACTGCGCCCACTAGTGAGTTTGCTTGAGCGGCTCCCACAAGGTGAGGAGACCGAGGCCTCCTATGAAATCGTCGTGGTCACCCCGATGACTGATCACGCACAAGTGCAGGCCCGACTATCTGGTCTCTTGGAGAACGCTGGGTACCCCATTGCTGACATCACGGCAAAACAGCTGCCTGATGAGCGCACGGAATTATCTGCCCGGCTGGTTTACACCAGCGCGCGCAGGAGCGACCTGGATGAACTTGTTCGGCAACTCTGTACCTTTTCAGCCGTATCGGCTGCTTACTGGATGCGAAACGCTGTACAATGACGTGTTCATCTGGACGCGCCAACGTCGCAGCGGGCGGCCTGCGTGCGCCTAGAACCGTCGGTGTCATCAAGCCGGATCGCAAAGGATTTGTGCGTCAAAAGCGGTGGCATCTGAAACGCCTGATCGGTACGCCCTAAGGATTGCAGCCAGATTTGGCTCGCATTTCACCTGGGGGACCCGCAGCGTCGAGCCGACGCCTACGCGAATAACTCCGGAAGGACCGGCGCATCTGCATCGTCCCCAGCGATAATCTTCGCCTTCATGCCCTGAGGCAGGAACGCCAGCCGCAAGATCCGCGCGGCGTAGCGCTCATCGGTCCGATAGGCGACCGCGAGTTCTCGCAACGTCCGGGTACCGCCCGGTCCGCAGATCCCCCCACCAGCGATGGGCGCACATGATTTGCACGAAGATGCCGATTCGGTGCGGTGCTATCCCGGCGAAGCATCCGAAGGCGTTCCGAAACTCACGCGGGAAATACGCGGCATCGAATAAGCCTGCGCGCGAGCGCCACACCGGTGAAGCGCACGGCCGGCTTCTCGGTCGTCCGGTGGGTGATCGACCGTAGGGATCCGGTTGGCGCCAGCGTCCTAGTAGCCGGAAATCAGATGCCGACCCATCGGGCAAGAAGTTGATGAAGTAAGATCGGCATCACGTGACGGCGTCGATCTTAGACATGCCCCAACACCAAGGCGCCCCCTTCGCGCCCTGCTAATAGACTTCCGGCCCGAAGTTCTTCCAGTGGCAGAAGCGTCCTGGGACTTTAAACCGATGACGCACCGTAGAGAGTCGAAAGCCCGAAAAGTATCGGCGCTACTCAATTGGCGCTGAATACCTCGCGGGCGACGGCGGCGAAGGTGGCCACAGCGCCTAGGCTGCGGGTTTCGCGGCGGGTGACGAGGTACTCCCCGGCGCTTGTGTCGGCATCGCTGATCGCCAGCGCGCCCAGTCTCGGGTCGAACCCCAGTTCGCGGTCCATTACGATGCCGACGCCGATGCCGGCGGCGACCGCTTCCTTCACTGCCTCGCGGCTGCCGAGCACCAGATGTGGGGCGATCTCGATGGCATGGCTCGCCAGCGCGTCTTCGAACAACTGGCGCGTCATCGAGCCCGCCTCACGCAGCACGAAGCGCTGACCAACCAACTCGGCCGCCGCAACGCTTTTGCGCTCCCACCACGGGTGCCCGGCATGCACCAGCACCAGCACGCTCTGGTCCACAAGGCGATCGCAGGCGAAATCCGGGTGGGGCGCGCGCAGAGTGGCGATGGCGATATCCACCCGGTGCTGAGCCACGAGGTCGAGCAGGGCGCTGGAATTTTCCAGCCGCACATCAACTTGCACGCCTGGGTGCAGGCTGGTGAAGCGCTCCAGCAGCGGCATCGCGACATAAGGCGCGCACAATCCGATGGCGAGATGGCCGGCATGCAAAGCACGCCCGTCGTCCATTCGCGCGCCGATATCGTCAAGCATCAGCATCACCTGCCGCACGCGCGGCAGCAGGTCGCGCGCGTCCGGCGTCAGCTCGATGCCGGCCCCCGTGCGCAGGAACAGCCGCGCGCCGACCGCATCCTCCAGCGACTTCACATGCTGGGTGATCGCCGACTGGCTGACCCCCAGTGCATGGGCGGCCTGCGAGAAGGTGCGGTGGCTGGCGACGGCATGGAAGGCGCGGAGCTGGGCGAAGTTCATGGAGAGCGAATCTCGGGGACATAAGTAGGGCTTCATTCAGAAGTCACAGACTTTAACGACACTTATATCACGACCTCCCCCCTCCCGACGCTGGAGAGACAAATGCACATAATTTCTATGAGGCGGCTAGGCCGTGCCGCCGCTGTCGCGGGTGCGCTGCTCGCCTTTGGCACGACCACCTCGCTCGCCAAGGAAGTGGTGCTCTACAACGCCTCCGACAGCGTGAATTCCGCGTTGGTCGGCGCATTCAAGAAGAAGTACCCGGACATCGAGGTGAAGTTCGTGTCCGGCTCCACCGGCCCGATCACCGAGCGCGCCATTGCCGAGAAGGGCAAACCGCAGGCCGACGTGATCTATCTCGTCAACAATGTCGCGCTCGAGCAGCTCAAGCAGGCCGGCGTGTTCGAGCCCTATGAGCCGACCGGCTCCAAGATTGCCCCGGCGTTCCGCGATGCCGACGGCTTCTACAACAAGTATTTCGCGACCACGATGTGCATGGTGGTGAACAAGGATCGGCTGGCGCAGAAGGAACTGCCGATGCCAACCACCTGGGAAGACCTGATCAAGCCGATCTACAAGAAGGAAATCTCGCTGCCGTCGCCGCTAAAGTCCGGCACCGGCGGGGCGATCCTGACCACCTTCGTCGATGCGTTCGGCTGGCCCTTCGTCGAGAACCTCAACGAGAACGTCTACCAGTATGCCGATGGCGGCTCGGGCGGTGCGGCGCTGGCGGCGGCGGGCGAAGTGGCGATCGGCCTGACCTTCGACACCACCTGTTTCGAGACCAAGTCGTCGGGCAAGCCGGTCGAGATCGTCTATGGCCGCATCACCCCGAATGTGACCGAAGGCGGCGGCCTCGTCGCCGGCGGCCCGAACCCGCTTGAGGCCAAGATCTTCCTCGACTTCATGGCGAGCGATGAAGCCGCCGTGGTGCTTGGCAACGTCGTCGGCGCCACAGCCGTCCCCGGCTACGGTCTGGTTGATCTCTCGCAGATCACGCTGTGGCGGATGCGCCGCCCGGTCGATATCGCCGCGTTCCGCCGCGAGTTCGCCAGCCGGATCCTGAAGCAGTAATGAACGACGTGACTTTCCTGCGCGCCACCGTGCGGCCGACCCTCGATCGGGGCCGGCCGCATCTGGCTGTCCGCGATGTCGCCAAGAAATATGATGGTCACCGTGCGGTGGACGGCGTGTCGTTCGAACTCGCCAAGGGTGAGTTCGTCACGCTGCTGGGCGATTCCGGTTGCGGCAAAACCACGCTGCTGCGGATCGTCGCCGGCTTCGCCAAGCCCGATGGCGGCCAGGTGCTGCGCGGTGGGCAGGACGTCACCAACATGCCGCCGGCCAAGCGCCGGATGGGCTTCGTGTTCCAGTCCTACGCGCTGTTTCCCACCAAGACGGTGGCCGAGAACATCGGCTTCGCGCTTGCCGGCGGCCACGCGCTGCGCACGCGGCGCATTGCCGAGCTTGCCGATATGGTTGAGATCGGCGCGCTGCTGACGCGCTATCCGCATGAGCTCTCCGGCGGCCAGCAGCAGCGCGTCGCGCTGGCCCGCGCGCTGGCCTCCAACCCGGAAGTACTGCTGCTCGACGAGCCGATGTCGGCGCTGGATGCCCGCATAAGGGTGAAGTTGCGCAATGAATTGCGCGCGCTTGTCGACCGACTCGGCATCACGACGCTCTATGTCACGCACGACCAGGAAGAGGCGCTGGCGCTTTCCGACCGTGTGGCGGTTATGCGCAATGGACGGGTCGACCAGATCGGCACGCCGGCGGAGGTCTATCACCGGCCGCGCTCTCAGTTCGCCGCGCAATTCGTCGGCATCTCCAACCTCATCGAGGGCCGGGTGGTCACTGGGGGTATTGACGCCTCCGGCGAGTTCTGGCCGATGGCGGTGCCGGCCAATGTGCTGCCGGGCGCCGAGGTCACCGCCGTCTACCGGCCGGAGCACATCGCGCTGATGGCCGCTGGCGACGGGCTGAAGGGTCACGTGGACACCGCCACCTTCCTCGGCGCCAATGTGCGGCTCACCGTAAGGCTTGCCTCCGGGCGGGTGGTGATAGCCGACCGGCCTTCGCACGAGGCCAGCCTGTGGACGCGCGGGCTCAAAGTCACGCTGCAGCCGGACGCCGTACGCGCCGTGATCCTCGCCAGCGAGCCGGCCTGATGACGCTCTCGCTGCGCCATCTTCCCGGCATCGTGCTCACTACCATCGTGGCGCTGATCCTTGCCATCTTCATCGCCTACCCGATCGGCGCGGTGCTGGTGGAGAGCTTTGTAATTTCCGGCCCGATGAAGCTGGAGCAGCTGAAAACAGTGACTGAGCGGGCACTGGACGAGGTGCCGCCCGATGAGCGGCCTGCGCTGGTGAAGCGCTGGACCGACAGTGCCACCGAGGCCGAAAACGTCGAGGCGACGGCGGCCGCGTTCGCGCTGAACGGCGCGCCGGTCGAGTGGGACCGCAAGGCCGCCTATTCCGAGCAGTCGGTGGCGATGGAGAAGGCGCTGGCCGCGCTGCCGGCGGACCAGCGCGCGGCAATTCTCGACGAGACCACAATCGCCCACGTGATGCTGCACAAGCGCACCGCGCTGGCCTTTAAGGTGCGGGACAAGCTCGGCCCGCAGAAGTTCGATGCGCTACGCAACGGCACCGACGACCGCTGGGGCCTCGACCATTACCTCAAAGTGTACGAGGACCCGTATCTGCTCGGCGCCACACTCAACAGCCTGACGCTGGCGGGCATCTCGGTGCTCTTCACGGTGTCGCTCGCCTTCGCGCTGGCCTATGGCATCAATTGCGGCGGCGTCCCAATGCCGGGGGCGACGCGCGTGGTGCTGCTAATGCCGCTGGTGGCGCCGCCGGTGCTGATCGCCACCGCTACCATCATGCTGTTCGGCCGGCGCGGGCTGGTGACGCACACCTTTCTCGACCAATGGCTCGGCCTGATCGACGCCGACCAGACCAATCTCTATGGTTTCTTCGGCGTGGTGCTGGCTCAGACGCTGTCCTTTATGCCCGCCTCTTTGATCGTGTTCGACAATGTGCTGCGCAAGCAGGATGGGCGGGTGGACGAGGCCGCCGCGGGGTTAGGGGCCGGGCATGCACGCACTTTTCGCCATGTGACGTTACCGCTGGCGTGGCCGGCGATGAAACGCGCCGTCGTGCTGGTGTTCATCATGAGCCTCACGGATTTCGGCAACCCGATGATCCTCGGCCGCGACACCCCGGTTTTGGCCGGCATCGTCTATGACGAGATCACCGCCTACCGCAACACGCCGCTGGCGGCCGCGCTTTGCATGTGGCTGATCATCCCCTCGCTGCTGCTCTATCTCGGGCTGGAGTTGATCGGGCGGCGCAAATCCTTCTCCACCGCCAGCGGTGCGCGTTCCGAGCTGCCGATGCCGGCGCATTGGCGGCTTGGCCTTAGTGCGGTGGCGGGCACCGTCGTTGCGCTGGTGTTCGCCGTCTACGGCACCATGGCGCTGGGGGCGGTGACGAGGGTGTGGGGCGTCGATTGGGGCTTCACGGTCGGCTATTTCACCTCGGCCGGCGTCGATGTCGGGCTAAGCGGCACCGGCTATGGCAGTTCCGAGCGCGGGCTCGACCTGGTGTGGGACAGTTTGGGGCTCGCCGGCATTGCCGGGCCGATTGGCGGCTTGTTCGCCGTCATCATCGCTCATGTGGTGGAACGGCAGCGCCCGCCCGGCGCCAATCTCATCGTGTTCCTGGCGCTGGTGCCGGCGATCCTACCGGGTATCATCTTCGGCATCGGCTATATCGTCGCCTTCAACGTGCCATTCGGCTTGCCGGCGCTGTCGCTCACCGGAACCTCAGCGATATTGGTGCTGAACATTCTGTTCTCCAATCTGTTCGTCGGCGTGCTGGCGGCGCGCGCGGCGATGCAGCGGCTCGACCGCTCGGTGGATGAGGCGGCGGAGAGCCTCGGCGCGGGTCTCATCTCGCGCTTCTTCCGCGTCACGCTGCCGATGCTGCGGCCGGCGCTGCTGCTTGGCATGCTCTATGTGTTCATCGATGGGCTGACCACGCTGTCCTCGGTGATCTTCCTAGTCTCCGGCAATCACAAGCTGGCCTCGGTGGCGATCTTCAATCACGCGGCATCGGGTGATTATGGCTATGCCGCCGCCAAAAGTCTGGTGCTGCTTGGCTTCGCCTTAGCGGCGATGGGGCTTGCGTGGCTGATCGAGAACCGCAAGCTGGATCTTTGCCGGCAAACCCTGCCGCGCCTTTCCCTCACCCACAGCCGAGCCAGCCCGTGACTGACGATCTGCTGCACCGCGACGCCAGCACCTTCTTCCACCAGCACGGCTCCAGCCCTTGCCTCGCGACCCTGCGGGCGGCTGGCGGTATCTGGCTCGAAGATGTCGACGGCCGGCGCTTCGTCGACTTGCACGGCAACACGGCACACCATCTCGGCCATCGCCATCCCGAAATCGTCGCCGCGCTGAAGGACCAGCTCGACCGCCTTGCCTTTTCACCGCGCCGTTTCACCAATGAGCCGGCGGTGCTCTTGGGGGAAAAGCTGCTGACGCATTGGCCAGGCGCGCCGGCAAAAGTGCTGTTCGCCACCGGCGGTTCGGATGCCATCGAGATCGCACTGAAGCTCGCCCGAGTCGCGACCGGGCGGCATGAGACGATCTCGCTGGAAGGCTCCTATCACGGCCATGGCTTCGGTTCGTTTGGGCTGTCGCAGGCCGAACCAGACGCGCGGCTCGGCCCGTTCCTGCCCGGCCGCCATCACGTACCGCCCTATTGGATCGGCGAGGATGGCACGACGCGAATGCTCGAGGACATCGCCCGTATCTTCGCGCAGTCTCCCGGCATCGCGGCCGTCATTGCCGAGCCATTGCGCTCCAACTGCCACGTGCCGCCCGCAATGCTCTGGCCCGAAGTACGCCGGCTGTGCGACGCGCATGGTGCCAAGCTGATCTTCGACGAAATACCCTCCGGCCTCGGCAAGACCGGGCGGTTCTTCGCCTTCGAGCATTTCGGTGCGGTGCCGGATGCGGTGGTGATCGGCAAGGCGCTGGGCGGCGGCATGCTGCCCATCGCCGCAGTGATCGCCGACGCACGTCTGAACGTCGCGCCAGAACTGGAGCTCGGGCATTACACGCATGAGAAGAACCCGCTCACCACACGCGTAGCGCTCACCACCGTTCAACTCATCGAGCGCGATGGACTGGTCGAGCGTGCGGCAGAGGTCGGCCGGCGGCTCATCGCGGGCGTTGAGGCGATAGCGCGGACGACGCCCTTGATCGTGAAGGCGCGGGGACTCGGCCTGCTGCTGGCGGTGGAGTTCGATCCTCACGTCTGGGGCATGGCGCCGGGTGCCGCCTTCACCGACCGACTGGTCGAGGCGTGCTTTGCGCAAGGGCTGTCGACGACCTCGAAGGGGCCGGTGAGCGTTGGCCTGTCACTGCCGCTCATCGTCACTGATGATGAGGCCAATGACGTGCTGGCAAGGTTAGGGCGGGCATTTTAGCGGCCGCGTGAAGTTGACCGCCACCTATGGCGAGGAGATCTTCCTGATAATTTCTTCCGGTTAGCGGCGAGGGTATTGGCGGGCCGCGAGCGACCAAGAAGAGAACTATTTGCTCGCTATAGTACGATGATCCATCACGAGAGATCTTCCCTTCGTTGGCGACGCAAATGCTCCGGACGCGAACTCGGTCGCCTGACGTCCGTACGCCGGCCGGCAGTCAGTGCCGCTTCTACCGGGCCAGAGGCTAGCGAACGGCGCATTGGGCATGCGTTGGCAACGGACGGTGGCGATCGCGTGGTGGATAGGCCCGATCACGCTCACTCGGCGCGACGGGCTCCGGCCGGAGCCGTCCGCCTCGGCCACCGCGCTCAACTTTCGATGAGATGCGCCAGCTTCTGGCGAAGCAGATTTGCTGAGCCCAGAACTTCTTTTAGGTGAGCCGACATGTGGAGTCCCGCTTCATCCGCCTGCCCGCGCTCAATCGCCTCCGTGATCTGCCGGTGCTGGGCGAGGAGCACGTCGAGATGACCCGGCTCGGGCAGGCTGAGATAACGCACCCGGTCCATCTGCAGCTTCACCGACTGGATGACACGCCAGCTCTTTGACAGGCCCGCCTCCTCGCAGAGCCCACGATGGAACGCCTCGTCCAGCTCAAGGAAAAAGTCGCGGTCCTGCTCGGCGACGGCGCTTTCCTGCCGCGCGAGGTTGAGCTTCAGCTCCGACAGGAAGCGCGGCGAGCAGTGCCCCGCCAACCGTCGCGCGACCGCGACCTCCAGAGATTCACGAATGAACTGGGCCTCCTCAACATCGCGCAGCCGGATTGGTGCGACGAAGCTGCCGCGTTGGGGCAGGATGTCGACCAGTCCTTCATCGGCGAGCCGGATCAACGCTTCGCGCACGGGCGTGCGGCTGACGCCGAGCTGGAGCGAGAGCTCCTTCTCGCTGAGCGCCTCGGACGGCAGCACGATTAGCGTGGTGATGGCCCGCCGCAACCGCTCATAGATCTGGGGGGCGATGGGTAGGCGCGGATTGACCGGCTCCACGGCCGCAGCCGCAGGCGAGCCGGCAACCGAGCCGGAGTCGAGCAAGGTGGCGGAGGGCTGCGCGTCGGGGATCGGGGCTCCGAGCTTTCGTCGCTTCTCTTCCATCGTTCCCCTCCTGGCAGCGCGTCCATGCTCTCGCACATTCACCAGACGCACGCTACCATGGCGATTGACATTCTACCATGGTAGAGTACAAGGCCGACAACAAGCCGCCAAGGCAGGAATGCGGACTCGGGCAACGCCTCGGGCCGCGACAATGGGGAGGAAAGTCCAATGGCGATGTCGAACAGTAAGATTCTGGCGTTGACGGCCGCTCTGCTTGCCGGCGCCGTGCTCACGGGCGGCGCTTTCGCGGCGGAGGGTACCGCCACCGGCGATACGTCGGGCAAGAAGATCGCCTTCAGCAATTCCTACGCCGGCAATTCCTTCCGGCAGGTGATGATCACGAGCTTCGAGGCTGCGGCCGCCAAGGCCAAGGCGGACGGCAAAATCGCCGGCAGCACCGTCGTCTCCTCCAACAATTCCGTCACCGAGCAGGCGTCGCAGATCCAGAACCTGATCCTGCAAGGCTATGATGCCATCATCGTGCTCGCCGGCTCAGATACCGCGCTGAACGGCTCCATCAAGGAGGCCTGCGACGCCGGCATCACCATCGTCGCCTTCGCCAGCGGCGTCACCGAGCCCTGCGCCTATGTGGTCGACTACAATCTCGATTCCTACGCCAAGGCCGAGCTGGACTTCATTGCCTCCAAGCTAGGCGACAAGCCGGCCAACATCCTCGAAATTCGCGGCATGGCTGGCGACGGCTTCGACAAGCGCCTCAACGAGGGCGTGAACAAGGCCCTCGCCGCCCATCCCAGCTACAAGAAGGTCGGCGAGGTCTACGGCCAGTGGACCGGAACCGTCGCCCAGAAGGAAGTCTCCGGCGTGCTGCCCTCGCTGCCGCAGATCGACGGCGTGCTCACCCAGGGCGGCGACGGCTACGGCGCGGCGCAAGCCTTCAAGGCGGCGGGCCGCAAGCTGCCGATCATCATCATGGGCAACCGGCAGGACGAGCTCGCGCTGTGGAAGAAGGAGCACGAGGCCACGGGCTACGAGACCTTCTCGCTGGGCGCCACGCCCTCGGTATCGCAGGTCGCATTCTGGGTCGCGCAGCAGATTCTCGCCGGCAAGCAGGTGCCGAAATTCGTCGAGGTGCCGCTGCTGCAGATCAACCAGTCCGATCTCGACGCCTGGCTGAAGACCGTGCCGGAAGGCGGCGTGGTGAATGCGGAATATCCGCAGGAGCTGGTGGCGAAGATCATCGACGCCAATATCGCCAAGGCGCCCCTGCCCATGGTTCCAGCGCCGAAGTGAGGCGTTGCCGCTAATGCATGCCCTCTTCCCCGCAATCGGAGAGCCGCGTGAAGGCGCGGCTTCCTCAGTCCCGCTGATCGCCACCCGCGCCGTCGCCAAGCAATATGGCGCGGTGCAGGCGCTGGTCGGCGTCGATTTTGCGCTCGCGCCGGGCGAGGTGGTCGGTCTGGTCGGTCACAACGGCGCCGGCAAGTCGACGCTGATGAACGTGCTGGCGGGAACGGTGCAACGCAGCTCCGGCGACTTCCGGTACGACGGCGCCGAAATCGGCGCCTGGGGCGCGCGCGAGGCGCAGGCCGGCGGGCTGCGCTGCATCTTCCAGGAACTCTCCCTCTGCGGCAACCTGACCGCCACCGAGAACACCCGCATCATCCATGCGAACCTAAGGGGCTTCGGCTGGCGGAGACGGGCGCGCGCGCTTATCTCGGCGGCGCTCGATAACATCTTCCCCGGCCACGGCATCGACCCCGATCGCAAGGTGGCCGAACTCGCCATCGGCGAGCGGCAGATGGTCGAGATCGCCCGCGCCTTCACTCAGACCAGCATTCCGGTGCGCGGCGTCATCCTCGACGAGCCGACCTCCGCGCTCGGGCACACGCCGACGGAGCAGCTCCTCGTCCATATCCGCAAGGCGGTGGCCGGCGGCATCGCCTGCATCCTCATCACCCACCGCCTGAACGAAATCCTCGCGGTCAGCGACCGCGTCACCGTAATGATGGACGGCGCCGTGGTGGCGGATCGCCCGGCCGCCGGTCTCACCCGTTCCGATCTCGTGACCATGATGGGCAGCATCGAGGCCCATGGCGGGACGGGCCGCGCCTCCGCCCCGGTGGCAAACGGTGCGACCGTCATCGACCATGCCGGCCGCGACGGGGCTGACCGCGCCATTCGAGCCCGGCGCGGCGAGATCATCGGCTTTGCCGGGCTCGACGGCCACGGGCAGCGCGAGCGCCTGCGCGCCATCTACGCCGCCACCTCGACCGTGCCGGTGGCCTATGTCGCCGGCGACCGCGGCACGGAGGGCGTGTTCCCGCTCTGGTCGATCGCCGACAATCTTACCATCCGCAGCCTGAAGGCGCTGCAGCGCGGCGGATTCGTCGTCCCGCAGGCCGCACGGGCGCTTGCCGAACAATGGGCGGCGCGGCTGAAGGTGAAGGCGCCGGATGTCGATACGCCAATCCTGTCGCTGAGCGGCGGCAACCAGCAGAAGGTGCTGTTCGCCCGCGCGCTGGCCTCCGACGCGCAGGTGGTGCTGCTCGACGACCCGATGCGCGGGGTCGATGTCGGCACCAAGCAGGAGGTCTACACTCTCCTCCGCGCGGAGGCCGACAAGGGCCGCAGCTTCGTCTGGTACACCACCGAGATGGACGAACTGGCCAATTGCGACCGGCTCTACGTCTTCCGCGAAGGCCGCGCCGTGGAGGAGATCCCCGGCGCGCAGATCGACCATGCCCGCATCCTGGAAGCCTCCTTCGGCGGCGCGCAAACGGGAGCGTCCGATGGCTGATATCGCCCTTCAGCGGCGCCGCCGCATCGCCCCGGCTCTGGGCACCGCGCTCCAGATCGGCCTGCCGGCGGCGACGCTGATCGCCATGCTGGCGGTGATCTTCTGGATCCGGCCCTCGGCGATGAGCTATTTCGGCTTCGGGCTGCTGTTCAAATTCGCCGTACCGCTGATGTTCGCCGCGCTGGCGCAGATGCTGGTCATCATGCTCGGCGACATCGACCTGTCGATCGGCAGCTTCGTCGGCTTCGTCACCTGCGTGACGGCGCTCTATCTCAATGAGGCCCCGCTTCTGGCGGTGACCATCCTCGCCGCCGGCATCGCCGTCTATGCCGGGGTGGGGCTGCTCATTCATGTGCGGCAGCTGCCCTCCATCATCGTGACGCTCGGCATGTCGTTCATCTGGCTCGGCGCGGCGGTGACGCTGATGCCGGGGCCCGGCGGGGCGGCGCCACGTTGGCTGGTGGCGTTCATGAGCTGGAAGCCGCCCCTGGTGCCGCTGCCTGTTCTTATCGCGCTCGTCACGGCATTCGTCGGCCACCTCGTCATCACCCGCTTCTCTTATGGCGCGGTGCTGCGCGGCGCGGGCGCCAATCCCCGCGCCGTGGAACGGGCCGGCTGGTCGGTGCTGACCATACGCTGCGGGGTCTATGCCGCCGCCGGAGCCCTCGCCTGCCTCGCCGGACTGACCCTCACCGGCCTCACGACGTCCGGCGATCCCAACGTAGCCCCCGCCTACACGCTGCTCGGCGTCGGCGCGGTCATCCTGGGCGGCGGAGCCTTCACGGGGGGCATCGTCTCGCCCGTCGGCACGGTGATCGGCGCGCTGACGCTGGCACTGGCCGGCTCGCTGCTGAGCTTCCTGCAGGTGCCGCCGACCTGGCAGATCGGCGCGCAGGGGGCGATCCTGTTCCTCGTGCTTGCCGGCCGCGTCCTGTTCTCGGAGCACCGCTCATGAGCCTGCGTCTCGCTCCCTGGAGCTACGGCTTCCTCGTCGCGCTGGTCATGTGGGGCGCGACCATCGCCTATTCGGGCGTCGGAAGCGCCATTCCAACGCTCTCTTCGGCGCTGGTCTTTGCGGCCTTCAGCGTGGTGGTCGGCACCGGCCAGATGCTGGTCATCGCGTCCGGTCCCGGCAATATCGACCTCTCCATGCCCTCGGTGCTCACGCTGGCGGCCTATGCCTCGATGAGCGTGATGGCGGGGTCCGACGCGATGGTCCTGCCAGGGCTCCTCCTTGCCGTCACGGTAGGCGCGGTGGCGGGAATGCTCAATTACCTCGCCATCACCGCCCTGCACCTGCCGCCGATCATCGCGACACTGGCATGGAGCTTCGTGTTCCAGTCCTTCGCCTTTAACCTCGGCGGCGAGGCGACGCTGAAGCCGCCGGCGGCGCTCTCCGATTTCACCCTCTGGTCGATCGGCGGCATCCGCGTGCTGCCGATGGCGGTGATGGGGCTCACCCTGCTGGCCGTCCTCGTACTGAAGCACGGCGTCGGTGGACGGCAGTTGCTGGCCATCGGGCAGAGTGAGCGCGCGGCGCGGCTGGCGGGCATTCCGGTCGGGCGGGTGCGGCTGGTTGCTTATACGCTGTGCGGCATCTCCGCCGGCTTCGCCGGCTTCCTGCTGTCCGGCTTCTCCGGCGGCGCGGCGCTCAATATGGGCGACACCTATCTCTTGGAATCCATCGCCGTGGTGGTGCTCGGCGGCACCAGCGTCGCCGGCGGGCGGGCCAACGCCATCGGCATCTGGGGGGCGGCGCTGTTCTTCAACCTGATGGCGACGATGCTCAACACTTTCCAGATGCAGGCAGGCATCCGCTTCCTGCTCACCGGCGCGCTCATCATCCTCATCGTGGCCATCGTGCCGCGCCCGAAGGCGGGGTGATGCGATGGCGATTGGTGACGAAGACCTGGACGCACTTGCCGCGCTGTTCCGCTCGCCGCAGGTCCGGCTTGTCGATCTCACCCATCCCATGGCGCCGGACATGCCGATGTGGCCGACGCATCCGCGCTTCACGCAGGAGCTCGTCGAGAGCTACGACCGCGGCGACGCCGCCTGCAATCACGCGCTCTGCATGAGCGAGCATTCCGGCACGCATTTCGACGCGCCGCTGCACTTCGTGCCCGGCGGCGGCGCCATCGACGCGATCGAACCGCAGCGCTTCTTCGGCCGCATGGCGACGATCGACTGCCGCAACGTCGCCCCCCGCCATGCCGTCGGTATCGAGACGATCCTTGATTTCGAGTCCCGTCACGGCGCCATCCGGCCCGGCGACGCGGTGTTCTTCCATTTCGGCTGGGATGTGCACTGGACCGAGCCGGCCCCGCACGCCGCCTTTCTCGCGGACTGGCCGGGCCTCTCGCAGGCGGCGGCGGCGTTGCTGATCGAGCGTCAGGTGCGCATCGCCGGGTCGGATTGCCTCTCGCTCGATGCCTTTGGCAGCACGGAGTTTCCTGCCCATCGCCTTTTGCTGGGGGCGGGCGTGCTGATCGGCGAGAACTTCGCTCGGCTCGGCGATCTGCCGCCCTTCGCCTTTCTCGTCACCCTGCCGCTGCCCATTCGCGGCGGCTCGGGGGCGCCTCTGCGCGCCATCGCGGTCGTCGGCGCGCCCACGCCCTGAACCAACAGCCATTTGAGGAACTTTCTATGCGACACACATGGCGCTGGTTTGGCCCGATCGACAAGGTGAGTGTGCGCGACGCCGCGCAAGCTGGCGCTCAGGGCATCGTCAGCGCGCTGCACCATGTCCCGACCGGCACCGCCTGGACCGCATCGGAAATCGCCCGTCGCCAGGCGGAGGTGCGCGCCGGCGGCCTGGAATGGGAGGTGGTCGAGAGCATCCCGGTTTCCGAGAACATCAAGACCCAGACGGGCGAATGGCGCGCGCACATCGCCGCCTGGCAGCAAAGCCTGCGCCGGCTTGCCGAGGCAGGGATTTTCACCGTTTGCTACAATTTCATGCCGGTGCTGGACTGGACCCGCACCGATCTGCGCTGGGAAGCCGCCGACGGCGCCCGCGCCATGCGCTTCGACCTCATCGATTTCGTCGCCTTCGACGTGTTCCAGCTCGCGCGCCCCGGCGCCGCGCAGGACTATCCGGCGACGCTGGTCGACGAGGCGGGCCGGCGCTTCGCGGCGTTCGACGACGGGAAGATGGCCGCGCTCGCCCGCAATATCGGCGCCGGCCTGCCCGGCTCGTCCGACGGCTACAGTCTCGCGGAGCTGCGCGAGGCGCTCGCGCGCTACGCTGCGCTCGATGCTGACCGGCTGCGCCGCCATCTCAAGGACTTTCTCGCCGAGGTGGTGCCGGTCGCCGAAGAACTCGGCATGCGGCTCTGCGCCCATGGCGACGACCCGCCCTGGCCGCTGCTCGGCCTGCCGCGCATCCTCTCCACCGAAGCCGACTACCGCGACATGCTCGATGGGGTCGACAGCCCGGCCAATGGCGTCACCTTCTGCACCGGCTCATTTGGGGCACGGCCGGACAACGACCTTCCCTCCATGGCACGGCGGCTCGCCTCGCGCATCCATTTCGTGCATCTGCGCAATGTACGGCGCGAGACGGATGGGTTTCCCTGCTCCTTCTTCGAGGACCAGCATCTTGAGGGAGGCACCGACATGGTCGCCGTCATCGCAGCCATTCTCGCCGAGGAGCGGCGCCGCAAGGCCGAGGGGCGTGCCGATCACCAGATCTTCATGCGTCCCGACCACGGGCAGGAAATCCTCGACGACCTAACGCGCGGCGCGCAGCCCGGCTATCCCGCCATCGGCCGTCTCAAGGGCCTCGCCGAACTGCGCGGCATCGAGCACACGCTTTCTCACCCCGCCTTCGGCATCGCGTGATCCATGGAGCGGCTCTCACCCACAACTGCGCTGCCGGCGCATGTCCAGCGCCCGGCCTATGACCGCACGGCGCTGACGCCGGGCATCGTTCATATCGGCCTCGGCGCCTTCCACCGCGCTCATCAGGCCATTTATACCGATGCCGCGCTGGCGGCGGCGTTCGGCCCGTGGGGCATTGTCGGGGTGAGCCTGCGCTCGACCGACATCGTGCAGGAGATGCACGCGCAGGGCGGCCTCTACACGGTCGTCACGCGCGACGCCGACGGCGACAGCGCTCGCGTGGTCGGCTGTGTCATTGACACGCTGGCGGCGACGCAAGAGCGCGCGCGCCTGCTAGCGCTGCTGGCCGACCCGGCCATCCGCATCGTCACCATGACCGTTAGCGAGAAGGCTTACGGGATCAACCCTTCGACCGGCGGCCTCGACCCCGCGCACCCGGCGGTGGCGGCCGATCTCGTCACGCCAGAGGCTCCGACCAGCGTGATCGGCTTCCTCGTCGAAGGGCTGGCACGCCGCCGCGCCGCCGACCTGCCGCCCTTCACCGTGCTGTGCTGCGATAATCTTCCCTCGAACGGTCGTCTGGTGCGCCGCCTTGTGCTGGACATGGCCGAGCGCCGGGACGCCTCGCTCGCCGCATGGATCGGCGCGAAGGGGAGCTTTCCCTCCAGCATGGTCGATCGCATCGTGCCGGCCGCGACCGAAGAGACCCGTGCCCGCGCCACCGCGCTCCTCGGCGCGGAGGACGCGTTGGCGCTGGAGAGCGAGGCGTTCACCCAATGGGTCCTTGAGGAGGATTTCGTTGACGGCCGGCCGACCTGGGAAGCAGGCGGGGCGCTGTTCGTCGCCGATGTCGAACCCTATGAGAAGATGAAGCTGCGTCTGCTCAACGGCTCGCATTCGCTCATCGCCTATCTCGGCCAGCTGCGCGGTCTCGACTATGTGCGCGATGTGATGGCGGAGCCGGTGCACGTGGCGCGGGTGCGCGCCCATATGGAGGCGGCGGCCGCGTCGCTGGATCCCTTGCCGGGCATCGACCTTGCCGCCTATCGCGCTCAGCTTCTCGCCCGCTTCGCCAACCCGGCGATTGCCCATCGCACCACGCAGATCGCCATGGACGGCACGCAGAAACTGCCGCAGCGGATTTTCGCGCCGGCGGTCGAGGCCCTGGCGCGCGGCGGAGACGCCGACGCCTTCGCCTATGTCACCGCGCTCTGGCTTGCCTATGTCAGGCGCATGGGACCGGTGGACGATCCGCGCGCGGCCGAACTCGCCACTGCCGCCTCGCTGGCAGGCTCGGCGCCGTTCTTCGCGCTGCCCGGCCTGTTCCCGCGCGAACTGCTGTCCGCCAACGGCTGGCGGCAGCGCGTCGAGGCCCATCTCGCGACACTGGACGCGGCCGGCCGCTGAGGCGGCCACACCGCATCATCCCGCAACAGGATCATCCTCATGGTCACGATCTCGGTCCGCGAACCTCATTCCCTCCTCGTCGATTCACGCGAGACGGCGGCGCCCGGACCGGGGGAGGTCGCCATCTCCGTGCATCGTGCCGGAATCTGCGGCTCGGACATGCACATCCTCCACGGGTCCAACCCGTTCGTGACCTATCCGCGCATCATCGGCCATGAGTTCGCCGGCGTGGTGTCGGCGCTCGGCGCGGGCGTGTCGCATCTTGCCATGGGCGATCATGTGGTGGCCGATCCCGTCATCTCCTGCGGCCATTGCCACCCCTGCCGCACCGGACGCTCCAATGTCTGCGCGAAATTGCAGGTCATCGGCGTGCATCGCGACGGCGGGTTCCGCTCGGTGGCCAACGTGCCGGAGGCCAATGCGGTGAAGATCGCGCCGTCGCTCAGCTTTGATATCGCGGTGCTGGCCGAACCGTTGGCGGTGGCGGCGAACGTGCTCTGGCGGACCGAATGCACGAAAGACGACGTGGTGCTGATCTACGGCGCCGGCACGGTCGGCATCACCGTGCTGCAGGTCGCGAAGATGCGCGGTGCCCGCTGCATCGTGGCGGATATCGATGCGGACCGCCTCGAAAGGGCGCGCGCGTTCGGCGCCGATCTGACCGTCCACTCGAGGGAGCGTTCCGTCGGCGAGGCGGTCGCCGGTGAACTCGACGGTCTCGGCCCATCCGTCGTCATCGACGGAGCCGGCATTCCCGCTCTGCTGGAGGAAGCCTGCCGCCTTGCGGCGCCGGCCGGGCGCATCGGCCTGCTCGGCTTCTCGCCGGCCCCGTGCAATGTCAGCCAGCAGGAAATCGTCCGCAAGGAATTGACGCTGGTCGGCTCGCGATTGAACCGCCGGTTCATTTCCGAGGTGGTTGGCTGGCTCGAAAGCGGCGCGCTGAAGCCCGCGCGCATGATCACCCAGACCTTCGCCGCACGGGATGCGCGCGCCGCCTTCGATCTCGTCGAGCAGCATCCCGAACGCACCCTGAAGGTGCAACTCGCTTTTGATGCGTGAGCGGCAGCTGAGGTTTGGCAACAAGGCGCCCTCGGCGGCACCTATTGCTTTATGACGCAAAATCGGCGGGTCTGGCGGGCCGCGAGTGACCAAGAAGAGAACTATGTATACGCTGTAGCCCTATGACGAGTGTTGACCCATCGAAGGCGGGCCGATCTCGACGACGGTTCACGAACTCACATTTGGCCATTGGCCGCACAGCCCGTCCCGCAGGTGGCAGCGGCGAAATAGTCAGAGCCAGCGGCGAACCTTGGCCTTGTAGCGGCGGTAGTCGTCGCCGAACTTCGCTTCGAGATAGCGCTCCTCGCGGGCGATCACCTGCGTCTGGATCGCGATCAGCACCAACGGGAGCAGGGCGAGTGCGATGGGCCCGTCGAGGCCGATCGCAAGGCCGGCATAAATAAGCGCCATGCCGAGATACATGGGATTGCGGGTCCACCGATAGGGACCCGTCGTTGCGATGAGGGACGTTGGCTGCGTGGGCCGAACGTTGGTGCCGAGCCGTCGGAACAGACCTGCCGCCACAACCATTATCGCCGCCCCGGCAACGAACAGCATCGCGCCCATCGCGGCGAGCAACCGCCCGTCGATGCCGAAAGAGCTCTGGGGGACGAACCGCTCCGCTGCGAGCCCCAGCAGCAGCGCTCCCAAATAGACCAAGGGCGGAGGGAAGCGCACACTCGCACTATCGGGTTCGTTGGCCATGCTCATCCTCCAATCTGCGCTCGCACACCAGCATCGACTGCTGGGCCGAGATACCCGTCGTCGTGCCTTGCCGTATTTCCCAAGTCAGGCCGTGCAGAAGCCGGGGACCGCGACCTTCTGGAACAGGTGCGGTCTGGCTTCGACCGATGACGGATATGCTGGAAGTTTCGCGAGGAACGCGGGATCAGTGAAGGCGGCGCGGACCGCCTCGGTGGATTCCCACACCACATAGTTCAGATATGTCGGGCTATCGCCGAGCGCTCGATGTAGTTGCATGGAGATAAAGCCCGGTGCCTTCGTTATTACCTCGGCAGCCGCCTTGAAAGCTTCCCGGAAGCCCGCTTCGTCAGCGGGATCGACGACGGTGAAAAGGTTGATGAGCACGACAGGCGCGGCCGCGATACCGAGTTGGCGGTTAAACGGAAATTTCTCGTCGAGAGGTATGAATGGTTTTGCCGCGGCCATGGTGGCGCTCCGGTCTGTTGTGAAATTGAAACGGGTGTGATCGAGGCTGCTTGCACTCAAGCGAGCATCGACTGCTGGGCGAAGATCCCCGCCATCGCGCCTTGCCATGTTGCCGTGGTGACCGAGGGGATGCCGGGGTTGGCGAGGTCGCCGGCGGCGTAGATGCCGGGCACGCTGGTTTCGCGGCGCTCGTCGGTCTTGAGGGCGATGCCGGTTGGCGTAGCGACCGTGGTGAGGCCCAATGTTTCATGCAGGCTTGCGGACGGCTTGGTGCGCGGATGCGCGAACAGGATATCGACTGCGACATCCAGGCCGGTATCGAGCTTGATGGTGGCACCATGGCTTCCGTGGCGGGCGATCGCGGTGATCCGGCCATCAACGAGAGGTACCTGACGGCCCGCCAGCTCGGCCCGGACTTCGGGCGTGATGTCGTGACCATCGGCGAAGACCGTCAGCTTGTCGGTCCAATCGTGAAACAGCCTGACCTGATTCATCGACTGCGGACCCGACCAGTCAAGGCCCCAATGCTGGTCGGCAACTTCGAAGCCGTCGCAATAGGGGCACGGGATGACGGATGTGCCCCAACTTTCGGCATAACCCGGAACATCAGGCATCTGGTCGACAACGCCATAGCTCAGGATCAGGCGGCGCGCGCTGAGGCTATCGCCATCGCCAGTGAGGACGGAGAAATTGTCGATGGTACCGGAGATGCTGTCGGCGCGGGCATTGACCATTTTGATCGCAGGATAGCGCGCCAGTTGCTGCCGCGCTTCGGCCAAGATGTCGGACGGTGGCTTGTGATCGTGGCCGAGCACGCCGTGCGAGCGGCCGGCGAAGCGATTGCGCTGCAGGCCGGTATCGAGAACGGTGACTTTGCGGCGGGCACGGCCGAGTTGCAGGGCGGCGGCGAGGCCGGCAAAGCTGCCGCCGATGATTATGACGTCATCCATGGGGATGGGCTCCGCGTTGTGGTTGGGAAGGGCCCGGCTTGCCGACTTACGATACTGCGTGGTATCATAATTTAAGAATTGCGATACTGTCAAGGACTGGAATTGTCGTGACCAAAAACAGCCAGGCCCGGCGCGGCCGGCCCGCCAACGAGGCGCTTGGCCAAACGATAGTCGACGCCGCGTACGAACTCTTTGTGGAATTGGGTTTTCAAGCGACGACCTTGGACAAGGTCGCCAAGCGAGCGAGGATTTCCAAGCTCAGCATCTATCGGCACTTCGAGAACAAGGAGGCGCTGTTCAGCGCGGCCATCGCGGCCCACTGCCATCAGTTTGCACCACTGGCTCTTATTGAAGACGTCGACGGTTCGGCTGAAGATCAGCTCATGGCGGTGGGATCATCCCTGCTTCGCACGCTGTTGAGCCCGGACGTCCGCAGTGTCGAAGCCATGATCATGGCCGACAAGACCAACCAGAAGTCGTTAAGCAAGCTCCATTACGAAGCCGGCCCCGCCTACGTCATCGCTCAAATCGAGGCCCTGTTGCGCCAGTTGCACGCGAAGGCGGTTCTGAACGTGCCCGATCCTCTCCGGTCCGCCCGTCAGTTTGCCGCGCTTTTCAAAGGATCTGATCTGCTGATTATCGCACGCTTCGATGAGGCGAGAGCAGAGGACGGCAACGAGATCGAATCCTATTGCCGGTCGGCCGTCGCCATGTTCGTTGCCGCGCACGGTGGCAACGCCCACGCGGGGCGATAAGCATTTGATTGCTCCGGGCAGCTTGGCCGGCACCGTCGTCAAGGCTGTTCGTCATATTGGGACGGCGCGCGGCCGGGCTACAGTGCAAGCGGCACGTTTATGCATGGCCGCGTTTCGGATCCCGCTTTTTCCCAGCGAATAGCTGGCTCGCCATTCGCGATGACCGCTGGCTCCGTTGAATAGCCTGGAGCCAACAGCATCGCAGCTGACAGCCGCTTAATTGATCATTTGATGCCGATTGATCGCCTGAGCTTGCGCACGTCGCGTGCGGGTGGCGTACGATGATCGGCGGCAATATCGCACTATAGAGGGCTATCGGCGGCCAATGGCGGGCCGTGCTGGATTCGAACGAGACTGAAGCGGACGTTACGCCGCCGGCACGCCGTCCGCTCCCTGCTTCAGCAATGAATGCCCTTCTGCGCGTCCGAAAACTTCGATGCCTTAATCGTCTTCCGCTCAGCCCAAGGATTTTGGTGCGGCAAACTCCAGCTTCAAACGGTCCAGTTTTCCGTGATCAGATCACCAACATCTGCCATCGACCTTATCTCAAGCTGCAATCCCGACGCGCTTTTTCGCGAGCATGGCCCGGATGAACTTGTCCCATTTGGCCATGCCGGCACGCTTTTCGGCCATGTAGTTCCAGCGGTCGTAGTGGCGGGAACTGACATCCTGCAGTGCGTGGTTCTGAAGCCGATCGCGGATCTCCTTGGTAACACCGGCCTTACCAGCGAGCGTCTTGAAGGTTCGGCGTAGATCCCGGTTGGTCGCATGAGGGATCACGCCGCGGTCTCGTTGACGCCAAACGAAGCTGTAGAGCGTGGCGTGGCTAACCGGCCGGGCGGGATCCTTGGCAGACGGGAAGAACCACCCGAACTCGTTCGGCGTGATCGAGGCAATCAGCTCGGCCGCGAGGGACGGAACAGGGACCGCGTGCGGCTGCAGGTTCTTCGTCGTCGACCAGTCGATGATCCGCTCCTTGGCGTCCCACTGATCGACATGAAGCCGGGCAATCTCCTCCACCCGCTGCCCGGTCAGCATGATCAGTTGAACAGCTCGAGCATAAGAAGGATGGATCGGCGTGTCCGGGCACTCCAGCCAGCGATAGAGTTGGACGAACTCGTCCTCGCTCAGCCACCGGGTCCCCTGCACCTTCGGCTCGGTCGGAATGCCTGAGGCCGGATTGAACGGAATGCGGAAGCGCCGGGGCGAGGCGTGACGGTAGTCATTGTCCGACTTCATGCCCCAGCTATAGGCGGCGTGAATGTAGCACCGGATGTGGTCGGCCATGGACCGTGCGCCACGCTCATAGATCGGCCGGATCAGTTCGACGATCTCCTCCGGCTCGATCTCCCGTGCCAGGCGGTTCCGGCCTAACGTCCCGGCGATCTTGTTGAGACCCTTCTCCGTCTCTTTCCAGGAGGGCTTGTTCGCAGCCTTCAGCGAGGCGACATAGCCCTCGAACAGATCCGCGACCGTCCCCGGCCGGGTGTCGGTCGCGATCTTAATGCTCCGGCCCTTCTGGATGACATCGGCGAAGTCGCGCTTGAACACCTCCCTCGCCTGCGCCAGCGACATGGACGGATAGGCACCCAGCTTCTTCTTCGTCCGCTTACCGTCCCGCCATTGCTGCGCCATCCAGTCGGTGGTCACCCGCTTAGGCATGGGCTTCAGGACCAGCACCAAGCGGCCCGTCCCCCGCCCTTCCCCGTCTGGCAGATTTTCCTGCTTCCGGCTGATTTCCACGCGCTTGATGGCATGGCGAATGGCAGTGTCGGTCAGGCTCGGCATGGCGCATCCCCACTCCAGAACTGGGATCGGTCGAGGAGAAGCGGGATCGTCGACTGGGATCGGAAAGCGACCTGTTCCCCATTCACCGCCCCCACTATCCCACGGCCGCCGGGAGTATGCCAAGCGCTAAAATCCGGGCACCACAGCACTTACGCTATGATACACCACAGCACGACACAGCCCCCTACAACGCGACAGTCGGGTGGTTGTGGACGAGGATGATCGCGCTCGCCGCCACCTCCAGCGCCCGCTTGACCACCTCGCGCGGATAGACCGGCGTGTGGTCCACCGTGCCGCGCTGCTGCACCTCGTCGAGGATCAGCTGGTTGCGCTTGTCGAGGAACAGCGCGGCAATGGGCGATCACCGCGCTCCAGGAGGAGAGCACCGGGCGCTCGCGCACCTTGCCGCGCGTCACCCGCTCGACCGCCGCGCCGATCAGCTTCAATTCGGTGATGACCGCTTCGCCCACGCCCTTCACCTCGCGCAGGCGTCCCGGCGGGGCGGCGATCACCTCGCCGAAGGAACCGAAGCGGTCGATCAGCGCCTTGGCGAGCGGCTTCACGTCGGCGCGGGTGACCGCCCGGAACAGCACCAACTCCAAGAGCTCGTAGTCGGGAAGCGCCTCGCCGCCGGCGTGGCGGAAGCGCTCGCGCAACCGTTCGCGATGGCCGAGGAAATGCGGCGCGGGTTCCTCAAGGCCACCGACGGCATCGGGCGGCTCCGGCTGCGGACCCGCCCCGCCGTTCCGCCCTGCCCTGTTGCGCGCCATGCGGGCTCCCGCGTCGCTCAGGCGTTCTGGAAGATCGGCTTGTCGTAGCCCTTCGGGGAAAGGGTGAAGATCTCGACCCCATTCTCGGTGACGCCGACCGAGTGCTCGAACTGTGCCGACAGCGAGCGGTCGCGCGTCACCGCGGTCCAGCCGTCGGACAGGACCTTCACATGCGGTCGGCCGAGATTGATCATCGGCTCGACGGTGAAGATCATGCCGGGCAGCAGCTCCGGCCCGTCGCCGCGGCGGCCGACATGCACGACATTGGGCTCGTCGTGGAACAGCTGGCCGAGGCCGTGGCCGCAGAAGTCGCGCACCACGCTCATGTGGAACGGCTCGACGAAATCCTGGATCGCCGCGCCGATGTCGCCGACATGCGCGCCCGGACGAATCTCGGCGATGCCACGCATCATCGATTCATAGGTGACCTCGAGCAGCCGCTCGGCCCGGCGCGGGATCTCTCCCACCGCATACATGCGGCTGGAATCGCCGTGCCAGCCGTCGACGATCAGCGTCACGTCGACATTGACGATGTCGCCCTCGCGCAGCGGCTTCTCGTTGGGGATGCCGTGGCAGACCACGTGGTTGATCGATGTGCAGGTGGACTTGCGGTAGCCGCGATACATCAGCGTCGCCGGATACACGCCGTTATCCATGGCGAAATCGAACACCAGCTTGTCGATGGCGTCGGTGGAAACGCCCGGCTCCACCAGCTCGTGCACGAGGTCGAGCGCCTGCGCGGCGAGCTGCCCCGCCTTGCGCATGCCGGCGAAACCCTCAGGGCCATGCAGCTTGATATGGCCGGTCTTGCGCAGCGGCGCGCCGGCCGCTTCCACGTAGCTCATCGTCAAAAGTCCAGAAACTCAACCCGTCCCGGATGCGGGACCCGCCGAATGTAAGCCATCCGGCGCCCGGTGCAAGGAAAGTGCGTGGGAACGGCTCCTCATCCCACCGCCTTGACCATATGCACCAGCCGGCGGTCGGGCAGTTGCTCTACCCGCTCGATGGCGTAGCCCTTGCGGCGGTACCAATGGATGTTGGCCGAGAGTACCTCGCCGGTATAGAGCCTCACGGTGCGGCGGCCGAGTGCGCGGGCACGCTCCTCGCCCGCCGCCAGCAGCAGGTTGCCGTAGCCTTTGCCGTGCGCCTCGGGGGACGTGGCAATGCTGTCGGTGAGCAGGTCGTCCGCGCGCGCCTCGAGGATCAGCACCCCGGCGAGCCCATCCGGGCCGTCGAGCACCCACACCTCGCGCTCGCGGAAGACTCGGGAATAGTCCCACAGCAGCGGTACCGCCTCGACGCCGAGCAGCACGCGGTTGCGGGCATAGGCCGCCTTCTGCACGGCCTCGACCGCGGGTAGGTCCGAAAGGTCGGCGCGGCGCAGCACCTTCTCTTCAACTTCCAACTCGCGCGCGTTGAGCGTCGAGAGCGGGACGAACTGATGCCCTTCCTCGTCGAAATTCTCCGGCGCCAGCCAAGCTTCCATCGCCACTGCGATCTGCGGCCACTCCTCCGACAGGATGGAGAACCAGGCGGTGTCGCGGTTGCGGCCCTTGACGATCATGTGGTGGCGGAACAGCCCCTCGAAGCGGAAGCCATAGCGCTCGGCCGCCCGGCGGGAGGGGGCATTCAGCGCGTTGCACTTCCATTCGTAGCGCCGGTAGCCCATCGTCTCGAAGGCGTGTTTCGCCATCAGGTACATGGCCTCCGTGCCTGCGGGCGTGCGCATCAGCGCCGGCGTGTAGAGGATGTTGCCGACCTCGATCACCCGGTTTGCCGGATCGATGCGCATATAGGTGGCGTGACCGACCGCCCGGCCGGACTTGTCGAGGATGGCGAAGAGCAGCGGGTCCTCGCGCTCGGCGGCGGCGCGGTAATAGGTCTCGAACGCTTCGTAGTCCGCGAAGGGACCGGCGCCGAGATAGGCCCACAGCGCCTCCCGCTCCGGCCCGTGGCTGGCGGCATAGAGATCCGGCCCGTGCGCGGCCACGTCGAACGGCATGATGTCGACATGCCGTCCGGTGAGCGCGACGCGCTCCGGCCGCGGCGCCGGGGTTGTGTCGATCACCTCGCCGACCGGCGGCGAGCCTTCCCGCATGTTCATGAGCACGTCACCCGCTTCGCGCCTCGGCCATGAGCTGGCCCTTGAACCACACGCCGTCCCATGTGACAGGAATGCAAAGACTGCAAGCGCTTTGATGCGCCAGGGCCGCCGGTAGAGCCTATCCGGAGGCAGCTTTGCGAGGAACCGATGACGCCAGCCGCCCACGCTCCGCTCCACCCGATTGCCGCCTTCAACCGCATCGGCGAGGAGAATGCCTTCGCCGTGCTGGCGCGCGCCGCCGCGCTCGCCGCGCAGGGCCGCGACATCATCAATCTGGGCATCGGCCAGCCGGACTTCCCGACCCCGCCGCATATCGTCGAGGCGGCGATCAAGGCGCTGCGCGACGGCCATCACGGCTACACGCCCTCCGTCGGCATCGAGCCGCTGCGCACGGCCGTCGCCGCCGACGTGCACCGCCGCTTCGGCACCGAGATCGATCCCGGCAAGGTGGTGATCGTGCCGGGCGGCAAGGTGACGATGTTCAGCGCCATATTGATGCTGGGCGAACCGGGCGCCGAGATTCTCTATCCCGATCCCAGTTTCCCCATCTATCGCTCGATGATCGAGTTCACCGGCGCTACGCCGGTGCCGGTGCCGATCCGCGAGGAGAACGGCTTCGGCTTCTCGGCACAGGAAGCCCTGGCACTGATCACGCCGCGCACCCGTCTCGTCATCCTCAACTCGCCCGCCAACCCGACCGGCGGCGTCACGCCGAAGGCCGAGATCGACGCCTTCGTCGCCGGCCTGGAGGCGCACCCGCACGTGGCTATCCTGTCGGACGAGATCTACGACCAGTTCCTGTTCGACGGCGAGAAGCACACCACGCTGCTTTCCTATCCGCAGATCCGCGACCGGCTGATCCTGCTCAACGGCTGGTCGAAGACCTATGCCATGACCGGCTGGCGGGTCGGCTGGGCGCTGTGGCCGGAAGGGCTGTTCGACGCCGCGCGCAAGCTCGCGGTCAATGCCTGGTCCTGCGTCAACGCCCCGGCGCAATATGGCGCGCTCGCCGCGCTGACCGGACCGCAGGATTGCGTGGCCGAGATGGTGGCTGAGTTCGATCGCCGCCGCCACCTCGTGGTGGAGGGGCTCAACGCCCTCCCGGGCATTTCCTGTGCGGTGCCCAAGGGCGCCTTCTACGCCTTCCCCAACATCTCCGGCACCGGCTGGAGCTCGGCGAAAAAGCTCGCTACGGCCTTGCTGGACGAGGCGGGAGTCGCCACCATAGGCGGGCCGGACTTCGGGATCTTCGGCGAAGGCTACATCCGACTGTCCTATGCGAACTCGGCTGAGAACATCGCTCGCGCGCTCGAGCGCATGGGCGCCTTCCTCAACGAGGCGCGCGCGGCATGAGGAGACGACAGCGGGAATGGCACGCCTCGCCGTTACGGTGATCCTCGCGGCGCTCGCGCTCGCCGGATCGGAGCTCGCCGCCCGCGCCCACGTGCCGACGGGCTGCACCCATGAGGGCAGCGACGCCCGCGCCTATCTCGACTGCCTCAGCGCCCGCCAGAAGGAGAGCGAGCGCAAGCTCGCGCGCAGCGTCACCGGAGCTCAGGCGGCGATCGAGGCGCGCGAGGATCTGCAGCCGGCGCAGCGCAGGCGCTGGCGCGCGCTGTTCGAGGAGGCACAGAGCCGCTTCGTGCAGTGGCGCAACTTCGAGTGCCAGAGCATCGCCCCCTTCGAGGGCGGCGGCGCCGCCCACAGCGTCGGCGGTCGCCTCGGTGGCATCGGCATGCTGGAGCAGCGGATGGTCTGCCTGATCACCCAGAACGACCTGCGCGCGCACGATCTCGAGGACCGGTACGCGCCCGTTGGCGGCTGGCCGGAACCGCCCCCTTCCGAAGCCAGCGATGAGGAGCCCGCCCCGGCGGAGCCCGCCGCAGAGGCGCCGCCCGCTGCGACGACCTTGCCGGCCGGCACGCCGCGCATCATCGAGCTGAAGCCCTAGTTCGCAGATGAGGACAGCAGCGGTATCCCCCGCCCGCCGGCTTGCCCCGGGCGGCAAATGAGGCGAGGCTGCCCACGATTTCGGCTCGGGAGTCGGAATCGCGCGTCCGACCAAGTCTCCGGCCACCGATCGGTCCACGGGCCGGAAGCAGGATAGAACGGAGGAACCGCCATGGCGAAAGTCGTCTCCATCGGCGAGGTGATGATTGAACTGTCGCGCGGCGCGGACGGGCGCTTCGGCCAATCGATCGGCGGCGACACCTTCAACACCGCCGTCTATCTCGCCCGCGCCGGCGTCGAGACCGCCTATGCGACGGCGCTTGGCGACGACCGCTATTCCGACGCCATCCGTGCCTCGGCACAGGGCGAGGGCATAGAGACGCAGCTCATGCTGCGCGTGCCGGGTCGCATGCCCGGCCTCTATCTCATCGACACCGATGGCCAGGGCGAGCGCTCCTTTGCCTATTGGCGCGATAGCGCGCCGGCGCGCGAGCTGTTCGAGCTGCCGGGCTGGGAGGCCGTCGCAGAGGCCATCGTCGAATCGAGCCTGATCTATCTGTCGGGCATCACCCTCTCGCTCTATTCCAACACTGGGCTCGGCCGGCTGTTTGCAACGCTGGAATTCGCCCGCGAGCGCGGCGCACGCATCGTGTTCGACGGCAATTTCCGCCCGCGCAACTGGAAGGGCGACCTCGGCCGCGCCCGCACCGTCTATGCGCAGGCGCTGAAGCGCACCTCCATCGCACTGCCGACTTTCGAGGACGAGGTGCTGCTGTGGGGCGACGGCTCGCCAGCGGCCACGGCCGAGCGGCTCGCCACCTTCAGCGTGCAGGAGATCGTGGTGAAGAACGGCGCCGAAGGCGCGCTGGTGGTGAATGGCGGGGCGGCGCAGTTCGTGCCGATCCCGCAGCCAGTGGAGCCGGTCGACACCACGGCGGCGGGCGACAGCTTCAACGCCGCCTATCTCGCCGCCCGCCTCGACGGCCAGGCGCCTTCGGCCGCGGCCGAGGCCGGCCATGCGCTCGCCGGCCGCGTCATCCGCCATCGCGGCGCCATCCTGCCACGCCACGCCAACGCCTGACGGGCGGCACGAGGCCGCCTGCGAACGCTTCTGCGAATGACTTGCAAACCCTTGCGGTTGCTTGATTTAAAGGTCACGAGCGACTAAGGCCTCGGCGGGGGCGCGCGCAGCGCCGGAAGGGGTATGCGGCGCAGATGGCTCAGACTTCGCGGATCGCGCTGATCAATGTCGGCGTCAGCCTCCTGGTGCTGGGGCTGAAATACGTCGCCTTCCTGCTCACCGGCAGTATCGCGCTCTATTCCGACGCGCTGGAAAGCATCGTCAACGTCGCCACCTCCGTGGCCGCCGTGCTGGCGCTCCGGGTCAGCGCCAAGCCGGCTGACGCCGCCCACCCCTATGGCTACGCCAAGGCGGAGTATTTCTCCGCCGTCGTCGTCGGCGTGCTCATCGTCGTCGCTGCCATCTCGATCTTCCGCGAGGTCTATCTGGGCTGGCTCGACCCGCGCCCGCTCGATGCGCCGCTACACGGGCTGCTGGTCAACGCCGCCGCCGGCGTGGTCAACGCGGTCTGGTGCGTCGTGTTGCTGCGCGAGGGACGGCGCCTGCGCTCGCCAGCGCTGGCCGCCGACGGCCGGCACCTGCTGACGGACGTCGTCTCCTCCGCCGGCGTGCTGGTGGGCGTTGCGGTCGCCGCCATGTCCGGCTGGGCGCGGCTCGACCTCGTCCTCGCGGCGCTGGTGGCGCTGAACATATTGTGGTCGGGCTGGTCGGTGCTGAAGGAGAGCGTCGGCGGGCTGCTGGACCAGGCCGTGCCGGCCGACACGCTCTCGCGCATCCGCCGGGTCATCGCCGCCGAAGCCACCGGCGCCATCGAGGCGCACGACCTGCGCACCCGCCAGGCGGGGCGGACGATCTTCGTCGACTTCCACCTCGTCGTGCCCGGCGACATGCCGGTCAGCGAGGCGCACACGATCTGCGACCGCATCGAGGACGCGCTGGAGGCCGAGGTGGCCGATGTGCTCGTCACCATCCATGTCGAGCCGGAGGCCAAGGCCAAGCAGCACGGCGTGCCGGTGCTGTAGGAGGCCGACCTTCTCCCGTTCACTCCAGACAACCCTCATCCTGAGGTGCCCGGCCAACGGCCGGGCCTCGAAGGATGCTCGTCCGGGCGCTGTAACGACCATCCTTCGAGGCTCGCTACGCTCGCACCTCAGGATGAGGGTGCGCCAGAGGCGAGCCGCGATTGCGTCTCGCTCTCTTCCTTCACGCGATCCCGGATCGGCCTGTCGGCCGTCCGGATCACAAACCTCGGAAATCGGCGCTACCGCCCTGCCCTGAGCGCCGCCACCAGTTCCGCCGTCGGATAGGAGTCCGCCGGCAGGCCGAGGCGCATCTGCTCGGTGCGGATCGCCTGCCGCGTCGCCGCGCCGACGATGCCGTCGACCCGCCCGACATGGTGGCCGCGCGCATTGAGCAGGCGCTGCAGTTCCACCACCTGCGCCATGGACAGTACGGGAATGGCCTTGCCCTGCCCGCGGTTGAACGGTCCGGCCCCGGTGACGCGGGTGGCGAGATAGGCGGCCGAGGTGGCGTAGACCAGCGAGTTGTTCCACTCGGTGAAAACGTCGAAATTCGGATAGGCGAGGAACGCCGGGCCGTTGCGGCCCATCGGCAGCAGCAGCGAGGCCGGCAGCTGGTCGGCGGGAAGCTGGCCGCCGCCAGCGCGCATCACGCCCATGCGCGCCCATTGCGCGCGCGGCAGCTTGATGGCGAGGTCCGCCTGGTCCCAGGGCAGGTGCCCCGGCACCCGCACCTCCTCCAGCCAGGGTTGGCCGGCCTTCCAGCCGAGCGCGCGGACGTAGTTGGCGGCGGAGGCCAGTGCGTCCGGCGCCGAGCGGATCAGGTCGACGCGGCCGTCGCCATCGAAATCAACGCCGTAGTTGAAATAATGGTCCGGCAGAAACTGGAACTGGCCGAGCTCGCCCGCCCACGGCCCGCGCATGGTCTGCGTGGTCAGGTCGCCGCGGTCGATGATCTTCAGCGCCGCCAGCAGCTGGGTGCGGAAGACCTCGGCCCGCCGGCAATCCCAGGCCAGCGTCGCCACCGAGCGGATGGTCGACTTGTCGCCCATGTTCGCGCCGAAATCGGTCTCCAGCCCCCAGAAGGCGACCAGCACCGCACCGGGCACGCCGAACTGCTGCTCGATGTGCTGGAACAGCGCCGGGTTGCGCTGGATCTGCTGGCGGCCCTGCTGGATGCGGTAGTTCGCGACCATGCGGTCGGAGAACTGGAAGAAACTCTGGCCGAACACCTTCTGCCCGCGATCGGTGGCGACGATGTCGGGGGCATAGGCGATGCCGTTCAGCGCCGCCGCTACGGTACGCGGCGAGACGCCCTGTGCCACCGCCTGCTGCTTGAAGCCCGCCATGAACTGGTCGAAGCCGGCGCCGTTATTGCCGCAGCTCTGCTGGGCGAGCGCCGCGGCCGGCATGGCGAAGGGCGCGGCGAGCGCCGCCGCCATAGCGGCCCGCCGGAACAGGGTCTTCAGGCTGCGCATGCATTTCCCCCGGATCGTTGAGCGTCGTTCCTCGCGAATCAGCAATCTACAGGAAATGCGGCAGCCTCGGGGTGACGGGCGCGGCAGCGAATTGACTTCGCCGCCGGTCCGGGCCGACAATCGACCCGTTCCAAGGGGAGCCCCGCTAGGGGGCTGAGAGATCGCCGGCCGCAAGGCAACGCGATGACCCTTCGAACCTGATCCGGGTCATGCCGGCGAAGGGATCGGAACCTGATGGCGTCGTCCGTGCCGCAATTGCGCCTCGCGCAGGATGGCAGCGTCATCATCCCCCAACGTCATTGAGCCCGGATCTCCGCAACCAATGGTTCAGGAGATCCACCATGCTGACCAAGAATCCGAAGAACGTCGCCACCGGGCCGATCCCCGGCTCGCGCCGCATCTATGCCGAATGCCCGGCGCGGGGCCTTCGCGTGCCCTTCCGCGAAATCCTGCTCTCGCCCGGCGCGGGGGAACCCGACCTCGCGGTCTATGACGCTTCCGGCCCCTATACCGACGAGGACGCGGTGATCGACATCGAGGCCGGCCTGCCCCGCCCGCGCGACGAATGGGTGCGCGCCCGCGGCGACGTCGAGGACTATGACGGCCGCACCGTGAAGCCGGAGGACAACGGCAATGTCGGCGACGACAAGCTCGTCGCGCCCTTCCCGCTCCGCCGCCGCCCGCTGCGGGCGAAGGCCGGCGCGGTCACGCAGATGGCCTATGCGCGGGCCGGCATCGTCACGCCGGAGATGGAATATGTCGCCATCCGCGAGAACGGCCTGCGCGAGCGCATGGGCGCCATCATCCGCGACGGCGAGGATTTCGGCGCGTCGATCCCTGACATCGTGACGGCGGAATTCGTGCGCGACGAGGTGGCGCGCGGGCGCGCCGTCATCCCCGCCAACATCAACCATGGCGAATTGGAGCCGATGGCCATCGGCCGCAACTTCCTCGTCAAGATCAACGCCAATATCGGCAATTCCGCCGTCACCTCCTCGGTCGCCGACGAGGTGGACAAGATGGTGTGGGCGATCCGCTGGGGCGCCGACACGGTGATGGACCTCTCGACGGGCCGCAACATCCACAACATCCGCGACTGGATCGTGCGCAACGCGCCGGTGCCGATCGGCACCGTGCCGATCTACCAGGCGCTGGAGAAGGTCGGCGGCGTCGCCGAGGAGCTGACGTGGGAGATCTTCCGCGACACGCTGATCGAGCAGGCCGAGCAGGGCGTCGACTATTTCACCATCCATGCCGGCGTGCGCCTGCCCTTCGTGCCGCTTACCGCGAACCGCGTCACCGGCATCGTCTCGCGCGGCGGCTCGATCATGGCCAAGTGGTGCCTCGCACACCACCGCGAGAGCTTCCTCTACGAGCATTTCGCCGAGATCTGCGAGATCATGCGCGCCTATGACGTCACCTTCTCGCTCGGCGACGGGCTGCGCCCCGGCTCCATCGCCGACGCCAACGACGCGGCGCAGTTCGCCGAATTGGAGACGCTGGGTGAGCTGGCGCAGATCGCCTGGGCGAACGACTGCCAGGTGATGATCGAGGGCCCCGGTCATGTGCCGATGCACAAGATCAAGGCCAACATGGACAAGCAGCTCAGCCTGTGCGGCGAGGCGCCGTTCTACACGCTCGGGCCGCTGACCACCGACATCGCGCCGGGCTATGACCATATCACCTCCGCCATCGGCGCGGCGATGATCGGCTGGTTCGGCACGGCGATGCTCTGCTACGTCACGCCGAAGGAGCATCTCGGCCTGCCCAACCGCGACGACGTGAAGACCGGGGTGATCACCTACAAGATCGCCGCCCACGCCGCCGACCTCGCCAAGGGGCATCCGCTGGCACGGGCCTGGGACGACGCGCTCTCCCGCGCGCGGTTCGAGTTCCGCTGGCAGGACCAGTTCAACCTCGCGCTCGATCCCGACACGGCGACCGCCTTCCACGACGAGACGCTGCCGAAGGAGGCGCACAAGCTGGCGCATTTCTGCTCCATGTGCGGGCCGAAATTCTGTTCGATGAAGATCAGCCAGGAGATCCGCGACACGGCCAAGGCCGCCGAGGCGGAGCGGGGCATGGCTGAGATGAGCGAGGCCTTCCGCGCCGGCGGCGGGCAAATCTATCGCGACGCCCCGCCGGCGGAGTAGCCTCCAGCGTGGCCGGCCCCGCGCCGGCCACGTCTCCTATTTCAGGATATGCCGCATGTCGCTCCCCTCTCCCGTCCGCCCCATCCCCGCCGTGCTGGCCGTGGTCGAACGCGGCGGCGAGGTGCTGCTGGTGCGGCGGGCCAATCCGCCGGACCAGGGGCTGTGGGGCTTTCCCGGCGGGCGCATGGAGATGGGCGAAACCCATCTCGAGGCGGCGCTGCGCGAGCTCGGCGAAGAGACCGGCGTCGAGGCCGATTCGCCGCGCCTCATCACCGTGCTCGACTTCATCGAGCATGATTCGGCGGGCGTGCTTGCTCATCATTTCGCGATGATCGCGGTGCTGTGCCGCTGGCGCGCCGGCGAGGCGGTCGCCGCGGACGACGCACTGGAGGCGCGCTGGTTCGGTCCGGAAGCGCTCGCCGGCCTGGGCGCCAGCGCCAGCCTGAAGGTCGGCTTCCTTGCCGACCTCGCGCTCGCCATCCGGCGCGAGGCGTGAGTCCACCACCGCAGCCGGCTGCACAATGAAAAGGGGCCCCGCAAGGGGCCCCGATCCGATGCCGTCGAGAGCAGGTTCCCCGTCAGGCGTGCGCCGAGGCCACGCCCTTCTCGGCCGGCGAGCCCGGAAGCCTCGACTGCGCCACATGGGCCGAGAGCACCTTCGGCAGGAGCGTCACCGCGAGGAAGGCGGCGAACAGGTCCATGGCGGCGACGGTGTAGAGGACCGACGACCACGTGCCAGTGGCTTCCATCAGCAGGTTGCCGACCGGCACGAACAGCGCGCCGATACCCTTCGCGCAGTAGAGCACGCCGTAGATCTTGCCGATGTGCTTGGTGCCGAAGGCATCGCCCGCCAGCGCCGAGAACAGCGAGTACACTTCACCCCAGGCCAGGAACACGACGCCCGACAGGATGAGGAACGCCCACGGATTGTGGCCGAAATAGCCGAGCGCGATGATGCCGAAGCCTTCGAGGGTGAAGGCGATCACCATCGTCTTCTCACGGCCGATATGGTCGGAGATCCAGCCGAACAGCGGACGCGAGATGCCGTTCATGACGCGGTCGAGCATCAGCGCGAGCGGCAGGGCGGCCATGGTGAAGAAGTACAGGTCGACCTTGAACTCCTTCACGCCGAGGTCCTGCGCGATGACGCCGAGCTGAGCGACGGCCATCATGCCGCCGGTCACCACGCAGGTGAACATGAGCAGCATCAGCCAGAACAGCTTGGTGTTCAGCGCTTCCTTCAGCGTGTAGTCGCGACGGCTCTGGCTGAGCTTGTCGGACGCCTTCACTTCGCCGGTCTTCGGCGCACGCAGGAACCAAGCCGCGAGGAAGGCGAGACCGCCCTGCAGCAGGCCGAAGAAGAAGAAGGTCTCCTGGAAGCCCGCCGTTTCGATCATGGAGGCGATCGGCAGGATGGTGAGGGCCGAGCCCGCGCCGAAGCCACCCGCCGTGAGGCCGACGGCGAGGCCGCGGCGATCGGGGAACCACTTGAGGGCGTTGTTGATGCAGGTGGCGTAGATGCAGCCCACGCCGATGCCGCCGACGGCCGCGCCGACATAGAAGCCCGTCAGGCTGGTGGCCTGCGAGTTGAGGACCCAGGCCGTGCCGATCATCAGCGCGCCGAAGGCGACCATGATGCGCGGGCCGAACTTGTCGATGAAGTAGCCCTCGATCGGGGCCAGCCAAGTCTGCACAAGCACGAAGATGGTGAAGGCGATCTGGATCGATGCGCGCTCCCAGCCGAAGGTCTGCTGGATCTCGGGCACGAACAGTGTCCAGGCGTATTGGATGTTGGCGGTGGCCACCATGCAGACGACGCCGACGACGAGCTGAAGCCAGCGGCGGCCTTCCGAGAAATCCGCGCCCGGCCCCGTGGCCGCAACGGTGTGGTTAGACGTACTCAAGGGCGATCTCCTCTCCCAAATCTATCAAGCGCCGCGGATCGGCTTGTTGTTGTTGCGGTCGCTCCGTCCACACGGGACGGGCGCCGGCTTATCGTTGGCCTCGGGTGGCCTTTTCCGCCTCCCGCGACGGCCGCTGGCGCGGCATGCTTTTCCAATAGGTTGATGCGGCTTCCGCCCCTGCGCCGGCATCGCGAGCTGTCCGGCTTTGCGTGTGACGCAGGGTTGCGGAACCGATCCGCTGAGGCAGGATCATAATCGACAATATTATGTATGCCAATTCCCCTTTATGACTCTTCGACAGCAACGTAAATTCAAAGTCGACGTCTAATTGTCATTTTCCATCATTGATCATTGCTGCAGATAATGCGCCACCTCACCGACCTTCCCTTGCGCATCTTCATGTAAATGGAGGAGATGCTGAACAGTGACGCTCAGTAATCATAGTGCGGGAATGCCGCCGCTCTCGACCTGACGCGGGCAAGAACGTAACCACGACGTCCTCGGGCGTACCTCGTGGAGACGGCCGATTACGTTTTCAATTCTTCAAAAGAGAAGGAGCGTACGGAGCAATCAAACCGGTACGAAGGCACCGGAACAAGAAAAAGGGCGCGTCCGAAGACGCGCCCTCAAAGGCGACGACGAAGAGGTGGGTGCAGCCTATTCGGCGGCAACCGTCCGGGCGACGCTCTCGGCGGTGCGCTTGCCATGGGCGTTGCGCAGCGGCTTCAGCACCACCAGAGCCATCACCGCGGCGATGATGTTCAGCGCGGCGGCGGTGAGGAAAACGGCGTGCCAGCTGCCCGTCATCGTGGTGAGGATCGAGGTGAACGGCACGATCAGCGCCGCCGTACCCTTGGCGGTGTAGAGCAGGCCGGCATTGGTGGTGGCGAACTTCGAGCCGAAGGCGTCGCCGCACATCGCCGGGAACAGCGAGTAGATCTCGCCCCAGGCGAAGAAGACGAGGCCGGTCAGGATGACGAACAGCACCGGGTTCGTGCCGAACACGCTCAGCGCGTAGATGCCGACGCCTTCGATGGCGAAGGCGACGAACATGGTGTTCTCGCGGCCGATCTGGTCCGACACCCAGCCGAAGAACGGACGGGTGAGGCCGTTCAGCACGCGGTCGATGGCGGCGGCGAAGGTCAGCGCCGGCAGGGTGATGCCGATCAGGCTCACCGGGATGTCGGCGATGCCGAAGTCCTTGGCGATCGGGCCGAGCTGCGCCGTCGCCATCAGGCCGCCGGCAGCCATCATGACGAACATCGCGTACATGACCCAGAACAGCGGGGTGGTGAGCATCTCCTTCGGCGCGAAGTCGCGGGCCGACTGCGCCACCTTGGTGGCGACGTTCACCGCGAAGGCCGCGATCTGCTCCTTCTTCGGGGCGGCGAGGAACAGGGCGAGCACGGTGATGACGATGCCCTGACCGATGCCGAAGTAGAAGAAGGCCGCCTCGTAGCCCTGATTCTTGATCATGTTCTGGATCGGAATCACGGTCAGCGCCGAGCCCGCGCCGAAACCGGCGGCGGTGATGCCGGCGGCAAGGCCGCGGCGGTCGGGGAACCACTTCAGCGAATTACCGACGCAGGTGCCGTAGACCGCGCCGGCGCCGATGCCGCCCAGCGCCGCGCCGACATAGAGCATGGTGAGCGTGGTGGCGTAGGAGTTGAGCACCCAGGCGAGGCCGCACAGCACGCCGCCGAACAGCACCACGACGCGCGGGCCGTACTTGTCGACGAACCAGCCCTCGACCGGCACCAGCCAGGTCTCGGTGACGATGAAGATGGAGAAGGCCACCTGGATCGCCGCGCGATCCCAGCCATGGGTCTCCTGCATCGGATTGACGAAGAAGGTCCAGCCATACTGCATGTTGGCGATCATGCACATGCAGATGACGCCGAACACGAGCTGCAGCCAGCGCGTCTTGTTCACGGATGACGTTGCGGCAGATGTCATTTTATCCTCGAACGTTTCCCAACGTAATTAGTGTGGAAATCTTATGTTGTTCTTGTTGAATGCACGTAGGCCGCGCTGCACACGCAAGGGCAACGACCCGACATTGCGGCGACCATACTATGGTTTTTCGGTTATGCAAAATTTTGCATACCAGGAATGCGTGGATTTAACAGTAAAACGACTGACGCAACGTCACGTTACGATGGGGAATATTTAGCGAATATTACGCTACGGCAGCTTCCGTACAGAAGCTCGACGGACTCTGCGGCAGCCGGCGACGCCGCCATGCCGCCGGACCGTTCGGACGACCGTCATGCCCAGGGGCCGCCTTTGAGGGAAGCGGCCTCAGCGGGCCGCGAGGTCTAGCTTCGGGTTGAGGGCGCGCTGCGACCGGCACTTCGAAGCGGCGCGACCATCCCGCTCTGGCCGCATGGAAACCCGCGCCGCGCCCGATGTCCGCACGAGGGTGCCAATGGACATTCTGTATGTGTTATACGATCCTCATCCGTCCGTTTTCCCGAAGAGAATCGCCAATGATCGGGGGAGACGGCGGGATAAAGCCCGGTCCACCGGGCGCCTCGCGCCGATGGCGCGGCGGTATTCAACAAGAACAACAAGCTGTCCAGACTGACGAGGAAACCACCCGTGGAAAGCGCCGATACCCAAACGAGACTGAACATTGCTCCGCTGGCCGCGAATACCAGCCTGCGGACCCTCGCCTACGATGCCATCAAGAAGGCCATCACCGAGATGGACATGTATGGTCAGGAGAGCGAGATCCGGCTCGACGAGCGCCAGCTGTCGCATGATCTCGGCGTCAGCCGCACGCCCATCCGCGAGGCGCTGACCGTGCTGGAGCAGGAAGGCTTCGTGCGCTCGGTGCCGCGCCGCGGCATCTTCGTCGTGCGCAAGTCCAAGCGCGAGATCATCGACATGATCATCGTCTGGGCCGCGCTGGAGAGCATGGCCGCGCGCCTCGCCGCCACCCGCGCCAGCGACCGCGACCTCACCGAGCTGCGCGAGCTCTTCCACGATTTCGACGAGGAAGCGCCTGCCGAGCACATGAACGAGTACTCGAACGCCAATATCCGCTTCCACCAGACCATCATCCGGCTCTCGGGCTGCGATATGATCGCGGAGATGACGGCGAACCTGTTCATCCACATCCGCGGCATCCGCGCCGTCTCCATCCGCCAGGAGAACCGCTCCGAGCGCTCGCTGCAGGAGCACCGCGGCATCATCGCCGCGCTCGTCGGCCGCGACGCCGACCTCGCCGAGCGGCTGGTGCGCGAGCACACGCTGGGCCTCGCCGCCCATGTGGAGAAGCACGGCCGCTTTCCCTTCTGACGCAGGCGCGGGCTGGACGCCCGCGTCGGCATGGCTTGCCGTCGGCGTGGGCGATTGGCCGGTGTCTGCCCGGTTACGGAAGGAAGACGTCGCATGGCCGTCATCACCTCCGACCGCATGCCGACCGAGGAGAATCACGGCGGCCCGTGCGGCCCCAGCCAGACGAAGTGGATCGGCGAAGCCGGCGGCCTCACCCAGTTCGGCGCGCTCATCGAGACGCTGCCGCCCGGCTCGCGCTCCTCGATCAAGCACTGGCACAGCGCGGAGGACGAGCTGGTCTACGTGCTGGAAGGCGAGATCACCGTCGTGGAGGGCGAAACGCAAACCCTCCTGCGCCCCGGCGATGCGGCGACGTTCAAGGCGGGCGTGCCGGTCGGCCACTATCTCCACAACCGCAGCCCGGCGCCGACGCGCTGCCTCATCGTCGGCACCCGCGCGCCAGTCGACACCATCACTTATCCGGACCACGACCGCGTCCTGCTGCGCGACCGCTCGCTCCCGGACGACCTATGGTTCGATGCCGACGGAAACCCGGCGTCGAGCCTCTACGACTGACGCCCGCAGCGGCCTTTCCACGGCGGCACGTTTCTCGCGAAGCTCGCAGCAAGCTGCCCTCAGCCGCTCTCGCCAGCGCCGCGGACGCGTGGTATATTGCATACGCAATGAGAGGCGGTGGAGCGCGGGCCGTCAATCTGCATCGGTACGACACTACGCCCGCGGCGCCGGAACGCCCTTACGCTGAGGAAAAGGGAGCCCGATCGTCCCTCTAGCGGGACAACCGAATTGACATGTTGGTATTTGGTATGCCAATTTCCCGGAAATCCCCGGCGGGAGCCCGCAGAGGACACTTCCGTGAGCAGCAAGGCAGTCGTGAGCAAGCGCTGGCAAGGCGGTGAGAATGGCCTGACCATCGAGCGCCTGCCGGCCAAGGAGAGCTTCAAGAGCAAGGCCTACGCCGCTCTCAAGGAAGCCATCACCAACATGAACATCTATGGCTCGAGCGAGCCTATGCTGCTCGACGAGCGGGATATTTCGGAGCGTCTCGGCGCAAGCCGGACGCCCATCCGCGAGGCGGTCGCGATGCTGGAGCAGGAAGGCCTGCTCCGCGCGGTGCCCCGGCGGGGAATTATGGTGGTTCGCCGCTCCAAGCCGGAGATCATCGAGATGATCGAGGCGTGGGCGGCACTGGAAAGCATGGCGGCTCGCCTCGCGACGCAACGTGCGAGCGACGAGGCGATCGCCGAGCTGAGGAGCTTGTTCAAGGAGTTCGATCTTTCCCGGATCGAGCGTGACCGGTGCGACGAATATTCGACGGCGAATATCGCGTTCCACCAGGCGCTGATCCGGCTGAGCGGCTCCAGCATGCTCGTGGCGATGACGGAGAACCTGTTCTTCCATGTACGGGCCATCCGCCATCGCACGATCTTCGAGATGGATAGGGCGCAGCGTTCGGCGGCCGACCATCTTGAGATCATCTCTGCTCTCGAGGCGCGGGACGCGGACCGCGCCGAGCGTCTGGTACGAGACCATACGCTCCGGCTGGCACGGCACGTCGAGAGCCACGTAGACCTAGATTAGGGCGGCAGAAGCCGCCGAAGGACGTTTGGGAGGGAATACGGGATGTCCGCAGTCGCACAGGTAATCGACGTGAATGCTGGAGCCGAGGTCGAGCAGGAGCTCACCGACGGTTTCCACCTCGTCATCGACGCGCTGAAACTCAACGATATCGACACCATCTACGGCGTGCCCGGGATTCCGATCACGGATCTGGGCCGCATGGCGCAGGCCGAAGGCATCCGCGTCATCTCGTTCCGCCACGAGCAGAACGCCGGCAACGCCGCCGCCATCGCCGGCTTCCTCACCAAGAAGCCGGGCGTGTGCCTCACCGTTTCCGCGCCGGGCTTCCTCAACGGCCTGACCGCCCTGGCCAACGCCACCACCAATTGCTTCCCGATGATCCTCATCTCGGGCTCCTCCGAGCGCGAGATCGTCGACCTGCAGCAGGGCGACTATGAGGAGATGGACCAGCTCGCCATCGCCAAGCCGCTCTGCAAGGCGGCCTTCCGCGTGCTGCACGCCGAGGACATCGGGATCGGTGTCGCCCGCGCCATCCGCGCTGCGGTCTCCGGCCGTCCGGGCGGCGTCTATCTCGACCTGCCCGCCAAGCTGCTCGGCCAGGCGCTCGACGCGGCCAAGGGCGAGAAGTCGCTGGTCAAGGTGATCGACGCCGCGCCGGCGCAGCTCCCCTCCCCCGAGGCGGTCAAGCGCGCCCTCGACGTGCTGAAGGGCGCCAAGCGCCCGCTCATCATCCTCGGCAAGGGCGCGGCCTATGCGCAGGCCGACGAGACCATCCGCGACTTCATCGAGACCACCGGCATCCCCTTCCTGCCGATGTCGATGGCCAAGGGCCTGCTGCCCGACACCCATCCCCAGTCGGCTGGCGCGGCGCGCTCGACCGTGCTGAAGGATGCGGACGTGGTGTTGCTGGTCGGCGCCCGCCTCAACTGGCTGCTGTCGCACGGCAAGGGCAAGACCTGGGGCGACGCCCCGAAGAAGTTCATCCAGGTCGACATCGAGCCGAAGGAGATGGACTCCAACGTCGAGATCGCGGCCCCGCTCGTCGGCGACATCGGCTCGGTCGTCGCTGCCCTGAACAACGGCATCAAGTCCGGCTGGCAGGCCCCGCCGTCCGAGTGGATCGACGCGATCAACGCGCGCAAGGAGGTGAACATCTCCAAGATGTCGCAGCGCCTCCTGAAGAACTCCACCCCGATGGACTTCCACTCGGCGCTCGGCGCGCTGAAGCAGGTCATCAAGGAGCGTCCGGACGCGATCCTCGTGAACGAGGGTGCCAACACGCTCGACCTCGCCCGCGGCGTCATCGACATGTACCAGCCGCGCAAGCGCCTGGATGTCGGCACCTGGGGCGTGATGGGCATCGGCATGGGCTTCGCCGTCGGCGCGGCGGTCGAGACCGGCAAGCCGGTGCTGGCGGTCGAGGGCGACTCGGCCTTCGGCTTCTCCGGCATGGAGGTGGAGACGATCTGCCGCTACAACCTGCCGGTCACCATCGTCATCTTCAACAATAACGGCATCTATCGCGGCACGGACACCGATCCGACCGGCCGCGATCCCGGCACGACCGTGTTCGTCCCGGACAGCCGCTACGACAAGATGATGGAGGCCTTCGGCGGCGTCGGCTACCACGTCACCACCCCGGACGAGCTGAAGAAGGCCGTCGACGCGGGCATGGACAGTGGCAAGCCGACCCTCATCAACGCGGTGATCGACCCGGCGGCCGGCAGCGAAAGCGGCAACATCGGCAGCCTCAACCCGCAGAGCGTCGTGAAGAAGAAGTAATCGAGCCGGGACGGGTGGGGAGCGGCCACAGCCCCACCCGTTCCATTCCCTATCCAACGACACAACGGCGGAAAACGCCGGGTCATCTTGAGAGGAACCCCATGGGCAAGGCTTTGGACGGCGTTCGCGTCCTCGATTTCACCCATGTTCAGTCAGGCCCTACTTGCACGCAGCTTCTCGCGTGGTTCGGTGCCGATGTGATCAAGGTAGAGCGCCCCGGCGAGGGCGACGTCACGCGTGCTCAGCTGCGCGACGTCCCCAACGCGGACAGCCTCTACTTCACCATGCTGAACGCCAACAAGCGCTCCATCACGCTCGACACCAAGAACCCCGAGGGCAAGAAGGTCCTCGAGGAGCTGGTGAAGAGCTGCGACGTGATGGTGGAGAACTTCGCCCCCGGCGCCCTCGACCGCATGGGCTTCAGCTGGGAGCGCATCCAGGAACTGAACCCGCGCATCATCCTCGCCTCGGTCAAGGGTTTCGGCCCCGGCCCGTTCGAGGACTGCAAGGTCTATGAGAACGTCGCCCAGTGCACCGGCGGGTCGGCCTCGACCACGGGCTTCCGCGACGGCTTTCCTCTCGTCACCGCCGCCCAGATCGGCGATTCCGGCACCGGCCTGCATCTCGCCCTCGGCATCGTGACGGCGCTCTACCAGCGCACGCTCACCGGCCGCGGCCAGAAGGTGCTCTGCGCCATGCAGGACGCGGTGCTGAACTTCTGCCGCGTCAAGCTGCGCGACCAGCAGCGCCTGGAGCGTGGCCCGCTGCGCGAGTACAGCCAGTTCGGCGAGGGCATCCCCTTCGGCGACGCGGTGCCCCGCGCCGGCAACGATTCCGGCGGCGGTCAGCCGGGCCGCATCCTGAAGTGCAAGGGCTGGGAGACCGATCCCAACGCCTACATCTACTTCATCACCCAGGCCCCGGTCTGGGACAAGATCTGCGACGTCATCCACGAGCCGGACTGGAAGACCGACCCGGCCTATGCGACGCCGGCGGCGCGCCTGCCGCACCTCAACGAGATCTTCACCCGCATCGAGGCGTGGACCATGGCCCACACCAAGTTCGAGGCGATGGAGATCCTCAACGAGCTCGACATCCCCTGCGGCCCGGTGCTCTCGATGAAGGAGATCGCCGAGGACCAGTCGCTCTACGCGACCGGCACGCTGGTCGAGGTCGATCACCCGACCCGCGGCAAGTACCTGACCGTCGGCAATCCGATCAAGCTCTCCGACAATGACGTGCCGGTGGAGCGCTCGCCGCTGCTCGGCGAGCATACGGAGGAGATCCTCGCCGACGTGCTCGGCCTTGCCGGCGACGAGATCGCCCGCATCAAGGCCTCGGGCGCCGTCGGCCAGGCGATCCGCCTCGCAGCGGAATGAGATTTCGCGGCGCCGTGCGGCGGCGCCCGAAGGAGAAGACCCGCCGGGCATGGGGAAACCCCGTGCCCGGCGGTATGCAGCCAGGGTGAACGAAGACAAGGCGTGAATCCAGAGTCGATCACCACCTGGGAGTTGCCTCGCGTTCCTTGGAAACCGGGGCTTGGGGAGAAGGAAGGTTTCCATCCGAGAGGGATGGAAATTCTCAATCCGGCGGCAGGGTGAGCCTCCGTCCGGACGGTTAACGCTTAGAAGGGAAGTCGACCGAGATGTCTAAGCCGCTCGAAGGTATAAAGATCATCGATTTCACGCACGTCCAGGCTGGTCCCGCCTGCACGCAGCTCCTCGCCTGGTTCGGCGCCGATGTGATCAAGGTCGAGCGCCCCGGTGCGGGCGACGTCACGCGCAATCAGCTGCGCCACGTGAAGGACGCCGACGCGCTGTACTTCACCATGCTGAACTCCAACAAGCGCTCGCTGACGCTCGACACCAAGACGGCGCAGGGCAAGGAAGTCCTGACCAAGCTGATCCAGGATTCGGACGTCATGGTCGAGAACTTCGGCCCCGGCGCGCTCGATCGCATGGGCTTCACCTGGGAGCACATCCAGTCGCTCAACCCGGGCATGATCCTCGCCTCGGTGAAGGGCTTCTCGGAAGGCCACGCCTATGAGGACCTGAAGGTCTACGAGAACGTCGCGCAGTGCGCGGGCGGCGCCGCCTCCACCACCGGCTTCTGGGATGGCCCGCCGACCGTCTCCGCCGCCGCGCTCGGCGACTCCAACACCGGCATGCACCTCGCCATCGGTATCCTCACGGCGCTGCACCAGAAGATCAAGACCGGCAAGGGCCAGAAGGTCGCCGTGTCCATGCAGGACTCGGTGCTCAACCTCTGCCGCGTGAAGCTGCGCGACCAGCAGCGCCTCGACGCCCTCGGCTACCTCGAAGAGTACCCGCAGTACCCGCACGGCGAGTTCTCCGACGTCGTTCCGCGCGGCGGCAATGCCGGCGGCGGCGGCCAGCCGGGCTGGGTGCTGAAGTGCAAGGGCTGGGAGACCGACCCGAACGCCTACATCTACTTCACGGTGCAGGGCCATGCCTGGGCGCCGATCTGCAAGGCGCTGAACAAGCCGGAGTGGATCGACGATCCGGCCTACAACACCGCCGAAGCCCGCCAGGACAAGATCTTCGACATCTTCGCCTTCATCGAGAACTGGCTGGCCGACAAGACCAAGTTCGAGGCCATCGACATCCTGCGCAAGTTCGACATCCCCTGCGCGCCGGTGCTGTCGATGAAGGAGATCGCCAACGACCCGTCGCTGCGCGCCAGCGGCACCGTGGTCGAGGTCGATCACCCCAAGCTCGGCAAGTACCTGACCGTCGGCTCGCCGATCAAGTTCTCGGACGTGACCGTCGAGGTGACCGCCTCGCCGCTGCTCGGCCAGCACACCAACGAGGTGCTCGCCCAGCTCGGCTACTCGCAGGAAGAGATCTCCGCGATGCACGACGCGAAGGCGGTGTGATCCGTCTGGGGTGGCGCGCCCGGCGCGCCGCCCTTTCCGCGGGCAGCCGCGGAACCAATCGGCGCTCCCGCGCATAGCCTAGCGACATGAACGCTTGGCGGACGGGAGCCGCCTCCGAGCCTCCCGGAGCCGACACGACGGGTTTCCCGACGTTAGGTTCCTCCTAGGCGACTGATGCCGGCGCTCATGAGCGCCGGCATTTTTTTATGCTGGTGAATGGCGTCATCCACAAAGCCGAAGACGTCATCCCGGAATGGCCGCAGGCCGTATCCGGGATCGCGTGCCGCCAGCTTCTTCAGAGATTGACGTTGAGTACCCTCATCCTGAGGTGCGAGCGCAGCGAGCCTCGAAGGATGCTCGTTTAAGCATACGCCGGCGATCATCCTTCGAGAGCTGGCCGATGACCGGGCACCTCAGGATGAGAGTCGTCATGGAAGAAAGAAAATCCTTCACCGCCCCGAATAGCGCAGCGTCAGCCGCGCCGCGGCTTCGCGCACCCGCGCACCGAGATCGGCGATGCGCTCGGGCGGCATGCGCACCGTCGGGGCCGAGATCGAGATCGCGCCCACCGGCTCGCGCCATTCGTCGAGCACCGCAGCCGCGACGCAGCGCATGCCCGGCGTGTGCTCCTCGTCGTCGATCGAATAGCCGCGCCCGGCGATCTCGGCGAGATCCGCCTGCAGCGCGCGCCGGCTCACATGGGTGTGCTCGGTGAAGCGCTGCAACTGGTCGTCGCCGAGCCAGGCGCGCCGCGCCTCCGGGTTCATCGCCGCGAGGATCGCCTTGCCGCCGCCCGAGGCGTGGATCGGCAGGTCGCCGCCGATGCGGAAGAAGGCGCGCACCGCCGCATGGCTCTCGACCTGGGCGACGCAGATGAGGTGAGGCCCGTCGATCAGCGACAGGTTCACCGTCTCGTTGACCCCGTGCGACAGCTCGCGCAGCAGCGCGCGGGAGATTTCCGGCAACTTACGGATGCGCAGATAAGCCGAGCCGACGCGGAACAGGCCGACGCCGACCATCCAGTAGCCGGTGGCCGGGTCGTGCCCCGCTAGCCCGCGCCGCTCCAGCGTGGTCAGCAGCCGGTGCACGGTCGAGGTCGGCAGCTCGGCGCTGCGTGCCAGCTCGCTGAGCGTCAGCCCGTCGGACTGCGCCAGCACCTCGAGCAGCGCGATGGCGCGATCGAGCGACTGCACCTCGCCGCCGCCGGTCTCGGCTCCGTTGGTGGACGACGGACGGCCGCGGCGGCGCACGGCGGAGACGGCCTGACTCATCCAACAACATCCTTCCAGGTCGCGCGTTGTCGCCGCGCGCTTCGTATCGCCCGGCCGCCCTGCCCGCCTGTCCGAAGCCTATGCCGGCGGGCGGCGCGTCCCTCTCCTAGCATAAAGGCGCATCCTCCGCTTTTTCGCAAATCAGAAATACATCCCGTATTGCGGAAATCCAGGTGACGTGGCATGTTTTCGCCGCTTTCGGAAATTCATTCCGCATTGCGGAAAGAATTATGCCGCCACGCAGCACGGCGCCGGTTCCTGAAACCCTGGCGCCCGCAGGCCCGGCGGCTGCCGGAACCGGAGATTTTGAACAGGTCGGAAACGCCGGTGGCGGTGACGCCAGCCCTGGAAAAGGGGCGACGCCCACGCCGGCGACAACGACGCCAGGAGGAAGTGCCATGGCCAAGATGCGTGCCGTCGACGCGGCGATCCGGGTTCTCGAGAAGGAGGGTGTCACCACCGCCTTCGGCGTGCCCGGCGCGGCGATCAATCCGCTCTATTCCGCGATGCGGGCCCACGGGAAGACGCGCCACGTGCTGGCGCGCCACGTCGAGGCCGCCTCGCACATGGCCGAGGGCTATACCCGCGCCAAGGCCGGCAATATCGGCGTGTGCATCGGAACCTCCGGCCCGGCCGGCACTGACATGATCACCGGCCTGTACTCGGCCGCGGCGGATTCGATCCCGATCCTGTGCATCACCGGCCAGGCGCCGCGCGCGCGCCTCTACAAGGAAGACTTCCAGGCGATCGACATCGAGTCCATCGCCAAGCCGGTCGCCAAGTGGGCAGTGATGGTCCGCGAGCCGGCGCTGGTGCCGATGGTGTTCCAGCAGGCCTTCCACGTCATGCGCTCGGGCCGCCCCGGCCCGGTGCTGATCGACCTGCCGATCGACGTCCAGCTCGCCGAGATCGAGTTCGACGAGGACACCTACGAGCCGCTGGAGGTCTATAAGCCCAAGGCGACCCGCAAGCAGGCCGAGAAGGCCATCGCCATGCTGAACGAGGCGGAGCGTCCGCTGCTCGTTGCCGGCGGCGGCATCATCAATGCCGACGCCTCCGACAAGCTGGTCGAGTTCGCCGAGCTCACCGGCGTGCCGGTCATCCCGACCCTGATGGGCTGGGGCACGATTCCCGACGACCACGACCTGATGGCCGGCATGTGCGGCCTGCAGACCTCGCACCGCTACGGCAACGCCAACATGCTTGCGTCGGACTTCGTGTTCGGCATCGGCAATCGCTGGGCGAACCGCCACACCGGCTCGGTCGACGTCTACACCAAGGGCCGCAAGTTCATCCATGTCGACATCGAGCCGACCCAGATCGGCCGCGTCTTCGGCCCGGATCTCGGCATCGTCTCGGATGCCGGCGCCGCGCTCGACCTCTTCATAGAGGTGGCCAGGGAATACAAGGCGGCCGGCAAGCTGAAGGACCGCTCGGGCTGGAGCAAGGAATGCCTCGGCCGCAAGAAGACCATGCTGCGCAAGACGCATTTCGACAACGTGCCGCTCAAGCCGCAGCGCGTCTATGAGGAGATGAACGAGGCGTTCGGCCGGGATACCCGCTACGTCTCGACCATCGGCCTGTCGCAGATCGCCGGCGCGCAGATGCTGCACGTCTACAAGCCGCGCAACTGGATCAATTGCGGCCAGGCCGGCCCGCTCGGTTGGACGCTTCCCGCCGCCCTCGGCGTGCGCGCAGCCGACCCGGATGCGGAGATCGTGGCGCTGTCGGGCGACTATGACTTCCAGTTCCTCATCGAGGAGTTGGCGGTCGGCGCCCAGCACAAGCTGCCCTACATCCATGTGGTCGTGAACAATTCCTATCTGGGCCTGATCCGTCAGGCGCAGCGCGGCTTCAACATGGACTTCGAGGTCTCGCTCGCCTTCGACAACATCAATGCCGACGAGAACGCCGGCTATGGCGTCGACCATGTCGCAGTGGCCGAGGGCCTCGGCTGCAAGGCGGTGCGCGTCTCCTCGCCCAACGAGTTCAAGGATGCCTTCGTCAAGGCAAAGGCGCTGATGAAGGAACACCAGGTCCCGGTGGTGATGGAGTTCATCCTCGAGCGCGTCACCAACATCGCGATGGGCACCGAGATCGACGCGGTCAACGAGTTCGAGGAAGTCCTCGACCTGCCGCTGGAAGACGCCGCCGCGAAGGCGTGAGCGTGTGCGGGGGCCTCGTGCCCCCGTTTCCACGATTGGCGGTGAGCCTTTCGCTTCCGCCCCGCGCGCTTTCGTGCCACGAGGGCGCTCATCGCGCTACCGCGGGGGCCTCGCGCCTGAGAATGTCCCCGCGCCCAACAATCCTGTCCCTGCCTAGGAGCGGTCCATGCCCCGTTTTGCCGCCAATCTCACCATGCTGTTCAACGAGGTGCCCTTCCTCGACCGGTTCGAGAAGGCCGCCGCCGCCGGGTTCTCCGGCGTGGAATATCTGTTCCCGTACGACTTCCCGGTCGAGGAACTGGTCGGAAAGCTCAAGGCCAACGGGCTGACGCAGGTGCTGCACAACATGCCGGCCGGCAATTGGGGCGGCGGCGAGCGCGGCATCGCCATCCTGCCCGACCGCGTCGACGAGTTCCGCGCCGGCGTCGACAAGGCCATCGCCTACGCGACCGCGCTCGGCGCGCCGCAGGTGAACATCCTCGCCGGCATCGCCCCCGCCGGGGTCGAGCGCGAGATGCTGCACAAGACCTTCGTCGAGAACCTGAAATACGCCGCGCCGAAGGTGAAGGAAGCCGGCATCAAGCTGCTGATCGAGCCGATCAACACCCGCGACATTCCGGGCTTCTTCCTGAACTACACGAAGCAGGCGAAGGCGATCATCGAGGAGGTCGGCTCCGACAACCTCTTCATCCAGTACGACATCTACCACATGCAGATCATGGAAGGGGATCTCGCCCGCACCATCGAGGCGAACCTCGCTCTGATCCCGCACATCCAGCTCGCCGACAATCCAGGCCGCAACGAGCCCGGCACCGGCGAGATCAACTACGAGTTCCTGTTCCGCTTCCTCGATTCCATCGGCTACGCCGGCTGGGTCGGGTGCGAGTACAAGCCGAAGGGCGACACGGCGGCCGGTCTCGGCTGGCTGAAGACGCTCACCGGCGCGGCGTGACGTCGCATCGGTCAAGAAACGCAGTCTGGGAAAACGAGGAAAAGACGATGGCGAAGGTTGGATTTGTGGGTCTGGGGATCATGGGCAACCCCATGGCCGGGCACCTCATCGACGCGGGCCACACGCTCTATCTCTACGACATCAA
>JARBUD010000052.1 GCA_029239875.1 Xanthobacteraceae bacterium | reverse complement strand
CGCGCATCGGGCCGAGCTTGACGCGCGACGCCGAGGGTCTCTTGAATGGCGCGGGCGGATCGTTCGGGACGGCTGCTAGCCGCGGCCCGCATTTGAGGCATTCGGAGACGGAAATGACGAAGCACGCCGGCGTACCCGAGACGCTTTCCCACGAGGAGAGGCTGGATCGGCTGGGGGAGGTCGCCGTGCATGTCGGGCTCGGGCTGCGGCCCGGGCAGGAACTCGTCATGACGGCCTCGATCGACGCCCTGCCGCTGGTGCGCCGAATCACCGAGCACGCCTACAAGGCCGGCGCCAGCCTCGTCACCACGCTGTTCAGCGACGAGGAGGCGACACTTGCGCGCTTTCGCAATGCGCCGTACGACAGCTTTGACGCCGCCAGCGGCTGGCTCTACGAGGGCATGGCTAACGCCTTCAAAGCCGGTGCGGCGCGCCTCGCGATCTCCGGCGAAAATCCCTCGCTGCTCGCCAACGAGGACCCGGCCAAGGTCTCCCGCGCGAACCGCGCGCGGTCGAAGGCTTATATGCCGGCGCTGTCGCTGATCGCCGGCTTCGACATCAACTGGACCATCGTGTCTTACGCCTCGCCTGCCTGGGCGAAGGCGATGTTCCCGGACGACCCGGAGGACATCGCGGTGGCCAAGCTCTGGCACGCCATCTTCGCCGCTTCGCGGGTCGACACACCCGATCCTGTCGCGGCCTGGCAGCAGCACAATGGCGAGTTGCACGCGCGCACCGCGCGGCTGAACGCCCGGCGCTACGCGGCGCTGCGCTTCCGTGGCCCCGGCACCGACTTGACTGTCGGGCTGGCCGACGAGCATGAATGGGCGGGCGGCGCCTCGACCGCCAAGAACGGCATCGTCTGCAACGCCAACATCCCGACCGAGGAAGTGTTCACCACCCCGCACAAGGACCGGGTGGACGGCTATGTGGCGAGCACCAAGCCGCTCTCCTACCAGGGTACGCTGATCGAGGACATCGCGGTGCGCTTCGAGGGCGGGCGGATCGTCGAGGCGAAGGTGCGCACCGGCGCCGATGTGCTGAACAAGGTATTGGAGACCGACGAAGGCTCGCGTCGTCTCGGTGAGGTGGCGCTGGTGCCGCATTCCTCGCCGATCTCCAAGAGCGGGCTGCTGTTCTACAACACGCTCTACGACGAGAACGCGGCCAGCCACATCGCCCTCGGCCAGTCCTATTCGAAGTGCTTCATCAACGGCTCCTCGCTCACCCCTGAGGAACTGGCGGCGCGCGGCGCGAACTCCAGCCTCATCCATATCGACTGGATGATCGGCTCCGGCGAGGTGGACGTCGACGGCATCACGGCTTCCGGTGAGGCGGAGCCGGTGATGCGTCGGGGTGAATGGGCCTGATGGCCGCTCGCCGCAAGGACTCGCCGGAAGTAGCGGCTTCCTGATGCCGCCGATCTATGATGAAGTCGCGCCGCCTCGCGGCCGATCGAATCCGGCTTCGGGAGGGGAGGCCAAGTTCATGTGTCGTTGGCGCGCCTGGTGGAAGGGTCTGCCGGCCCTCGCCGTAGTGGCGGCCCTCGCCATCGTCTTCGCGCGGGAGCCGGTGGAGAGGGATCTCTCGGACCGTGCTGAATCGCTGCTATCCGATATCGGCGAATCCTGGGCGCGTGCCCGCTTCGACGGCCGCAATGCCGTGCTCGAGGGTGAGGCGCTGTCCGAGGAGGCGCGGATCAAGGTCCGCGGCGAGATCACGCGGCTGTTCGGCGTGCGTATGGTCGAGGATCGCACCACGCTGCTGCCGGAGCGGCGGCCCTTCACCTTCGGCGCCATTCGCGACGGCAACCGGTTGCGCCTGGAAGGCTACGTGCCCTCCAACTATGCCCGCCGACGCATAGCCGAGGCTGCGGCCGAGATGACCCCCGGCGTGGTCGTCACCGGCGAAAAGGAACTGGTGCGCGCGCGCGGCGTGCCCGCCGGCGACTTCATCGGCGTTGTCGCTTTCGGCATCCGGCAGCTCGCCAAGATGCAGGCCGGGCGCATCACCATCTCCGACGATGCCTTCTCCATCGAGGGCAGGGCACCCGACTTCGCCACTTATGACGCGCTGGAAGTGACGGTGCGCAGCGAGTTGCCCGGCGACTTCAAGCTGGCGCGCTTCGCCGTGCTGCCGCCGGCGGTCTCTCCCTTCATCTGGTCGGCCGCGCGCGAGCCTGATGGCGTCACCCTCTCCGGCTATATTCCGCTTGGTGACGCCCGCCGTGCCTTGCTCGACATGGTGCGCGCCGCGGTGCCGGGGGCGGCGATCTCCGACCGGCTGCGGCTCGCCGACGGCGCCCCGCCGACCGATGGCTGGCTCAAGGCCGTGTCCTTCGCGCTGAACCAGCTCGGCCGTCTGCCGGGTGGCAAGGTGTCGCTGTCGGGCACCACCATCTCGATCGAGGGCACGGCGCCGGACTTCGCCGCCTATGACGCGCTCGCCGGCGCGCGGCGCAGCATGCCGGAGGGCTATACGCTCACCCGCTTCGCCGTCGAGCCGCCGACCGCCAGCCCCTTCATCTGGGCCGTGCAGCGCGGCGTCAACGGATTGCGGCTGACCGGCTATGCGCCCTCCGAGGATGCCAAGCGCCTAATCCTCGACGCGGTGCGCGGCGACTTCCCCGGCGTGCCGGTGAGCGATGAGATGCGCATCGCCTCGGGCGGCCCGGCGGCGGAGGCCTGGGTGGCAGCGACGAGCTTCGGCATCGACCAGCTTTCCAAGCTGCGGACCGGCGCGGTGCGCGGCAACGGGACCACGCTGTCGGTGACCGGCGAGGCGCAGGATTCAGCCGCCTACACCACCGTCCAGGCGGCGCTCGGCCAACCGATCCCGCGCGGCTTCGGCCTGCAGGCGGATGTGCGCCCGCCAGTGGTGTCCCCCTATGTGTTCAGCATGCGCAAGGATGCGGACGGCCTGACCATCTCCGGCTTCTTCCCCTCGCCGGACGAGCATCAGCGGCTCGTCGCCGCCGCCAAGGCACAGTTCCTCGGCGCATCGGTGAACGATGTCTCGGCACTGGCTCAAGGCGCGCCGCAGGGATTTGCCGCCGCCGCCATGGCCGCCATGCGCGAGCTCGCGCGACTGGAAGCGGGCGAGGCGCGCTTCGACGATTCCAAGCTGCGGCTGACCGGCACCGCGCTCTATGCCGGGGCGGTGGCGTCGATCCACGCCAATCTCGCCGCCGCCCTGCCGGCTGGCTTTGTGCTGGAAGTCACGCTCGACGTCGCCAGCTCGCACGCGCCTGCCGACCACGCGGCTTGCCAGAAATCGATCAACGACCTGCTCGGCAAGGGCACTATCGTCTTCAAGGGGGAGGGTGCCGAGATCGACCCGGCGAGCCAGGGGTTGCTCGACCATGTCGCGGCCGCGGCGGCTTCCTGCCCGGACGCGCTGATCGAGATCACCGTGCGCCAGCCGCAGGCAACGCCGACCCTCGCCGCCGCGCGGGCACAGTCGGTGACGCAGTATCTCGCCGCTGCCGGGATCGCACCCGACCGGCTGGTCACCGGCGGCCGTCCCGCGCTCGCCGCCCAGACCCCCGAAGCCGGCGCTGGCGCGGCCGGCATCCAGCTTATCGTGAGGTGAGGGCGATGTGGTTCCTGGCGCTCGAGCTCTGGCCGTATCTCCTCGCCGCGCTGGCCGTCGGCCTGGCGACCGGCTGGCTCAGCGGCTGCAAGCCGCGTTCCCGCTCCATCACCAAGCCGCAGCCGGAGGAGGCCGCATCGTGACCCCTTTCGCGCTCGACATCGTCATCCTGATGACCGCGACCTACGTCGTCGGCTGCATCGGTGGCTGCTGGCTCCGGCGCATGCTGACGCGCCGCTGAGCTGTCCTCAGAGCCGCGAACCGCGCAGGTCCGCCTCGATCTGCAGCGTGTCGCGCGTGCCGAACCGGGACTTGTAGACCTGCGTGTTCTCCATCACGCGCTGCACGTAGTTGCGCGTCTCGGAGAAGGGGATGCGCTCCACCCAGTCGATCGGATCGACCGACGGATCGCGGGGGTCGCCATATTGCGCGATCCACTTGGCGACATTGCCGCGGCCGGCATTGTAGCCGGCGAAGGTCAGCACATAATTGTTCTGGTAGTTGTCCAGCAGGCTGCGCAGCTCAGCGGCGCCGAACTGGACGTTGACCGTCGGATTGCTCAACTGGCGCGGATCCAGGGACACGCCGGTGCGCTTGGCGATGGTGCGTCCCGTCGCCGGCATGACCTGCATGAGTCCGGTGGCGCCCGCGCGGGAGACGGCCGAAGCGTTGAACATGCTCTCCTGTCGGGCGATGGCGTAGACCAGCGCGCGGTCGACATCGGCAGTGATCGGCCGGTAGCTGGGCATGCCGATGGTCGGGTAGGCCTCGGCCTCTAGCGGGATGCCGCGATTGAGCGCCACCTTGCCGATGGTGGTCATGGTGCGCGCATCGCCCGACGACTTCGCCAGCTCCGCCAGCAGGCCGAGCTGGGCGGCGTCCGGCAGGCGCTCGGCAAGGTCATAGGCCAGCGCCAAAGAGAGCGACGACTTGTCGAGCCGTTCCAGCAGCCTGAAGATCATCACGCCCTCGTTGCGGGCGAAGGCGGCACGCTGGGCGGCATTGGCCGTCGGTGCCGTCTCGATCTTCACCTTCGGGATGCCGAGGCGGGCGCTGGCGAGCTGGCCATAATAGGCGGTGCCGTAGGCGGCTGCCGCCTCGTACTGGCTGCGGGCATTGGCGGTGGAGCCCAGCGCCTCCCAGGCCCGACCCTGCCAGTAATAGCCGCGCGAGACGGTGGCCGGATGGGTCTGGTTCTCCGGGATCTTGCTGAAGTGCTGCAGGCCGGTCTTCGGATCCTTGAGGAAACGGAAGGCGATCCAGCCGGCGGTGAACTGCTGCTCGCAGCGCAGGTGCTCGTCCTCCGGCACCGCCGCCTCGCGCGCCACCTTGTAGGCGGTGCGGGCGTCGCCGGCGTCGAGCAGTCCACGCGCGGTCAGCCGGCGCTCGATCCACCACTCGTCCGGATCGACCAGCAGGCCGGCATCCTTCGGCGCGCTCGACAGAGTGCGCGCGGCGGCAGCGTAGTCGCTGTTGCGGCGCTGCATCTTGGCGAGCGTGTAGAGATAGGCCGGATCGGAGCGCAGCGACATCGGCACCGCCGCCAGCAGCTTGGCGACGTCGCCCTTGCCGGAGGACATGGCGATGCGGGCGCGCGCGAGGGCCGTGACGTCGTCGCCGGCCCGCTGGGCCGCGCGCAGGCCGCGCTCGGCATCCTCGGCGTAGAGCAGCTTGTCGGCGCGGTACTTGTGGTCGGTGCGGGTCAGCAGGCCACCGAACTCGACCATGACGGTCGATTCCGTATCGGAGGACAGCGGATCCTCCTGCCAGGCGTTGCGCAGCCAGGCCGCGCCGGCCTTCTGGTCGCCGGCGGCGAACAGGGCGCGGGCGAGGGCGATCTTACCCTCGCCGGAGTAGGGTGCCTGCTCGGCGAAGAAGGTCAGGATCGTCTGCGGGTCGCGGTTCTCGACGAAGAGCAGATATTCGAGGCGGCGGCGCAGCACCACCGGCGTCGGCAAGGTGGGATGGGCGCGCACGATGGCCGCCGCACGGTCGAAGCCGACGTCACGGGCTGTCACCCGTAAGGCGAGCCAACGTATCAGGGCCTGCGCGGCGGGATCGCGCATGGCGTCGGCCATGGCGAGAGCCTGGGCGCTGTCGCCCTTTTCGATGAAATTGACCGCCTGCTGTACATCGCCCGCGGCACCGGAGAGGGCCGGTGTCGGCAGGCTCGCCGCCGCTGCGGCGGGCGCGGCGGCGGCGGCCTTGGCGGTCGGCTTCGCCGCGGCCTTCTTCTTGTCCTTGTCCTTGGTCGATGCCGTCTTCGATGAGGGCTTCGCCGTGGATTTCGAGCTGGTGGACTTTGCGGCCGTCGGCTTTGCAGCAGGCTTGGGGGCGGACGTCGGCGTCACCGCCTGCGCCGGGCCGGCGCCAAGGGGGGCGAACTGCGCGGCCGAGCCAAGCAGCAGTGCCGCCATCAGAGGGAGGATAATTCCAATGCGTTCCGGGCGAGCGGAGCGCGACGGGCGACGCGAACGGCGCTCGGCCGGACAACCGTTTATCTGTTCGCTCATGGGCTTTCGCACCCCCCGACCAACTGACGCAGCCTACTGCGCGGCGACCCGAGGAAACCCCGCCTCGGAACTGCGCTCTGTCAGTTGTCCCGCGATCTGATTGACGAATTGCTAACCACAACCCCCGCAGATACCGAAATGCGGTACTCAACCGCTGCATCCCATGCGGGGCTATAGATTACCAAACCGGCGAAACCGGGGCAGCGTGCCGTACCGGGCAGGCTTTGCCAAGTCGGGAAGCTGTGAGCGCGAACAACGCCCCTTCCTTCGCGGGCGCCGACGCGATATCTCATGGCCCCTTTGCAGCGCCAATTCCGTCGCGCTGCGACGATGACGAGAAGCTCAGGAGCGCTCCATGCCCCACTCGCTGCCCTTCCGTGGATCCTTCACGGCGCTGGTGACGCCGTTCCGCGACGGCGCGGTGGACGAGAAAGCCCTGTGCGAGCTGGTCGACTGGCAGATCGAGGAGGGCATCCACGGCCTGGTGCCGGTCGGCACCACCGGCGAGAGCCCGACCCTCTCGCATGACGAGCACAAGCGTGTCGTGGAGCTGACCGTCCAGGAGGCGGCCGGCCGGGTGCCGGTGATCGCCGGAGCCGGCTCCAACAACACCATCGAAGCGATCGACCTCGCCCGCCACGCCGAGCAGGCGGGGGCGGACGCGGTGCTCGTGGTCACGCCTTACTACAACAAGCCCGGCCAGGAAGGGCTCTACCAGCACTACAAGGCCATCAACGATGCGATCGGCATCCCGATCATCATCTACAACATCCCGCCGCGGTCGGTGATCGACATGTCGGTGGAGACGATGGCCCGGCTGTTCGAGCTTGAGAACATCGCCGGCGTGAAGGATGCCACCGCCAACCTCGCGCGCGTCTCCATGCAGCGCCAGGCGATGGGGCCGGGCTTCAACCAGCTCTCCGGCGAAGACGCGACCGCGCTCGGCTTCATGGCCCATGGCGGCGACGGCTGCATCTCTGTGGCCTCCAACGTGGCGCCGAAGCTGTGCTCGCAGCTGATGGACGCGTGCCTCGCCGGCGAGTACGGCAAGGCGGTGGAATTGCAGGATCGGCTGTTCCCGCTGTTCCAGGCGCTGTTCGTTGAAACCAACCCGAGCCCGACCAAATATGCGCTGAGCCTGCTCGGCAAGATCGCCGACGAGGCGCGCCTGCCGATGGTGCCCGTCACCGACAAGACCAAGGAGACCGTCCGCGCGGCCATGCGGCACGCCGGACTGATCAACTGATAGTGGATCGGGGCATCAGCTCCGTTCCGGAGCATTGAGATGGCCGAGAAGAAGACGCAGGCAAAGAAGGTCGTCGCCGACAACCGGCGGGCGCGGTTCGACTACGAGATCGGCGAGGTTTTCGAGGCCGGTATCGCGCTCTCCGGCACCGAGGTGAAGAGCCTGCGCGGCGGCAAGGCGACGGTGGCCGAGAGCTATGTCTCGGCCAAGACCGGCGAGGCGATCCTCTACAACTCGTTCATCCCGGAATATCTGCAGGCGAACCGCTTCAACCACGAGCCGCGCCGGCCGCGAAAACTGCTCATGCATAAGCGCGAGATCGCCAAGCTGTGGCAGGCGGTGGAGCGCGAGGGCATGACCGTGGTGCCGCTGCGTATCTATTTCAACGAGCAGGGCCGCGCCAAGGTCGAGCTCGCCATCGCCCGCGGCCGCAAGGCGCACGACAAGCGTGAGGCGCTGAAGGAGAAGGACTGGGCGCGCGACAAGCAGCGCTTGATGCGCGACCGGGGGTAGGCTGCAGGTGTCGCCCGAATGTCGTCATCCCGGCCGAAGGCGAAGCCGCAGAGCCGGGATCATTTTCCATCCTGCGTGCGATCCCGGATCGGCCTTTGGCCGTCCGGGATGACGAATATCGCTGAAAACGAAATCCAAAAGAAAAGCCCGACACTTGGCCGGGCTTTTTGATTCGCAATGCAAGGATCGCTCAGTCCTTGGCACGCTCGACATAGGAGCCGTCAGCGGTCATCACCACGATGCGGGTGCCGACGCCCACATGGGGGGGGACCGCGGAGCGCACGCCGTTCGACAGGATGGCGGGCTTGTAGGAGGACGAGGCGGTCTGCCCCTTCATCGCCGGCTCGGTGTCGGTGACTTCAAGTACCACACGCTGCGGCAGCTCGATGGCGATGGCGTTGCCTTCGTGCACCGACAGCATGACCTGCATGCTCTCCTGCAGATAGGCGGCCTGGTCGCCGATCACGTCCGGCTGCACGGCGACCTGGTCGTAGGTCTCCGGGTTCATGAAGTGGTAGCCCTCGCCGTCCGAGTAGAGGAAGGTGTAGGGCCGGTCCTCGACATGGGCACGCTCGACCTGCTCGGTGGTGCGGTAGCGCTCGGAGATCTTGGTCCCGTCCGAGATGCGGCGCATGTCGAGCTGGGTGACCGGCGTGCCCTTGCCGGGGTGGATGTTCTCGGCGGTGAGCACGACATAGAGCTTGCCGTCGATGTCGACCACGTTGCCCTTGCGCAGCGAGCTGGCGATGACCTTGACCATAGAGGTCCTCTGGCTGTTGGGTGCGCCGCATCGCGCGGGTCACCGGGGGATTCCATTGGGCGCCTCCTATACAAGCGCGCTTGTATTCCGCCAACCCCGCCGCGCGAGCGGGCTTCTCCGCCGGAGCCGTCCGATATGCCGCTTTCCGCCTCGCCCTGGTGGTCGCCCGCGATCCATGCCGACCGGCGGCCCTTCCTGCTGGCGCGCCAGCACATCGCCGGAAAGCTACGGGAGTTCTTCGCCGCGCGCGACTTCGTCGAGGTGGAAACGCCGATCCTGCAGGTCTCGCCGGGCAACGAGACGCACCTTAAAGCCTTCGCCACCGAGCTGGAGCGGCCGGACGGCACGCGGGCGACACGCTATCTGCACACCTCGCCGGAATTTACCGCCAAGAAGCTGCTGGCGGCGGGCGAGAAGCGACTGTTCACGCTGGCTCGGGTCTTCCGCAACGGCGAGCGTACGGGGCGGCATCATCCCGAGTTCACCATGCTGGAATGGTATCGCGCGCACGAGAGCTATGAGGCGCTGATGGACGACTGCGTCGCGCTGCTGGCGGCGACGGCCGAGGCGGTCGGCACCAGCGTCTGGCGCTACGGCGGGCAGGAATGCGACGTCGCTCTTGCGCCGGAGCGCCTCACCGTAGCGGAGGCGTTCACCCGTTTCGTCGGCATCGACCTGATGGCGACGGTGGGCGAGGGGGCCAACGACCGTGACGGCCTATGGAACGCAGCCTACGACGCCGGCATTCGCGCGGCGGAGGACGACACATGGGCGGACGTCTTCACACGCATCATGGTGGAAAAGGTCGAGCCGTTCCTCGGCCTTGGCCGGCCGACGATACTCTGCGAATACCCCATCTCGGAGGCGGCGCTGGCCCGGCCCAAGCCATCGGATCCTCGCGTCGCCGAGAGGTTCGAACTCTATGTCTGTGCCGTCGAGCTCGCCAATGCTTTTGGCGAGCTCACCGACGCCGATGAGCAGCGCCGGCGCTTCGTCGGGTGGATGGACGAGAAAGAGCGCCTCTACGGCGAGCGCTATCCAATCGACGAGGATTTCCTCGCCGCGCTCAAGGTCATGCCGGAGGCCTCCGGCATCGCGCTCGGCTTCGACCGGCTGGTGATGCTGGCGTCCGGCGCGCGACGGATCGAGGACGTGATCTGGGCGCCGGTGGCAGGCTAGCCCAGCGTATCCAGGTGCGCCCGAACCTTTGCGAAGACGGCGTGGAACATCGGCGTCGTCAGCACGCCGGTGTTCGTGTTGTAGCGGGAGCAGTGATAGCTGTCGAAAAGCACCACCTCGCCCAGCCGATGCACCGCGCCATGGGCGAACTTGTGGTGCGAGAGCTTCTCGCCATGAGCGGCAAGCACCTGATCATGGGCGATCTTGCCCAGCGCGACGATGGCGCTGAGCGACGGCAGCAGGCCGATGGTGGCGGCGAGGAAGGGCCGGCAGTTGCGCATCTCGTCGGTGGTCGGCTTGTTCTCCGGTGGCACGCAGCGCACGGCATTGGTTAGCCGCGAATCGACCAGCTTCAGCGTATCGTCTGGCCGCGCCTCGAACACGCCGGTGGCGAAGCCGAACTTGATCAGCGTCGAATAGAGCAGCTCGCCGGCATAGTCGCCGGTGAAGGGCCGTCCCGTGCGGTTGGCACCGCGCAGGCCGGGTGCCAGGCCGACGATCAGCAGCCGCCCATCGATCGGGCCGAAGGACGGCACCGGCGCGTTGTGCCAGTCCGGCTCGGCCGCGCGCCAGTGCTCGCGGAAGGCGACGAGGCGCGGGCAGAACGGGCAGTCCCGTTCCGGCTCGGCCTCGGCCGGGGCGGGCGGCTCGAAGGCGGCGGCGCGCAGGGCGCTCACTGGTCGGACATCTCGTCGTTCTCGTCGGCGGCCGGCGGCGCCGAGCGGCGCTCGAGGAAGCGCGGCGTCTCCTGCATGCGGCCCGAGCGGTCGGCGGGATCGCGGCCGACGCGGCCCTGCAGGTCGACGAGGTCGAGGAACACGTCGGCCTGACGGCGCAACTCGTCGGCGATCATCGGCGGCTGGGTGTGGATGCTGGAGACCACGGTGACGCGCACGCCCTTGCGCTGGATCGCTTCGACCAGCGAGCGGAAATCGCCGTCGCCGGAGAACAGCACGATGTGGTCGACATGGCCGGCGAGTTCCATGGCGTTGACCGCCAGCTCGATGTCCATGTTGCCGCGCACGCGTCGGCGTCCCTGGCTGTCGGTGAACTCGCGCGCCGGCTTGGTGACGACCGAATAGCCATTGTAGTCCAGCCAGTCGAGCAGCGGGCGGATGGAAGAGTATTCCGAATCTTCGACCAGCGTCGTGTAATAGAACGCCCGCAGCACGTAGCCTCGGCCCTGGAATTCCTTCAGTAGGCGCTTGTAGTCGATATCAAATCCGAGTGACTTGGTGGCGGAATAGAGATTGGCGCCGTCGATGAAAAGGGCGATCTTTTCCATACCTTGGACCATACTAGGCAATACCCGAACAGAGGGGTTGAAACGCGTTGCGGCGCGTCGCGAATGCGGCGTGCCGGCCCCCGCCTATAGACATAGCGTATTTGTGGCGCGCGCGAGACATCCGCGCCCGTTGTCCGCCGTTTTGTGGTGGAGGCGCGAGGGCACGCGGCGCGTGAAACCCTTGCCCTCGGCGCTCCATTGGTTTAAGGAGCCCGCTTTCCTTACACCGTCAGGAGTGCCGAGGCATGGCTCGCGTCACCGTCGAGGACTGCATCGACAAGGTCGACAATCGCTTCGAACTCGTTCTTCTCGCCGGGCACCGCGCCCGCATGATCGCGTCCGGCTCGCCGATCACCATCGACCGTGACAACGACAAGAATCCGGTTGTCGCGCTGCGCGAGATCGCCGACCAGACGATCTCGCCGGAGGATCTGCGTGAAGAGCTGATCCATTCGCTGCAGAAGTTCACCGAGGTGGACGAGCCGGAGCCCGAGACCGTTCCGATGATCGCCTCGCAGGGCACCGAGGGAGCGGACGATTCCGACGTCATGCTCGACCGCATGACCGAGGAAGAGCTGCTCGCCGGCCTTCAGGGCCTCGTGCCGCCGGAGCCGAGCGACGACGACGAAGGCTGATCGCCTCACCGATCACGACGAACGGCCCGGCCCTGTGCCGGGCCGTTTTCGTTTTGCGTGCCTTTTCCGCGACGTACAGCTTGCTTCGCCTGCATCTGCGGACGATATCTAACCCATCGGCGCGTTCTGCCGACCATTCTCGCGAGTCCCTGTCATGATGCGGCAGTACGAGCTCGTCGAGCGCGTCCGCCGGTACAATCCGAATACCGACGAGGCGTTGCTTGACCGCGCTTACGTCTATGCGATGCGCGCCCACGGCACCCAGAAACGGGCCTCGGGCGATCCCTATTTCTCGCATCCGCTCGAAGTCGCCGCCATCCTTACCGACCTCAAGCTCGACGACGCCACCATCGTCGCGGCGCTGCTGCACGACACGATCGAGGATACCGAGACCACTCGCGAGGAGATCGACCGGATCTTCGGGCCGCAGATCGGCGCGCTGGTCGAGGGCCTGACCAAGATCAAGAAACTGGACCTGGTCTCCAAGCAGGCCAAGCAGGCGGAGAACCTGCGCAAGCTTCTGCTCGCCATCGCGGACGACGTGCGGGTGCTGCTGGTCAAGCTTGCCGACCGCCTGCACAACATGCGTACCTTGAAGTGGGTGCCGGAGGAGAAGCGCTCGCGCGTCGCGCAGGAGACGCTGGACATCTACGCTCCGCTCGCGGGTCGCATGGGCATGCACGACATGCGCGAGGAGCTGGAGGACCTGTCCTTCCGCCAGCTTTCGCCGGAAGCCTATGATTCCATCCGCACCCAGCTGCAGGTGCTGAAGGAGAAGAACGGCGAGATGGTCGCGGCGATCGAGCGCGAGCTGTCCGATGCCGTGGCGCAGAAGGGACTCTCCGCCGTCGTGAAGGGGAGGGAAAAGCGGCCCTATTCCATCTGGCGGAAGATGGAGCAGAAATCGATCGCCTTCGAGCAGCTCTCCGACATTTACGGATTCCGCATCCTCGTCGAGAAGACGGAGGAGTGTTACGCCGCTCTCGGTGTCGTCCATACCAAGTGGCCGCTCGTGCCCGGCCGCTTCAAGGACTACATCTCGACCCCGAAGCAGAACGACTACCGCTCGCTGCACACCACCATCGTCGGTCCCGGGCGCCAGCGCGTCGAGCTGCAGATCCGCACGCGGCAGATGCACGAGATCGCCGAATACGGCATCGCTGCCCACGCGCTCTACAAGGACGCCAACGGCGCCGACATGCTGACCCGCGATTCCAGCGCCTATGCCTGGCTACGGCGGACCATCGAATTGCTGGCGGAAGGCTCGAGCCCGGAAGAGTTCCTCGAGCATACGAAGCTCGAGCTGTTCCACGACCAGGTGTTCTGCTTCACGCCCAAGGGCCGGCTGATCATCCTGCCGCGCCGGGCGACGCCGATCGACTTCGCCTATGCGGTGCACACCGGCGTCGGCGACCGCGCGGTCGGCGCCAAGGTGAACGGCAAGATCTCGCCGCTCGTCTCCGAGTTGCAGAACGGCGACGAGGTGGAGATCATCACCTCCAATGCGCAGACGCCGCCGGCGGCCTGGGAATCCATCGTCGTCACCGGCAAGGCGCGCGCCGCCATACGCCGCGCCACCCGTGCCGCGGTGCGGGCGCAGTATGCCGGGCTCGGCAAGAAGATCGTCGAGCGTGCCGTAGTGCGTGCCGGCAAGGCGTTCTCCGAAGAGAAGCTCGCCGCCGCCGCCGGAAGGCTGGCGCGCCATTCGCTGGAGGACGTCTATGCCGCCGTGGGGCGCGGAGAGATGCGCGCCGACGATGTGGTGAAGGCGATCTATCCCGAATGGACCGGCCCGCGCCCCGAGGAGCGCGCCGCGCCCAAGGGCGAGGGCTGGTTCGAACTGGAGCAGGGCCAGAGCCTGAAGTTCAAGATCCCCGGCATCGAGAGCGACCCGGACCCGAAGACGGCGATCCCGATCCGCGGCATCAACCGCGAGCTCCCCGTGCGCTTCGCCCCCAATGGCGGCGCCGTGCCGGGCGACCGAATCGTCGGCATCCTCACGCCGGGCGAGGGGATCACCGTCTATCCGATCCAGTCGCCGGCGCTGCAGGATTTCGAGGAGGAGCCGGAGCGCTGGCTCGACGTGCGCTGGGACGTGGACGAGAACGACCCGCAGCGCTTCCCGGTGCAGATCGTCGTGGTGGCGATCAACGAGCCCGGCTCGCTGGCGCAGATCGCCCAGGTGATCGGCGAGCGCGACGGAAACATCGAGAATCTGCGCATGTCCTCGCGCTCGGCGGACTTCCATCGCATGGTCATCGACATCGGTGTCTACGACCTGCGCCACCTCAACGGCATCATCGCCGACCTGCGCGCCCGGCCGGTCGTTTCCAGTGTGGAAAGGGTGAACGGGTAGGGAACCGTTAACCCTGTTCGGCGTTGCCTCGGTAGTCCACAGAGCTGATCAGGGGAGATCGCCATGGCGACCGAGCAGTTTCAGGCCAATTTCCGCATCGTCTCCGGTGTCGCCAAGGAATTCTGGGGCCGCATCGCCGGGGATGGTGTGCTCGCCGCCAGCGGCCGCATGGAGCAACTGGCCGGCGAGGCCGCGCTCGCCTGTGTCCGCGCCCGCGTTCGCAGCGTGCCGCGCGATCTGCCGCCGACCGGGGTCTGACCGAAGGGCAGGGCGGAACGGTCGTGACGCGGCCGGGAAGATCGGGTATCACCGCGGCCGCCCGTCAACATCCTCCCGGTCCTTCGAGATGACACAAGACGAAGTCGTGGCCGAATTCCGCGCGGCCGGTGCGCTGCTCGAAGGCCATTTCATCCTCTCCTCCGGCCTGCGCAGCCCCGTCTTCCTGCAGAAGATGTTCATCTTCCAGGACCCGGTGCGCACCGCGCGGCTGTGCAAGGCGCTCGCCGAGAAGGCCGAGGCCGCCTTCGGCAAGATCGACTACGTGGTCTCGCCGGCGGTCGGCGGTATCGTGCCGGGCTATGAGACCGCACGGCATCTCGGCGCCAAGGCGGTATTCGTCGAGCGCGAGGACGGCAAGTTCCAGCTGCGCCGCGGCTTCACCATCCCCGAGGATGCCCGCGTGCTGATGGTGGAGGATATCGTCACCACCGGCCTGTCCTCGCGCGAATGCCTCGCGGCCATCGCCGAGCATTCGAAGAACGTCGTCGGCGCTGCCTGCCTGATCGACCGCTCCAACGGCAAGGCCGATCTCGGCGTGAAGCTGGTGGCGCTGGCCAAGCTCGACATACCCGCCTATCCGGCCGATGCGCTGCCGCCCGAGCTCGCCGCCCTGCCGCCGGTCAAGCCCGGCAGCCGCGGCATCCAGGGCGTGAAGGCGTAAACGCCATGACAAACGTCGTCCCGCCGATCCGCTTGGGCGTGAACGTCGACCATGTCGCCACCGTGCGCAATGCGCGCGGCGGCGCGCTGCCCGATCCGGTGCGGGCGGCCGAACTCGCCTGCGCAGCCGGTGCCGACGGCATCACCGCGCATCTGCGCGAGGATCGTCGCCATATCCGCGATGCCGACATGCGCCGCCTGCGCGCGCTCGAAGCGCCGCTGAACTTCGAGATGGCGGCGACCGACGAGATGGTGGCGCTGGCCATCGAGCTGAAGCCGCGTGCCTGCTGCCTCGTGCCCGAGCGGCGTGAGGAGCGCACCACCGAGGGCGGGCTCGACGTGATCGGCGGCGGCATCGACCTTGCGCATAAGGTCGAGAAGCTGGGTGTGGCCGGTATCCGCGTCTCGCTCTTCATCGCGCCGGACGCGGACCAGATCGCCCGCGCCGCCGATATCGGCGCGGCGGTGATCGAGCTGCATACCGGCGCCTGGTGCGATTTCATCACCACCGGTCATCAGCCGGAAGCGGATGCCGAATTCGCCCGGCTCAAGGCGGCGGCAGGGCAGGGCGCGGGGCTGGGCCTTGAAATCCACGCCGGCCACGGCCTCGACTATGCGACTGCCGAGACGATCGCTGCGGTGGAGCCGGTGCGCGAGCTCAATATCGGCCATTTCCTCATCGGCGAATCCATCTTCGTCGGTCTGGAGGAGGCCATCCGCCAGATGCGCGCGGCGATGGCGCGCGGGCGCGCCCGCATCGGCGCGCCGCGGGCGGCGTGAGCGCCATGATCATCGGCATCGGCTCCGACATCACCGACGCCCGCCGCGTCGCCGAGGTGCTGGAGCGCCATGGCGAGCGCTTCCTCGACCGCGTCTTTACCCCCATCGAGCGCGCGCGGTCCGACCGCCGCGCCCGCCGTGCCGAGAGCTATGCCAAGCGCTTCGCCGCCAAGGAGGCCTGCGCCAAGGCGCTCGGCACCGGGCTGGCGCAGGGCGTGTTCTGGCGCGACATGGGTGTGGTCAATCTTCCCTCAGGCCGGCCGACCATGGAGTTGACCGGCGGCGCACGCGCCCGGCTGGAGGCGATCACCCCGGCCGGCTACGAGGCGCGTATCGACCTCACCATCACCGATGACGGCCCGCTGGCGCAGGCCTTCGTCATCATCAGTGCGGTTCCGAAATCATCCGGGAGCTGACGATCCGTCACCTCGTGCGATCGTGAGCCGCGCGCGTTGCCGCGGCCTCTGCGAGCGGCTATAGGAGCCGCACGGGCGCCGATGGCAGGCGCTGGCCGTGCCGCGAGGCGCACCGGAAAGCGACATGACTTCGACCACCGAACCGAAGAAGAAGGAAGGCGGCCTCGGCGAGACCGTCAAGGTGATCATCCAGGCGTTCCTGATCGCCATCCTGATCCGTACCTTCCTTTTCCAGCCCTTCAACATCCCTTCCGGCTCGATGAAGGAGACGCTGCTCGTCGGCGATTATCTCTTCGTCTCGAAGTTCAGCTACGGCTATTCGCGCTTCTCGCTGCCCTTCGCGCCGCCGCTGTTCGACGGTCGCATCCTCGGCTCTTCGCCCAATCGCGGCGACGTCGTGGTGTTCAAGCTGCCGCGCGACGAGAGCACTGACTATATCAAGCGTGTGATCGGCCTGCCGGGCGACGAGATCCAGATGATCGACGGCGTGCTGCACATCAACGGCCAGGCTGTGAAGCGCGAGGACGCCGGCTACTGGATGGACGACGAGGGCGGCGGGCGCGTCGAGCGCGTCAAGCGCTGGACCGAGACCCTGCCGAACGGCGTCAGCTACTACACGCTCGATCTCGTCGACAACGGCTTCTACGACAATACGCCGGTCTACAAAGTGCCGGCCGACCACTACTTCATGATGGGCGACAACCGCGACAACTCCACCGACAGCCGCGTGCTCAGCCAGGTCGGCTACGTGCCCTACGAGAACCTCATCGGCCGCGCGCAGGTGATCTTCTTCTCGGTAAAGGAAGGCGACGCCGCCTGGCAATTCTGGAAGTGGCCCTGGACGGTGCGTTGGGACCGTCTGTTCTCCTTCGTGCGATGACGCGCGGCAAAACGCGCGGCGACGACGATGCCGGGCTCGATGTGCTGGAAACTGCGCTCGGGCACCGTTTTGCCAGCCGCGCGCATCTGCGCCTGGCGCTGACCCATATCAGCTCGGTCACCGGTGCGCAGGGCTCGCAGGCGCGGGTGCGTTCCTATCAGCGGCTGGAATTCCTCGGCGATCACGTGCTCGGGCTCGTGGTCTCCGACATGCTCTACCGCGCCTATCCCAATGCGGAGGAGGGCGAGCTCTCCCGGCGCCTCGCCGATCTCGTCTGCGAGGAGGCCTGCGCCGAAGTCGCCCGTGCGATGGATCTCGGCCCGCATATCCGTCTTGGTCCCGGAGAGGACCGCACCGGCGGGCGCGAGCGGCCGGCGATCCTGGCGGATGTCGCCGAGGCCGTGCTGGCGGCGGCCTATCTCGATGCCGGCTTCGAGGCCGCCGAGACCATGGTCGAAAAATTCTGGCGCCCGCGCCTCTCTACACCCGGGAGTTCGGCGCGCGATCCCAAGACCGCGCTCCAGGAATGGGCGCAAGGTCGCGGCCTGCCGCCGCCGCACTATCGGCTGGTCGAGCGCTCGGGACCCGATCATAATCCCGAATTCCGCATTGCCGTCGAGCTGCCGGGCTATACGGCGATCGAGGCGACCGGACCGTCGAAGCAGGTGGCCCAGAAGGCCGCCGCTGCCGCCTTTCTCGAACGAGTGATTGCATGAACGAGCCTATCGGCGACACGCGCTGCGGATTTGTCGCCCTCATCGGGGCGCCGAACGCGGGCAAGTCGACCCTCACCAACGCCCTCGTCGGCACCAAGGTGTCCATCGTCTCGCACAAGGTGCAGACGACACGCGCGCTGGTGCGCGGCATCGCGCTGGAAGGGACGACCCAGATCATCCTCGTCGACACGCCCGGCATCTTCGCGCCCAAGCGGCGGCTGGAGAAGGCGATGGTCCGCTCGGCCTGGAGCGGAGCGGGCGATGCGGATGCGGTCGTGCTGCTGATCGATGCCCGCGCCGGCCTCACCGAGGACGTCGAGGCGATCATCAGGGGGCTTACCGACGTTAAACGGCCGCGGGCGATCCTACTCAACAAGATCGACCTGGTGAAGCGCGACAGCCTGCTGGAGCTCGCCGCCAAGATAGCGGAGCTGATCAGCTTCGATCGACTGTTCATGGTCTCGGCGCAGAACGGCGATGGCCTCAAGGAACTGCGCGAATGGCTGGCGCAGCTCCTGCCGGCCGGTCCCTGGCTCTATCCGGAAGACCAGATCTCCGACGCGCCGATGCGCTCGCTGGCGGCGGAGATCACCCGCGAGAAGCTGTTCCACCGGCTGCACGAGGAGCTGCCCTACCGCTCGACGGTGGAGACGGATAGCTGGCAGGAGCGCAAGGACGGCTCGGTGCGCATCGAGCAGACGATCTTCGTCGAGCGGGAGAGCCAGCGGAAGATCGTGCTGGGCAAGGGCGGCGAGACCATCAAGGCGATCTCCATGGCTGCCCGCAAGGAGCTGACCGAGATCGTCGAGGCACCGGTGCACCTGTTCCTGTTTGTGAAGGTGCGCGAGAACTGGGCCGACGACCCCGAACGCTACCGCGAGATGGGGCTCGACTTCCCGCAATCCGACTGAGGCCGCCATGGAGTGGTCCGACGAGGGCATCATCCTGGGCCTGCGCCGGCATGGCGAAGGCAATGCCATCGTCGAGCTGATGACCGCCGCGCATGGGCGCCACCTCGGTCTCGTGCGCGGGGGCGGCTCACGCCGGCAGGCGGCGGCGCTGCAGCCGGGCAACGGTGTTCACGCCACCTGGCGGGCGCGGCTCGACGAGCATCTCGGCACCTTCGCGCTGGAGGTGACCGCGCCGCGCGCGGGCCGGCTGATGGGCGCGGCGCATTCGGCCTTCGCCCTCAGCCATATCGGCAGCCTCATCCGCATGCTGCCCGAGCGCGATCCGCATCCGGAGCTGCATGACGTGCTCACCGCCATGGTCGAGCACCTCGACGAGCCGCGGCTCACCGGCATGATGGTGGCGCGCTTCGAACTGATGATGCTGTCCGAACTCGGCTTCGGGCTCGATCTGGAGAGCTGCGCGGCCACCGGCGGGCGCAACGACCTGCTCTATGTCTCGCCGAAATCCGGCCGCGCGGTCAGCCGCGACGCCGGCGAGCCTTGGCGCGCGCAACTGCTGAACCTGCCGTATTTCCTGATCGGCGAGGTCGCCGAGCCGCCGTCGGCAGGCGATGTCGACGCCGCCTTCGACCTGACCGGGCATTTCCTCGCCCGGCGCGTGTTCGAGCCACGCGGGATGCCGATGCCGGAATCCCGTTCGGCCCTGTTGCTGGCGCTGCGTCGCACCGCCGCTCAGTAGAGCAGCGTCGCGAAGGTCGGGTCGGCGTAGTAGTTGCCGTTGTGGAAGTACCGCCTGCCGATCCAGACCATGTTGCACATGGGAACCTGGAGGTGGACGGTACGGCCCAACGCATCGCGCCGGACGACGGAGCGCTCTCGGCACACATTCGTCCAGCCGACATGGCCGGTCGACAACTCGACCGGCGGCGCGGCCGCCTTGGTGAGGCCGAGATAGTGATAGGTTGGCGTCTGGGCGCTGGCAGGGGCCGCATACAGCCCTGCGAGAGCGCCCGCCAATATGGCAGCGAGCACTGTCTTCATCGCGACTCTCCCCCCCGAACAGCCGTGACGAAAGAGTACTCCTGTGGGCAATATTTGCCTATAATTTAATTTGAATATGAAATTAGTTTCGTTTCATCTCGAACGAAACTCAAGCGAAACCGAAGATTGTGTCCAATCTTATATGTCCTTGAAAATGAAGGGATTCGACTCGTTTGCACGCATCTGACGCGCCGACTGCAAAGAGGTTCGTTTCCACTTTCCCGCTGACGGCCGCGGTGGCGCGTTTTGTCGCAACCGCGGCGCCGAATGAGGCAATGGCGCAACGGGCTCATAAGCCGTCGTTCGCGTCTTGTTCCCGACGGCGCTTCGATGTAGCCAGAGAGCATGGGAGAGCCACCGATTCCGACCGATGACGGCACGATCGAACCGATCGGGCTGAAGGCGGCGCTCGAGGAGCGCTACCTCGCCTATGCGCTCTCCACCATCATGCACCGGGCGCTGCCCGACGCGCGCGACGGGCTCAAGCCCGTGCACCGTCGTATCCTGTACGGGATGCGGCTGCTGCGGCTCGATCCCGGCGGCGGCTTCCGCAAGAGCGCCAAGATCGTCGGCGACGTGATGGGCTCGTTCCATCCACACGGCAATATGGCGATCTACGATGCCATGGTGCGGCTGGCGCAGGACTTCTCCCAGCGCTACCCGCTGGTCGACGGGCAGGGGAACTTCGGCAACATCGACGGCGATAACGCCGCCGCCTACCGC
>JARBUD010000051.1 GCA_029239875.1 Xanthobacteraceae bacterium | reverse complement strand
ACGACGACGATATCGATCTTGCCCGCTGCAATATCGGTCAGCAGGCGCTGGAGCGCCGGGCGCTGCAGCGTGCCACCGGAGATGCCGCCATCGTCATAGCGGTCCTTCAGCAGCACCCAGCCTTCGCTGGCCTGGCTCGCCACATAGGCCGAGCAGGCGCCGTATTGCGCATCGAGGGAGTTGAAGTCCTGCTCGAGCCCCTCCTCGCTGGACTTGCGGGTATAGATGGCGCAGCGGATCGGCTTCATGGGGCGATCGCCTTACGAAGCCCGAAGAAGGCCGGGCCCGACCATTGCTGGCCGGTGATGGCCTTGGCGATGGCGCTGAGCGAGGACCACTCGCGTCCGTTCCAGACCATCCTGCCCTTGTCGTCGATGGTCACGACATGAGTGGTGCCGTGCCATTCCCGCACGAGGCGCATCCCCGCGCTGATCGGCTGGGATCGCCTGCCCTTGGCGATCTGGGCCAGCTCACGCTTGGCCGCACCGGAAAGGTCACCGAGCGCGGCTGCCTGGAGCTGATAGGCCAGCGCCAAGCGCAGCAGCTTCGGGCTGACGCTAGGAGCGACCTGCCCCATCATCTCCTGCCATTGCTGGCGAAGCTGGGATCCGTCCAGCTCCGCCAGCGCCATTACCTGCTGCTCGACCTTCATGGTCACGCTGCGACCGCAGCGCCGATGCGATATCGGCGCGTGCCGTCCTCGCCGACCGAAGAGACGAGGTCGAGACCGAGCTTCTTGCGCACCACGGCGGAGAAGAAGCCGCGCACCGAGTGCGCCTGCCAGCCAGTCTTCTCCATGATCTCGGCAATGGTCGCTCCGCCTTCGGTCCGGAGCTGCTGGACCACTTGATCGCTCTTGGTCTCCCGCGAAGGGGCGGAGGTCGGTTCAACGGCCGATACCGGCTGAACCGCCTCGGCGGCGACTTCGGCCGGCGCCGCGACAGGCTCGGACTGGTTCTCTTGGCAGATCAGGCTGGCGGCACTTCCATCGAGCCCATGGAGATCGCGTCCAGCAAGGTCTGCGCCTCGCCGATCAGCACATCGAAGACGGCGAGCGAGGCGAGCGTGACCGGATCATGATCTTCGGATTCAGCCGCGGCGCCTACACGGCGCGAGTGCTCGCCGGGTTCATCCATGCGGTTGGGGTCATGAAGGTTCACAACCTCAATCTCCTCGACTACGCGTATCGTGCCTATAAGGGCGTCGATGAACAGGACGATCATGAGGCTGACAGCTTCAAGGAGGTTCGCCTTTTCGAAAGAACGCTCGATACCGACCGTCCGCCGATCCGGCTGCTTGGACTGTTTGATACCGTCGCGTCGATCTTCGAGAGCGGACGTTGGGGCCCGCGGCTCAAGTCACACGCCTTCACGCACCGCAACAAGAGTGTCGAAAGTGTGCTCCACGCGGTGGCTATCGACGAACGCCGAACGATGTTCCAGCCCCAGCTTTGGGAACCCGGGCAGGAGTTCTGGGGAAATCCATTCAATCGCGATGCTGCCAAGCCGCAAGATCTCAAAGAGGTCTGGTTTGCCGGCGGACACGGGGATGTTGGTGGCGGATATCCGGAAGAGCAGAGCGTGCTCGCCAAGGTGCCGCTGGCTTGGATGATTCGCGAGTCGGGGACGAGGGATGTCCTGTTTCGGACCCAGAGCGTGAACGCCATCGTGCATGGGATGGGCAACAAGGGAAATCAGATTGCTCCGAATCCGCTTGCGGATACTCACGAGACGCTCACACCCGCCTGGATGCCCGTGGAGATCATACCGCGCAGGATGCCGCGCCTGTCGAAGCGCCCCTCGCTGTTTGGTATCAGCATTCCGCTCGGCGAGCGAAGGACGATCCCCGAAGGCGCGCTGCTGCACAGTTCCGTCATGGCGCGAAGACCGGGGCTCAAGTACTGCCCCCCCAACATGCCGACGGATTTTGAGATAGAGAACTGAAGCCTTTAGAAGCGAAAGCACTGCCGCACGGTTAGCTTTCGCTGCAAGCAGGAGCGTCCGAGTGGCCGCGGTGCAGTGCTAACGGGGGTGTGACATATGTTCCGCCATTTACGGGCATTGCTCTCCCGCCCGAAAGGGGACCATCATTTGGTCAGCCCCCTTATGTCCGCTCCCGACCCGTTGCGACCGCTCGCTAGAGCCCCTTGGGCACGGACGCCTTATCCGGTTACACAAGTCCGATGAGGGATGATTTCACGCAGGCGACCGCTCAGCGTTTGGGAAAGCGGGTCGGATTCAGGTGCTCAAATCCAGACTGCCGCAAGCCCACGAGTGGTCCCGGGGCGGACGGCGGAACTGTAAGCCTTGGCGTGGCCGCACACATCACCGCCGCTTCGCAGGGCGGCCCGCGTTTCAACGAACACCTCACGAACGAAGGCCGGCGAGCAGCCGAGAATGGCATATGGCTTTGCCAGCAGTGCAGTCGCCTCGTCGACGCGGATGACTCCGCCTACGACGTCGCCGACCTCATCGAGTGGAAGACCTTTGCCGAGGCCGCAGCAGCGATAGAGCTTCGAGGCTACGTCGTTCGAAAGGGCCGGGATTTCGCGGGCCTGGAGGCGAAGATGCCGGAACTCATCGAAGAGATGCGGACTGACATCCGTTCGAAGCCCTTCACTAGGGAGATAATCGCCCTCTCCAAGTGTGTGAGCTACAACCCCGGTCCAATTCCGTTCTTCTCCTATTACCACGAGGACCATGACGAGCTCCTCGCCAAGCTCCAAGTCTGCGAGCACTATGGCGCAATCTATGATGTGCGTCGGAACCAAGTGCCCCGGTGGAACCTCAGCGAGGACTTCGCGGAGTACCTGCTAGGGCGGTAAGGCCAAGACGCTGAGACTTGCGCTATCTACGGTAGCCCGCTTCCCACCCTCCACAGGACATTGGCGATACCCCGGCGACCTGAGTCAACCCTCGGCGCCACTTCCGGACCTTGACTCTTCGCCGGAAAGCGGGTTTTCGGCTTCGCGCCCTTCAAATCCGGCCATTCGGCCACGTCACAGCTAATCCCGAAAGCGGCCGGAAGCACGCGAACGCGGTGATGATGCATATAGCGAAACGGATCAATCAAATGACCCCTAGGATGCGCTAAGGATCAAATGGCTGACCGCGACGGGATTTTCGGGCAGAAGTACTAAGCTCGACAGACGGGCCGGAGAGGCAAATGAGGTTCGTTCACACTGCAGACTGGCAGCTTGGCAAGCTTTTCGGCCGTTTCGGGCCGGAAGTGCGCAATGCTCTTGCGGACGCGCGGTTTGATTCCGGGGACGCGATCGAAGCGTTCGCAGTGAATATTCCGACGATGCCCGGCTCGACTTCATGATCGAGATACTATGCGAAGCTGCCGAGCGGATGCAGATGATCCTGCTCACCTGCCGCGAACGGGCTTTTCGGCACGTGCCCGGTCATCGCCTCTCGCTCACGGCCGCCGCGTGATGACGGAGATCGACCCGCTCGAAACTCAACGCGAGGCAACCGCTACGATCCGCGGCTACCTCTATCAGTTCGACGCCAGCATCCTCGCGGTGCTTGGCGCGTCGGGCGGCGACAATGTAACGGTGGAGGGGGTTGAGGATTTCGACGTCTTGTCCGGGGACGCCGACACGCATGGCCAGGTCAAATATTACGAGGCGCAGAAACTTACCGACGCGACCGTGCGCGACGCCGTATTGCCGATGCTCGAGGGTTTTCTTCGCTATCCCGCCGAGATCAGGGAGCGCAAGCACTACATCCTCTACGGCCATTTCAAGCAGGCGCCCGATGAGGCGCCGACCTACACATTGGCCGACATGCAGCGCATCCTGGTCCAGCGCCCTTACAAGGTGGACAAGACAACCGGAGACAAGGTTCGCATCGAAGTGAATCTGCAGGCGAAGACAGGGGCATCCGACGAGGAGCTGGCGGATTTCTGCGACCGCTTCTCGGTCTGGCTCAGCGAGGCGTTCGATACCCATCGCGCGCGCGTCATCACCGAGCTCGGCGCCGCCCTAGGCGTCTCCAAGGTCGAGGCGGAGCGTTACAGCTATCCGTCAGCCTTGACCGCCATGGCGGCGCTGTCGACCGCTGTGACCCGGCCCGCACGCACGACCAGCCGTGCGGCATTCCTGGAGCTGATCCGGCCGGATGTTGCGATCTATTCGGCCTGGGCGCTGCGCGAAGAGGGCGAGAACGCCTATTGCAGGAAGATTCGCGAGCTGCACTTCGCGCGGCTGAACATCGACAGCCGCGACCGCTTTTTCGTCCTCACGCTTGCCGATGTCGATGGCGCCGACGAACTGCACGGGCTGGTTCAGCACATCATCGGCCGGTGGAGCAGCCACCGGATGGGCAGGAAACCCGCCAAAGAACGCTATGCGCCGTTTTTCTTCTTTCCGGGCCTGGCCGAGACGAGCCTTGCGAAACTGAAGGGACGGCTGGTCGACGACGGCCACAAGATCACCGATGGCTACGCTTATCACGGCGCGAGCTTTTCGACCGAGCATCTGATGCTGCCGCAAACGCGGGACTATCCGGTCTCAGCGCGCTTCGTCGGCAATGCCGATGAGTTCGAAAAGGCGCTGTCGGCAGCCAAGCGCGCGCGCCTCGTCATTCAGCTACACACCGGCGACCCGAATACGATTTCGCCGACGGTCCAGCACATCGCGATACCCGTCAACAGCGCAAGCATGGCCAAGAAGATCGTCTAAGGGGGGAAGAATGAGCGGCGAGGAAGAGATCAATGCCGAGGTCGTCTCGGTTTTCCCAAACAAGGTCAGGATCGCGGTCGACGATCTGGCATCCTTTCAGATCGCCGAGCAGTCGTTGCGCGTGGGGTCCTTCCTCAAGATCTCGGACAATGAGGATGTATCGCTCATCTGCATCATCGAGAGCTTCTCGATCGAGCTGCAGGAGAAGGATGGCGACAGCAAGCGGATCTACATGATCGAGGCCTATCCGCTCGGCACGCTTGCCGGCGGTGTCTTCCGCCGCGGCGGTGACGAGCTGGCGATACCGCCCAAGAAGGTCGTGCCCGCGACGCGCGCGGAAATCGCCGCTATCTATGCCAATGCGTTCGAGGAAAAGCAGCGCTGCTGTTTCTCAGCTTTGACCCGCCAGCGCGACGTCAAGGTGCCGGTCCATGGCGACCGCTTCTTCAACAAGCACATCGCCGTCGTTGGGGCCACGGGCTCGGGAAAGTCGTCCAGCGTAGCGACGATCCTGCAAGAGGCGACCTCGGCCAAGGCGACCGAATATACTGGCCTCAACAATTCCCATATCGTCATCTTCGACATTCACGGCGAGTATAAGTCCGCCTTTCCGAACGCGAACCTGCTCTCGGCGGACGACATCGTACTTCCCTATTGGCTGCTCAGCGATGGGGAGATGGAGGACATGTTCCTCGAGTCCGGTGACAGCAACAACTACAATCAGGAAGCGCTGCTGCGCATCCTGATCACCCACTGCAAGGAGATGTCGAACGCAACGGCGCCGAAGGTGAGTTTCGACAGTCCGTTGCCTTTCGACATCAACCATCTGCAGAATTGCCTCGCTAACCTAGCGCGCGAGACCAAGGACGCAAGCGACCCGCTGACCATCGAAACCAAGGCCGGCGTTGTTACCAACTTTGCGGACGATCGCGCGCGGCTGACCGCCTATGCCGTGGAGCTGGTCGACTTCGCGGCCACGAAGCATTCGAAGATCAACAAGGGCCCCTATGCCGACGGCAGCATCGACAAGTTCGTGCGACGCATCGCCGCCAAGATCGGCAATCCGCGCCTCAACTTCATGTTCGGCGAAAAGGCCGCGAAAGCGAGCCTGGAGGACGTCCTTCGGCAGATCACCGGCTATGACAAGACAACGAGCGCCAACGTCACGATCGTCGACCTGTCTGGCATCCCGTTCGAGGTGCTCAGCATCACCGTATCGCTGGTGACACGGCTCCTGTTCGATTTTGCCTATCATGCGCGCCGGACGGTCGGCACCTGCGAAACGCCATTCCTCCTCGTCTATGAGGAAGCCCATAAATACGCACCGCGCAGTGACCTAGCCAGGTTCAAGGCGTCGCTCAATTCGATCGAGAGGATCGCCAAGGAAGGCCGCAAATATGGCGTCAGCCTGTTGATCTCGAGCCAGCGCCCGTCGGAGATTTCGGAGACGATCTTCTCCCAGTGCAGCAACTTCCTCGCCATGCGGCTGACCAACCCCGAGGATCAAGCCTATGTAAAACGGCTGTTGCCCGACACCCTCGGGAACCTCACCGCTGGTCTTCCCGCGCTTGAACAGGGCGAGGCACTGCTCATCGGTGACGCGGTCGCGATGCCGTGCGTGGTCTATGTCAAACCATGCTCTCCCCAGCCCTCGTCTAACGATATCCGCTATTATGAAATCTGGAAAACCCCGTGGCACGCGGCCGGCTTCTCTGTCAGTTTCGACCAATGGCTCAAATGAGGCGTACCGCTCCTGAATGATCGGATTGGGGTTCGTAGCTGCCCCCGAGCGGGTGATGAACGAATGTCCGCTTCGAACGTCAGGGCGCCCACGAGCTGCCATTCCGCTACCGGCCCCAAACCGGCCATTCGTCGTCGTCGCAGCGAACTTCTGCTTCTGGCGCGCTAGGCCCATTCAGGCGTTATTCGATCACGGCTCCCAACTCGGCGGACTTCCGATAGACGCACGCAATGCCTCGGTGAAGGCGCGCACCTTCGCGCTCGGCTGCGGCAGGGCGCGCAGCATATAGATTCCTGACGAGCTATCGTTTCACGCCTCATCGCCCAGCTGCAACCGAACCAGCCTGCCGGCCTTACGTCCGGGCCGACAACCCAGCTCGACTGGAACGCGACACCCAAGCCGCCTCGCCGCCGCGCGCAAGGCCTCGCCCGCCGTACGCAAGGCCTCGCCCGCCGCGACGCACGCCGCGACGCACGCCGCGAGCGCCAGCGTTACGGAGCCCATCCTGTAGCCAGCGACGCGCCACCTGCCTAGGCCGTTCGGCATCTGCTTCTCCGTGCGACGTTCGGATCCCCAGCCACCATCTGTCGGGCGAGCCTATCGGCGCGCCGGCCGGCGTACCTTGCAGGCGGGCTCCTGGGTGACGTCACCGGAACATTTTCGGCAGCATCACGACACGACAACAATACCGGGCGGCTGCCAGCTGCCTTCACCGGCCGGCAGGATCGACGGAGCCTGCGTCTTCGGCCAGTAGAGCCGCATAACCAGATAGATCGGGCCGTTCGGCGCCGGCAGCCAGTTGGCCTCCTTGTCGGCGCCGGGCGACGCGTGCTGGATGTAGAGCGTCAGCGACCCGTCCGCATTGGTCTTCATGGCGGGGATCATCGGCGAGTTGATCAGATAGCGGTTGATCGGGTTTTCGATCAGGAGCTGGGTCTTGCCGTCATACATGGTCAGCGACCAGAACGCATTCACAGGCGGCTGCTGACCGGCTGGGAATGTCAGCGTGTAGTTGTGCTTGCTGCCGTCTAGCGTCTGGCCGCCGCTGTCGACGCGTGTGAACGGGTAGGTCGCTTCTTCCGGGTCATTACCGTAAATGCCGGCCTGAGCGGCGACGGCGCGCTTCAGCCAATCGCCGTTGTAGTGAGCGCTATCGCCCGGAAGACCGCTGACCCGCCAACCATTGATTGTCTTGCCGACAGTAGCGACGGCCTGGTCGACCTTCCGCTGGCCTTCCTTCATGCCGAGGCCAAGCTCCAGCTTGTGCTCCAACGGCAGATCCTTGAAGTTTAGGGTCTTGCCCGGGCCGACGCCGATGCGTGCCAGCTTGGCGCGAATCTCCTTCTCGTTATCTTGCGCCGGTGCGAATTGAAGCGCGAAGTCGAGATAGTCGAGGAAATTGGTCTTCACGAGTTCCTTGTCGATCTTCGGGAACTCAATGGTTGGTGCGGCCGGCGGCGGCGTCCGCTTCAGATAGGCCGAGAGCATCTGCACCCTGTAGTCGGCCTGCACCTTCTTGACGTTGTCGAGGTCATCCGAGCCGAAAAGCTGGGTGCGATAGCCCGCGAGGGCAAATTGCGTGCTCGACCGAAACACCTGCTTGATGCCCGCCGGGGTGTCGCCCTTCCAATCGGGCCCGACCACCATGTAATCGCCGGCCTCGCTGCCTGTGGCGCGGGTGCCGATATAGCCGAAATTGTAGGTATTGCCGTCGCAGAGCATGACCGAATAGTAGCGCTTCGGGTCGATTGCCGGCACTGAGAGCACCACCGGCTCCGCCCGCAGATCCAGCCACGCGAAGGAATAGGGCGTGTCGCTATTCGGCGTGACGATCGCCGTGTCCTTATAGGTGAAGACGTTGGGTTCATTCTTGATCTGGTTGAACGGCGCCTTGAACTGCCCCGAATTGCGATCGATCGCGTACTCGTACATGACCGCATAGTTCATCACGATGGGCAGGCCGTAGATGAAGCCTTCCTCCGCGATGTCCTTGGCCTCGATAAGGCTGGGCCATTCAGCTTTGCTCTGCGCCACGGCCGCGGTGGACCGAGCCGCCGTCGCGACCAGCGCGGCCATCGCCGCAGAGTGAAGCAGATCGCGTTTCGTCAGCATCTGAACGACTTCCTTCGATTTACAGCTTATGGCCGGGTGAGCGCACGTCGCAGAGGCTTGGCGCGCCTGCGATGCATTGACAGCGCAAAAGCGACCGGCCTGCAAGCTGCAGGAGAGCCGCTGGTCGGCAGGGCATTTCCTTTGCGCTCGCGGCCGGCAATTTCCATCGCAACATCCAAGGTCGTGCCGATGGCCCCAGGCGGTGGCGTGTTCGGCACACTTGCATGCGAACTCGTCGTTCGTCATGACGTGATCGGGATCGACGAAACCGTGCTTGATGTACTCGTCTTGTCAGATGGACATCAGCAGATCATGACTCTCGCCGTTGAGCGGAATACGAGTCGATCTGTTCGGAGATGGGGTGCGGACGCCGTCGAGCACGGAATAGGGCTCGCCTTCCTCGCTACCAGCCCGAACCTCAATTCTGCAAACGGTCTGGTCCAGCGTCACCGTCGCCTCGAACCCGGGCCATGCAGATGGAATGCAGGGAATGACGAGCAGGAAATCGCCCTCCCGGCGAATGCCGAGAATGCCCTCCACGCCGGCGCGGTGCATCCAGCCCGCCGAGCCGGTGTACCAGGTCCAGCCGCCGCGCCCGACATGGGGAGCGACGGAATAGATGTCGGCGGCGACGACATAGGGCTCGACCTTGTAACGCTCAGCCTCGTCGGGCGTGCGGGCATGGTTGATCGGGTTCAGCAGGGCGAAGAGATCATGCGCCTTGTCTCCCGCACCCAGCCTGGCGAAGGCGAGGACCGCCCACATGGCGGCGTGGCTGTATTGCCCGCCATTCTCGCGCAGGCCCGGCGGGTAGCCCTTGATATAGCCGGGCTCGAGCGGCGTCCTGTCGAAGGGTGGGGTGAATAGCAGGGCGAGCTTGTCGCCGGGACGGATCAGATGGCGCTCGAGCGAGGCCATCGCCGTGGCGGCGCGCAAGCTATCGGCGGCGCCCGACAGCACCGCCCAGGACTGCGCGATGGAATCGACGCGGCACTCGCCGCTGTCCTTCGAGCCGAGCCAGGTGCCGTCGTCGAAGGTCGCCCGGCGATACCATTCGCCGTCCCAGGCCGAGCGCTCCAGCGCCCGCCGTACCGACGCCGCGTGCGCGCGCCAGCGCCGGGCGCGTTCGAGGTCGCGCGCTTCCGCCAGCGGCGCGAACAGCTCGATGGTGCGGATCAGCAGCCAGCCGAGCCAGACGCTCTCGCCCCTGCCGCCCTCGCCGACGCGGTTCATGCCGTCATTCCAGTCTCCGGTGCCCATCAGCGGCAGGCCGAGCTCGCCGGTGAGGGAAAGCGCATGGTCGAGGCCGCGCGCGCAGTGTTCGAACAGCGAGGAGGTCTCGTCCGCCGGCATCGGCTGGAAGAAATGCTCGTGTTCCTCCGGCAACAGCTGCGGTCCGTCGAGATAGGGCACCGGCTCGTCCAGGATGGCGGTGTCGCCTGAGCTTTCGATATAGGTGGCAGTGGCGAAGGCGAGCCACACATGATCGTCGGAGATGCGGGTGCGCACGCCCTGGCCCGATTGCGGCAGCCACCAATGCTGCACATCGCCCTCGACGAACTGCCGCCCGGCGGCGCGCAATATATGGCCGCGCGTCTCCGCCGGCAGTGCCAGCGTCAGCGCCATGCCGTCCTGCAACTGGTCGCGGAAGCCATAGGCGCCACTCGCCTGATAGAAGGCGGAGCGCGCCGTGATGCGGCAGGCGAGCGTCTGATACAGCAGCCAGCCGTTCAGCATGATGTCCATCGCCCGGTCCGGCGTCTTCACCTGGACGGTGCCGAGCACCGTGTCCCAATGGGCCGTCACCGAGGCAAGAGCGGCATCGAGGTCGGCTTGGCGGTAGCGGGCGATGAGTGCCCGTACCTCTTCCGCCGACCCGCATTGGCCGATGAACGAGACGACCTCGACGCTCTCGCCGATGCCGAGCTCGACCACCGTCTGTAGGGCGGCGCAGGGATCGAGGCCGGCGCCGGTCCGGCCGGAGAGCGGCTCCCTTCCTGCGAGGCCAAGCGGCGAGACGGGTCCGCCGTCACGGCCGAGGAATTCGGTGCGGTCCGCGGTCCACGTGGTCTGCCGCCCGGCAAGAGCGGCGAAGGCGACGCGGGAGCCGAAGGTGGCGCTCCAGCGATTGCGCGCCAGCATCGCGCCGCTCTGCTCGTCGAGCTCCGTGGTGATGAACGGAGCGGAGGCTCCGCGCGAGGCGCCCAGCACCCACTCCGCATAGGCGGTGACCGAGAGCTTGCGCGGCCGGTCCGACAGGTTGGTGAGCTTCAATCGGGAAATCTTGATCGGATCGTCGAGCGGCACGAAGTGCAGCAGGTCGAGCGCGATGCCGTTCGCCTCATGCTCGAAGCGGCTGTAGCCGAAGCCGTGCCGCGCGACATAGATGCCGTCGTCGCGGATCGGCTGCGCGGTCGGGCTCCATAGGTCGCCGCTCGACTCGTCCCGTACATAGATCGCTTCCCCAACGGGGTCGACGACGGCGTCGTTCGACCATTGGGTGATCTGGTTCTCTCGGCTGTTCGCCGCCCAGCTGTAGCCGCTGCCATCGGCGGATATCTGGAAACCGAAGCTGGCATTGGCGACGACATTGATCCAAGGCGCCGGCGTTGTGCGGCCGCGGTCGAGGATGGTCACATATTCCCGCCCATCCTTGTCGAAACCGCCCAGGCCGTTGAAGAACTCGAGCGCGGGCGGCTCGCGCGACGGCACAGGCCCGTGCATCGAGGTCAAGGCGCGCGCCCGCCTCTGGACGGCCTTAGGATTCGACGGCTGGCCCAGGCGGGCGAGATGATCGGCGATCGTGCCGCGCCGCGCCGCGAGGACGATACGGGCGACCGAGCGCAGGAGCGCGCGCGACTCCACGCTCATGAGATCGGCACGCAGCACATAGACGGAACCCTGCGCCGGCTCCTTGCCGAGCAGCGGGCGCGACGCGCTGGTCCGCACCGCCGCCTCGATGGCGATCTGCAGATCCTGCACATAGGAGGAGGCGCGCTCGTTGACGATGACGAGGTCCACGGCGAGGCGCTTCATGCGCCAATATTCGTGGGCGCGCAGCAATTGGCGCACTTGCGCCATGTCCTCGACGTCGTCGATCCGCAGCAGCACGATCGGCAGGTCGCCGGAGATGGAATGCTGCCAAAGGCCGGACTGCGGGCCGGCACCGCGCATGATCGCCTCGGAGGGCGACCTGAAGCGCCGGTCGGCATAGAGCAGCGGCGCGGCGAGCCGCTGGAAGTCCGCGGCTTCCTCCACATGCACGTCGAGGTGCCGAAGCTGGACCTGCGCCTGCGTCCACGCCAGGGTCTTGGCCCGGTCGAACGCGTTGCGGTCATGATGGGTATCGATCAGATCGAGCAGTTCCGCCCGCGAGGACGCGACGACTGTCCAGAAGGCGACGCGCGCGACCTTGCCCGGCGCGATGCGTACGCTCTGGCGCAGCGAGAAGACCGGGTCCAGCACCGTGCCCACGGTGCTCGAGAGCGGCCGCCCACCCGACATGGCCTCGGCCGTGCCGACGCTGCGCCCGCGGCCGATGAAGCGCGCACGGTCGGTCTCGTATTGCGGGTTGGCGGCGACCTCGCCTTCCACTACCGTGAAATGCGCCGCCCATATCTGGGGTTCGCCCGGCGCCCGAAGCCGCCGCGTGGCGAGAAGGGCACCGAACTCCGGCAGATGCTCGGTCTCGACGAACATCTTGGCGAAGGCCGGGTGGGCATTGTCGGCGGCCGGAGTGGTAAGGACGAGCTCGGCATAGGAGGTCAGCTCGATCTCGCGGGTCCGCCGGCCGCTATTGGTCAGCGAGACGCGCCGGACCTCGCCATTGTGCTCGCCGGAGACGATGACATCCATCGTCGTGGTCAGGCCGGCATCGTGACGGATGAATTCGGCGTGGTCCTCGCCGAACACGACGTCGCTTTCACCCGCGGCGTCCGCCATCGGCTGCGTGGTGGCGGACCAGACGCTGCCGCCCCGCATGTCGTGCAGGAAGATGAAGGAGCCCCAGTCGTCGCGCGTGGCGTCCTCGCGCCAGCGCGTCACCGCGATGTCGCCCCAGCGGCTGTAGCCGCTGCCGGCCGCGGTCATCATGACGGCGTAGCTGCCGTTGGAGAGCAGGTGCGTAATCGGTGCTCCAGGGGCAGGCGCGGTCAGGCGGCGGACCATCGCCCCCTCGCTGCGAGCATCGACGGCGGCGGCGCGAACCTCCTCGGCGCGGGGACGGGCCACGACGACGTCGCGCGGCGAGCGTTCCTGCAGCAGCAACTCGCTCGCCCGAATCATCGGCTCGCGATGGAATCGGGCGCGCATCTCGCCGCCCAGCAGCGTGTTGGCGATGGCGATGATGGTCATGCCCTGGTGATGGGCCATGAAGCTGCGGACGATGGCAACGTCCTCGTCTTCCGGAAGCCGCGAACGGGTGAAGTCGAGCGCTTCATAGAAGCCGTAGCGGCCCTGCGCGCCCAGCTCGGCGAGATGGGCATAGTTCTGCCGCGCGCGCTCGGGGTTCACCATGCTAGCGAGCCCGGTGGCATAGGGCGCCACGACGACGCTCTCCGAGAGGCCGCGCTTGAGGCCGAGGCCGGGCACGCCGAAATTGGCGTATTGGTAGGTGAACTCGATGTCGCGGGCGTTATAGGCTGATTCCGACATACCCCAAGGAATCCCCAGCAGCCGGGCATAGGATTGCTGGCGCTCGACCACGAGGCGGTTGGTCTGTTCGAGCACGCTGCCGGCCGGCGCCCGCATCACCAGCGACGGCATGAGGTATTCGAACATCGATCCCGACCACGAGATCAGCGCCGAGCCGTTGCCGAGCGGCGTCGCAAGCCGGCCGAGCCGGAACCAGTGGCGGGTCGGCGCATCGCCCTTGGCGATGGCGAACAGGCTAGCGAGCCGCGCTTCGGACGCCAGAAGATCGTAGCAGCTCGGGTCGAGACCGTTCTCGGTGAGCGAATAGCCGATGGAGAGCAGCTTCCGCTCGGGGTCGAGCAGGAAGGCGAAGTCCATCTCCATCGCCATGGTCCGCGCCGTGTCGGCCAGCGCGGTCAGGCGATCCCGCATGGCGGCCGGCACCGCCAGAAGCTCGAGGCGGTCCCGCTCATGTTCGCTGACCGCCCTGCCGAGCGCCTCGATCCAATAGGCGATCTCGGTGGAGCTCTCGTCGCCGGTCGCGGGATTGATTTCCTTCGCGATCCTCGCGGCCTTGTCGGCGAGCCGCTTCAGCACCGGGGCCGTCGCTTCCAATGCCTGCACGCCGTTCAGCTGGGCGTCGATCTCGTCCAGGGCAGTCGCCAGCGCCAGTCCCTGCGGGCTGTTTGCGCCGGGCAGGGCCGTCATCGCCTCGCGCGCCAGCGCGAGAGCGTCCCGAATGCCCGCGCGCGCGCTCACGCCGACGGGGGCCTCGGTCCACTCCTCGCAGGCATTGGCCAACGCGATGAGATGGCCGGCGAGATTGCCGCTATCGACGGACGAGACATAGTCGGGCGGCAATGATGCGAGGTTCTCTGTCCCGTACCAGTTGAAGAAGTGCCCGCGAAAGCGGGGCAGCCTTTTCAAGGTGGCGAACGTCGCTTCAAGCCGCTCGATGGTCTCGATCGTGCCGGTCCAGCCGAAGTCGCGGGCGGCAATGGTCGAGAGCAGATACAGGCCAATATTGGTCGGCGAGGTCCGGCGCGCGACGATCGGCTTCGGCACTTCCTGGAAATTGTCCGGCGGCAGCATGTTGTCGGCCGGGGTGACGAAGGCCTCGAAGAAGCGCCAGGTGCGCCGGGCGATGAGGCGCAGTTCGCGCGCGTCCCGCTCGCCGACGGCGAGGCGCACCGGCACCTTCGGCGCCCGGCTCGCCCATTGCGCAATCGCCGGGGCGCCGAGCCAGAGCAGAGCGGAGGGCAGGACCAGCGGCCAGGAGGACGGCACGACGAGGAGCGCGCCGGCAGCCAGCAGGAAGGCGAGCGCCGTGCTGCCGGCCATCTGCTGGTAGAAGCCGGCAAGGCCCGGCCGCGGGCCCGCCGAGGACTTCGCCGCCGTCGTCCACTCCAGCAGGTGGCGGTGCGTCATCATCAGCCGAAGCAGGGTGCGGATCGCGGCATCGGCGGCCCGCCAGGCATGGTCGGGCAGGAAGGTGAGAGACAGCAGGGTCTGGGCGGTCGCCAGCCACATATCGGCGCGCAGCCGGGCAAGGTGACTGCGCAGACGCATGCCGGGGCGGCCCGGAAGCAGGGCGAACAGGATCGGCAGGAAGGCGGGGACCGCGACGCAGGCGACGACCAGGAGCGTGCCGATCAGCGCCGCCGGCATGGGAAGAAGCCAGCACAGACATAGCGCGAGCAGCGTGAACGGGGCCAATACGGAGCGCCGCAGATTGTCGAGCATCTTGCCGCGACCGACGCGAGTGAGCCCGTGCCGTGCCGCTCCCTCTCCGAAGACCCACGGAAGCAGTTGCCAGTCGCCGCGCATCCAGCGATGCTGCCGCTTAGCGACGACGTCGTAGCGCGCGGGGAACTCCTCGACCACCTCGACATCCGAGGCGAGGCCGGCGCGGGCGAACACGCCTTCGAACAGATCGTGGCTGAGCAGCGCGTTTTCCGGGATACGCCCAGCCAGCGCGGCCTCGAAGGCGTCGATCTCGTAGATGCCCTTGCCGGTGTAGGAACCTTCGCCGAACAGGTCCTGATAGACGTCGGACACCGCCGCGGCATAGGGATCCATGCCGCCACCGCCGGAGATGACCCGTTGGTAGAACGAGCCCTCGCGGCCAGTCGGCAGCGAGGGCGTGACCCGCGGCTGGAGGATGCCGTAGCCGCTGACCACCCGCTGCGCGGCAGCGTCGAATTTCGGCCGGTTGAGCGGATGCGCCATCTTGCCGACGAGCCGGAGCGCGGCGTCGCGCGGCAGGCGAGTATCGGCATCGAGCGTGATCACGTATTGCACATCCTCCGGCACCTGCGGAGGGCGGCCACCGACGGCCATGAAGGAGGTATCGTCCGCTCCGCGCAGCAGCCGGTTGAGCTCATGCAGCTTGCCGCGCTTGCGCTCCCATCCCATCCATTTGCTTTCGCCCGGATTGAACCGGCGATGACGGTGCAGCAGGAGGAAGCGGTCGCCCGCCGGGCCGGGACCGTGGCGCCGATTCAACTGCTCGATCCCCTGCGCGGCGAGTTCCAGTAGCGGCGCTTCCCATGGCAGAACTTCGCAATCGGCGTCGATGCCGTCCGACAGCAAGGCGAAGGTAAGATCGCCGCCGGTGCCGGAAAGGAAGTGCACCTCGAGCCTTTCCACCTGCTCCAGAAGATCGGCTTCGCTGGTGAGCAGCGTCGGCACGGCGATGAGGGTGCGCAGCGGGCTCGGTACGCCGCCCGCAAGCTCGAGGCCGGGCAGGCTGGTGGCGCCGAACATCCATGCCACGCCACGGTTCACCAGGGCGGTCGCCACCTCGCTCGCCGGGACGAAGCCAATAAGGCCGAACAAAGCGAGCCAGCCACCGGAGAGGCCGGCGGCGGAGAGCGTCCACAGCGCCAGCGCGACGAGACCGAGGGTGATGGCGACGATGGTGCCGATATAGCCACCGATGCCGAGCCGGATGCTGAGGCGGCTGAAGCGGAGCCGCACCGGCGGGCAATACTGAATCGTCCGCTCGAATGCGCGCCGCCCATTGCCGATCAGATAATGGCCGGGATCGCTGGCCGGCCCGTCATCCGCGGCGTGCGTTGTGTCAGAGGTCGCTTGCGTAACCGCCTGCAGAGCCTGGCCGGCGATGTCGAGCTCGGAGGCCGAGGAGCCGCGGGCGAGTTGTTCGATCGCGCTTCGGTAGAGATTGCGCGTGGGAAAATCCATCGTGGCGAAGGCACTGCCCGCCCGCAGCCGATCATCCACCAGACTGACGGTCTCGAACATCTCGGCCCAGTCGATGTCGGAGATCAGCCGCATGCTGGTGATGACGTTGCGCACGCTAACGTTGGAAGCGCCGAGCCGCTGCTGAGCATGCTGGACGACGCCGTCGACCGAAGCGCCCTGCGCCCCCAGCCGCGCCTCCAGCCAGCCCAGCGCCGGCGTGGTACGGGGGTCCTGATCGCGCAGCCGCTTCACCAGTTGGGCGGCGAAGACCTCGTCCAGCGGTCCCGGCGACCGGATGAGGATGTCCGCGTCGAGCCCGGCGCGGGAATCGCCCGCGGTGAGTAGCCGATCGGCCAGAAGGTCGGCCTCGCGGCGCCACTGACGTCCGACCGTGATCTGGTCGGCAAGCCGGCGCAGATTCTCGATGAGTACGATGCGCAGCGTGATCGCCACCGCCCACAGCTCACCGATAGTGAGCGGCTCGACCTGCTGATAGGCCGCGATGAAGCGGCGCAGCATCTTGGGATCGAAATGGCTGTCGGTATGGGCGACATAGGCCCAGGCGAGGCCGAGCACCCGGGGATAGCCGGCGAACGGCCCCTCGGCGAGCTTCGGCAGTTGCCGGTAATAGCCAGGCGGCAGGTCATCGCGGATCTCGCGGACCTGTTCCTCGACGAGATGATAATTGTCCAGCAGCCATTCGGCGGCTGGCACCACGGCGCGTCCCCCCTCCGCATCGGCGGCCGTCGCCCGGTAGGCGGCGAGCAGGACACCGGCATTGTCTTTCAGCCGGGCGTGCAGGGACGGGACAGAAGGCGGGCGCAGTGTGATCGGCTGGGCCGCGGCAAGGCTTCGTGCGTGCTGCTCCACCCGCTCGGCGCCGAACAGTTCCTCACGTATCGGCGCAGGATCGCTCCAGACGGACCCCTGCCAAGCGCGGCTGCGCAGTTGCAGGGCATAGCGGCGAAGATCAGCGATCGGATTCATCAATGCCTACCGATGCGGGTGGCGCGAGAGGCATGGGCCGACGGCCGGGGCGGACCTTCGCCGGGGCGGGTCCGGAGCCAGGCTAGGGCGGCGTGAGGTGGGCGGCGTCCCGGTCGGCGCACCATTCGCCGGCGGCGGGGAGGTCGCCGGTGACATCGACATGGGCGGCGCCGTCGCAGCTCGAGGGCAGGCGCTTCTCGGAGAAGCGCAGGCGCAGCAGGCGGCCGTCGACGGTGCGCAGCCGCAGGTCGGCGCGGCCGAACACTTCCCGGAGCACGGAGGTGGGCACGCGGATCTCGCCGCAGCTTGTCACCTGTCCGCCGCTGGAGAGATAGCCGTCGAAATCATACCGCGTCGGAGCGACCGAGGTGTTCCCGCAAAGGAGACGGCCGGTGCCGCGTAGTCCGCCGAGATAGTCCATGGCCGATGTCTCCTTGGAATTTAACCAGCGATCACGCTTTCAGGTCGGCTTCCAGTGCCCTCGCCAGTTCCTCGGAATTGATCGTGAAGACCTGGATGGAGCCGGAAGCGGCGATGGCGGGTATGTGCAGCATCGTCGCGGAACGCCGATAGGCCAGAAAGGTGATGTCGGGGATCTCTTCCTCGTCGATCACCAGCCGGTAGGTCCCCGCAGGCTGCGCGCTTTCGAACGCGCTGAGCTTGAACGGATGCCTGAAGGTGACGGTAGTCTCCCGGGTCCGACTGTGCATGGCGCGGCCTCAGCCCTTCTTCTTCGGCAGCCCGATAGAGGCCGGCGTTCCCTTGGAGAGGGCGGGCGCCGCCACGGGCTCCTTGATCTTCTTCGGCTTCTTGGCTTCCCGATTGCCGCGTACCTGACCCTTGGCCATGAGGACTTCTCCTGTCGCGTTCACATGTCTTCGGAAAACGAAAGCCCCGCGACCTTGGGAAGGCGCAGGGCCGAAGGGCGGGGGGCGCCTCCAATCGCCGCGACATCGCTCAGCCGGCCGCCAGTACATCCGTGGTCGGCCGGGAAGGCGATGCGCACTCGGCGAGGTCCGAAGCCAGGCTCCAAACAATCGGCGATCAGCCGAGTGACAGAAGCTTGTCCGCGGACATCTTCCCGCTGCGCTGATCAGCGACAAGCTCGAAGTCCACCTTCTGACCTTCACGCAGATCGCTCATGCCGGCACGCTCAACGGCGCTGATGTGAACGAAGGCATCGCTGCCACCGTCATCCGGCGCGATGAATCCAAAACCCTTCTGGGAATTGAACCATTTTACGGTTCCCGTCGTCATGAGAAACCCTTTCATGATTGTATTTTGGCTTGCCCGCACGGATGCGCGCCGTCGAAATCGCATTTTCGGGAAAATAGAACCTGTAGCGCGAAAGCATTTTCCGCGCGGAGAGCGTTCTGCTCGCCGTGTATCGACTAAATCAATATGTACATCGACAAAAATATTACAAGGGTAAATAGATTTTTAAATATCGAATCCCAGCATTTGGCGGCGAATTATCTATAGAGCTTATCCATCTCCTGAAAGGAAATGAGCCGTCCCTGCCGCTGGTCCCACAGCGTCAGGCGGCCGATGTCGCGCAGGCCCGGGTGGTCGCGCAGCACTTCCGGCAGGCGGTGATAGGGAATGCGGCTGCACAGATGATGCACATGGTGCGTTCCGATATTGGCGGTGAACCAGCGCAGCACGCCGGGCAGGTCGTAATGCGAGCTGCCATGCAACGCCGCCTCGTGGAATTCTCAGTTCCCGTTGCCGGCCCAGTGCGTACCTTCGAACTGGTGCTGCACGTAGAACAGCCAGACGCCGGTCGCGGCGGCGGCGATCACGATGGGCAGGTGGACCGGCAGGAACGGTCCGATGCCGAAGGCCCACATCAGCAGGCCGGCGACGACGGCGATGCCCAGATTGGTAGTCATAGTGCTGATCCACGGCTCCCAGCCCTTGCTGACGACGCCGAGCGGCAGGCGGCTCTGCAGCAGGAAGACGTAGATCGGGCCGATGCCGAACATCACTAGCGGGTTACGGTATAGTCGGTAGCGCAGCCGCCTCCAGCGTGAGCGCGCCCGATACTCATCCACCGTCAGGGTATCGACATCGCCGATGCCGCGCCGGTCGAGATTGCCGGAGCTGGCGTGATGGCCGGCATGGCAGCGCTTCCAGTCAGGGCGTCATGGTCAGCACGCCGATCATCCGCCCGGTCCAGTCATTGCCGCTCCGGTTGCGAAAGAAGGAGCCGTGGCCACAGTCGTGCTGGATCATGAACAGACGGACGAGAAGCCCGGCCGCGGGAACGATGAGCAGCGCGTAGAGCCAGAACTGCTCCAGCTTCAACGCCGTCAGCATGGCGCTCCTGGCGAGCGCGAAGGGAATGGCCGTGATGAGCAGCTCCCAGACGCTGCGTCGCGGATCGGATTGCCGATAGCCGCTCAGCGGGCCATCCAGCTCTTCGCATCAGATTGCGCTACGCCACATTGGACCGCCGAAGGCATCGTGTCTCCGCATCCACGCGCGTCGAGCGCGTATCTCGGCGTGGTTATTGATGCTTGCGAGGTTTAAGCGCCGCCAACAGCAAGAGAAACAAAATTGTGGCATTGAAAGTTGTTCGAATTAGGCGGCCGATATTCTCTCTGTAGGCATATTCAGCGACAGAACAGCCGCCTGTGGTGAATTCTGTAATTTTTCCAACTAGACGCATTATTCGCCCCGCTCCGGTTTGGCATCTCTGGCAATCGAGCGTCAGGACGCCACATGCGGTGGATACTGGCCGGATCTGCCTTCCATCCGAGGCTGGGAAGGGGTCTCGGCTCAGATGTCATCAAGCGGCTCTGCAAAGGTCCGGCTGACGCGAGGAGATGCAGTGAGCGTCCTGAAGATTCATCATAGAACAACGTATCGCTACAACAGACCCGTGAGCTTGCGGCCGCATCAGCTGATGCTGCGTCCTCGGGAGAGCCGGGAGCTTCGTCTACGTTCGGTAGACCTGACGATCACCCCCGGTGCGATCGTGACGTGGGCCCATGACGTTGCCGGCAATATGGTGGCAACGGCGAACTTTCACGATATGACCGACAATCTGGTCATCGAAAGCCTTGCCGAGATTGAGCTCGATGCCGTCGCATGGCCGGTGTTCGACGTCGCCGCGTCGGCCATCTCCTATCCCTTCCAATACAGCGCGGACGAATGGACGGACCTGGGAGCCCTGACAACGCCTCAGTATCCCGACCCGGCGGGACGGCTGCGGACATGGAGCCTGGCCTTCGTCTGCGGCGAGCCGACAGACACGCTTGCGCTGCTGAAGGACATCAATGCAGGCATGCTGGCATGGATCTCCTATCAGGGGCGCGACGACGAGGGTACGCAGTCACCGGTCCACACGCTGGAGCGCGGCTGGGGATCGTGCCGCGACATTGCCGTGCTCTTCGTCGAGGCCGTGCGGACCCTAGGCTTCGGCGCGCGGATCGTCTCGGGCTATCTGCACAATCCCTCCCACGAGCTTGCGGGAATGATGGGTTCGGGATCAACCCACGCCTGGGCGGAGGTCTATGTTCCCGGAGCGGGCTGGATCACTTTCGATCCGACGAACCGCAGCGTCGGTGGCGCCAATCTCATCCCGGTCGCCGTTGGCCGTGACATTCGGCAAGTGATGCCGGTGACCGGGGAATTCTTCGGAATGAGCGATGCGTTCGAGGCGATGTCGGTCGAGGTTACCGTCCGGGCGTAAACGCAAGGAAGCACTACCCCTGCGTCAGCTCCCGCGCGTAGAGCGCTATGGCGTTCTGCGAAAAGTCAGCCAATTCAACGCCACGAACCCGGCTGCTGCCGAGATGATGGAGGCGCCAAGAATGCCGAGCTTGACCGAGTCCAGAAGCGTGGGCTCGAAGGCAAGTTCGGCGATGAAAAGCGCCATGGTGAACCCAATCCCGGTCAGCAGGCTACCAGCCGCCAGCAGGCTCCACGATAGCTCGTCTGGACGGATCCCCAGGCGCAGCTTCACGGCAAGGACGCTGAAGAGTACTACCCCGGCGGGCTTGCCGACCACAAAAGCCGCGACAATTGCGGTCGTGAGAGCGGCATCGAAGGCCGCCGCCGCGATTGGAATTCCGGCATTGGCGAGAGCAAAGAGCGGCATGATGGCGAAGGCCACCCACGGATGGAGGGCGATCTCCAGACGCTCGATCGGCGACAGCGCTTCGCGCGTGGCGACGCCCGCTCGATGGAGGTCGCCGCGCGCCGCCGCATCCTCACTCCAGTGATCGCCGGGAGGATAGGCGACCACGCGATCGAGGATCGCGTGCAAGCGTGTGTCACTCACCCAGCTCCGCGCCGGCGTCATCAGTCCGAGGATTACGCCGGTCACTGTCGCGTGAACGCCCGAGGTGTCAAATGCGAGCCAGATGCCGCCACCTACCGCGAAATAGACGAGAATATTGCGCACTCCCAGGCGCGAAATTGCAACCACCACAGCAAGTCCGATCCCGGCGGCACCGAGAGCAGCCCAGTTCAAGGTGTCGCCATAACCAATCGCCACGACCAGGATGGCGCCTACATCGTCAAAGATCGCGAGCGAGAGCAGGAACAGCCGCAAGCTCTCCGGGATGCGCGAGCCGAGAACCGCCAGGCATCCAATGACGAAGGCCGTGTCGGTGGACATGACCATGCCCCAGCCGCTCGCGCCCGGCCCGCTGCCAACCACAAGCAAAAACACCCCGGCCGGTACCAACATCCCGCCGAAGGCGGCCGCCAAAGGCAGTGCGGCGACGCGCGGATTGCGCAATTCGCCAAGCACCAGCTCGCGTTTCAGCTCGAGTGCAATGACGAAGAAAAAGAGCGTCATCAGCCCGTCGTTGATCCAGTGCTTCAGCGAGCGGGAGAGCTCAACCTCGCCGAGCCGGATCCCCACCGGCATATCCCACAAGGCGAGGAACGAGGCCGACCACGCCGTGTTGGCGAGAAGCAGCGCGAGAAGCGCGCTCAGCAGCAGAACCACGCCCGCCATCGCCTCGATGCGCAGGAAGCGCATGAAGGGCCGGGTGAGCCGGTCTGCCGGTTCTCTGGGAAGCCGCGAGAGGCTCTCGTTCATTCCGCAAGCTTCCTCTGGTCTCTCATCACCCCCGGCGGGAGCTGTGTATCTGAAAGCTGGGTAGGCTTAACCGGCATCGCGAGCGTCATTCCTCGCTCGGCGCCACATGGCGCCGGCACGAGGCTGAGCCCGGTCGAATGCCGGGCCGGAGGTCGGGTTGGGCAACGGCGTGCCCTGTCAGCAGC
>JARBUD010000014.1 GCA_029239875.1 Xanthobacteraceae bacterium | reverse complement strand
GATTCGACCTTCATGCGGGCGTGTTCCTGAATTCTTCGTCGGGGGCGAATCCGGCGACCGGGCCGAGCGCAGGATGCACCAGAGCGAGCGCCTTGAAGAGGGCCCCCATCTCGTTCTCGCCGGTGCCGGCGAGGCGGGTTCGGGCGGCGTCGATGGTGGCGCGGGCGGAAGCGTCGGCGTCGCGCTTCAGCCGTTCAGTGCGGGCCTCCAGGCCGAGGCGCTCCAGCAGCGCGCCCTGCGGGACCGGGCCGAAGGCGCCGGCGCCGGCCGCCACAGCGGCGCGGGCCAGCGCGGCGAAGTCGACATGGGCGGTGAGGTCGGCCTCGCCGGGATGGGCCAGCACGTCGTCATAGGCATGCCGGTGCAGCGCCTGCAGCGTGTCACCGAAACCTCCCGCATGGCCGTAATCGATGAAGAGCGCCGCGCCGCCGTCGCGGGCGAGGCGGGTGCCGAGCTTTTCCGCCACGGTGAGACCGGCGGGACAGATTTCGAGGATCGATCCCGGCGGAGCGTCGCACAGCCGCGCTTCAGCGTAAGCGTCGAGCCGGGCGCCGGGGCGCAGGCCGAAGGCGAGGGCGCCCTTATCGTCCAGCCCGACCATGCGCTCGGCCAATCCCTCCGGCGTGCGCACGAACTGGCGGATCGGCAGGGCGTCGACGAACTCGTTGGCGAGCAGGATCAGCGGGCCGGCGGGCAGGTCGTCGATGGACGAGGCCCATTCGATATTCTGTCCCGCGAGCGTCTCCGCCTGCTTCTCCTTCAGCCGTGGCGAGGCCTCGACCAGCACGACGCGGGCGGCTTCGCGCAAGCCCGGCACGATACGCGTCGCCCGCAGCATGTCGGCCATCATGGTGCCGCGGCCGGGGCCGAGCTCGGCCAGCACGAAGGGGGCGGGGGAGCCGAGCCGCATCCATGTGTCAGCCGCCCAGAGGCCCAGCAGCTCGCCGAACATCTGGCTGATCTCCGGCGCGGTGACGAAATCGCCCTGCGCGCCGAAGGGCTCGTGCGTGGTGTAGTAGCCGAGCGTCGGGTGGAACAGGCACTGCTGCATGTAGTCGGCGACCGTGACCGGCCCGGTCTGGCCGATCTGCCGCGCGATGACCTCACCCAGCGGCGTCATGCGGCGTCGGCGCCCAGCGCCGGGCGGCGGCGGGCGCGCAGCACCAGCCACGCGCCGAGCGCCAGCATGGGCAGCGACAGCACCATGCCCATGGTCAGCCAGCCGCCATAGAGATAGCCGAGCTGCGCATCCGGCTCGCGGAAGAACTCGACGAAGATGCGGGCGCAGCCATAGAGGAAGACGAACAGCCCGGCGACCGTGCCCGGCCGGCTGAGGGCGCCGGCGCGGATGGCGATCTGCAGGATGATGAAGATCGCCAGCCCCTCCAGCCCCGCCTCGTAGAGCTGGCTCGGATGGCGCGGCTCCGGCCCGCCATGGGGGAAGACGAAGGCCCAGGCGACGTCGGTCGTCCGGCCCCAGAGCTCGCCATTGATGAAGTTCGCCAGCCGCCCGAGGAACAGCCCGACCGGCACTACGCTGGCGGCGATGTCGAGCATGGAGACGAAGGGCAGGCCCCGCCGCCGGCAGAACAGGTACATGGCGAGGATGGAGCCGAGGAAACCGCCATGGAAGGCCATGCCGCCATGCCAGAGGGTCAGCGCCTCCCACGGATTTTGGGAATAGTAGGGCAGGTTGTAGAACAGCACATAGCCGATGCGCCCGCCGAGGATGACGCCGAGCGCGATCCAGACGATGGCGTCGTCGAACTCCTCCGGCTTGATCGGCGCCCGCCCGCCCCACAGCGCCGGCGTGGCGCACAGCTTCTTGGCCATCCACCAGCCGAACAGCAGCCCGACGATATAGGCCAGCGCGTACCAGCGTATGGCGAAGGGGCCGAGCTCGATCAGCACCGGGTCGATGCTGGGGAAGGGCAGGACGAAGAGCGGCGGAGCGAACATGGCGGGCAATCTCCGGCGGCGAGCTCGGCGGCGCGGCGCCGATTCGGCCGCATCCCGCTTTGCCTCGCCTGAATGACAGGATCAAGGCGCAGCCGGGGACAAGCCGTTGCCACCCTTGCTAAGGCGGGTACGGCGCCCCATTCTCCCGCTAAAGGCGAGGCATTGTACCTGCCTCAAGTCGGGAGCCGACCATGACCCAGACCACCAGCCGTATCTTCGACGATTTCGCCCGGCTGATGAACGACGCCGCCGGCGTCGCCACCGGCGTGCGCCGCGAGGCTGAGACGGTGATGCGCGCGCAGGCCGAGCGCATCCTGCGCGAGCTCGACGTCGTCACCCGCGAGGAGTTCGAGACGGTGAAGGAGCTCGCCGCCGCCGCCCGCGAGGAGAACGAACGGCTGGCCGCCCGCATCGCCGCGCTGGAGGCGAAGGAGAGCAAGCTCGACGCGACGATCGACCCGCCGGATTCGCTCGGCTGAACCGCTGTGGACGCAGCGCCGGCGCGCTTGCGGCGGCACTGCGAATCCCGACACCTTTCCGCCATGCGCCGCGTTTAATGCGGGCAGTGGCCCAACGGTCGTAGCGAGGTACGGATTCAGCGCGATATAGTCGGAAAGAAGGCGATTCGTTCGATTCACGAATGCTTTGCCGGATAGACGGCCGCGTTGATTGCGTTCGACCCCCTCCGCGCCCACCCTCGCGAGGTCGAGCATGACCTATACCGATTTCGAATCCGACACCCGCCTTAATCCGCTGGACCTTGTCGAGCGCATGGCCGCGCTCAACGAATGGTCGTTCGAGCGCTCGGCCGAGGACGAGATCACCATCTCGCTGGAAGGGCGCTGGACGGACTGCCACGTGTCGTTCCAGTGGATGGACGAGGTGGAGGCGCTGCACGTCGCCTGCGCCTTCGACCTGAAGGTGCCGGAGAAGCGCAAGACCGAGGTGCTGCGCCTGCTCTCGCTGATCAACGAGCAGATGTGGATCGGCCATTTCGACCTCTGGTCGAAGGAGGGCGTGATCATGTTCCGCCACGCGCTGCTGCTCGCCGGAGCGGAGGCGACCGACCGCCAGTGCGAAGTGCTGATGGAATGCGCCATCGAGGCGGTGGAGCGCTATTTCCCCGCCTTCCAGTTCGTCGTCTGGGCCGGCAAGTCCGCCCGCGAGGCGATGGACGCCACGCTGTTCGAGACCGTCGGCGAGGCGTGAGACGGGACGGGCGCAGGCGCCCGTCCGCACTTCCCATTGCCAAAGCCGCGCCGCCCCGGCACAACCCGGCATGACGGGCCGCATCGAGCGTGGACCGCGTTTGGCAGGGGGAACGATCATGGCCACTCTCTCCGACATTCCTGGCCGGGTGCTGCTCGTCGGTGCCGGCAAGATGGGCGGCGCCATGCTGGAAGGCTGGATCGGCCTCGGCCTCGATCCGGCCCGCGCGGCGGTGATCGATCCCGGCCCGCCGCCCGAGGTCGCAGCCCTCATCGAGGCGCGTGGCATCGCGCTGAACCCGCTCAACGGCTCGCCGCCTTCGGTAATGCTGCTGGCGGTGAAGCCGCAGGTCGCCCCCGACGTGCTGCCGCGCGTCGCCGCGCTGGCCAACCCGGATACGCTGGTGGTCTCGGTGATGGCGGGACGCACCATCAGCTTCCTCGAAGCCGCCTTCCCGCCGGGCGTGTCGGTGGTGCGCGCCATCCCCAACACGCCGGCCGCCATCGGGCGCGGCGTGACGGTGGCGGTGCCCAATGCGGCGGTGACGCCCGAGCAGATGAGCATCGCGGACGCGCTGCTGCGCGCCACCGGCGGGGTGGAGTGGGTCGACGACGAGGCGCTGATCGACGTCGCCACCGCCGTCTCCGGCTCCGGGCCGGCCTATGTGTTCCTGCTGGCCGAGGCCTTGGCGCAGGCGGGTGCGGCGGCGGGCCTTCCCGCCGACATGGCCGACCGTCTGGCGCGCGCCACCGTTGCCGGCGCCGGCGAGTTGATGCGCCAGACGGGGCTCGATCCGGCGCAGCTGCGCAAGAACGTCACCTCGCCCAAGGGCACGACGGCGGCGGCGCTGGAAGTCCTGATGGACGAGACGAAGGGCTTCGGCCCGCTGCTCACCGAGGCGGTGGTGGCGGCGACGCGGCGCTCGCGCGAGCTCGCCGGCTGAGGCGCGACGCCGCGGCTTGCGGCTTATCAAAGCGGCAGCGGCAGCCTGCCCTTCTCCTTGCCGCTCCTGCGCCTTAAGTTCTAGGGCAGGCGACGTTCAGGACAGGAGGTCATCATGGCACGCTCTCCCGGAACGAAGGCGGCATCCGCCGGCAAGACGGAGTCGGGCAAGGCGGAGACCGGCAAGCCTGGCACCGCCAAGCCCCGCACCGGCGCGGCCAAAGGGGCCGCCGCCAAGGCATCTGCCGCTAAGGCTTCTCCTGCGCCGGACGCTGCTGCCGGCACCGGCGCTTTCGGATCCAGCGGCGCGGCCGCCGATCCCCGCGCCAAGATCGTCGAAAGCTTCCTCGAACTGCTCGCCCAGAAGCCGTTCGAGCGCATCAGCCTCGGCGAGGTGGCGGCGCAGGCCAACATCCCGCTGGCCGAGCTGCGCAATTCCTTCGGCTCGACCTTCGACATGATCACCGCCTTCATGCGCGAGACCGACCGAAAGGTGCTGGCGGCCACCGGCGACGACATGGACGACCAGCCGGCGCGCGACCGGCTGTTCGACGTGCTGATGCGCCGGCTCGACGTGCTCACGCCGCATCGCGCGGCGATACGCTCGCTGGCGGAATCGGCGCGGCGCAACCCGTTCTTCGCGCTGGCGCTGAACCGGCTGTCGAGGCGCTCGCAGCAATGGATGCTGGCGGCGGCGAAGATCGACACTGCCGGGCTCAAGGGCGCGGTGCGTGCGCAGGGGCTGGCACTGCTGCTCGTCCAGGTCGGGCAGACCTTCCTGCAGGACGACGATCCGAGCCTCGCCAGGACCATGGCCGCGCTCGACCGCGAGCTCGACCGGGGCGAGCGCATGCTGGGCCTTCTGGAGGGCGCCGCGCGTCTCGCCACCTGCGGGCGGCGCGGCCGGCGGGCTACGAAGGACGCACCGCCGGAAGCTCCGGCGGCGGCGTGAACGAACTCGTGAAGGGAGAATGCCCGTGAGTCTTGCGCCGCTGGAAGCGATCTCGATCGCGGATTTCCTGAAGGTCGATATCAGGGTCGGCACGATCATGCAGGCCGAGCCCTTTCCCGAGGCGCGCAAGCCGGCACTGAAGCTGGTGATCGATTTCGGGCCCCACATAGGCTGCAAGAAGTCGACGGCGCAGGTCACCGTGCACTACGCGCCGGAGGACCTGATCGGCCGGCAGGTGGCGGCGGTGGTCAACTTCCCGCCGCGCCAGATCGGGCCGGCGATCTCCGAGGTGCTGACGCTGGGTTTCCCGGACGAAGACGGCGCGGTGGTGCTGTTCCAGCCCGACCATGCGGTGCCGAACGGGGCGCGGCTGTTCTAACCTGCCTCAGACCGGTATCCGCACCGTCGCCCTCAAGCCCCCGAGCGGGCTGTCGCCGAGGATGACGTCGCCGCCATGCGAGCGGGCGGCGTCGCGGGCGATGGTCAGGCCGAGGCCGGAGCCGCCGGCATCCTGGTTGCGCGCCTCGTCGAGACGCACGAAGGGGCGGAACACGTCGTCGCGCCGCTCGGGCGGGATGCCCGGCCCGTCGTCGTCCACCGTCACGGTGAGCCAGCGCTCGTCGCGCGAGCCGGAGACCTCGACCCGCGTGCCGTGGCGGCGGGCATTGTTGACGAGATTGGTGACGCAGCGGCGGAAGGCGTCGAGGCGGATCATCACCATCGGGTCGCCGGTGAAGCCGACGGCGACCTTCGCGCCGTGGCGCTCGGCATTGTAGCGTACCTCGTCGAGCAGCTGGGCGACGTCGGCCATGACCGGCGCTTCGCCATTGTCGTCGCGGGCGAAGGCGAGATAGGCCTCCAGCATGCTCTGAAGCTCGTCGACATCCTTGCGCAGCGCCTCGGTGTCCGGCGTGTCGCCGATGAGCGCCAGCTCCAGCTTGAAGCGGGTGAGGATGGTGCGCATGTCGTGGGACACGCCCGCCAGCATGGTCGTGCGCTGCTCGATCTGCCGCTCGATGCGCCGCTTCATCTCCAGGAAGGCGAGCGCCGCGCCGCGCACCTCGCGTGCGCCGCGCGGGCGGAAGCCGACCACGTCTCGGCCCTTGCCGAAGGCGACGGCGGCATCGGCCAGCGCCTCGATCGGCTTGATCTGGTTGCGCAGGAACAGGATGGCGACGAATAGCAGCACCAGCGAGGTGCCGACCATCCACACCAGGAAGATGTGCGAGTTGGAGAGATAGGCCTGGCTGCGGCGGGCGAAGACGCGCATCACCCCGCCTTCCAGCTGCACCCGCACCTCGATGAGGTTGGAGTTGCCCACCGTGTCGGTCCAGAACGGCCGGCGCAGCCGCTTGCCGAGCTCGGTGGTGAAGGCGGAATCGAGGATGGAGAAGAACGGCTTCGGCCCCGGCGGCGGCAGGCGCTCGTCGGGCAGGAAGTCGACCGTCAGGCCCATGGCGATCTGGGCGATGCGCTTGATGCGCTCGCGCTCCTCCGGCGTCGGAAAGGTGGCGGCGAGGTCGGCCAGCGCGGTGACGTCCTGCGACACGGCGGCGGAGAGGCGGCGCGTCACCGTGTTGTAGTGCCGCTCCATGAACACGAAGGCCAGCACCGACTGCAGGATCACCATCGGGGTGATGATGATGATGAGCGAGCGGGCGAACAGCCCCTTCGGCATCACCCGGTTGAACCAGGCGCCGAAGCGGGCATTGTTCTCGCGCATGCGCCTCTGGGTGAGCCGCAGCCGCGCGCGGGCGGCACCGACCATATGGGTCTCGAGCACGCTCAAGGGGCGACGACCAGACGGTAGCCGAGGCCCCGCACGGTCTGGACATAGGCCGGGTTGGCGGGATCGCGCTCGATCTTGCGGCGCAGGCGGTTGACCTGCACGTCCACCGCCCGGTCGCCGGCGGCGACGCCCGGGGCGACGAGGGCCTGGCGCGGCACGGTCTCGCCGGGCTTCTCGCCGAGCACGCGCAGCATGTCGCGCTCGCGGTCGGTGAGGCGGACCATCTCGCCATCGCGGGTCAGCTCGCCGCGCGCCAGGTGGAACATGAACGGCCCGAAGCGCACGGTCTCGATCGCCTGCGCCGGCGGGGGCACGGCGCGCTTGATGATGTTGCCGATGCGCAGCAGCAATTCGCGCGGCTCGAACGGCTTGGCGAGATAGTCGTCGGCGCCGATCTCCAGCCCCTCGATGCGGTCGCCGGTCTCCGAACGGGCGGTGAGCATCATGATCGGCACGCCCGAGCCCTCGCGCACGGCGCGGGCAAGGTCGAAGCCGCTCTCGCCCGGCATCATCACGTCGAGGATGAGCAGGTCGAAGGTGAGCCCGGCCAGCCGGGCGCGGGCGTCGGCGGCCGATTCAGCCGTGGTGACGCGGTAGCCGTGCTCGGTCAGGAAGCGGGACAGCAGGTCGCGGATACGCCGGTCGTCGTCGACGATCAGCAGGTGGAAGGCGTCGTCGGCAGGCATGGGCCGGGCGATCCTCGCATCCTCGGGCGGCTTCGTGTCGAGCTTGGCGTCGAGCATGGGTGCGCCTCCGTCAGCCGGCGGAGCGCACGCGCGCCATGCTGCGCGCCTCGCTCGTCTGGTCGGCGCGGGCGATCAGCTTCTCGATCGCGCCGCGATCTTCCGGGTCGATCATGGCGACAAGAAAGCGGCGGACCAGCTCGCGCGAATCCGGCCCGCTCTCCTCCAGCGCCCGGCGCAGGCGGCGGGACTGGATGGCAACGAATTCCTGCGCCAGCGTTTCGCCCTTGGGCGTGAGGTGGAGTAGGCGCTGACGGCGGTCGGAGGCGCCGGCGCGGCTGTCGATGAAACCCTGCTCGACCAGCTCGCGCAGCACGCGCCCGAGGCTCTGCTTGGTGATGCGCAGGATGTCCAGGAGGTCCGTCACGCGCATACCAGGGTGGCGGCTGACGAAATGCAGCACACGATGATGTGCGCGGCCGAAGCTGATGCCTTGCAAAATCTCGTCGGGGTCGCTGACGAAGTTCCTGTAGGCAAAGAACAAAAGCTCGATGAGGTCGAGCATCGGCTCGCCTTCCGCCGCGCCGGCCGGGCGCGGGGAGGGGGCGGATTCGCTCTTGCCGGAGCGCGACGTCATCGAGACATTTATGTCAGCCATGTTGACTTTTTTCGTTATGATCGTTACCCAGATGTCCCGTTCGGCGAAAGGATCGTTCGGCCTCGGCCCTCGATGCTCTCGAAAACGGAACGATTGCGCGCCCGCCGGTCGGGCGGCGAACGATAACGGGACTTCGGCTGCGAGGCAAAAATATTGCTTGCTCGCGGATAAGCCGAAGCCGCCATGCTGAAGGAAAAGAGGGGCCGCGACGTCTCCATGGGCGTCGGGGGCCCGTATGGGAGACAACCATGGCAAGCGAACCTTTCGACAAACGCAGCGGCTGGATCTGGTACGACGGCGCCTTCGTGCCGTGGCAGGATGCCCAGGTCCATGTGCTGACCCACGGGCTGCATTACGGCAGCTGCGTATTCGAGGGCGAGCGCGCCTATGGCGGCGAGATCTTCAAGCTCGAGGCACACACCACGCGCCTGAAGGAAAGCGCGCGCCTGCTCGATTTCGAGATTCCCTACAGCGAGGCCGAGATCAACGCCGCCTGCCGTGAATTGCTGGTGCGCCAGAAGTTCGCCGACGCCTATATCCGCCCCGTCGCCTGGCGCGGCTCGGACATGATGGGCGTCTCCGCGCAGCATAACCAGATCCACCTCGCCATCGCGGCGTGGGAATGGCCGAGCTATTTCGATCCGGCGCAGCGCTTGAAGGGCATCCGCATCGGCGAGGCGAAGTATCGCCGTCCGGACCCGCAGACCGCGCCCTCGACCTCGAAGGCGGCCGGCCTGTACATGATCTGCACCATCTCCAAGCATGCTGCCGAGCGCGAGGGCTATGCCGACGCGCTGATGCTGGACTGGCGCGGGCGCGTGGCCGAATGCACCGGCGCGAACATCTTCTTTGCGAAGGATGGCGTGATCCACACGCCGGTCGCCGACGCGTTCCTCAACGGCATCACCCGCCAGACGGTAATCGAGCTGGCCAAGCGCCGCGGCTACGAGGTGATCGAGCGGGCGATCATGCCGGAGGAACTGCCGAGCTTCGACGAGTGCTTCATCACCGGCACCGCCGCCGAGGTGACGCCGGTCTCGGAGATCGCCGGCCGGCACTACCAGCCCGGTCCCGTCACGCGCACGCTGATGGAGGACTACATGGCCGAGGTGCAGCCGAAGAAGGCGGCGGCCTGACCGCTCTACGCCTGACAGAAGCGAATGCCGGCCTGCGGGCCGGCATTTTCATTTGCGGGAACTCAACCCCACCGCTCTGCCGCTTCGTCGTCGGTGTCCTTGGCGGCGACCCAGCTGCTGGCGTCCTCGCGCTCTTCCAGCTTCCAGAACGGCGCGCGGGTCTTCAGCCAGTCCATCAGGAACTCGGCGGCGGCGAAGGCGGCGCCCCGATGTGAGGACGTGGTGACCACCAGCACGATGTTGTCGCCCGGCACCATCCGCCCGTAGCGGTGGATCACGGTGGCGCCGAGCAGCGGCCAGCGGGTGCCGGCTTCCTCGATCAGGCGGCGGATCTCCTCCTCCGCCATGCCGGGATAATGCTCCAGCGTGAGCGCGATGAGCGGCGCGCCGCCGGTGGCGTCCTGCGCCCGGCACAGGCCGGTGAAGGTGACGACGGCGCCGACATCCGTGCGGCCGCGGGTGAGGGCGGCGGCCTCGGCGGCGGCGTCGAAATCCTCGGATTGGATGCGGACGGTGAACATCCCGCCCTCCCTCGATCAGCCGCCCGTCATGGGCGGGAAGAACGCGACCTCGCGTGCGCCGGCGAGCGGCGTATCCGGCTTGGCATGCCGGCGGTCGAGCGCGGCGCGCACCACGCGCGGATTCTCGAAGGCACGCGCATAGCCCTCGCCGCGACCTTTGAGGAAGGCGGCGAGGTCGGCAACCGTGGTCACGCCCTCCGGCACCGCGATCTCTTCGGTCTCGCGCCCGACGCGCTCGCGCACCCAGGCGAAATAGAGCACCTTCACTAGTCGTCCTCGATCAGGTGGCGGGCACCGGCGCGGAAATAGTCCCAGCCGGTATAGAGCGTCAGCAGCGCCGCGATCCAAAGCAGGATCAGCCCGAACAGGGTGATGCCGGGCACCAGCTTGTCCGCCGCCGGGCCCGCCAGCAGCACGGCGACCGCGACCAGCTGCGCCGTGGTCTTCCACTTGGCGAGGCGCGTGACCGGCACGGAGACGCGCAGCTCGGCAAGGAATTCGCGCAGGCCCGAGACCAGGATCTCACGGCACAATATGACGATCGCCGCCCACATCGACCAGCCGCGAATGGTGCCGTCGGAGGCCAGCATCAGGAGCGAGGTCGAGACCAGCAGCTTGTCGGCGATGGGGTCGAGCATGCGGCCGATGGCCGATTGCTGCGACCAGACGCGGGCGAGATAGCCGTCGAAAAAATCGGTGATGGCGGCGACGATGTAGATCGCCAGCGCCATCCAGCGCAGCCATAGCCCGCCTTCGAGGATGTCGGACCAGAACAGGCAGGCCGCCACCAGCGGCACCGCCACGCAGCGGCCATAGGTGAGCAGGTTCGGTAGCGCGAGCGCGTGACCCCGTTTCACCTCGGCCGGCATCCTCTGCTGGGTTGTGACATCGACCATGGCTCGCCGGCTCCCATCACAGGCAGGTAAACACGCTGGCGGGCAACGTCAATCGCATCGCGTCGACCGCAGCCGGCGCATCACTCAGCCGTCATCCCGGTGCCATGGTGAAACGCGGCTGTGGCTTCCGCGTGACGCGATAGGCGTGATTCGCGCTCACGCCGGCTTGGTGTGGAAGAAGTCGTAGACCGCCCGCGCGGTGGCGGCGTTCACGCCCGGCACGCCTTCGAGATCGGTGAGCGAGGCGCGCTCGATGGCTTTCAGCGTGCCGAAATGGTGCAGCAGCGCCCGCTTGCGGGTCGGGCCTACGCCGGGAATCTCCTGCAGGCCGGACTGGGTGATGTCCTTCTTGCGCCGCGCGCGGTGCGAGCCGATGGCGAAGCGGTGCGCCTCGTCGCGCAGGCGCTGGACGAAATAGAGCACGGGGTCGCGCGGCTCCAGCCGGAACGGCTCGCGGCCCTGCTGGTAGAAGGTCTCGCGGCCGGCGTCGCGGTCCGGCCCCTTGGCGACGCCGACCAGCGGAACGTCACGCACGCCGAGCTCCGCCAGCGTCTCCTGCGCCGCCTTGAGCTGGCCGGGACCGCCGTCGATCAGCACCAGGTCGGGCCAGGCGGAGGAGGCGGCGTCGCCGGTGACATCGCTGGTGGCAGTTTCGGTGACATCCTGGTCGCCACCGGTGGCATCGTCGGCCACGTCGTTGCCATCGGTGGCGACGGTGACGACCGGCTTCGGCGATTCCCGCAGCAGCCGTGAGAAGCGACGCATCAGCACCTCGCGCATCATGCCGTAATCGTCGCCCGGCGTGAGGTCGGCGGAGCGGATGTTGAACTTGCGGTACTGGCTCTTGGCGAAGCCCTCCGGCCCGGCGACGATCATCCCGCCCACGGCATTCGTGCCCATGATGTGGCTGTTGTCGTAGACCTCGATGCGCTTCGGCGTCTGGTCGAGGCCGAAGGCGCGGCCGAGCTCGTCGAGCAGGCGGGCCTGGCTGGCGCTCTCGGCGAGCTTGCGGCCGAGCGCCTCGCGCGCGTTCTGCAAGGCATGCTCGACCAGCTCGCGCTTCTCGCCGCGCTTCGGCGTGGCGATCTCGACGCGGTGGCCGGCGCGGGTGGACAGCGCCTCTTCCAGAAGCTCGCGCTCGGCGACGTCGTGGCTGAGCAGGATCAGGCGCGGGCAGGGCTTGTCCTCGTAGAACTGGGCCAGAAACGACTCCAGCACTTCGCCCGGCTCCAAGGCGCGGTCGGCGCGGGGGTAGAGCGCGTGGTTGCCCCAGTTCTGGCCGGTGCGGAAGAAGAACACCTGCACGCAGGTCGCCCCGCCTTCCTGATGGATGGCGAAGACGTCCGCCTCCTCCACCGAGCGCGGGTTGATCCCTTGAGTGCCCTGCACCGCCGAGAGCGCGGCGAGGCGGTCGCGCAGGGCGGCGGCGCGCTCGAACTCCAGCGCTTCCGAGGCGTCCTGCATCTCGCGCGCCATCTGCTCCTTCACCGCCCGGCTCTTGCCGGACAGGAAGTCGCGCGCCTCGCGCACATATTCGGCGTAGTCGGTGTGGTTGACCTCGCCGGTGCAGGGGCCGGCGCAGCGCTTGATCTGGAACAGCAGGCACGGCCGCGTGCGCGCCTCGTAGAAACTATCCGAGCAGGAGCGCACCAGGAACGCCTTCTGCAGCGCGTTGATGGTGCGGTTCACCGCCCACACGGAAGCGAACGGCCCGTAATAGTCGCCCGGCCGGTTGCGCGCGCCGCGGTGCTTGGTGATCTGCGGCGAGACGTGGTCGCGGGTGATGAGAATGTAGGGAAACGATTTATCGTCGCGCAGCAGCACATTGAAGCGCGGGCGCAACTGCTTGATGAGGTTGGCTTCCAGCAGCAGCGCCTCGGTCTCGGTGCCGGTCGAGACGAATTCCATCTCGGCGGTCGCCGCCACCATGCGCATGATGCGCGCGGTGAGCCCCGCCGGCCTTGTATAGGCGACGATGCGGCGCTTGATGCTCTTGGCCTTGCCGACATAGAGCACGCCGCCGTCCGGGCCGATCATGCGGTAGACGCCCGGCCCGTTCGGGGCGTGCTTGATGGCGCGGGCAATGGCGGCGCGGCCCATCGCCACCGAGCCCGGGGCGGGCGCGGCTTCTTCGGTTTCGTCGGGGAGGAGCGCTTCTTCTTCCTCGATCTCGGCGATGTCGGCATCGTCGGCGTCAAGGTCGGGCGCGTCGCGGTTCGGTCGGGCGATCATGCCCCCTAGATACGGATTCCGAGCCCGTACGAACAGGGCCGCCTTACGAGACCGGCGCCGGCGTGGTAGAATTGTCCGCATTCGGATGCGGGTCTCGGGGGGCTCGTTTCGGAGGGCCGTCGTGCTCGCTTCATGGAAGGCCGAAGGTGCGATCCGCGCGCCGCGGCTGTTTGCGCTCGCCAGCATTCCGGCGGATTGGCGGGCGGCCGCGAACCCGGCCAGCGAACTGAACCTGCTGCCGCTGCTGGTGAAGCGCGGCGAATCGGTGCTGGACGTCGGTGCCAATCGCGGGCTGTTCACCTATTGGCTGCTGCGCCTGGGCGCGCGGGTCGTCGCCTTCGAGCCGAACCCGGATATGGTGCGCGTGCTCTCCTACCGCTTCGGCCGGGCGCTGAGGGAGGGGCGGCTGACGCTCTGCGGCTATGCCCTCGGCGATGCCGAGGACGACGCTGTGCTGCACATTCCCCACGGCCACGCGCCCCTCGCCACGCTGGACGGGGCGCTCACCGGGGTCGACGAGGCGGTGCGCGACGTCCTCGTACATCGCCGCCGGCTGGACGATTGCGTCGAGGGGGCCGTCGACTTCATCAAGATCGACGTCGAGGGCCACGAGGCCAGGGTGCTGGACGGCGCGGGCCGGCTGCTCGCCGCCTACCGGCCGACCTTGCTGGTCGAGGCCGAGGAGCGTCACCGGCCGGGCGCGCTCGCCTCGTTGCGCGAGCGGCTGGAGCCGCTGGGCTATGAGGGCTTCTTCGCGCTCGCCGACGGGATGCATCCGGTCGGGGCCTTCGATCCCGCGATCCACCAGCGGCTGGATGCGCTGAACGCGGAAGGCACGGCGGCGCGCGAGCCCTATGGCTACGTCAACAATTTCGTCTTCACCGCGCGGGCGCAGCAGCGCGCAGACCTCGCCGGCTGGACGCCCGGCCGCGTGAGCCTGCGCACCGCCGCTTGAAAGTCTGGCTCGTGGTTCAGTTCGCTTGGCGATAACCATCCTCTCGCCCTCATGGCCGGGCTTGACCCGGCCACCCAGGGCAAGGCCGTGCATCGGCGGAAGGGCTGGGTCCCCGGGTCAAGCCCGGGGATGAGGGAAAGTGGGAACACGGGTCAGGCTCTGAGCTGACGTTAGGAAGCGCCGCGCAGGACGGCGGGCAGTCATGCGCAGAAGCCTGATGCGCGCTGCGGTGAAACGGTTTATTGGAGGCTAGCCATGTCCAGCCTCGCCGATGCCGCCCCCCGTTCCGCCCCGCCCTTGACCGGCTACGCCCTCGGCGCCGCCGGCGCCGTCCTGTTCGCCTCCAAGGGCATCATCATCAAGCTCGCCTATGCCGAGGGGATCGACCCCGAGACGCTGCTGGCGCTGCGCATGGCGTTCTCGCTGCCGTTCTATCTGGTGATCGGCGCAATCGCGATCGCGCAGATACGGGCGAAGGGCGAGGCGCTGCCGAGCCTGAAGATCGTGCTGCAGTCGCTGTTCGTCGGCGCGCTCGGCTACTGGTTCTCCAGCTATGCCGACTTCCTCGGCCTCGCCCATATCTCCGCCTCGTTCGAGCGGCTGATCCTCTATACCTATCCGTTGTTCGTGGTGCTGTTCGGCGCGCTGCTGTTCGGCCAGCCGATCCGTGTGAAGGCGCTGTGGGCTTTCGCCGTCGCCTATTCCGGCCTGGCGCTGATCTTCGCGCAGAATTTCTCCGCCAACGCCACCAACACGGTGCACGGCTCGCTCTGGGTCGGTGCCGCCGCGATCACCTTCGCGCTGTACCAACTGATGGCGAGCCGGCTTTTGAAGAGCATCGGCTCGGCACTGTTCACCTGCATCGCCATGATCTCGGCCTCGGTGGTCTCCATCGGCCAGTTCGCGATCGTGCGTCCGCTCGATGCGCTGGCGATCTCGCCGCACGGGCTCACGCTGGCGGTGATGATCGCCATCGGCGCCACGGTGCTGCCGAGCTTCCTGATGAACGCGGCGCTGAAGCGCATCTCGGCGCAGGCCAACTCGATGATCTCGACGGTCAGCCCGGTGGTGACCATGGTGCTGGCGGTGCTGATCCTCGGCGAGAGCGCGAGCGCGGTGGAACTCGCAGGCGCCGCCATGGTGCTGCTGAGCATCGGCTGGTTCACGCTGAGCGACAGCCGGCGGCGGGCGATCCGCTAGAGCGTATCGCGCTAATCCGCCTCGGCATCCGGCGTGCGCCAGGCCAGGTGCTGGCCGCCGTCGACCGCGATCATCTGCCCGGTGACGCTGGCGGCATTGGCGAGGAAGACGACCGCCTGTGCGATCTCCTCCGGCAGCGGGCCGCGCCCGAGCATCACGGAGGAGGTCTGGCGCTGGAAATTCTCGCGGCTCTGGCGCTCATTGGCCAGCGTCGGCCCCGGCCCGACGGCGTTGACCCTTATGCGCGGCGCGAGCGACTGCGCCAGCATCTTCGTCGCCGCCCACAGCGCGTTCTTGGTCAGGCTGTAGGACAGGCAGGCGGGCGTGGGCTTGAGCACGCGCTGGTCGATCAGGTTGACGACCGCGCCGGTGGCGCCCTCGGGCAGTTGCGCGGCGAAGGCCTCGGTGAGGAACACCGGCGCCCGCAGATTGACCGCGAACTGCCGATCCCACAGCCCGAGCTCCAGCCCGCCGACCGCGTCGGGATGGAACTCCGAGGCATTGTTGACCAGCAGGGAGAGCGGCCCGAGCGCGGCGACCGCCTGCGGGATCACCTCGCGCACCTCCTCGGCATGGGCGAGCTCGGCGGCGACCACCGCGGCGCGGGCGCCGGCGGCTTGCAGCGCGGCGTGCGCCTCGTCGGCTTCCGGGCCGGGCCGGCGGACATGGACGGCGACGTCATAGCCTTCCGCCGCCAGACGCAGCGCGATGGCGCGGCCGATGCGCACCGCGCCGCCGGTGACGAGGGCGACGGGGCGGGAAGGGGAGGGAGCGGGATCGGAGGGGCTGTCCATGCCGCTTTCATGCGCTGCAAATGAAATACCGTCCATGGGGGCATTGGCGGCGTCTGCGGGCGGCGTGCGGGCGTTAACCGGCTGTTCACCAACAAATCGCTGATCGTCGTGCGATTTCAAGACGGCGGTAAGTAAATATTCCAGGGGCGGATTTAAATATCGGCAATGTTACCTGATATAAACAATAAACGCTTCGTTAATCATAATACATTCTTTCACGATCGCCTAAGATTCTACTCATGGATTTATCCGAATCTCACTTTACTTCAGGCCGCAGAGGCGCCGCCGCGCGTCGATGCGACCTGTACGAGATTTAGGAGACGAAGATGCAGAAGAATATCCTTGCGGGGCTCGGACTGGTCGCCCTGCTGGGCACGCCGGCCGTCGCGGCCGACCTGTCCTATCCGCCGCCGGCCGCCACCTATGCGCCGGCCCCGGTCTTCACCTGGACCGGCTTCTATATCGGCGCCAATGCCGGCTATGGCTGGGGCGAGGCCGATTTCTCCGGCGACATCGACGGCTTCATCGGCGGCCTGCAGGCCGGCTACAACTGGCAGGGCGCCGGCAGCCCGCTGGTGCTCGGCGTCGAGACCGACTTCCAGTATGCCGACATATCGAGCTCGGTGTTCAGCCTCGACTATTTCGGCACGGTGCGCGCGCGCGTCGGCTACGCCTTCGACCAGTTCCTGGTCTACGGCGCCGGCGGCTTCGCCTATGGCGCCGGCAGCTACGAGCTGCTCGGCCTCACCAACGACCGCAACCATTTCGGCTGGACCATCGGCGCCGGCGCCGAATACGCGCTCGGCAACAACTGGAGCGTGAAGGGCGAGTATCTCTATCTCGACATGGGCGAAGAGACCTACGCCACCTTCACCGGCCCGCGCGATGTCGGCCTGACCAGCAACATCGTCCGGGCCGGCGTGAACTACCGCTTCTGATCTCGCGGCGGCTCTTGCCGCCTCAATCGGCCAGAATCCGAATTTGCGGCCGCGGTCTCCCGAGTGGAGGCCGCGGCCGCTGGCTTTTCGGAGCGGCTTTTGCCGGTTGGGGCCGGATTCTGTGCTATTTTCGCAACTGTGTGGATCGATCTGTCGGCGATCATGGCAAAATTGTTGCGCATGACACGCTTTTGTGATTGTCGATTTTACCTCCAAAAATCGAGTGCCCGCGTGGCTTTGCGCGCCATTAGGCGAGCTTTCCGTTGTCCGGCCGCGCCTGCGGATGGCCGATTCCGCCGCATTCCGGCCCTCGACATGCCCAGCTGGGCCTCTACTTCACCTCTCGAACTGAATTGCGTTCCTGTGTTTGGGAGAGTGAACCCCATGAAGAAGATCATCAGCTCGGGCGTGGCCGCCATCGCCCTTCTCGCCGCGGCGCCGGCCTTCGCCGCGGACATGGCGCAGCCCTATCCGGTCAAGGCGCCGCCGGCGATCATCGCCGAGCCGGTGTTCAGCTGGACCGGCTTCTATCTCGGCGCCAACGCCGGCTATGCCTGGGGCTCGGGTGAAGAAGGCGCCGAGGTCCTCGGCCTCGATCCGGACGGCTTCCTCGGCGGCGGCCAGATCGGCTTCAACTACCAGTTCGACAACAATGTCGTGCTGGGCGCCGAAGCCGACTTCCAGGGCTCCGACATCAAGGACGAGCGCCTCGGCTTCGAGTCCAAGATGGACTATTTCGGCACCGTGCGCGCCCGCCTCGGCTACGCCTTCGGCAACGTGCTGCCCTACGTGACCGGCGGTCTGGCCTGGGGCCACACCGAGGTGAACGACAAGCTGCTCGGCTTCAGCGCGGACAAGACCGCGGTGGGCTGGACGGTCGGCGGCGGCGTCGAGTACGCCTTCACCAACAACTGGACGGTCAAGGCCGAGTACCTCTACATGGATCTCGGCGACGACTACTACTCCAGCATCGGCGACAACAGCGGCCTGACCGCCAACGTCGTCCGTGCCGGCATCAACTACAAGTTCTGACGATCAGCCTGACGACGCCTGAGCGTTTCCGCCTGAACGAAGGCCCCGGACCGAGTGTCCGGGGCCTTTTTTCGTTGCGGCGCGGGAGCGTTCCCGTCAGCTCTTGGCGCGCGTTGCCTCGAAAGCGGGCACGCGTGCGGCGAACGCGTCCAGCCACGCGACGAGGGCGGGGTGGTCGGCCCGCCAGCTGCCGGCAAAGCGCAGGTCGAGATAGCCCAGCGCGCAGGCCACCGCGATCTCGCCGACATCGGCGGCGGCCGTGACCTCGGCTCGCTGCGGCGGCGCCGCCTCGAACACCGCGAGCGAGCGCGTCACCTTGCCGGCCTGATGGTCGAGCCAGGTGCCGCTGTGGATCTCGGCGGGACGGAAGCGCTTCTCGTAGACCTGCAGCAGGGCGGCGTCCATCAGCCCGTCGGCCAGCGCCTGCGTGGTCAGCGCGGCGAAGCGCGGCTCGCCGCTCTTCGGCAGGATCACGCCGCCGCCCGCCGCGGTGTCGAGATATTCGAGGATGACGCGGGAATCGTAGAGCGGGCCGCCTTCCTCGCGCAGGAGCACCGGGATCTTGCCCAGCGGGTTCTGCTGGCGCAGCGAATCGGCGGGATTGGTGGTGTCGGCCTGCTCGACGTCGAGATGGATGCCGCACAGGACGGCGCCGATCTTCACCTTGCGGCCGAAGGGCGAGGGGGCGGAGGAGCGAAGCTTCATCGGGCACGACGCCTGTTCGGGGCGGGAGACGCCCCGGCGCGGCATGCGCGCGACGACCCGGCCCGCCGCGGCGGGAGGCCGCAGCTTCGGCGCTGGCTTATCAGTCGGCCAGCTGAAGGTCGATGGCCTTCGGCCCCTTGCCGCGCTTGTCGGGCTCGACCTCGAAACTTACGCGCTGCCCTTCGGCCAGCGTGCCCAGCCCCGAGCGCGTGACCGCCGAAACATGCACGAACACGTCGCGTCCGCCGTCGTCCGGACGAATGAAGCCGTAACCCTTCTCGGTGTTGAAGAACTTGACGGTACCCATGGTCGCCATGCGCCTGCTCCTTACCCTCGGACGGTTTCCCGTCCGCCGGTGCCTTCGACTGGGCAGGGTAAAGCAAGACCGATGCCGGATGATGACGAGGCGGGGCAGGGTTCCGGCGTCAGTGCTCCGGCGTCAGTGCTCCGGCGTGAGCCAGCCGACCCGCGCGCGGCCGGTCCCGTCGGTGGCGAGCACCGGGGCGAGGGCGCCGAGCAGAGCGCGCAGCTCCTCGGCGAGGGTGAAGGGCGGATTGACGATGATCATGCCGCAGCCGGTCAGCGTGTCGGCCTGCCGGACCGCCCGCAGGTCGAGCTGGACGCTCAGCGTCTTCGGGATGCCGGCGCGCTCGATCTCGCGGCGGAAGCCGTCGACCGCGCGTACGTCCTTGATCGGGTACCATAGCGCGTAGATGCCGGTGGACCAGCGCCTGTGCGCCTCGACGAGGCCTTGGGCGAGGCGGTGGAACTCGCCCGGCTCCTCGAAGGGCGGGTCGACCAGCACCAGCCCGCGCCGCTCCTTCGGCGGCAGATAGGCGTGGAGCGCCTGCCACGCATCGGTCGCCAGCACCTTGGCGCGGGCGTCGCGGCCGACCGCCTCGGTAAGCGCGTCGCGCACGCCGGCCACCGTCTCGCAGAACAGCAGCCGGTCCTGCGGGCGGGCCAGCGCCTGCGCGATCAGCGGCGAGCCGGGATAGCGGCGCAGGTCGGCGGCGAGCGCGGCGTCGTCCGCCGGCGGATTGACTGCGCGCACGGCCTCCAGCCAGGGCGCCAGCAGGGCGGCGATGTCGGGCGAGAAGGAATGGCGCAGCACCGCGCCGATGCCGCCCTCCCATTCGCCGGTGCGGCGGGCCTCGTCGCCCTGGAGATCGTAGAGGCCGGCGCCGGCATGGGTGTCGATGACGCGGTAGGGCGCGTCCTTGCGGCCGAGATAGGCGAGGATGCGCGCCAGCACCACGTGCTTGACGACATCGGCGAAATTGCCGGCATGGAAGGCGTGGCGGTAGTTCATGCGCCTATCTTATACGGCGTTATCGCTGACCTGCGCCTTCGCGCAGCGGCGGCATGACCACACGGGAAGCGCGGCAGGCGCGCCGGTCGACCTCGTCGCAGGAGGTGAAGCCGAGCTGCCGGTTCATGCAGATGCGCACTTCGGTGAGGCGCCGGCGGTCGCAGTCGACCGCGATCATGTCGGGGGCGAGGCCGGGATTGGCGGCGCGGAAGGCGGCCTCGACCTCGCCGGGCGAGACCATGGTGTAGTCGTCGAGGCGGTGGAACGCCTCGGGGATCGTCACCGCCTGATAGGCGCGGCGCACCTTGTCGAAATAGGCGGTGGCGTCGAGCCCGGCGCAGGTGCCGTGCTTGCGCCATTCATGCAGGACCAGGCGCCGGCTCGGCATGATGTCGAGCATGGAGCGCAGCACCGGCTCGGGGACATAGGGCGCGGGGTTCTGGCAGGATTCCGGCCAGCCGCGCTGATATTGCGGCCACAGCCCGTGCACGACGAAGGCGAAGGGGCGGGCCGAAGGGGACGCAACGGCGCATTGCGCCGGCTCGGCGCGCGGACCCATCGCCTCGCAATAGGAGGGCGACCAGGACAGCGAGAGCACGTAATGGTCGAAGCGGCCGGGCTCGCCCCTCTGCTGGGAATAAGCGAGCGCGGGCCAGAGCGTCAGCGCGGCGAGGAGGAAGCCCGCCGCGACCCTAAACCTCACGGGCGGGCCATGCGGCAGTTCGGCGCGTAGGTCCAGGAGCGGTCGAGGCCGTCGACGCACCATTCGACGCCCCAGGAGAAGCCGAGGAAGCCGCCATCCTCGATGATCGAGTACCAGATGGTGTGGCGCTTGTCGTGAACCACCTTGTCGGCGGTGGCGCCGGAGAACTGGCCGGCGCCGAAGAAGCCGGAGGTGCCGCCTTCGACCGGGCCTTCCAGGCCGGAGATGTAGATCTCGGCCCGGCAGTAGCGGCGCGGGATGTTCTCCTCGCCCCAGGGGCGGAAGGCGATCTCGCGGATCTTCTCGAAGCTGTTGATGGTGAGGCTGGAATTCCAGAAGCGTGATTCGGTGGTGGTGAAATGGCTCTGGATGCGCGAGAGCGCCGAGGGCGTGTCGCAGGCCGGCACGTTGCCGCTGTAGTTGGGCCCGGAGAGCCAGAAGTTCTTCTCGAAGAAGTTCGCGGCCTGCGCGCCGCCGGGCGCGGCAACCACGATGGAGGCGGCCAGCATGCCGGCGGCGGCAAGCCCGCTCACCGCCCGCTTGAAGAAGCCCGTTGCACTCTTCGCTTCGGCACGCATCGCACGTCTCCCAAACCCGTTGGCGGCAAGATGCGTCGCCGTTCGGGCCGGGTCAATGACGGCAAGGCCACACCTTTCCGGATTCCCGCATGGTCGCGCGGACCTCCGTTCCACCTGTTGTCATCCCGGCCGAAGGCGAAGCCGCAGAGCCGGGATCGCTCTCCAATGTTTGCGCGATCCCGGATCGGCCTATGGCCGTCCGGGATGACGATCTCTGAAATGCCCTTCAGATCAGCCGGATGACGTAGAGCTTGCGCGTGGTCTCGACCACCTCCCACACGCCCTGGAAACCGGGGCGGATGACGAAGCTGTCGCCGGCCTTCACCGTCACCGGCGCCTTGCCGTCCTCGTGCAGGATGGAGACGCCTTCGGTGATGGAGCAGAACTCCCACTCCTCGTAGTCCACGCGCCAGGCGCCGGGCGATGATTCCCAGACGCCGGCATAGAGCGCGCCGTCGGGCAGGGTCTCGAAGTTCCAGGTGAGATGGCGCGGCGCGCCGGAGACGATGCGCTCGGGCAGCGGCTCGGTCTCTTCCGGTTCGCCGAGGGTCTCGAGATTGAACGGCAGTAGGAACGACATGGGACCTCGGCGGGAAGAAGGGAACCGCCGGGCGCGGCAAGGCACCCGGCGGTGGCGATCCTAGCTGAAAAATCCCTTGATGGTGGCCCAGATGCTCTTCGGCGGGGCTTCGGCGGCCTCCGCCGCGGGAGAGCCGGCGACGGAGGCTTCCACCGGGGCGCCGCCCGGCGCGATCTGCGATCTCGACACCACCTCGGGGGTGATCTCCTTGAACAAAGCGAGCTTGGCCAGCGTCGCCGGGCCGGCATAGCCGTCCGCCTCCAGGCCGTTGGCGGCCTGGTAGTCCTTCACCGCCTTGGCGGTACCGGGGCCGAACTTGCCGTCCGCGGCGATGCCGAGAGCGGATTGCAGCTTCTTCACCGTCTCGCCGGAGGTGCCGACCTTCAGCAGGACGAGCTCGTAGAGGCCGAGCGCGGTGAAGGTGTCCGGCCCGGCGATGCCGTCGGCCGAAAGGCCATGCTGCTTCTGATAGGCCTTGAGCGCTTCCTCGGTCTTCGGGCCGAACTGGCCGTCGGCGGGAACGCCCAGCTTCTCCTGAAGGATCCTCACCGGCGCGCCGGCCAGTCCCTTTTTCAAGATCGACATGATGAGCCTCTAAACCTTTCGCTGCCCGGAGGCGTGACGCCCCGCGGGCTGCATGCCCCCGCAGGCAGAGGAGACCACAGCTTGGCCGACGGGAAAATGAAAGATCGGCGGCGGGCGCTACAGACAAGAGCGGCGCAGCCCATCCCGCAAGATGTGCCGCGCCGTCTCAAGCCGCTTCGAGGCGCCCCCCGGCGTCGAAGCGAAACCGGTCTCTTCACTCGGCCGGGGCGGCCTGCGTCTCCGCCGGCACGACGGCCGGCGCCGCTTCCAGCGCGGCATATTTGGCGCAGGCGAACAGGAAGCCGGCGACCAGCACATAGGCGAAGGAGACGGTCGGGGTGACCGCGATGCCCACCGTCTCGCCATGCATGAAGCCGAAGAAGGTGAGCACCGCGCCGGCCAGCGCGAAGGCCGCGGCGTTGACGAACTGCCGCTCGACCACGAACACGCCGATGGCGCCGAGCACGAGCCCGACCAGGATGGCGCCGCCGCCCATCACCTCGATGCCGTGATAGAGCACGCCGACCGCGCCCATCTTTTCGATGCCGATGGCGGCGGCCGAGGTGCCGGCGAGGCCGAGCGAATTGTCGATCAGCAACTTCGCCCACGCGGCGAGGTGCGGGGTGAGCGCCAGCACCACCGCCGGTGCGTGGCTCGCCGGCGTGGTCTGGAACGCCTGCGCGCCGATCAGCATGCCGATGTAGAGCAGGATCGGCGAGATGGCGACGACCGGGATCAGCGCCAGCAACAGTGCGATGATGCCGAACCACGAGAGCAGGATGACGATCAGCCCGGTGGCGGCGGAATAGCCGATGCGCCCGCCCATCGATTTCCAGCCGGGGTGGCCGATATAGACGGCGTTGATGAAGGGGTTGCCCATCAGGCAGCCGATCAGGCTGACCACGCCGTCGGCGGTGAGCACCCGCGTGGTCGGGTAGTGGTCGCCCGCCGCCTCGGCGCTCTCGACGTTGTCCATCGCCTCGACCAGGTCGTAGATGCCGAAGGGGATGGCGGTGACCAGGATGATGCCGAGATAGTTGAAGCCGTGGAAGACGTGGTCGAAGGCCGGCAGCGGCACCGCGAAGCCGAAATTCGCCAGCGCGTCGCCGACCTTGGCGACGCTCATGCCGCCATAGTTGAGGCCGAACAGGTTCGAGCCCCAGGCGATGACCATGCCCACCGCGATGGCGACGAGGCCGGCGGGGATGCCACGCGGATATTTCAGCCCGCCGAACCAGCTCACCATGATGATGGCGAAGCAGACGAGGCCGATGACCGGGGTGGAGAATATCTCGAAGGCCGGGCGCATGGAGATGAAGGCGATGGACACGCCCGCCAGCGTGCCGAGCAGAGCCGCGCGGGGCGTGATCTTGCGGATGTAGGGCGCGACGAAGCCGCCGATCATCAGGATGAAGCTCTGGAAGAACACCCAGACGAGGCCGGCCTCCCAGCCCTGGATCGGGTCCCCGGTCGAGGCGCCGATCGGCAGCATGATGACGAAGGTGACGACGAACATGTGCGGCACGGAGATGCCCGAGGGCAGGGCGCAGACGTCGTCGCGGCCGGTCTTCTTCGCCAGCTGATAGCCGAGGAAGGCGTAATAGGCGGTGGACAGGAACATCATCAGCCCGACCGCCGGCAGGATGCGGCCGAAGACGATCTCGGGGGGCATCTTCAGCACGAACTGCAGGAGGCCGGTGAGCACCAGCATGTTGACGAGGATGTTGGTGCCGAAGCCGAACAGGGCGTTCCAGTCGCCGCGGGTCCACAGCGTCGGGCGCATGCCGACGCGGGAGGGCGAGATCGGGGTCATTTCGGTCGCGGACATGCTCGGTGTTCCTCGAAATGGCGGAAGGGGGTGAGGCGCATGCGCAGGCGTGGACGGACGCGAAACGGTCAGGCGGCGTCGGCCGCGCGGGTCTTGTTGCCGAGCGCCACCTTCAGCGCGGCGGAATCGGAGACCCAGCCGAAGATCCCGCCCTGGGCCTTGATCATCTCCAGCCCGACGCGGTGGAATTCGGGAAAGTAGGAGGCGCAGCAATCGGCCAGCGCCACGCAGCGATAGCCGCGGTCGTTGCCCTCGCGTATCGTGGTGTGGACGCAGACCTCGGTGGTGACGCCGGCGACCAGCAGCGTGTCGATGCCGCGGTTCTTCAGCATGAGTTCGAGGTCGGTCTGGTAGAAGGCGCCCTTGCCCGGCTTGTCGAGCACCGGCTCGCCGAGGGCGGGATAGAGCTCGGCGATGATGTCGTGCCCCGGCTCGCCGCGGATGAGGATGCGGCCCATCGGGCCGGCGCAGCCGATGCGGGCGGTGGGCTCGCCGCGCTCGACCTTGGCGGGCGGGGCGTCGGCCATGTCGGGGCGATGGCCCTCGCGGGTGTGGATGACGAGCATGCCGGCCGCGCGGGCCGCTTCCAGCGCCGCCTTGCAGGGACCGACGGCGGCCTGCAGCAGGGAGACGTCGTTGCCCAGCGTCTCGCCGAAGCCGCCGGGCTCGAGGAAGTCGCGCTGCATGTCGATGATCACCAGCGCGGTGCGGGCCGGATGGAAGGCGAGAGGCGCAGGCTCGGCGGCGAGAAGCGATTCGGTCATTGGCGCTCCGACCCGATGGAGGAGCCCGGAAACGCCCGGGCCTTGAGATGCATACAGAGTTGTATGCATCGGACGTGCCAATGATTATGAGTTAGGCAATATGGCTCTATCTCATTGAATCGTAATGATCGGTCTCCTTCGGCACGCCTTGCCGTCCCGATATTTTCTGCTCACATCGCCGGCATGCCGCCTCAATCGGCAACAACGCCCCTGGCCCGCCCAACGGCATCTTTCGCGTTTCGGGCGATCTTGGCGTTGGCATCGGTGACCTCGATGACGGTCGTCACCATGGCCTTCTCCGCCGCGGGCGTCTTCGTCGCCAGAGCCTGTCCCTTCGCCCACGGGGAGGGATCGGGCATCTGGCACCGTTTCACCAGTGTGGCGTCGCTGACGAGCTCGGCGCAGCTACGGGCGATGAACGTCGCGACCAGCTCGAAATGGCTCTGCTTGGGCGTCGGCCAGCCGAGTGGGCGCGGAAGGCTGCCCGCCATATTTGCCTGGCGCGTCATCATGATGCCGGCCGGCGCCGGATCGCCGACCGCCTGCGCGGCGGCGGCCGCTTCCGCCGGCGTACGGCCCTTCAGCCGGTCGAGCTCGGCCTTCCAGTCGACGAGCGGGCCGTTGCCATTGGCATAGGCTTCCCGCAATCCCGCCGTCTCTTCCGCGAGCGCCTCGTCGTCGAGCCAGACGACGACTTCCAGTTCGAGCGTGTCGCGATAGAGCGCCCCCACCTCGCGACCGAGGGCAAAGGCGTCCCGGCCCAGCCGGAACAGCGCCTGCAGCGTATCCAGCCCGCCGCTGGTGATGTTGGAGATGAAGGATTCGCCGTCCTCCAGCGAGAGCGAGGCGAGAGCCAGCGCGAACAGGTCGTTCGACCAGGCGACGATCAGGTCGTCGAAGAAGATGCAACGCGTGCCTTCCTTGCCCTCGGTCTCGTTGAACTTCTGGTCCGCGTCGGCGCAGGCATAGGCATTGCCGAAGGCGAGGTTCGCCTGCTGCATGCGGGCGACCACGATGTTGCGGTCCTTGGCCCCACGCGGCGAGGTCACCGCCAGCCGGACCAGTACGGACTGGATGACGTAGGCGCGCAGCACCCGCATCTTCTTCGTGTCGGCGGACATCCAGTATTTGTCCGCGACATAGTCGGCATAGCCGCCGCGATTATTCAGCTCCTGCCGGATGATTCCACATCCCGACACCATCAACGCCAGCAGCGTGACCGCTGCGGCTCGTGTCATTCCGCCCATCGCCCCATTCCCGCAGATCATGTTCCCCACGGAAATCATCCACGGATGGGAAATACAATCAATGGTAGTTTTATTGATTTATACAATTATCAGATGTTTGTGCCGAGGGAGCGCGGGAGGTGAAAAGGCAGGGATGACTTCCCGCCATCGTCCTGCCGGAGCATGATCGAACACCTTCCCGGAGCCCCCATGCTCATCGCTCATCTCTCCGATCCGCATCTGCGGCCGCGCGGGCGGCTCTATCAGGACCTGGTCGATTCCAACGCCATGTTCGAGGCCGCGCTGGACCAGCTCGCCGGGCTCGATGTGCGCCCCGACCTCGTGCTGATCTCCGGCGACATCGTCGACGAGGGCACGCCCGAGGAATACGAAGCTGCGCGGGAGATGCTGGCGCGGATCGAGGCGCCGCTGCTGCTGATCCCCGGCAATCACGACGAACGCGCCGCCTTTCGCACCGCCTTCCACGATCATGGTTATCTGCCGGCGGAGGGGCCGCTGCATTTCGCCGTCGGCGACCATGGCCCGGTGCGTGTCGTCGGCTTCGACGTCACCGTGCCGGGCGAGCACCATGGCGAGGCGGACGAGGCGGCCTGCGACTGGCTCGACGCCACGCTCGCTGCCGAGCCGGACCGGCCGACTTTGGTGATGATGCACCAGCCGCCCATCCTCAGCGGCATCGCCTGCATCGACGAATACAACTGCCGCGGCGGCGAGCGGCTGGCCGCCGTGCTGGCGCGGCATCCCCAGGTCGAGCGGCTACTCTGCGGCCATGTCCACCGCTTCATGCAGGCGCGCTTCGGCGGCACCATGCTGATCGGCGCGCCGAGCACCACCACCGCCATCGCCCTGCGCCTCGCGCCGGACGCCGAGCCGGCCTCCTATGTCGAGCCGCCAGCGCTGCTGCTGCATCGCTGGATGCCGGGCTCGGGACTGCTGACACATTTTGTCCCGATCGGCTGCTTTCCTGGTCCGCTGCCGTTCTTCTGAGCGGCGGGCTGCCCCTTTTCTCACAGGCCTCGAACGCCCATATTCCGCCCATGGCCAAAGCTGCACGTCCCGGCGGATTCGGAGAGCGCTCCCAGCGCGCCTTCGAGCCCGCGCAAGTTTCCACGCTCGATCCCGCCCTTGCCGAGAAGCTCGGCGTGGCGCCGACCTCGGGTGCCTCCGCCACCGTCGCCGCTCTCGCCGCGCTGATCGAAGGCGGCCGCTCGGAGGTCGACCGGCAGGTCTGGACGCCGCACCGTCCGGCGCGCCCGGAGAAATCCGAAGGCGGCGTGAAGTTCGTGCTGAAGTCGGAGTACACGCCGAACGGCGACCAGCCGAAGGCCATCGACGACCTCGTCGCGGCGGCGGACGAGGGCGAGCGCGACCAGGTGCTGCTCGGCGTCACCGGCTCTGGCAAGACCTTCACCATGGCCAACGTCATCCAGCGGCTGCAACGGCCGGCGCTGGTGCTGGCGCCGAACAAGACGCTGGCGGCGCAGCTCTATGGCGAGTTCAAGAGCTTCTTCCCCGACAATGCGGTGGAGTATTTCGTCTCTTATTACGACTACTACCAGCCGGAAGCCTACGTCCCGCGCACCGACACCTTCATCGAGAAGGAATCCTCGATCAACGAGCAGATCGACCGCATGCGCCACTCGGCGACGCGCTCGCTGCTGGAGCGCGACGACGTCATCATCGTCGCCTCGGTGTCCTGCATTTACGGTATCGGCTCGGTCGAGACCTATGCCTCGATGACCTTCAAGATCGAGGTCGGCGAGCGCATCGACCAGCGGGCGCTGCTCGCGGACCTGGTGGCGCTTCAGTACAAGCGCACGCAGGGCGATTTCGGCCGCGGCACCTTCCGGGTGAGGGGCGACGTCATCGAGATCTTCCCGGCGCATTACGAAGACCGCGCCTGGCGCGTCTCGCTGTTCGGCGACGAGGTGGAGAGCATCCAGGAGTTCGACCCGCTCACCGGGCAGAAGTCGCAGGAGCTGAAATTCGTCAAGCTCTACGCCAACTCGCACTATGTGACGCCGCGCCCGACGCTGATCCAGGCCATCGCGGGTATCAAAAACGAGCTGCGCCACCGGCTCGGCGAGCTCAACGCCATGGGCCGCCTGCTGGAAGCCCAGCGGCTGGAGCAGCGCTGCACCTTCGACCTCGAAATGATGGAGGCGACGGGAAGCTGCGCCGGCATCGAGAACTATTCGCGCTGGCTCACTGGCCGCTTGCCCGGCGAGCCGCCGCCGACTTTGTTCGAGTACGTGCCGGACAACGCCCTCATCTTCGTCGACGAGAGCCATGTGACCGTGCCGCAGATCGGCGCCATGTATCGCGGCGACTTCCGCCGCAAGGCGACGCTGGCGGAATACGGCTTCCGCCTGCCGAGCTGCATGGACAATAGGCCGCTGCGCTTCGAGGAATGGGAGGCGATGCGCCCGCAGACGGTGCATGTCTCCGCGACCCCCGGCAAATGGGAGATGGAGCGCACCGGCGGCGTCTTCGTCGAGCAGGTGATCCGCCCGACCGGCCTCGTCGACCCGCAGGTCGAGGTGCGCCCGGCCCGTACGCAGGTCGACGACCTGCTGGGCGAGGTGCGGCAGACGGCGGCGAAGGGCTACCGCACGCTGGTGACGGTGCTCACCAAGCGTATGGCCGAGGACCTGACCGAGTACCTGCACGAGAACGGCATCCGCGTGCGCTACATGCATTCGGACATCGACACGATCGAGCGCATCGAGATCATCCGCGACCTGCGGCTCGGGGCGTTCGACGTGCTGATCGGCATCAACCTGCTGCGCGAGGGCCTCGACATCCCGGAATGCGGGCTGGTCGCCATCCTCGACGCGGACAAGGAAGGCTTCCTGCGTTCGGAAACCTCGCTGGTGCAGACCATCGGCCGCGCCGCGCGCAATGTCGACGGGCGGGTGGTGCTCTATGCCGACAGCATCACCGGCTCGATGGAGCGGGCGATGGCGGAAACCGAGCGCCGCCGCGCCAAGCAGATCGCCTGGAACACGGAGCACGGCATCACCCCCGAGAGCGTGCGCAAGGCGATCGGCGACATCCTGAACAGCGTCTATGAGCGCGACCATGTGACGGTCGATGCCGGCCTCGCCGAGGAGGGCGCCACCTATGGCCACAACCTCGCGGCGGTGATCGCCGACCTCGAGAAGCGCATGCGCGGCGCCGCCGCCGACCTCGACTTCGAGCAGGCCGCAAGGTTGCGCGACGAGATCAAGCGGCTGCAGGCGACCGAGCTGGTGCTCTCCGACGACCCGCTGGCGCGGCAGGAGAACGTCGACGACCGTACCGGCGGCTATCGCGGCGAGCGCAAATATGGCCGCTCGGCCAACCTGCCGGAGAAGAAAGCGAAAGGCGGCGTCGCCGGGCGGCGGTCGTCGCCGGGCCACGTCTCCTCCGGTCATGAGGCGCGGGCGGACGAGGCGCAGGCGCGCTACGACGCGGGCGGCTCCTCGCGCATCGTGCGGCCCACGCTCGACGACATGGGCCCCGGCACCGACCGCGCCGAGCCGCTGCGCGTGGAGGACTGGGTGCGCCCGGAGCGTCCGGACCCGATGACCAAGGGCTACCGCAAGGGCGGGCGGCGGGCGCCGAAGCGGTAGGGCGGAGTCGGGCCGGTCAGAACCGCTTCTTCAGCCAGATGCACGCATGGCCGGGCGGGAAATCGCTGATCTCGCCGAAGCGCTCATAGCCGTTCTTTTCGTAGAATTCGGGCGCCTGGAAGCTGTAGGTGTCGAGGAAGGCACCGCCGCAGCCACGCTCGCGCGCTTCCGCCTCGGCGGCGGCGAGCAGGGCGCTGCCGATACCGCTGCCGCGCGTCTCCGGCGACACCCAGAGCCAGTCGATGAACATCCACCCGTAGAAGGTGCGAGCCTTGAGCCCCGCCTTGGGTTCGCTGCCGCCGTCGCGGGCGATGACCCAGAGGTCGCGGTAGTCCGTGGCGCCGGCCTTGGCCTCGTTGAAGATGTCGAGCCCGCGGTCGATGAGCTCGCGTACCTCGGCGCTGGGGTCGGTCTCGACTTCTATCCGCATGGGCTCCTCTCCAACTCCCCGACCCTGCATGGCGGCCGAGCACCGAAGGTATGGCGTTCCGTGGCGTTCGTGCCAAGAATAGGCGGCATCGCCCGATGGGGCAGGGGGAATATCATGGGATTCACGCAGGCCATCTCCAGCGTGCTGGGGAAATACGCGACGTTCCAGGGGCGCGCGCCGCGCTCGGAATATTGGTGGTTCGTGCTGTTCATGGTGCTGGCGAATTGGGTGGCCGGCATCGTCGACACGCTGACCTTCGGCGACTATTCGCTGTGGCGCTATGGCGACGCGCATCTGTTCACGCCGTTCACCTCGCTGATCGGCCTGGCGCTGCTGATCCCGTCGATCGCGGTCGGCGTGCGCCGCTTCCACGACATGGACCGCACCGGCTGGTGGCTGCTGCTGGCCTTCACCGGCATCGGCACGATCATCGTGTTCTTCTGGTTCATGTTCCGCGGCACTGAAGGCCCGAACCGCTTCGGGCCTGATCCTCTGGGCCGAGCCTACTTCGACAGGTCGATATAGGCCGGCTTCTGGTCGAAGGAGACCAGCCTGATCTCCTTCGCGTCGAGGTCGACCTTGTTCAGGTCGAGGACGCGCGGCGTCGGGTTGGCGTAGTCCCAGATGGCATAGACGCCGCTCTTCAGATCGGCCACCGCCGACCATTCGGTGGTCTCGTAGCCGGCGACCCCACCACCGGCCGCGGCGCCTGCCTGCGTGGCGATGGCGCCCGGCGGTATGTCGAAATTGTTGAGGATGTGCCGCGCCGCGTCCATCGCCGCATAGCCGCTGGGAAGCGGCGGCAGGTTGCCGACGAACATGAAGGCGCGCACGAAGCGCGAGGGCGAGAGGAAGTCGCCCGGCAGGCCGTGCATGCCCGCGCCGGTCGAGGGCTGGCCGATGGTGAGGTCGCCCACCTTGCGCGGCGCCGGCTCGTTCGCCGAGAGATTGCCGTAGAGCCCGAGATGGGCGAGGTGCCAGGGGAAGGACGGCGCGTTGGTCATGACGCCCGTCGGGTTGTCGTAGATGTCGAGCTTGCCGTCGACATATTCGACCACGATGCTCGCGCCGCTGAGGTCGTGCAGCGTGGCGTGGATGGGCACCGCCATCTTGAAGACCACCTGCGGCGCCTGGTTGACCTTGATCTTCGGCAGGCCGGCCTTGACCTCCTCCACCGTGGCGAAGCTGGTCAGCAGCCAGGTGAGCAGTTCGAAGGAGGCGATGGAGCTGGCCGCCTCGGCCGGCCCGACCGGCTGAAAGCCGGCGAAACCCGGGAAGAACAGCAGCCCGCCCGCCAGGCCCTTCTCGTTCAACCCGTCGACGACGATGTCGAGGCCGAGGCCGTTGGCGCCGACGACGCCATATTTGCCGGTCCAGGCGAGGCCGGTGCCGGTCGCGCCGTCCGGGCCGGTGCCCTTGAAGGCGTAGCCGCGTGGCATGACGATGAGCTGCGATTGCAGCGGCAGGCCGAACTCCATGGTGCGGCCATAGACGACCGACCCGTCGCCGGCCTTCACGATGAAGGAGGTGCAGGCGTCAGCAGCGACCGGTGCGGCGGCGATGGCGATGGCCGCCGCTACGGCGAGGCTCTTCCGGCAGAGTGTCGTTATCATTGAAAATCCCCCCGCGCCGGACAGGCGCGGGGGTATGATGACGGGAAAAGCCCCGCTATTCGATGATTTCCGTCAACGCCGCGGCGTCAGCCCTGCTGGATGGCGCTGAGGAGCCATTCGCCGCCGGGGCTGCGCACGAAGGTCCAGAACTCGACCACCTGCTCCTTGCGGGCGGGGTCGCCCTGGACGATGCGGCCGGTGGCCTTCTCGGCGATCACGTCGGTCAGCTCGTAGCGCATGGCGACGGTGGCGTATTCGCTGCCGTCCTCGGCCCAGGCTTCCGACAGGTCGCCCTGCAGCAGCTTGACGTCACCGAGGCGGTTCTCCAGCCCGTCGCGCGCGAGCTCGTCGAGCTCCTCGCGCATGTAGCCGCCCATCTCCGGCGTGGCGAGCCGCAGCAGCGTGTCGCGGTCGTCGCGGCCATAGGCGTCCTGGATCTCGTAGAGCCGGCGCTCGAACGTGTCGAAATCCGAGCCCTGCAGCTTGATCGGCCGGCCGCGCGGCGCGGTGCCGAAGCCCGCACGCGGTACCGCGCCGGCGCCGCCCATCTCGGCGCCACCCGTCTGGCCGCCACCCGTCTGGCCGCCACCCATGGGCGTGCCGCCGCTCAGCGCCTCGCGCTGCATCGGATCGGGACGCGCGCCGCCGGCATAGGACGGCTGGTTGCGCGAGCGCAGCCAGCCCATCACCAGCCGGACGACGATGACGACGAGGGCCACCTGCAGCAGCAGGCCGAGAATGCCGGCGAGGCTGCCGAGGCCGGAGAAGAAGCCGGAGCCGAACAGCAGGCCGAACAGGCCGGCGCCGAGCAGGCCGCCCATCAGCCCGCCCATGAAGCCGCCGCGGTTGAAGAAGCCGCCGGACTGCGCGCCGGGCGCGCGGGCCGCGGTCTGGCCCATCTGGTTCTGCGGCGTGGTGGAACGCTGCATCGGCTGCGCCGTGGGCGCGGTCGGGGTCGGGGCGGGGGTGGACCAGGTGCGCGAGCCGCGGCTGCCGAAGCTGCCGCTACGGCCCACGCGGGCCTCGGCGAAGTCCGCGGCAACCGTGACGCCGGCGGCGAGGAGGAGCGCGCCAAGGGCAAGGCGCAGGGAAAGAGAACGCGGACGCAAGTCGGTGGCCTCTCTACGATGAATTCGTGACGCGGCACATGCCGCTACGTCATCCATATGGGGGAGAGGCGGGGCAATTGCCAGCCCGCAATTCGCTGTCGTGGCCGGACCGCTTGTCGCGGTTCCGGCGCCACGGCCCGGCGCACCGCTTTGCGCCGGCCACACATTCATGTGAAGCGGCGGCCGGCCCGCTGTCGCGGGGGCCGCCGAGCGGGATCAGCAGCCGAGGAGCGACTCGATGGCGGCGATGGAGCCGACGGGCGCGTTCGCGTTCGGGCTCTTCTTGCCGTTCTCAGCGGAACGGGTGGCGGAAAGAGAGGCGGCCTCGACGAAGGCGGCAGTCCTGGACGGACGGGTCACGGTCGGGGTCTGAACCTCGCTACGGTTCATGACGGGGGGCATTTCGAAGTCCTTCCTGTTACGCATACGCTTCAGTTCGACACATCCGGCTCGGGCCGGTCTTTCATTTCGCCAGACGACAACCTGCGGATGTCGCCTTTGCATGCCCCTTTATGAACCAGTAACTCTGAATCATCCCTGAGCACGGCGTTCATGCTGGCGGCGATTTCGTTCACAATCGCGGCGGCGATAGGGCATTTGATGTGAATTACCGAGGCTGTGGCGCGGCCGCCTCACCTTGGCGGCCATAGTGGTGCCGGGGTATGCGAAGCGGGGCATTCGGCCTGCGGCATCGCGGGCGGGGAGAACGCCGCAGCTAGGCTGTCACGGCCGGCATGCTAATTGCTAAGTTCGCGTTAGCCTAAAGGAGTATCGCCATGTCCGTTGCCCTCACCATCGCCCTGCCCGATGCCGAGCTCGATGCCGACGGCGAACTCGACCTGTCGCTGCGCGACGACATCCGCATGCTCGGCCGGGTGCTCGGCGACACGCTGCGCGACCAGGAGGGCGAGCCGACCTTCGAATTGGTGGAGCGCATCCGCCGCGTCTCCACCCGCTTCCACCGCGAGGAGGACGAGGGCGCCCGGCACGAGCTGGAGGCGATCCTGAACCAGCTCGGCCCCGAGCAGACCATCACCATCGTCCGCGCCTTCTCCTATTTTTCGCATCTCGCCAACATCGCCGAGGACCAGAACGTCATCCGCCGCATGCGCGCGGCGGCGGCGGCCGGCAATGGCGGTCCGCCCAGCGTGGCCCGCGCCATTGACAAGGCGCGTGCGCACGGCGTCTCGTCCGACGAGCTGCGCGGCTTCTTCGACACGGCGCTGGCGAGCCCGGTGCTCACCGCCCATCCGACCGAGGTGCGGCGGCGCTCGACGCTGACGCACGAGATGTGCATCGCCGAGCTTCTGGCCGACCGCGCCCGGCTCGACCCGACGCCGGAAGAACAGGAGCTCGCCGACGACGAGCTGCGCCGCCGCGTGCTGATGCTGTGGCAGACCAACCTGCTGCGCCGGACCAAGCTGACGGTGCTCGACGAGGTGGCGAACGGGCTCGCCTATTACGACTACACCTTCCTGCGCCAGCTGCCGAAGCTCTATGCGGCGCTGGAGGACCGGCTCGCCGCGCTCGACGGCGGGGCCGAGGTCTCGGAGCTCGCCTCCTTCCTGCGCATCGGCAGCTGGATCGGTGGCGACCGCGACGGCAATCCCTTCGTCACCGCCGACGTCACCCGCGAGACCCTGCGCATGCAGAGCGCGCAGGCGGTGCGCTTCTATCTGGAGGAGCTGGACGCGCTCGGCGGCGAGCTCTCGATCAGCACCATCCGGGTGACGGTCTCCGACGATTTGATGGGACTGGTCGACGTCTCCTCCGACGGCTCGCCGCACCGGCGCAACGAGCCTTACCGCCTCGCCACCGGCGTCATCGCCACGCGGCTGCGCGCCACCGCCTTCCGGCTGGAGATCGCCGACCTGCTCGGCATCACCCAGAAGCCGGCGGCGGCGCCCTATGCTTCCGCCCAGGAATTGCGGGCCGATCTCGACATCATCGACCGCTCGCTCAAGACCCACGGCTCGGGCGCCATTGCACGCGGCAAGCTGCGGGCGCTGCGCCGGGCCGTCGACTGCTTCGGCTTCCACCTCGCCGTGCTGGATTCCCGCCAGAACTCCGACGTGCATGAGCGCTGCGTCGCCGAGCTGTTCGAGATCGCCGCGCCCGGCACCAATTACAAGAGCCTGCCGGAGGGCACGCGCGTCGCCCTGCTGCTGCGCGAGCTCGCCACCGCGCGCCCGCTCACCTCGCCCTTCGTCGCCTATTCCGACGAGACGGTGGGCGAGATGGCGATGCTGCGCACCTGCGCCCGCATCCACCAGATCTACGGTCCAGAGGCGATCCAGACCTGCATCATCTCCAAGGCCGAGGGCGTCTCGGACATGCTGGAGCTGGCGCTGCTGCTGAAGGAGGTCGGCCTCGTCGACCCCGCCGGCACGGCGGCGGTGCACATCGTGCCGCTGTTCGAGACCATCGAGGACCTGCGCAACGCCGCCAAGGTGATGGAGCAGATGTTCCGCCTACCTGAATACCGCAAACTGGTCGACAGCCGCGGCGGCGTGCAGGAGGTGATGCTCGGCTATTCCGACAGCAACAAGGATGGCGGCTTCGTCACCTCGGGCTGGGAGCTCTACAAGGCCGAGATCGAGCTCATCGAGGTGTTCAAGCGCCACGGCGTGCGGCTGCGGCTGTTCCACGGCCGCGGCGGCTCGGTCGGCCGCGGCGGCGGGCCCAGCTACGACGCCATCCTCGCCCAGCCGGGCGGGGCGGTGCAGGGGCAGATCCGCATCACCGAGCAGGGCGAGATCATCTCGTCCAAGTACTCCAACCCGGCGGTCGGGCGCGGCAATCTCGAGATCCTCGCCGCCGCCACCATGGAGGCGACGCTGCTCTCCGGCGACGCCACGGCGCCGCGCGAGGAGTATCTGCGCGTGATGGAGAAGATCTCCGACGCGGCGTTCAAGGCCTATCGGGCGCTGGTCTACGAGACCCCGCGCTTCGAGGACTATTTCTGGGAATCCACCGTCATCAACGAGATCGCGACGCTGAACATCGGCTCGCGCCCGGCCTCGCGGAAGAAGACGCGGCGGGTGGAGGACCTGCGCGCCATTCCCTGGGTGTTCTCCTGGGCGCAGTGCCGGCTGATGCTGCCGGGCTGGTACGGCTTCGGCACGGCGGTGGGCGAATGGCTGAAGGCCAATCCGGACGGGCTGCCGCTGCTGCAGGAGATGTACCGCGAGTGGCCGTTCTTCCGCACCCAGCTCTCCAACATGGACATGGTGCTGTCGAAGAGCTCCATCGCCATCGCCTCGCGCTATGCCGAGCTGGTGGAGGACGTGGAACTGCGCGAGGCCATCTTCGGGCGCATCCGCGCCGAGCACCAGGCCTCGATCGACGCGCTGCTGGACATCTCGCAGCAGCCGAAGCTGCTCGGCTCCAACCCGCTGCTCGACCGCTCCATCCGCGCGCGCTTCCCCTATATCGACCCGCTGAACCATGTGCAGGTCGGCCTCTTGCGCGCCTATCGCGGCAACGACACCGACGAGAAGGTGCTGCAGGGCATCCAGCTGACGATCAACGGCATCTCGGCGGGGCTGCGGAACAGCGGGTGAGGGGAGGCCTCCCCCCGAGAACCCGTAGCCAATTCCGGTCCCACCGGGAGCAACGTCATCCCGAGGTGCCCGGCCAGCGGCCGAGCCTCGAAGGATGCTCGTCCGGGCGCGCTTGAACGACCATCCTTCGAGGCTCGCTTCGCTCGCGCCTCAGGATGACGGTGCTTGTTCAGTTAGCCTCTAAGGACGTCATCCCGACCCCTCGGGTCTTGCCTCCGGCAAGCCCAAGGGCAGGCTCAGGCCGAGCCGGAGAGCCGGGATCGCTCGACGATAAAGAGCGGGAGACGATCCCGGATATTGCCTGACGGCAATTCCGGGATGACGCCTGATGGGGTGATGTCCCTCACGCCGTCCGCACGTCCGGCGGCACCCTTGCCATCAGCATCGCCGCCTTGATCAGCGCCGCATTGTCCTCTGTCTGCGAACCGTTCGGCATGTGCTTGCCGTCCTCCAGCCCGATGCGGCTGTCGAGGCCGCGCAGCAGCGCGTCGCGGTAGAGCGGCCACATCGTGGCGTCGAGGCCGTGCTGGAGCACCGGCACGTCGAGGCTGGCGCGGGCGAGCACCTTGCGGATCGCCGCGGCGACCTCCAGCCCCTCCGCCTCGTCCTGCTCGTTGATCTCGATGAGGATGCGCAGCGCCTGACGCGCCTGCGGCAGCTTCACGAAGCGCTCCGCGTCGGCCTCCGACCACAGGCCCGCCTCGACGCCGATGCCGCGCGAGAGGGCGAGCGCGATCATCTCCGGCGCATCCTCCTCGATCAGGTTCACCGAGACATAGTCGGGCAGCACGGTCCACGCCTTTACCGCTTCCAGCCGGCCGGTGCCGCCCGGCGCGATGCCGGCATGGGTCGACAGGCCGATCGGCGTGCCCGGCACGCGGGCGCGGATCGCCTCCAGCGCCGCAGCGACGTGGACGGGATCGAGCGTCTCGGCGCCCGCCTCGTCACGCGGGTGCAGATGCAGCTCGGTGGCGCCGGCGGCCAGCACCGCCGCGGCGTCGGCCGCGAGCTCGGCCGGGGTGAGCGGGGTGTTGGGATGGAAGTCCCGGCTCCGCGAGCCGTTGAGGCAGGCCTGCAGCATTTCGCCCTCCACTCCTTCAGGTGCCGGGTTCAACCCGCGAGGAAGCCTTTCCGTTTCAGCCGCTGCACCGCGCGCTCCAGCGCCTGCAGGAATTCCGAGCGGTCGCGGGCAGAGAAGGGGCGGGGACCGCGCGTGATCTCGCCGGCTTCGCGCAGATCCTGCATCAGGTTGCGGGTGGCGAGCTGCATGCCGATGGAGGAGGCGGTGAAGGGCTTGCCGGTCGGCCCGATGGCCTCCGCGCCCTTGGCCACCACCCGGGCGGCGAGCGGCACGTCGGCGGTAATCACCAGGTCGCCTTCCTCCACCCGCTCGGCGATCCAGTCGTCGGCGACGTCGAGGCCGGCGGGAACGATGACGCGCTCGACCTCGGCATCGCGCGGCACGGCGATGAAGCTGTTGGCGACGAGGAACACCTTGATGCGGTGGCGGGCGGCGACGCGATAGGTCTCCTCCTTCACCGGGCAGGCATCGGCGTCGATATAGATGACGATCGGCTTCGGCAAAGTATTACCGGTTGTCGTAGGGGTAGCCGCCAAGAAAGAAGGGCTGCCTTGCGGGCAGCCCTTCCCATGTCAGACCGCGGTCCGGCCCGGTAACCGCCTAGAGAGGCGGCGCGTAGTGTCGCATCACGCGGCACGGACCTCGCAAGAGGCAAATGTCCAGGTCACGGATACCGACGACCGCAGATCAAGACGATCAGACACTGGATCACCTCCTTTCGATTGTTGACGACGATTGAAGCTTAACCCGATTCGTCGAAACGTCACGCCTTCGTTGCGGGCAGGCTGTCGAATCCACTGTTCACTTCGCGTTACGGCGAGCAATCTTTGTTGCACGACAGAGGGATGGAGGCGGGGATGCGGCACAGTCTCAAGCTGGGTTTTTCCTGGGTGATCGCGGTCGCTTTGCTGGCGACGCCGCTCTACGCGCAGCAGGCCGCGGACACGCAGGCGCCGGAAGCGCCGGGCAAGGTCGTTGCGGCGCAGAAATCCGCCACCGGGAAGCGCTGGATGGTGACGGCGGCCAACCCGCTCGCCGCCGAGGCGGGCGCGGCGGCGCTGAGGGCCGGCGGCAACGCCATCGACGCCATGGTGGCGACGCAGCTCATGCTCGGGCTGGTCGAGCCGCAATCCTCCGGGCTCGGCGGCGGGGCTTTCCTCGTCTATTGGGACGCGGCCAAGGCCGAGCTCACGACCTTCGATGCGCGGGAAACCGCCCCCCGCGCGGCCACCCCCACGCTTTTCCAGGACGAGAAGGGCCAGCCGCTCGCCTTCATGGACGCGGTGGTCGGCGGGCGCTCGGTGGGCACGCCGGGCACGCCGCGGCTTCTGGAAACCGTCCACCGCCGCTACGGCAGGATCGCCTGGGCGCAGCTTTTCCGCCCGGCGATCCGCCGCGCTGAAGGCGGCTTCGAAGTGTCGCCGCGGCTCGCCTCGCTCATCACTGAAGATGTCGGCACGCTGACGCGCAACGCGGCGGCGCGGGCCTATTTCCTCGACGCCAATGGCGAGGCGCTCAAAGCCGGCACGCTGCTGAAGAACCCCGCCTATGCGGCGACGCTGCGCCATCTCGCGCAGTACGGCGCCGACGCCTTCTATGGCGGCGAGATCGCCGCCGACATCGTGCGCACGGTGCGTGAGGCGGACAATCCGGGCGTGCTGTCGCTCGGCGACTTGCGCGAATACCGGGTGAAGGAGCGCAGCCCCGTCTGCGGCGCCTATCGCGGGCTCGACATTTGCGGCATGGGGCCGCCGAGCTCGGGCGCGCTGACGCTCGGCCAGATCCTCGGCCTCGTCGAACCCTACGACCTCAAGGGTCTCGGCCCGGCCAGCCCGGAATCCTGGCGGCTGATCGCCGACGCCTCGCGCCTCGCCTTCGCCGACCGCGAGCGCTACATGGCGGACGCCGACTATGTGCCGATGCCGACCAAGGGGCTGCTGGCGAAGGACTATCTCAGCCAGCGCGCCAAGCTGCTCGCCGGCGACGACGCGCTGCCCGAGGTCGCGGCCGGCAACCCGACCTGGGACCACGCCATGGCCGAGCCGCGCGCCGACGGCGCCGCGCTCGACGTGCCCTCGACGACGCAGATCACCATCGTCGATGGCGACGGCAACGTCGTCTCCATGACCTCGACCATCGAGGCCGGCTTCGGCTCGCGGCTGATGGTCGGCGGCTTCCTGCTCAACAACGAACTGACCGACTTCTCCTTCCGCTCGCAGCGCGACGGCGTGCCCGTCGCCAACCGGGTCGAGCCGGGCAAGCGCCCGCGCTCCTCCATGGCGCCGACCATCGTGATGAAGGACGGCAAGCCGGTGCTGGCGCTCGGCTCGCCCGGCGGCAGCCAGATCATCGGCTATGTGGCGAAGACCCTGATCGCCCATCTCGACTGGGGCCTGCCGCTCGACCAGGCCATCGCCGCGCCGAACGTGCTGGCACGGTTCGGGCCCGTGGAGCTCGAGGCGGGCACCAAGGCGGAGGAACTGGCGCCGGGGCTGAAGGGGCTGGGATTCGAGGTGAAGGTGATGCCGATGACCTCCGGCGTGCAGGCGGTGTCGATCGGGCCGGAGGGGCTGGTGGGCGCCGCCGACCCGCGCCGCGAAGGGGTGGCGATCGGGGAGTAGGGGGCGCATGGCGAACCTGTGCGCCCTACGATGTCGACGCAGTGGGCACCCGCCGTTCCCGGGCGAGTATCCTTCGAGGCTCGCCTGCGGCTCGCACCTCAGGATGAGGTGGTGCCAAGGATGATCTCAGGGCGACCTTCCTTATGCTGAGGTGCCGCCCGCATGGGCGGCCTCGAAGCACGCAGGTCGCCGATGCCGGCTTCCATCCTTCGTCATCCCGGCCGAGCGCAGCGAGAGCCGGGATCGTCATCCGCAAATGGCACGCGATCCCGGATCGGCCTTCGGCCGTCCGGGATGACGCTCGTTTGGTACGGGATGATCGCCTTTGATCAGTGGCTGATCATCCACGGCCGGGCGGAGGGGAAGCTCTTCGCTCCGCTCGCCGCCGTCGCGGTCTTGGATTTCTTGGTGCGGCTCTTCATACCGGAGCAGCAGGAGCAGCCGGAGCCGTGCTTCTTCGCGGCAAACTCGCCGGTGGTCATCGGCGCGTTGGCGGCGCGCTCATTGGTGGCGTGGGCGGCAAGGCTCTCGCGCGACATGCCGGAGAAATGCGGCGCGGTGAGCATCACCCGCGGGGCGGAGGCGCCGCAATCCGGGCAGGGCTGCGGGTCCTGGTACTCGCTCATCGGCCGCATGGCAGTGAAGTCGCCGCAGCTTTCGCACTGATATTCGTAGACGGGCATGAGGTGTTCCTCGGCCGTTTCCTCGGAGTAGGAGCGGGGCGATGCCGAAGCATCGCCAAAGTCTAATGGAGAAGCGGGGCGGTGCAAAAGCACCGCCGAAGTCTAGTAGAGAGGCGGGGCGATGCCGAAGCATCGCCCCGCGGCACCGGACATCTAAGCGGGGGGTCTAAAGGTCCGGTGAAAGCGGCATGTCGACCGAGCCGTCGATGAACTTCGTCGGGCCGGCGGCGGTCGGGTTGATGTCGAAGTCGAAGATCTCGGTGGGCAGCCACAGCGTGGCGCAGGCGTTGGGGATGTCGACGACGCCCGAGATGTGGCCCTGCACCGGTGCGGTGCCGAGGATCGAATAGGCCTGCGCGCCGGAATAGCCGAACTTCTTCAGGTATTCGATGGCGTTGAGGCAGGCCTGGCGGTAGGCGACGTTGACGTCGAGATAATGCTGCTGGCCGTACTCGTCGACCGAGATGCCCTCGAAGATCAGGTAGTCCTTGTAGTTGGGCGTCATCGGCGACGGCTTGAAGATCGGCGTCTTGATGCCGTACTTGGCCATGCCGCCCTTCAGCACGTCGACCTTCAGATGCACCCAGCCGGCCATCTCGATGGCGCCGCAGAAGGTGATCTCGCCGTCGCCCTGGCTGAAGTGCAGGTCGCCCATGGAGAGGCCGCCGCCGTCGACATAGACCGGGAAGTAGATCTTCGAGCCGCGCGACAGGTCCTTGATGTCGCAATTGCCGCCATGCTCGCGCGGGGGGACGGTGCGGGCGCCCTCGGCCGCCGCCTTCGCCTTGGCGTCGCCGAAGAGCCGGCCCATATGCGCCGTCGCCGCGAAGGGCGGGTTGGCGAGCGGGGGCACGCGGGTCGGGTTGGTGGCGATGAAGTCCACCTCGCGCTTGTTCCAGGTGTCGAGCAGCTTCGGGTCCGGCAGGCAGCCGATCAGGCCGGGATGGATCAGCCCGGCGAAGTTCACGCCCGGTATGTGGCGCGAGGAGGTGTACATGCCCTTGAAGTCCCAGATCGACTTCTGGGCCAGCGGGAAGTGGTCGGTCAGGAAGCCGCCGCCGTTCTTCTTCGAGAAGAAGCCGTTGAAGCCCCATTCGTTGCCGGGGATCGCCCCGATGTCGAGCAGGTCGACGACCAGCAGGTCGCCGGGCTCGGCGCCCTTCACGCCGATGGGGCCGGAGAGGAAGTGCACGATCGACAGGTCGATGTCGCGCACGTCGTCGGCCGAGTCGTTGTTCTTGATGAAGCCGCCGGTCCAGTCATAGGTCTCGACGATGAAGTCGTCGCCCGGCTTCACCCACGCCACCATCGGAATGTCCGGGTGCCAGCGGTTGTGAACCATGTCGTTGTCATAGGCCGACTGGTTCAGGTCGATCTTGATCAGCGTATCGGGCATGCTCTTCTCCACTCTCCCCTTGGGCAGGCTTGGACTTGTCGGGCGGCGGGCCAGGCTCGCCGTCAGACCGACAGGAATTTGGCGACCTTGGCCTCGTCGACCTCGGCGCGCAGGTTCTCGTGGACGATCTCGCCATTCTCGATGACGAGCACGCGGTCGGCAATGTCGAGGGCGAAGGAGAGCACCTGCTCGGACACCACGATGGACAGGCCGCGCTCGTCGCGGATGCGCTTCAGCGTGCGGGCCATCTCGCGGATGATCGAGGGCTGGATGCCTTCGGTCGGCTCGTCGAGCAGCAGCACCTTCGGCCCTGTCGCGAGCGCGCGGGCGATGGCGAGCTGCTGCTGCTGGCCGCCGGAAAGGTTGCCGCCGCGCCGGCCCTTCATCTCCAGCAGCACCGGGAACAGCTCGTAGATGTCGGGGGGCACCTTGCTCTCGCCGCGTGGGATCAGGCCGGTCTCGATGTTCTCCTGCACCGTCATGGTGGAGAAGATCATGCGGCCCTGCGGCACATAGGCGACGCCGTTGGCGACGCGCTCGTAGCTCTTCAGCTTGGTGATGTCGGTCTCGCCGACCGAGACGCTGCCGCTCTTGGTCGGCACGATGCCCATGAGCGACTTCATGAGCGTGGTCTTGCCCATGCCGTTGCGGCCCATGATGGCGACGATCTCGGCGGGCGCGACCTTGAAGTCGAGGCCGTGCAGCACCTCGCTCTCGCCGTAGGAGACGTGCAGGTTCGAGACGTTCAGCATGCCTGTCTCCTCAATGGCCGAGATAGACCTCGATGACCTTGGGGTCCGCCTGGACCTTGGCCATCGGGCCTTCCGACAGGATCTTGCCCTGGTGCAGCACCGTCACCTTGTGGGCGATGTCCTCGACGAACTTCATGTCGTGCTCGATCACGATCACCGAGCGGTTCTTGATGATGGTGTTGAGCAGCTCGGCGGTCTTCTTGCGCTCGGAGACGCTCATGCCGGCGACCGGCTCGTCGAGCATGAGCAGCTCCGGGTCCTGGATCAGCAGCATGCCGATCTCCAGCCACTGCTTCTGGCCGTGCGAGAGATATTCGGCGCGCTGGTCGAGCTGGTCGGCGAGGAAGATGGTCTCGGCGATCTCCTGCACCCGCTCCTTGACCGCCGCGTCGCGGCGGAAGGCGAGAGCCCCCGCCACCGAGCGGCCCTTGGGATAGGAGATCTCGAGGTTCTCGAAGACGGTGAGATCCTCGTAGATCGACGGGTTCTGGAACTTGCGGCCGATGCCGGCGCGCACGATCTCGTGCTCCTTCATCCTCGTCAGCTCGCGGTCCTTGAACTTGATCGAGCCGGCGGTCGCCTTGGTGCGCCCGCAGATGAGGTCGAGCACCGTCGTCTTGCCGGCGCCGTTGGGGCCGATGATGACGCGGATCTCGTTCTCGTCGACATAGAAGGACAGGTCGTTGACCGCCTTGAAGCCGTCGAATGAGACGGTGAGCCCTTCCACCGCCAGGACGAAGTCCTTGTTCATCGCATCGGTGATGACGGGTTGCGCGTTCATGAGCGTCGTCTCCTCACTCGGCGGCTGCGGGGGCGGCCGAACCGGCGGCCGGCGGGGTGGCGGCGGGCGGCGTCACCTTGCGCTTGGCGCCGCCGAAGAGCGGGCCGAGATGCGGGGCGACATAGACCTGGTAGAGGCCGGCGATGCCGTTCGGGAAGATGAGCACCACGGCGATGAACATGCCGCCGAGACCGAAGAGCCAGAGCTCGGGGAAGCTCTCCGAGAAGGAGGTCTTGGCCCAGTTCACCAGCAGCGTGCCGTAGATGGCGCCGAGGATGGAGAGGCGCCCGCCGACCGCGGTGTAGATGACCATCTCGATCGAGGGCACGATGCCGACGAAGGAGGGCGACATGAAGCCGACCTGCAGGGTGAACATCGCCCCGCCGATGGCCGAGAGCGAGGCCGCCAGGCAGAAAACGAAGATCTTGAACGAGGAGACGTCGTAGCCGGAGAAGCGGACGCGGTCTTCCTTGTCGCGCATGGCGACGAGGATGCGGCCGAGCTTGGACGACTTCACGTAATAGGCGAGCAGGATGCAGCCGATGAGCAGCGCCACGCAGACGAAGTAGAGCACGGTCTTGGCGCTGTCGGTGCGGATGTCCCAGCCGTGCAGGGTGCGCAGGTCGGTGATGCCGTTGATGCCGCCGGTATAGCCCTGCTGGCCGATGATCAGGATGGTCATGATCGCGGCGAGCGCCTGGGTGATGATGGCGAAGTACACGCCGCCGACGCGCCGCTTGAACAGGGCGTAGCCGACGAGCAGCGCGAAGAAGGCGGGCACCAGCACCACGGCGATGGTGGTGAAGCCGAAGCTCCTGAAGGGCTCCCAGAACCAGGGCAGGGCGGTGATCTGGTTCCAGTCCATGAAGTCCGGGATGCCGGGCGTGGTCTGGATCTTGGTGTTCTCGACGCTGGAGGCTTCCAGCTTGAGGAACATCGCCATGCAGTAGCCGCCCAGGCCGAAGAACACGCCCTGGCCGAGCGAGAGGATGCCGGCATAGCCCCAGCACAGCACCAGGCCGAGCGCGACGAAGGCGTAGGTCAGGTACTTGCCGACGAATTGCAGGCGGAAATTGTCCAGCGTCAGCGGCAGCACGACCAGCAGGAGGATCGCGAGGATGACGATCCCGATCATGTCCTGTGGGCGGAGGAAGAAGGTGCGTCCGGATTTCACGGGTGCGGTCATGGCGGCCTCCTCAGCGACGGACCTTGATGACGAACAGGCCCTGCGGCCGCAGCATCAGGATGATGACCACGCCGAGCAGCGTGAGGACCTTGGCCATCGAGCCGGAGAGGAAGAACTCCATGGTCGACTGGGCCTGCGAGATGGTGAAGGCGGAGGCGATGGTGCCGAGCAGGCTCTGCGCGCCGCCGAACACGACGACCAGGAAGGTGTCGACGATGTAGAGCTGGCCGGAGGTCGGGCCGGTCGAGCCGATCATGGTGAAGGCCGAGCCGGCGACGCCGGCGATGCCGCAGCCGAGGCCGAAGGTGTAGCGGTCCACCTTCTCGGTGTTGATGCCGACGGCGCCGGCCATGACGCGGTTCTGCACCACCGCGCGCACCTGCTTGCCCCAGCTCGACTTGTACATGAGCACGGCGACGACGACGGTGATGGCGATGGTCAGGCCCATGACGAACAGGCCGTTGATCTGCACCTCGATGGTGTCGGTGAGCGGCAGCGAGCCCATCATCCATTGCGGAAGCTCGACGCCGACCTCGCGCGGGCCGAAGACCGAGCGGTAGAGCTGCTGGAGGATGAGGCTGAGGCCCCAGGTGGCGAGCAGCGTGTCGAGCGGGCGCTTGTAGAGCCGGCGGATCATCGCCCATTCGATGAACATGCCGAGCGCACCGGAGGCGATGAACGCCAATATCATCGCCACGAAGAAATAGGCGGTGAACAGCGCAGGCAGATGGTTCAGGAAGAATTGCGAGGTGAAGTAGGTGACATAGGCGCCGAGAATCATGAACTCGCCGTGCGCCATGTTGATGACGCCCATCTGGCCGAAGATGATGGCGAGGCCGAGCGCCATGAGCACGAAGACCGAGAACAGGATGAGGCCGGCGAAGCCTTGCATCACGAAGATCGAGCCGAGCTCGGCCAGCGAATAGTCAGAGAACATCGCGAATTCCCCCGCGTGCGCCGGGCGGCGCGCCTGCGTTCAACCGGAACGGCCCGGAGAGGCGAACCTCTCCGGGCGGCAGCTTCAGGCGATCACTGGTAGCCCTTCGGGAACGGATCGGGCTCGATCAGGTCCGGGGTCTCGAACACCACCTTGAACTGGCCGTCGAGCTGCGCCTGGCCGACGCGGGTCTTCGACCACAGATGATGGTTCGGGTGGATCTTCACATAGCCTTCCGGCGCCTTGGAGAACTCGATGCCGGCGGAGGCCGCGGCGATCTTGTCGACGTCGAAGGAGCCGGCCTTCTCGACCGTCATTTTCCACAGCCACGGGCCGAGATAGGCGGCCTGGGTGACGTCGCCGATCACGGTCTTCTCGCCCCACATCTTCTTGAAGGCGGCCACGAAGTCCTTGTTGTTGGGGTTGTCGAGCGACTGGAAGTACTTCATGCAGCTATAGGCGCCGGCGAAGTTCTCGCCGCCGATGCCGTCGATCTCGTCCTCGGTCACCGAGATGGTGAGCAGGGTCTGCTTGGAGAGGTCGATGCCGGCGGCCTTGAGCTGCTTGTAGAAGGCGACGTTGGAGCCGCCGACGACCGCGGCGTAGATCACGTCCGGCTTCTTCAGCTTGATCTTGTTGATCACCGAGTTGAACTGGGTGTGGCCGAGCGGGAAGTATTCCTCGCCGACGACGGAGGAGTCCTTCAGGTGCCCCTCGATGTGCTTGCGGGCGATCTTCATCGAGGTGCGCGGCCAGATGTAGTCCGAGCCGATGAGGTAGAAGGTCTTGCCGGCCTTGGTCTTCTGCACCCAGTCGAGGCCGGCGAGGATCTGCTGCGTGGCTTCCTGGCCGGTGTAGATGACGTTCTTCGACTGCTCGAGGCCTTCATAGAAGGTCGGGTAGTAGAGCATGCCGTTATACTGCTCGACCACCGGCAGCACCGCCTTGCGCGAGGCCGAGGTCCAGCAGCCCATGATGGCGGCGACCTTGTCGTTGACGAGCAGCTTCTTGGCCTTCTCGGCGAAGGTCGGCCAGTCGGAAGCGCCGTCCTCCTGGATGAACTTGATCTTGCGCCCGAGCACGCCACCCATGGCGTTGATCTGGTCGATGGCGAGCTTCTCGGCCTGCACCGAGCCGGTCTCCGAGATCGCCATGGTGCCGGTGACGGAGTGCAGGATGCCGACCGTGACTTCCGTGTCGGTCACGGCGAGGCCGGTCGTGTTGACGGCCGACGTCGCGGGCGCCTGGGCGAAAGCCGGCGTGGAAAACAGCCCGGCCTGCGACAGAAGAGGCACAGCAGGAAGCGCCGCCATGCCCATCAAAAGCTTTCGGCGCGTTGCCGAAAACTTGGAAGAATTATCGTTATTCGAAGACATGCGATCCCCTCCACGGGTTTGACGTGGCTCAACAAGCTTAGCGATGTGCTTGCATTGTCCAGATCGTGGAGGGCGATGACGCGATGCAGCAATACGTCGATTGACGTATAGGGGATTTGGGGTCGCTCCCACACAGTGGCAGGACAGGCTGGGCGTGTGCGCACGCTCCGCCTCGTCGTTTTCGCGCGCGCGCGGACGCGAATTCTTTAGGGGCGGATAATTCAGTGATGGAAACGGCGTGCCTCAATTGCACTCAATTGAGCATATTTTCATCGACTATCGGCGAAATACGCTGGCTATTGCAGGACATTCCGCCGCAGGCTGGAAAGTCGACTTAACTGGAACGATTTGTGCTTGACTGACGGGGCAGGCGGCGGACGTCAGCGTGTGCAGTGCAGCAGTGGAAAGTGCCGAACCACAAAATGCCCGGGGAGGGTGAGCGCGAACGAATGTCTGGCGTCGGCACGGCGAGGCAGAACCCTATGGCGGCGGAACAAAAGATCGTTCGCGTTCGGCGCCGCTACAATCAGTGGGTCGTCAACGAGACGCTGGAAGACTACGCGCTGCGCTTCACCGCCAAGAGCGCGCGCCGCTGGTCGGCGCTGCGCGTCGCCAACACCGCGCTCGGCGCGGTCTCCTTCCTGGCGCTGGAGGCGATCGGCGGGGCGATCACGCTGGCCTACGGCTTCCAGAACGCGGTGGCGGCCATCCTCGTGGTCTGCGCCGTCATCTTCGCCGCCGGCCTGCCGATCAGCTACTACGCCGCCAAGTTCGGCGTCGACATCGACCTGCTCACCCGCGGCGCCGGCTTCGGCTATATCGGCTCGACCGTCACCTCGCTGATCTACGCCTCCTTCACCTATCTGTTCTTCGCCATCGAGGCGGCGATCATGGCGCTGGCGCTGGAGATGTGCTTCGGCGTGCCGCTGATGGTCGGCTATTTCATCAGCGCGCTGGTGGTCATTCCGCTGGTGACGCACGGCATCACCTTCATCAGCCGCTTCCAGCTCTGGACCCAGCCCTTCTGGCTGGTGCTGAACCTCATTCCCTTCGTCTTCATCTTCGCGATGGACGAGAACCCGCTCGCCGGCTGGACCTCCTATACCGGCCGCTTCGGCGCGCCGGACGGCTCCTTCGACCTCGTGATGTTCGGTGCCGCCACCACCGTGGTCTTCGCGCTGGTGGCGCAGATCGGCGAGCAGGTGGACTTCCTGCGCTTCCTGCCGCGCCGCGCGCCCGGCCGCAGCGAGACGGCGCGCAACGTGCTGTGGTGGGTGGCGCTGCTGACCGCCGGCCCGGGGTGGATCATCCCCGGCGGCATCAAGATGCTGGCCGGCTCGTTCCTCGCCTATTTCGCGCTCACGCAAGGCGTGCCCTTCATCCACGCGGCCGAGCCGACGCAGATGTATCTGGTCGCGTTCAAGACGGTGTTCTCGCCCGAGGTGGCGCTCGCCTTCACCGGCGTCTTCGTCATCCTCGCCCAGCTCAAGATCAACGTGACGAACTCCTATGCGGGCTCGATCGCCTGGTCGAACTTCTTCTCGCGCCTGACCCACAGCCATCCCGGCCGGGTGGTGTGGCTGGTGTTCAATGTCACCATCGCGCTGATGCTGATGGCGCTCGGCATCTACAAGGTGCTGGAGCAGATCCTCGGCCTCTACGCCATCGTCGCGGTGGCCTGGGTGGCGGCGCTGGTGGCCGACCTCGTGGTCAACAAGCCGATGGGCTGGAGTCCGCCCGGCATCGAGTTCAAGCGGGCGCATCTCTACGACATCAACCCCGTGGGCGTCGGCGCGGTGTTCGTCGGCACCCTCGTCGGCGTGATCGCCTTCGCCGGCTTCTTCGGGCCGACGCTGAAGGTATTCGCGCCGTTCCTCGCGCTCGCCGTCTCCTTCGTCTCGGCGGCGGCGATCGCCTTCGCCACCCGAGGGCGCTACTACATCGCCCGGCGCACCAACAAGAACTGGGACACGCGACTTACCCTCAAGTGCTGCATCTGCGAGCACAAGTTCGAGCCTGAGGACATGGCGCATTGCCCGGTCTATGCCGGGCCGATCTGCTCGCTGTGCTGCTCGCTCGACGCGCGCTGCCATGACCGCTGCAAGGAGGATGCGCGCTTCCCCGATCAGATACTGGCGGCGATGCGGGCGACGCTGCCGGTGTGGATGGTGGCGCAGCTCAATTCGCGCATCGGCCACTATATCGGCGTGCTGTCGCTGCTCGCTCTGGTGATCGGCGCGATATTGGGGGTGATCTATTTCCAGGCCACCTTCGCCCCCGTCGGCGAGGCCGAGGCGGTCGGCAGCGTGCTGTTCACGCTCTACTTCATCCTGCTGATCATCGCCGGCGTCGCCGCCTGGCTGTTCGTGCTGGCGCAGGAGAGCCGGCGCGTCGCGCAGGAGGAGAGCAACCGCCAGACCGCGCTGCTGATGCGCGAGATCGAGGCGCACAAGCGCACCGACGCCAAGCTGCAGAAGGCGAAGGAGGCCGCGGAGGCCGCCAACCTCGCCAAGAGCCGCTATGTGGTCGGCATCAGCCACGAATTGCGCACGCCGCTCAACGCCATCCTCGGCTATGCCCAGCTGCTGGAGCGCGACACCTCGATCCCGCCGCACCGGCGCGACGCCATCCGCGTGGTGCGCCGCTCGGCGGAGCACCTCTCCGGCCTGATCGACGGGCTGCTCGACATCTCGAAGATCGAGGCGGGGCGGCTGCACCTCACCCGCGACGAGGTGCGCATCGCCGATTTCCTCGACCAGCTCGTCGACATGTTCCGCCTGCAGGCGACCGCCAAGGGCATCGACTTCGTCTATGTCCGCCCCGACCGGCTGCCGGCGGTGGTCTATACCGACGAGAAGCGGCTGCGGCAGATCCTGATCAACCTGCTGTCGAACGCCATCAAGTTCACCGATCGCGGCCGGGTGGCGCTGCGCGTCTCCTATCGCAACCAGGTGGCCGAGTTCGAGGTCGAGGACAGCGGCATCGGCATCCCCGCCGCCGACCACACGCGCATCTTCGAGCCGTTCGAGCGCGGGGAGCGGGCCGGTACCTATTCCACCGCCGGCATCGGCCTGGGGCTCACCATCACCAAGCTGCTCACCGAGATCATGGGCGGGGAGATCTCGCTCACCTCGACGCCGGGAGAGGGCAGCAGCTTCAAGGTGAAGCTGATGCTCTCCGAGGTGACCAATCCCTCCCGCATCGGGCCGATCCAGCACCGGCACATCGCCGGCTATACCGGCCCGCGCCGCACCGTGCTGGTGGCCGACGACGATGCCGCCCATCGCGACCTCATGCACGAACTCCTTGTGCCGCTCGGCTTCACCGTGCTCGCCGCCACCGACGGCGTGCAGGCGCTCGACATGGTCAGGCAATGGGAGCCGGACGTGCTGCTGCTCGACATCTCCATGCCCGGGCTCAACGGCTGGGAAGTCGTGCGGCAGCTGCGTGACGAGGGCTTCGCGCGGCTGCGCATCCTGATGATCTCGGCCAATGCCGGCGAGATCCATGGCGACGGCCTCGCCCAGCACGACGACCATCTGGTCAAGCCGGTGCATCTGCGCACGCTCCTGGAGAAGATGGCGGCGCTGCTCGACATCGAATGGGTGGGCGAGGCCGAGCTCGCCGCCAAGGCGGCGGAGGAGGCGGTGCCGGTCGCCAGCCTGCGCGCGCCCTCCGGCGTGCATATCGACGACCTCGTGAAGCTCGGCGAGATCGGCTATGTGCGCGGCATCCAGGCCAAGCTCACCGAGATCGAGAGCGTCTCGCCGGAGAACAAGGCCTTCGTCTCCCATATGCGCGACCTGATGGAAACCTTCGACCTCAAGCAATACATGGCCGTCCTGGAGGCGTTGCGCAGCGATGATGCATAGCGTGGAACGCCGCGACATCGTCCTGGTGGTGGACGATTCCCCCGAGACCCTCAGCCTGCTCACCGACGCGCTGGAGGCCGCCGGCGCCACCGTGCTGGTGGCGGTGGAGGGCGCCAACGCGCTGGCGCTGGTGGAGCGCATCACCCCCGACGTCATCCTCATGGACGCGGTGATGCCCGGCATGGACGGCTTCGAGACCTGCCGGCGCCTGAAGCGCAACAAGTCGGTCGCGCATGTGCCGGTGATCTTCATGACCGGTCTGTCGGAGACCGAGCAGATCGTGAAGGGGCTGGAGGCGGGCGGCGTCGACTACGTCACCAAGCCGATCTCGCCGGACGAGCTGATCGCGCGCATCCGCGTGCATCTCGCCAATGCCCGCCAGACCCACAGCGCCCGCGCGGCGCTGGATGCGGCCGGGCGCTATCTCTTGTCGGCGACGCGCGAGGGGCGGGTGCTGTGGTCGACGCCGCAGGCGACCGCGCTGCTCACCTCGATCACCGTCTCGCCGCCCGGCGACAGCCTGATGCTGCCCGAGCCGGTGCGTCGCTGGCTGGAGGGCCGCAAGGGCGAGGCCGCCGCGGCCGAGCCGGACGCGATCGACCTGCCGGTCGAGGGCTCCGCGCGCCGGCTGAGACTCTCCTATGTCGGCCAGATCGGGCCGGAGGAGCTGTTGCTGCGAATCGTCGAGGACGACCGCCTGCCGCCCGAGCAGGTGCTCAGGGCCAAGCTCAACCTCACCGTCCGCGAGGCCGAAGTGCTGATGTGGCTCGCCCGCGGCAAGGCGAATCGCGACATTGGCGAGATTCTCGGCCTGTCGCCCCGCACGGTGAATAAGCACCTCGAGCAGATCTATTCGAAGATCGGCGTCGAGAACCGGGCCGCCGCGACGGCCCTTGCGGTGACCGCGCTCAACAAGAAATAACTAAATTTTTCAACGGATTGATTGGTGGGACGAGTCTCTGCACCCCGAGGCTGGCGCGTGCCCGTTTCATCGGCGCGAGGGCATTCCGGCTGTGATCATTGGTTCACAAACAGGCAGTATGTTCGAAAGTTTGACCAAACCGTTGGCAAAAATAGTTCAAATTTGTTGCATTAACGGTAATAAGGTCTAAATTCCCCGCCCAAATCGCGTCACGGCGAGGGGAACGTTATGACGATGCGCAAAATAGTTGCAGCGAGCTGCGCCGGCCTGATGGCGGGCGCGTTGGCATTCAGTGGGTCCGCCGTCGCGCAGCCGCGCTGGGCGGGCAGTGACCTGCAGACGGCGGTGGAGCGTGTCTGCGTCGTCGAGATTAGCTCCACAGCGGGTCGGATCGAGCTGCAGAACCTCTGCTACAACCCGCGCGCGGTCCGCATCAGCTGGGGCGACGGGCGCCTCATCGACTACTGCCTCAACAGCAGCGGCGATGTGCGCTTCGTGGCCAAGCTGGCGGACAGCTACAGGATGGTGCGCGAGCAGGACGTCCTGCTCTGCCAGTGAACGACAACGCCGACCCTGTCGGCGAAGAAAAGTTATGGGACTGCCTGGACCGCCATCCGCCTCGCGCGCATGGCGGTTTTTGCTGGCGGGGGTGCAATCTCAGATTGCGGGGCCTTCGCCGACCGGCGCCAGCCGGTCGAGCTCCTCGTCGGCGAACAGGCGCGAGCGGGTGAGGAAGCGCACGTCCCGCCCGTTCTCCAGGCTGAACATGCCGCCGCGGCCCGGCACCACGTCGATGATGAGCTGGGTGTGCTTCCAATAGTCGAACTGCGACGGGCTCATATAGAAGGGCGCACCGCCGATCTCACCCATATGCACGTCGCGGTCGCCGACGATGAAGTCGTCCACGGGGTAGCACATCGGCGAGGAACCATCGCAGCAGCCGCCCGACTGGTGGAACAGCAGCGGCCCGTAATCGGCCCTGAGCGCGGCGATCAGCTCCAGCGCCGCCGGCGTGGCCAGCACGCGCGGTACAATTCCTGATTGGTCCTGGCGATTGGCGGCGGAAGCGGTTGCCACCTGCGTTGCCGTGTCGGTTGCCGTGTCCATTGGGGGCCTCCGGCGAAAGGCGGCGCCGTCCCGGGAAGGGCCAGGGTGGCGCCGAGTGACGGTCTCGATCTTCGGAAGGGAGATACGGTCCGCCGGCCATTTATCAACCATGGCCGTCCCTTCCGCCCTCATGGCCGGGCTTGACCCGAAGTCGGCATTTGCCGACTTCGGTATCCTCGATGAGGAACTCGGGCGAGCCCGAATTCCGGCCACCCAGACTTTTCCGCCTCGCAGCGGCTCGCAGTCTGGGTCCCCGGGTCAAGCCCGGGGATGAGGGAAGGAATGGAACGACCGGCCGGCCTTTGCGAGGCAGGCGAACCCGCCTCGCGCCGCCGTCCGCTTTCTTCCGGAGCTCAGAAGAAGCCGAGCTTCTTCGGGCTGTAGCTCACCAGCAGGTTCTTGGTCTGCTGGTAGTGGTCGAGCATCATCTTGTGGGTCTCGCGCCCGATGCCGGACTGCTTGTAGCCGCCGAAGGCCGCATGGGCCGGATAGGCGTGGTAGCAGTTGGTCCACACGCGGCCCGCCTGGATGGCGCGGCCGAAGCGGTAGGCGCGGTTGCCGTCGCGGGTCCACACGCCGGCGCCGAGGCCGTAGAGCGTGTCGTTGGCGATGGAGAGCGCCTCCTCGTCGTCCTTGAACGTGGTCACGGATACCACCGGGCCGAAGATCTCCTCCTGGAAGATCCGCATCCGGTTGTGGCCCTTGAACACGGTCGGCTTGACGTAATAGCCGCCGGCGAGGTCGCCGCCGAGATTGTTGCGCTCGCCGCCGGTGAGCACCTGCGCGCCCTCCTGCTTGCCGATGTCGATATAGGACAGGATCTTGTCGAGCTGCTCGGAGGAGGCCTGCGCGCCGATCATGGTGGAGGGATCGAGCGGCGAGCCCTGCACGATGTCCTCGACGCGCTTCAGCGCCTTCTCCATGAAGCGGTCATAGACGCTTTCCTGGATCAGGGCGCGGCTGGGGCAGGTGCAGACCTCGCCCTGGTTCAGCGCGAACATGACGAAGCCTTCGACCGCCTTGTCGAAGAAGTCGTCATCCTCGGCTACCACGTCCCCGAAGAAGATGTTCGGCGACTTGCCGCCGAGCTCCAGCGTGACCGGGATCAGGTTCTGGCTGGCGTACTGCATGATCAGCCGGCCGGTCGTCGTCTCGCCGGTGAAGGCGATCTTGGCGATGCGCGGGTTGGAGGCGAGCGGCTTGCCCGCTTCCAGGCCGTAGCCGTTGACGATGTTGAGCACGCCGGGCGGCAGCAGGTCGGCGATGAGCTCGGCGAGCACCAGAACGCTGGAGGGCGTCTGCTCGGCGGGCTTGAGCACCACGCAGTTGCCCGCCGCGAGCGCCGGGGCGAGCTTCCACACCGCCATCAGGATCGGGAAGTTCCACGGGATGATCTGCCCGACGACGCCGAGCGGCTCGTGGAAGTGATAGGCGATGGTGTCGTGGTCGATCTCGGAGAGGTTGCCCTCCTGCGCGCGGACGCAGGCGGCGAAATAGCGGAAATGGTCGATGGCGAGCGGGATGTCGGCGGCCGTGGTCTCGCGGATCGGCTTGCCGTTGTCCCAGGTCTCGGCCAGCGCGAGCAGGTCGAGATTCTCCTCCATGCGGTCGGCGATCCTGTTGAGGATCAGCGCGCGCTCGGCCGCCGAGGTCTTGCCCCAGGCGTCCTTGGCGGCGTGGGCCGCGTCGAGCGCCTTCTCGATGTCGTCCTTGTCCGAGCGGGCGACCTCGCAGATCTTGCCGCCCGTGATGGGCGAGGTGTTGTCGAAATAGCGCCCGTTCACCGGCTCGACGAACTGGCCGCCGATGAAGTTGCCGTAGCGGGCCTTGAAAGGCGACTGCTTGGTAATGGAGAGTTCTGGCTTGTTCATTGGTATCCTCCCAGGCTGGGACCGCGAAGATTGCAGCGCCCGTGCCAGCGCGATGCGGCGGTGCACAAAATCGTCATTGCAGCACGGGAAAATATTGATTCTGCTGGGATTGGCGAAGTACTCGCCAGGGGTTGAAGAAGAAGCCGATGGACGGCGGGTGAAAACTTGCTAGAAACTGTCGGAAAGAACGACAAGACCTGCGACATGTGTGGCATTTTGCAACACTCGGGAGGATCGCATGCGTCCGGACGCCTCGCCGCGCAGCGTGCTCGCCGCGCGCAAGCAGTTCTTTCAGCACGGCCGGCCGGACAGGCCGCTGGATGGGCTGGTCTCCGAGCCGATCCTGCGCTCCTGGCAGCGCTGCGCCGCGCGCGGCCTCGACAACGCCGCCCTGCCGCGCCTCGAGCCGCTGACCGCGCATGAGCTCAGTGCCATCGCCGAGCGGCACGAGAGGCTGCGCCGCCTGTGCCGGCCGGAGATCGAGAGCCTCTATGCCGACGCCATGCAGACCGGCTGCGTCGTCATCCTCACCGATGCCGACGGGCTGATCCTCGACGCGCTCGGCAATGCCGACTTCGCCGCCCGCGCCGCGCAGGTGGCGCTGCGCCCCGGCGTGATGTGGGGCGAGAGCTCGACCGGCACCAATGCGGTCGGCACCGCCCTGGTCGAGGGCCGGCCCATCGCCGTGCATGGCGGCGAGCATTATTACGACCCGCACGGCATTCTCAGCTGCTCGGCGGCGCCGATCCTCGACCCCTACGGCCAGACCGTCGGGGCGCTCGACCTGTCGGGGCCGGCGGCGGTCGACCACCGCCACGCGCTCGGCCTGGTGCGGCTCGCGGTGGCGCAGATCGAGCACCGCTTCTTCGAGGAGGACTTTGCCGGGCGTCGCATCCTGAGGTTGCAGGTCGACCGGGCGCTGCTCGGCACGGCGCGCGAGGGCGTGCTGGTGTTCGAGGAGGACCGGCTGGTGGCGGCGAACCGCGCCGGCCTCGGCCTCGTCGGCGCCGACTGGTCGGCGCTCGGCGCGGCTCGCGCGGGCGAGCTCCTGGAGCGGCTGCCGCGCGCCGACGGCCAAACGCACGCGCTGCGCGACGGCGCCGGCCGCCCGTTGTTCTGCCGCCTCGACGGCCCGCCATCTTCGCGCATGATCGGCGTGGTCGCGCCCCCGGCGCGCCGCGAGCAGGGACCGCTCTTCGCCAGCGCCGAGCGCGAGGCGATCGCCCGCGCCGTGCGCATGGTCGAGGCCGACGTGCCCGTGCTGATCCGCGGCGAGACCGGCACCGGCAAGGAGCTGGCGGCGCGCGAGATCCACCGGCTGAGCTCCCGCGCCGGCGGCCCCTTCGTCGCGGTGAACTGCGCCGCGGTGCCGGAGACGCTGATCGAATCCGAATTGTTCGGCTATGAGGAGGGCGCCTTCACCGGGGCGCGCCGCCATGGCCGCAAGGGCCTTTTGCGCGAGGCGCAGGGGGGCGTGCTGTTCCTCGACGAGATCGGCGACATGCCACTCTCGCTGCAGTCGCGCCTGCTGCGCGTGCTGCAGGAGCGCGAGGTCGCCCCGCTTGGCGGCGGCCGGCCGGTGAAGGTGGATTTCGCGCTGCTCTGCGCCACCCATCGCGACCTCACCGCGCTGGTGGAGGCGGGCAGCTTCCGCCAGGACCTCTATTTCCGCATCGCCCATTACACGGTGGCGCTGCCGCCGCTGCGGGCGCTGCCGGACCGCGGCGCCATCGTGCGCGAGCTGTGGCGGCAGCTGGTCGACGACGAGCGGCTGACCCTGTCGGAAGGCAGCGCGGCCCGGCTCGCCGCCCATGGCTGGCCCGGCAATTTCCGCCAGCTCGCGGGCACGCTGCGCGCTCTCGCCGCGCTGGCGGAACCGTATCGTCCGGTGGAGGAGACAATGCTGCCGCCGGAGATCGGCGCGACGCCGGTTTCCGCGTCGCCTTCCGCGTCGGACGCCACTCTGGACGCCCTCACCGTCGAGGCGATGCGGCGCACGCTGGAAGCCTGCGACGGCAATGTCTCGCTGGCGGCGCGCCGGCTCGGCATCAACCGCTCGACGCTCTACCGGCGGCTGTTCCACGCCTGAGCGGCGGAACCCGGCGCGTCCCCGGCCCGTTGCCCCCATGACAGGAAACATGGAGGCATGCTCATGGTCCGCGATCCGCGCCGTCTCGACCAGAACCCCGTCGTGATCGACCCCGCCAATGTCGATGCCGTGCTCGACGACCGCACGACGGCGGTTTCCGATCCGCTGGCGCCGCCGCTCGACGAGGTCGACAACGACAACCACCCGGTCGACGGCAAGCCCGCCGCACGCTCCGCCGGACGGCTGGAGCCGAAGACGCGGCGCACGGTCGACGGCACGCCGGAGGGCACGCCGCTCAAGCCCGACGATCCCCGACGCTGACGCCCGCAGGCCCGCCGAGCGGGTCTGCGCCGGCCGTCCGCAGCCGCCGGTACGGTGATCCGCCGTGGCGTGCCGCATCCGCCACGCCGCCGCGGATTCTGCGGCGGAATCATGCGCTTAACGTCAAAAAACCTCGACACGGTTCCGCCCCCCTGTAGAGTGCCCGAAGCAGTCGCGAAGGGCCGGGAAGGGCGATGCCGTTCAACATCAGTTCCGCATCGATCCGCACGCATATCGCCCTGCTGATCGTGGTGCTGCTGGCGCCCACGCTGCTGTTCTCCGGCATATTGCTGGTCAATCTCGCCAATGCCGAACGCGACCGCATGGAGCGGGACGGACGGGACACCGTCCACGCCCTCGCCGCGGCGGTCGACGCCGAGCTGATCGGGCTCGAATTCACGCTGCGGGCGATGTCGGTGGCGCCGTCGCTCAAGATGGACAACCTGCAGGACTTCCACAGCTATGCGGTGGAGGTGGCACGGTGGCGGCAGGCGACCTTCGCGCTGCGTGACCTCAACAGCCGGCAGCTGGTCAATTCGGCGGTGCCGTGGGGCACGCCGCTGCCGGAGGCGACGTCGCTGCGCGACGCCGACCTGCAGGTGGCGGCGACCGGCCAGCCGGTGGTCTCCTCCGTCGTGCATGGGCTCATCGTCCGGCGCCCGCTCTTTGCGGTCGTCGCACCCGTCATGCGGGACGGGCGGGTATCGGCCTATCTGAGCCTCAGCGTCCCCACCACCCTCATCGGCAGCATCCTCCAGCGCCTCGCCTCCGAACCCGGCCAGACGGCGATGGTGCTGGACGGCAAGCAGGCGCTGGTGGCGCGCTCGGGCTCCGGCGACCAGTCGGTGGGCCAGAGCATGGCGCAGCTCGGCATTCCGGGCGAGGGGCCGACGCCGGGCATCCTGCGCAACGTGACCATCGACGGCGAACTCACCACCGTCTTCTACCGGCGCTCGGCAGTGTCCGACTGGATCCTCGCGGTGGCGGTGCCGCAGGCGGCGCTGGAGCGTCCGTTGCAACGCTCGCTGCTGCTGCTGGTCGGCCTCGGCCTCGGCCTCGCCATACTCTCGCTGGTCGCCGCCTGGGCGGTGAGCCGCCGCTTCACCAACCCGATCCGGGCGCTGGCCCGCAATGCCGAGCGGCTCAGTCATGGCGAGCGGCTGGAGCCGGTCGGTCCGGACGTCGCCGAGCTCAGGCAGGTCGCCGACGTGCTGGAGACCAGCGGCAACGCCATACGCGAGCGCATCCGCGAGCGCGACGCGGCGCTGGAGGAGCTCGCCAAGCTCAACACGACGCTGGAGAAGCAGGTGGCGCTGCGCACGCAGGAGCTTCAGGCGGCCAACCGCCAGCTCGTCGGCGAGATGCAGCGCAGCGAGGAGAACGAGGCCAAGATCCGGCAGCTGCAGAAGATGGAGGCGATCGGCCAGCTCACCGGCGGCATCGCCCACGACTTCAACAACATGCTGGCGGTGATCCTCAGCGGCCTGCATCTCGTCAAGCGGCGGCTGCAGCGCGGCGAGGGCAAGCTCGAGCCGCTGATCGACGCCGCCATCGACGGCGGCGACCGCGCGGTGCAGCTCACCGGCCGGCTGCTCGCCTTCTCGCGCCGGCAGGCGCTCTCGCCGACGCCGAGCGACGTCAACAAGCTGGTCAGCGGCATGTCCGGCCTGCTGCGCGGCTCGCTGCCGGAGACCATCGAGATCGAGATCGTCCATGGCGGCGGGCTCTGGCGCATCAATGTCGACCAGAACCAGTTCGAGAACGTGCTGCTCAACCTGGCGGTGAACGCCCGCGACGCGATGCCGGAGGGCGGCAAGCTCACCATCGAGACCACCAACGCCTTCCTCGACGAATCCTATGCCGCCCAGCAGCCCGAGGTGACGCCCGGGCAATATGTGTTGATCGCCGTCACCGACAACGGCTCCGGCATGGCCGAGCCGGTGATGGAGAAGGCGTTCGACCCCTTCTTCACCACCAAGCCCCCGGGGCAGGGCACCGGGCTCGGCCTCAGCCAGGTGCACGGCTTCGTCAAGCAGTCCGGCGGCCACGTGAAGATCTATTCCGAGCTCGGGCACGGCACGACGGTGAAGCTCTACTTCCCGCGCTACACCGGGGAGATGCCGGCCGAGCAGCCGGCGGCCGGCGAGGTGGCGGGCGACGGCAATGCCGAGGTGGTGCTGCTGGTCGAGGACGACGCGCAGGTGCGGGCGATGAGCCGGGCGATGCTGGACGAGCTCGGCTACCGGGTGATCGAGGCCGAGAGCGGCGCGGCGGCGCTGCGCGAGCTTGAGGCGCATCCCGAGATCCGCGTGCTGCTGACCGACGTGGTGATGCCAGCCATGAACGGGCGCCAGCTCGCCACGGCGGCGCTCGCCGTACGGCCGGACCTCAAGGTGATCTTCACCACCGGCTATACGCGCAACGCCATCATCCACAATGGCGTGCTCGACCACGGCGTCCACCTGCTGATCAAGCCGTTCACCCTCGGCGGCCTCGCGGCCAAGCTGAAGGAAGTGCTGTAGGGGACCTCACGGCTCGGTCGGCTCGGGATCCTCGGCCGGCACGTCGGTGCGGCCTTCCACCCGGTCGCGGTAGAGCGAGGCGCGGGAGAGCAGCATCAGCGTCACCGGCGTGGTGATGGTGACGAAGATGGCGATCAGCACCTCGTGCACCAGCGGCCGGCTCTGCAGCACCGAGAAGCAGATCATCGAGCCGATGAGGATGGCGCCGGTGCCGAGGGTGGCGCCGAGCGAGGGTGCGTGCAGGCGGGCATAGAAGTCCGGCAGCCGCCACAGGCCGATCGAGCCGATCAGCGTCACCAGCGCGCCGCCGACGATGAAGAAGGAGACCAGCAGCGCCGCCCACAGCGGCAGATCGGGAGCCGCGCTCATTCGATCACCTCGCCGCGCATGAGGAACTTGGCGAGCGCCACCGTGCCGACGAAGCCGAGCAGGCCGATGATCAGCGCCGCCTCGAAATACAGCGTCCCGCCGCTGCGGATGCCGATGGTGATCAGCATCAGCATGGCGTTCACATAGAAGGTGTCGAGGCCGATGATGCGGTCCTGCGCGCGGGGGCCGCGGATGAAGCGCAGCGCCGCGCAGGCCATGGCGAAGCCCAGCAGCACCTGCGCCGCCGTGATCGACCAGCCGAGGATCATCGCGCTCATTCGAAGATCTCCATCAGCAGGGTCTCGTAGCGCTGCTTGATCGTGCGCACCCAGTGCTTCTCGTCGACGAGGTCGAGCACGTGCAGGGTGAGGATGCCGCGCGTGGGATCGTAATGCACCCACTGCGTGCCGGGCGTGCAGGTCAGCACGATGGCGAGCACGGCGAGGCCGTAGCGGTCGGTGAGATCGAGCTTGAGGCTCATGAAGCCGGCATGGGCGCGCTGCTCGTCGCTGCCGAGGATGATGCGCCCGACCGCCACGTTCGAGCGGAACACGTCGACGAAGACCCGTCCCGCCAGCCTGGCGATGGCGAGCGGCCGGCGGATGCGCGCCGGCTCGGGATCGAGCGCCACCATGGCCCAGCAGCCGCCGAAGGCGACCAGCGCGCCGAGAACGATCTGCCCCGGCGACAGGCTCTGGGTCATCAGGAGCCACATCACAAGCAGCGCCAGGAACAGGAAGGGATGCGGCAGCACGCGCCGGAGCAGGGTCATGGCGCGCCTCCCTGGGAGGACGCGGGCACGGGCGCGATGGGCGCGCCGGAGATCGTGCCGGCCGAGGCGGTGCCGAGCACGTCGCGCGAATATTCGCTCGGCCAGTAGAGGATCTGCGCCGTCGCCTCCATGTAGCGCATGGCCGGCCCGCCCATGACCGTCATCGCCGCGCACAGGAACAGCAGCGCGCCGACCGGGATCGCTTCGATGGCGCGCACGCGCGGAATCTCGGTCTCGGTCGGCACCCACAGCGTGCGTATGCCGTTGCGGCTCATGGCGATGAGCGTGGCGAGGCCGGAGGCCATGAGCACGAAGACGAAGACCCAGTGCGAGATCGGGATGTCGCCGGCCTCGTTCATCAGCGCCGAGAGCATGGCGAACTTGGCGATGAAGCCCGACAGCGGCGGCAGGCCGGCGAGCAGCGCCGTGCAGGCGACGAAGGCGCCGCCCAGTATGGCGATGGTCGCGGGGATGGCGACGCCGACCTCCTCGTCCTCGTCCTCGATGTCCTCCTCCGGGTCGCCGAAGATCTCCAGCGTCACGGCGAGCACGTCGGCGCCGGCCGCCTGGCCGCGCTCGATCAGCTCGACCAGCAGGAAATAGGCGCCGATGGCGAAGGTGGAGGTGACGAGATAGTAGAGCGCGCCGGAGATCACCGCGCTGTTGCCGGTGCCGATGGCGGCGAGCAGCGTGCCGGAGGAGACCAGCACCGCATAGCCGCCGAGCCGCTGCATCGACTGCGAGGCGAGCACGCCGATGACGCCGAAGACGATGGTGGCGAGCCCGCCATAATAGAGCCAGAGGGCGCCGAAATCGGCGGAGGCGCCGGCCTCGTCGCCGAAGCACAGCAGGAACAGGCGCAGGATCACATAGACGCCGACCTTGGTCATGATGGCGAACATGGCGGCGATCGGCGCGCAGGCGGCGGCATAGGTGGTCGGCAGCCAGAAGCTGAGCGGCCACATGCCGGCCTTGACCAGGAAGGCGATGCCGAGCACCGCCGCGCCCGCCTCGAACAGCATGCGCGACTGCGGCTCCAGCGTCGGCATCATCCGGCTGAGGTCGGCCATGTTGAGCGTGCCGGTGACGCCGTAGATCAGGCTGACGCCGATCAGGAAGAACGAGGAGGCGACGAGGTTGATCGGGATGTAGTGCAGCCCCGCGCGCACCCGCGCCGTGCCCGAGCCGTGCAGCACCAGCCCGTAGGAGGCGGCGAGCAGGATCTCGAAGAAGACGAACAGGTTGAACAGGTCGCCGGTGAGGAAGGCGCCGTTGAGCCCCGTCAGCAGCAGCAGGAACAGCGTGTAGAAGCGCGGCCCCGCCTTGTGCCAGCGCGCCATGGCGAAGAGCAGCGTGGCGCTGGCGAGCAGGGTGGTGATGAGCAGCATCAGCGCGGCGAGCCGGTCGACCACCAGAACGATGCCGAAGGGCGGCGGCCAGTTGCCGAGCGGGTAGACGATGATGGTCGACCAGCGGTCGCCGGTCGGCATGTCGACCAGCACCACCAGGGTGAGCGCGATGGCGAGCAGCGCGGCGAGGGTCGCCAGGCTGAGCACCATCTTGAACAGGCGCCGGCGCTCGTCGAACAGCAGCATGAAGGCGCCCACCGCCAGCGGCAGCAGGATCGGCAGGATGGCGAGGTGCTGGATGAGGGAGACCATCAGTCCGGCTCCCTTCCGTCGACATGGTCGGTGCCGGTGCGCCCACGCGCGGCAAGCAGCACGACGAGGAACAGCGCCGTCATGGCGAAGCCGATGACGATGGCGGTGAGCACAAGGGCCTGCGGCATCGGGTCGGCGAGGGTCGCCGGATCCCCCGGCGCACCCGACTTGAGGACCGGCGGCACATCGATGCGCACGCGGCCCATGCTGAAGATGAACAGGTTGACTGCGTAGGAGATCAGCGAGAGGCCGATGATCACCTGATAGGTGCGCGGGCGCAGGAGCAGCCACACGCCCGAGGCGGCGAAGACGCCGATGCCGATCGAGAGGATCATCTCCATCATTCGCCCCCTTCCGCGGCCTGCGCCGCGCGGTTGGAGCGCAGCGACTGGTGGGCGAGGGCGATGAGCACCAGCACCGTGGCGCCGACCACCAGGGCGAACACGCCGAGGTCGAACAGCAGCGCGCTCGCCGCCGGCACCTTCCCGATGAAGGGGATGTCCAGATACTGGAAATGCGAGGTCAGGAACGGGTAGCCGAACCAGAAGGAGCCGGCGCCCGTGCCCGCCGAGATGAGCAGGCCCGCTCCCATCCAGCGCAGCGGCAGCACGCGCAGATGGTCCTCCACCCAGCGGGTGCCGCTCGCCATGTACTGGACGATGAAGGCGATGGAGAGGGTGACGCCGGCCGCGAAGCCGCCGCCCGGCAGGTCGTGGCCGCGCATGAACAGATAGACCGCCATCACCGCGATCACCGGGAACAGCCAGTTCATGATGAGGCGGGGGATGAGCATATAGTCGGTCACCGTGTCGCCAAGCGTCCGGTCCGGCGCCGCCTCGTCATAGGCATCCTGGATGCGTTGCTGCTCCGGGCTCTCGATGCTTTCCGGCGCCGGACGGAAGCGGCGCAGCAGCGCGAAGACGGTGAGCCCGGCGAGGCACAGCACCACGATCTCGCCCATGGTGTCGAAGGCGCGGAAGTCGACCAGGATGACGTTGACGATGTTGGTGCCGCCGCCTTCCGCATAGGCGTTCTCGACGAAGAAGCGGGAGACGCTCTGCGGCAGCGGGCGTGTCATCAGGCAGTAGGACAGGAAGGCCATCACCCCGCCCAGCCCGCAGGCGATGGCGAAGTCGATGTAGCGGCGCAGCAGCACCGGCAGCGGCGGGCGGCTCGGGTAGACGTTCTCGATCCGCTTGGGCAGCCAGCGCAGGCCGAGCAGCAGCAGCACGGTGGTGACGATCTCGACGAGGAGCTGCGTCACCGCGAGGTCCGGCGCCGAGAGCCACACGAAGGTGACGCACGTGACGAGGCCGGAGCCGCCGACCAGCACCAGCGCGGCGAAGCGGTGGTATTTGGCCTGATAGGCGGCGCTGAGCGCGCAGGCGATGCCGATCGCCCAGAGGATGGCGAAGCCCGGTGCCACCCTCGTCCCGGGCAGGCCGCCGGTGCCGACCGCCCCGCCGACGATGAAGGGCGAGAGCGCCGCCACCACCGCCAGCGCCACCACGATGCGCATCTGCGCCTGCAGCCGCCGCGTGCCGAGCGTGGCTTCCGCCGCGCGCGCCCATTGCCAGGACAGGGTGACCAGCACCTTCTCGAAGATGCGCTGGCCCTTGAGCTCGCGCAGCAGCGGCGGGCCCTCTATGCCGCTGTCGAGATAGCGGCGCAAAGCGAGATAGAGCGCCACGCCGCCCGCCAGCGCGATGAAGCTCATCAGCAGCGGCAGGGTGAAGCCGTGCCAGACCGCGAGGCTGTAATAGGGGACGGTGCCATCCAGCGTGCCCTTGACCGCGGTGGCGAGGAACGGGCCGACGGTGACGCCCGGCGCGATGCCGATCATCAGGCAGATCAGCACCAGCAGCTCGATGGGGAAGCGCATCCAGTGCGCCGGCTCGTGCGGGCGGTGGGCGAGCCCGACCGGCGGCGGGCCGAAGAACACGCCGAAGATGAAGCGCAGCGAATAGGTGACGCTGAACACGCCCGCCAGCGTCGCCCAGTAAGGCAGGCTGTCGTCGAGCAGCGAGCCGGTATGGTCGGCCACCGCCTCGGCGAAGAACATCTCCTTGGAAATGAAGCCGTTGAGCAGCGGCACGCCGGCCATGGCGGCGGCGGCGACCATGGCGAGCGAGGCGGTGAAGGGCATGTAGCGGTAGAGGCCGGAGAGCTTGCGCAGATCGCGCGTGCCGGTCTCGTGGTCGATGATGCCCGCCGCCATGAACAGCGACGCCTTGAAGATGGCGTGGTTCAGCGTGTGGAAGATCGCCGCCACCGCCGCCAGCGGGCTGCCGAGGCCGAGCAGCAGGGTGATCAGCCCGAGATGGCTGATGGTGGAATAGGCGAGCAGCCCCTTCAGGTCCTGCTGGTAGATGGCGGCGAAGGCGCCGAGCAGCAGCGTCACCAGTCCGGCCGGCACGACGGTGTAGAACCAGGCGTCGGTGCCGGCCATGACCGGCCAGAGCCGCATCATCAGGAAGATGCCGGCCTTCACCATGGTGGCCGAGTGCAGATAGGCCGAGACCGGGGTCGGCGCCGCCATGGCGTGCGGCAGCCAGAAATGGAACGGGAACTGCGCGCTCTTGGTGAAGGCGCCGAGTAGCACCAGCACCAGCGCCGGCACGTAGAGGTCGCTGTCGCGCAGCAATTCGCCGGAGGCGAGGATCTGGTCGACGTCGTAGCTGCCGACGATGCGTCCGATCAGCAGCACGCCGACAAGGAGGCACAGCCCGCCGGTGGCGGTGACGGTGAGCGCCATGCGCGCGCCGTCGCGCGCTGCCGCCGTGTGGTGCCAGTAGCCGATGAGCAGGAAGGAGAAGAGGCTGGTCAGCTCCCAGAAGAAGACCATCTGCACGAGATTGCCGGACACCACGATGCCGACCATCGAGCCCATGAAGGCGAGCAGGAAGGAGAAGAAGCGCGGCACGGGGTCTTCGCGCGACATGTAGTAGCGCGCATAGAGCACGACGAGCGCGCCGATGCCGAAGATCAGGATGGCGAACAGCCAGGCGAGGCCGTCGAGCCGCAGGGTGAAGTCGAGGCCCAGCGTGGGCAGCCAGTCGATCCACAGCCGGACCGGGCCGTCATCCGCCACGCTCGCGTAGAGCCACACCACGATGGCGCTGCCCGCCACCGACACGCTCCCGGCCAGGACCGCCGCGGCGTTGCGCGCATGGGTCGGCAGGAACCCCGCCAGCAGGCTGCCTGCGAAGGGCAGGATCAGTGCGACGAGGAGGAGCGTCTCGTGGGACATAGGTAGCGGGTGCCTCCCTTCGGGCGGATTCCTCGGTGCCTTGCGTGATTTCGCCCATTATGGTTGATTTGGGCGAGCTAGCGCAAGGCAGAAACGATGGAATTGGCGCCAGAACAATGCCGCGCCGCACGCGGGCTGCTCAACTGGACGCAGGAGCACCTGGCCGAACGCGCCGGCGTCTCGCGCAGCACGGTCCGCGACTTCGAATGCCACCGCCACGTGCTGCATCGCGGCACCGAGACCCTGCTCATCCGCACCTTCGAGGATGCCGGCGTCATGCTGCTGCCGCCCGGCGAATACGGGCCCGGCGTGCGCATCCGCTGAACGTGCCCGACTTACGTTACTTCCACATGGCGCGCATGCGGGCGCCGATGTCGATGCGCGGCGTCTCGGGCGCCTTTACACCGGCGCCTGACGCCTGCGCCGGCGGCCAGGTGGTGGCGGCGAAGCGGTTCAGGATGGTCGGCGGGATGAAGCGGGTGCGCGCGGCATAGACGTGCCGGTCGCCGCGCGCCGCCTGCCCGTGGGTGAAGAAACGCTGCGGCACCATCAGGTGCAGGCTGTCCTTCGCCCGCGTCATGGCGACGTAGAGCAGGCGCCGCTCCTCCTCGATCTCGTCCTTGGTGCCGACGCCGAGATCGATGGGGATGCAGCCGTCGACCACGTTGAGCACGAAGACCTTCTTCCATTCCTGCCCCTTGGCGGAATGGATGGTCGAGAGGATGACATAGTCCTCGTCGAGATGCGGCGGCCCGGCCTCGGCGCTGGTGGCGTCGGGCGGGTCCAGCGTCAGCTCGGTGAGGAAGCGTTCGCGCGAAGAATAGGCGCCGGCGATCTGCGCCAATTGCACGAGGTCTGCCTGGCGGGAGGCGGCGTCCTCGTGCAGGCGCTCCAGCAGCGGCTCGTACCATTGCCGCACGAGGTCGAGCTCGCCCGGCCAGCCGACGGCCTTGCCCTTCAATTCGCTGATCATGGCGAGGAAGGCCGGCCAATCCTGCGCCGTGCGGGCAGGGGGCGCGAAGCCCTCCAGCGCCGGCACCAGCGCGCCAGCCTCGCCCACCGCGTCGAGCACGCGCCCGGCGGTGGCAGGGCCGAGGCCGTCGAGCAGCCGCAGCACACGGAAGCCGGCGACGCGGTCGCGCGGGTTCTCGACGAAGCGCAGCACCGCCAGCACGTCCTTCACATGGGCGGAATCGAGGAATTTCAGCCCGCCGAACTTCACGAAGGGGATGTTGCGGCGGGTGAGCTCCACCTCCAGTGGCCCCGAGTGATGGGCGGCGCGGAACAGCACCGCCTGCGATTTCAGCGCGATGCCGTCCTCGCGGTTTTCGAGGATGCGGGTGGCGACGAAGTTCGCCTGCTCGATCTCGTCGCGCACGCTGACGAGAATGGGGCGCTCGGTGGAGGCGCGGTCAGACCACAGATTCTTGGCGTAGCGCTCGGCGGCGAAGTCGATCACCGCATTGGCGGCGGCGAGGATCGGCTGGCTGGAGCGGTAGTTCTGCTCCAGCATGATGGTGTCCGCGCGGGGACTGAAATGTCCGGGAAAATCGAGGATGTTGCGCACCGTCGCGGCGCGGAAGGAATAGATCGACTGCGCGTCGTCGCCGACCACGGTGAGGCCGCGCCCGTCCGGCTTCAGCCCGAGCAGGATCGAGGCCTGCAGCCGGTTGGTGTCCTGATATTCGTCGATCAGCACGTGGTCGAAGCGCCCGGCGAGGTCGGCGGCGATCGAGGGCTCGCCCACCATCTGCGCCCAGTAGAGCAGCAGGTCGTCGTAATCGAGCACGTTCTGGCGCTGCTTGGCCTCGACATAGGCGGCGAACAGCGCCTTCAGCTCGGTGTTCCAGCCCGCACACCACGGGAAGGCGCGGCCGATCACCTCCTCCAGCGGCTGCTCGGCATTCACCGCGCGGGAATAGATGGCGATCAGCGTGCCCTTGGCGGGAAAGCGCTTCTCGGTCCTGGAGAAGCCGAGTTCGTGGCGCACGAGGTTGATGAGGTCGGCGCTGTCCTCGCGGTCATGGATGGTGAAGTTCGGGTCGAGGCCGATCTGCACCGCATAGTCGCGCAGGAGCCGCGCGCCGACGCCGTGGAAGGTGCCGGCGAAGGTCAGCCCTTCCGTGAGCACGGCGGCATTCGGCCCGAGCACATGGGCGGCGATGCGCTCGACCCTTCGCGTCATCTCGGCGGCGGCGCGGCGCGAGAAGGTCAGCAGCATGATGCGGCGCGGATCGGCGCCGTTGACGATGAGGTGGGCGACGCGGTGGGCGAGCGTGTTGGTCTTGCCCGAGCCGGCGCCGGCAATGACCAGCAGCGGCCCGCCGGTGACGTCGCCGGGGCCGGCGATGCCGTGCTCGACCGCCCGCCGCTGCTGCGGGTTCAGCTTGTCGAGATAGGCGGCAGGCTGCATCGGGCACGAATCGCTGTCGGAGAGGGCAGCGGGCAGGCAAACACGTTTCCCGTTTTGTTCGCAACCGGGAGAGCCGTGTCGGCGGCTTTAAGCATCGTCATGACCGCCGATCGGTTTTGGACGCAAAAGCAAGACCGATCCAACCTCGCCGCAAGGACTTCGCGCCGGCGCCGCTGCACTCTGCCCCCACGACGCAACCGAACCGTGAACCCGACCTCGTTCCGGCTCGGGCGATGCGATCCACCCGAGCAATCCGGGCGAATCCCATGTCAGGCGATGACCATTACCTGCCGCTCGTCCTGATCAACATCCTCGGCGTCGCCGGTATCTTGGTCTGGCACGTTCAAGGCAGCGGTCGTCCGACAGGCCGCCTGATCGTCCAGATCCTGTTCTTCGCCGGCATGAGCCTGGTGCTCTACATGGGAGGCATCGCGCCGCAACAGCCCGATGAGGTCTCCACCGAGGGCTTCGCGGCACTGCTCTCCAAATCGGCCAGAGTTCTCTGGTGGACCCACCTCGCGTGGACGGTCATCGGCCTCATCCACATCTATGTGAGGCTCACGCGCAAGCCGCGGGAAGCGCATCTCATCTTGGACATGGCCGTCGCCATCATCTATCTCGGCGTGGCGCTGTCGGTGATGGGTTTCGTCTTCGGCATGCCCATCGCCACTCTGGTGACGACCTCGGGCGTGGTCGCCGTCATCCTGGGCCTGGCACTGCAGAATACGCTCGGCGATGTCTTTTCCGGCATCGCGCTGACGCTCGGCAAGGCCTATGCGATCGGCGACTGGGTCCAGTTGAGCGATGGCACCGCCGGCCGCGTCACCGAAACCAACTGGCGCTCAACCAACCTGCTGACCGGCGCGAACAATATCGTCGTGCTGCCCAACAGCATGCTGGCAAGACAGGGCCTGACCAGCCTCAGCCGTCCCGACGAGACGCACCAGATCACATTGAACGTGCGCTTCGCCGCCGTGCAGCGGCCGCGCCTGGTCGAGGAGGCGATGCGGTCCGTGCTGCAAGCCTGCACCCGCATCGTGAAGGATCCGCCGCCGGCCGTCGCCCTGAAGGCCATCGACGCCATCGCGATCGACGTGGAGCTGCAGTTCCGCGTCGCCAGCCTCGCCATGGGGACGTCGGCCAGGAACGAGATCATCGATCTCATCCACGACCACTGCGAAGCAGGCGGGCTTTACCTGGCCATGCCCGCCGAAAGCCTCGTATGCGCGCCGGCGACAACGCCCGGCGAGGCTTCCGCCCCGAGTGCCGCGCATGGGCATAGGGCCGGGTCGGCAAAGTGATGCTGTCCCGGTATGAGGGGTGGGCCCTCAGCGCTTGCGCACGAACTCCGTGCGCAGGACGAGGCCCTTGATCGCCTCGTGCCGGCAGTCGATCTCCTCCGGATTGTCGGTCAGGCGGATAGATTTGATCACCGTGCCCTGCTTCAGTGTCTGGCCGGCGCCCTTGACCTTCAGGTCCTTGATCAGCACCACGGAATCCCCGTCCGCCAGCACGTTGCCGGAGGCGTCGCGCACCTCCAGCGCGGCGGCGGCCGCGGCCTTCATTTCCGCGGCCGGCCGCCACTCGCCGGTGGCTTCGTCATAGACATAGGCGTCGTCTTCGTCGGCCATGTTCGCTCTTCTCGAATTTCCGGTTTCCCCGGGACCAACCTCGTCCAGAGGTGCCCGGCGGCATGCCGGGCCTCGAAGGATGCTTATTCCGGCCGCGCTCAGGCGACCATCCTTCGAGGCTCGCGTCGCTCGCACCTCAGGATGAGGGCGATCTATTGGTCAGGCTCAGGAAGGCACCTGCCGCACGGCGCCCTTGGCGGCGCTGGTGGCGAGGGCCGCATAGGCCTTGAGCGCGGTGGTCACGTTGCGCTTGCGCGGCTCGGCCGGCTTCCAGCCGTGCGCTTCCTGCTCCTCGCGGCGGGCCGCCAGCACGGCGTCGTCGACCGCGAGGTGGATGCGCCGGTTGGGGATGTCGATCTCGATCGTGTCGCCCTCGCGCACCAGGCCGATCGTACCGCCCTCGGCCGCTTCCGGCGAGACATGGCCGATGGAGAGGCCCGAGGAGCCGCCGGAGAAGCGCCCGTCGGTGATCAGCGCGCAGGCCTTTCCGAGCCCCTTCGACTTCAGGTAGCTCGTCGGGTAGAGCATCTCCTGCATGCCCGGCCCGCCGCGCGGCCCCTCATAGCGGATGAGCACGATCTGGCCCGGCTTTACCCGGTTGCCGAGGATGCCGGAGACCGCGTCGTCCTGGCTCTCGAACACCACGGCGGTGCCGGTGAATTTGAGGATGGACTCGTCCACGCCCGCCGTCTTCACGATGCAGCCGTCCTCGGCGAGGTTGCCGTAGAGCACCGCGAGGCCGCCATCCTTGGAGAAGGCGTGCTCGTAGTCGCGGATGACGCCCTTCTGCCGGTCGAGGTCGACGTCGTCGTAGCGGGCGGACTGGCTGAAGGCGACCTGGGTCGGCACGCCGCCCGGCGCGGCGCGGTAGAATTCCTGCACCGCCTCGCTGGAATTGCGCTTCACGTCCCAGTGCTCCAGCGCGACGCCGAGCGAGGGCGCGTGGATGCTGCCGACGGAGGTGTCGAGCAGGCCGGCGCGGTCGAGCTCGCCGAGGATGCCCATGATGCCGCCGGCATGGTGGACGTCCTCGACATGCACGTCGGCGACGGCGGGCGCGACCTTGCACAGCACCGGCACGCGGCGCGACAGCCGGTCGATGTCGGCCATGGTGAAGGGCACCTCGCCCTCATGCGCGGCGGCGAGCAGATGCAGAACGGTGTTGGTCGAGCCGCCCATGGCGATGTCCAGCGTCATCGCGTTCTCGAAGGCGGCAAAGCTGGCGATGGATCGCGGCAGCACGCTGGAATCGTCCTGCTCGTAATAGCGGCGGGCGAGGTCGACGACGGTGTGGCCGGCCTCGACGAAGAGCCGCTTGCGGTCGGCATGGGTCGCCAGCGTCGAGCCGTTGCCGGGCAAAGCGAGGCCGAGCGCCTCGGTCAGGCAGTTCATCGAATTGGCGGTGAACATGCCCGAGCAGGAGCCGCAGGTCGGGCAGGCCGAGCGCTCGATCACCTGCACGTCCTCGTCCGACACGCGGTCGTCGGCGGCGGCCACCATGGCGTCGACCAGGTCCAGCGCCTTGGTCTTGCCGCCCAGCACCACCTTGCCGGCTTCCATCGGGCCGCCGGAGACGAAGACGGTCGGGATGTTGAGGCGCAGCGAGGCCATCAGCATGCCGGGGGTGATCTTGTCGCAATTGGAGATGCAGACCATGGCGTCGGCGCAGTGCGCGTTGACCATGTACTCGACGCTGTCGGCGATGAGCTCGCGCGAGGGCAGCGAATAGAGCATGCCGTCATGGCCCATGGCGATGCCGTCATCCACCGCGATGGTGTTGAATTCCTTGGCGACGCCGCCCGCCGCCTCGATCTCGCGCGCCACCAGCTGGCCGAGGTCCTTCAGGTGGACATGGCCCGGCACGAACTGGGTGAAGGAGTTCACCACGGCGATGATCGGCTTGCCGAAGTCGCCATCCTTCATGCCGGTGGCGCGCCACAGGCCGCGCGCGCCGGCCATGTTGCGGCCGTGGGTGGTGGTGCGGGAACGATAGGCGGGCATGGAATTCCTCCAATCTTCGGAGCCGCTTATGCGCCCGGCATCCAGCCGGCGCAACCTCTTACCGTCGCCGGGGGCTCACAGCAGCACGATGCGGTTGGGCAGCTCGTCGCTGTCGTCCTCGCGTCGCGGGGCGTGCTCGCCGAGCAGGCGCCCGGCCTCGGCGATGCCGGCCTCCAGTCCCTCGGTGAGGCGGTCCTCGCGGGCGCCGGCGAGCACGCGGGCGCAGAGCTCCGCCCAGGCGCCGGGGCCGACGCGGGCATGGATCGCTTCGTCCGCCACCACCTCTACCCGGTGCTCGGGCAGGGCGACAAAGATGAGGATGCCGGTGCGCCCGCTCGTCCGGTGGATACCGAAGCCGAGGAAATGGTCGAGCGCGGCATTGCGGGCGGCGGCGTGCTTCACCGCCTGCGGCACGCAGCGGGTGCCGAGCGGGGTGAGGGCGAGGAGGGCGCCGAGCAGGACGAAGACTGCCGCCTGCAGCGCCAGAAGCTGCGGCACGTCGATCGGCGTCAGCAGCGCGACGGGCCAGGGCAAAGCGAGTGCGAGGACGGCCGCCCAGAGCAGCGCGTGATTGGCGTGCGGCACCAGCGGCCGGGTGGAGATGACGACGCGGATTTCCCCCGCCGTGCCGGCCTCGGCGCGTCGGACGGCCTCCGCAAGGCGCGCCTGCTCGGTGTCGGTAAGGATCGTCTCGTCGCGCGCCATCACCAGCTCCCCGAGGCGCCGCCGCCGCCGGACGAGCCTCCTCCGCCGGAGAATCCGCCGCCGCTCGATCCGCCGCCACCCGACCAGCCGCCGGAGGAGCCGCGGCCCCATTCCCAGCTGGAGACGCCGCCGGCCGCCGCGCCGCGCCGCATCGAGCGGGAGGAGCGGCCATAACGGACCTGGTGGTAGAACACATAGGCGAAGAACAGGACCATCGCCGCGAAGAACAGCAGCGATATCCAGTCGTCGGCGGTCATCGCCGGCACTTCGGCCTGCCGGGCGCGCAGCTCGGCCTCGGCGGGATCGAGGTTGAGGATCTCGATGACCGCATCCGCGCCCTTGTCGATGCCGCCGGCGAAGTCGCCATTGCGGAAGGCGGGGAGGATGGCGGTGCGGATGATGGTGCTCGCCACCGCATCGGTGAGCACGCCCTCCAGCCCGTAGCCGACCTCGATGCGCACCTGCTTCTCGTTCGGCGCCACCAGCAGCAGCGCGCCGTTGTCCTTCTCCGCCTGCCCGAGCTTCCAGTCGCGAAACAGCCGGTTGCCGTAATCGGCGATGTCGGTGCCTTCGAGCGAGGGCACGGTGGCGACGACGAACTGGTCGGTGGTCTTCGCCTCCTGTGCGGCGAGTTTCTGCTCCAGCGCCGCGCGCTGGCCGGCGTCGAGGATGTTCGCCGCATCGACCACCCGGCCGGTGAGCGCCGGGAAGGTGAACTCCGCATGCGCGATGCCGGCGAGCGCGCAGAACAGCAGCGCCAGTGCGAGGCTCGCGGAACGGAGCGGACGGGACATGACGTGCTCGCGCAGGCGCCGGCTCAGTTGAACTTCACCTGCGGCACCTTCATCTGCTCCTCGGGGATGGTGAAGGTCTGCATGGGCTGGTTGTTGCGGTAGAGCGTCATCGCCCACAGCACGCCCGGGAAGGTGCGCAGCTCGGTGTTGTAGACGCGGACGGCGTCGATGTAGTCGCGCCGCGCCACGGCGATGCGGTTCTCGGTGCCCTCGATCTGCGACTGAAGGGCGAGGAAGTTCTGGTTGGACTTGAGGTCGGGATAGGCCTCGGAGACCGCGATCAGCCGGCCGAGCGCGCTGGAGAGCTGCGCCTGCGCGTTCTGGAACTGCTGGAATTTCTCCGGGTCGGTGACGGTCGAGGCGTCGACCTGGATCGAGGTGGCCTTGGCGCGGGCCTCGGTCACCTGCGTCAGCACGTCCTTCTCCTGCTGCGCGTACCCCTTCACCGTCTCCACGAGGTTCGGGATCAGCTCGGCCCGGCGCTGGTACTGGTTGAGCACCTCGCTCCATGCCGCCTTCGCCTTCTCCTCATTGGTCGGGATGTTGTTGACGCCGCAGCCGGCAAGGCCGAGCGCGAGGGCGACGAGGGCGAGGGCGGCAAAGCCGCGGCGGGCGAGGAGGAGAGCGTTCGACATGTGAAAGGGCCCCATGCTCGGTGCCGGTCACTGGCACCGTTGCGGTGTTATAGGGCGCCGCGCGTGTCGCCGCCATGGCACAGACGTCGACTGCCGTCAGGTGCGGACGTCGAGGGGCCGCCTCAGCGCTTCATCTGCCAGCGGCGGTCGCGGCAGCGCTGGCCGACGAGGCACTTTTCCTGGTCGGCGGTGGCGATCCAGGCCGGCTCCGAGCGCTTCGAATAGCACTGGCCCGCCTCGGTGACGAACAGCTCATAGATGTTCGGTCCGGTGGCGATGACCGCCGAGCCCTGCTGCTGGACCAGCGCCCGCGTGCTGGCGCAGCTCATCCTGAGCGAATCCGGTAGCGCCTGCGCCAGGGCCGGCGCCATGAACAGCAGGGGCAGGGAAAGAAGGAGGGGGCGCATGGGTCTGCCTCGCATCACCGATAGCCGTCTCTATTCTAGGCCGACGCCGGCGGGCGAACAGGGAGCTCCCGTTCAGGAAAAGGAGAGGTCAGGCCGACTCGGCGACGAAGCGGCGGGCGAGGGCGGCTATATGCGCCTCGCCGGTGCCGCAGCAGCCGCCGAGTACGCGCATGCCGCCGGCATGCAGCTTCGCCAATCCATCGGCGAAGGTTTTCGGATCGTCCTGCTCGAGATGGTCGAGCTTGTCGAGTTCGGACGGCGGCAGCGGCGAGGCATTGGCCTTGAGCCCGGTGACGCGGCCGTTCGCCGGCCAGTTAGGCGAGCCTTGCGCCCGCGTCACATGGATCGCATGGGTGCAGCCGATCAGGTACCGGCTCGGCGGTGGCGAGGCGGCGGCGTCGATCGCCGCGATCGCGACATCGAGCGGCGTGCCGTCGATCAGCCGGGCGTCGTCGTCGATCACCGGCGCCAGCGCATAGGGCAACCCCGTCGCCGCCATGGCACGGGCGACGCCGAGGAGTTCCTGCGCGCTGGCGAAGGTCGGAGCGTAGAGCAGGTCGACGCCGAGATCGGCCAGCACCTGCGCCTGCGGGCGGTGATAGGCCTCCGCCTCCGCCGCATCGGGCGCCACGGCGGGATCGTAGCCGTCGCGGCGCGGGCCGATGACGCCGGCGATCATGACGAGGTCGCGCAGGCCGAGTTCCTCGCGCATCCCCGCGAGGAAGCGGAAGGCTTCCTCATTCACGCGCCGAAGATCGTCCGGCGCGGCAAAGCCCTGCCGGGCCAGACCTTCCGGATGCGCCCGCCAGGTCGGCGTGCCCACCTGCATCGGCAGGCGGCTGTCGCCCGCCACTCGCATATAGCCGCGATAGATGGCGTCGAGCGCCGCGCGGCCCTCCGGCGTGAACAGATGCACGAAGGAGGAGAAGTCGTGCGTCGGCAGGCCGAACTCGTAGATCAGCCGCGTCTCGATGGCCCCGTCGGCGAGGACGACGGATGCGCCTTCGAGGATCGCGGCTGCGCCACGCATTACTTGATCGTCTCCGCCGCCTTGGCGACGAAGCGGCCGTCGAAGGTCTTGGGAAGGTCGATCTTGGCGCCCTTCAGCTCGGGATCGAACTCCACCAGCATGTTCAGCGCGTTCTTCATGCCGCTCTCGGGGATCACGCCGGTGATCGAATAGATCGGCTTCGACGCCTTCACCGCCGCGAGATAGAGCGTGCGGTCGCCGAGCAGATATTCCTCCGGCACGACGTCGGCGATCTCCTCGGGGGTGGCCGTGTGCAGCCACTTCAGCGACTTGTAGAAGGCGTTGGTCAGCTTCTGCACGGTGACCGGATTGGCCTCGACGAAATCGCGCTTGAGATAGAGCACCGCCGCCGGGTTGGTGCCGCCGAAGATGGCGTCGTTGCCGGCCTCGCTGCGGCTGTCGGCGAGGATGAAGGCGTCGCCGTCGCTCTCCACCTTGGTGATGACCGGATCGAGATTGGCCATGGCATCGATCCCGCCGCGCTTGAACTGCGCCACCGCCGAGGCGCCGCCGCCCACGCCGATATAGGAGACGTCCTCGGGCGACAGCCCGTTCTTGGCGAGCAGGAAGTTGACGAAGAAATTGGTCGAGGAGCCCGGCGCGGTGACGCCGATCTTGGCGCCCTTCAGGTCCTTGATGGACTTGATGGTGTCGGCCTTGTCCTTCTGCGCCACCAGCACGATGCCGGGGAAGCGGCCGAGCTCGATCACCGAGACGATGTCCTGGCCCTTGGCCTGCATGCGGATGGTGTGCTCATAGGCGCCGGTGACCGCCTCCAGCGAGCCGCCGATCAGCGCCTGCAGCGACTTCGAGCCGCCGCCGAAATCGTTGATGGTGACGTCGAGGCCCTCTTCCTTGAAGAAGCCCTTGCGCTCGGCGATGGTCAGCGGGAGGTAGTAGAGCAGCGGCTTGCCGCCGACGCCGAGCGTCAGGCTCGGCTTCTCCGGCGCCTGCGCCGCGGCCGGCGCGGCAAAGGCGAGCGCGCCGGCGATGGCGAGCGCGGCGGCGGTCAGAACGGATTTCATGGCGTTTCCTCCCATTATTTCAGGCCGGTCGCGGCGGTGGGGCGCCAGACCAGCAGCCGGTTCTCGATGGCGCTGACGATGGTGTCGATGATGATGACGAAGATGGCGAGCACCAGCATCCCCGAGAACACGCCGGTGACGTCGAACACGCCCTCGGCCTGGTGGATGCGGTAGCCCAGACCCGCCGCCGAGCCGAGATATTCGCCGACCACGGCGCCGACCAGCGCGAAGCCGACTGCCGTGTGCAGAGAGGAGAACATCCAGGTCAGCGCCGACGGCCAGTAGACGTGGCGCATGAGCTGGCGCTCGTTCATGCCGAGCATGCGGGCATTGGCGAGCACGGTGGGGCTCACCTCGCGCACGCCCTGATAGACGTTGAAGAAGACGATAAAGAACACCAGCGTGACGCCGAGCGCCACCTTCGACCAGATGCCGAGCCCGAGCCACAGCGCGAAGATCGGCGCCAGCACCACGCGGGGCAGGGCGTTGGCCATCTTCACATAGGGGTCGAACACGGCGGCCACCAGCTGCTTGCGGGCGAACCAGAAGCCGACCAGCACCCCGCCTATGGCGCCGATGGCGAAGGCGAGCATGGTCTCCAACAGCGTGATGCCGAGGTGATACCAGATCACCCCGGTATAGAAGTCGCGCCAAGTGCGCTGGAACACGTCGACCGGCGTGGAGAAGAAGAACGGGTCGAGCGGGTAGAACGCCTTCGCTCCGAGCACGCCGGCGGGAATCCGATAGGTCGAGCCGACATGCCAGATGGCGATGATCGCCACGGCGACCAGCACCTGCAGGAACAACAGCTTTACGCGCCTCATGCCGCGCCTTCGGTCTGGGCGTAGCCCTTGGCGACCTCGTCGCGCAGCTTCGACCAGATCTCCCGGTGCAGCGCGTGGAAGGCGGGATCGAGGCGGATCTCGGCGATGTCGCGCGGGCGCGGCAGGGCGACCTTCCACTCGCCGATGATGCGCGAGGTCGGCCCGGCGCTCATGATGACGACGCGGTCGGCGAGCGCGATGGCTTCCTCGAGGTCGTGGGTGACGAACATCACCGCCTTGCGGTCGGCGCTCCACAGTTCCAGCAGGAGGTTGCCCATGATCTGCCGGGTCTGCGCGTCGAGCGGGCCGAAAGGCTCGTCCATCAGCAGGATGCGCGGGTCGCGGATCAGCACCTGGGCGAGGCCGACGCGCTTGCGCTGGCCGCCCGAGAGCATGTGCGGGTAGCGCCCGGCGAAGGCGGAAAGGCCGACGCGGGAAAGCCAGCGCTGGGCCTTCTCCTGCGCCTCGGCCGCGGGCGTGCCGGCGACCTCCAGCCCGATGGCGACGTTTTCCAGCGCCGTTTTCCACGGGAACAGCGCCTCGGCCTGGAAGAGATAGCCGGCCTTGCGGTTCAGCCCGGCGAGCGGCTCGCCATAGATGCTGACGCGGCCGGCGGCGGGGACGAGCAGGCCGGCGGCGGCGTTGAGGAGCGTGGACTTGCCGCAGCCGGTCGGCCCGACGATGGCGACGAACTCGCCGTCGGCCACGGCGAGATCGGCCTTGTCCACGGCGACGAAGGTACCGTCGCGCCGGTCGGGTGCGGGGAAAGCCACCCGCACGCCGGCGAGCTCGACCGCCAGGCCATGCGTGCCGTTTTGCGCGCCATCCTGCGAAGCATCGTGCAAGGCGCCCCGGGCGGCCGCCCGGGCTTCGACCACATCCATCATTCCTCCCGCCAGCCCCTTCGGCGGGGCTTTCGTTCGCGGGCAAATTAGCGGGCTGTGGGCGTCATGCAAGGGTGGGGGAGGGGAAGCAGCCGGGGGTGCCAGGTCTTCCTAGAGCCCCAGTACCTTTCGCAGGGCCGCGTTCATTCGTGCCTGCCAGCCCGGCCCGCTCCGGCGCAGCGCGGCCAGCACGTCGCCGTCCAGTCGAACCGAGACCTGTTCCTTCGGATTTGCGATCTTCGGCCGACCGCGCGCGCGGGTGAGCGTACCCTGCGCAGGGCGCAACACCTTGCCGTCCTCGGCCAACTCCGCACGGGCGAGCTGTTCGGCGGTCCATTCCGGCGCGTCGTCCGGGTCAGACGAGATGGGGACGGACCCTGCGTGCTTCGCGTTCATGGCAATGCCTCATCGAAATGACGTGCCGGCCGCCGTTACGCGGCGTCCAGACGACCATCACCAGCCTGCCCCGCACGGTGCCGTAGGTCTGGAACCGTGCCTCGCCATAGTCGAGCCGGTCATCGAGCAGCGTCAGCGTCCGGCCGGCGAAGGCCTCGGCACCGTCGGCCTCCAGGTCGAGGCCTCGGTTGTCCAGCGTCCATTGGCGTTTGGCGGGATCGCTGGTGATCCTCATCAGATTATATGTATCACGGAAAACGCGAGCGCAATATTTGTATCACGAAAATAGTCCTCGAATTTGCAGGTTCGCTTCCGAGGTAGTCGGGACGGCGCCACGCCATTCGCATGCGGGGACGCACCCGGCGCTCACAGATATCGCCGCCAGTGCTCCTCGGCGATGATCGAGATCGGGACGCCGCTCTCGCGCCACTCCACCGCCTGCATGATCTTGTTGCCGAAGGAGGAATGCTTCCACGAGTCGGTCGCGTAGGCGCCGATCACGAGCACGTCGGTCGTCTTCGTGATGCCGCCGACCGCCGCGCCGCGTGCGACGACGGCGGCTTCACACTCCTTCCTCTGGCCATAGTTGAAGGTGCCGGTGAAGCGATAGCGCCTGCCACGGAAGGTCAGTGTCGGCGGTGGCTTGCAGAGCGGAAGGCTCGCCGGCTTCAGCACTTCGCCCAGTTCGAAGTCGCCGGTGGTGAAGCGTTCGAGCGTATCGAACAATTCGACCTTCTCGTCGCTGTCATAGATGCCATCCGCCAGGATCTCGGCCACGCGCCGATAAAGCACCCGGATGATGGGCTGATCGCTCACCGGGAGGTTGGCGGCGAGCCATTTCTGCAGGAAAGCGGCCTCCGCCTCGTTGACCTGCCCGTCTGCGATGAGACCGCGGGATATCCCGATCAGCTCGTCGATCTGGCGGCTGGTCAGGCGATCATTGTTCACGCGGTTGTAGAAGGCCTCGTCCATGGCACCCCTCCGCCCCTGTGCGATGGTAACATTCGGCCGGCGAGTAGTGCAACCTTCGGTCGCAAGCAGCCTGCTGCCGTCAGTGGGCCGCTTGCGATGCCGTCGCGGAAGGGGCGAATGCCGATCCGAGGAATTGGTGGGCCCGGCAGGACTCGAACCTGCAACCAGACCGTTATGAGCGGCCGGCTCTAACCATTGAGCTACAGGCCCTTGCCGGGGCGCGAAGAGGCGCCGGTGGGGCGGGCGGAACCTAGCAAAGGACCGTGCGCGCGCCAACCGGCGCGCTGGCGCTGTCCACTTCCGCTCGCAGACCTGCGCGCCACCGCCGATCTCGTCATCATTCTCGTCCACGGTCACACCCGCCGGTCATCCTGACCTGCCCGCTTCGGCGGCCGGCAGCGAGCGGGCGCGGTCGGCTGGACGGTGCAGGGAGATCGGCGATGCCGGCGAGGCCGAGCGGGTCTCCATCGGCCCGCTCCCCGCAGCTTCCTCGCGGCCAGTTCATCGCGCACACCGGCATCCGCGCCCTCCCGCCGCAATGCCGCCGCCTTCGGGCAGCAGTGGTCTCGCTGCCGTTTCGTCACTCCGGCTGGTTCGAGGAAGTCAGACATGAAGCTCATCCGCGCCTCCTTCTGCGTCGCCGTGCTGCTCGCGGGCCTTTCCCCGCTCGCCGCACAGGAGATTTCCTCCAGCCCGCGGCGCTCGACCCTCACCGTGACCGGCGAGGGCAAGGCCAGCGCGGTGCCGGACATGGCGAGCCTCTCCTCCGGCGTGGTGAGCGAGGGCAAGACCGCGCGCGAGGCGCTCGACGCCAATTCCTCCGCCGTCGCCCAGCTGATCGAGGCGATCAAGGCTGCCGGCATCGAGCCGCGCGACATCGCCACCTCCGGCTTCTCGGTGCAGCCGCAATACGCGCCGCCGAAGAAGGACAGCGACGAGGCCCCGCGCATCGCCGGCTATCAGGTGAGCAACAACGTCACCGTGCGGGTGCGCGACCTCGGCAAGCTCGGCACGCTGCTCGACGAGATGGTGACCAAGGGCGCCAACCAGATCGGCGGCATCGCCTTCGACATTGCCAATCCCGATGCGCTGGAGGATGCCGCCCGCGTCGCCGCGGTGAAGGATGCGCGCCATCAGGCCGGGCTCATCGCCGAGGCGAGCGGCGTGCGCCTGGTGCGGGTGATCTCCATCTCCGGCGAGGGCGGCCCGCGGCCGATGCCGCGCATGATGGCGGCGCCGGCGATGATGAAGGCCGAGGCCGTGCCGGTGGAGGCGGGCGAGACCGAGCTGCGCGCCGGCGTGACGATCACCTACGAGATCGAGCCGCGGTGAGGGGCATTCGCTGGTCGCGCTTTCTTTGAAGGCCGTCATCCTGAGGTGCCCGGCCAATGGCCGGGCCTCGAAGGATGCTCGTCCGGGTGCACTTGAGCGACCATCCTTCGAGGCTCGCTGCGCGAGCACCTCAGGATGACGACGCATTGCGGAGTGTCCCGCCGCCCCCCGACCCTCACTCCCCCTTCGGCGGGATCAGCAGCTTCAGTCCGCGCGGCATGATGCGGTAGTCGAGCGGCATCTTCTCGCGCGCCAGCTCGCCGTCGGTCGAGACCCAGGAGCGGTCGCGGTTCGGCCGCCGCAGGGTGATCCGCTTGCCCGTCAGGCTGACGATGCCGGGATTGCTGCGCCAGGTGTCGGCGACCATGTCGGCGCCGGCCTTGAGCAAGGCGAGGCCGCCGCGGTCCTCGGCGATATGCAGCTCCAGCACACCCTCGTCGAGATGCGCGCGCCGCCAGCCGGGGCCGCTGAAGCGGTTGACCGAGACGAGGGCGGCGAAGGCGCGGAAGCTGTGCGGCGTGCCGTCGACCGTCACCTCGAGGTCGAAGCGGCCGGTGCGGCGCAGCGCGAGCATGGCGGCGATGATCACCGCGAGGAAACGCCAGAGCTTCCACTGCCGCGCCGTCTCGCGGGCGCGCGCCATCTGGCTGAAGAAGCCCATGCCGGAGATGGTGTGGAAGGGGCGCCCGTTCAGCGTGCCGAAATCGACCTCGCGCACCTCAGCCGCGGCGAGCGCCGCGAGCGCTTCGGGAAGATCGGTCGGCATGCTGATGTCGCGCGCGAGCAGGTTCAGCGTGCCGAGCGGCAATATGCCCAGCACCTTGCCCGAGCCGTCGAGGCTCTTCACCGCCAGGCTGGCGCTGCCGTCGCCGCCGCCGACGATGACGGTGTCGTGCGGCCCGCGTCCGGATTCGCGGATGGCGCGCACCAGGTTCTTGCCGCGCAGCAGGCGCACCTCGACCTGCAGCTCGCCGTCGCCGAGGCCCTGCTCGACGAGGTCGCGCACCTCCTCCGCGTTGCGGTCGAGCAGCGTGCCGGCATTGGCGTTGAGGAGGACCAGGACGTGGTGCATGGAGAATCCGGAATCGGCGAGACTAACCTAACGCCATTCTGGCCAAATCGGTTGCGCTGCGAAGGCCCGTTGCCGCCGGGTGGTTATGCATTGCCTACGCCTTGCGGATACGGCACAGATTCGCGCGATGGCGGCGGTGCAGGGGAGGCCGGAATGGCGGTGTCGCGCGTGTCTATCCTGCGCCTGCGGGCGGGGTTCCTGGTGCTTGCGGCGCTCGTCTTCGTCTCGGTGAGCGCCGGGCGCTGGGCGGCGACGCTGCTGTCGCTCGGCTGGGGCTGGGCGGCGCTGATCGGGGTCGTAGTGGCGGCGCTCATCGCGCTCATCGTCACAAGGCTCGACCGCATCGCCTATTTCGGCATCGCCGTGGTGGTGACGCTGTTCGGCGCCTACACCGCCTATGATTTCGCCCGCGGGCCGGTCGACTGGTCGGAGGGCTGGGCGCTGCTGGCGGCGCTGGTGCCGGCGGTGCTGCTGGGGGCGGCGTTCTGGGATTTCCGCCATCTCATCAGTGAGATCCGCGCCTGGGCCAACAGCCGCGGCTGAGCAAAAGGCCGCCCCGGCGGGAAGCCGGGACGGCCGGTGGTCGGGGCGGCCGGTCAGCCGCCGATCAGGTCGCGGCACAGCGCGACGAGGCCGGCATCATAGGAGCGGGGGTCCGACAGCACGCCGGTGCAGCGGGTCTTCTTCGCCGCGACGTCGGAGTTGCCGCTGGTGTTGCCGGCGCCGATGCCCGTGCCGCCGCCTGGGCCGGGACGACCCACGCCGGGACCGCCCGGGCCGCCTGTGCCGGGGCCGCCTGTGCCGGGGCCGCCCGCGCTGGGACCGCCGGGGCCGGTGCTAGGACCCGTGCCGGGACCGCCGGGAGTGCCCGGTCCGGCACCACCACCGCCGATGCCGACGCCGACATCGACCGCGGCGGTGCTGGCGCCGCCGATGGTGGCTCCCGCATTCGCACCAACGCCCTCAGGACCGCCGAGCCCCGCCGTGGTGCTCGCCGCCGCGGTCGAACCCGTGCCGCCGATGGTGGCGCGGGTGCCGCTGGTCAGCCCGCTGCTGCCGCCGAGCGTGGTGGTGCTCCTGACATCGGCCGTGGGGCTGGTGCCGAGCAGGGTCGCGTTCGTGCGGTTGGTCACGCCCTTCGTCCCCAGCGCGTTCAGGCCGACATTGGCGTTCGCCAGGCTGCGCGTGGCCGGCCGGCGGTCGCCCACCGTCGCGTCGACCGTGGCGGTGGTGCCGCGTGCGCCGAGCGCGTTCACCTTGGCGTCGACGGCCACGCCGCGTCTCGGCGCGGTGCCGACCGTCGCATTGGCGTTGAGCCCGCTTCTGCCGAGCAGGTTCACCTTGGCGTCGGCGATATTGCCGCTGTTGCTGCGGCGAACCGCCACCGGCGCCTGGCCGCGGCGCAGCAGTTCGAGCTGGATCGCCAGCAGATTGACCGAGACCGGCGCGCGGCCGGTCACCGAGGTGGTGCCATCGCCGCGCGAGCTGCTGCCCATGCCGTCGGCTGCGCCGCCGACTGAACCGAGGCCGCCGCCGAGACCGCCACCGCTCAAGCCGCCGCCGAGACCGGAGGTGGCGCCGCCCAGGCTGCCGCCAACACTGCCGCCGACGCCGGAAACCGCTCCGCCGACGCTGCTGCCGATGCCCGATACCGCATTGCCTACGGCACCGGTGGTGCCGGATACGGCACTACCGACACTGCTGCCGACGCTCGTGCCCGTGCCGGAGAGCGCGCCGCCCACGGCGCCACCCACCCCCGAGACGGTGCCACCCACGGCGCCGGTCACACCCGATACGGTGCCGCCCAGCGATTTGCCGAGCCCGGACGCGGTGCGCCCGGCGCCATCGGCCGCGCGTCCGACCCCGCCGCCCGGACCTCCGCGCGACTGCGCTTCGGCTTCAATCATCGTCGCCATGACGAGACACGCGGCGAGCGCGCCGGTGCCGACCAGGGTCAGTCCTTGTGCTTTTTTCTCTGCCTGCCACATTGCAGCGCTCTCCTGTTGAAAGGGGCGCCGCGTGCAATCATTTGTCCCGGCGCCGATCCAGAGAAGCGGCACGGCGGCCGGCGGGTTTCAGCCAATTCCGCTGGGTCGACGTCGACCATATGAAGAATGTCAGAAGAAAGCGACGCTCCGGTATCTTGTTAGGTGCAAGAGGTCGCATAGTAATGGCGTGGCTTTGCTTCGGTTCTTTCGACGTTTTATTCTTAACTGAATTGTGATCCGCTGCGGAAGCCTCCGGCGCGGCCGGCCATCCGCCGCAGACGCGTCATGAGCCGCGCCGGGAGGCCGCGCCGCACGCGGCGTTTCGCCGGCTCCGGTTCGACCGCGCGCAGGCGGAGCGCGGCCTCGGCCATGCGGGCGCGCTCGAACTGGCGGGCCGCCCCCTGCGGATCGGGGAAGCCGCCGAGACCCTCCGCCAGCGCGGCCGCATGGATGCGCAGGTCCTGCGGCTCGCCGCTCTCGCAGGCGCGCTCCAGCGCCCTCAGGGCGAGCCAGCGCAAGGTCGGCTCGGGTGCGGCGCGCAGGCCCGCCCCGACATTGCGGCAGAAGGCGGGGACGCCGCTCTCGATCGAGCGGGCGAACCAGGGCAGGGCCTCGTCCAGCCCGCCGCCGAGCTCCAGCAGCAGCCGGGCATGGTCGAACTGGCCGCGATAGTCGCCGCCCTCCGCCCCGCGCCGGTACCAGCGCAGCGCCGCCGACGGGCGGGCCGGGCGATCCCAGCCGAGCTCGAGGAAGCGTCCGACCATGGTCATCGCCTTCGCATTGCCGCGCCGCGCCGAGCGGGCGTACCAGGCGAGTGCCTCGTGCCGGTCGGCCGGTACGCCGCGTCCGTCCAGCAGCAGGGTGGCGAGGTTGAACTGCGCCCAGCCGTGGCCGGCATCGGCTGCCCTACGGTAGTGCCGCGCGGCCTCGGTGGCGTCGGCGGGCACGCCCCAGCCGAGCTCGTGGCAGCGCCCGACCATGTTGGTGCCCTCCGCGCTGCCGGCGCCGGCGGCGACCGCGAACCAGCGCAGACCCGCCTCGGGGGCGCGCCTGACTCCATGGCCGTCGACCAGCATCTGCCCCCAGGCGATCTGCGCGTTGACCAGCCCGTTCAGCGCGGCCGCCTCGACCCAGCGGGCGGCTTCCTGCGGCTGCTCACTGATGCGCGCGCGCAACACCTCCGGTCCCATTCGCTGGAGCTCGGTAAAGGAAATCCACGCGTCGCTCATGCTTTTGCCGCCATTCGCCGCTCGCCGGCCGGCTCCGCGAGGGGCGTGCGGCAGGTCTTGCATCCTTGTGTCACATAAGGTCTCGGCGAGTCTATCGGCAAGAGAATTGCCCGTCATTTAGTTTTTAAAAATTAAAAACTGCAATTTTGAATCGTCGTAGAAAGTCGATCTTGGAACAGATAAAAAACATAATGTTTGAAGGGGTTTGGAATCGCCTCTAATAGACCAAAAAGTATACCAATAAGGGGTTGGGTTCCGATGAAGACATTGAAGACGCTGAGGGATACTGCGCCTAGTGCTGCAGTGACGGCCGGACTTGCCATGACCATGACGGCATTTCCGATGTTCGGCGCGCTGGCCCAGCAAGCGACGGCCACGCCGCCGGCCTCCGACGACGAGCTGCCGACCGTCACGGTCGAAGGCGAGGGCTCACCGGCCAACACGCTGGAAGCGACGACGGGTCTCTCGCGGCTTCCCGGCACGGTGCAGGACACCCCCCAGGTCATCACCGTCATCACCCAGGAGACCATGCAGGAGCAGGGCGTCACCACGCTCGAGCAGGCGCTGCGCAACGTCCCGGGCGTCACCGTCGGCATCGGCGAGGGCGGCGGCGGCATGAACGGCGACCAGTTCCGCATCCGCGGCTTCCAGGCCAAGGGCGACATCTACATCAACGGCCTGCGCGACTTCGGCGTCTATGTCCGCGACAGCTTCGCCTATGAGAGCGTCGAAGTGCTGAAGGGCCCCTCGTCCGAGACCTTCGGTGCCGGCACCACCGGCGGCGTGATCAACTCGACGCTGAAGAAGGCGCATCTCGGCGACAAGTACGACATCGAGGGCCAGTTCGGCTCCGGCCCGCTCTATCGCGGCGTGTTCGACATCAACAAGCAGCTCGACGACACCACGGCGATGCGCATCGTCGGCATGGTCAACGAGCAGGACGTGGAAGACCGCGACCACATCGAGTCGAACCGCTGGGGCATCCTCGCCGACCTCGGCTTCGGCCTCGGCACCGACCAGACCCTGCACCTGAACTACCTCTACCAGCGCGGCGAGCGCACGCCGGACTACGGCGTGCCGGTCGTCACCCCGATGTACGGCGACGCCGCGCGCCTCGGGCCGCTCGGCCGGCCGGTGACGGAGTTCGGCGTGCCGCGCTCCACCTTCTACGGCAAGGTGACGGACCACGACGACACCGACACCAACATGTTCACCGCCAACTACAAGCGCGAGGTGAACGACTGGCTGACCATCACCAACGACTCGCGGATCGGCTACTACACCCGCAACTTCGCCACCACCGTGCCGGGCTGCTCGAACGGCGGCACCGACGCGACGCCCGAGGAATATGCCGATAGCTGCACCGGCCAGTTCTTCGCCGGCGGCAACCCGAACATCAGCTTCGGCGGCGGCAATCCGGGCTTCGAGCAGACCAGCTGGAGCGGCCAGAACATCACCACCGCCATCGCCAAGTTCAACACCGGCTTCCTGCGCCACGAGCTGGTCGGCGGCATCGATATGTACTTCGTCAACGACGAGCGTACGCTGGTCTCGGTCGACGGCTCCAAGGGCACCTCGACCATCTGGAACCCGGTCTTCGGCAACACGACCGGCTACTTCCTCTATCCCAACCCGATGGGCAACAACGGCCAGCGCCAGTCGAGCGCCACCGATTTCGGTGCCTTCGTCAGCGACCGCATCTGGTTCACCGACCAGATCTCGATCCTGGGCGGCGTGCGCTACGACAACTATTCGTCCGACTACAGCGCCTGGTGCGTGGAGACCGGCACGACCGTGTGCCCGAACGGCAGCGGCAGCTGGACCAACGCCGACGCGCAGACGAACTTCTGGAGCCCGAAGGCGAGCATCATCTGGGAGCCGACCGACACCCAGACCTACTACGTCTCCTGGGCGCGCTCCTTCTCGCCGCAGGGCATGTTCCCGACCAACGACATCACCGTCGTCAACCCGGTCCAGGACGACCTCGAGCCCGAGAAGAACGAGACCTACGAAGCCGGCTTCAAGATCTCCACGCCTGACGGGCGCCTCGGCTTCACCGGCTCGCTGTTCCGCGTCGACAAGAGCAACGCCTACTACATCGACCCGGTGACCGGCGACAGCGTCGAGACCGGCGAGAACCAGCGCGTGCAGGGCGTCGAGCTCGGCGTCACCGGCAACATCACCGACGCGTGGGTGATCCAGGCGGGCTACGCCTACTACGACAGCGAGATCCAGACCTCGACCACCGATGAATATGTCGGCAACGAAGTGCCCTTCGTCTCGCCCAACAACTTCACCCTGTGGACGACCTACGAGCTCACCAAGAGCTTCTGGACCAGCATCCCGGGCAAGCTGATGGTCGGCGCCGGCGTCACCTATGCCGACCGCTACTACACCAACACCGCCAACACGGCGATCATCCCCGAGACGTTCTCGCTCGATGCCCTCGTCTCCTACCAGTACGAGAACTTCCGCATCGCGCTGAACGGCTACAACCTCACCGACGAGCTGAACTACGCCGCCGGCTGGGGCAACCGCGCGGTGCCGGCTTCGGGACGTACCTTCGTCCTGACCCTCGGCGCCACCTTCTGACGGGCTTCCGCCCGACCTGACTGACCGTCACATCTGGGGAAGGCCGGCTCACCGGCTTTCCCCTCTTTTTCTATTTCGGACGATGCCATGCTGATCCAGATCCCCGACATCCTCACGCCCGACGAGGTCGCCCATTGCCGGCGCGTGCTGGAGGCCTCCCCCTGGGTGGACGGGCGCGTTACTGCGGGCCAGCAGGCGGCGCTGACCAAGAACAATCTGCAGATCCCGGTCGACTCCAAGGAAGCCACCGAGCTCGGCGACATCGTCCTGCGCGCGCTCGGGCGCAACCCGCTGTTCAATTCGGCGGTGATGCCGCTGCGGGTGCTGCCGCCCATGTTCAACCGCTACGATGTCGGCATGAAGTTCGGCGCCCATGTCGACGGCTCGATCCGCGCCATTCCCGGCACCGGCATGCGCATGCGGGCCGACGTGTCCACCACCATCTTCCTCACCGAGCCGGAGGAATATGACGGCGGCGAGCTGGTGATCGAGGACACCTATGGCGCGCATGAGGTGAAGCTGCCGGCGGGCCATGCCGTGGTCTATCCGGCCTCCAGCCTGCACAGCGTCAAGGAGATCACCCGCGGCAGCCGCTGGGGCTCGTTCTTCTGGTCGCAGTCCATGATCAAGGACCAGGAGCGGCGCTCCATGCTCTACGATCTCGACCGCGCGATCATGGGCACCCGCGCCCGCCTGCCGGACGACGACCCGGCGGTGCTGTCGCTGGCGAACGTCTATCACAACCTGCTGCGGCATTGGGCCGAGCTGTAAGTGGCCGAGCTGTGAGCGGCGGGGCGGCTTTCCGCCGCCATTGACGGATGCTCGCGGTCGGCGATGCTCGGCGGCCACGCCACCGGATTCCTCCCATGCCCGCTTTGTCGACCCTGCTGCCGCCCTCGCTGACGCCGATCCTGCTGCTGTTCGCCTCGAACGTCTTCATGACGTTCGCCTGGTACGGCCACCTCAAGCACAAATCGGCGCCGCTGATGATCGCGATCCTCGCGAGCTGGGGCATCGCCTTCTTCGAGTACTGCCTCGCCGTGCCGGCCAACCGTTACGGTTCGGCGGTCTATTCGACGGTGGAGCTGAAGACCATCCAGGAGGTCATCACCCTTGTGGTGTTCGCCGGCTTCTCGGTGCTGTGGCTGAAAGAGCCCTTCGCCTGGAACCACCTGATCGGCTTCGCCTTCATCGCGCTGGGTGCGTTCTTCATCTTCCAGAAGTGGTGAGGCAGGCGGGCCGCAATTCCATTTAGCCCCGCGATGACCCCCTCTCGCCTCATGGCCGGGCTTGACCCGGCCACCCAGTCCCCGGGTCAAGCCCAGGGATGAGGGAAGGGGATAGCTGCGGGCGAGGCGGCTCAGTCGCCACGTTCAGTCATCAGGGCTGAGGCGCAGCAGGCGGCCCTCGCCGGGGTCGTCGGTGAGCAGCCAGAGCGCCCCGTCCGGTCCCTGCCGCACGTCGCGGATGCGCTCGCCGAGGTCGCCGAGCAGCACTTCCTCCTCGACCACCCGCTCGCGGGCGGGATCGAGCCGCAGCCGCACCAGCCGTGTGCCGGCGAGCCCGCCGGTGAACAGGTCGCCCTTCCATTTTGCCATCAGGTCGCCGGTGTAGAAGGCGAGGCCGGACGGGGCGAAGGACGGGTCCCAATACTTCACCGGCTGCTCCATGCCGGACTTTTCCGTGCCCTCGCCGATGCGCGCGCCGCTGTAGTCGCGGCCATAAGTGATGACCGGCCAGCCATAGTTCTTGCCGGCTTCGGGATGGTTCAGCTCGTCGCCGCCGCGCGCGCCGTGCTCGATGGTCCAGAGCCGGCCGGTGGAGGGATCGAGCGCCGCGCCCTGCACGTTGCGGTGGCCGTAGCTCCAGATCTCCGGCCGTGCGCCGTTGCGGTTGCGGAAGGGATTGCCGTCCGGCACCGAGCCGTCCGCGTTGATGCGCACGACCTTGCCGATATGGGTGGAGAGGTCCTGCGCCTGCTCGCGCAGGGAATAGCGGTCGCCCAGCGTGACGAACAGCGTGCCGTCGCGGGCGAAGACGAGGCGCGAGCCGTAATGGTTGCTGCCGCCCGCCGCCGGGGACTGGCGGAAGATGACCTGCAGGTCGTCGAGCCGTGCCTCGCCGCCGTCCTCGACGAGGCGCGCCCGCGCCACGCTGGTGCCGGAGGCGCCCTCGCGCGGCTCGGCATAGGAGAAGAAGATGATCCTGCTGTCCGGGAAGTCCGGCGCCAGCGCCACGTCGAGCAGCCCGCCCTGGCCGGTGGCGTAGACCGGCGGCAGGCCGCGCACGGGCTCGGAGACGGTGCCGCTGCGGCTGACGATGCGAAGCCGGCCGGGACGCTCGGTCACCAGCATGCGCCCGTCCGGGAGGAAGGCGAGGCCCCAGGGATTCTCCAGTCCGGCGGCGACGGTCTCGACGCTGAGCGGCCCGGCGGAGGAGGAGACCCGCACCGGCTGCTGCGCCGCCGCGGGCATGTTGGAGAGCAGACCCGCCAGCGCGGCCAGGGCAAGAAGGCGGGGGAGTATTCTCAAGGCGGCGCTCCGTGCTTCGTCGACCCGGAGCGCATGGTTAGATCACGGACCCGGTCCGGCCAACCGGACAAGGCTGACAAGAGCGTGAATGACGCTGCGTCACTCAGCCCTGGCGACGGCGGGGGAACTCGTTCCGCGACGGCTGCAGCGTGTTGCGCAGCATGAAGCTGGTCAGCCCGCACAGGCCGACGAAGGCGGAGATCAGCACCGCGCCCACCGCCATCCGTCCGTCCGAGGCCGGGCCGGCGACGAGCTCCAGCGCCGAGGCGCGCTGCAGGCCGAACAGGCACAGCACCGCGACGGTGGCGAAGGTGAGGGAGAGCACGACGCCCGCTTCCATCAGCGCCCTGATGAGGCGCCGGCGGGCGGTGTGGGCGCCGCGGCCGCCAGCGGCCCGCAGCGTCTGTTCCGTCGATAGACGCGACAGGTCGCGCGACATGCGAAATCCCTCCGGATCGGCCGGCGCCAGGATAGGCCGCCGACGGTGGTAATTTCGCGAGCGAAGACGGCTCGGCTTCGGCGCCACTTTGCGCGAGCCGGTGCCATTTCGGGGCGATTTCGGGGCAAATAGTTAAGCCATGCTAACCATTTGGCCGGCAGGCGCGGGACGCCAGTCCATGTCGACATGATCGGGCTGGCTGGCGACCCGCCCGAGCCATGCCCGCACGGCCGGGAAGCCGGCCAGATCGAAGTCGCCTTCATGTGCCACATGGGTGTGGGCATAGAGCGCGATGTCGGCGATGGTCATCGCCCCATCGACGAAGAAGGGACGACGCTGGAGGTGGCGTTCCATCACCCCGAGGGCGGCGTAGCCTTCCTCCAGCCAGCGGTCGATGTCGTGCGTGCGCAATTCGCGCCCGCCGCGCACCAGCTTGAGCCAGAAGCGCGCGGCGGCGATGGCCGGCTCGTGCGAGTGCTGCTCGAAGAACATCCAGCGCAGCACCTCGGCCCGCGCCAGCGGCTGCGCCGGCAGCAGCGGCGTGCCCTCGGCGAGATAGAACAGGATGGCGTTGGATTCGGGCAGGAAGCGCCCGCCGGCCAGCTCCAGCAGCGGCACGCGGCCTTCCGGGTTCTTCATCAGGAAGTCCGGCGTGCGGTTCTCCCCGCGCAGCAGGTCGATGTCGACCAGCTCGAAGGCGCGCCTAAGCTTGGCCAGCAGCAGCCGCACCTTGTAGGCGTTCCCCGAGCTCTGCATCGAATAGATCCTGAGCACGCGGCCGTCTCCGGAATGCTGGGAAAATAGCTACAGTGGCACGATAACGCAGTGCCGACGCCGAGGGCAGGTAGGGAATCGCTTGCCGGGGCGCAAGGGCTCGACTAGTTGTCGCGCGCAAAACACCCTCAAGGGAGCTCGGCCATGAGCCTGATATCCGCCGCCCTCAAGCGCATCAACCCTTCCCAGACCATCGCCATTTCGAACAAGGCGCGGGAGTTGAAAGCTGCCGGGCGCGACGTGATTGCGCTGGCCGCGGGCGAGCCCGACTTCGAGACGCCGGAAAACATCAAGGAAGCCGCCATCAAGGCGATCCGCGACGGCCAGACCCGCTACACCGCGGTGGACGGCATTCCCGAGCTGAAGGCGGCCATCGTCGCCAAGTTCAAGCGCGAGAACGGCCTCGACTACAAGCCGAGCCAGATCACGGTGGGCACCGGCGGCAAGCAGGTGCTGTTCAACGCGCTGGTGGCGACGCTCGATCCCGGCGACGAGGTGGTGATCCCGGCGCCGTACTGGGTCAGCTATCCCGACATCGTCCAGTTCGCCGGCGGCACCCCGGTGGCGATCGAGACCCGGCTCGAGGACAATTTCAAGCTGAAGCCGGCGGCGCTGGAAGCGGCGATCACGCCGAAGACCAAGTGGCTGATCTTCAATTCGCCGTCCAACCCGACCGGCGCCGCCTATACGCGCACCGAGATGAAGGCGCTCACCGACGTGCTGGTCCGTCACCCGCAGGTGTGGATCCTCACCGACGACATGTACGAGCACCTCGTCTATGACGAGTTCGAATTCACCACGCCGGCGCAGGTCGAGCCCTCGCTCTACGACCGCACACTGACCATGAACGGCGTCTCCAAGGCCTATTGCATGACCGGCTGGCGCATCGGCTATGCCGGCGGCCCGGAGCAGCTGATCAAGGCCATGGGCACGCTGCAGTCGCAGTCGACCTCGAACCCGAACTCCATCGCCCAGTGGGCGGCGGTCGAGGCGCTGAACGGCCCGCAGGACTTCATCGCCGCCAACAACAAGGTGTTCAAGGAGCGCCGCGACCTCGTGGTCTCCATGCTCAACCAGGCGAACGGGCTGACCTGCCCGAAACCGGAAGGCGCGTTCTACGTCTATCCGTCCTGCGCCGGCCTGATCGGCAAGAAGACGGCCTCGGGCAAGGTGATCGAGAACGACGAGGTCTTCGCGACCGAGCTGCTCGATTCCGAGGGCGTCGCGGTGGTGCATGGCTCGGCTTTCGGCCTCGGCCCGGCCTTCCGCATCTCCTATGCCACGGCGACCAAGGACCTCGAAGAAGCCTGCCTGCGAATCCAGCGCTTCTGCGGCTCGCTTCGCTGAGGTAGGATGATGTTCTCCGGCCGGGCGACGCGCCCCGGCCGGGGGGCCGCCGTCCCCCGGCGGTCCGGCGCCGGCTCCCAGCCGGTCGCGCGCCTTCTCTCAAGGAGACAAGAATGATCCGTACCGTCCTGTCGCGCGGCCTTCTCGCCGTCGCGCTCGCCGCTGGCGTGGGCCTTGCCGCCGCGCCCGCGTCCGCCCAGACCAAGCGCGTGGAGGCCGGCGTGCTGACCTGCAGCGGCACCAAGTCCGTGAGCTTCATCATCGGCTCCAAGCGCCTGCTGAGCTGCACCTTCAAGACCCCGCGCGGCAAGACCTTCACCTATGAGGGCAGCATCCGCCGCTGGGGCGTCGACCTCGGCGTGACCGGGCGCAACATGCTGGTGTGGAGCGTGCTGGCGCCCTCGCGTGGTGTCCGCCAGACCGACCTCGACGGCACCTATGTGGGCGTGTCCGGCAGCGTGGCGCTCGGCATCGGCGCCGCCGGCAACGTGCTGGTCGGCGGGTCCAACAAGACCATCGCCCTGCAGCCCGTCAGCGTCGAGGGCCAGACCGGCGTGAACCTCGCGCTCGGCGTCGGCGACCTCCGGCTGGTCTCCAACTGAGCCGCTTCTGACCGAGCGATCCCGTGGCGCCGTGCGGCGCCACAACGACGAAAACAGGCCCGACGGTTCGCCGTCGGGCTTTTTTCATTCGCGGTGGTATGGGCAAGAAAAAAGCCGGGTCCAAGAGGACCCGGCTAAGTCTCGCCGCCGAAGCGACGAACCTTCCAGAGGGGAACAGCCGAAACGAAAACGCATCGGCGTCACGAGTGATATGATCAAAGATCGGGCATCTTGCAATGAATTATGCCCGCATGGCAGGCATGCGTAATTGCATTGGCGCTGTCGTACGTTTGTCGCTGCCCGCGAAATGGGCGCGGAATACCATTGCGGATGTTCTTGGACGGCGCCGTTTTCCGGTGCAAACTCTTCTGCAAGGCCCGCTAGCGGCCGTGTCGGAGGATCGTCCGGAGGATCGCCCATGTTCCCGCTTCGCTTTGCCCCGCTACTGTCCGCTGCCGCGCTGTGCCTTCTTGCCGCAGCGCCGGCATCGGCGGTCTCGCCGCGTATCGCCGTCGCCGATATCGGCTTCACCGATTCGTCCGGCGAGGCGCGCGACCAGGGCGCCGAGCACGAGGCGCGGCGCAAGGCGCTCACCGAGGGCATAAGGACCGATATCGGCAAGGACGGCGCGGCGCAGAGCCTCGCGCTGGTCTGCGATGGCGCCTGCCGGCTCGACGCGGAAGGGGTGGAGGCGCTGCGCCAGCGCGCCCGCGAGGCCGGGGCGGCCTTCGTGCTGGTCGGCAGCGTGCACAAGATGAGCACGCTGGTGCTGTCCATGCGCGTGGCGGTGCTCGACGTCGCCTCGGGCAAGCTGGTGATGGAGCGGCTGCTCAGCTTCCGCGGCGACAATGACGAGGGCTGGCGCCACGCCGGCGACTTCGTCGCACGGGAGGTGACGGCGGCGGTGCGTTAGGCGTCAGAAGCTCCACCGCTGCGCCTTGGCGACGAGGAAGTCGCGGAACACCTGGATGCGCGCCACCGAGCGCATCTCCTGCGGATAGACGAAATAGGCCTCCAGCGTCGGCGTGGTGCGCTCGGGGAAGAGCTGCACCAGCGTGGCGGAGTCTTCCAGCAGGTAGTCCGGCACGATGCCGATGCCGACCCCGCGCTCCACGGCGCGCTTCAGGCCGAGCACGTTGTTCACCGACAGCGAGGGTATGCGCCCGTCCTGCCCGTCCTCGACGCCAGCGCGCTCCAGCCAGTTCAGGTCCTGGAAATAGGAGGGGATCGGCCCGCCGAGCAGGATGATGCGGTGCTGGTCGAGCTCCTCCAGCGTGCGCGGATGGCCGTTGCGCTTGAGGTACTCGGCCGAGGCGAAGGCGTGGAAGTGCACGGTGAACAGCTTGCGCTGGATCAGGTCCGGCTGCACCGGCTGGCGCAGGCGGATGGCGACGTCGGCCTCGCGCATGGCGAGGTCGAGCTCGTCGTCGGTCAGGATCAGCGTGATGCGGATGTCGGGATAGAGCTCGAGGAACTCGCCGATGCGCGCCGTCAGCCAGTGGGTGCCGAGGCCCATGGTGGTGGTGACGCGCAATTCGCCGTTCGGCTTCTCGCGTGAGTCGGTCAGCTTGGCCCGCGCCGCCTCCAGCTTCATGAAGACTTCGTGCGCGGTGCGGTAGAGCAGGTCGCCCTGCTCGGTGAGGATCAGCCCGCGCGCATGGCGGTGGAACAGCGGGATGTTGAGTTCCTGCTCCAGCGCCGAGACCTGCCGGCTCACCGCCGACTGCGACAGCCCGAGGGCCTCGCCGGCATGGGTGAAGGAGCCGGCCTCGGCGGCGACGTGGAACACCTTGAGCTTGTCCCAGTCCATGTCCCGCGCACGGTTGGCCTTGTTGTCCATCGCCCGGTCGCCTCTCATTCGGCTGCGTGGGCAAGGGGCTCGCGGGCGGCGAGGAAGCGCTCGGCCTCCAGCGCCGCCATGCAGCCCATGCCGGCGGCCGTCACCGCCTGGCGGAACACGTCGTCGGCGACGTCGCCGGCGGCGAACACGCCCTCTACCGAGGTCTGGGTGGAATGCGGCTCGGTCCACACATAGCCCGACGGCTTGAGCCTGAGCTGGCCGGCGATCAGCTCGGTCGCCGGGGCATGGCCGATGGCGATGAACACGCCGTCCGCCGGGCGCTCGTGGAAGGCGCCGGTGACGGTGTCCTTCAGCGTCACGCTCGCCACCTTGGGCGGGTTGTCCTCGCCCTTCACCTCGTGCAGCGCGGCGTTCCACACCACCTCGACCTTGGGATGGGCGAAGAGCCGCTCCTGCAGGATCTTCTCGGCGCGGAAGGCATCGCGGCGGTGCACCACCGTCACCTTGGAGGCGAAGTTGGTGAGGAACAGCGCCTCCTCCACCGCCGTGTTGCCGCCGCCGACCACGATCACCTCGCGGTTGCGGTAGAAGAAGCCGTCGCAGGTGGCGCAGGCGGAGACGCCGTAGCCGCGGAAGGCCTGCTCGGAGGGCAGGTCCAGCCAGCGCGCCTGCGCGCCGGTGGCGAGGATGACGGTCTCGGCGATCCACTCCGTGCCGGAATCGGTCTTGGCGCGGAAGGGGCGGCTCGACAGGTCGAGCGAGGTGACGAGGTCGTTGACGATGCGCGTGCCCATCTTCTCGGCCTGCGCCTGCATCTGTTCCATCAGCCACGGGCCCTGGATCGGGTCGGCGAAGCCGGGATAGTTCTCGACGTCGGTGGTGATGGTGAGCTGGCCGCCCGGCTGGATGCCCTGGATCAGCACCGGCTCCAGCATGGCGCGGGCGGCATAGACCGCCGCGGTGTAGCCGGCGGGACCGGAACCGATGATCAGCACCTTGACGTGGTGGCGGGACGGGGAGGCCGGCGACATGGTGGGCTCGCTTGTTGGCGGCGGAGGCTCGCCCTGCGCCGGTTCGGAAAATCACGCCAGATGACGACGCATGCGCACGCCGCAAGGCGGCGCCGCGTCAGCCATGCGAAAATGTAGGGGCTGACCGCACCCACCGCAAGGCGGATGCCCAGCATCCCTTAGTTTTCCATAAGGAAGATTGCGCTGCAGCACCGCGCAAGATAATTGCTCTGCGGCCGCTCCACTCGCGCGGCCGCAGGCGCGCCGCTTCCGGCCGCCGCAACCGGAGACGCCCGCGTGGCCCGCCGCATCGACGCGATCGACTGGAACATACTGCGCGAGCTGCAGGGAGACGGCCGCATCACCAATGTCGAGCTGTCGCAGCGCGTCGGCATCTCCGCGCCCCCGTGCCTGCGCCGCGTGCGCACGCTGGAGGAGGAGGGCATCATCAAGGGCTACCGCGCCCTGCTCGACGAGAAGAAGCTCGGCTTCGACCTCATGGCCTTCGCCATGGTGCACCTCGTCAGCCAGGCGGAAGCGGACCTCTCCGCCTTCGCCGCGCAGGTCGAGCGCTGGCCGCTGGTGCGCGCCTGCTGGATGCTCTCCGGCGAGACCGACTTCATCCTGCTCTGCGTGGCGCCGGACCTGCGCAGCTTCCAGAACTTCGTGCTGGAGCTGACCGGGGCGCCCAACGTGCGCAACGTGAAGACGGCGCTCACGCTCAAGCAGACCAAGGACACCGCGATCGTGCCGATGGAAGGGGACGCCCCTTGATCGTCGCCACCGCGACCGACACCGCCTATGTCGAGCTGACCGGGGTGATGCTCGCCTCGCTCGCGGCAAAGGCGGCGGGCGACTTCGAGGCGGTCTACGTGTTCTGCGACGGCGTGTCCGACGCCGACAAGAAGCGGCTCGCCGCCAGCTACGGCCTGCCCAACATCATCTTCGTCGACCTCACCGACGACATGGCGCAGCATTTTTCGGCGCGGCCGGTCAATCACCACCTCTCGCGTACCGCCTATGCGCGCATCCTCATGCCGCTGGCGCTGCCCGAGGCGACCGGGCGGCTGTTCTACATCGACTGCGACACGCTGGTGAACGCGCCGCTCGCCCCGCTGGCGAGCCTGTCGATGAACGGCTTTCCGCTCGCCGCGGTGGACGACATCGCCCACCAGGTCCCCGAGCGCCATGCCAAGCGCAACCGCGACATCGGCCTGCCGGATGAGATGCGCTATTTCAACAGCGGTGTGCTGCTGATCGACCTCGACGCCTGGCGGCGCGAGCGCGCCTCCGAGCGCACCATCGACTTCATCGCCTCGCGCGGCGCCACCCTGCCGATGATGGACCAGGACGCGCTCAACGGCGCGCTCCAGGGCCACTGGCTGCCGCTCGACGAGAGCTGGAACATGCACCGCCGGCTGGAGAAGGGCGTCTACAAGGGCGATCCCTCCGTGTGGCAGGACGCCCGCATCGTCCATTTCATCGGCCAGGTGAAGCCCAACTACACCGACTGCAACCACCCCGCGCGCGAGCTCTATTTCGAGCACCGCGCCCGCACACCCTTCGCCAATGTGCCGCTGAAGACCAAGCTCGGGCGCAAGGTGGAGAAAAGGGTACGCCGGCTGCGGCGCTTCGCCGGCAAGCTCAAGCGCCGGCTCTTCGGAGGCTAGGACCATGGCCAACAGCCTCGTCGGCGAATACGCCAAGCTGCATGCGCGCCACCGCTACGGCGCCACCGCCCGCCACGCTCTGGCGGACATGCTGCCGCATATCATGGCGCTCAGGCCCGCCTCGCTGATCGATTTCGGCTGCGGGCAGAGCAATCTCGCCTTCCTCATCGCCGCCAAGGCCGGCATCCCGGAGATCCACCGCTACGACCCCGCTATCCCGGAGATCGCCACCCTGCCGGGCAAGCAGGTCGAGCTCGCGGTCAACGTCGACGTGATGGAGCACATCCCCGACGAGGAGATCGACGCAGTGCTCGCCTCCATCGCGGCCTCGGCCAAGGACGCGCTGTTCGTCATCGATACCGGCCCGGCCAAGCTGCTGCTCTCGGACGGGCGCAACGCCCATGTCTCGCAGCACGGCTCCGACTGGTGGCTGGCGCGGCTGAAGCCGCATTTCCCGACCATCCGGGCCATGCCGATCCACCGCCGCGCCCGCGTCGCCTTCAAGACCTGGGACGGCGAGGTGAGGGGGCTCACGGGGCTCGCGGTCCGCGCGCGCGAGCGCGTCATCTACCGCACGCAGAAGCTCACCCGCTCGGCGCACCGCAAGCTGTTTGGAGCGCGCCGGTGAAGCTCCTCGTCCTGCGCGACAAGAAGCCGGGGCATTTCAACCAGGCGGAAGGCGTCGCGCGGGCGGTCGGACGGCTCGCCCCGACCGAGGTGACGCGGCTCGACATCCGTCCGAGCTGGTTCGCCCATGACGACATCCGCAAGCAGGTCATGCGCCGCTGGGGCCGCGACGCGCGCTACTGGCTGCGCGCCATGTACAAGGTCGACGCGGACAGCCTTGAGAAGCCCGACGTCATCATCGGCTCCGGCCGCCCGACCATCGCGGCGGGGATTTTGATCAGCCGCGCCTTCGGCGGCGTGCCGTTCCTCTATTCCGGCGGCATCGGCGGCTACGACACGCGCGAGGTCAGCCTGATGATCGTCGCCTCGCCGCGCGCGGCCAATTATCCGCGCTGCGCCTGGGCGCTGATCCCCTCCATCGTCGACCCCGCCGACTACGCGCCGCCGCGCCGGCTGGCGACGCTGGCCGACCTGAAGGGCGCCGAGATCGCGCTCTTGGTCGGCGGCACCGCCTACCGCAAGGAATGGCCGCAAAACGAGTGGGACGCGCTGGTCCGCCTCGTGCGCGAGGTGGCGAAGGACTATGGCGTGCGCTGGCGCGTCTCGACCTCGCGCCGCACGCCGGACGAAGTGGGCGCGCAGCTCGCCGCGCTCGACAAGGAAGGCGTGCTCGCGCAGTTCATCGACTACCGCAACGCCGGCCCCGGCACGGTGCGGGCGCTCTACGGCGCCGACGCAGTGGCGGTGACCGAGGATTCCATGAGCATGCTGGCCGAGGGGCTCACCGCCAAGCGCCCGGTGATCGGCCTGCGCTCGGCCAAGGTGCATGACGGCTACGCCAGCGAGGCCATCGCCGGCTGGGCGATGAGGGACTGGTCCGGCACCGGCAAGCCGAGCCTCGCCATCGTGCCGCTGGCGACCGTCAGCGCGGAGCAGTTCGCCACGACGCTGCTCAGGCTGGAGCCGCCGACGCGGGATGTGCCGGCCGACCTCGCGGCGCTGATAGCGTCGGTGCTGGGGCTGGAAGTGCCGGCAGAGGCTGGGCGGCCTGTTGTCGGCCTAACCCACAATACGCCCTCATCCTGAGGTGCGAGCGGAGCGAGCCTCGAAGGATGCTCGTTGCGGCGCACCCGGACGGGCATCCTTCGAGGCCCGGCCGCTGGCCGGGCACCTCAGGATGAGGTTCATCGGGATGAGATACGATCCGGGTCAGGTTCTCAGGATGAGGTGGTCTAGTCGGGAACGAGGCAAGCCTACCCCGCTGCCCACACGCCCTCATAGACCGCATTGATCCGTGCCGCCTCGACCTCGATCGAGTGCGTCTCCACCACGTGCCGCCGCGCCGCCTCCGACCGTTCCAGGCGGCGGGCGTCGTCGAGCTGCATATGGGCCTCGATCGCCCCGGCCATGGCGGGGACGTCGCCGGGCGGGACCATGGTGCCGGTCTCGCCCTCGACCACCAGCTCCTCGAAGGCGCCGACCGTGGTCGCCACCACCGGCACGCCGGAGGCCATGGCCTCCAACGGCGTCACGCCAAAACCCTCCCAGCGCTGCGGGGCGACATAGAGGTCGAGGGCGCGATACCATTTCGCCGTCTCGTCCGTCGCCACCTCGCCGGGGAACAGGATGCGGTCGGCAAGCCCCGCCTTTTCCACCTTGTCGCGCTGCTCGGCGAAGAAGGCGGTGTGGGCGCCGGTCGCCCGTCCGAGCACCACGCCGCCCCAGCCGGGATGGTCGGGCAGGGTGCGGATCAGCGCGTCGACGAAGACGTCGGTGCCCTTCTGCGCCCGGATGCGGCCGAAGCAGCCGATCATCTTCAGGTCCGGCAGCCCCACCGCGCGGCGCGCCTCGGCCTTGTCCGGCGCGGGCGTGAAGGCGCCGATATCAATGCCGTGATGGATCACCGTGGAGGGGCGCTGGAGATAGCCGGCGGTCTTCTCGGAGGTGGAGATCACCGCGTCCATGCGCGAGATCAGGAAGCGGCTCCAGCGCGTGTGCCAGCGTTGCGAGGCGGAGGTGAAGACGAGCTTCAGCTTCATCCGCAGCACGTCGCGCAGCACCACGCCCGCCAGCATCTCGACATTGCGCCGCGCGTGCCAGATGCGCGCCCGGCGGGTGGCCGGGCGGCTCCAGAAATGGCGCAGGTCTGAAAGGCCGATGCGTGGCACGCCCTCGGCGAGGCGAGGCCCGAGCGCGGCGATGCCGACGTCCCGGGCCTGGTAGGGCACCACCCGCTCCAGCGTTGCGGTGACGCCGGAGAGGCGGCGCTTGAAGTTAGGCGCCACGACTTCCAGGTCGACTGCGTCGAGCTGAGCCGGTGCGGGCGCCGTTCCTTCGGTCATTGCAGGTGTCCGGTTGGCTCCGTCAGGCGAAGCGGACGGCGGCGATCTCGTAGGAGCGCGCGCCCTTGGGCGTCACGACTTCCACCGAGGTGCCGCGCTTCTTGCCGATCAGCGCGCGCGCCAGCGGCGAGGAGATGGAGATGCGGCCGGCCTTGGCGTCCGCCTCCATGTCGCCGACGATCTGCCAGCTCTTCTCCTCTTCCGTGTCCTCGTCGATGAGGGTCACGGTGGCGCCGAACATCACGGTGTCGCCGGAAAGCTTGGCGACGTCGATGATCTCCGCGCGCGAGAGCTTGTCCTCGAGCTCGGCGATGCGGCCCTCGTTGAGCGCCTGCTGCTCCTTGGCGGCGTGATACTCCGCGTTCTCGGACAGGTCGCCATGCGCGCGAGCCTCGGAGATGGCCGCAATGATGCGCTGGCGGTCGACCTGCTGGCGCTGCTTGAGCTCGATCTCCAGGGCGGTGTGGCCGCCGGCGGTCATCGGAATCTTTTCCATCGGTCTTTTTCTGACCTCCCAAAGCAAACGAAGCCCCCGCGGGGGTCCACCGGGCCAAGGGGCCTGGCGAACCATCCGCGACGGGCTGAGTTTTCCGTCGTACGCGACCGTCGGACTGCGCCGTGAGGCGCGGTCAGATGCGGCCGGAGTTGAAGTAGTCCTGCAGCGCGCGCACTTCCAGATCGCCGCCGATATAGGCCTTGATCCCTCGCGCCGCTGCGATGGCTCCTGATAGCGTGGTGTAATACGGCACTTTGTGCAAGAGGGCCGCGCGGCGCAGCGAACGCGAGTCCGCGAGCGCCTGCGCGCCCTCCGTCGTGTTGAAGACGAGTTGCACCTCGCCGTTCTTGATCGCGTCGACGATATGCGGGCGGCCTTCCAGTACCTTGTTGATCTTGGCGCTGGGCACGCCGTTCTCGGCGAGGAAGCGCTGCGTGCCGGAGGTGGCGATCACCTTGAAGCCGAGTGCGATCAAGAGCCGCGCCGCATCGAGGATGCGCGGCTTGTCGTCGTCGCGCAGCGAGATGAACACGGTGCCGGAGGTCGGCACCTTGGTGCCGCCGCCGAGCTGGCTCTTGGCGAAGGCGATGGGGAAGGAGGCGTCGAGCCCCATCACCTCGCCGGTCGAGCGCATCTCCGGCCCGAGCACCGTGTCGACGCCGGGGAAGCGGGCGAAGGGGAACACCGCCTCCTTCACCGCCACATGGTCGGCGGCGAACGGCGTGAGCCCGAACGAGGCCAGCGATTCGCCGGCCATGATTCGGGCGGCGATCTTGGCGATGGGCTGGCCCACCACCTTGGCGACGAAGGGCACGGTGCGCGACGCGCGGGGATTGACCTCGAGGACGTGGATAACGCCGTCCTTGATGGCGTATTGCACGTTCATCAGGCCGCCCACCTCCAGCGCCAGCGCCATCTTGCGCGTCTGCGCCTCCAGCTCGGCGATCATCTCCGGGCTGAGCGAATAGGGCGGCAGCGAACAGGCCGAATCACCCGAATGGATGCCGGCCTCCTCGATGTGCTCCATGATGCCGCAGACGAAGGTGTCCTTGCCGTCGGCGAGGCAGTCGACGTCGACCTCGATGGCGTCCGACAGATAGCGGTCGAACAGCAGCGGGTTCTTGCCCAGCAGCGTGTTGATCTGGCCGGTCTTGTCGTTCGGGTAGCG
>JARBUD010000050.1 GCA_029239875.1 Xanthobacteraceae bacterium | reverse complement strand
GGGTGCTCGACGCCGTGCAGGCCGGGGCTGGAGGCGAACATCCAGCCACCGAACAGCGGCTGCATCTTGCCGTCCAGCGTGATCTCCTGAACCTCGACGAAGCCGGTCGTGTTCTGCTGCTCGGTCTCGGGCCGCGTATAGCAGGCGCGCGGGGTGATGCGCAGCGCGCCGAACTGCACCGTCTCGTTGATCGACACGTCGAAGCTGATGATACGCCCGGTGATCTTGTCGAGGCCGGAGAAGACGGCGGTCTTGTTGTCGATCTTCTGCTCGGGCGGCTGCACCACCTCGATATCCCCGCCCGGACCGACAGTGGCCTGGCCGGGAACTTCGGGCGGCGGCTGGGCGGGCGCGCGCGCCGCGCCGCCGTCCGGGTCCTCCATGATGGAGGGCACGCCGGCGCCGCCGGGCGGCGGCGAATCGGGATTGGCCACCGGCCCCTGCTCCGCGCCGGGCGGCGGCGCCAGCGGCTGCGAATCGACGCCGCCCTGCCAGCCCTGCTGGGCGGCGACAGGCGCCGTCAGCGCGGCGAGAGCCACGGCGGCATAGAGCGCGGAACGGAACGGACCGGCGAGCATCGGAAAGCCTCGGAAGCCGCGCACGCTCCTCGGCGCGCGCTCAGGGCCAAGATGCGGGGCAATGCGGCGATGTCGGGGCGAGCGGAAAAAGAACGCCGTCAGCGCCGGACGCAAACGGCTCACTCCGGCGTCCAGGCCTTGTAGTCGCCGGTCACCGCCGGGCGGTGGCCGAGGCCCAGCGTCGAGCCCGGCGGGCGGTAGGCCAGCGCGGTGCCGGTCGGGTTCGGCCGGTGCGGCTTCTCCCATTCGTGCGGCACGTAGTCCTGCTTCGGCGGAGGCACGTCGGAGCGCTGGTGCATCCAGGCGTGCCAGCCGGGGGGGATGGCGGTCGCCTCGGCATAGCCGTTGAAGATCACCCAGCGCCGCTCGAAGCCGAGGGCCGGATCGATCTTGCCGCCCTTGGTGCGGTAGTAGCGGTTGCCGAACTCGTCCTCGCCGACGAACTCACCATGGCGCCAGGTGTGGAAGCGCGTGCCCATGGTCTGGCCGTTCCACCAGGTGAAGGTCTCGGTGAGGAAGTCGGAAAGCTTCACGGAAATCGTCCCTGCGCCGGCATTCTAGCTCGCGCGGAACATGCCACCCGCGCCCGCCGGTGTCCAGCCGCGCGCATGATTCTGCGACGCTCAACCACGGCGGAATTCGGTCGCGTAATAGAGCAGCGCGAGGATCATGATGGCGCTTCCCGCCAGCGTCACCGATCCCCAGCCGGCGATCTCGTAGAGCGGGCTCGCCAGCGCCGAGCCGAGCGCGCCGCCGAGGAAGAAGGTGGCGATATAGAGCGCGTTCAGCCGCGACCGGATCTCCGGCGCCAGCATGAAGATGGCGCGCTGGCCGAAGACGAGGTTCGCCGTCGCCGCGCAGTCGAGCACGATGGCGCCGATCGCCAGCACGACGACCGAGGAGGTGGCGACGCCGAGCTCGGTGACGAGGAAGCCGGCGATCACCAGGAGCAGCGCCGCGCCGGTCGCCGCGCGCGACCAGCCGCGGTCGGCGATCCAGCCGGCGAGCGGCGAGATGAACACGCTCGCCGCACCCGCCAGCGCGAAGATCGCGATGCCCTCTTGGCCGAGGCCGAATTGCGGCGAGGCCAGGAGCAGCGGCACGGCGGTCCAGAACAGGGTGAAGACGCAGAACATCGCCGCCTGATAGGCCGCCCGGCGGCGCAGGATCGCCTGCGAGCGCATCAGCGGCCACAGCGAGCCGACGAGAGCGCCATAGCTCGCGCCGCCACCTGTCGTCGCCGCCGGCCGGCGCTGCGGCAAGGCGATTCGCAGGCCCACCGCCAGCGCGAGGATCAGCAGCGCGGCGAGCAGGAACACCGCCCGCCAGCCGAGGAAATGCGCCACCATGCTCGAGACCGGGCGCGCCAGCAGGATGCCGGTCATCAGCCCCGAGACCACGCTGCCGACCTTGCGCCCGCGCTCTTCCGGCCGCGCCAGATGGGCGGCGAAGGGCACCGCCACCTGCGCCACCACCGAGCCGACGCCGAAGACCAGCGCCGCGAACAGGAACAGCGCCGGCGCTGTCGCGACGAAGGCGAGACCGAGGCCGACCGCGGCGCAGATGAGGATGGCGCCGATGAGCCGCCGATTCTCGACGATGTCGCCTAGCGGCACCAGCAGCAGCAGGCCCAATATGTAGCCCACCTGGCCGATGGTGACGACGAGGCTCGCCAGGGTCTCGTCGAGCCCGATGTCGGCGCCGATCAGCGCCACCAGCGGCTGCGCGTAATAGAGATTCGCCGCCCCGAGGCCGGCGGCCAGCGCGAGCAGAAAAAAGGTGAAGCCGCCGGCCGTGGGGGCGGCGTCGGTCCGATTGGTCATGTGCGCTATGCCGGCTGGGGGAAGCGTTGGGAGAGTGCCATTTGAGGCCGGCGGGCGCCCGTGTCCAGATGCCCAACGGTATAGCTCCCATGCCCTGAGGCGATCCGCCGTGCGTTCCCGACAGGCGGCATGCCCATGATCCCCGTTGTCCACCGGGGTGGAATAACGCCTTCGCGCTGGACTCCACGCGCGAATCCGCGCTCGATAAGGGTTCGCGGGTTGCTAGGCCGGTGCCGGCACCCCACATACGAGATGTAGGGCTTTGTTTACGACTCCCCACTATCTCTTGACGTCATAAGAAGAGTCGTACAGTTTGAGTTTCGTCCCCGCCTTCGGCGTTTCGCGTCGGTCCGGGGACACCTCCGAGCCCAGCACCTTCCCCGATCCGACAGCGATTGCCGGAGCCGGAAAGGCATGTCCGGGCCGAGGGGCTGGCGGAAACGATAGGCGCCTTGGGCGGTTGTTTCCGACATGGGACGGGGAGGCTACGGACGGAGAGCCGGGCCAGTTGATGTCGACGTGCGGGTCGGGGACAGACCCGCCGCGAACCGGGGACTAAGATCATGCGCATCGAGCGCCGCTATACCGAGGCCGGCCGTTCTCCCTATGCGGACATTCCGTTCCGCAAGGCGACGAGCGAAATCCGCAATCCCGACGGATCGGTGGTGTTCCGCCTGGAAGGCATCGACGTGCCCGAGCACTTCTCGCAGGTGGCGACCGACATCATCGCGCAGAAGTACTTCCGCAAGGCCGGCGTCCCCGCGCGGCTGAAGAAGGTCGAGGAAGAGACCGTCCCCTCCTTCCTGTGGCGCGGCACGGCCGACGAGAAGGCGCTCGGCGCCCTGCCCGAGAAGGAGCGCTTCACCGGCGAGACCGATTCCCGCCAGGTCTTCGACCGCCTCGCCGGCACGTGGACCTATTGGGGCTGGAAGGGCGGCTATTTCGATAGCGAGGAAGACGCGCAGGCCTTCTTCGACGAGCACCGCTACATGCTGGCCATGCAGATGGCCGCGCCGAATTCGCCGCAATGGTTCAACACCGGCCTGCACTGGGCCTATGGCATCGACGGCCCCAGCCAGGGCCACTTCTATGTCGACTACGCCACCGGCAAGCTGACCCGCTCCAAGACCTCCTACGAGCATCCCCAGCCGCATGCCTGCTTCATCCAGTCGGTCTCCGACGACCTGGTGAACGAGGGCGGCATCATGGACCTGTGGGTGCGCGAGGCGCGCCTGTTCAAATACGGCTCGGGCACCGGCTCCAACTTCTCCGCGCTGCGCGGCGAAGGCGAGCGCCTGTCCGGCGGCGGCCGCTCCTCCGGCCTGATGAGCTTCCTCAAGATCGGCGACCGCGCCGCCGGCGCCATCAAGTCGGGCGGCACCACCCGCCGCGCCGCCAAGATGGTGGTGGTCGACGCCGACCATCCGGACATCGAGACCTATGTCGACTGGAAGGTGAAGGAGGAGCAGAAGGTCGCCGCCCTCGTCACCGGCTCCAAGACCGTCGCCCGGCACATGAAGGCCGTGATGAAGGCCTGCGTGAATTGCGAGGGCGAGGATGACGACTGCTTCGAGCCGGAGAAGAACCCGGCGCTGAAGCGCGAGATCCGCGCCGCCAAGAAGGCGCAGGTGCCGGAGAACTACATCCAGCGCGTCATCCAGTTCGCCAAGCAGGGCTACACCGACATCGACTTCCCGATCTACGACACCGATTGGGATTCGGAGGCGTACCTCACCGTCGCCGGCCAGAACTCCAACAATTCGGTGCGCGTCGACGACGCCTTCCTCACCGCGGTCGAGGCCGATGGCGAGTGGAACCTGACCTCGCGCACCACCGGCAAGGTGACGAAGACGCTGAAGGCGGCCGAGCTGTGGGAGAAGATCGGCTATGCCGCCTGGGCGAGCGCCGATCCCGGCATCCAGTTCCACACCACCATCAATGACTGGCACACGAGCCCGGCAGGCGGGCCAATCCGCGCCTCCAATCCGTGCTCGGAGTACATGTTCCTCGACGACACGGCGTGCAACCTCGCCTCGCTGAACCTGCTGCAGTTCCGCAACGCGGACGGCACGTTCGAGGTCGAGAGCTACGAGCATGCCTGCCGGCTGTGGACCGTCGTGCTCGAAATCTCGATCCTGATGGCGCAGTTCCCGTCCAAGGAGATCGCCAAGCTCTCCTATGACTACCGCACGCTCGGCCTCGGCTACGCCAATATCGGCGGCCTGCTGATGACCTCGGGCATCCCCTACGACTCCGAGGAAGGCCGCGCCTATTGCGGCGCGCTGACCGCCATCATGACCGGCGTGTCCTATGCGACCTCGGCGGAGATGGCCAAGGAGCTCGGCCCCTTCCCCGAATACAAGCCGAACGCCACGCACATGCTGCGCGTCATCCGCAACCATCGGCGTGCCGCCTATGGCGAGCACGGCGGCTATGAGGGGCTGGCGACCAACCCGGTGCCGCTCGACCATGCCAAGGTGCCGGAGGCGATCCTCGTCGACCACGCCAAGGCCGCCTGGGACCGCGCCCTCGCCCTCGGCGAGGAGCACGGCTACCGCAACGCCCAGACCACGCTGCTCGCGCCCACCGGCACGATCGGCCTCGTCATGGATTGCGACACCACCGGCATCGAGCCCGACTTCGCGCTGGTGAAGTTCAAGAAGCTGGCCGGCGGCGGCTACTTCAAGATCATCAACCGCGCCGTGCCGGAGGCGCTGCGCACGCTGGGCTATTCCGAGAGCCAGATCGCCGAGATCGAGGTCTATGCGGTCGGCCACGGCTCGATCACCCAGGCGCCGGCGATCAACCACTCGACGCTGCGCGCCAAGGGCTTCGACGACGCCATGCTGGCGAAGATCGATGCCGGCGCGAAGTCCGCCTTCGACGTCAAGTTCATCTTCAACCGCTGGACGCTGGGCGACGAGGCGATGGGCAAGCTCGGCGTTCCCGCCGACAAGCTCGCCGACCCGGCCTTCGACCTGCTCTCCTTCCTCGGCTTCTCCAGGAAGGACCTCGAGGCCGCCAACATCCATGTCTGCGGGGCGATGACGCTGGAAGGCGCGCCGTTCCTCAAGACCGAGCACTATCCGGTGTTCGACTGCGCCAATCCCTGCGGGCGCATCGGCAAGCGCTACCTCTCGGTGAAGAGCCACATCTACATGATGGCGGCGGCGCAGCCCTTCCTCTCGGGCGCGATCTCCAAGACCATCAACATGCCGAACGAGGCGACCGTCGAGGACTGCAAGGAAGCCTACCTGCTCTCCTGGCGCCTGGCGCTGAAGGCCAACGCGCTCTATCGCGACGGCTCCAAGCTCTCGCAGCCGCTCAACTCGCAGCTCATCGCCGACGAGGACGATGAGGAGGATGCGGTCGAGGCGTTCCTCGACAAGCCCGCCGCCGCCCGTGCCGCGCAGATCACCGAGAAGATCGTCGAGAAGGTGGTCGAGCGCATCGTCGCCGTGCGTGAGCGCGAGAAGATGCCGGACCGCCGCAAGGGCTACACCCAGAAGGCGGTGGTCGGCGGCCACAAGGTCTATCTGCGCACCGGCGAGTATGATGACGGCCGCCTCGGCGAGATCTTCATCGACATGCACAAGGAAGGCGCGGCGCTGCGCTCCTTCATCAACAACTTCGCCATCTCGGTGTCGCTGGGTCTCCAGTACGGCGTGCCGCTGGAGGAGTATGTCGACGCCTTCACCTTCACCCGCTTCGAGCCCGCGGGTCCGGTGCAGGGCAACGAGGTGATCAAGTACGCCACCTCGATCCTCGACTACATCTTCCGCGAACTCGCCGTCTCCTATCTCGGCCGCAACGATCTCGGCCATGTGGATGCCGGCGAATCCAACTTCGACGCGCTCGGCAAGGGCGTGGACGAGGGCAAGGCGAGCTCGGGCGCCGCGGCGGCCGCCGCCTCGCGCATGGTCTCGAAGGGGCTGACGCGCGGCAAGTCGGTCGGCCTCATGGTGGTGCCCGCGACCAGCGTGGGCACGCCGGCGGCGTCGAACGTCACCGCCCTGCGCGGCGGCATCCAGGGCGCCACCGCGCTGAAGGCCTCGCCGGAGACGGAGGACGAGGAGGAGACCGTGGGCGACACCAGCGCCCTCCCCTGGTCCGCCCCCGCCCCGGCGGCCTCGGCTTCGGCCGGCGCCCCGACCAAGGCCGAAGCCCGCGCCATCGCCCGCGCCAAGGGCTATGAGGGCGAAGCCTGCCCCGAGTGCCAGAACTTCACCATGGTGCGGAACGGCACCTGCCTGAAGTGCGAAACCTGCGGGTCGACGACGGGGTGCAGCTGAGCACCCGTCACCGAATGTGTAGTGTAGACGCACCCAAAGGATGGCCGATTTCACCCAAAGTGCGTCTCGATGCCCCCGGAAGTTCGCCGCATCCAAGCGGCGAACTCTCTGGAATAGACACAGAGCATGAAAAAGCCCGGCTTCGGCCGGGCTTTCGATTTCTGAGACTGCGGCCCGAGCGCTGGTGCATGGCTAGCCGCGAAAGAGGCAACGAGACACCGACGTCGATAGTGCTAAGGGGGCGGGGCCGCCGCACGCCGAAATCTTCGACCAAGGGTTTCTTATGACGCGGATGTCACGGCGTCGCCTCAGGTGGCTCCAGAGGTGTCTTGCATCCATGCGACGATGTCCAACACCGCGAAGGAGGTGCTGACTGTAACCACGGCCGCCGGTCGCCCGTATTCAGAGGGGACAGCGATGTAACCGGGGTTAAGGATGTCGCTCCTCAGATGCGCCTTCACACCATTGCCGGTCGCGCCGGACTGGTATGCCGTTCCCCTTCGCCTGATCATCGGGTTCGGCTTCTTCGCGCATGGCTATGCAAAACTCCTGAGTGGCCCCGATCACTTCGCCGGTATTCTGGCTGCGATCGGCATGCCGTTTCCGGAGCTGCTCAGCTGGGCCACCGTGGCGATCGAGCTTGTCGGCGGACTGATGATCCTCGCTGGCGCGCTCGTCCCGCTCATCACCGTGCCCATGATCGTGGTGCTGCTGGTCGCCATCTTCACCGTCCACCTCCCCAACGGCTTCAGTTCAATCAAGCTGATGTCCTATGACGCGAGTGGAGCTCATTTCGGCCCGCCGGGCTACGAGACCGACCTGCTCTACGTGGCGGGGCTCCTGGCGCTCTCGATTGCAGGTGCGGGACCATTCTCGGTCGACCGCTATCTTCAACAGCTTCGCCTCGATCGTGCGCGGCGCACGAAGGACTCATCCGGCGCCTGACGATCAGAGCCGAACCTGAACCGCTGGCCTCCGCCAGCGAGAACCAACAATCGCGTTCCACAACTTCGGCGACATCGGGCATTTCGCGTTGGAGACGCACGCGGAGCGGATAGTCGCCTTCACCCGGCACTTCCTCGGCCACCCGCCCGGTTGATGCGGGCCGCCATCGCGCCTGCCGCACGGTGAGGCGGCGCCTTCAACTATACGAAGGTTTGAAATCCTAGTCCTTCCATCGGGGCGAATGCAGACCTGAAGCGAATGGAACTTCACACAGGTCTTGGCGATCGTTGTCATCGCACGGTCGGATGCCGCTCGGCCGGAGCTATTCGTTTGGACTCGCGCGCCGGGCGCAAGTCGTGGTCGTGCTTTTTCAGCCATTCCGAGGGACATGCCATGGGCGTCATGCTGAAGATCAACGGCGAGAGCCACGAGGTCGACGTCGACGACGACACGCCGCTTCTCTGGGTGCTGCGCGACGTGCTGGGCATGACCGGTACCAAGTTCGGCTGCGGCGCCGCGCTGTGCGGGGCCTGCACCGTGCATCTCGACGGCGCGCCGATCCGCTCCTGCATCACCACCGTCGACAGCATCGGCGATTCCGCCATCACCACCATCGAGGCGATCGGCGCTTCGCCGGCGGGCCGCCAGGTCCAGCAAGCCTGGCTCGATCTCGAAGTGGTGCAGTGCGGCTATTGCCAGTCCGGCCAGATCATGTCGGCGACGGCGCTGGTCGCCGACAACAAAGCGCCCTCCGACGCGGACATCGACAACGCCATGTCCGGCAACATCTGTCGCTGCGGCACCTATGCCCGCATCCGCGAGGCGGTGAAGCACGCCGCCGCCGCCCATGCCGGCGAAGCGAAGTGAGGGCGCCATGCTGAACATTGCCGCCCGCCCGCGGGAAGCGTCCGGCCTCTCCCGCCGCAGCTTCCTTACCGCAGGCCTCGCCGCCGGCGGCGGCCTTCTCCTCTCTCTTACCCTGCCGAAATTCGTCGGCGCAGCGCTGGCGGCGGACGGCCCCTTCGCGCCGGACGCCTTCATCCGCATCGGTACGGACGGGGCCGTCACCCTCGTCATGCCGCAGGTGGAGATGGGCCAGGGCACCTACACCTCGCTGCCCATGCTCATCGCCGAGGAGCTGGAGGTCGATCTCGCCCAGGTGCGGCTCGAACATGCCCCGCCGGACGACAAGCTCTATGGCAATCCGCTCATCGGCTTCCAGGTCACCGGCGGCTCGACCTCCATCCGCGCCTTCTACGAGCCACTGCGCGAGGCCGGCGCCAGCGCGCGCTCCATGCTGGTCGCGGCGGCGGCACAGATGTGGGGCGTCGACCCCGCCTCCTGCCAGGCTTCGAAGGGACTGGTCTCGCATGCCGCCTCCGGCCGGCAGGCGGGCTACGGCTCGCTGGCCGAACAGGCGGCGGCGATCCCGGTGCCGAAGAAGGTCGCGCTGAAGCCGGTCGACCGCTTCACCCTGATCGGCACGCCGGCCAAGCGCCTCGACGCCGCCGGCAAGGTCAACGGCACCGCCACCTACGGCATCGACGTCAAGCTGCCCGGCATGAAGATCGCCACCGTCGCCGCCTGCCCGGTGTTCGGCGGCAAGCTGAAGAGCGTCGACGACGCCGAGGCGCTGGCCGTGAAGGGCGTGCGGCAGGTGGTGAAGATCGAGGATGCCGTCGCCGTCGTCGCCGACCATATGGGCGCGGCGAAGAAGGGCCTCGCCGCCCTGAAGATCGAATGGGACGAGGGCCCGAACGCGAAGCTCTCCACCGACGAACTGGTGCGGCAGATGGAGGCCGCCGCCGCCGGGCCGGGCGTCGACGACAAGAAGGTCGGCGACGTCGAGGCCGCCGAGCACGCCGCCGCGCAGACCGTAAAAGCGGTCTACCAGATGCCGTTCCTCGCCCACACCACCATGGAGCCTCTGAACTGCACCGTGCATGTCCGCCCCGACGCCTGCGAGGTATGGGTCGGCTCGCAGGTGCTGAGCCGCGCGCAGGCCACCGCCGCCGAGGTCACCGGCCTGCCGCCGGAGAAGGTGACGGTGCACAATCATCTGCTCGGCGGCGGCTTCGGCCGGCGGCTGGAGATCGACAGCGTGACCCAGGCGGTCAAGATCGCCAGGCAGGTCGACGGGCCGGTCAAGGTGGTGTGGACGCGCGAGGAGGACGTCCAGCACGACATCTACCGTCCCTACTACTACGACCAGCTCTCCGCCGGGCTCGACGCGCAGGGCAAGGTGACCAGTTTCCGCCACCGCGTGGTCGGGTCCTCGATCCTGGCGCGCTGGGCGCCGCCCGCCTTCAAGGACGGGCTCGATTCCGACGCCGTGGAGGGCGCCGCCGGGCCCTACGGCTTCGCCAATCTCCACGTCGACTACGTGCGTCACATGCTGCCGGAAGGCTTTGCCACCGGCTGGTGGCGCGGCGTCGGCATCACCCACAACGCCTTCATGGTCGAGGGCTTCATCGACGAGGTCGCCGCCGCGGCCAAGGCCGACCCCGTCGCCTTCCGACGCGACTTGCTGTCGAACGATGCACGGGCACGCGGCGTACTGGACCTCGCGGCTCGCGAGGCCGGCTGGGGGACGGCGATGCCCGCCCGCTCCGGGCGCGGCGTGTCGCTGCTGCTGGGCTTCGGCACCTATATGGCGCAGGTCGCCGAGGTGACGATCGCCAAGGACGGCACGGTGAAGGTGCCGCGCATCGTCTGCGCCGTGGATTGCGGCATCGTCGTCAATCCCGACACGGTGAAGGCCCAGGTGCAGGGCGGCATCGTCTACGGCCTCTCCGCCGCGCTCTACGGGCAGATCACCCTCAAGGACGGGCGCGTCGAGCAGTCGAACTTCGACAACTACCAGGCGCTGCGCATCGACGAGATGCCTCGGGTCGAAGTGCATATCGTCCCGAGCCGCGAAGCGCCGGGCGGCATAGGCGAGCCCTCGACCTCGGGCATCGCACCGGCGGTGGTCAACGCCGTCTTCGCCGCCACCGGCCAGCGCCTGCGGCAGCTGCCAATCGATCCGGATCGCCTCAAGGGCGCGTGACATCTGACGCGCCGAATTCGTCCCGTCGAGATGCCGAAATCGGAGCAACCAAATGCATCAGCGGGGTCGATGCAACGAGTGTCGGCGGCACGGGAGGCCCGCACTTAGTGGCGTTGCGGGTGCCAGCCTCGTTCTTCGGAAATTGACCCCCGGGCTCAACGGGTTCTGCGGCAACTGCCGCCTCGAGCAGGCGGTATGGGGCTTGCCGCTTTTATGATACATCACAGAATATACCGTCGGCTGATTTCATCTCTTTCTTGCGCCAATAGATGCAGAACGGAAAAGCTGATGTTCAAACGGCCGTTTGACGCATTGTGTGCTCTGATGCTCTTGATGTCATCGGCACTCGCCGCCGATAAGCCGAAAGAACTGGTGGTGGGGATCACCACCTTCCTTTCGGGGCCAGCTTCCGTGTTCGGCGTGCCGGGCAAGAATGCCGCGGATCTGCTGATCGCAGATCTCAATGCGAAGGGCGGCATCCTTGGCGTCCCGCTCCGTCCGATCTTCATCGACGAGGGAGCCGGCATCAATCAGCTGATGTCGGAATATCGCCGTGTCGTGCTGAACGAGAAGGCCGACGTGATGCTGGCCTCAATCTCCAGCGCGAGCTGTCTGGCGCTTACGCCGATCGCCGAAGATCTCAAAGTGCCGAATATACTCTGGGACTGCAGCACACCACGTATCTTCGAGGACAACGATTATAAATACAGTGTACGCACCCAAGCGCACTCCGGTGCGGAGATGCTCGCGGCAGCACTGTATTTAATAAGAAATAAACCCCACTTCAAAACGATTGCCGGCGTCAATCAGGACTACGCCGCCGGGCGCGACCAGTGGGGCCTCTTCCTGGTCGCACTGAAGGCCCTGAAACCCGATGTCGAGGTCGTCGCCGAGCTGTTCCCGAAATTCGGTGCACCGGACTATTCAACTGAAATCACCCGCCTTCAGGCCCTGCGGCCTGACGTGATCGTCAACACCTCGTGGGGCGGCGATCTTGACACATTCGTTCAGCAGGCGGCCGCGCGGGGTGTAATGACGCAAAGCACCTTCGTCTTTCCTCTCGGCGAGAGTTCGCTGGAACGTCTCGGCAATGCAATGCCGCCCGGCGTCATCATCGGCGGACGCGGTGATCATTACTTCCTGCATCCGAAATACGCACAGCAGCCCGCCTTTCGGGCGTTCGTAACAAGGTACCGCGAAAAGACAAACGCCTACCCGATCTACCCCGTGCTCCACATGGCACAGGCGTTCGCGGCGCTTGAGGACGCCTATGAAAAGGCGGCGCAGACCAACAACGTTCCGTGGCCATCAAGCGAACAACTGATGGCGGCCTTCCGCGGTCTCAAATTTCGGGGGCTGACCAGCGAAGTCACGATCCGCGAGGATAATCAGGGTCTCGAAGACCAGTTGATCGGCACCACGATCCGCGTGCCCGAATACGACTTCGCGATTCTCGATCGGATTTCTATCTACCCTGCGAAACTGGTTACCACGCCCGTTGGCGAGAGATCGGCAGACTGGCTGTCCAAGATCAAACCCGAAATCGCGAGCGATCCGTCGATCGAAACTTTCACGGCCGGAAAATAGGGGAGCGGATCGTCGGTGATCTCAATCCAGACGGTCTTGCTGGCGGCGCTGGACGGGCTTTCCTATGGGGCGCAGGTCTTTATGGTCGCCGTGGGACTCTCCCTAATCTTCGGCGTGCTGCGGATCGTCAACGTCGCCCATGGCAGCTTCTATGCCATTGGCGCCTATGTGGCGGCCTCTTTCGGTCTCTTCATCGCTGCGGCGGGCTGGAGCCCGTGGCTGACCTATCCGGCTATGGCCCTGTCTGCCTGCCTCGTCGGCATCGTCGTGGGCGGAACGCTAGAGGTCGCGCTTCTCCGGCGCATCTATGGCAAGGAGCAAGTTCTCCAGCTGCTGGTGACCTTCGCCGTCTTCATGATCCTCGAGGACATGCAAAAGGCAGTATGGGGCGTCCGACCGTATTTCATCGACGCGCCGCTCGGCCTGCTCGGTACGGTGAACATCCTCGGCATCAACTATTCGATCTACCAGCTCGTGGTCGTGCCACTCTTCGCGGTGGTCATGTTGGTCAGCCTGCGGTACGTCCTGCGGCATACCCGCCTCGGCCGGATCGTGACTGCAGTGACGGACGATCGCGAGGCGGCGGCGGCGATGGGGGTGGACGCGACCAGGGTTTATCTGCTCACCTTCATGATTGGCGCCTCGATCGCGGCCTTCGGCGGAGCTTTGGCTTCGGGGGCGACCTCACTCGTTCCGGGCATGGGCGCGGGGATGACCATCCTCTCCTTCGCAGTCGCCGCTACCGCGGGCCTCGGTCGGATCGAGGGCGCGGCCGTAGCGGCGCTGATGATCGGGCTCGGCCGTTCGCTCGCCGTCTACATGGCCCCCGAGTTCGACGTGCTGGTCCCCTATCTGATCATGTTCCTCGTCCTGCTCTTCAAGCCTCAGGGCTTATTCAGCGTGCAGCAGACGAGGAAAGTGTAATGCGTCCCGAAATTCTGTTGGGCGGAGCGGCCGCGTTCGTGCTGGCCATCGTTCCCGCGCTAGTCCCCTGGACGGCCGTGATGCTGACGATCGCCCTCGCTATCGGCCTGTCGGTTCTCGGAATCGTCGTGCTGTTACGAGCCGGACAGGTCTCGTTCGGTCACGGTCTTTACTATGCGACTGGGGCGTATACCGTCGCCTTCCTCGTCAGTGCACGCCTGTCTCTCGACGCGCTCATCCTTATCCCGCTTGGCGGGCTGGTCGCAACGCTCATCGCGCTCGCCTTCGGTGTCTTCGCGGTTCGCTATCGCGACATCTTCTTCGCGATGATCAATCTGGCGATCTCGATGGTAGCCTTCGCGCTGCTGGAAAAGCTCTACCATATCACCGGCGGCGGCGATGGGATGAACGTGGCGCGCCCGACGCTCGGCGGCGTACGTCTCGGCCGCGCCGCCTTCGAGGGCTGGATGTTCTATACGACACTTGCGACCGTCGCGATCGCAAGCTTCCTCGTAGGGCGCTATCTCGACTCGCCTTTAGGCAGGGCGCTCGAGGCAGTGAAGAGCAACGAGACGCGGCTCGAATATCTCGGCGTGTCCGGCAACCGTGTCCTCCATGTCGGATATGCGATCTCCGCCGCGCTAGCGGGCATAAGCGGGGCGATCATCGCCATCGTCAACGGCCATGTCGCGCCCGAATTCGCCTACTGGGTGCGCTCGGGCGAGTTCGTCTTCATCGCGATCCTTGGCGGCGCCGGGAACGTGGTGGGCGCTTTTGCGGGGTCCATCGTCTTCGAGGTAATACGCAACCATGCGGCCGCCTTCGCCGCCGACTACTGGCAGACGATTCTCGGCCTATCGCTGATCGTCATCATCATGTTTGCGCCCGACGGACTGACCCAGTTGCGCTTCATCCGGAGGAAGGCGCAGTCATGACCCGGCATCCAGTTCTCGAGGCGCGCAATCTGCGCCTGCAGTTCGGTGGCGTTACTGCTGCCGACGATGCATCGCTGTCGATAGCTGCTGGAGAGCGGGTGGCGATCATCGGGCCAAACGGTGCCGGTAAGACCACCTTCGTCAATATCTGCACCGGCTATCTGAAGCCTCAATCGGGCTCGGTACGGTTTGAGGGACGCGAGATAACCGGGGTAACGCCGCGCGAGATCGTGCGCAACGGTATCGGCCGCTCCTTCCAGTTGCCGCAGCTGTTTCTGGACACCACTGTGCTCGACAATCTGCTGCTTGCCCTGGCGGCCCGGGAAGGCATCTGGAATACCTGGACGCCGCTAAAGCGCCATCCCAGACGCGACGAGATGCTCGACCTGCTCGAAGTGATCGGGTTGACCGAAACGGCGCACCAACTGCCGCGCGAACTGCCCGAGGGCATGCGCAAGCTGGTCGACATCGCCATGGCTCTCGCCCTGAGGCCGCGACTCATCTTCATGAACGAGCCCACCAGCGGGGTTTCGACGCGGGAGAAGTTCGCCATCATGGACGTGGTGATCCGCGCGCTGCAGCACAATGCGACCACGGCGGTCTTCGTCGAACACGATATGGAGGTGGTGTCTCGCTACGCGGATCGGGTCGCGGTCTGGTCGTTCGGGCGCATCGGCTTGGAGGGAACGCCGGCCGAGGTTCTCAACGATCCCGACGTCCGCAGAGGTGTTGTGGGGAGCTGACATGCTTCGGTTGGAACGGGTGTCGGCCGAGATCGAAGGCGTCGTCGTGGTTCGCGACGCCAGTCTCGACATAGCCAGCGGCGCCACGGTCGCCCTGATTGGCCGCAACGGCGCCGGCAAGACCAGCCTTCAGCGCCTGATCATGGGAGCGCTGAAACCTCGATCGGGGCGGCTCAGCTTTGACGGTCATGATTTGGCCGGGATGCCGGCCCATCGCCGTCCGTTCTTAGGCATCGGCTACGCGCCCGAAGATCGCCGGCTCTACGGCTCGTTCACGCTGGAGGAGAATCTGCGCTTCCCGGGCGAGGTGATGCGGCTGTCCGCCGCAGAATTGTCACGGCGGCTCGATCTCGTATACGCCGTGCTACCGGAACTGCGGGACATGCGTGAGCGCCTGGCCGCCGGCCTGTCGGGTGGGCAAGGCAAGATGGTCGCACTCGGCCGCGCGCTGGTCGCCGGCACGCGGCTGATCCTGCTAGATGAACCGTTCCAGGGCTTGGCGCCGGTGCTCGCGCAGCGATACGGGGCAGCGCTGCGAGGACTGCGGCAAGCCGATCGCGACATAGCCCTGCTGATTGCTGAATCGAACCCCGCCCTGCTCAGCTTCGCCGATGAGTCCTATCTGATCGAGCGCGGCGAAGTCTCGCGACATGGCACGCCACGCGCGCCGATCAGCTGGGCTTAGACGAGCGCCGCTCGCGGAAGTCCCGGACGGGCATGCCGCCCCAGCCCCAATTCTCCGTCTCGACCTCCTCGATGACGACGAAGGTCGCATCGAGCGGCTTGTGGAGCACGTCGAGCAGCAACTGGCTGGTGCCGGCGATTAGCGCCGCCTTCTCCTCGGCCGTGATGGAATTGCGGCCGGGGCCGGAACCTTCGCGGGTGACCTGAATGGTAACTATCGGCAAGATGACCTCCCTTGAACGATGAATGGTGCAGCCTGAGGTTTCTGTGGGTCCCCAAACCAGCCGGTTCGCGCGACGGCCTGTCATGATCGCTACCGCGTCGAACGAGTGCGACAACGAGATGCCTCGGCCCCGACGCCGATCCACGGCCGCGCCGCGTCCTGCCCTATCGGCAAGGTGTATCCGCGTGAACGCGAAATTTACGCGCCCTCAAGCAACCGGCAACCGATGCTGCGCACCATTTGTCGCGTCAGCGTTCGTGATCGACAGGCAGAACGATCAAGCCGCGTCGGGCCATCTGCCGCGATCCGTGTTTCGCCCAACAGCTTCAGCAGGGCTTGAGCTCCGGCGGTCGAGGACGAGGGGTTTTGGCCTGTGATGAGGCGGCCATCGGTAATGACGAAACTCTGCCAGTTCGGAACCTTCTCGAAGAGACCGCCGAGTCGCTTCAGCTCGTCCTCGACCAGAAACGGCACGACATTGGTGAGCTGGACCTCTTCTTCCTCCGTGTTGGTGAACCCGGTTACACGCTTGCCCTTCACGAGGGGGGCGCCCTGATACACAGCCCGGCAGAGTGCCGCCGGCGCGTGGCAAACGGCGGCCACCGGCTTGCCGGAATTGTAGAACGACTCGATCAGCGCGATCGACTCGGGGGTCTCGACCAGATCCCACATTGGGCCATGGCCACCGGGATAGAAAACGGCGTCGAAATCTTTGGACCGCATGTCCTTGAGTTCGACGGTATTTGCGAGTTCCTCCCGGGCGACGCTATCCGTCTTGAACCGCGTCATGGCCGACGTCTGGTTTTCCGGCAGATCGCTCTTGGGATCAATCGGCGGCTGTCCGCCCTTCACTGATGCAATCGTCAGTTCGATCCCAGCGTCGCGGAACACATAATAGGGCGCCGCAAATTCCTCGAGCCAGAAACCCGTCTTTCGGCCGGTATTTCCAAGTCGGTCATGCGACGTCAGGACCATAAGTATCTTCATCGCTCTTCCCTTGGGAGTGGCAGGTTGAAACCGCCAGCATTACGAAGCCGCAGGTGGAGCAAGTCACTTGCACCTTGGTGTCGACGACACGATGGTATCGATTGCGTCCGGCCAATACGGCGGCCCCATACAGAGCAAATCTAGATCGGCGGCACTGGTTTCAGGATCGCCCTGTTCTCGATCTACTGCGCTTAACAACAATTCATAACGTTTCATTGGCTGTCCGGCTGCAAACGACGCAAGGTTCCATGGGTCGCAGCGCAGACGCGGCGTCTCGGGGCGAGACCACGCTTCGGGGTGCAGTGGAGCGAGGTGGCGCCGCATCGGCAACACACGTCAGCAGGAGAACGCACTATGCGCCCATTGCCCGAGTTCTTCGTCGGCGCAGGCCATCCACCCCCGAGATTCGCCGGGCTTTCACCCATCGCGCAGTCCGGGCCCACCGTCTTCATTGTCGCCAGCGATGCATCCACGGCCGAGGCATTGCGCACGATCATCTGGGACATGGGCTGGCGGGCGAAGGAAGTGTCATCTGCCAAGGATCTTCTCTCGGAGCCGGAAGTCACCGTGCCAAGCTGCCTCGTGCTGGACGTCTCCTCGTCAAGGCCGGGAGATGTTGATATCGAGAACTACCTTGCGGCCCAGCGTGCCGAGACTCCGGTCGTGTGCGTCACCGGCACGGCCGACGTCCTGGCCACGGTTCGCTTCATGAAAGCCGGCGCCATCGACGTACTGCCGAAGCCGGTGCGATCCGATCTCTTGACCTCTGCGGTCCAGGAAGCTCTGGCACAAAGCCAAGCCAGAATGCGGGAGATCGTGGTCTCACGGACGATTCGGGAGAGCTACGCGTCGCTGAGCCCTCGCGAACGCGACGTCATGGGGCTGATCGTGTGCGGGCTTCTGAACAAGCAGGTCGGCGGCGAACTTGGCATCAGCGAGATCACGGTGAAAGCGCACCGCGGCCGAGTGATGCGCAAGATGAAGGCGCGCTCCTTCGTGGAACTCCTGAAAATGGCTGACACGCTAAACATCACACCACGACGCGCCGCCAATTGACTCGCGTGCCGATCAGCCGTCATCGATACCGGACAACTCGTCGATCAGCGACTTGGCGCGACGCAGATCGGAGGTTTCGAATCCCTCGATGAAACGTCCGTAAATCGGCGCGAGGAGATTGCGCGCGTCGCGTCGCCGGCCGCTTCTCTGATAGCGCCGGGCGAAGCTCAGAGCCGTGCGAAGCTCCCAAGACAAGGCGCCCTGTCGGCGCGCCCAATCCAGCGATTGCTGGAAATGCGTTTCGGCCGCGTGGTCGGATGCCGGGTCACCTCTCGCTAGGAGAAGCTCGCCCTTGATGCGCAGGACTTCGGCGATGCACCACAATTCCTCGTCGCGTTCGCACATTCCGAGCGCTTTCTCGATGACGCCGAGGCCTTCGTCGATGCTGCCAGCGAGGCACAGTCCTTCGGCATATTGGGCGAACACCCAGGTATGGCGCAGCGAGAAGCGGTTCTCGGGCAGGACGGTGAGGGTAGCCCGCAGCAGATCTAGTCCGGCCGCGACATCGCCCTGCTTGATCAGCAAGATTCCTTGAAAGCACTTGCCCCAGCGATGCCAAATCGGCAGGCCGTCCCGCGCCGAGCGACTGAGCAGCAGTTCCGTGTAGTGCTGAGCGCCGGGCAGATCGTCGGCCATCAGCGAAAGCAGGCATGCCCCCTTGGCCAGCGAGTTGCAGAGAGTGAGCGTGTGGTCGAACGCCTGCGCTTCCTCGACATTGGCGGCGTTCATCGTCAGGGCCTGTGTGACGAAGCCCTGCAACCACAGGATGGACACCAGGAAATTGCGGGCGGTGATCTTCTGGTCAAACTGGAAGCGGATGATATGGGCGCGATGCACCGGCGCCACGTAACGGCTCAGCATGTATTCGATCTGCCGCCGCGCCGTCCGCTGGTCGCCGAGAAAATGGGCCGTGAAACCCCGCATGCGTTCGCCGGTCAGTGGGTCCACCGGGTCGGAGGACCGGGTCGCCACCTCGCAGAACCGGTCGGCAAGTACCAACGCCTCTCGAAAGGCGCCGCGATTGTGCGCATGGCACCACAGGCACCACAAGACGCGCAGCGTATAGTCGGTGTCGTTGAGCTTTTCGGCAATTCTCAGAGCCTCGCTCAGGGCCGCTTCCAGCTCCGGACCCGACGCTTCGATGTTAAGCAGCACAGCACCCAGAGCATGCTGGAACTGAAGCTCAAGTCGCAGGTCACGTTGCGCACCGGAGGTCAGCACCAGAAGCGACTGCACGACTCGCGTGCGGCATTCGTTCATCAGCGACAGGTGCATCCACAGCGGCAGCGCAGCCTCGGTGAGGGCAACACCCAGCATGGCGTCGTCGCTCGACGAGAAGGCCCAGTCCAGCGCCTTGCGCAGATTGTCGACGTGCCATCCATAGATCATGAGCCACTCGTCGCGTCCGATCGCCTCGGCATCGGCGCCGGCGCGGACCAGCATGGCGCGATAATGTTCGGCATGTCGGCGTGCGGTGGAGGTGAACTCGCCACTGCTCATCAATTTCTCGATCGCGTAGGCGCGTGTCGTGTCGAGCAGGCGGTAGATGGGTGTCTGCCCTTTGGCATTCACGGAGACAAGCGACTTGGCGACCAGATCAGCAATGGCCCGAATGACATCCGCGGCATCGTCCTCCATTCCGATCGCGACTGCCTGGGCGGCTTCAAGCGTGAAGCCGCCGACGAAGATGGCGAGCCGGTGCAGCACCTTCTGCTCGGTGCGGTCGAGATAGTGGTAGCTCCAGTCCAACGCGGCGGTCAGGGTGCGATGCCGCGGCAGGGCCGTGCGTCTTCCCTGCATGAGGAGACGGAAACGGTCGTCCAGCTGCGTCGCCAGATCCTTCAAGCCGAACGTATCCACGCGACTGGCGGCCAGTTCGATGGCCAGCGCCATGCCATCCAGCTTGCGGCAGATGTTGGAGACGAGCGAGACGGTCTCGTCCGTCACCTCAAATGCCTCGGAGTTGGACTTAGCGCGCTCGACGAACAGTTCGACCGCAGCGAAGGCCAGAGATTGCCGTGCAGTGAGCACCGCCGCCGCCGGCGGCGTGTCCAGTGGTTCAAGGTAGTGGACGTTCTCACCTTCCACCCGCAGCAGTTCGCGGCTGGTCGCGAGTACACGCAAATCGGTGGTGCCGCGCAGGAATGCGTCGGTGAGGGCGCTGGCGGCGTCGAGGACATGCTCGCAACTGTCGAGCAGGAGCAGGATCCGGCGCGTGCGCAGGAAATCGACTACTTCCGAAATTGGATCGTCTGAAGTGACCGCCAGCCCGAGCGTGGCCGCCACGACGCTCGACAGCGCAATCGAGCTCGAAACCGTCGCGAGATCGACGAAGAACACCCCGTCGGGATAAACCGCAGCGGCCCGGTCGGCGACGGTGAGTGCCACCGTCGTTTTGCCGATGCCGCCAGGACCGACGATGGTGAGAAGACGACGGTGCTCAAGGCGCTTGATGGCCTCGGCCACCACGCCATCGCGGCCGATGACTCGCGATATCCGCTTTGGTAGCGTCGGACTGCGTTCCGCCGCCACAGGCGCGATTGTCGGCGCTTCGGTCGGCAGCAGCGAATGCACAACCGGCGCCACGAAGCAGTACCCGCGGCCCGGCACGGCAACCACGTAGCGGGCACCCGCGCGTCCGTCGTTCAGCGTACGCCGCAGCAAGGCGATCTGAGTGCGCAGGTTTCCCTCATCGACGACGACGTTTGGCCAGGCCCGCGCCATCAGCACGTCCTTCGTGAGGACTTCGCCCGGCTGCTCAACGAGAGCGACCAGAATCTCCAGCGCGCGGCTACCTATTCGGACTGGGGTATCACCCTCGAGCAGAAGCTGCCGCTCCGGCTGCAAGCGAAAGGGGCCGAACGTGACCTCGCGCACAGCGCGCGGGCTTGCAGTTTCTGACGAGGCTGCGATCGACAAATCGAAGGTCCGTGGTGGATCCCCCGATTATCAGCCGCGTCGCCGCTAGAATAAAGCCACCATTTTCGCGCGACGAACGGCTGCGATCATGCATGAAGCGAACCGGCGCAACACCAGTTTCTCCCGCTAACGCGGGGGAAGTCGGGAAGTCAGCTTTAAGATCGAATCTGGACGCCATCGGTCGGCAGACATTCGAGAAGTTCGCGCGTGGTCATGATGGAATGCGCGTAGGTCGGGCCGTTCAGCTCGTGCGCCGCATGCATCATCTCCTTCGAGAACGCCGCGGTCGCGTCCCGAACGAGGGTGACGTGGAAGCCGAGCTCCATCGCGTAGCGTCCTGTGGACTCAATGCACGTATTCGCAAGCAGACCCACGACGATCACATGAGTGATGCCATGCTGCCGGAGCTGCTGGTCGAGGTCAGTATTGGCGAAGCCGCTTTGCGCCCAGTGCTCCTTCACGACAATATCGCCCGGCTTTGGCGCGAAATCGGGATGCCAGTCGCCGCCCCACTCGCCTCGTGCGAAGGAATGGCGCTTCATGATGGCAAGCTGGGTCGGATTGGGATGGCACCAGCATTCGTAGTCGCCGGGCTCCCAGCGCCGGTGTGGAACGACGAAGATCCGGATTCCGGCGAGGCGCACCGCCTGATCGACGGCTTTCAGGTTGGCGATCAGACCGACCTCCTCTGCGACCTCCTTCACCCGCGGCCAGATCTTGCCGCCCTCGGACAGGAAGTCGTTGTAGGGATCGACGAACAGTAGCGCGGTCGCCCTTCGGTCATAAGTGGTGTCCGGCATTTCCCTTCTCCGCTGCGCAGCCTGGCGATGGTTCAGTTTCGGAGCGCGGCGCGCTCGATGCTCGCGGCAAAGAACGGTGTTTCGCCGCGGTTGTGCGCGATCGACATGGGCTGGCGCTGGCTGCGGAACACGTCAAGCGGAATGCCCTGGCGATCTAGGAAGGCCCGGAATTCATCGGTGGCCGTCGAGCGGACATGATTGGTGAACTCGCACCGTTCCCCGTCGATGGCCCTGACACTCATCTCCCAGAGAATGTGGAGGGTGGTCCTGCCGGCGGGTGTGAAGACGTCGGAGACGGACTCAAGGATCAAGTGATCCTTTCGCCCCAACGTTTCGACGTAATGCTGGACCATGAGGCTGCCGCCGATCACCTCGACGTTGATCGACATGCGTCGGCCGTCGGGCGCGGTAGTGAAGCCCGCGGCGATGTGAGCAGGGGAGCATCCCTGGTACTCAGCCTCGCTCAGCGAGAAGCACCACGCAGGGATGTCGATCTTCTCGATCGGCACGTTGATGGTCGCCGTGAAGCTCGATTCGACGATCTCGGTGTCGCTCATATCGTGTTTCCTTGATTTCGAAAGGAGCCAGTCAGAGGAAGTCGCGGATGAACCCGGCCACCTCGTCGGCGGCGGTATCCAATGCGAAGTGCCCTGCTTCGAGGATGTGAATCTCCGCCTGCGGCACGTCGCGCCGGTAGGCTTCGGGCTCGGAGAGGTCGAAGGAAGTGTCGTATTTGCCCCAGAGCACCAGCAAACGCGGCTGCGTTTTTCGCAGCCATGCCTGCCAAGCCGGATAGGCGGCGACATTGCTGCGATAGTCGTAGAACAGCTCGGTCTGTATATCTGCCTGTCCGGGTCGGCCGAGGAAGGCGAGTTCGTCCGTCCAGAGATCTGGATCGTAGCGTTCGATCCGTGGATCGCTGCCGAGGTGGCGGCGACGAGTTGCCTCCGGTGACAGGAGGTTAATGCGCAATGCCGACTCGTGGGCAGCACGATCCGCCCAGAACGCGCGACGTTGCTCCCAGGGCTTGCCGAGGCCCGTCTCATGCGCGACCGCGTTCTGGATAATCAGCGCTTCGACCCGCTCGGGGTGAGCCATCGCCATGCGAAAGCCGACCGGGCCGCCGTAATCCTGCATGAACAGGCTGTAGTGGGAGAGGCCGAGCGTCTCTGCAAACCGCGTCATGATGTCGGCCAGATGGTCGAAGGTGTAGGAGAAGTCGCTCGGCGGCGGTGCGGCGCTATGACCGAAGCCGGGATAGTCGGGTGCGATCAGGAGATAGTCGTCCGCCATTCGCCGAAGCAACGGTTCATACATGCGGGATGACGACGGCAACCCGTGAAGCAACAGCAGCGTCGGGGCGCCGGGGCGACCGGCCTGGCGGTAGAAGATCGGCAAGCCGCCGACTTCGCACCTGTGATAGCTCGGAAGGCCACTCATCCTGATCACCTCCGGCGGGCATCGGCTAGCGCGTCAGACCTTCACCGTGGTCACGACATCGATGTTGCCGTACGTGGCGCGCGAATACGGACAGAGCGTGTGAGCTTCGTCGACCAGCGCCTGAGCTGCATCGTGCGGCAGGCCTGGAAGAATGACGTTCAGCCGGGCACCGAGCGTATAGGCGCCATCTATCAGGCTGAGATCCACCTCTGCGTCGATGGTAAACCCCGGTGGAAGCGCTACCCGGCTCTTGCGTGCGGCGATGCTGATCGCGCTCTCGAAGCAGGCGGACCAGCCGGCGGCGAAAAGCTGCTCCGGGTTGGTGCCGGTGCCGTGGCCGCCCGGAGGAGAGATGCGGATGTCCAGATTGCCGTCGGAACTGCGGGAGGTGCCGCCTTCGCGTCCTCCCGTCGTGTGGACCCTGGCAGTGTAGAGCAGCTTGGTTTGCGCGTTCATTTCGATGTTTCCGTGGAAGAAAGAAGAGAGGGAGCGGCGGCCTGCCGTGGCCGCCCTTGCTGGCCATTCAGGCGCGCACGGAGCGGAACGAGGCGCGCAGCTCGGCGGTGAAGGCGGCCGGCTGCTCCCACGCGGCGAAGTGGCCGCC
>JARBUD010000013.1 GCA_029239875.1 Xanthobacteraceae bacterium | reverse complement strand
AGCTTGTCGAGCAGCGTCTTGAAGCGGTCGCGGTCCTCGGCGAGGTCGATGGCCTCGGGCGAGGTGCCCAGAATCGGGATATCGGCGTCCTCGAGCGCGCGGGCGAGCTTGAGCGGCGTCTGGCCGCCGAACTGCACGATCACGCCGTGCAGCGTGCCGTTGGAGCGCTCGCGGTCGAGGATCTCGATCACGTCCTCGGCGGTAAGCGGCTCGAAATAGAGCCGGTCCGAGGTGTCGTAGTCGGTCGAGACGGTCTCCGGGTTGCAGTTGACCATGATGGTCTCGTACCCGGCGTCCTTCAGCGCGAAGGCGGCATGGCAGCAGCAATAGTCGAACTCGATGCCCTGGCCGATGCGGTTCGGCCCGCCGCCGAGGATGGCGACCTTCCTGGCGTTCGACGGGCGCGCCTCGTCGGCGGGCTCGCCGGCGAAGGGCGTCTCGTAGGACGAGTACATATAGGCGGTCGGCGCGGCGAACTCGGCGGCGCAGGTGTCGATGCGCTTGTAGACCGGGCGCACGGAGAGCTCGCGCCGGCGTTTCGACACTTCCGCCTCGCTCATGCGGGCAAGGCCGGCGAGGCGCGAATCCGAGAAGCCCATGGCCTTCAGCCGGCGGAAGGCGCCCGCCGACTTCGGCAGGCCGTGCTCGCGCACCTTGGCTTCCATGTCGACGATCTCGCGGATCTGGTCGAGGAACCACGGGTCGATCTTGCAGGCGGCGTGGATGGTCTCGTTGTCGAGGCCGAGGCGCATCGCCTGCGCCACCTTCAAGAGCCGGTCCGGCGTCGGCGTGCCGAGGGCGGCGCGGATGGCGTTCTTGTCGTCGTGCAGGCCGAGGCCTTCGATCTCGATCTCGTCGAGGCCGGTCAGCCCGGTTTCCAGCGAACGCAGCGCCTTCTGCAGCGATTCCTGGAAGGTGCGGCCGATCGCCATCGCCTCGCCCACCGACTTCATCGAGGTGGTGAGGATCGGCTCGGCGCCGGGGAACTTCTCGAAGGCGAAGCGCGGGATCTTGGTGACGACGTAGTCGATGGTCGGCTCGAACGAAGCCGGGGTAGCGCCGCCGGTGATGTCGTTGGCGATCTCGTCCAGCGTGTAGCCGACCGCGAGGCGCGCGGCGACCTTGGCGATGGGGAAGCCCGTCGCCTTCGACGCGAGTGCCGAGGAGCGCGAGACGCGCGGGTTCATCTCGATCACGATCATGCGGCCCGTATCCGGGTCGATCGCGAACTGCACGTTGGAGCCGCCGGTCTCGACGCCGATCTCGCGCAGCACGGCGAGCGAGGCGTCGCGCATGCGCTGATATTCCTTGTCGGTCAGCGTCAGCGCCGGGGCGACGGTGATGGAATCGCCGGTGTGGACGCCCATCGGGTCGATGTTCTCGATGGAGCAGACGATGATGCAGTTGTCCGCCTTGTCGCGGACGACCTCCATCTCGTACTCCTTCCAGCCGAGCACGCTCTCCTCGACCAGCACTTCGTTGGTCGGCGAGGCGTCGATGCCCCGCTCGATGATCTCGATGTACTCGGACTTGTTGTAGGCGATGCCGCCGCCCAGGCCGCCCATGGTGAAGGACGGGCGGATGATGGCGGGCAGGCCGACTTCATCCAGAGCTTCAAGAGCCTGCGGCAAGGTCTTGATCTGGCGTGAGCGCGGCGTGTCGAGGCCGATCTTGGTCATCGCGTCGCGGAACAGCTCGCGGTCCTCGGCCTTGTCGATGGCCTCGGCCGTGGCGCCGATCATCTCGACGTCGTACTCGTCGAGCACGCCCATCTTGCGCAGCGACAGCGCGCAGTTGAGCGCGGTCTGGCCGCCCATGGTCGGCAGCAGCGCGAAGCCGCCGGGCACCGCGTGGCGCTCCCGGGCGATGATCTTGGCGACGATCTCCGGGGTGATCGGCTCGATATAGGTGGCATCGGCGAGATCGGGATCGGTCATGATCGTCGCCGGATTGGAATTGACCAGCACCACCCGGTAGCCTTCGGCTTTCAGCGTCTTGCACGCCTGCGTGCCGGAGTAATCAAACTCGCAGGCCTGGCCGATGACGATGGGGCCTGCGCCGATGATGAGGATGGTGGAGATATCTGTGCGTTTCGGCATCGGATCCCGTGCGGCTCGCGCATGTGTCCGGGCGCACGAAAAAGGACGCGTCGGGCAACGCGTCCTTGGGGCACAACCCGGATCGGACTTTCTTGGCGGGAGTAGCCCCGCGGATTGGGCGTTCCCTTAAACCAGATTCCCGAAAGGGGGAAGGGCGGGAGCATGGACAGATGCGATACCGGTCTGTATGTTTGACGTCATCCGTCAAGCGTCGCGCCGGTCATGATCCTGAGCTTCAAAGACAAGCGGACCGAATCCTTCGCCCGCGGCGCGTTCGTCCGCGAGTTCCAGGGCTTCGACCGGCAGGGCTGGAAGCGGCTCGACATTCTCGACGCCGCCACCAGCCTCGCCGACCTGCGCATGCTGCCGAGCGGAAAGCCTGAAGGGCGACCGGGCGGGCCAGTATTCGATCCGCATCAACATGCAGTGGCGCATCTGTTTCGAATGGCCGGAAGGCGCCGCCGGTCCGTCCAATGTCGAAATCGTCGACTACCACTAGGGCTGAAGAGGAGGCGATGATGTCCCGTCCTGCGATCCATCCCGGCGAGTTCCTTGCCGACGAGCTGGAAGAGCTCGGCGTCAGCCCGACCGAGCTCGCGCGCCAGCTCGCCGTGCCGGCGAATCGCATCTCGCAGATCATCAACGGCAAGCGCGCCGTCACCGGCGACACGGCGCTGCGGCTCGGCCACTGGTTCGGCATGAGCCCGCAGTTCTGGCTGAACCTTCAGGCAGCCTATGACCTGCGACTGGCCGAGGCCGCGATCGGCGACGAGGTGGAACGCCTGCCCCGCCGTCCGGCAGCCTGAGGTCTCGCTAGCAGGTCGAGAGCATCCTTGATCATGACAGCCCATTCAACTATTCGATAATCGTCGAATTATAGGATGGTGGTCATGGACACGAGCGGCGTGATCGCGGCACTGGCGGCGCTGGCGCATGAGCACCGGCTCGCCGTCTACCGGCTGCTGGTGGAGGCGGGGCCCGGCGGGCTGTCCGCCGGGGTGATCGCCGAGCGGCTCGGCGTGCCGCCATCCTCGCTCAGCTTCCACACCAAGGGGCTGGTGCAGGCGGGCCTGGCGACGCAGCGGCGGGCCAGCCGGCAACTGATCTACGCTGCCGACTTCGCCGCCATGGACGGGGTCATCCGCTATCTCACCGACAATTGCTGCGGCGGCGAAAGCTGCGTCTGCAGCCCGGCTTCCATCGACGAAGCGGGCCGGAGGTCGGCATGACGCAGGCCGTACGGGAAGCCGTGCCGGCCTCCGCGGTCGGGATCGACCTGCCTCGGCGCGCCGCCGCCGAGCTGCTGGGGACGGCGCTGCTGCTGGCGGTCGTGGTCGGCTCCGGCATCATGGGCGAGCGCCTCGCCGGCGGGAACGTCGCGCTGGCGCTGCTCGCCAACACGCTGGCGACCGGCGCCGGGCTCGCCGTGCTGATCGCCATCTTCGGCCCGGTTTCCGGCGCGCATTTCAATCCGGCGGTGACGCTGGTCATGCTGTTCCGGCGGGAGATGGCGGGAGCCACCGCCGGCAGCTACATCGCCGCGCAAATCGTGGGTGGCGCGCTCGGCGTATGGGCGGCGCATGCGATGTTCGCCGAGCCGCTGCTGCAGGTCTCGACCAAGCTGCGCGACGGGCCGGGGCAGGCCTTCTCGGAGGCGGTCGCCACCTTCGGGCTGATCGCGACCATCCTCGGCACGCGCAAGGCACCGCCCTCGGCGGTGGCAGCCTTCGTCGGGCTCTACATCGCCTCGGCCTACTGGTTCACCGCCTCGACGTCCTTCGCCAACCCGGCGGTGACGCTCGCCCGCGCGCTCAGCGACAGCTTCGCCGGCATCGCGCCGTCGTCGGTGCCAGCTTTCATCGTCGCGCAGCTCATTGGCGCCGGTGTCGCTGCGCTCTTCTTCGCCTGGCTGCTTCGCAAGGATGCCTCCCGCTGAGCGACCCGTTGCCCGTCACCATCTACCACAACCCGAACTGCGGCACGTCGCGCAACGTCCTCGCCATGATCCGCGCCGCCGGCTACGAGCCGACAATCGTCGACTATCTGAAGACCGGCTGGACCCGCGAGCTTCTGGAGAGCCTGATGGCGGCCATGTCCGCCCGGCCGCGCGATATAATGCGCGACAAGGGCACGCCTGCCGCCGAGCTCGGCCTGCTCGATCCCGCTGTCTCCGACGAGCGCATCCTTGCGGCAATGCTCGAACACCCGATCCTGGTGAACCGGCCGATCGTGGTCACGCCTAAGGGCGTGGCGCTCGCTCGGCCGTCAGAGAAGGTGTTCGCGCTGCTGGAGCGCGTGCCGGAGAGCTTCACCAAGGAGGATGGCGAGGTCGTGCATCCCGCCGCCGGCTAAAGGCCTGCCGCCTACTCCTTCCACAGCCGCGTCAGCGCGCCCTGCGTTCCGCCGACGGGATCGCTCTTGGGCAGCGGCACCTTGGCGATGGCTTCGAGCGACAGGTTCAGCGTCGCCGAGTTGGGCTTCTCGATCTCGTAGTCCTGTCCCGGCGGATAGGCGCCGACGACGAGGAAGTCACTGCTCGCCGCGAGACGCTTGTGGCCGGTGCCGGCCGGCAGCACCAGCACATCGCCGGGGCCGAGCGCGAATTCGGCGCCGTCCTCGCCGCCGAGCTTCACCCGCGCCGTGCCGCGGGCGATGCCGAGCGCCTCATGCGCGGTCGAGTGGAAATGATGGAAGTCGTAGATGCCGTCGCGCCAGCGGCACTCCCAGCCATTGGCGCCGATATGCTCCTCCATGGCCTTCGGGTCGGCGGGGAGGGCGGCCTTGTAGATCAGCACCGGCAGGGACGGGTTGTTGGGCACCCCGCGCGAGGGCGGGAACTGGCGGATCTCCGGCTCGGGCATGGCGTCTCTCCCATTTCGGCGGGAGAACCGCGGGCCGGCCGGCGCGGTTCCCGCCCGTCACGGGAGCAGGGCGCGCTTCAGCAGCGGCTCCAGCCAGTCGGCGAAGGCGCGCAGCCGGCGCGAGACATGCCGGCGGTGCGGATAGAGCAGGTTCACCGGCATCGGCGCGGCGCGATGGCCGGGCAGGACCTCGACGAGTTCCCCGGCCGCCAGATGGGCCTTCACGTCGTAGGCCGGAATCTGGATCAGCCCGAGCCCGGCGAGACAGCAGGCGATGTAGGATTCCGCATGGTTGACGGTGACGCGCCCCCGCATGGCGAGGCGGCGGATTTCTCCGTGCTCGACCCACTCCCAGTCCTCGACCCGGCCGGTGGAGGGCGAGGCGTAGTTCACCGCGAGGTGGCTGGCGAGATCGGCGGGCGCATGCGGCGTGCCATGCGCTTCCAGATAGGCCGGGCTCGCGACATTGATCAGCGGCAGATTGCCGATGGCACGGGCAATGAGGCCGGAATCGCTGAGGGCGCCGACCCGCAGCACGCAGTCGGTGCTTTCCTCGACGAGGTCGACCACACGATCCGTGACCCCGAGCTCGACGTCGATCCGCGGATGGCGCGCGAGGAAATCGGGCAGCGCCGGCGCGATGATCAGGCGGCCGATGCGGCCGGGCACGTCGATCTTCAGCTTGCCCGCGGGATCGGTGTCCGCCTGGTCGAACAGGCGCTCGGTCTCCTCCACATCGACGATGACCCGCAGGCAGCGCTCGTAGAACACCGCCCCGTCCTGCGTCGGCGACACCTTGCGCGTGGTGCGGTGGAGCAGGCGGGTGCCAACCCGCTTTTCCAGCTCGATGACGGCTGCCGAGACGGAGGAGCGCGGCAGGCCGAGCGTGTCGGCGGCTCGGGTGTAGTTCGCGCATTCGACCACGCGCGTGAAGATGCGGAACAGGTCGATGCGGTCCACGGCGCAGCTCCTATTGTCCGTCATTTCTGACAAGTGATGTCAAAATGCCGGACTTTATCTCCACTTTCCAGACAGTACCGTGCGGCAGACAAGTGGCCGCAGGGCGCGGCCACGCATGATCAGGGAACCGCACGCAATGACCGACCACAGCATTGCCGGAACGACCGTCCTCATTGCCGGCGGCGCGAAGAATCTCGGTGGGCTGCTCGCCCGCGATCTTGCCCGGAATGGCGCCAGGGCCGTGGCGATCCACTACAACAGCCCGGCCTCCGCCCCGGCCGCCTCGGAGACCGTCGCGGCGGTCAAGGCCGCCGGCGCCGAGGCGGTAGCGCTCCAGGCCGACCTGACCACGGCCGGCGCGGTCGAGAAGCTGTTCGCCGACGCCGTCGCCGCCGTCGGCCGTCCCGACATCGCGATCAACACCGTCGGCAAGGTGCTGAAGAAGCCGATCGTGGAGATCACCGAGGCCGAATATGACGAGATGTCGGCGGTGAACGCGAAGAGCGCGTTCTTCTTCCTCAAGGAGGCCGGCAGGCATGTCGCCGACAACGGCAAGATCTGCACGCTGGTGACGTCGCTGCTCGGCGCCTACACGCCGTTCTATGCGTCCTATGCCGGCACCAAGGCGCCGGTGGAGCATTTCACCCGGGCGGCCTCGAAGGAGTTCGGCGCGCGCGGCATCTCGGTGACGGCCATCGGGCCGGGTCCGATGGACACGCCCTTCTTCTATCCGGCCGAAGGCGCGGATGCCGTCGCCTATCACAAGACGGCGGCGGCGCTGTCGCAGTTCTCCCGGACGGGCCTCACCGACATCGAGGACATCGTGCCCTTCATCCGCTTCCTGGTCTCGGAAGGCTGGTGGATGACCGGCCAGACCATCCTCGTCAATGGCGGCTACACCACGAAATAGCCCACGTCCGTCTTTCGGCGCCGGCGGTTTCCGCCGGCGCCCGCTCTCACGCCGTCTTCGCGACTTACGCCGCCTTGTTCCTGGCGATCATCTCGACGAAGCGGTCGAACAGATAGTGGCTGTCCTGCGGGCCGGGGCTCGCCTCGGGGTGGTACTGCACCGAGAACACCGGCTTGTCGGTCAGGGCGATGCCGGCATTCGAGCCGTCGAACAGCGAGACATGGGTCTCCTCGGCGGTGGCCGGCAGGCTGTTGCGGTCGACCGCGAAGCCATGGTTCATCGAGGTGATCTCGACCTTGCCGGTGGTCATGTCCTTCACCGGGTGGTTCGCCCCGTGATGGCCCTGGTGCATCTTCATGGTGCGCCCGCCGACGGCGAGGCCGATCATCTGGTGGCCGAGGCAGATGCCGAAGGTCGGCACACCGCGATCGATGATCTCGCGGATCACCGGCACGGCATATTCGCCGGTCGCCGCCGGATCGCCCGGGCCGTTGGAGAGGAACACGCCGTCCGGCTGAAGCGCCATGATTTCCTCGGCCGAGGTGGTGGCGGGCACCACCGTCACCTTGCAGCCGGCGCGCGCCAGCAGGCGAAGGATGTTGCGCTTGATGCCGTAGTCGACGGCGACGACATGGTGCGCCGGCGCCGTCTGCTGGCCATAGCCCTCGGGCCAGGTCCAGGGCGTCTCATCCCAGGAAAAGCGCTGGGCGGAGGTGACCATCGGCACGAGGTCCATGCCGACGAGGCCGGGCCACTCGGCCGCTTGCCTTTTCAGCGCCTCGACGTCGAACAGCCCGTCCGGCGCATGCGCGATCACTGCGTTTGGCATGCCGCCGTCGCGGATCAGCGCGGTCAGCGCGCGGGTGTCGATGCCGGAGATGGCGATGATGCCGCGCGCCTTCAGCCAATTGTCGAAATGGCGGGTGGCGCGGTAGTTCGACGGATCGGTGATCGCCGAGTGCAGCACCACGCCGCGCACGCCGGAGGCGCCGGCCATCGAGACGGTCTCGATGTCCTCCTCATTGGTGCCGACATTGCCGATATGGGGGAAGGTGAAGGTGATGATCTGCCCGGCATAGGACGGATCGGTCAGCACTTCCTGGTAGCCGGTCATGGCGGTGTTGAAGCAGACCTCGCCCACCGCATGGCCGGTGGCCCCGAGGCCGAAGCCTTCCAGTACCGTGCCGTCCGCCAGGATCAGGAGGGCGGTCGGGATGGGCTCAGCCCACGCGTCGTCGCCGGAGTGCTGCTCAGCGCTGCCGTTCATGTGTCTTGTTCCCTGTCGTCGTGTGCCCTAATTAGTCGGTTGCCGCGCCGGATGCCAGCCTTCCTGCTGCGTATCTGGACCTCGAATTGCGGATGGCTGCGCGATGCGCGCGACCGCAAGGCGTGATTACAGCACCTGGGTGCGGCAGCCCGCCGGGAGCATAAGGGGCACGGGCGGATCCATTCACGATGCGAGCGGCGGTGCGGCCGGGGGGCGAATCCGGCGCGCGGCCTCGCGATTTTTTGGAAGGCGTAAGGAACGTGCTGCGCGACGAGATCAACACTTCGCTGAAAGACGCCATGAAGGCGCAGGACAAGCTGCGCCTCGGCACGCTGCGCCTCGTCAACGCGGCGATCAAGGACCGCGACATCGACCAGCGCGGCCATGGCAAGGACCCGCTCACCGATGACGAAGTGCTCGGCCTGCTGACCAAGATGATCAAGCAGCGCGAGGAATCGGCCAAGGTCTATGAGGAGGCCGGCCGCGTCGACCTTGCGACCCAGGAGCGCGAGGAGATCGCGGTCATCGCCTCCTTCCTGCCGCAGCAGATGAGTGAGGCCGAATCGCAAGCCGCCATCGCCGCGGTGATCGCGGAGATCGACGCGCACGGCCTCAAGGACATGGGCCGCACTATGGCGGCGCTGAAGGAGCGCTACACGGGCGTGATGGACTTCGGCAAGGCCAGCGGCACGGTGAAGACGCTGCTCACGGCGGGCTGATCCGCCGCCTGCAGCCGACCGTCCACTGCGTCGTCTCCCGGGGCTCTCTCCAACCCTCGTCCCTCGCCATGCCGCCTGCCGCAGAACCATCCCCACGCGGGGCCGTGCTCACCTGGGCGGGCTGCCGGCGCGGGGCGATGGCGATCCTCGCCGTGCTGCCCCCGGTCTTCGTCTTCGGCGTCGCCTTCGGCATCGCCGCGCGCGGCCACGGGCTCGAAGGCTGGGTCGCGGCGCTGATGAGCGCGCTGGTCTTCGCCGGGGCTTCCCAGTTCGCGGTGCTGGACCTGTGGACCAAGCCGATCCCGTGGCTGCCGCTGCTGGTCGCGACCTTCGCGATCAACGCGCGGCATATCCTGCTCGGCGCCTCTCTCCGCGCGTTGTGCCACGGCCTGCCGGCGTGGAAGGTCTACGGCTCGATGACGCTGCTCAGCGACCTCAACTGGGCGGCGCTGGTCGCCGCCGAGCGGCGCGGCGAGCGCGACCTCGGCTATCTCGTCGGCGGCGGCGCCCTGATGTGGGCGACCTGGGTGACGGCGACCATCATAGGCGCGGTGGCCGGCGGGCTCACGCTCGACGACGTGAAGAACTATGCGCTCGACCTCGTGCTCGTGACCTTCTTCGCCACCACGCTGGTGGGGCTGCGGCGCGGCCGGGTCGACGACCTGCCCTGGCTGGTGGCGGGCCTCGCCGCCATGGCGGCGGTGTGGTTCCTGCCGCCCAACTGGCACGTGCTGGCGGGCGGGCTCGCCGGCGGCATCGCCGGCCTCGTGCGCGACGAGTTGAGGCGCTCATGAGCACCGTCGACGCGCTGCTCATCGTCTTCGCCATGACGCTCGTCACCTATGGGACGCGCGCCGGCGGCATCTTTCTCGTCGGCTTCGTGCCGATGTCCGCCCGCCTGGAGGCGTTCCTGCGCTATCTGGCGGGATCGGTGCTGGTGGCGATCGTCGTGCCGGCGACGGTGCGCGGCGGCGGGGCGGCCTATGTCGCCGTCGCGGTGGCGATCGCCGGCATGCTACTGCTGCGAAAGGCCCTGCCGGCGATCGCGCTCGGCATTCTCGCCGCCGCGCTCTGGCGCACCTATATGGGGTGAGCCCGGCGGCTGGGGACAGCGGGGATGATCGCCTGTTCAGGGCGGAAATCCCGCCATCCCGTCCCGCGCTGCACGGCGGCGCGCCGCCGGTCTGCTATGATGGCCGTTCGGCCTTTTCCGTGAGTCCCATCCCGCCATGCGCTTCCCACCCTCGTTCCTCGACGAGATTCGCGCCCGCCTCCCGGTGTCGGAGGTGGTGGGAAAGCGCGTGCAGTTGAAGAAGCAGGGCCGCGAATGGCGCGGCCTCTCGCCCTTCAACCCGGAGAAGACGCCGTCCTTCTACGTCAACGACCAGAAGGGCTTCTACCACTGCTTCTCCTCCGGCAAGCATGGCGACCAGTTCGACTTCCTGATGGAGGTCGAGGGCCTGCCGTTCCCGGAGGCGGTGGAGCGGCTCGCCTCCATGGCCGGCCTGCCCATGCCGGTGCAGTCGCGCGAGGAGGAGCAGCGCGAGAGCCGGCGCAAGACGCTGCACGAGGTGATGGAGCTCGCCGCCAAGTACTATGAGGCGGCGCTGCAGAGCCGGTCCGGCGCCAAGGGGCGCGGCTATCTCGCCGACCGCGGCCTCGGCCCGTCGACGCAGGCGCGCTTCCGCCTCGGCTATTCGCTGCCCGACCGCTTCGCGCTGAAGGAGGCGCTGGGCGGCAAGGGCATTCCGGTCGAGGACATGATCGAAGCGGGGCTCTTGATCACCGCCGAGGACGTGGCGATCCCCTATGACCGCTTCCGCGACCGCGTGATGTTCCCCATCACCGACCTGCGCGGGCGCGTCGTCGCCTTTGGCGGGCGGGCGCTGGAGAAGGACGTCCCGGCGAAATACCTCAACTCGCCGGAGACCTCGCTCTTCCACAAGGGCTCGCTGCTCTATAACGGCTTTTCCGCCCGCGCCGCCGCCCATAACGGCGCGCCGGTCATCGCCGTCGAGGGTTATGTCGACGTCATCGCCCTCGTCGAGGCGGGCTTTGCCGGCGCGGTCGCCCCGCTCGGCACGGCGCTGACCGAGGAGCAGCTCGCGCTGCTCTGGAAGATGGCGGCCGAGCCGGTGCTGCTGTTCGACGGCGACAAGGCCGGGCGCCGCGCCGCCTACCGCGCCATGGACCTCGCCTTGCCGCATCTCAAGCCCGGCGTGAGCCTGTCCTTCGGCATGCTGCCTGACGGGCAGGACCCCGACGACCTCGTGCGCGCCGGGGGCCGCGAGGCGATAGACGCCGTGCTCACGCAGGCCCGCCCGCTGGCCGACGTGCTGTGGGCGCGCGAGTTGGAGAGCGCCAGCGTCGACACGCCCGAGCGTCGCGCGGCACTGGAGGCGCGCATAAGCGAGGTCATCCGCGTCATCGCCGACGAGACGGTGCGCAAGCACTATCGCAGCGAGCTGATGGATCGCTTCCGCCGGCTGTTCGCGCCGGTCGTCGTGCAGGGCGATGGTTCGCGCCGCGGCGGTGATTATCAGGGCCGCTTCCAGGGCCGCGGCGGTCGTCGTCCCAATGACCGGCGCCCGGTCTCGGGCGCGGCGGGGGAGGGGATGCGGCGCTCGGCGCTGGTGCGCGGCGCCGCCGCCGAGATCCCGCGCAACGAGGCGCTGCTGCTGTTCGCGGCGATCAACCATCCCTGGCTGCTCGACCAGTGCGCCGAGGAGCTCGCCGACCTGCCGTTCCAGAACAAGGAGGCGGCCGAATTGCGCCGCGCGCTGCTCGACGCCCATATGGACGGCGACGACGCGGATCATGAACGCCTCGCCGCCCGGCTCGAATCGCAGGGGCATGCGCCGCTGGTCGCGCGCCTCGCGCGCGCCGCAATCGCGCGCCATGACTGGCCCGCCTTCGCCGACGCCGCGCGCTCGGACGTGGAACTATGGTGGCACCAGCGACTGGTCTTGCACCGGCGCGGCCATGCCCTATCTAAGGAACTGAAAGAAGCCGAGAAACGCCTCGCCGAGGAGCCCACGGACATGAACTGGGCGCGTTTTCTCGACGTACAAAGACAGCTCGCAGCACTTGACGGAACCGAAGCTTTGGTAGAGGGGTTCGGCGCTGCGTCGGGTCGCCCGGCGCGGTCGATGTAAAGGTCCCTCGGGTTGCCCGCCCGCGCGCGTTCTTCGTGCGTGGCGCGTGTGGCCCTGTTTGCGTCTCTCGGCAGCCGGCCGTGAGTGCGGTTGGAACGATCGAAGGACGGCGCCTGCAGGCGTCGTCGCACGCGGGGCGGGCGGGCCGCCCGCGCTTGAGGAGCACACGCATGGCGAAGCAGGCAGCGGAAGCGACGGAAGCCCCCGAGAAGGACGGCGACACCCCGGATAGCCCGTTGCTCGACCTTTCGGACGCTGGCGTCCGGAAGATGATCAAGCTCGCCAAGAAGCGTGGCTATGTCACCTATGACGAGCTGAACGAGGTCCTCCCCTCCGACCAGAACACCTCCGACCAGATCGAGGACATCTACGCGATGCTCAACGAGATGGGCATCAATGTCGTCGAGGCGGAGGAGGCCGAGGCCGAGGCGGAAGCCGAGGAGAGCGGCCCCGAGGCGGCGGACGAGGAAGAAGAGTCCGGCGGCGAGCTCGCCGAGTCCGCGCCCCGTGCCGTCATCCGCTCGGAAACCAAGTCCGAGCCGGGCGAGCGCACCGACGATCCGGTCCGCATGTATCTGCGCGAGATGGGTTCGGTCGAGCTGCTTTCCCGCGAGGGCGAGATCGCCATCGCCAAGCGCATCGAGGCCGGCCGCGAAGCGATGATCGCGGGCCTCTGCGAGAGCCCGCTGACCTTCCAGGCCATCATCATCTGGCGCGACGAGCTGGTGGAGGGCAAGGTCCTCCTGCGCGACATCATCGACCTCGAGGCCACCTATGCCGGCCCCGAGGCGAAGAACGGCCCGATCGTCGAGGGCGGCACGCTGGCGCCCGACGGCGACGAGGAGAGCGAGCCGACGCTCGGCGAGAGCATCGCCAATGACGACGAAGACGACATGGAGAACTCCCTGTCGCTCGCGGCCATGGAAGCGGAGATCAAGCCGAAGGTGCTGGAGACCTTCGACAACATCGCCGACGCCTACAAGAAGCTGCGCCGCCTGCAGGACCAGAACGTCGAGTCGAAGCTGCGCAACGAGAGCCTCTCGCCCTCGCAGGACCGCAAGTACAAGAGCCTGAAGGACCAGCTGATCGGCGACGTGAAGTCGCTGTCGCTCAACCAGGCGCGCATCGACAACCTCGTCGAGCAACTCTACGACATCAACAAGCGCCTCGTCTCGCTCGAAGGCCGGCTGATGCGCCTCGCCGAGAGCTTCGGCGTCGTCCGCGAGGACTTCCTCAAGCAGTATCAGGGCTCGGAGCTCGATCCCAAGTGGATCATCCGGGTGAAGAACCTGACCTCGCGCGGCTGGAAGGGCTTCGTCGGCCAGGAGCTCGACGCCATCCGCGACCTGCGTTCCGAGATCCACGCGCTGGCCACCGAGACCGGCCTGGAGATCCAGGAATTCCGCAAGATCGTGCAGATGGTGCAGAAGGGCGAGCGCGAAGCCCGGCAGGCGAAGAAGGAGATGGTGGAGGCCAACCTTCGCCTCGTCATCTCCATCGCCAAGAAGTACACCAATCGCGGCCTGCAGTTCCTCGACCTGATCCAGGAAGGCAACATCGGCCTGATGAAGGCGGTCGACAAGTTCGAATACCGCCGCGGCTACAAGTTCTCGACCTATGCCACCTGGTGGATCCGGCAGGCGATCACCCGCTCGATCGCCGACCAGGCCCGCACCATCCGCATCCCCGTGCACATGATCGAGACGATCAACAAGATCGTGCGCACCTCGCGCCAGATGCTGCACGAGATCGGCCGCGAGCCGACCCCGGAGGAGCTGGCCGAGAAGCTCGGCATGCCGCTGGAGAAGGTGCGCAAGGTTCTGAAGATCGCCAAGGAGCCGATCTCGCTCGAAACGCCCATCGGCGACGAGGAAGACAGCCACCTCGGCGACTTCATCGAGGACAAGAACGCCATCCTGCCGATCGACGCGGCGATCCAGAGCAATCTTCGCGAAACAACGACGCGAGTTCTCGCGTCGTTGACCCCGCGCGAGGAACGCGTGCTGCGCATGCGCTTCGGCATCGGCATGAACACCGACCACACGCTGGAAGAGGTCGGCCAGCAGTTCTCGGTGACGCGCGAGCGCATCCGTCAGATCGAGGCCAAGGCGCTGCGCAAGCTGAAGCATCCCAGCCGCAGCAGGAAGCTGCGGAGCTTCCTCGACAATTGAGGCGCGGGCACCGCTCCGGACCAAACAAAAAGGCCGCGCATCGCGCGGCCTTTTTTCATGTCCGTCGTCGGTAGCCTCACTCCCCCGGGATCGGGTGGTTCTTCCTGCGCGTCGCGCGGGTCGACATCTCGACATAGGCGAGCGCGCCGGCGAAGCCGCCGAAGGCGATCAGGATGAAGGCGACGAAGACGAGCGTGTCGGTAGGCATGGCATCCTCCTCCGATGAGGCAAGCTGGATGGGAGGAGCCTAGTCCCTGGCGCGCGGCCTGCTTTGCGGTAAGTCAATGCGGCGTGAGCGGCTTTTGCCGGCCGGAACGATTTCCGGCGGCCCGCGTTCGCCGTCGGGGGCTGGCCCATTCTCCGAAGGAGCCTTCGATGCTGAACCGCCGCACCCTTCTCGCCGCCTCCGGCGCGGCGCTCGCCGCCTCGACCCTTGCCCGTCCGAACATCGCCCGCGCGGCCGCGCCGTTCCAGCAGCCCCCGCTGCCCTATGATCAGGGCGCGCTGGCGCCGACCATCTCCGCGCGCACGGTCGGCCTGCACTACGGCAAGCACCACAAGGGCTATTTCGACAAGCTGAACACGCTGACCGCCGGCAAGCCCTATGCCGACCTCGACCTCGAGGAGGTCATCGTCTGGGCGAAGGATCAGGGCGACACCGCGATCTTCAACAATGCCGGGCAGGCGTGGAACCACAATTTCTACTGGCAGCAATTCGCCGGCGGCCCGGCCGAGCCGCCCGCCGCGCTGGTCGAGGCGGCCGAGCGCGATTTCGGCGGCATGGACGGGCTGAAGAAGAAGATGGTCGAGACCGGCGACGGCGTGTTCGGCACCGGCTGGGTCTGGCTGGTGGAGGACGATGGCAAGCTCGCGCTGCTCGGCCTCAAGGACGCCGGCAATCCCGTCGCCGAGAAGAAGCGTCCGCTGCTCGGCATCGACGTGTGGGAGCACGCCTACTATCTCGACTGGGAGAACCGCCGCACGGCCCACATCCAGGCGCTGCTCGACGAGCGGGTGAACTGGGGCTTCGTCGGCGACCAACTCGCCTCGTGAGGCGCTACGGCGTCGTCACTGCATGGTCGACCAGCACGGCGAAGCCGATCAGCAGGAGGAAGCCGAGGAAGAACAGCCCGAACAGCAGCAGCGAGATGCGCCGCGCCACCGCCGAGACGTTGGTGAAGCCCACCGCGCCGGCGATGATCGAGACGATGAGAGAGATGACGGCGAATTTGATCATGGCGGCTCCCTCGCTGCGCCCGGGTCAACGGCGGGGCCCATCGGCCGGTTCCATGATGCCGCTGGCTCGTTCCCCATGGAGGGGATGGCGCTCTATCGAAGCGGTCGAGCTCCCTCTCCCGTTGGGGAGAGGGAAGGAAGAGCTACGTTCTCACGTGGCGTCCGGCGGCACGTCCGGCTTCGCCGGTGTCTGTGGCGCCGGGCGGGGCTGCGGCTTCACCGCCGGTGCGCTGCGGCGCCAGAAGCGGCGCTTGGGCTTGGACGTCAGCTCCGGCTCCGGCCGCGGCACGGTGCCGGTCGGCGCGGAGGCCATCGGCTCCACGGGATGTTCGACGACCTTGCCCGTGTCGCGCACGGTCATGCGCCAGACAACGAACAGCAGCAGCAGCGCATAGGCGGCGGCGGTGAAGAAGAACAGCGCCCCCGGCCCGTAATGCTGCATGCCGAACGAGGCCAGCGCCGGCCCCACCACCGAGCCGATGCCGTAGAGCAGCAGCAGCCCCGCCGCCGTCTCCACCGCGTCCGAGGCCGGCGTGCGGTCATAGGCATGGGCGGCGGCGAGCGAATAGGCCGGCAGCGACAGCGCGCCATAGATCGCGCCGAGTATGGCGAGGCCGCCGAGGCCGAAATGCAGCGCGCCCAGCGCGAGGCCGGCGAGCATCGCACCCACCATCAGCGCGCCGAGGATGCGCCGCCGGTCCATGCGGTCGGAGATGAAGCCGATCGGCCACTGCGCCAGCGCGCCCGCCACCACGACGGCGCTCATGAAGGTGGCGGCGCCGTCGGCGGTCAGACCGCGGCCGATGCCGAAGATCGGCCCGAGGCTCCACAGCGAGCCGTTGGTCAGGCCGATGACGAAGCAGCCGACCATCGCCACCGGCGCCGCGCGGAACAGCCTGAGCGGGCGGATCCGCGCGGTCTCGATCGGTGCCGGCTGGCCGGCATTGCTGATCGCCACCGGCAGGGTGGCGAGCGAGAACAGGATGGCGGCGAAGGCGAACAGTTCGAAGCCGCGCACCGGATAGAGCGTGATCATCATCTGGCCGGCGGTCAGCGCCGCATAGTCGACCATGACATAGGCGCTCATGACGAAGCCGCGCGTCTGGTTGGTGGCGCGGTCGTTCAGCCAGCTCTCGATGACGAGGTAGAGCCCGGCGAAGCAGAAGCCGGTGATGGCGCGCAGCGCGAACCACACGAAGGGCTCGATGAACACCGGATGCACCAGCATGGTCGCCACCACGCCGGAGGTCAGCGCGGCGAAGGCGCGGATATGGCCGGAGCGGCGCACGAGGTGCGGCACGACGAGGCAGCCGATGACGAAGCCGAGATAGTAGCTCGACCCCAATATGCCGAGATTGATGGCGCTGAAGCCCTCGAAGGCACCGCGCAGCGGCAGCAGCGTGTTCTGCAGGCCGCTTCCCGTCACTAGGAAGAACACGCCCAGCAGGAGCGCCGCGACGGGGCCGAGAGTCTGGGCCATGATTGGGTACCGGACGGCCAGGGGATGTGGGGCAGGGAGCTGAAACGCACGGAATCTTACGGCTGCGTCATCTCGATTCCGCGAGAATTCGGTTAGCCTTGATCGGGAACGTTGTCGAGACGGGGATTGGTATGGTCGACGGGTTGGTGAAGCTGAAATCGGATCATCTGGGGCTGGAGATCGCGCCGCTCGGCGCGGAGATGCAGCGCCTGACCGACAGGGAGGGGCGCGACCTCATTTGGAACGGGGATGCCGCCTACTGGACCGGCCGCGCGCCGCTGCTCTTTCCCATCGTCGGCCGCCTGCCGGGCGACCAGCTGGTGCATGAGGGCGTCGCCTATCCGATGAGCCAGCATGGCTTCGCCCGCCGGCGGATCTTCACGCTCGAGGAGGCGACCAGCTCCTCCGCCCGCTTCGCGCTGCATGCCGACGAGGAGACGCGCAAGCAGTACCCGTTCGAGTTCGTGCTGAAGGTCACCTACACGCTGGTCGACGCGACGCTGACCATCGAGGCGACGGTTTCCAATCCCGGCGCGGTGCCGCTGCCGGCGAGCTTCGGCTTCCATCCGGCCTTCCGCTGGCCGCTGCCCTATGAGGGCTCGCGCGCCGACCACCGGCTGATCTTCGAGAAGGCCGAGACGGATCCGATCCACCGCCTCGCTGGCGGCCTGCTCTCGACCGCCACCGAGCCGAACCCGGCGGTGGACGCGATCTTCGCGCCCGACGACGGGCTGTTCGAGCGCGACGCCATGGTCTTCCTGAACCAGCGCTCGCATCATGTGCGCTTCGGCGTGCCGGGCGAGCCGGGGCTGGAGATCGCCTTTCCCGGCATGCCGGACCTCGGCATCTGGTCGAAGCCGGGCGCGCCCTTCCTCTGCATCGAGCCGTGGGCGGGCTACGCCTCGCCGGAGAACGCGCCGGCCGAGTTCGCGCAGAAGCCGGGCCTCTCGCTTGTCCCGCCCGGCGGATCGAAGAGCTTCGCCATGGCGGTGCGCTGGCTGCCGGACGTGGGGCGCTGAACGCCCTCCCTATCCCCGCACCGGCGTCCAGCCAGATTCGGGTCCGGCGGTGAATTGGTCAACCGGCCGCCCCAGTTCGGCGATGAAATTCTCGCACCAGTCGTGGATGGTGTTGGTCTCGACCTTTTCCATGTTGGCGCGCCAGCGTTCCTTGCGCTCGTGGAGCGGCATGCGCAGGCCGACATTGAACACCTCCGCCATGCCTTCGATGTCATAGGGATTGACGATCAGCGCGCCGGAGAGCTCGTCGGCCGCGCCGGCGAAGCGAGAGAGGATGAGCACGCCGGGATTCTCTGGATCCTGGGCGGCGACATATTCCTTGGCGACGAGGTTCATCCCGTCGCGCAGCGGCGTCACCAGCCCGAGCCGGGCGTTGCGGTAGATCGCCGCCAGCGTCGCGCGCTGGAACGCCCTGTTGAGATAGCGCAGCGGTACCCAGTCGAATTCGGCATATTCCCCGTTGATGCTGCCGCCGAGCTCCTCCAGCTCGCGGCGCAGCGCGCGGTATTCCGCGACCTCCTCGCGGGAGACCGGCGCCACCTGCATCATCGTCACCTTGGAGCGGTGCTCGGGATAGGCGCTGAGCAGCTCGCCGAAGGCGGCGAACTTGTTCGGCAGGCCCTTGGAATAGTCGAGCCGGTCGACGCCTATCGCCAGCGTGCGGCCGGCGAGGCTCTCGTGCAGCCGGCGCTCCTCGTCGCGGCCGACCGAGGCCTTCGCGTCGTTCACGAAGGCCTGCGCGTCGATGCCGATCGGGAAGGCGAGGATGCGGAAGCGCCGCTCGCGCAGGCCGACCACGCCGCCCGGAGCGATCCAGCCATGCGCCTCGGAGGAGATGTAGGTCAGCAGTGCGCGCACGTCGTGCTCGGTCTGCAGCCCGACGAGGTCGTAATGCGACAGGTCCTGCACCAGCGCGGCGTGCGAGGGCAGGGTGAGGAACACTTCCGGCGTCGGCCAGGGTATGTGGTGGAAATAGCCGATCCGCCCCTCGAAGCCGAGCTTGCGCAGCTCCGCCGCCAGCGGGATGAAGTGGTAGTCATGCACCCAGACGGTATCGTCGGGCTTCAAGAGCGGCATCAGCGAGCGGGCGAAATGCTCGTTCACCCGCCGGTAGCCGAGCCAGTCGGCGCGCCGGTAGGAAATGGCGCCGAGCCGGTAATGGCACAGCGGCCACAATGCGCCGTTGGCATAGCCGGCATAGTGGGCGCGCTGGTCTTCGGGATCGAGCGTCTGCAGCGCGTAGGTGACGCGGCCGGAGCGGAACACCTTGGGCGGGGGCGGATCGGCCTGGGTCTCGCCGCTCCAGCCGAACCACAGGCCGCCACGTTGTCCAAGTGCCTCGCGCAGCGCGACCGCCAGGCCTCCTGCCTTGGCGGCCCGCTCCTTCGGAGAGGCCACCCGGTTGGAGACGATTACGAGCCGCGCCAAAACGCTTCCTCCCATGTCTTGGACAAGCGCATGGCCGTGTCGATGAGACCGACCATGGAATAGGTCTGGGGGATGTTGCCCCACAGTTCGAGGGTCTGGTTGTCGATGTCCTCCGACAGCAGCCCGGCCTCGTTGCGCCGGGCGAGCAGGCTGGTGAACATCTCGCGCGCCTCGTCGCGGCGGCCGATCAGGTCGAGCGCCCCGGCGTACCAGAACGAGCAGATGGTGAAGGACGTCTCCGGCAGGCCGAAATCGTCCTCGCCCGCGTAGCGCATCATGTAGCCGTTGCGCTTCAGCTCGCGGCCGATCGTGTCGACGGTGGCAATGTAGCGCGGATCGTCCGGCCGCACGAAGCCGAGCTCCGCCAGCAGCAGCAGGCTGGCGTCGAGCTGCCCGTCCTCCTCGGCGTCGACGAAGCTGTTCAGCTCGTCGCTCCAGGCGAAGGAGAGGATGCGGGCGCGGATGCCGTTGGCGCGCTCGCCCCAGAACTGCGCCCGCTCGGGCATCTCCAGCACGCGGGCGATGCGCGAGAGCCGGTCGCAGGCGGCCCAGCTCATCACCGCCGAGAAGGTGTGCAGCCGCTTCTTGCCGCGCAGCTCCCACAGCCCCGCATCGGGCTCGAAGGCGAAGTCCACCGCCTTGGCCGCGACGCTTTCCAGCAGGTTGAACAGCGCCTTGTCGCCGCGGTTGGGGAGGCGTTCGTCGAAGAACATCTGCGCCGCCGCCAGCACCACATGGCCGTAGCCGTCGTTCTGCACCTGCTCGGCGGCCTGGTTGCCGACCCGCACCGGCCCCATGCCGCAGAAGCCGGGCAGGGCGGTGGCGAAGCGCTCCTCCAGCGGCGCGCCCGGCACGATCGAATAGACCGGCGCCAGCCGGCCCGACGGCTCGGAGGCGATCACCGTGGTGAGGTAGCGGATATAGTCCTCCATGGTGCGCGTCGCCCCGAGCAGGTTCAGCGCCCGCACGGTGAAGTAGGAATCGCGCAGCCAGCAGTGCCGGTAGTCCCAGTTGCGGATGGAGTGCGGCGCCTCGGGGATGGAGGTGGTGAGCGCGGCGACGATGCCGCCGGTCTCCTCATAGGCGCACAGCTTCAGCGAGATGGCGGCGCGGATGACCGCATCCTGCCACTCATAGGGAATGGAGAGGTAGCGCACCCATTCCCACCAATAGTCGCGCGTCTTCTCCTCGAAGCCGCGCGCGGTCTCCGACAGGCCGGCGGCGAAAGGCTCGTCCGGGCCGAGCACGATGGTCGCCGTCTTGCCGATGACGAAGGGGCGCTCCTCCGTCACATAGACGATCGGCAGGTCGGTGGTGGCGCGCAGGGTGAAGTTCTCGCCGGCGAAGCGCATGTGGTTAGAGCCGCGCACCGGGCTCGGGCACTGCTCGCCCCAGTTGAAGTGGGGGCGCAGGCGGATAGTGATGCGGCAGGTGCCGGAGAGCGGCTCGATGCGCCGCACCAGCATGGCCGGGCGGTAGATGCGGTCATAGAGCTTGAAGCGCGGCGCGAAGTCGGTGATGCGCAGCTTCGCGCCCTTGTCGTTCTCCAGGATGGTCTCGACGATGGCGGTGTTGCGCTGGTAGCGGCGCGTCGTCGTGACCTCGCCGTCGAGCAGCACGTCGAAGAAGCCGGCCTCCGGCTCCTCCCCGCCGAGCAGTGAGGAGAAGACGGGGTCGCCGTCGATGCGCGGCCAGCAGCACCAGGCGATGCGGCCTTTGCGGTCGATCAGGGCGGCGATGGTCGAGTTGCCGATGGCGGCGAGGTCCAGGCCGGAATTCACGGGGCGACGCGCTCCAGTGCTTCGGGAATCGTGCCGAGCCAGTCGCGCACCTCGGTCGGTGTCGCGAGACGGTAATCGGCCTGCTTGGTGGCGCGCGGGCCGACCGCGACGGCGAGGCCGCCGGCGGCGCGGACGGCGCGGAAGCCGTCCTCGTCGGTGACGTCGTCGCCGAGGAACACCGGACGCCGTCCCTTGAACAGCGCCGTGTTCATGAACTGCTCGACCGCCGTGCCCTTGTCGCGCCCGCCCTGCCGCACCTCGATGACGAAACGGCCCTTGAGGAACTCGATGCCGTCGTTCAGCCCGGTGCCGAGCGCGATCACCCTGTCCATGATGGCGTCGCCGAACTGCGGCACGGCGCGGAAATGCACCGCCAGCGACAGCGGCTTGTGCTCGACGAACACGCCGGGCCAGGTCGCCAGCACCTCGTCCAGCGCCCGCTCCAGCGGCTTGCGCCATTTCGGCTCGGGAATCGGCACCGAGGGCGTATCCGGCGCGAGGCGGATCTCCGCCCCGTGCTGGCCGGAGGCGGCAAGCTTGGCGGGTGCGAAACGCTTGTCCATCCAGTCGATAGTGCGCCCCGATACGAGCGCCACCGCCCCGCCAAGCGCAAGCTGCAGGCTGGTGAGGAGGTCCGGCATATAGTCGGGAATCGTCACTCCTTCGGGATGGTCGGCATGCTCGATCAGCGTACCGTCTATATCGAGAAAGAGGGCCCAGTCGGGCTCGGGGAGAGGGTGCATGCCGTATCCTGGTGCGGTTCGTGCTCTCGCCATCCTGCCCCTATACAAGCCCGATCATCGATGCAGGAGGTAATGAGGTCTCCTGCCGCCCGTTGGCGGTCGCCAGCAGCACGCCGTTAACGCGCTTTCGCCAGCGGCGTTCCAATACCGGAGAAGTAAAAGTGGCGGGCGGCCCAGCGGTCTCCCGGCGTGCGTTCGGGCGCGTGTCGAGGTAGCATCCTCCGCCCTCCGGAGAGGATTGCGAATGACCGCCGACGAGGTGATTGCGTTGCTCGGCCTCGCGCCCGGGGCGACCTGCGGCTATGTGCGCCTGACCTATGTCGCTGTCGACCGCATCGCGCCGGGTGGGCTGCCGGCGCCGTTCGAGACCGGGCGGCCGATGGGCTCGGCGCTGTATTTCCTGGTGACCCCGCAGGCCCCGGTGCAGCTCCACCGCATCCGCAACGACCAGCTCTATCATTATTACCTCGGCAACCCGCTGGAGGTGCTGCTGCTGCGCGAGGACGACTCGGCCGAGCGCGTCGTGGTGGGCCCGGACGTCGCCGCCGGCCAGCTCTTGCAGCTCTTCATTCCCGGCGGCACCTTCCACACCGCCCGGCTCGTGCCCGGCGGGCGGTGGTTCCTCGGCGCCAGCACGGAATGGCCCGGCGTGGAGCCGCAGGATGTCGAGCTCGGCGATGCCGACGCGCTGGCGATGCGGTTTCCGGCGGCGCGGGAGGAGATAGGAACCTTTCCGGTGCCGGCGGCGGGCTAGGCGACCCGCGCCAGCCCTTGCCCCTCGCGGATGCGAGGGTTACATAGCGGCCAATCCCGACCCGCCCACATCCGGCATCGCCCATCGCGCGAGCGCAGAGGCTTTTGGCACATGGCTTCCTATCAGTACGTCTACCACATGCACGGCATGACCAAGGCCTATCCGGGCGGCAAGAAGGTGCTGGAGAACATCCATCTCTCCTTCTACCCGGACGCCAAGATCGGCATCCTCGGCCCCAACGGCTCGGGCAAGTCGACGCTGCTCAAGATCATGGCCGGCCTGGACAAGGATTTCACCGGCGAGGCCTGGGTCGCCGAGGGTGCGCGCGTCGGCTACCTGCCGCAGGAGCCGCAGCTCGATCCCAAGCTGTCGGTGCGCGAGAACGTCATGCTCGGCGTCGCCAAGCAGAAGGCGATCCTCGACCGCTACAACGAGCTCGCCATGAACTACTCGGACGAGACCGCGGACGAGATGACCGCGCTGCAGGACGAGATCGAAGGCCAGGGCCTGTGGGACCTCGACAGCAAGATCGACCAGGCGATGGATGCGCTCGGCTGCCCGGAGGAGGGCTCCGACGTCTCCCGGCTCTCCGGCGGCGAGCGCCGCCGCGTGGCGCTGTGCCAGCTCCTGCTCTCGCAGCCCGAGCTGCTGCTGCTCGACGAGCCGACCAACCATCTCGACGCCGAGACCACCAACTGGCTCGAAGGCCACCTGCGCAACTATCCGGGCGCGATCCTGATTGTCACCCATGACCGCTACTTCCTCGACAATGTGACCGGCTGGATCCTCGAGCTCGATCGCGGCCGCGGCATCCCCTACGAGGGCAACTACTCCTCCTGGCTGGCGCAGAAGACCAAGCGCATGGCGCAGGAAAACCGCGAGGACGAGGCCCGCCAGCGCGCGCTCGCCGCCGAGCAGGAATGGATGGGAGCGTCTCCCCGGGCGCGCCAGGCCAAGAACAAAGCCCGCATCCAGCGCTATGACGAGCTGGTCAAGAAGGCCTCCGAGAAGGGGCCGACCACCGCGCAGATCGTCATCCCGGTGGCCGAGCGGCTCGGCAACAACGTCATCAATTTCGAGGGCCTGTCCAAGGGCTATGGCGACAACCTGCTGATCGACAACCTGTCGTTCAAGCTGCCGCCCGGCGGCATTGTCGGCGTCATCGGGCCGAACGGCGCCGGCAAGACCACGCTGTTCCGCATGATCGCCGGGCAGGAGAAGCCCGACGCCGGCACCATCACCATCGGCGACAGCGTCAAGCTCGGCTATGTCGACCAGAACCGCGACGCGCTCGACGACAAGAAGACCGTCTGGGAGGAGATCTCCGGCGGCAACGAGGTGCTCTATCTCGGCAAGCGCGAGATCAATTCGCGCGCCTATTGCGGCGCCTTCAACTTCAAGGGCGGCGACCAGCAGAAGAAGGTCGGCATGCTCTCGGGCGGCGAGCGCAACCGCGTGCATCTCGCCCGGATTTTGCAGCAAGGGGCGAATGTCTTGCTCCTAGACGAGCCGACCAACGACCTCGACGTCGAGACGCTGCGCGCGCTGGAAGAGGCGCTGGAGGACTATGCGGGCTGCGCGGTCATCATCTCGCATGACCGCTTCTTCCTCGACCGCATCGCCACCCACATCCTCGCCTATGAGGACGACAGCCACGTCGAGTGGTTCGAGGGCAACTTCCACGACTATGAGGAAGACAAGAAGCGCCGCCTCGGCGTCGACGCCATCATCCCGCACCGGATGAAGCACAAGAAGCTGACAAGGTGAGGGTAGCGGGCCGCTGCCGCCTATCGCGGGAACAGCAGCGACTCGTAGTCCATCGCGCCGTGCAGGACGTGGATGATTTCAACCACGTCCCTGCCGACGCGGAAGAAGATCAGGTAGTTGCCGTGGACGCAGCGGCAGATGCCGACGGCCTCGAAGCGCGGCACCAGCGGATAGGATTCCGGCGCTGCCCCGATGCGGGCGGCGTGCTCGCGCAATTCACGGATGAAGGACAGCGCCCGCCGCGGATTGTCGGCGGCGATATGGTCGCCGATGCGTTCGAGCGCGGTCTCCGCCTGCGCCGTGAAGACGACGATCATCGGCCCTGTTTCTTGGCCAGCGCCTCGTATTTCGCCTCCAGACGGCCGAACACCTCCTCGGCCGGCTTCATCCGACCGGCGCCGGCGTCCTCCAGCCCGCGTGCGAGCGCTTCCTCCAGAGCCGCAAGCCGCAGCTCGCGCTCCTGGAGCAGCCGCACGCCTTCGCGCAGCACCTCGCTCTTGGAGTGGTAGCGCCCGGAGGCAACCAGCCGGTTCACATAGTTTTCGAGCTGCTGACCGAGTTCGGCACTGATCGCCATGGGCAAATCCTCCATGGGCGCAGCATGCCTTTTCCAATAACTATTATCGAATCAATTCTATGAGGCGCGCGAGGGGGCGTTGGCGGGCGCTCACGCCGCCCGCCGTCGATCCCGAGGCACTCACCCCTCGTACGCCCGCTCCAGCGTGGCGAGGTCGATCTTCACCATCTTCATCATCGCCGCCATCACCCGCGCGGTGGCCGCGGTGTCGCCGGAGGTGTGGACCTTCTCCACCAGCTTCTGCGAGTTGACCTGCCAGGACATGCCGTAGCGGTCCTTCAGCCAGCCGCAGGGCTGCTCGGTGCCGCCGCCTTCCAGGAGGTGCGACCAGTAATGGTCGATCTCGGCCTGCGTCGCGCAATCGATCAGGAACGAGGTCGCCTCGCTGAGCTTGAACGTCGTGCCGCCATTGATGGCGCCGAAGGTCTGCCCCTCCAGCTCGAAGACGACCACCATCACCGTACCGGGCTCGCCCGGGCCGGCCTCGGGATAATTGGAGACCGCGACGATGCGGGAATTGGGAAAGATCGAGACGTAGAACTTCGCGGCCTCCTCGGCCGTGCCGTCGAACCACAGATAGGGCGTGATCTTCTGCTGGATGGCCATTCGCCGGTTCCTCCTGTGCGTGTTGCCTCCCAAGGACGAACGTGCCGGCGCATTCCCGACAGCGGCCTCCCTTTTTATGCGAGGGCGCGGCCGAGGAAATCGCGCACCAGCGGCAGCGTCGCCTCGAAATGCGTCTCCAGCAGCCAGTGGCCGGCGCCGTCGATCAGGTGCAGCTCGGCTTCCGGCAAGTCCCGCAGATAGGCCTGCGCCGAGGGCGCCGGCATGTAGCCGTCCTCCGGCCCCCAGACGATCAGCGCCGGCGGCCGGTGCCCGCGCAGATAGGCCTGGTAGCGCGGGAACCAGGACAGGTTCTCCTCCAGCTTCTCCATCAGCCCGACGCACAGCTCCCGGCGCACGGCCGTGTCCATCAGCGGCCAGTGCAGCTTCCACAAATCCGGCGGCACGCGCTCGGCGACGCTTGTGCCGACCTCGCCGACGAATTCGTGGCGGAAGCCGTCCTCGTTCACCGCCTCTTCCAGCACGCTGTGGTTCGCCGGCGTCTTGTCGGCCCAATAGGCCTTGATCGCCTTGTATTTCGGGCCCAGCACATCCTCGTAGATGTCGCCGTTCTGGATGATCAGCGCGCTGATGCGCTCGGGATGCGCGATGGCGTGCCGCAGCCCGATCTGCGAGCCGTAATCGTGCAGCCACAGCCCGTAGCGGGCGAGCCCCAGCCCGTCCGCGAAGGCCGTGAGGAAGCCGGCATAGGCGTCGAAATCATAGCCGAACATGGCCGGGTCCGGCGTCGCGCTGTAGCCGAAGCCGGGGAAGTCCGGCGCCAGCGTGCGCCAGCGGTCGGCGAGCGCCGGCATCAGCCGGCGGAACTGGTAGGACGAGCAGGGATAGCCGTGCGGCAGCAGCAGCACCGGTGCGTCGGGCGGACCGGCCTCGCGGTAGAAGATCGTCTCGCCGCCGATATCGATCCTGCGATGGCGCATGGCCGGGCTCCCGGTGGTAAGCGGCGAGGGGCTGCCGTCAGGGAAGAGTCTGGCTAGAACCCGGACGGCAGCACCGTGGTTCCGCCTTCGCCCGCGCCCTGCGCGAATGTTGCGGAACCGGGTGCGGTTCCCGACCGCGGCGATTCCGGGTATGTCGGGGGCATGCGCCTGCCGACCTTCATCCTCGCTTTCGGGCTCGCCGCGCTGCTGGCGCCCGCCGCCCATGCCGATCCGGCCTTCGACCGCTGGCTCGCCGCGCAGTGGCCGGCGGCGCAGGCGATGGGCATCTCGCGCGCCACCTTCGAGCGCGAGACGAAGGGGCTCGAGCCTGACTATTCGCTGCCCGACCTCGCCATCCCCGGCAAGCCGCAGAAGCCCGGCGCGCAGGCGGAGTTCGTGCAGACGCCGGCCGCCTATCTCTCCGACAAGGCCATCGGCAACTACGCTTCGCGCGGCCGGACCCTCGCCCGGCAATATGCGGCCGAGCTCAAGGGGATCGAGCGCCAGTTCGGCGTGCCCGGCTCGGTATTGCTCGCCATCTGGGCGCGCGAGACCTCCTATGGCGGCGCCAAGCTGAACTACGACGCGCTGCGCGTGGTGGCGACGCAGGCCTATGTCGGCCGGCGCAAGGACGAGTTCCGCGCCGAATTCCTCGCCGCGCTGAAAATCCTCGACGAGGGCCATGTCTCGCGCGGCCAGATGAAGAGCTCGTGGGCGGGCGCCATGGGCCTCACCCAGTTCATGCCGACCGGCTATCTGAAATACGGCGTCGACCTCAATGGCGACGGCACCGCCAATATCTGGACCTCGGTGCCGGAAGCGCTCGCCGCTACCGCCAGCCTGCTCAGGGAAGAGGGCTGGCAGGCCGGCAAGCGTTGGGCCTATGAGATCGCCGTTCCCGCCGGCTTCGACTGCACCCAGGCCGAGCCGGCGGTGACGCTGACCATAGGCGATTGGCTGAAGCGCGGCGTGAAGGTCGCCGATGGGCGCCGCGTCCCGCCTGCGGCGATGAAGGATGTTGCCTCAATCATCATGCCGGCCGGGCCGAACGGTCCGGCATTTCTTACGCCGGCTAACTATTTTGTGCTGAAGTCTTACAACTTCGCCGACCTCTACGTGCTCTATGTCGGCCATCTCGCCGACCGCATCGAGGACGACCGGCCCTTCGCGCAGGGCTGGAAGGACATCGCGCTGGTGAAGACGCGCGATCTCGAATTCATGCAGAAGGTGCTGACTCAGCGTGGCTTCTATGCCGAGAAGATCGACGGCAAGGCCGGCATGAAGACCCGCGCCGCGCTCGGCGCCTACCAGAAGGCCAACCGCCTCACGCTCGACTGCTGGCCGGATGCCGAAGTGCTGGAGCACATGAAGCGGGGCGGGTGAGGGGAAGCCGTCATCCCGGCCGAAGTGTAGCGGAGAGCCGGGATCGTACTCCATTCTGCTTGCGATCCCGGATACGGCCTCGCGGCCGTTCCGGGATGACGGCAAGGGCTCAGCCGTTCCTCACCGCGCCATGCGCGTCATCACCCGCACGTCGGTGCCGCCGCCGAAGTCGTTCGCCGAGAGCCAGAACACCTCGCCCTCGCTGTCCTCGGTGTCGAGCCAGAGGAAGGGCAGGTTGGGATACTCGGCTTCCAGTATCTCCTTGCCGGTGCCGATCTCGCAGATCAGCCCGCCCTGCGCGGAGAGGTGCTTGGGCGCCTCGGTGAGGATGCGGCGGACAATGTCGAGCCCGTCCGGCCCGCCGTCGAAGGCGAGGCTCGGCTCGTGGCGGTATTCGGCCGGCAGCGCCGCCATGGCCTGCGCGTCGACGTAAGGAGGGTTGGTGATGATGAGGTCGTAGACCTCGCCTGCCACCGCCTCGAAAAGATTGCCCTGCAGGAGCCGCACCCGCTCGCCCATCTCGTGCTCGGCGACGTTCTCGGCCGCCAGCGCCAGCGCATCGGGCGAGAGGTCGACCGCGTCCACCTCGGCATTGGGGAAGATCATCGCCGCGAGGATGGCGAGGCACCCGGAGCCGGTGCACAGGTCCAGCACCCGCGTGATCGCCATCGGCTCAGGCACCAGCGCGAAGGGCTCTCCGCCCGCGAGCTCCGCCGCCAGCAACTCGCCGATGAAGGAACGCGGCACGATGGCCCGCTTGTCGGAGCGGAACGGCACGCCCTGGATGTAGGCGCGTCCCAGCAGATAGGCCGCCGGCTGCCGGGTCTCGCAGCGCGCCTCGATCAGCCCGGCGAGGCGGGAGCGCTCCTCGGCGGTCAGCCGCGCGTCGAGCCAGGGCGAGAGGTTGTCGATGGGAAGGTGCAGCGATTCCAGGACGATGAAGGCGGCCTCGTCGAGCGCCTCGGTGGTGCCGTGGCCGAAGGCAAGGCCCGCCGCATTGAAGCGGCTCACCGCGTAGCGCACGAAATCGCGCACCGTGACCAGTTCGTCCGCCGCCGCCATCGCGTCCTCCCATTCTGCTGGCGCCAAGCGACAGCACGCCGCGTCGGCGATTGCAAGCGGCAGCGGAAGCAGGGCCGGCTTGTAATCAAAGCGTCACGGATCGATAGGATTGAGACCACTCATCTACGGGGACGACGCATGGCAGAACCGGCGAACGACGAAGTCACCCTTGTCATCGACCGCTCGGTGGCGGTCGTGCTGTTCGAATTCCTCTCCCGCACGGTGGACGACGCCGATGGCGAGGCGCTGCTCGACTATATCGAGGACGAAGCGGAGATCCCGGCGCTGTGGGCGCTGCTCGCCGGGCTGGAGAGCGTGCTGACCGAGCCGATGGCCGAGGATTACGAGCGCCGCGTGCTCGCCGCCCGCGAGGCGGTGATCAAGCGCTTCGGCGGCGCCTTCTCCGGTAAAGGTGACGATTAGCAGACAAGGTGATTGATGACCGATCAGGAGCTCTGGACCGCGGTCGACGACTATATCGTCAAGCGCCTCGTGCCGCCGGATGCCGCTCTGGAAGCGGCGCTCAGCGCCAGCGACGCCGCCGGCCTGCCGGCGATCAACGTCGCGCCGAACCAGGGCAAGCTTCTTATGCTGCTGGCGAAGATGGCCGGCGCGCGGCGAATCTTGGAGATCGGCACGCTCGGCGGCTATTCCACCATCTGGCTCGCCCGCGCCCTGCCGGCGGACGGGCGGCTGGTGACGCTGGAATATGAGCCTGATCACGCCGAGGTCGCCCGCGCCAACATAGCCCGCGCCGGGCGGTCGGATATCGTCGACATCCGCGTCGGCCCGGCGCTGGAGAGCCTCGCGGTGCTGGCGGCGGAAGGCGAGGGACCGTTCGACCTCGTCTTCATCGACGCCGACAAGCCGAACAACCCGCATTATCTCGACTGGGCGCTGAGATTCTCCAGGCCCGGCACGGTCATCGTCGCCGACAATGTGGTGCGCGACGGCACGATCCTCGACCCTGCGCACCGCGATGCACGGGTGCAGGGCGTGCGCGGCACCTACGACTGGTTCGCCCGCGAGCCGCGCGTCACCGCGACGGCGGTGCAGACGGTCGGCTCCAAGGGCTATGACGGGTTTGCGGTGGGGCTGGTGACGGACTGAACCCTCACGGCGTCGCCGTCGGCGCGAGCGGAGTGCCGGCGGTGGCCGCTGCGGCGGCGGGCGTGGTGGCCGGCAGCGCCTTCGGGTTCACCGTGACGTCGGCCGAGCGCTGCTGGGCGTCGATATTGGCGGCCATGGCGCGGCCGAGGTCGCGGGCGAAGCAGTTATAGCCCCAGTCGTTCATGTGGAAGCTGTCCTTCCACAGGAACGCCTCGAAGCCCATGCCGGCGGTCTCGTGCCAGTCGCGCATCAGCGCGAAGCGGTGATAGACGCCGATGCCCTCCTCCTGCGCGATGGCGTCGATCAGCCGGATCATCGGGCCGATATCGGCGTCGGCGATGACGCGCGGGGCGTATTGCGGGTCGACCAGCAGGAGATCGGCATCGAGAGCGCGTATGCGGGCGATCGCCTCGCGCAGCAGCTTCTCGGTGGCGGCGAGGCCACCCTCGCGGAACAGCGCGTTCACCCCGGACTGCCAGATCACCAGCGTCGGCTTGTAGGCGGCGACGTCCTGGTCGAAGCGCGCCAGCATCTCCGGCGCGTCCTGCCCGTTCACCCCGCGGTTGACCACCTTGATCTCCGCGCCGGGGAAGCGCTCGCGCAGCATGGCCTGCAGCCGGCTCGGATAGGCCGCGTCCGGCGAGGTCGAGCCGGCGCCCGCGGTCGAGGAGGAGCCGATGGCGACGATGGTGACGGGCTCGCCGGCCCGCAGCTTCGCCGCGGTGCGGGCGAGCGGGAAGGAGAGCTTCGCCAGCGTCTTCGACGAGGGGCAGGCGGTCGGGATCAGGCTCTTCGCCTGCGGGATCAGGTTCTGGGCCGAGACGGGCAGGGCTGCCGTCAGGCAGAGGGCGGCGGCGAGGAGGAGAGGGAGGTTTCGCATCGGGCGTCTATGTCACCGGGAACCGAGGGTGCGCATTTCGACGCCGTCGACGATCACGCCGACCAGCAGCCGGCCGATGCATCGATGGACGTCGTCGAACAGGGAAGGCGAGGGGCGGGCACTGTCGAAATCGAAGATGCCCTCATCCTCCCAGAACCGCATGACGCTGTAGCGATCGAAGAACGGCACGCCGCTGGAGCGCGCCGCCCAGCGCAGGGCGTTGTTGTAGGGGGCGACGTCGAAGGCGAAGGCGGTGTGCGGCGAGTATTGCGGGCTCACCACGATGACGTCGGCGCCGGCCTCGCGGGCATAGGAGATGCCGGTCGACACCGCGTCGGAGAAGGCGGAGGTGTCTGCGCCTAGGATGGTGTCGTAGGTGCCGGTCTGCCAGATCACCAGAGCAGGCTTGGTCTTCTCCAGCACCGCGGGCATGCCGGGAAGGATCGCCTCGGCGGTGGCGCGCGGCTCGTTGTGCGTCGTCACCACCACGCCGCCGTCGGGGTAGCGCGCGCGCAGCGTCTCCTCGATATAGCTCGGGAAGCTGCGCAGCAGCACGTCCTTCTCGGAACCCGGCCGCGCCTTCTTGGCCGCCGTCGCGCTGTTCAGCACCAGTATGGTGGCGGGGGACCTGTCGTGGAGGGCGCGGGCGAGGTGCGGCAGCGGGAAGCCCGCCCGCGTCAGCGCGGATGGCGCGGCGCACACTTTCCCGGTCCCGGCATGGACGGCAGCGCCGCCCACCGGGACAAGGACCGTTGCGAGAAGAGCACCCCAGATAAAGCGTTTCACTATGAACCGCGCCGACTAGCCGTCTTCCGCGCCGCAATATCGCGCTCGACGCGACCATACCACGACAACAGGGCAGAGAGAGCCACCATCAATACGATGCCCGTCACGCTCAGCGTCAATTGCATGGTCAGCGAGCCGGTCACCTCGTTCAGCACGAAATGTGCGGCAAAAGAAAGGAAGACGCCGAAGCAGAAGACTTCCAGCGAGTTCTGGCCGCACAAAATCATCGGCCACAGTATCGGCGAGCGCAGTGCCGGCCAGTCTACCGGTATTAATCTTACCACGACGATCGCCAGCGCGAAGAAGTGCAGCAGGCGCAGCGGTGCAAGATCGGTCTTGCTGATCGGATAGATCAGGTCTCCGATGGCGGGCGGCACCAGTCCTTCCAGCGGCGGCCAATACCAGCTGGTCACCACGAGCAGCGACACGAGCAGGTAAAGCCACGCCAGCGCGAGGGCGAGGCGCGAATGCACGATGCCGCTCAGCCGGTCGCTGCCGCCGAGCCCGCACCAGCCGCCGAAGGTGAACAGGAGCTGCCAGGCGAAGGGGTTGAAGAACCACATCCGGTCGTCCGGATAGGCCGGCAGGTTGAAGCCGGTATGGGTGGCGAACAGCCATAGCGCGAAGGAGGCCATGAGCGTGGCATCCGGCCGCTTCTTCAGCGCCCACAGGATCGGCGGGAAGCTGGCAAGCAGCGCGATGTAGAGCGGCAGCACGTCCATGTTGGCGGGGCGGAACTTCAGCAGCAGCGCCTCGACCAGAGCGACGTCCGGTTCGGCGAGGAACTGCAGCGCGCCCATCTCCTCCGCATAGAGCGGATTGGAGAAACTGCCGACGACGTAGGAGATCTCGGCGAGATAGATGACGAAGAGGAAGATGAAGGCGACGTAGAGCTGCCACGCCCGCCGGAGGATGCGCGCGGAGGTGACCATGACGCCGCTGGTGTCGAGCTCGCGGCCATAGACCATGGCGGCGGTGTAGCCGGAGATGAAGACGAAGATCTCGGTGGCGTCGGAGAAGCCGAAATTCCGGTTGGTGATCCAGTTCGCCACATTGTTGGGGATGTGGTTGAGGAAGATGAACCACAGCGCCAGCCCGCGGAACAGGTCGAGCCGCAGGTCCCGCCCGCTGGCCGCCGGGCGGGGCTGCTGCGACGACGACTGCGCCGCCTGAGGCTCCCTCTGGGACGCCGCCTGCGAGGCCGCCTGCGAGGCCCCCTGGGCCGGCCCGTGGGCCGGTCCCGCCCGGTCTTCCGCCGTGTCGGCGGCAGCCAATTTCACCTCCGGCTCACCGCTTGAGCCGCAGGCCGAGCATCAGCACGGTGACGCCGTTGAGCACGAGGTCGATGCCGAGCAGCAGGCCGAGCACCCACAGCCCGCTCACCGGCCAGCCGGCGATGATCTCGATGCCGAGCAGGATGGCGATCGCCGCCGAGAAGGCGAGCCAGCCCCAGCCGTCATTGGGACGCAGCTGGAAGGCCGCCACCAGGCGGAAGATGCCGCCGACGATCAGCGCCGCGCCGAGCAGCAGGGTGAGCACCGTGGCGGCGAGCAGCGGGTTCATGAAGGCGATGACGCCGGCGGCGAGGTAGAGCAGCCCGTCGAGCAGCCAGAAGGCGAAGGCGCCCCAGCCCTTGACCTGGAAGGCGTGGAAGATCTGCGCCGCACCGGAGACCGCCATCAGCACGCCGAGATAGAGCACGGTCACCACCGTGCCGAGGGCGAGATGGGCGAGGGCGATGGCGCCGGCGATGATCATCAGCACGCCGAGCGCGACGAACCAGCCCCATTTGGCGCGCAGCTCGGAGAGATGCCCGGCGAGCATGCTGCCGGGAGTCGGCGTCAGGGAATCCGATGGAAGAGACATGGATCGATCCTCATTCCTTGCTCGCCACGCCGGCAGGGCGGTAACGACGTCCCGCTCCCCGGAGTTCCAGCGACTCGCCCTTGGACGAGCGCGCCATGGTATAGGCAGGCCGGGCCCGCCTGTAGTCGCGCGGCGGCTGTTTCCCATTCTATCGCAGGATCGCCGATGCCGAACCTTTCCGATACGCCCGCATAGGATATCGCCCGCGACCTGTTCGGCGAGCCGGCCACGGTGCCGGCCCAGCGCTTCAAGGCGTGGCTCGCCCGCACCCTCATCGCCGACGGCGAGTCCGCAATTCGCGCCAGCTCTCCATCGTGGCGCCGGACGAACTCGCCGGGATCGCCCGCCATCTCGGTATCACCGAAGTGCGGCCGGAATGGATCGGCGCCAATCTGGTGATTGAGGGCGTCCCGCGCCTCACGCAGCTGCCGCCGGGCGATGGAGTTGCGACGCGCCGAGGCGCTGCTGGCGTCAGATTCCCATCAGCGAGAACAGCGCGCGACTGATCTCACTGTCGGGCTGTCCGAGGCGGCCGTTTTCCTGAAAGTGGTTCGCGTTGAACGCAAGCGTCCGGCTGGCAAGTCGTCCCATGCCCTGAAGTGCATCGGCGAAGACTGCCGACTGGCGCTTGAATTCCGGGCTGTCCTCGTCGGCCGAGGTGACGGCGATCGGGCAGGCGATTCGGTTGAGGTGGCGCATCGGACTGGCTGCCTCTTCCTCCTGCGGCGTGATGTGGAGGAATTTGCTGCGCGAGGAGAGCCGCACCGGATAGAGATCGTACATGCCGCTCATCAGCAGCGCGCCCTTGATGGCGTCAGCAGGCAGCCCACGCGCAGTCCAATCGGTGATGAGCACGCAGCCCGCAAGATGGGCGCCCGACGAATGGCCAGCGAGGAAGACGCGGCCGGCATCGCCACCGAAGCTCGCGGCGTTGCGGATCGTCCATTCGAGCGCGCGCCGGCAATTCTCGATCATCTCAGGTAGACGAGTGGTCTTCAGGCTGCCGAAGTCGGGCGCCAAATAAGCAGCCCCTCGTCCGACCACGGCCGGCGCCGGAAACGACGCGTCCTGCCGGGAGTTGCGCGTCCAGGCTCCGCCATGGATGAAGATCAGGACGGGTACGCCGTGCGGATTGGGCGGCGTGAAGATGTCGATGAGATCCACGTCGCTCGCACCGTAGCGCTCTGTCCGCGGTGGCATCTTCCGGCGAACCTCGGCGCTCCTCGCGCCGTCGTCGGTCTCCAGCTCCGCCATCTGCGGCGCCCAGAAGGACTGGTCATAGGCCCTGTCGAGCTGCTCCTGCGTGTAGTCGAGGAACACCCGCGCCGGCTGGGCGGACGACGGCGCAACGCTGGTGCCTCCGGAAGTGGCCGTCGCCGCCGGAAAGTGTCGACGCCGCATAATCCGTAACTCCACGCTTGTTGGCGGAGGGACGGCAGCACGGACCGGCGCCTCGTGCAACCCGTCTCATCGCGCGCTTCGGGGGCAAAGCTCACAATGCGCCCTCATCCTGAGGTGCTCGCGCAGCGAGCCTCGAAGGATGGTCGTTACAGCGAACCCGGATGAGCATCCTTCGAGGCTGGCCTCCGGCCAGCACCTCAGGATGAGGCTCCTCCGAAGGGAATGTCCGAACCTACGAAACCACCCCGCACAAAAAGAAAATCCCGGAGCGGCCCTTCGGCCGTCCGGGATGACGTTCAGGAGCTGAGAAGGCGGCTCAGCGAACGGCGACGCCGTTCTGCGCCACCGGCATGGCAGCGGTCGCCTCCGGCACCGAGCCGGTGGTCGCGGGAGCCGGCGCGGCCGAGGCGGTGGCCGGCGGGTTGCCCGGCAGCACCACGACCCGGGTGCCGACCTTCACGCGGTCGTACAGGTTCTCGACATCCTCGTTGAGCATGCGGATGCAGCCCGAGGACATGAACTTGCCGATGGTGGAGGGCTGGTTGGTGCCGTGGATGCGGTAGATGGTGCCGCCCAGATACATGGTGCGCGAGCCCAGCGGGTTGCCCGCGCCGCCGGCCATGAAGCGCGGCAGATAGGGCTGGCGCTCGATCATCTCCGCCGGCGGGCGCCAGTCGGCCCATTCCTTCTTCGCCGAGACCTTCTCGGTGCCGGCCCAGGTGAAGCCCTCGCGGCCGACGCCGATGCCGTAGCGGGTCGCCTTGCCGCCCCCCTGCACGTAATAGAGGTAGGTGTTCGGCGTATCGATGACGATGGTGCCAGCCGGCTCCTTCGTCACGTAGTCGACCTCCTGCCGCTGCAGGTTCGCCGGCAGCGCCTTGGCGGGGCCGGTCTCCGGCTGATCCTCGGGCGGCAGCATGGCGACGCTGGAGCCGTTGGCGCCGTAGTTGTTGTCGAGGCTCTGCGGCGGCACCGCGGCCGGCTGGCCATAGGCGGCGCGCCCCTGCGCAGGCTGGCCCTGCGCCGGCTGACCCTGGGCGGGCTGGCCATAGGCGGCGGTGTTGCCATAGGGCGAGGCCATGCCCGCCGGGGGCTGGCCGGAATAGGCGCCCGCCGGATAGCCGGCCGGCTGGCTCGCCGGATTGGCATAGGGCGCGTCGGCGATCGGCGGCACGCCCGGGGGAACGTTGCCGCGCGCCTGGCCCACACCAGCCTGCCCATTGCCGTTCACGCCCGCCGGCGGCTGCGCCGCATAGGGATCGCGCACGCCGGGCGGCGTCTGGTAGGTGGCCTGCGGCGCGCCATAGGCCGGCGCGGCGCCGTTCTGCTGCGGAGTGCCGTAGGGATCGTAGGCCGCCGGGACCTGCACGTCCTCGACCGCGCGGTTGCCGGCCGCCGCCTCATAGGCGGAACCGTCCTGCGCGGCGGGGGCGGATTGTTCGGCGGGATAGTACTGGGCGCTGGCGGTGCCGACCGACGCGAGGACCGAGAGGGCGACAGCGGGAGCGAAACCGAGGCGAACGACCATCATCTAGCCTTAAATCGAATCTGCCAGGACAAGGTGGCGTGAATGCTTGTCGCGAGGGAATGACGCAGGATCAAGGCAGGTTCAAGACCAGACTGAGTCGGGAACCGTCACGGGCCTGTCACGCATGCGCGGCGCTCGCGGCCGATGTATTCCTGCCACACCTGCCGATACGGCAGTCTTACTTTGCGTCAGGGGTGGCCGAAATTCCGGTTCCGCCAGCAGCACCCTCATCCTGAGGTGCCCGGCAAAGCCGGGCCTCGAAGGATGCTCGTCCGGGTGTTCTTAAGCGACCATCCTTCGAGGCTCGCTGCGCTCGCACCTCAGGATGAGGGCGTTTTAGGTCGGGCATTCAGGAAGGCCCGGCCTCGCGGTCGCGATGCCAGCCGACGACGGCCTCGGGGAAGCAGTCGGTCGAGGCGAAATAGGGCTTGATGTCGATGAGCGGGGTGCCGTCGAGGCAGTCGAGCCCGACGACCTTCAGCCGGCCGTCCTCGATGCCGAGAAGCCGTACGGCGCTCATCGCGATCGGGTTCGGCCGGGCGGGGCTGCGCAAGGCGAAGGTGCCGCGGCCCTGACCATAGGTCTTCGGTACCTGCACGACGAGGTTCCGCGGCGCGCGGTCCATGAAATAGAGCAGCCAGAGATGGGTGGTGCCCTCCAGCCCCTCCAGCGCCGGTTGGAAGGCGGGGTCGATCTCCACGGTGCAGATGGCATCGGAGCCGCGCGAGTTCTTCGGGCACTCGGCGCGGCTCTTCCATGGCGTGCGGAGGCGGCCGATGAAATAGAGCCCGGCGTCGGGCGCGGCCGGCAGCTCGACCGCGACCTCGCCGGGGCGGATGCCGAAGCCGGTCGTGCGGTCAACGTGGTCCGGCGCACCGGTGGCCATGCCGACGTCGGTGGCGTTGCGCGATGTCACCACTTTTCTCCCGAATGTCACCTTTTACGCCACCATCGTTGCCACCGATGCGGCTTATCCCGTGTATGTGAGCGCCGGGCCCCACGGCGGCCTCTTGCGCTCCCTCATGATAAGACATAAAGATATCTTTATATCTTTTCAGGAGGTCGTGTGCCCGCTTCCCCGCTCAGTTTCGCGCTGCTGCTCGACGGCCTCAAGGCGGCCGGCGAGGACACGCGCCTGCGCCTCCTGGCGCTGATCGGGGAGGGGGAGCTCACCGTTTCCGAGCTTACCGAGATTCTGGGCCAGTCGCAGCCGCGAATCTCGCGCCATCTCAAGCTTCTGGCCGAGGCCGGCCTGGTCGAGCGTTTCCGCGAGGCGAGCTGGGTATTCTATCGCCGCGCTACCGACGCGCCCGGCGCTGCGCTCACCGATGCCCTGCTCGACCTGATGGCGCCGGACGACGACATATTGCTGCGCGACCGCGAGCGGCTGGAGGCGGTGCGCGCCGCGCGGGCCGAGCAGGCGCAGGCTTATTTCCGTGCCCATGCCCATGAGTGGGACGCCATCCGCCGCCTGCACGCGCCGGAGGCTGAGGTAGAATCGGCAATCCAATCAATACTTTCCGGCACGCGCGTCGGGGCGCTGCTCGACCTCGGCACCGGCACGGGCCGCATTCTCGAACTCTTCGCCGACGAGATGGAGCGCGGCGTCGGCATCGACCTCTCGGCCGAGATGCTCGCCGTCGCCCGCGCCAATCTGGAGCGCGCCGGCGTGCGCAACGCCACCGTCCGGCAGGGCGACATCTACAATCTCGCTCTGCCGCGCGACGCCTTCGACGTGGTCGTCATCCATCAAGTCCTTCATTTCCTTGAAGATGCGCCCCGCGCGCTGAAGGAGGCGGCCCGTGTGCTGCGTCCCGGCGGGCGGCTGCTGGTGGTCGATTTCGACCCGCACGACCTCGAATTCCTGCGCGAGCAGCACGCCCATCGCCGCCTCGGCTTCGCGCCGGAGATCATGGAGAGCTGGCTGGCGCAGGCCGGCCTCGCCCCGCAATCCCATCGCCTGCTGGCGCCGAAAGGCGATGGCGGGCTCACCGTTTCGCTCTGGCTCGCCCGCGACCCGCGCGTCGTATTGGCGGATGCCCAACAGAAGAAGGAGGTCGCCTGATGTCGTCGGATGTCGAGCGCCGCAGCCGCCGCGCCGGCGGGCGGCCGGTTTCGGTGTCGTTCGAGTTCTTCCCGCCCAAGACGGCGGAGATGGAGGCGACGCTGTGGAACTCCATCACCCGGCTTGCGCCGCTGGCGCCGAAATTCGTCTCGGTGACCTATGGCGCCGGCGGCTCGACGCGCGAGCGCACCCATGCCACGGTCGAGCGCATCGTCAAGGAAACGCGCCTCGCCCCGGCGGCGCATCTGACCTGCGTTTCCGCCTCCAAGGGGGAAGTGGACGATGTGGTGCGCGGCTATTGGGATGCCGGCGTGCGCCACATCGTGGCCCTGCGCGGTGATCCGCCGGGCGGCGTCGGCCATCATTATGAGCCGCACCCGGAGGGCTACAAGACCTCGGCCGACCTCGTCGCCGGCATCCGCCGCACCGCCAATTTCGAGGTGTCGGTCTCGGCCTATCCCGAGAAGCACCCGGAGAGTCCGTCCTTTGACACCGACCTCGACATCCTCGCGGCCAAGGTCGATGCCGGCGCGACGCGGGCGATCACCCAGTGCTTCTTCGACAACGACCTCTATTTCGCCTATCTCGACAAGGTGCGCGCGCGGGGCATCGACGTCCCCGTCGTGCCGGGCATCCTGCCGGTGTCGAACTTCAAGCAGGCGAAGAATTTCTCAGAGAAGACCGGCACCTACATGCCGGACTGGCTCGCCGGCCGCTTCGAGGGGCTCGACAACGATCCCGAGACCCGCAAGCTCATCGCCGCCGCGGTGGCGGCCGAGCAGGTGTTTGACCTAGTGGACCGGGGAGTCACCGAGTTCCACTTCTACACGCTCAACCGCGCCGACCTCGTCTACGCCATCTGCCACCTGCTCGGCATCCGCCCGCCGCAGGAGGCGGGGCAGAGCAACGGGCAGGCGGCGGCGTAGGTAAAGGCGTGCGTTGCCCTATATAGTAGGGACCTGCGGAGGCTTTCGAATGAGCGAGCCGGACAATTTCATCCTGAAGCTGCTGCGCGAGATCCGCGCGGAGATGGACGCCAGTCGGCAAGAAAACCGAAGCCGCTTCGATGGTCTCGACGCCAAGATCGAGAGCCTGAAGCAGGCCATGCACGGCGAGTCCGTGCTTGGCCGCTATGCCACCGCCGAATTCGAGGACCGCATCGAGGCGATCGAGAAACGTCTCGACAAGCTCGAAAAAGGCCATTGATCACAATTGTTTCGTGTGAAGCTGTCATGCCGGAAACGTCTCCGCATGACCGGATGAGTGCCCCATGACCGCCCAGCCGACTGACACCCTCAAGGCCCTCCGCACCGCCGCCTCCGAGCGCATCCTCGTGCTCGACGGCGCCATGGGCACAATGATCCAGCAATTGAAGCTGGACGAGGCCGGCTATCGCGGCGAGCGGTTCAAGACGTGGAGCCGCGACCTCAAGGGCAACAACGACCTCCTGAACCTGACGCTGCCCGAGGCGGTGCGCGACATCCATCTCGCCTACTTCACCGCGGGCGCGGACATCGTCGAGACCAACACCTTCTCCGGCACCACCATCGCCATGGCCGATTACGGCATGGAGAGCCTGGTCTACGAGCTCAATTTCGAGGGCGCGCGGCTTGCCAAGGAGGCGGCGAAGCTCGCCGAGGCGAAGGACGGGCGCCGCCGTTTCGTCGCCGGCGCCATCGGGCCGACCAACCGCACCGCTTCGATCTCGCCGGACGTCAACGATCCCGGCTACCGCGCCACCTCCTTCGACGAGCTCGCCACCGCCTATGGCGAGCAGGCGGCGGCGCTGATCGACGGCGGCTCGGACCTGCTGCTGATCGAGACCATCTTCGACACGCTGAACGCCAAGGCGGCGATCTTCGCCATCGAGCGGCTGTTCGAAGAGCGCGGCATCCGCGTGCCGGTAATGATCTCCGGCACCATCACCGACCTTTCCGGCCGCACCTTGTCGGGCCAGACGCCGGAGGCGTTCTGGAACTCGGTGCGGCACGCCCAGCCCTTCTCCATCGGGCTGAACTGCGCGCTCGGCGCCAAGGAGATGCGCGCCCATATCGATGAGCTGTCGCGCATCTCGGACACGCTCATTTGCGCCTATCCCAATGCCGGCCTGCCCAACGAGTTCGGCCTCTATGACGAGAGCCCGGCGGCGATGGCGAAGCTGGTCGGCGAGTTCGCCGCTTCCGGGCTGGTGAACATCGTCGGCGGCTGCTGCGGCACCACGCCGGACCACATCCGCGCCATTGCCGAGGCGGTGGCCCCGCACGCGCCGCGCGAAATCCCGGAGACCGAGCCGCGGCTGCGCCTCTCCGGCCTCGAGCCCTTCGAGCTGACGCCCAACATTCCCTTCGTGAATGTCGGCGAGCGCACCAACGTCACCGGCTCGGCGCGCTTCCGCAAGCTGATCACCAATGGCGACTACACCGCCGCGCTGGCGGTCGCCCGCGACCAGGTGGAGAACGGCGCGCAGGTCATCGACATCAACATGGACGAGGGCCTGCTCGATTCCGAGAAGGCGATGGTGACCTTCCTCAACTTGCTCGCCGCCGAGCCGGATATCGCCCGCGTGCCGGTGATGGTCGACAGCTCCAAGTGGAGTGTCATCGAGGCCGGCCTTAAGTGTATCCAGGGCAAGGGCATCGTGAATTCGATCTCCATGAAGGAGGGCGAGGACGCGTTCCGCCACCATGCAAGGCTGGTGCGCGCCTATGGCGCCGCGGTCGTCGTCATGGCCTTCGACGAGAAGGGCCAGGCCGACACCTATGAGCGCAAGGTGGAAATCTGCTCGCGCGCCTACCGCATCCTCGTCGAGGAGGTCGGCTTTCCGCCCGAGGACATCATCTTCGACCCGAACATCTTCGCGGTGGCGACCGGCATTGAGGAGCATGCGGGCTACGGCGTCGCCTTCATCGAGGCGACCCGTGCCATCCGCCAGCAACTGCCGCACGCCCATATCTCCGGCGGCGTGTCGAACCTGTCCTTCTCGTTCCGCGGCAACGGGCCGGTGCGCGAGGCGATGCACGCCGTGTTCCTCTACCACGCGATTGCCGCGGGCATGGACATGGGCATCGTCAATGCCGGCCAGCTCGCGCCCTATAGCGAGATCGAGCCGGAGCTGCGCGAGGCCTGCGAGGATGTGGTGCTCAACCGCCGCGAAGATTCGACCGAGCGGCTGCTGGCGCTGGCCGAGCGCTTCAAGGGCGGCGGCCGCGAGAAGAAGGAAGCCGATCTCACCTGGCGCACCTGGAGCGTCGAGAAGCGGCTGGAGCACGCGCTGATCAACGGCATCACCGACTATGTCGAGGCCGACACCGAGGAGGCGCGCCAGTCCGTCGCCCGGCCGCTGCACGTCATCGAAGGCCCGCTGATGGCCGGCATGAACGTGGTCGGCGACCTGTTCGGCGCCGGCAAGATGTTCCTGCCGCAGGTGGTGAAGTCGGCCCGCGTGATGAAGCAGGCGGTCGCCTATCTCATGCCCTTCATGGAGATCGAGAAGCAGGAGCTCGGCCTGACCGACGCCGCCAGCGCCGGCAAGATCCTGATGGCGACGGTGAAGGGCGACGTCCACGACATCGGCAAGAACATCGTCGGCGTCGTGCTCCAGTGCAACAATTACGAGGTCATCGACCTCGGCGTGATGGTGCCGACCGCCAAGATCCTCGAGGTCGCCAAGGCCGAGAAGGTCGACGTCATCGGCCTGTCCGGCCTGATCACGCCCTCGCTGGACGAGATGGTGCACGTCGCCTCGGAGATGGAGCGCGAAGGCTTCGACCTGCCGCTGCTGATCGGCGGGGCGACGACCTCGCGCGTCCACACGGCGGTGAAGATCGCCCCGCAATATGTGCGCGGGCAGGCGGTCTACGTCACCGACGCCAGCCGTGCGGTGGGTGTGGTGTCCTCGCTGCTCAACGACAACACCCGCGCCGACTATATGGCCAATGTCCGGGCGGAATACGCCAAGCTTGCCGACGCCCATGCGAAGTCCGACCGCAACAAAATTCGGGTGAAGCTGGAGGAGGCGCGCGCCAACCGGCTCGCCATCGACTTCGAGGACTACCAGGCGCCGGTGCCCACCTTCCTTGGCACGCGCGTCTTCGAGGAATACGACCTCGCCGAGCTGGTGCGCTACATCGACTGGACGCCGTTCTTCCAGTCCTGGGAACTCACCGGCCAGTACCCGCGCATCCTCGACGACGAGAAGGTCGGCCCCGCCGCCCGCGCGCTCTATGACGATGCGCTGAAGATGCTGAAGCAGATCGTCGAGGAGAAGTGGCTCACCGCCCGCGCCGTGGTCGGCTTCTGGCCGGCCAACACGGTGGTCGACGACATCGTGCTCTACGAGGACGACACCCGCACGACCGAACTCGCGACGCTGCACACGCTGCGCCAGCAGATGGGCAAGCGGGAGGGGCGCCACAATCTGGCGCTCGCCGATTTCGTCGCCCCGGCGACCAGCGGCGCCCCCGATTATGTCGGCGGCTTCTGCGTCTCCACGGGCTTCGGCGAGCATGAGCGCGCGGAAGCCTTCAAGGCCGCCCATGACGACTATTCCGCGATTCTTCTCAAGGCCTTGGCGGACCGTCTTGCAGAAGCGTTTGCGGAGCGCATGCATGAGCGCGTGCGCCGCGAATTCTGGGCTTATGCACCGGATGAAGTCCTTGATAATGAGAATCTGATTCAAGAGAATTATCGCGGCATTCGCCCCGCGCCGGGCTATCCGGCACAGCCCGACCACACGGAAAAGGCGATTCTTTTCAAGTTGCTCGACGCGACTTCTAAGATCGGTGTCGAATTGACCGAGAGTTTCGCCATGTGGCCGGGCGCGGCTGTCTCCGGCCTCTACTTCGCCCATCCGGACTCTTCCTATTTCGGTGTAGGCCGGATCGAGCGCGACCAGGTCGAGGACTATGCGGCCCGCAAGGGCATGAGCGTCGAGGAGGCTGAGCGCTGGCTCGCGCCGGTGCTCAATTACGACCCGCTGAGCTACAAGTCGGTCGCCGCCGAGTAGGCGGGCCGGTGATGGCGGCGCCGGAGAAGGATGCGAAGCGCGTGTGGCACTGGGCGCTCCTTGCCGTCCTCGTCTGGGCCGGGCTCGCCTATGTGATGTTGCCGCGGCTGTGGACGCATCACGAGCACCAGCCGGGCATCAAGCACCTGCCGATGGTGACGCAGACCAAGCAGGGCATACCGGGCGACCCGATCGATGTCGGGCTGGTCGGCTCCCGCGAGGACGTCATCCGCGCCATGTACGCGGCTGGTTGGCGGGCCGCCGATCCGGTGACGCTGAAGTCGAGCCTCGCCATCATCGGCTCGGTGCTGCTCCATCGCCCCGATCCGAAGGCGCCGGTGAGCCCGCTCTTCTATGACGGGCGCGTCGAGGACCTCGCCTTTGAGAAGGAGGTCGGCCGCAGCGCCGACCGGCGCGACCATGTCCGCTTCTGGAAGGTGCTGGATATGGGCAAGGAGGGCGCGCCGGTCTGGCTGGGCTCGGCGACCTATGACCGCGGCGTCGGCCTCAGCCACTATACCGGCGCCGTCACCCACCATATCGGCCCGGACGTCGATTCCGTGCGCGACCTGCTGGTCGACGACCTCAAGACGGCCGGCATGGTGCGCGACGTCTATCAGGTCACTGGCGTCGGCCCGACCCTGTTCGGGCGCAATGGCGGCGGCGATCCCTATTACACCGACGGCGAGATCTGGTTCGCCCGGCTGATGCCGAACGGCGAGAAGAACCCCAACCCGGCAACCATCATCCCGCCGCCGCCGGCGGTCGGGGTCAAGGACGCCTTCTGGGACTCGTTGGCGCGGCTGGTCGCCGGCGACTGATCCGGGGGGCGCCGAAGCCGGGAGAGCTTACGTTTCCGGCTTCACGAAAGCCTTACGCGCCGATGGCCCGCTCCAGGAACCGCGCCGCCTCCAGCAGCGCGCGGTCGCGGCCGAAGCGCCCGACCAGCTGCACGCCGATCGGCAGGCCCGTTGCTCCGGTCAGTCCGGTGACGTTGACGCAGGGCGCGCCGCTCATGGTCCACAGCCGGTTGAAGGCCGGCGAGCCGGTGGTGGCGAGGCCTTCCGGCGCCTCGCCGGGCGCCGAGAAGGTCAGCACCGCGTCATAGTCGGCGAACAGGTCGGACAGCGCGTGCCGCGAATGCCGGGCGAGGCGGCGGCCGGAATCGTACTGTTCCGGCGTGATGCGCATCGCCTCTTCCAGATAGGCGCCGAGCGTCGGCGACAATGCCGCGCGGTGGTGATCCCATTCATGGGCGAAGGCGAGGGCGGCCTCGTAGCCCTGCATGGCCGCGTGCGCCTCGTCGCCCTTCTCCACCGCCTCCGAGAGGTCGACGAAGGTGACGCTGGCGCCAGCCCGCTCGGCGGCGCGCGCCGCCTGCTCCAGCGCGGCGTGGGCATCCTCGGTGGCGAGACGGGCGCGGGCGGTCCTGGCGACGGCGAGCCGCGGCGCGTTGGCGTCGCTGTCGAGTGTGAAGTCGCGGCCGGAGATCGCACCGACCGCGAAGGCGACGTCGACCACATGCGCGCCGAACACGCCGAGCGTGTCGAGCGACCAGGAGAAGGGCTTCAGGCCGAGAACCGGCAGCATCTTGTAAGACGGCTTGTAGCCGGTGACGCCGCAGAAAGAGGCGGGGCGGATGACCGAGCCGCCGGTCTGGGTGCCGATGGTGACCGGCAGCATGCCGGCCGCCACCGCCGCCGCCGAGCCTGCCGAAGAGCCGCCCGGCGAATGCGAGAGCCGGCGCGGGTTGCGGGTCGGGCTCGGCTGCATGAAGGCGAATTCGGTCGTCACCGTCTTGCCGGCCAACAATCCACCGGCCCGCGCGGTCATGCGCACGATGGCGGCGTCGGTGACCGGGCGGTAGCCGGCATAGAGCGGCGAACCGCGCTCGGTGGGGAAGTCCACCGTGTCGAGAATGTCCTTGATGCCCACCGGCAGGCCGGCGAGCGGCGTCTCGGCCAGTCCTAGCGACGTCGCCTTGTCGATGAGGGCGTCGAGGTCGACGCTGGCAAAGGCGCGAACCTCGGCCTCCTGCGCGCGGATGGCTTCCGCGCAGCGCTCGGCGACATCGGCGGGGGTCAGGCGTCCGGCGCGGACGGCCTGGGCGAGGGCGGCGGCGGAGAGCATCTCGGTCATGTTTCGCCTGTCGCATGACCACCGATCGCAGGCAAGTCACAGCACCGGCAAGTCATACCGCAGCTAGACGCCGCCGGGACCCGATCGTCTCCCAGGGTGTTGCCCCTAGGACAGCGTCGGCGTGCAGTTGGGACATCGTCTGGGTAATCCGGAATATCTGGCATGCCGTATGCAAGATCATTCGAACAGTCATTTTGCCGGGGTCCATGCCGATGCAAATCGTCCTGAACTGTTCCGCCGAACTCGCCCGCAAGCTGATGGCGTCGCCGCGCCCGAGCTATTGGGGCAACCTCCACGCAATCGTCCTGAAGGCTCATGATCCTTCCGAGGGCGTCTATCTCTGGCCGCGCGTTGCCGAGACCGACGAGATGAAGGGCATGGGAGGACGGGTCAGATGAGCCACCTCATCCTCACCATCTGCCTGCTCGCCAGCCCTGATGCTTGCCGCGAGGAGCGCATCGCCACCGAAGCCCGCATGACATTGCCGATGGAGTGTACGGCCGCCATGTATGAATGGGCGACGCAGCACCCGGCCTGGCGGGTCATCCGCTGGCGCTGCGGGCTGCGGGAAGAAGCCATCTGAGGCTTCCGCTCCCCCGACTGCGCGGCGCCGTTCGATCGGGACAGACGGCGGCCGGCTGCGGGCCGATCATCATGGCCGAGGTGACAGAGATGACCAGAGCCGCCCCCGATATCAGGTTGAAGAGAGCCTACGACCCCGTGGCCGGCGACGATGGCGCCCGCGTCCTCGTCGACAGGCTGTGGCCGCGCGGAGTCCGCAAGGACGATCTGAAGCTGACCCTGTGGCTGAAGGAGATCGCTCCGGCCGCCGAGCTGCGGGAGTGGTTCGGCCATGACCCGGATCGCTTCGAGGAGTTCGCGCGACGCTATCGCAAGGAGCTCGATGCGAATGGCGAGGCGGTAGGTGATCTCGAGGACCTTCTGAAGCACGGCCGGGTCACGCTGCTCTATTCGGCGCACGACACGGTCCATAACGACGCGGTGGTTCTGGCCGCCTATCTGCGGGCGCGCCTGGAGGAGAGGGACTAGGTCCGCGGGGACATGGCGGACGGCCGCCGGCCGCGGCGCTTTCTCAATCGCCCTTCCCGTTGCGTTGCCGCCCTGTCGCGGGAACAGCCGAGCCCCCATATCGCGGTGGAGCCTTTCGTCGGAGTTCCAGCCATGGGTCTCTTTGGTCTCACCCCCTTCGCCACCGTATCCGCCATGTATGTGCTCGGCTTCGCCGGGATCATGATCGTGGCGTGGGACGCTGCGACCGGCGGCGACGCGGAGTAGCCCGCAGCCTGCTGAAGACCCGCCCGGATGCAGGGACGGCGCGGCTTCCTAGCGCCTTCTGGCCGCCCTTCGGCCCGCTCCATCGAAAATGCTTATGGCAACCGCGCGGATTTTCGTTTGAGCGCTTGCGTTTAGAGCGCTAAGCGCGGATCGTTTCCAACGGGTCGGGGCGCGTGAGCATGAACATCCTGTCGATACAGTCCTGGGTGGCCTATGGGCATGTGGGTAATGCCTCGGCCATGTTCCCCATCCAGCGGCTGGGCCATGAGGTGTGGGGCATCCACACCGTGCAGTTCTCCAACCATACCGGCTATGGCGCCTGGCGCGGCGAGGTGTTCGGCGCCGACCTCATTCGCGAGCTGGTCGGCGGCCTCGAGGACCGCAACGTGCTGCCGCGCTGCGATGGCGTGCTCTCCGGCTATATGGGCTCGGCCGAGATCGGCGACGCCATCCTCGACACGGTCGGCCGGGTCAAGGCGGCCAACAGCGAGGCGCATTACTGCTGCGATCCGGTGATCGGCGATGTCGGGCGCGGCGTCTTCGTGCGGCCGGGCATCCCCGAATTCATGCGCGAGCGCGCCGTGCCCGCGGCCGACCTCATCACGCCGAACCAGTTCGAGCTCGACTACCTCTCCGGTCGCAGCACCACGACGCTGCCCGACGCGCTCGCCGCCTGCGACGTGGTGCACGCCACCGGCCCGCGCGTCATCATGGTCACCAGCCTGCACACCGAGGACACGCCGGCCGACGCCATCGATCTCCTCGCCTCCGGCCCGGACGGGCGCTTCCGCGTGCGCACGCCCAAGCTCGACATCTCGGTGAACGGCGCGGGCGACGCCATCGCCGCGCTGTTCTTCGTGCACTGGAAGGCCACCCACTCCACCGCCGAGGCGCTCTCCAAGGCCGCGTCCTCGGCCTATGGCCTGCTGGCCCGCACCGCGGCGGCCGGCTCGCGGGAGATCCTGACCGTCGCCGCCCAGGACGAATTCGTCACGCCGTCCCGTCTCTTCACGCCGGAGAAGATCTGACCGCCATGGCACGCCGCTTCGTCGTCCTCGACGTCTTCACCGACCGGACGCTGTCCGGCAACCCGCTCGCCGTCGTGCTCGACACCGACGGGCTCGACGGCAACCACATGCAGGCCATCGCCCGCGAGTTCAATCTCTCGGAGACGGTGTTCGTCACCAAGCCGCAGGAGGAGGGCAGCCGGGCGCGGCTGCGCATCTTCACCATCAACCACGAGCTGCCCTTCGCCGGCCATCCGACCGTCGGCGCGGCGGTGTTGCTCGCCATACGCGACGGGGTCGAGACCTCGACCGACTTCGTGCTGGAGGAAAATGTCGGCCCGGTCGCCTGCCACGTCACGGTCAAACGCGAGCGGCTCGGCAGCGCCACCTTCACCGTGCCGCGCATCCCCGAGATCATCGATGCCGAGCCAATGAGCCGGGAAGCCTGCGCCCAGGCGCTGGGCCTCGACACCTCGGACATCGGCTTCGACGACTATTCCCCGGTCATCGCCTCGGCCGGCGTGCCCTTTGTCTGCGTGCCGCTCGCCTCGCGCTCGGCGCTGGCGCGCATCAGCCCCAGCGCGGCACGGCTCATCGGCACCTTCGGCGGCGGCGCGGACTCGGTCTACGTCTTCTGCCGCGACGAGGACGGCGAGGGTGATTTCCGCGCCCGCATGTTTGCCGCCAACATGGGCATCGACGAGGATCCGGCGACCGGCTCGGCCGCCGCCTCGCTCGCCGCCGTGCTGCTCGCCGGGGAGAAGCCGGAGGAAGGCTTCCATGCCTATGACATATTGCAAGGTGTAGAAATTGGGCGTTCCAGCCTCATCCGGCTCGGCCTGCAGGTGACCGCAGGCGAGCTGACCGCCGTCACCATCGGCGGCGGGGCGGTGATCGTCTCGGAGGGTATGCTTCATGTCTGACGGCGCGGCCGCAAGGCTGGTGACGGCGAGGCGGCCGGCGGAGGGCGGGTGAACCGGCCGCTGCAGCCGGGGCCGACCATCCTGGAGCTCGACCGCGTGGAGATGGGGGTCGAGCCGGCGTCCTATGCCTTCACCGCCTCCGAGCGGGCGGCGATCGACGCCTATTACGCCGGCAAGCTGCAGGCCAATCCCGAGCTGTGGAACGGGCGCGTGCTCATCCTCGCCGCGCACCGCTTCGAGGGGCGCACACTCCTCGGCCGCTATGCTGAGAGCGACTACGCCTCGCTGCTCTGGCTGATCGGCGGCAATCCTCCCCATCCGCGAGCGCGGCTGTGCTTCTCCATGGGCGCGCTGCGCGGCGCTGATGGCGGCTTCGTGCTGGTGCGCATGGCGGCGTGGACGGCCAATGCCGGGCGCATCTATTTCGCTGCTGGCACCCCGGACCCTTCCGACCTCACTCCGGACGGGCGCGTCGATCTCGAAGGTAGCATGCTGCGCGAATTCGAGGAGGAGACCGGCCTCGCCGCGTCCGAGGTCCGTCTCGCGCCGACATGGACCGCGCTCTATGACGAGCGCCGCATCGCGCTGATGCGCCAGCTCGTCGCCCGCGAGGAGGCCGAGGTGCTGGCGGCACGCATCCGCGCCTTCGCTGCCGGCGAGGAGCGCTCGGAGATCGACGAGGTCTTCGTCATGCGCGGCCCCGACGATTTCCGCGAGGGCACCACGCCTTTTCTGCGCGCCTATCTCGCCGCCGCCTGGGAAGCGGATAAGTTGGGAAGCAGATAGAATGGAGCGTGGAATTTTCGGACCGGACAGTTCGAAAATGGCATGCCGCTCGCATGAATGGTACGTACGGGGCCGCGATAGGGCGCGCCGCCGTGCTTTGCTCGGGGGAGGTTCTCAACATGCCGCGTAAGCCGTCTGGTTCCCTGCCGCTTTTTTCGTCAGCCATGCTCGACCGGCGGCAAATGCTGGCGCTCGGCGGCGCGGCCGCCCTCGCCACCTTCGCGGGCGGCGATGCCTTCGCCGCCAAGGCCAAGCCGATCAAGGTCGCGGCCATCTACACCGTGCCGGTGGAGCAGCAATGGGTGTCGCGCATCCACAAGGCGCTGAAGGCGGCCGAGGCGCGCGGCGACATCACCTACAAATTCTCCGAGAACGTCGCCAACACCGACTATGAGCGGGTGATGCGCCAGTACTCGCAGGAGGGCGCCGACCTCGTCGTCGGCGAGGTCTTCGCGGTGGAGCGTCCCGCCCGCAAGGTGGCGGCCGACTATCCCAAGACCGCCTATCTGATGGGCTCGTCCTTCGGCCCGACCAAGCCGAACTTCTCGGTGTTCGACAACTTCATCCACGAGCCGTCCTACCTGACCGGCATGGTGGCGGGTAAGACCACCAAGTCGAACGTCATCGGCCTTGTCGGCGGCTACGCCATCCCCGAGGTGAACCGGCTGATGCAGGCCTTCATGGAAGGCGCCAAGGCGGTGAACCCGAACGTGAAGTTCATCGTCACCTTCATCAATTCCTGGTACGACCCGCCCAAGGCCAAGGAGGCCGCCTTCGCCCAGATCGACAAGGGCGCGGACATTCTCTACGCCGAGCGCTTCGGCGTGTCCGACGCCGCCAAGGAGCGCGGCGTGAAGGCGATCGGCAACGTCATCGACACGTCGAGCCAGTACCCCGGCACGGTGATCGCCTCGGCGCTGTGGCAGATGGAGCCGACCATCGACAAGGCGATCAAGGAGGTGATCGACGAGACCTTCGTCGCCGCCGATTACGGCCCCTACAGCTACATGGCCGAGGGCGGCGCCAGCCTCGCCCCGCTCGACCCGAAGGTGGTGCCGCCGGAGGTGATCGACATGGTCCTTCTCAAGGAGAAGGAGATCAAGGACGGCCTGTTCCGCGTCAACGTCAACGACGCCGAGCCGAAGTCGACCATGTGAGGCAGATAGCCGTCATCCCGGCCCCTCGGGTCTTGCCTCTCCCAAGCCCAAGGGCAAGCTCCGGCGCAGCGCGTAGAGCCGGGATCGCGTGCCGAAGAGGCGTTTTCGCGATCCTGGATCGCCGCGTCGCGGTGTCCGGGATGACGTCTTCATGGACAGAAGAATGCACCCCGATCCCCGCCCGCTCGTCCTCTCGCTGATCGGCATCACCAAGCGGTTCGGCCCGCTGACGGCGAACGACCATATCGACCTCGACGTGCGCGCGGGCGAGATCGTCGCGCTGCTGGGCGAGAACGGCGCCGGCAAGACCACGCTGATGAGCATCCTGTTCGGCCACTACGTCGCCGACGAGGGCACGGTCCACATCGCCGATGCGGACGGCGAGCTCGCGCCCCTGCCGGGCGGCTCGGCCGAGGCCGCGCTGGCGGCGGGCATCGGCATGGTGCACCAGCATTTCGCGCTGGCCGAGAACCTCACCGGCTTCGAGAACATCGTGCTGGGCACGCGCCCGCTCTGGAGCTTTGGCCTTGGCGGGCGCGAGGCGCGGGCCAAGATCGAGCGGCTGATCGCGGAGAGCGGGCTTGCCGTCGACCTCGACGTGAAGGTGGCGCGGCTCTCGGTCGGCGAGCAGCAGCGCGTCGAGATACTGAAGGCGCTCTATCGCGACGTGCGCGTGCTCATCCTCGACGAGCCGACCGCCGTGCTCACCCCGCAGGAGGCGGACGGGCTGTTCGCCACCGTGCGCAAGCTCAGCGCGAAGGGGCTGGCGGTGATCTTCATCAGCCACAAGCTGCACGAGGTGCTTGCGCTGTGCGAGCGCGTCGTCGTGCTGCGCGGCGGCGCCAAGGTCGCCGACCGGCCGACCGCCGGGGGCGACCGGGCGATGCTGGCCGAGCTGATGGTCGGGCGCGCTATCCCGACCCGCGAGCGCCCGCCGAGTATGCCCGGCGCGCCGGTGCTCAGCCTGACGGGCATCAGCGTCGGCAAGCCGGGCGAGCGCGACCGGCTGGAGGATGCCGACCTCGAGGTGCGCGCCGGCGAGATCGTCGGCATAGCCGGCGTCTCGGGCAACGGGCAGGGGGCGCTTGCCGCGCTGGTAGCGGGCCTCGCCGCTCCGAGGGCGGGGCAACTGCACATCTGCGGCCATCCGGCAGTCGCAGCCGATCCCCGCGCACGACTTGCAGCCGATGTCGGCCGCATCCCGGAGGACCGCCATCGCGACGGTACCATCGGCGCGCTGTCGGTGGCGGAGAACTATGTATTGGAAACCATTGGGGAATCCGAGAACCAGAGTTTCGGCTTCATCCGCCGCGCCGACATCCGCGCGCGGGCGGTCGAGGCGATCCGCGCCTATGACGTGCGCTGCCCTGGACCGGGCGCCGCGATCCGCGCGCTGTCGGGCGGCAACATGCAGAAAGTCGTGCTGGCACGGGTACTTGAGCGCGAGCCGAAGCTGGTGCTGGCGCATCAGCCGACGCGCGGCCTCGACATCGGCGCCACCACCGACGTCCACCGCCGGTTGATCGCGGCGCGTGGGCGCGGCGCTGCGGTGCTGCTGATCTCCGAGGACCTCGACGAGCTCTTCGCCCTTTCCGATCGCATCGCCGTGGTCCATGCCGGCCATCTCTCGCCAGCCATGGACGCGGAAAATCTCGATGTGAAAACAGTGGGTTTGATGATGGCGGGTCATTCGGCAGGGGAGGCGGCATGATCCGCTTCGTCCCGCGCGAGCGCACCCCGGTCTGGCTCACCGTCGCCGTCTCCATCGGCTCGGGTCTCGCCGCGCTCGTGCTCACCGCCATCCCGCTGGCGCTGACCGGCGCGCCGGTTTTCACCGCGTTCGTATTGATGGCACAGGGCGCGGCGGGCGACGGCTTCGCGCTAGCGGAGACACTGACCCGTGCCACGCCGCTGATCTTCACCGGCCTCGCCGCGGCGGTCGCCTTCCGCGCCAAGCTCTGGAACATCGGCGCCGAGGGCCAGCTCTATGCCGGCGCCCTCGCGACCGTGGCGCTCGGCGCCGGGCTGATCGAGGCGCCGCCCTATGTCCTCGTGCCCTTGGTGCTGATCGGTGCCGCGGCCGCCGGGGCCGCACTGCTGCTGGTGCCGGTGTTGTTCAAGACCCGCTTCGGCGCCGACGAGGTGGTCGTCACGTTGCTGATGAACTTCATCGTCCTGCTCTTCGTGCAGATGATGCTGGAAGGGCCGATGAAGGACGAGATGGCACTCGGCTGGCCGCAATCCGCTCCCGTGCTCGACGAGGCGACGCTGCCCAAGCTGGTGACGGGGCTGCGCCTGCATTGGGGCCTCGTGCTGGCGGTCGTCGCCGCCGTGCTGCTGCACGTCTTCATCTCCCGCACGGTGTGGGGCTTCCGCATCCGCGCCGTGGGCGAGAACGCCCGCGCCGCCCGTTATGCCGGCCTGCCGGTGGGCAAGGCGATGGCGCTCGTCGGCGTCCTCTCCGGCGGCCTCGCCGGGCTCGCTGGCGCCAGCGAAGTGGCTGGTTTGAAAGGATACCTCACCGCCGACCTGTCGCCCGGCTTCGGCTATGCCGGCATCGTGGTGGCGACGCTCGCCAACCTCTCGCCGCTCGGCGTTATTCCCGCCGCCATCTTCGTCGCCGGCGTGTTCGTCGGCGCGGATTCGATGAGCCGCGCCATCGGTGTCTCCAACTATCTCGCCGACCTCGTCGTCGCCTTCGCCTTGCTCAGCGTGCTGGTGGGCGGGCTGCTGACGCGGTTCCGCATCGTCTTCGTCCGCCGGGAGCCCGCCTGATGCTCGAGGCGCTCGACATATTGCTGCAGGCCAATTTCTGGGCTGCCACCATCCGCATCGCCACGCCGCTGATCTTCGGCGTGCTCGGCGCGCTGTTGTGCGAGCGGGCCGGGGTGCTGAACCTCGGCATCGAGGGCATCTTCGTCGCCGGCGCCATGTCCGGCTGGCTCGCGGTCTATCTCGGCCTGCCGCTCTGGGGCGGAGTGGTGGTCGCCGCGCTCACCGGCGCGCTGTTCGGGTTGGTCCATGGCATGCTGACCGTGCCGCTCGGCCTGTCGCAGCACGTGACGGGCGTCGGCATCACCTTGCTGGCGACATCCGCGAGCTATTTTGGCTACCGCGTCGCTTTCCCGAATGTCGCGACGCCGCCGCGCATCGAGCCTTTCCCGCCGCTCGACGTGCCGTTCTTTGGCGACTTGCCCTTCATCGGCCCGATCCTCGACCAGCAGACCGCTTTCACCGTGCTCGCCTTCGTCTGCGTCGGGGGCGTCGCGCTGGTGCTGGCGCGCACGCCGCTCGGCCTCGCCATTCGCGCGGTCGGCGACAATCCGGAGGCGGTGGAGGCGCAGGGGCTTTCCGTCGTCGCGCTGCGCATGGGCGCGGTGATGGCCGGCTCGGCGCTGATGGCGCTGGGCGGCGCCTTCCTCACGCTCTCGGCCTTCAACGCCTTCTATTTCGGCATGATCAACGGGCGCGGCTGGGTGTGCATCGCGCTCACCGTCTTCGCCTCCTGGCGGCCGGGCAAGGCGCTCATCGGCGCGCTGCTGTTCGGCGCGCTCGACGCCTACCAGCTGCGCATCCAGACCATCGCTGGCGGGGTGGTGCCGAGCCAGATCTTCCTGATGCTGCCTTATGTTTTCTCCATCGCCGCGCTTGTGCTGGTCGCACGCCGCGCCGACTATCCGCGGGCCCTGATGAAGCCCTACTTCAAAGGCCAGAGATAAACGGAATCCCGGATGAGCTTCGATCTGATCGTCAAGAACGCCCGCCTGCCCGACGGGCGCACCGGCATCGACATCGCTTGCGAGGGCGGCCGTATCGTCGCGGTCGAGCCGAACATCGAGGCCGAGGCCGGGCGCGTCATCGACGCCGGTGGCAAGCTGGTCTCCCCGCCTTTCGTCGATCCGCATTTCCACATGGATGCGACGCTCTCGCTCGGCCTGCCGCGGCTGAACACCTCCGGCACGTTGCTGGAAGGCATCGCGCTGTGGGGCGAGTTGAAGCCGCTCCTGACCCACGAGGCGGTGATCGAGCGGGCGCTGCGCTATTGCGACCTCGCGGTGAGCCAGGGCCTGCTCGCCATCCGCTCGCATGTCGATATCTGCGACGACCGTCTGCTGGCGGTCGAGGCACTGCTCGACGTCAAGGAGCGGGTGAAGGACTATATCGACCTCCAGCTCGTCGCCTTCCCGCAGGACGGCTATTACCGCTTGCCGACCTCGGTCCAGAACCTGGAGCGGGCGCTCGACATGGGCGTCGACGTGGTCGGCGGCATCCCGCATTTCGAGCGCACCATGGCCGACGGTGCCGCCTCGGTGAAGGCGCTCTGCGAGATCGCGGCCGCGCGCGGCCTGCTCGTCGACATGCATTGCGACGAGAGCGACGATCCGCTGTCGCGCCACATCGAGACGCTGGCCTATGAGACGCAGCGGCTGGGGTTGCAGGGCAGGGTGACCGGCTCGCACCTCACCTCCATGCATTCCATGGACAATTACTACGTCTCCAAGCTCATCTCGCTGATGGCCGAGGCGGGCGTGCATGCCATCGCCAATCCGCTGATCAACATCACGCTGCAGGGCCGGCACGACACCTATCCCAAGCGCCGCGGCATGACGCGGGTGCCGGAGCTGCGCGCGGCCGGCATCAATGTCGGCTTCGGCGGCGACTGCGTGATGGACCCCTGGTACTCGCTCGGCTCCGGCGACATGCTGGAGGTGGCGCATATGGCGCTGCATGTCGGCCAGATGACCTCGCGCGAGGCGATGACCTGGTGCTTCCAGGCGGTGACGACCAACTCCGCCCGGATCATGCACCTCGACGGCTACGGGCTGGAGCCGGGCTGCAATGCCGACTTTGTCGTGCTGCAGGCGGCCGATCCGATTGAGGCGCTGCGGCTCAAGGCGACGCGGCTGTTCGTGGTGCGGCGCGGGCGCGTCATCGCCGAGGGCGCGCCGCGCGTCTCCGCTCTCGACCTGCCGGGCCGCCCGGCGCTGGTCGACCCGGCCTCCTATGCGCCGCAGGCGGCCGGCTGATCCCGAAGCCCATCCCTCAACCTCATCCTGAGGTGCTCGCGCAGCGAGTCTCGAAGGATGCTCGTGAGAGCGCACCCGGACGAGCATCCTTCGAGGCCCGGCCGATGGCCGGGCACCTCAGGATGAGGTTCATTGGGGAGAACGAGAGCTACCGGGCCGGGCGCTCAATAATGGCTGCCCGGCAGCACGATCACCGTGGGCTTGGCCGGCAGCGTCTCCCGCGACAGCACGAGATGCGGATCCTCGCGCCGTTCGATGGCGTACTGGCTGCCGGCGAGGCGGTTGATAAAGCGCTCCAGCGTGCTCTGGTTGAAATAGTGCATGGGGATGACGACCGGCGCCTCCAGTGCCTTCAGCACCTCGATCATGCCCTCGATGTCGAGCGTGTAGCTGCCGTCGACCGGCGCCAGCACCACGTCGATGCGGCCGAGCGCGCCGAGGTCCTGCTCGGTCAGCGTATGGTGCAGGTGCCCGAGATGGGCGATGCAGAGGTCTGCGGCGCGGAAGATGAAGATGGAATTGCCGTTCAGGATCGTGCCGCCGGCATAGTCGCGGATGTTGGTCTGGAGATTGCCGATCCAGAGATCACCGACCTGCATGTCGTAATGGACGGGATCGCGGTCGTCGCGCCAGCCCTTGAGCACGTGCTCGACGCCGGGATCGGGATTCAGCGAATAGTGGGTCGAGTGCGCCCGGTTCATGGTAGCGACGCGCGGCACGATGTCGGGCCTGACGTAGTCGTTGTAGTCGGTGGCGACCGTCACCCCGCCGGCGGTCTCGATCAGGAAGGTCGAGTGGCCGATATAGGTGAGGCCTACCTGCTTGGGCTCGACATAGGCGGCAGGCAGCGCCTTCGGGACGAGTGCGTCGAGGAAGGGGCTCCTTGCCACCAGTTTCGGGCAGCGGTCGGCCTGGGCGAAGGCCGGGGCGGCACAGAAGGCCGTCGCGACCGCGGCTAGGGCATAGAGGCACACGGTCGCGAAGCGCGTCATCACGGGACTCCGGCTGGTGTCCCGTCATCATCTTCTGCCGCTTGCCGCAGCGCGAGTAACAGTTTCGTGGCGCTTCCCCTAGGCGATCAGCGCAGGAAGGGATTGGTCCGCTTTTCCAGCGCGATGTTCGTGGCGTTGCCGTGCCCGGGCAGAACGGTGAAGGCGTCCCCGAGCGGCAGGATCTTCTCCTTGATGCCCCGGATCAGAAGCGGGCCGTCGCCATAGGGAAAATCCGTGCGCCCGACGGAACGCTGGAACAGCGTATCGCCGACGATGGCGAGGCGGTTGTCGCGGTTCACCAGCACGATATGCCCCGGCGTGTGTCCGGGCACGTGCAGCACTTCGAACTCGACGCCGCCGATATCGACCGTGTCGCCTTCCTTCAGCCAGCGGTCAGGCGTCACCGTCCGGCCGGGGATGCCGGTGCGCACGCCGTCGGCGGGCAGGTTGTCGAGCAGGAACTTGTCGCCCTCATGCGGGCCCTCGACCGGGATCTTCAGCGTCTCGGCCAGCTCGGCGGCGCCCGCGGCATGGTCGATATGGCCGTGGGTCAGCACGATCTTCTCAGGGATGACCTCCAGTTCCTCGAGTGCCGCGAGGATACGCGGCAGGTCGCCGCCCGGATCGATCACCGCGCCCCGCTTGCTGGTCTCGTCCCAGACGATCGAACAATTCTGCTGGAACGGCGTGACGGGGACGACGGCGACCTTCAGTTCGGGCATGACGGCTCCTTGGGACAAGCCGGCGGAATGTGGTCGATCACATGCCGGGGCGCAAGGCGCGCGCCTTGTAGCTATTGGGCGCCAATGCTATCCCGCCCGCCATGAGCACTGAGCCCGTCGCCAACATCCGCAACTTCTCCATCGTCGCCCATATCGACCACGGGAAGTCGACCCTTGCCGACCGCCTGATCCAGCAGACGGGCGGGCTGTCCGAGCGCGAGATGACCGAGCAGGTACTCGACTCCATGGATATCGAGCGCGAGCGCGGCATCACCATCAAGGCGCAGACGGTGCGTCTCTCCTACAAGGCGAAGGACGGCAAGGACTACGTCCTCAACCTCATCGACACGCCCGGCCATGTCGACTTCGCCTATGAGGTGAATCGCTCGCTCGCCGCCGTCGAGGGCTCGCTGCTGGTGGTCGACGCCAGCCAAGGCGTCGAGGCGCAGACGCTGGCGAACGTCTACCAGGCGATCGACAACAATCACGAGATCGTCCCGGTCCTCAACAAGGTCGACCTGCCGGCCGCCGAGCCGGACAAGGTGAAGGCGCAGATCGAGGACGTGATCGGCCTCGATGCCTCCGACGCCATCCTCATCTCGGCCAAGACCGGGCTGGGCATCCCCGACGTGCTGGAGGCCATCGTCACCCGCCTGCCGCCGCCCAAGGGCGACCGCGAGGCGCCGCTGAAGGCGCTGCTGGTCGACAGCTGGTACGACGTCTATCTCGGCGTCGTCGTGCTGGTGCGCATCGTCGATGGCGTGATGAAGAAGGGCCAGCGCATCAAGATGATGGGCTCGGGCGCCGTCTACGACGTCGACCGCGTCGGCGTGTTCACGCCGAAGCTCACCGTGATGGCCGAGCTCGGGCCGGGCGAGATCGGTTTCCTCACCGGCTCGATCAAGGAAGTGGCCGATACCCGCGTCGGCGACACCATCACCGAGGAGAAGCGCGCGACAGCGGAGGCGCTGCCGGGCTTCAAGCCGGCGCAGCCGGTGGTGTTCTGCGGCCTGTTCCCGGTCGACGCCGCCGACTTCGAGGACCTGCGCGCCGCCATGGGCAAGCTGCGCCTCAACGATGCGAGCTTCTCCTTCGAGATGGAGACCTCGGCCGCGCTCGGCTTCGGCTTCCGCTGCGGCTTCCTCGGCCTGCTGCACCTTGAGATCATCCAGGAGCGGCTGGAGCGCGAGTTCAATCTCGACCTGATCGCCACCGCCCCGTCGGTGATCTACCAGATCGAGATGAACGACGGCACGGTGCTCGACCTGCACAACCCGGCCGACATGCCGGACGTGGTGAAGATCAAGGAGATCCGCGAGCCGTGGATCCGCGCCACCATCCTCACCCCAGACGACTATCTCGGCGCGGTGCTCAAGCTCTGCCAGGACCGGCGCGGCAACCAGATCGAGCTGACTTATGTCGGCTCGCGCGCCATGGTGACCTACGACCTGCCGCTCAACGAGGTGGTGTTCGACTTCTATGATCGACTGAAATCGATCTCGAAGGGCTACGCTTCCTTCGACTACCAGATCACAGACTATCGCCCCGGCGACCTGGTGAAGATGTCGATCCTGGTGAATGCCGAGCCGGTGGACGCGCTGTCGATGCTGGTTCACCGCACCCGCGCCGAATATCGCGGCCGCGCCATGTGCGAGAAGCTGAAGGACCTGATCCCGCAGCACCTGTTCCAGATCCCGATCCAGGCCGCCATTGGCGCCAAGATCATTGCCCGCGAGACCATCCGCGCGCTGCGCAAGGATGTCACCGCCAAGTGCTATGGCGGCGACATCACCCGCAAGCGCAAGCTGCTGGAGAAGCAGAAGGAGGGCAAGAAGAAGATGCGCCAGTTCGGCAAGGTGGAGATCCCGCAGGAAGCCTTCATCGCCGCGCTGAAGGTGGACGACTGAGCCTTCACTACCCAATTGCGGTTTTTTGTGCTGACATCCCCGTGGCTTCGGCACCAGGGGAGACAGCGAATGGCCTATAAATTCGAAATATACGAGGACAAGGGCGGCGGGTTCCGGTTCCGTTTCAAGGCCTCGAACGGCGAAACCATGTTCGGTTCGGAAAGCTACAAGGCCAAGGCTTCGGCCGTGAGCGCCGTCGAATCGATCAAGAAGAACGCTGCGGGCGCCGATGTGGTCGATCTGACCGCAGCGGACAAAGCCAAGGCTTGAGCGGCTGGCCGCGTTCACGCGGCCGCAGGCGCAACGAAAAGGCCGGGCGCGAGCCCGGCCTTCCCGCTTCACCTGCAGCCTGCCTCAGATGAGGTAGGGCGGCACGTGATAGTACTCATTGACCTTGCGGTCCCAATCGCGGTCCTCCCATGAGCCTTCGTCGGCGTTGGCGTGGTGGGGGGCACCGCGCAGTTGCTCCTCGGTGATGTCGACGACATAGCCGTCCAGGCCGTCGTCATATTTCAGCAGCGACCACGGCAGCGGGTAATAGTCTTCGCCGAAGCCGAGAAAGCCGCCGAAGCTCATCACCGCATAGGCGGTCTGGCCGCTCAGCTTATCGATCATGACGCGATCGATCGAGCCGATGCGGTCGCCGTTCGGTCGATAGACGGCCGTACCTTCCACCTTGTCGCTGCCGATCAGCGTGCGCGTCTCGCGCGCCTCAAGGTTCTGTTGCGTACTAGACATTTGTTCTGCCTCCCATTTTTGCCGGAGCTCTGTAGGGAGAACGTCGATTGTTCGGCGGAGTTCCGGCGGCCTTCTTCGGGAATTCAGGCTTCGCCCGAGGCGAGCCGGGCGGCATAGGCCGCGAGCGCCTGCGCATGGCCGTCATCCGCACGCAGCCCGAGATAGCCGTCGGGACGGACGACGAAGAGCGTCGCGCCGGCGACGCCGAGATGCTCTGCCGCGGCGGGTTCGATGCCGGCATGGCCGTGCGCGCTCGGCCCGTGCGGGGTGAGCACGAAGCTCGCTTCGACCACGGGAGCCGTGTCGAGCGCCGAGAGGGAACGGTGGAGATCGGCGAGCGGACCCGGCTCCACGGCGACGCCGCCGACGAGCACGGCCGTGTGTCCCGGACGGTTGGCGAGCGCGCCGAGCGCATGCGGCGCGCCTTCGGCCGGATGCACCTCGAGATGGTTCGGCCATAGCTGGCCGGGCGAGAGCGCATCGTTGCGCGCGCCCATCACGATGGGCGAGGCGGCGTAGTCGATGTCGAGCTCGGCTTCGGCGACGGCTTCCTGATGGCGCGTGACGGGGTTGGCGAAGATACCGCGGATGAAGGCGTCTCGCGCCTGCCGCGCGCCCGGGTCCGTGAGCAATTGGGCGCTGTCGGCCTCGTCGCCGGTGGCGGTGATCTTCAGCGCCACGGGACGCCGCTCGGCTTCGTAGCTGTCCAGCAGGGCGTCGGTGCTGCTCCCGGACGCCACTAGAGCGAGTTTCCAGCCGAGGTTGAAGGCGTCCTGCAGGCCGCTGTTCATGCCATGCCCCTGCACGGGGCTGCAGGTATGGGCCGCGTCGCCGGCGAGCAGCAGGCGACCGGCGCGGTATTTCTGCGCCACCTTGGTGTGGCAATGGAAACGGGTGGGATTGGCCACTTCGACGAAGGCGGCGTCCGGCAGATAGCGCGCGAGGGTCGCGGTGGCGTCGGCGACGAGGTCGGAATCCTCGCCAGTCGGGCGCAGATAGACGCGCCAGCGCTCGCCCGGCAACGCGGTGAGGATGATCGGCGTCTCGTCGAGGAAGGCGTAGTTGCCTTCATGGGTGTAGGGCCAGCCGCCGACGTCGGTGTCGAACACCGCCCAGGGCTCGTCGATGTCGTGCCCGTCCTGGTCGATGCCGGCAAGCGTGCGGACCGTGCTGCGATGGCCGTCGCACCCCACCACCCAGCCGGCAAAGATCTGGCGCTCCACGCCTTCGCTCTCGAGCGTGGCGAGAACGCCGTCGCCCTGCTGTTCGAGCCCCACCAGCCGGGTCGAGCGCGTCACCGCGCCGCCGAGCCCCACCAGATAGTCGGCCAGGATCGCTTCGGTGACTTCCTCGGACACGCCGAGATTGAACGGATAGCGGCTGCCGCACAGCGAAAGGTCGATCTCCCCGAGCGCGACGCCGTTCGAATAGATGCGGCACAGACGCTGGCGGACGCCGGCGGCGAGCAGCGGCTCGGCAAGGCCGAGCGCATCGAAGATCTCGATCGAGCGCGGATGGACGACGGTCGCCCGGTCCCATGCCAGCGGCTTGTCATGCGCATCGATGAGCAGGCAGTCCACCGCGCGGCGCCGCAGCTCGGCCGCGAGCAGCAGTCCGGTGGGGCCGGCGCCGACAACAAGAACAGGAACATCAGTCGCCACGGCGCACCCCCACGTACCTTCATCATCGCCTATGACGGGGGAACTTCAAGAGGCGTGGCTCGCCCGCTGATCTCGGCCCCGGTGAGTTGAAGGCTCGTGACAATATCGGCCGACTTTGTCGTCGCGCCCGAGCGGTAGCGCCCCGCCCTGCCGACCGATATCTTCGCGCCGCGCTTGAAGGAGAATCACGCCATGGCCGGCAACCTTTTCGGGATGGACCGCCGCAGCCTGCTGCGGCTCGCCGGCGTGGCGGTGACAGGCACGCTCGGCGGCGTGCTCCCGGCCGGCGCGCAGCAGGCGGACCCGGTCGACGTCGACGCCCTCAAGCCCGGCGAGTTCGTCTGGTACCCCGACCGCGCGCCGGAAGGCTACGTCGCCGTCATCGTCTCGCTGCCGGACCAGCGCTGCTACGTCTACCGCAACGGCGTGCGCATCGGCGTCTCCACCTGCTCGACCGGCAAGGCCGGGCATCAGACGCCGGTCGGGGTGTTCACCATCCTGCAGAAGGATGTGGTGCACCACTCGTCCATCTATGACGACGCCTCCATGCCCTATACCGAGCGGCTCACCTGGTCGGGGGTGGCGCTGCATGCCGGCGGACTGCCGGGCTATCCGTCCTCGCATGGCTGCGTGCACCTGCCGCTCGCCTTCGCTAAGCTCTTGTTCGGCATCACTCATTACGGCACGCCGGTGATCATCGCGGACTCGCACTCGCAGCCGGTGGATGTGCTGCATCCGGGGCTGGTGCTGCCTGGTGACGCCACAGCGGCGATCCGGAAGGACGATCCGAAGAATCCGAACGGCACGCCCGACGCTGCGGCGGCGCCGGATCCGGCGCAGGACGCGGTGACGATGATCATCAGCGGCGCCGACAAGCAGCTCACCGTGATCAAGGACGGGGCTGTGGCCCTGACCGCGCCGGTCACCATCAAGGACCCCCAGATCCCGCTCGGCAACGTGGTCTATGTACTGAAGAATGTCAGCGGCGAGGTATCGTGGACGGCCTTATCCTTTGAAGGTAATGGCGTTTCCGGTGGCAAGGCGGCGAGCGCCATAGACCGGATCACCGTGGCGCCGGAGGCCAACCAGCAGCTCTCCAAGCTGCTGGTGCCCGGCTCGACGCTGTTCATCACCGAGCTCTCCGCCGCGCCGCCGACGCGCTCGGGCAAGGACTTCGTAATCCTGTCGCAGGCGGTGAGCTGAGGGAGGCGGCGATGGCGCGGTACCTCCGACGGCTCGCACTGCTGGTGGCATCTTTGGTGACATTTGCCGGCCCAGCGGTGGCGCAGGTGACATCCTCCGCCGTCGACAGCACTCCCGCCAAGCAGGTCTTCGGCGCGCTGAAGGACCCCGCGCCGATGGCCGCGCGCGCCATCGGCTTCTATTCCAAGGGGTGCCTGGCCGGCGGCGAGGCGCTGCCGGTGAACGGCAAGACCTGGCAGGCGATGCGGCTGTCGCGCAACCGCAACTGGGGCCATCCGCGGCTCGTCGCCTTCCTGGAGCGCTTCTCCACGCTGGTGCCAAAGGTCTCGACCTGGCCCGGCATCCTCGTCGGCGACATGGCGCAGCCGCGCGGCGGGCCGATGCTGACCGGTCATGCCTCGCACCAGATCGGCCTCGACGCCGACATCTGGCTCACCCCCATGCCGCGCCGCGAATTCACCCGCGACGAGCGCGAGAAGGTCTCCGCCACCATGATCGTGCGGCCGGACCGGCTCGACGTCGACAAGCGGGTGTGGACGCCCTCGCTGGTCAACGTGATCCGGGAGGCGGCCGAGGACGACGAGGTCGAGCGGGTGCTGGTCAACGCGGCGATCAAGAAGGCGCTGTGCCGCGACGCCTCCGGGGACCGTTCCTGGCTGCAGAAGGTGCGGCCCTATTGGGGGCACGACTACCACATGCACGTGCGCATCTCCTGCCCGAAGGACAGCCCGGACTGCCGACCGCAGGACCCGGTCGTGCCGGGCGAGGGCTGCGGCAGCGAGCTGGACTGGTGGTTCTCCGACGCGAACCTGCATCCCAAGCCGCCGAAGGAACCGCCCAAACCCAAGCCGCCGATGATGATGAAGGACCTGCCCGCCGCCTGCCGCGAGGTCGTGCTGGCGCCGTGAGGGGGCGCAGCGCGCCCTCATCCTGAGGTGCGAGCGTAGCGAGCCTCGAAGGATGGTCGTTACAGTGCGCCCGGACGAGCATCCTTCGAGGCCCGGCCTTTGGCCGGGCACCTCAGGATGAGGTTCCTCTTTTTCGGAAGGTGAGCTTCACCCCCGCCCATCCTCCAGCATCATCGCCGCCGCCTTCTCGGCGATCATCATGGTGGGGGAGTTGGTGTTGCCCGAGGTGATGGTCGGCATCACCGAGGCGTCGGCGACCCTCAGCCCGGCAATGCCGAACACCCGCAGCCGCTCGTCGACCACGGCCGCCAGGTCGCTCGCCAGCCCCATCTTCGCCGTGCCGACGGGGTGGAAGATCGTCGTGCCGATGTCGCCGGCAGCGCGGGCCAGCGCCTCCTCGGTGTCGGCGACGGTGGGGCCGGGCAGCACCTCGTCGGGGCGGTAGGGCGCGAGCGCGGGCTGCGCGACGATGCGGCGGGCGACGCGGATGCTGTCGGCGGCGACGCGCCGGTCCTCCTCGGTAGCGAGGTAGTTCGGGCGGATACACGGGGCGAGCGCGCCGTCCGGGCCGGCGAGGTCAATGCTGCCGCGGCTGGTCGGGCGCAGGTTGCACACGCTCATGGTGAAGGCGGGGTAGGGGTGCAGTGGCTCGCCGAACTTGCCGAGCGAGAGCGGCTGCACGTGGAATTCGAGGTCGGCGCGTTCCTTCTCCGGGCGCGAACGGGTGAAGATGCCGAGCTGCGAGGGCGCCATGGTCAGCGGCCCCCGCTGGAACAGGGCATATTGCAGGCCCATCTTCGCCTTGCCGAGGAGCGAGTGGTACTGCTCGTTCAGCGTCGGCACGCCGGCGACCTTGTAGATCAGCCGCAATTGCAGATGGTCCTGCAGGTTGGCGCCGACGCCCGGCATGTCCTTCACCACCGGAATGCCGTGCTGCGCCAGCTCCTCGCCCGGGCCGATGCCGGAGAGCTTCAGGAGGTGAGGGGAGCCGATGGCCCCAGTTGCCAGCACGACCTCGGCGCGGGCGCGGGCAACATGGGTCACGCCATTCTGGCGGTAGACGACGCCCACGGCGCGGCCATTCTCGATCAGCAGGCGCTCGGTGTAGCAGCCGGTCTCCAGCCTCAGGTTCGGCCGGGCGAGCACGGGCTTGAGGAAGCCGCGGGCGGCGCTCCAGCGGAAGCCGCGCTTCTGGTTCACCTGGAAATAGGACGAGCCCTCATTGTCGCCGGTGTTGAAGTCCGGCACGGCGGGGATGCCAGCCTGTTCGGCGGCCACGCGCACCTCGTCCAGCAGCTTCCAGGTCAGGCGCGGCGCCTCGACCCGCCATTCGCCGCCGGCGCCGTGGAATTCGCCGGCGCCGAGGTAGTGGTCCTCGTGGCGCTTGAAGACCGGGAGCACGTCGTCCCAGCCCCAGCCGGAGAGCCCCAACTGGCGCCAATGGTCGTAGTCGGCGGACTGGCCGCGCATGTAGATCATGGCGTTGATCGCCGAGGAGCCGCCGATGGTCTTGCCGCGCGGGTAGTTGAGGATGCGCCCGTTCAGCCCGGTCTCTGGCTCCGTCTTGTAGCACCAGTCGGCGCGCGGATTGCCGATGGCGAAGAGGTAGCCGACCGGGATGTGGAACCAGATCCAGTTGTCCCTGCCGCCGGCTTCCAGCACGAGAACGCGGTTCTTCGGGTCGGCCGAGAGCCGGTTGGCCAGCACGCAGCCGGCCGAGCCGGCGCCGACGACGATGTAGTCATAGGTCACGGCGTCGGTCGGGGCGGTTGCGGCGATGGTCACGGCGGCACCTGCGGATCGGATTCCGATGCCGGCAAACTGCCGGCCGCCTCGGGCGGCGGCAAGGCGAAATCGCGTCATGTCCAAAAGAGTACCGTCATGGCCGGGCTTGTCCCGGCCATCCACGACTTTCCGTCGCGCGCCCGATCCAAGTCGTGGATCCCCGGGTCAAGCCCGGGGATGACGGTGTATTGGAGGCGAGCGACGGAGGCACAAAGAGGAGGGGGCCCCCTACTGCGTCAGCTTGCCGGCGAAGATGCCCAGCGCCTGGGCGTAGACCTCGGCCTTGTTCCAGCCGAGCAGCGCCTGGTAGTTCGGCTGGCCGGGGCCCCAGCCGGCGCCGGCGCGCCAGCCATAGCCGCGCAGATAGTTGGCGGTGGAGGCCAGCACGTCCGGCGCGCTGCGCACCAGGTCCGCGCGGCCGTCGCCGTCGAAATCGACCGCGAACTTCACATAGGAGCTCGGCAGGAACTGGGTCTGGCCGATCTCGCCGGCCCAGGCGCCGCGCATCTCGTCCAGCGTCAGGTCGCCGCGCTGGTAGATGCGCAGCGCGTCGAAGAACTGGCCGGTGAAGAAGGCCGAGCGCCGGCAGTCATAGGACAGGGTCGCGAGCGAGCGCATGATCGGCATCTTGCCGATATTCGCGCCGTAATCGGTCTCCATGCCCCAGATGGCGACGAGGATCGGCCCGGGCACGCCGAAGCGCTGCTCGATCCGCGCCAGCGTCGAGGCGTAGGTCTTCAGCATCTGCCGGCCCTTGGAGATGCGGCCGCCGGAGACGCGGTTGCGCATGAATTCCTCGAGGCTCACCTTGAAGTGCTTCTGGTTGCGGTCGAGGCTGATCACCCGCGTGTCGTAGGTGACGCCGTCGAGCGCCCGCAGCGCATTCGCCGAGATGCCCTGCGCCATCGCCGCCTGGCGGATGTCGCGCAGCCAGGTGTCGAAGCCCGAGCCGTCATTGCCGCAGGGCGCGGCGAGCGCCGGTGCCGCGAGAGGGGCGAGCAGGACGGCGGCGAGCGTGGCCTTCTTCAGGCACGTGACGATGCGATGGATCATGGCTTCCCCCGAATGACCGCCGGCACAGCATGCGCGCGGTATATGAACGGCCGGTATCCACAACGCGGCAGTATGCGATCAGATGCCGATGCGCCCGAAGCCGGGCAGCTTGATGCCCGGCCGGCGGATGTCGAGCCCGGCGATGGCGCCGAGTATATTGATCTCGACGCCCTCGACCCAGGCGAGCGTCAGCCCGGCATAGCCGACGAGGCTGACGCGGAATCCGGTGCGCGAAGGGGCGAGGCCGACCCAGTCGCCGTCGATGGGGAAATCCTTGCCGATGGCGGTCGGCGGCAGGGCGACCGCCATCTCCGGCACCCGGCTCACCACATAGGCGGTGAAGGTGTTGGAGTTCGGCCCCGGCCAGACATGGTAGTCGCCGGCGAGCGCGTAGGGATAGGTTTCGACCGCTTCGCGCAGCTTCGGGATCAGGTGCTCGGCCTCAGTGCCCGTGGCCTCGAACACCACTTCCGGGTCGTTGCCGTACCAGCGCCCGTCCGGCGCGTAGCCATTGTGGCGGATCGGCCGGCCCCAGCCGACCTTGTCGTAGCGCTCATAGGCGGGAGCGCCGGGCTCCTTGAAGACGATCCAGCTATGGACCGCGAAGATGCCGCGCCAGCGCCCGACGCGGGCGGCGTAGATGCGGACCATCGCCTCCGGGTGCGCGGCGGCGGGCGGCAGCGTGCCGGTGCTCGACCAGTCGGCGTTGCTCCATGAGCGCGTCCAGTCGACCTCGTGCCATTGCACCAGCGCATGCGCGCCGAGCGGCAGGGCGAAGAGCAGGGCGAAGCTCAGCAGGGTGAAGCGGGCGGTGCGCAGCATCGTGCCGAATGTGCCCGCGGAGGTGCATGAATCCAAGCGTTTGCCGCTTCGCACGCGAAAATGTGTCCGCACGGGCAGCGGCGCCGTGCGGATCAGTTGCGATTGGTTCGCAACAGCATTGACAGCGATTGTGCAGCGCGCCATTTGTAATGCAAATCATTCGCAAGACGGCAATTCGGACGATCGGCGGGGCCATGCTCGACAGATTGCAGGCGGAATCGGCGGGGTGGCGGCGCGAGCGCGGCGAGAAGGCGCTGGCCGAGGTGCATGGCAGCATCGCCGTGCCGAAGAAGTCCGGCATCTGGCGCTTCTTCGCCTTCATGGGGCCGGGCTATCTGGTCGCCACCGGCTATATGGACCCCGGCAACTGGGCGACCTCGCTCGCCGGCGGCTCCAAGTTCGGCTACGGGTTGCTGACCGTCGCGCTGCTCTCCAACATGATCGCGATCCTGCTGCAGGCGCTGTGCTCGCGGCTCGGCGTGGCGTCGGGGAGGGACCTCGCCCAGGCCTGTCGCGACGCCTTCCCGCGGCCGGTCGGCTTCGTGCTGTGGCTGCTGGCCGAGGCCGCGATCTGCGCCACCGACCTCGCCGAGGTGATCGGCACGGCGATCGGCCTGAACCTGCTGTTCGGCATTCCGCTGGAGATCGGCGTCGTCATCACCGCGCTCGACGTGTTCCTGATCCTGTGGCTGCAGAATCTCGGCTTCCGCTTCGTCGAGGCGCTGGTGGTGGCGCTGCTCGCGGTCATCGCCGCCTGCTTCGGCATCCAGATCGCGATGGCCGACCCGGACTGGGGCGAGGTGATCCGCGGCTTCGCGCCGACCACCGAGATCGTGCGCAACCCCGACATGCTCTACCTCGCGCTCGGCATCCTCGGCGCGACGGTGATGCCGCACAATCTCTATTTGCATTCCGCCATCGTGCAGACGCGCCGGCACGACGACACGCTGGAGGGCAAGCGCGACGCCATCCGCCTCGCGACGTGGGACTCGACGCTGGCGCTGATGTTCGCGCTGACCATCAACGCCTCCATCCTCATCCTCGCCGCCTCGACCTTCCATGCCGGCGGCGCCGGCGAGGTGGCCGACCTCGGCAAGGCGCACGAGCTGCTGAACCCGCTGCTCGGCAGCGCCATGGCGCCGACCTTGTTCGCCATCGCGCTCCTGTGCTGCGGCATCAATTCGACGGTGACGGCGACGATCGCCGGGCAGGCGGTGATGGAGGGCTTCCTCAACATCCGCCTCGCGCCGTGGCTGCGCCGGCTGATCACCCGCGCCATCGCCATCGTGCCGGCGGCGGCGGTGACCATCGCCTATGGCGAGAGCGGCGCCGGCTCGCTGCTGATCCTCAGCCAGGTCATCCTCAGCCTGCAGCTGCCCTTCGCGGTGGTGCCGCTGATCATGTTCACTGCGGACAAGCGCAAGATGGGCGTGCTGACCGCGCCGCGCTGGCAGACCCTGCTCGCGGCGCTCGCTGCGGCGCTGATCATCTCCCTTAACGCCAAGCTGGTGTACGACTTCATCACCGGCGCTTGATCGCCACAGGCGCCCGCTGACCAAGGTCCGTCTTGCGCCTGTCGCCGGCTCGGGCTCTCATCGGGTCCGGGACGGGCGAGAGCGAGGGCGGCGATGGACGCGGGAACCAGTTTCTTCGGCGATCTGCTCGGCACCATAGCCGAGCGCGGCCGGGCGCTGCTCGATATCGGGCGCGAGCGCCGGCCCGCGGGCGCCATCCGCGCCGCCGGCATCGCGGAATTGTGCGAAAGGCTGCTCTCGGGCCGGGGTGAGGCCTCCGGCGTGGCGCTGGCCCAGGAGATCCTCGTCGCCTACCGCACGCTGCGCACCGGCGAGCGCGTCGCCTTCTTCGAGACGCTGGCGAATGATTTCGGTCCCGACGCGGCCCGGCTGGAGGCGGCGCTCGCCGCCCATGCGAAGGCCCCTTCCGCCCGCACCGTGGCGGAGCTGCATGGCGCCAGCGAGCCGCGCCGGCAGGAACTGGTGCGCCGGCTCAACCTCGCTCCCGGCGCCACCGGCCGGCTTGTCGCCATGCGCGCCGACCTGCTCGACGCCCTTGCGCGGCGTCCCGATCTGGCCGATGTCGATCGCGACTTCGTGCATCTGTTCACGTCCTGGTTCAATCGGGGGTTCCTCGTGCTGCGCCGTATCGACTGGTCGACGCCCGCCAGCGTGCTGGAGAAGATCATCCGCTATGAGGCGGTGCACGAGATTCGCGACTGGAACGACCTGCGGGCCCGCGTCGATAGCCCGGACCGGCGCTGCTACGCCTTCTTCCACCCGGCGCTGGTGGACGAGCCGCTGATCTTCGTCGAGGTGGCGCTGACCCGCGACATACCGGACGCCATCGCGCCGATCCTCGAGGCCAAGCGCACCCCGCTCGACCCGGCCAGCGCGAAGACGGCGGTGTTCTACTCGATCTCCAACTGCCAGACCGGCCTCGGCGGGGTGAGCTTCGGCAATTTCCTCATCAAGCAGGTAGTGGAGGAGATCTCCCGCGAATTCCCCAAGCTGGCGAACTTCGTCACCCTCTCGCCGGTGCCGCGCTTCTGCGCCTTCGTCGAGGCAGAGCGGGCCAATCCGGCCTCGGCCGTGCTCACCGCCGAGGATCGCGCCGCGCTCGACGCCTTCGAGGCCGGGGCGGCGGACGACGAGGCGCGCCGCACGCTGCGGCCGGTGATCGAGGCACTGGCGGCGCATTACTTCCTCGTCGCCCGCTCGGCCAAGGGCAAGCCGCTCGATCCCGTCGCCCGCTTCCATCTCGGCAACGGCGCCCGGCTGGAGCGCATCGACCCGTTCGGCGACCTGTCGCCGCGCAGCATGAAGCAGGCGTTCGGGCTGATGGTGAACTACCGCTATCTGCTTGATGACATCGAGAAGAACCACGAGGCGTTCTTCGACCGCGGCACCATCGTCGCCAGCCCGCAGGTGAAGAAGCTGCTGCGGGCGGACAGCCACCCGGTGCCGGCCGTGCGCGAGGCAGCGGGCTAGGGGGCTGAATACACCGGACACCCTCATCCTGAGGTGCGAGCGTCAGCGAGCCTCGAAGGATCCTCGCTTGAGCATGCCCGGACGAGCATCCTTCGAGGCCCGGCTCGCGCCGGGCACCTCAGGATGTGGCTGTTCGGGAGAAAGGGATGGCGAGGCGGCGGGGTAGGGGGGTGAATCCACAGGACGCCCCCATCCTGAGTGCGAGCCCACGGGTCTTGCCTTTGGCAAGCCCGAGGACAGGCTCCGCGAGCCTCGAAGGATGGTCGCGGAAGTGCACCCGGACGAGCATCCTTTGAGTCCGCCTCCGGCGGCACCTCAGGATGAGGTTCGTTAGGGGAAAGGGATTGCCGCTGGTCCGGCAGTCAGCGCCTAAGCTTGACAGCGCACGCGCCCTTATGCCCGATGCCCCGCACCCTCGGCGGCCAATCCGGCGGCCGGGTGTCCGGAGCGTTCCATGCGGTTTCTTCCCCATCTCCTGAAGCGCTTCGTCCATAAGGGCCGGCTCGTCGTCATCGAGCCGGACGGGAAGCGCACCTTCTTCGGCAGCGGGGAGGACGGGCCGGAAGTCGTCATGCGCCTGCACGACGACAAGCTCGACCGCGAGCTGTTCCTGAACCCCGAGCTGGTCTCGGCCGAGGCCTATATGGACGGGCGGCTGACCTTCGAGGACGGCTCCACCGTCTACGACCTGCTCTATCTGTTCTCGATCAACCGGCGCGGGCTCGCCTCGCACCCGGTGCAGCAGGCGCTCAGGCGCGGCTGGCGGGCCCTGCGGCGCTGGCACCAGTCCAACCCCTTGAAGCGGGCGGCGTCGAACGCGCAGAGCCATTACGACCATCCGCCGGAGTTCTACGCGCTCTGGCTCGACAGCCGGATGATCTATTCCTGCGCCTATTTCCCGACGCCGGAGACGTCGCTGGAGGACGCGCAGGAAGCGAAGCTGCGCCACATCGCCGCTAAGCTGAAGCTCGAGCCGGGCATGCGGGTGGCGGAGATCGGCTCCGGCTGGGGCGCGCTCGCCATCTATCTGGCGAAGCTCGGCGTGCATGTGACCGCCATCAACGTTGCCACCGAGCAATTGGCGGAATCGAAGAAGCGCGCGCAGGCGGCCGGGGTCGCGGACCGCATCACCTTCTTCGAGCGCGACTATCGCGAACTGACCGGCACCTTCGACCGGGTGGTCTCGGTCGGCATGATGGAGCATGTCGGCGTCGGGCATTTCGACGATTACTTCAACACCATCAAGCGCCTGCTGGCGCCCGGCGGCTTCGCCATGATCCACGCCATCGGCCGCATGTCGCCGCCCGGCACCACCGCGCCCTTCATCCGCAAATACATCTTCCCCGGCGGCTACGTGCCGGCGATGTCGGAGGTGTTCTCTTCGCTTGAGCGCACCGGCCTGTGGGCCGCCGACTGCGAGGTGCTGCGGCTGCACTATTACTGGACCATCCGCCACTGGCGGCTGAACTTTGAGGCCAAGCGTCCCGAGGTCGTCGCCATGATGGGCGAGCGCTTCGCGCGGATGTGGGAGTTCTATCTCGCCGCCGTCGAGCTCGGCTTCCTGCACGGCTCGAACATGGTGTTCCAGCTGCTGCTGGCGAACGAGCGCGACGCGGTGCCGGTGGTGCGCGACTTCATCGTCGACGAGGAGCGGGCGCTGGCGGGGGGCTGAGAGGCGGACCTCACGGGCCGGCTCGAAATTCCCGCGGGTGCCGCCATTGGACCGTCATCCCCGGGCTTGGCCCGGGGATCCACGACTTGCTGGGCGCTCCGTGCGGTACTAAAGGCGTGGATGGCCGGGCCAAGCCCGGCCATGACGAGCCTCCAGGCATTCCCGTCGCGAATTATGGGTCAGGTTCTCAGGCGCGAGCACCTCAGGATGAGGGTGCTTTTTCGGCCGGGTTCTTGGGACGAAGGCCTGCCATAGGCGGGGCGTCCCGCTGGTCAGCCCCTGGTGCCGTAGAAGGCGAGGAAGGCGCGCACGGCGCGGTCGACCGTTTCCTCGATCTGCTCCTGCGTCGGGGTGGCGGTGTTGCCGAACAGCAGCCCCTTCACCTGGTTGCTCTGGCACATGTTGAGGAACAAATAGGCGGCCTCCAGCTCGTCGTCGAGCTTGAGCCGGCCGAGCTCGGCCTGCTGGCGCAGCAATTCGCCGAGGCGTTTTCCGCCATGGCAGGGGCCGGCCAGGAAGAAGATCTGGCCGATGCGCGGGAATTTCTCGGCGACGCCGATCACCATGCGGACCAGCCGAATGTGATCGGGCTGCACCATCATCGTCATGAACGAGATACCGATGCGCCGCAGCACCTCGGCGACGTCGTCGATGGACGGATCGACCTCGAACAGGTGCTCGGCGGAGCGGGCGCGGTCGTTGCTGACCAGCGCCTCGAACAGCTCTTCCTTGCCGCCGAAATAGACATAGATCGTCGCCTTGGAGACGCCTGCGGCCTTCGCCACCTCGTCCATGCTGGCGCCGTCGAAACCCTTGTCGAAGAACACGCGGCGGGCGCCGTCGATGATGTCGCGGCGCTTGGCGGATTCGGGTTCCGCGCGGGCGGTGCCAGCCCCGGCGGCGACGGTATCAAAGTCGGTCGTGGTCATGATCTCCTCCGCACCCTGATTAGGGTGCTGCGACGGCCTTTGTCAAAGGTATTGACTAAACTGTTTAGTTTGATATGTAAAGCATGTTCTGAACTGAACGGTTTAGTACGTGACGGCGTTATAGGCCGGAGGGGCGAGCAATGGCTCGAACGGATGTGAAGATGGCGGAGACTGCCGAGGCCGAGCGGCCGCAAACCAATGAGCCAGTGCCGATCACGTCGCGCCGGCCGGCGGAGGCGCCTGCCTCCGCGCCGGCCGAGGCCGAGCCGGCGGCGCCGCCGAAGCGCTCGCGCCGCAAGCTGGTGTTCGGCGCGATACTTATCGCCGCACTGGCCGGCGGGGCCTATTACGGGCTCGACTGGTGGCGGGTGGGGCGCTTCCTCGTCTCCACCGACGACGCCTATGTCGGCGCCGACACCTCCATCCTCGCCGCCAAGGTGAGCGGCCACATCGTCTCCGTCGAGGTCGAGACCAACCACCCGGTGAAGGCCGGCGACGTCATCGCCCGCATCGACGATGGCGACTATGTGCTGGCGCTCAAGGCCGCCGAGGACAAGATCGCCACCCAGCAGGCGACGATCGACCGCTACGGCCAGCAGATCGCGGCCGGGCAGGCGAGCGTCGACCAGGCCAGGGCGCAGCTCGTCGCCGACCAGGCTGAGCTCAACCGCTCGCAGCTCGAATTCGACCGCCAGAGCGAGCTGGTGAAGTCGCAGTTCTCCTCGAAGGCCACGCTCGACAATGCCCGCGCCGACCGTGACAAGGCGCAGGCGGCGGTGGATGCCTCCAAGGCGTCGGTGGCTTCCGCGCAGGCCAATATCGCCGTGCTGGAGGCCCAGCGCACCGAGGCCGCCCGCGTGCTCGACGAGTACCGCACCTCGCGCGACCAGGCCCAGCGCGACCTCGACTTCACCGTGGTGAAGGCACCTTTCGACGGCGTCATGGGCAACCGCGCGGTGCAGGTCGGCCAACTCGTGCAGCCCGGTACGCGGCTGGCGGCGCTGGTGCCGCTCGACAAGGTCTATGTCGACGCCAATTTCAAGGAGACCCAGCTCGGCGAATTGAAGCCCGGCCAGACGGTCGACGTCGAGGTCGACGCCTATCCGGACGAGCAGTTCCACGGCCGCGTGGTCAGCGTCGCCCCGGCCTCGGGCTCGGTGTTCAGCCTGCTGCCGCCGGAGAACGCCACCGGCAACTTCACCAAGATCGTCCAGCGCGTGCCCGTGCGCATCGAACTCGACGCCGCCGCCCGCGAGAAGGCAGAGCTGCGCCCGGGCATGTCGGTGATCGCCACCGTCGACACCCGCACCGGCGACAGCCGCACCGGAGAGGGCAGGGACGGGATCAAGGCCGCCTCTGCGAGATAGCCCTCGTCCCACCCGGGGCCGCACGGTACGCCGGCGGAAAGCCTGGGTCCCCGGGTCAAGCCCGGGGATGAGGGAAGCGAGACGGCGCACGCCGCGCCATGAACCAGGACGACCGCCATGTCGGACATCACCGCGAACGCAGGCACCGCGCCGCGCGCCTCCTCCGAGGGGCGGCGCATGTTCGCGTTCCTCTGCATGGTGTTCGGCATGTTCATGGCGATCCTGGACATCCAGATCGTCTCGGCCTCGCTGGCGGAGATCCAGGCGGGCCTTGCCGCCAGCGCCGACGAGATCTCCTGGGTGCAGACCAGCTACCTCATCGCCGAGGTGGTGATGATCCCGCTGTCGGGCTTCCTGTCACGGGCGCTCTCCACCCGCTGGCTGTTCGTCGCCTCGGCCGCCGGCTTCACGCTGATGAGCTTCATGTGCGCGACGGCGACCTCGATCGAGCAGATGATCGTCTACCGCGCGCTGCAGGGCTTCCTCGGCGGCGGCATGATCCCGACCGTCTTCGCCGCCGCCTATTCGGTGTTCCCGCGCGAGAAGCAGCCGGTGATCACGCCGCTGATCGGCCTCGTCGCCACGCTGGCGCCGACCATCGGCCCGACGATCGGCGGCTATCTGACCGACCTGTTCTCCTGGCACTGGCTGTTCCTCGTGAACATCGTCCCCGGCATCTTCGTCATCATCGCCACGGCGACGCTGGTGGATTTCGACGAGCCGGACCTGAAGCTGCTCGACCGCTTCGACTGGTGGGGCCTGCTGTTCATGGCGGGCTTCCTCGGCAGCCTCGAATTCGTGCTGGAGGAGGGGCCGACAAACGACTGGTTCGAGGACGAGGCGATCTTCGTCTTCGCCATCGTAGGCGCCGTGTCCTCGGTCGCCTTCTTCGCGCGCGTGCTGATGGCGAAGGAGCCGGTGGTCGACCTCAAGGCCTTCCTGAACCGCAATTTCTCGGTCGGCTCCGCCTTCTCCTTCGTGCTCGGCATCGGCCTTTATGGCCTGACCTATCTCTACCCGCTCTATCTCGCCCGCGTGCGCGGCTACTCGGCGCTGATGATCGGCGAGACCATGTTCGTCTCCGGCCTCGCCATGTTCCTCACCGCGCCTCTGGCCGGCCGGCTGGTGGCGAAGGTCGACCCGCGCATGATGATCGCCTTCGGCTTCGGCGCCTTCGCGGTGGGCACCTGGCAGATGACCGGCATGACGCAGGACTGGGACTTCTGGGAGCTGCTGGTGCCGCAGATCCTGCGCGGCGTCGGGCTGATGATGGCGATGATCCCGATCAACAACATCTCGCTCGGCACGCTGCCGCCGGCGCAGCTCAAGAACGCCTCCGGCCTGTTCAACCTGATGCGCAACCTCGGCGGTGCGGTGGGGCTCGCCTTGATCAACACCGTGCTCAACGACCGCTGGGACCTGCACCTCGCCCGCCTGCACGAGAACGTGCAATGGGCGAGCTCGGTCGCGGTCGAGCGGCTCGACGCCATGACCCGCTCGCTGTCGATGCTGGGCTCGGATGCCGAGGCGGCGGCGCTGAAGCGGATGGCCGGGCAGGTGCGCATCCAGGCCGAGGTGATGGCGTTTTCCGATGTCTTCCTCGCGCTGACGGCGCTGTTCGTGCTGCTGCTCTTTGCCTCGCCGCTGATGAGCCGGCCGAAGAATGCCGGCGGTGGCGGCGGGGGGCATTGAGGCCCTGCCGATGTACGCCGTCATGCCCGGGCTTGTCCCGGGCATCCACGTCTTTGAGCGGCACCGCCCTGCGTCCTTCGAGGCTCACTGCGTTCGCACCTCAGGATGAGGAGCCTCGCGGATGCGGAAAAACAACCTCCCTCATGCGGAGAGCCTGACCCGTTAATTCGCGCATTCTCCCAATGAACGTCATCCTGAGGTGCCCGGCCATCGGCCGGGCCTCGAAGGATGCTCGCCCGGGTGCGCGCCACTGACCATCCTTCGAGGCTCGCGGAGCCTGTCCTCGGGCTTGCCAAAGGCAAGACCCGTGGGCTCGCACCTCAGGATGAGGAGCGTCGTGGATGCGGAAAAACAACCTTTCTCATAAAACAACCTTCCTCATGCTGAGGTGCCGGCCGGCAGGCCGGTCTCGAAGCACGCAGGCGGCCTCGCTGATGGATGGCAGGGGAACGCCGTACTTGCCGTCCGCCCTGCACTCGGGTAAGACCGCCTCGTTAGAGCAACCTCGCGAGAGCCGAGCCGTGACGCCTGCGTCCGTCCGCCGCTGCACCGCGACCCCGGCCGCCCTGCGGATTTCCGGGAAGGCTCTGCTTGCGTCCGGCCTCCTTCTTCTTAGCCGCCCCTGAGGGCCGGCCGGGCATCATGCCTGGGCGCTCAGGGGACGACGCCTCCACCATCCGCCGAAAATTCAAAGAATGCGCCGGACGATGCCCGTACACGTGGCTCCCGGTGTCGGGAGCCGAGAAGGAAGCCTGAGCATGTCCATCGACCATAACCGCGTCGTCATCTTCGACACCACGCTGCGCGACGGCGAGCAGTGCCCCGGCGCCTCCATGACGCTGGAGGAGAAGCTGGAAGTCGCCGATCTGCTCGACGAGATGGGCGTCGACATCATCGAGGCCGGCTTCCCGATCGCCTCGAACGGCGACTTCGAAGCCGTCGCCGAGATCGCCCGCCGCACCAAGAACGCGGTGATCGCCGGCCTCGCCCGCGCCATCCCCGCCGACATCGCCCGGGCCGGCGAGGCGGTGCGCCATGCCAGGCGCCCGCGCATCCACACCTTCGTCTCCACCTCGCCGATCCACCTGCAGCACCAGATGCGCAAGAGCGAGGCGGAGGTGATCGACATCATCACCGCCACCGTCGCGCAGGCGCGCAACCTGGTCGACAACGTGGAATGGTCGGCGATGGACGCCACCCGCACCCCGATCGAGTATCTGGTGCGCTGCGTCGACACCGCCATCAAGGCCGGCGCGACCACCATCAACCTGCCGGACACGGTGGGCTATGCCACCCCGCAGGAGTATGAGGCGATGTTCCGGCAGGTACGCGAGCGCGTGCCGGGTTCGGACAAGGTCGTGTTCTCCGCCCATTGCCACGACGATCTGGGCCTCGCGGTCGCCAACTCGCTGGCGGCGCTGGCCGGCGGCGCGCGGCAGATCGAGTGCACCATCAACGGCCTCGGCGAGCGCGCCGGCAACGCGGCGCTGGAGGAGGTCGTCATGGCCATCCGCACCCGCGGCGACGTGCTGCCCTACGCGACCGGCATCGAGGCGGGCATGCTGACCCGCGCCTCCAAGCTGGTCTCGGCGGTGACGAGCTTCCCGGTGCAGTACAACAAGGCGATCGTCGGCCGGAACGCCTTCGCCCATGAGAGCGGCATCCACCAGGACGGTATGCTGAAGAACAACACCACCTACGAGATCATGACGCCCGAGAGCGTGGGCGTCTCCAAGACCTCGCTGGTGATGGGCAAGCATTCCGGCCGCGCCGCCTTCCGCGACAAGCTGAAGGCGCTCGGCTACGAATTGGGCGAGAACGCGCTGAACGACGCCTTCGCCCGCTTCAAGGACCTCGCCGACCGCAAGAAGCTGGTCTATGACGAGGACATCGAGGCGCTGGTCGACCAGGAGATCGCCGCCGCGCATGACCGGGTGAAGCTGGTCTCGCTGTCGGTGATCGCCGGCACCCGCGGGCCGCAGCGCGCCACCATGAAGATGGAGGTCGACGGCCAGGTCTTCACCGAGGAGGCCGAGGGCAACGGCCCGGTGGACGCCACCTTCAACTGCATCAAGGCGATCCTGCCGCACACCGCCGCCCTGGCGCTCTACCAGGTGCACGCGGTGACCGAGGGCACGGACGCGCAGGCGGAAGTGTCGGTGCGGCTCGAGGACGGCGACAAGGCGGTGACCGGGCGCGGCTCGGACCCGGACACGCTGGTCGCCTCGGCGCAGGCCTACATCATCGCGCTCAACAAGCTGCAGACCAAGCGCAACAGCCTCAACGCCCAGGCCCAGCCGGCGGCGGAGTAGGGCTCCTTTCCAGGGGCCTGCGCCCCGCTGTTGGGCCGTCATCCCCGGGCTTGACCCGGGGACCCAGCCTTTCCGCCTGTACCCGGTCAATGTCTGAGTGGCCGGGCCAAGCCCGGCCATGCAGGTGGGAGCGGGTCTTTCCGAGGCGCTGCGATTGGTGCGCCGTCATCCTGAGGTGCGACCCGGATTTCATCCGGGGAGCCCCGAAGGATGGTCGCTCAAGCGCATCCGGACGAGCATCCTTCGAGGCCCGGCGAGACGCCGGGCACCTCAGGATGAGGTCGCTGCAGGTCGGCGCGGAATTCTCCATCGACCCCCGAGAAACGAAAAACCCCGGCCGCGAGGCCGGGGTTTTTGTTTGGGCGGCCGCTCCCGCTATTGCGGTGCGCCGGGAGTGCCCGGAGGGACGGGCTTCCTCTGCTGCGCATTCGGTGCAGGGCGCTGCTGCGGCGGCTGCTGACGCTGCTGCTGGACGGCCCGCTGCTGCTGAGCCCTTTGCTGCTGCGCCTGCTGGGCGCGCTGCTGCTGGGCTGCACGCTGCTGCGCCTGCTGCGACGCCCTCTGCTGCTGGGCCCGCTGCTGCTCGGCGGCGCGCTGCTGTTGCTGCGAGGCCCTCTGCTGCTGGGCCCGCTGCTGCTCCGCCGCACGCTGCTGCGACGCCTTCTGCTGCTGGGCACGCTGCTGCTCGGCCGCCCTCTGCTGCTGGGCCCTCTGCTGCTGAGTGCGCTGCTGCTCGGCGGCGCGCTGCTGTTGCGCCCGCTGCTGCTGGGCGCGCTGCTGTTCGGCCGCACGGTCCTGCTGGGCACGCTGCTGCTGCGCCCTCTGCTGCTCCGCGGCGCGGCGCTGGGCTTCGCCCGCCTGCTGCTGACGAGCGCGCTCCTGCTGGGCCCGCTGCTGCTCGGCCGCCCGGCGCTGCGCCTCGCCGGCCTGCTGCTGCTGGCGGAGCTGGTCGGCCTGCTGGCGCTGCTGCTGGGCGCGCATCTGCTCCTGCTGGACGCGCTGGCGCTCGATCTGCTGGCGCTGGGCGGCATTGCCCGCATCGGGACGCTGGCCCGGCACCGCGCCGGGTGCGACCCCCGGCCTTACGCCGGGCACCGCGCCGGGCGCGACGGCCGGCCTCTTGCCGGGACGCCCTTCGGGACGGCCCTGCACCTGCTGCGCCCGTACACGGTACTGGTCGCGAATCTGCCGGAACTCCTGCCGCTTCTGTTCGACCGCCTGCCTGCGCTGCTGCTCCAGCACCGCGTTGCGCGCGGCCGCCTCGCGGCGCACCTTCTCCACCTGATCGGCGCGCTGGCGCTGCATCTGCTCCAGCTGGCGGCGGTAGATGTCGGGATTGTTGAACCGCGCCTCGCGCAGCTCGCGACGGCGCTCCGGCTCGATTGCGCCCAGCAGCGCCGCGGACGGGGCGAACATGCCGGGCCGGTCGCGGCCCCAATCGCGGTCGTCGCGCACATATTGCCGGATCATCGCCCGCCGGCCCGGATCGAGCCGGCGCTCATAGCGCGGCGGCGGGCTGAACTGGTTGCCGATGGCGATGGCGGGGGCGAAGATGCCGAGCCGGCCATTGTCGTAGAACAGCTGGTCGCGGTTATCGACATAGACCACGTCGCGCGTATAGAGCCGGTCGCGGATCGGCGCGTCATAGACGTCGTAGCCGAAGCCGCGGTTGACGTAGTAGCCGTCGGCCCATGACGGCTCGTAATAGTCCGGCGCAGCGTCGAGATAGACGTTGATCTCCGGGATCGGCGCAACATAGCTGACGAGGTCCTCCTCGCCCATGTAGCGGTCCTCGACGAAGACCCAGCTCTCCTGCACCGGCGGGGCGTAATAGGCGGGCTGGCCCACCGCATAGCCGGGACGATCCGGCGCCACCGGCGCCCAGCCGGTGCGCCCGCCGCCCTTGCGCCAGGTCACCCAGGCCGGCGACCAGGTGTCGCCCGGCACCCAAAACCAGCCATAGGAGGGGTCATAGCCCCAGCGGCCGTAGTGGTACGTCGCCCAGCCGAAGGGCTCGTAGGATTCCCAGTACCAGCCATACTGGTCGGTCCACACCCAGCGGCCTTCCTGATAGGGCCGCCAGCCCTGGCCGACGTCGTTGGGGATGAAGACGAACTGGTAGTCGGGGTGCTCGACCCAGGTGCCGTAGCGGCTGAGCTGGTCGTAGAACACGTTCACGTCCATCGGCCCGTTGTCCTGCGGGCCGGCGCCGGGCGGCGGTCCGGGAGGCGGGCCGCCCTGGGCGAGCCGCATCGGCGCGTTCTGGGCGGGCGCCGGCAGGATCGCGGCGGTGGCGAGAAGGCTCGCGGTCAGCCCCGCGACGAGCAGCGGGCGATTGAGACCAAGCATGTACGCACCTCGTACGGTCAGCCGTGGGGTACGTCTAACGTCCTCACGGGGAAATGGTTTCAAATATAGGTGTGGCAGATTGAAAATTAACCGCGCATGAACGTCCGATCTGGATCGTGTCAAAACTGTGTTTTCAAGATGTCGGAAGAAATTCCGATTCTATCCTCTGGCGAGGCGCAGCAGAAGCCGAGCCACGATTTCCCCCTAATGCGGCACGCGTAATAAATAATCCTGCAACGGGGCGAGGATGGGCGCCGCCGCCAGCGCCGCGCCGGTCTAGCCGATAGTCGCGACGATGTCTGCCGGAGCGGGCCACGACGGCGCGCCATAATGCTGCCGGCCCGGTGGCGGAAAGCAGGGCTCCCGCTGGAGCTTGCGCCCCGCATGATCGCCGCGACGGCCCCCGCCATCGAGCTGGGCACCCTCGATGCGCCGCCTCCGCGTCCGCCGCTGGCGCGCCGGGCGGCCGGCGCGGCGCAGCTCGCCGTCGCGCTGGCGCTGCACCTCGCCGCCCTGGCGGCGGCGCTGCGGCTCGGCGGGGTGCTCGTGCTCCAGCCGCCGGAGGAGCAGGCGGTGGAGACGCAGGTGATCGGTGCCCGCGAGTTCGAGGCCCTGCGTGCCCCGCCGCCCGTGAGGCCGCTTCCCGCGCCGGCCGCGCCCGAGCCGGCGGCCGAACCGATCCCCCGCGGCGCATCGTCTGCCGCACCGCCCCGCGCGGCACCGCCGGACGACATGATCCGCCCGAGCCGCATGCTGTCGGAACGGGCGCTCGCCGATCCGCGCAGCCGCGCCGCCCGCCGTGGCCTGGCGACGCTGGCGGGAGAGGAGCGCATCGCCCAGCTCTGCGATCTCGAGGCGATGGAGCAGATCCATGCCTGGCAGCCGGGCTACCAGCCGGACAGGCTGGTCGATTACGCCCGCGCCGACACGCGCCTGCGGGACACCGTCTTCACCGCCACCGGCGGCGCCTTCCGCAGCCACAGGACATGGTACGAGGTCTCGTTCCGCTGCGAGCTGGATGCGGGTCTCGCCAAGGTGGTGTCCTTCGCCTTCAAGGTCGGCGAGCCGATCCCGCGGGAGGAATGGTCCTCGCTAAGCCTGCCGGCGCTGCACTGAGCCGCGTCAGGCGCGGGCGAGCAGGGCCGCCTGCAGTGCGGCGAGGTCGCCCTGCGCCAGCGGCACGCCGTCGAGCGACGTCACCGGGCGCAGGAAGCGCACGCTGTTGGTGAGGAACACCGCATCCGCCCCGGTGAGCGCTTCCGGCGCCAGCGGCCGCTCCTCGACGGCGAGGCCTAGGCCGGGCGCCGCCTCGATCACCAGCGCCCGCATGATGCCGGGCAGGCAGCCCTCACTGAGCGAGGGGGTGATCAGCCGCCCGGCGATCAGCGCGAAGACGTTGGCGATGGTCGAGCAGGCGACGCGCCCGCGTGTGTTGAGGATCAGCGCGTCGTCCACGCTGGCCTCTGCCGCCTCGCGCGCGGCGAGGATGTGGTCGAGATAGCCGAGTGTCTTCAAATTGGCGGTGGGCGAGAACTCGTTGCGCCGGCCCGTGGCGGTGACCAGCCGCGCCGGCTGGCCGACGAGGGCAGGGCTCCACGGCGCGGTGGTGACGACGATGGTCGGCGCGCCGGCACTCGCCGGCCACAGGCCGCGGGCGGCGGTGCCGCGGGTCACGGTTGTGCGGATGATCGCCGATTCAGTAGTCAGCGCCGTGTCGATGGCGGTCTCAATGGCGTCGCGGCTCACCGCGATGCCGATTCGGTGCGCGGCGAGGAGCAGCCGGTCGACATGGCGTGCGCGGGCGAAGACGGTGCCGTCCCGCGCCAGCGCGGTGTCGAACACCCCGTCGCCGAGGGTGAAGCCGCGGTCCTCGACGGAGATGCTGGTCATCGTGCGCGGCTGCCTTCACTTCTCCCCGAGGGGGAGAGGTCGGCCCGCAGGGCCGAGTGAGGGGAGGTGACGGTCGAATTGCCGGGGGCCCCCTCACTCCAACCCTCTCCAGAAAAGTCGGCTTCTGCCGACTTTTCTCCCTCAGAAACCGAACCCGGCAACAGCCGGGTTCGGCGGGGAGAGGGAGCAGATCGAGCCAGCTTCAGGAAGTTCGCCAGCAGGTCGTAGCCGTGGCCGGTGAGTACGGATTCCGGGTGGAACTGCACGCCGTAGGTCGGGTGCGTGCGGTGTGCGAGGCCCATGATCTCGCCGTCCTCGGCCCAGGCGGTGGCGACGAGCGGCGAGCCTTCCTCCAACTCGACCGCCAGCGAGTGATAGCGCCCGGCCGGGAAGGGGGAGGGCAGGCCGGCGAACACGTCGCTGCCCACATGGCGCACCTGCGAGGCGCGCCCGTGCATCGGCTCCTTCGCCCGCACCACGCGCCCGCCAAAGGCCTGGCCGATGCACTGGTGGCCGAGGCAGATGCCGAGGATGGGCAGCTTTCCCGACAGCGCCCGCACCGCGTCGAGCGACACGCCCGCCTCGTTGGGCGAGCAGGGACCGGGCGAGATCACCAGCGCTGCAGGTCGCAGCCGCTCTATTGTCGCGACGTCGAGGGCGTCGTTGCGTGCCACCTCGACCTTCTCGCCCAGCTCGGTGAGGTAGCGGGCGACGTTGAAGACGAAGCTGTCGTAATTGTCGATGAGCAGGATCATAGCCGGCTAATCCTCCGGCTGCTTGAAGGCGCGGAACAAACGCTCGGCCTTGGTCAGGCTCTCCTGGTGCTCGGCGGCCGGGTCGGACAGGGTGGTGATGCCGCCGCCGACTCCGAAGCTGGCGACGCCATTCTCCACCGTCACGGTGCGGATGGCGATGTTGAGGTCGATCGTGCCGTCGAAGCCGATATAGCCGATGGAGCCGCAATAGACGCCGCGCGGCCTTCCCTCCAGCTCGTGGATGATCTCCATCGCGCGGATCTTCGGCGCGCCCGTGATGGACCCGCCGGGGAAGGAGGCGGCCATCAGGTCGAGCCCGTCGGCGCCTTCCTTCAGCGTGCCCGTCACCACCGAGACGAGGTGGTGGACGTTGGCGTAGGTCTCGAGCCCGCACAGCCGCGGCACCTTCACCGTGCCGGGGCGGCAGACGCGCGAGAGGTCGTTGCGCAGAAGATCGACGATCATGACATTCTCGGCGCGGTCCTTCTCGCTGGCGGTCAGCTCGCGGCCGCGGAAGGCGTCCAGCGTCGGCTCCACCGAGCGCGGCACCGTGCCCTTGATCGGGCGCGTCTCCACCTCGCCGCCCTCGACCTTCACGAAGCGCTCGGGCGAGGAGGAGGCGATGACGCGGTCCTCGTTGACGATGAGCGCGGCGAAGGTGGCGGGGTTGGCGCGGCGCAGCTGGTCGTAGAGCGCGAGCGGGTCGAAATCGCCGATCTCCGCTTGGAAGCGCTGGGTGAAATTGGCCTGGAAGATGTCGCCGGCGCGGATGTACTCGATCACCCGCGCCACCGCCGCCTCGTAGCGCTCGGCGTCGAAATTGGAGCGCCAGGCGCCGGCCGTCACCGGCGGGCCGAGGGCGGGCTCCGGCGCGGCGAGGCGGGCGGTGGCTTCAGTGAGACGCTCGCGGGCGCGGCGCGCGCGCCGGGCAGGTTCGGTTTCCGGCCAGCCGGTGGAGATGACGAAGGCGCGCTCGGCCACCACGTCGAGGGCGACGACGAGATCGTAGAAGCCGAGGTCGATCTCCGGTCCCTCGCCGGGCTCGGGCGCCGTGGTGGGGAAGCGGTCGAACAGCCGGCCGGCCTCATAGGCGATGTAGCCGGCGGCCCCCGCCTGGAAACCGGCGTCTCCCGGCAGGCGCGGCTGCGCATAGGCCTTGAGCCGGGCGCGCAGCGCTTCGAGCGGCGCATCCTTCTCGCGCTCGCCGTTCCAGCGTGCGACGCCGGCCTCCACCCGGAAGCGGCCGAAGGGCTCGGTCATCACATAGGACCAGCGCCCCAGCAGCGGGTGGCGCATGGCGCTGTCGAGGAAGGTGAGGCCGGGCACGGGCGCGCCCTCGCGCCGGCCGAGCCGGCGGGCGACGTGCCACGGCTCCTGCCAGGGAATCTCGACGACGAGAGGGGGCGGCTCCTGAATCATGTAGTGAATATGGAACGTGGCGCCGCACCTTCCTAGATCGTCCGGCACGATCGTGGCGGACAGGGACGAGATCCCGGTGTTGCGATCGGCATATAAGCTGAAAGTGCCACTTGACGCTCAAGGACGCCGGTGGTGGCCTAGCGCGATAACAACGGTGCCGTGCAACGCGGCGCCCGAAGCATTGAGGCGCGGCTGCAACCCGCCTCGGGAGGGGAACAATGATCAAACTGAAGGCGGCTGCGGCCGCGATCGCGGCGCTCGCTCTCACCGCCGTGCCGTTCGCCGGCGCGAAGGCACAGGACTATCCCAACCGGCCGGTCACCATGGTGGTGCCCTTCGCCGCCGGCGGGCCCACCGACACGGTGGCGCGCCTGGTCGCCGAATCGATGGCGCGTTCGCTCGGCCAGCAGGTGGTGGTCGAGAATGTCGGCGGCGCGGGCGGCACGCGCGGCGCCGGTCAGGTCGCGAAGGCGGCGCCGGACGGCTACACCATCCTCATGCACCATATCGGGCAGGCGACCGCCGCCACGCTCTACCGCAAGCTGCCCTACAACGTGCTGACCGACTTCGAGGAGGTGGGCCTCGTCACCGACGTGCCGATGACCATGATCGGCAAGTCGACGCTGGAGCCGAAGAACGCGGCCGAGCTGATCGCCTACGTCAAGGACAAGAAGGACGCGGTGATCTACGGCAATGCGGGCGTCGGCTCGGCCTCGCATCTGTGCGGCATGCTGTTCATGTCGGCGGTCGGCACGCAGATGACCACGGTGCCCTACCAAGGCACGGGCCCGGCGATGAACGACCTCGTCGGCGGCCAGATCGACCTCCTGTGCGACCAGACCACCAACACCACCGGCCAGATCAAGGCGGGCAAGGTGAAGGCCTATGGCGTCACCACCAAGGACCGGGTGAAGTCTCTGCCCGACATCCCGACCCTGCAGGAAAGCGGGCTGCCGGGCTTCGAGGTGGCGGTGTGGCACGGCCTGTACGCGCCCAAGGGCACCTCGCCGGAGGTGATCAAGAAGCTCAACGCCGCGCTGGTCACGGCGCTGCAGGACCCCAAGGTGATCGCCCGCTTCGCCGATCTCGGCACCGAGCCGGTGGCGCTGGAGCGCGCCACGCCGGAAGTCCACACCAAGTTCCTCGAGGCGGAAGTCGCCAAGTGGAAGCCGGTGATCGAGCAGGCCGGCGTCTTCGCCGACTGACGCGACGCATCCCCGCCCGCTCGCCGCGCCGGCCGTGACGCCGGCATGGCGGGCGGGTTCCTGCATTCTCCTTCCGGGAAACATGCCATGACCCGCCTGGTCAAAAGCCCCAAGGACGTCGCCACCGGCCTCCTGCTCATCGCCCTCGCGGCCTTCTTCGCCTGGCAGGCGCTGGACCTGCCGATGGGCCGGGCGATCCGCATGGGGCCGGGCTACTTCCCGATGATCCTCGCCGGCATCCTCGCCGTGCTCGGCCTCATCATCGTCGCCACCGGCATCGCCTTGCCGATGGGCGACGACGAAAGCCCGATCGCCATCGCACAGTGGCCGTGGCGGGCGCTGGCGCTGGTCACGCTCGCGGTGGTGATCTTCGGCCTCGGCATCCGCCCGCTCGGCCTCGGCCCGTCCATGGGCATCGCCGTGTTCCTCTCGGCGCTGGCGAGCCAGAAGTTCAATCTCCTGACCGGCCTCGTCTCGGCGGTCGTCATGGTCGCCTTCTCCTGGGCGGTGTTCATCAAGGGCCTCGGCCTGCCGCTGCCTCTGCTCGGGCCCTGGCTCGGCGGCTACTGATCGGGAGCGGGTCACTTGGAAATCTTCGATAATCTCGCCCTCGGCTTCTCCGTCGCCGTCACCTTCCAGAACATCTTCTACTGCTTCGTCGGCGTGCTGCTGGGCACGCTGATCGGCGTGCTGCCGGGCCTCGGGCCGGTGCCGACCATCGCCATGCTGCTGCCGATCACCTTCGGCCTGCCGCCGGTCTCGGCGCTCATCATGCTGGCGGGCATCTATTACGGCGCGCAATATGGCGGCTCGACCACGGCGATCCTGATCAACCTGCCGGGCGAGAGCTCCTCCGTCGTCACCGCCATCGACGGCTACCAGATGGCGCGCAAGGGCCGCGCCGGCGCGGCGCTCGCCACCGCCGCCCTCGGCTCCTTCTTCGCCGGCACGGTGGCGACCTTCCTGCTCGCCGTCTTCGCCCCGCCGCTCGCCGACCTCGCGCTGAAATTCGGCCCGCCGGAATATTTCGCGCTGATGGTGCTCGGCCTCGTCGCCTCGGTGGCGCTGGCCTCGGGATCGGTGTTCAAGGCGCTGGCGATGGTGGTGCTGGGCATCCTGCTCGGCCTGTCGGGCCAGGACGTCTACACCGGCACGCCGCGCTTCACCTTCGACATGCTGGAGCTCGCCGACGGCATTGAGTTCGTCGCTCTCGCCATGGGCGTTTTCGGCATCGGCGAGATCGTGCGCAACCTCGAGGACGAGCACACGCGCACCGTCATGGTGCGCAAGGTGGGCGGGCTGCTGCTGTCGAAGGACGACATCAAGCGCATCATCGGACCGATCCTGCGCGGCACCTTCCTCGGCTCGTTCCTGGGCATCCTGCCCGGCGGCGGCGCGATCCTCTCCTCCTTCGCCGCCTATTCGATCGAGAAGCGCATCTCCAGCCGCCCGCAGGAGTTCGGCAAGGGCGCGATCGAGGCGGTGGCGGCGCCGGAAAGCGCCAACAATGCCGGCGCGCAGACCTCCTTCATCCCGATGCTCACGCTCGGCATCCCGTCCAACCCGGTGATGGCACTGATGATCGGCGCGCTGATCATCCAGGGCATCGTGCCGGGGCCGAACGTGGTCAACGAGCAGCCGAACCTGTTCTGGGGCATCGTCGCCTCCATGTGGATCGGCAACCTAATGCTGGTGGTGCTGAACCTGCCGCTGATCGGCATCTGGGTGCGGCTGCTCACCGTGCCCTACCACATCCTTTTCCCGCTGATCGTCGGCTTCTGCTGCATCGGCGTCTACAGCGTCAACAACAACGCCATCGACGTCTACGCCATGGCGCTGTTCGGCATCGTCGGCTACGTGCTGGTGAAGCTCGACTGCGAGCCCGCGCCGCTGCTCTGGAGGAGTATCTGCGCCGCGCCATGCTGATCTCGCGCGGCGACCCGACCGTGTTCTTCACCCGGCCGATCTCCGCGACGATGCTGCTGCTGGCGATCGTCGCGCTGGCGGTGGTGCTGCTGCCCTCGGTGCGCAAGAAGCGCGAGGAGGCTTTCAAAGAATGAGGATGACGGGCCTGTCGGCTATGGACAGGCCCGAATCCCTTTGCTACATGACGCCCCGCTCGCGAGGCTTCGGCCCCCGCGACGGGCGCATAGCTCAGTTGGTAGAGCAGCTGACTCTTAATCAGCGGGTCCTAGGTTCGAGCCCTAGTGCGCCCACCAAATTCCCGGTGGAACAGGCGATATAAGCGGTGTCTCAGGCGAGTCGCCGCGCGGGGCCGGTGTCGGGCCCGGCCGCTCCGCACGTGTCATCTTCGAAGCTGCGCCTTCATGCCCGGTCCTGCCCGGTGCCGCAGAGCGCCAGATCAGCCTCGTAGCCGAAGGCTTTCATCAGCTCGCGGCCTTGGCCTTCGGTGAAGGCGGTCAGCGCCTCGGGCGCGAGCTTGCCGACCCAGCTGCGGCGGCCGTCGAAGATCGGCTGGTTGACCTGCCAGTTCCGCAATGCGCGATGTCCGTCGCCCTCTTCGCCGCTCCCCATGCGCAGCTGCGTCTCGCCGAACCAGAAGTGCTCCATCTCATGGTAGCGCAGCATGGCTTCGTCGAAGGGGATTCCTGAGAAGGCGCAAATCCTGTCCAGTTCCCGCCGCGGATCGCCGATCAGGTCCTCGTACCGCGTCAGGATCACGTCGTGCCGGCCATCCTGCGCGAGGGTGATGTCGCCGGCCTCCAGCCAGCGCGCGATCCCGCTTTCGGGCGAGCCGTATCGCTTCATGAAGGACGCGGCGACGTCCCGGCCGTCGCGGACCATGAGGATGAATTTGGGCGCGGGCATCAGGGCGCGGATGCGGTCCAGGTGCAGGATGTGCCGGGGCGTCTTCTCCACGAGATAGGTCTTCCGCGAGCGGCGGAAATCCATGACCAGGGCGTCGCGGTGCCGCTTCGCGTCCCTGACATTGGGGCGATGGAAGGCCGACGTCTCGCGCAGGGGGATGAACACCTGCGGATGCGCGCAGAACATGTTCGCCAGAAGGGTCGTGCCGCTGTGGCCGCATCCGCAGATGAAGACCGCTCCGGCAGGATACTGCCAGAGCATCGGGCCCTTCAGCCGCAGGAGTGTCCGCAAGCCCAATACCGTGGCTCCTCTCGGGGGGAGACCGAATTCGGCGCGGTATCCAGCGCCGGTCCGAGAGATGTCGCGTGTCGCGGCTCCCGCTGAATCGTCTCTTGCCCCCCGAAGCCAGAGACGGCTTCACCTTTTGCGGGATGATTTGAGAATTAAACCATCATCGGCGCCGCTGTTCCATGCCGTGCGGGCATTCATTGGTGCCGTGCGTCGATCTGAGCCCGCCGAAGGGGCCTTCTTCGGCGCCGATGTCCGGCGCATCCGCGAGTTCCGCTTGATCGCGGCGACGATTTACGGTTGCCTCGCAGATCGAGGCCCTGCTGTTCCGAGCCATGTTCCAGTGGATTGATGCGATCGACACGCCGCTCGCGGTGATCGACGTGCCCTCGCTGCACATCGTCGCCGCCAATCCCGGCGCGCGCGCCCTGCTGCGGCTGGGGCTCGACGAGGAGTCGCAGACCGGGCCGGCTTTGGCCGATATCGCCCGCCCGGAGGACGCCGCGGCGTTCGAGCGGGCGCTGGCCCCGACCGCCGATGGCCGGGCGGCGGCCTGCGTGCTCGCGCTCGACGGTGGGGACGGGGAAGGGAGCCGGCTGCACTGCGTTGTGCGTCCGCTCACCGACCGGCACCGCCTGCTGGAATTCAGCGAGGGGCCGGCCGGGGCGCTGCAGCGCGGACTGGTCGACATCCTCGACCAGATCCCGGTCGCCATCGAGATCTACGACAAGGACTTCTTCGGCACCTTCTACAACAAGGCCTCCGACGAGCTCTTCCTCTACGAGGAGAAGCTGATCGTCCACCATGACGAATGGTGGGAGTTCGGCTTTCCCGACCCGCTGGAGCGCGCGGCGGCCTTCGCCGAATGGACGGCGAAGATGGAGATCGCCCGCCGCGACGGCACCATCCAGTTCAGCGAATGGAAGGTGCGCTGCCGCGACGGCTCCACCCGCATCGTGCAGTTCCGCTACCGCTGGGTCGGCGACAATTACGTGCTGGCGCTGTGGGACGTGACCACCGAGCGCCAGACCGAGGCGCATCTGCGCCATCTCGCCGTCTCCGACCCGCTGACCGGGCTGTGGAACCGTCGCCGCCTGACCGAGGACGGGCAGCGCGAGCTCGACCTCGGCGCGGCCGGCGGCAAGGAATGCTCGCTGCTGATCGTCGACATCGACCGCTTCAAGAGCATCAACGACAATCACGGCCATGCCGCCGGCGACGAGGTGCTGCGCAGCGTGGCGCAGCGCGGCCTGTCGCAGCTGCGGCGTTCCGACGTCATGGCCCGCATCGGCGGCGAGGAATTCGCCGTGCTGCTGCCGGGAACCTCGGCGCTGGAGGCGCGGACCATCGCCGCGCGGCTGCTGCGGGCGATCCGTGTGCCGGTGGTGATCGGCGACGACGTGGTGATCGAGGTGACGGCCAGCATAGGCGGGGCCGGCAGCGCGCCGGACGACGGCATGGACGCGCTGATGGCGCGCTGCGACCGGGCGCTCTATGCGGCCAAGACGGGCGGGCGCAACCGCATCGTCTTCGACGACGACCTGTCGCCGGAGGACCGCGCGGCCTCGTCGGGCTGACGCGCGCACGTGATTGGACCGCCGGGCCGCTCCCGCGCTATGGGAGGCGACCTCGTTCGAAGCTTCGCGGAGCAAGACCATCATCGACCGCACCTCCATGCTGTGCGCGCATTGCCCGCGCTGCGGACGCCGTTCCGCCATCGGCCGGGCGGATACGGGTGCGCTCGCCGAATTCTCCGCGGACGCGCCGGCGCCGCGGCTGCGCTGCGACATGTGCGGCGGGCGGCGGGTGAAGCTGTTCAACGCCCGCGGCCCGATGGAGATGCTGGCCTTCCTCTCCGGCCGGCTGTGAGGCCCACCCGAACGAAATCGCGTCTCGCGCGTTAGGCGGCTGCGAGCTGATGGCGTCGCAGCGGAGGAGGCGAGCGATGGCGGTTTCGAAGAACAGCAACGGAATCAGCGGCGGCGAGGGCGGAGAGCCGGTCTCCGCCGGCACGGCAGGTCAGGCGACGAGGGCCGCACGCACGGCGCCCAAGGCGAGTTCGTCCAGCACCGCGTCGCGGACGAGCGCCGCGCCCAAGAGCAGCGCCGCCTCGTCGAACCGCATCGCCAGCCGCCCGGCGCGGGCCGTCGGCGCCGAAATGCGCTCGGCGGCCGAGAAGAAGGGGCCGACGGCCCCGCTCGGCTACACCGACCGCAAATATTCCTTCAACACCCTGCTGGCGGCCGGCTTCCTCGGCTACGTGCTCGGCCGGCTGATTTCGCGGTAGACTGCCTTAATGCCGCTGGGCGCCGGACACCGGCGTCCCCTCCTGAAAGAAACGACATGCAGACCCTGAGCGTGCGTCACGTCACCCGGTACAGCTATGCCAACCCGGTGACCTTCCAGCCGCACCGGCTGATGCTGCGCCCGCGCGACAGCCACGATCTACGGCTGGTCGGCGCCGAGTTGACGCTCCTCCCGGGCGGGAACGTGCGCTGGCTGCACGACGTGTTCGGCAATTCCGTCGCCGTGGTCGATTTCGCCGAGCCCTCCAACGAGCTGAGGATCGAGAGCGTGCTGACCATCGAGCGCTACGGCCTCGGGGGGCTGAATTTCGAGCTGGAGGAGAGCGCGGCGGAATACCCCTTCGTCTATTCGCCGGACGACCGGATCGATCTCGGCCGCATGCTCGACCCGCATTACCCCGACCCGAATAGCGAGCTGGAAGCCTGGGCCAAGCGCTTCGTCGCCGCCCGCCCGACCGGCACCATGGCGCTGCTGACCGACCTCAACAACGGCATCCACCAGGGCTTCAGCTACAATCTGCGCCACGAGCAGGGCACGCAGGCGCCGCTGGAGACGATAAGGCTCGGCACCGGCTCCTGCCGCGACTATGCGCTGCTGCTGATCGAGGCGGCGCGCGCGCTCGGCTTCGGCGCCCGCTTCGTCACCGGTTATCTCTATGATCCGGCGCTCGACACCGACGCGCCCGCCGTCGTCGGCGCCGGGGCGACGCATGCCTGGGCGGACATCTACCTGCCGGGGGCGGGGTGGGTGGAGTTCGACCCGACCAACGGCACCATCGCCGCCGACAACCTCATCCGCGTGGCGGTGACGCGCGACCCGAGCCAGGCGGTGCCGGTGGCGGGCGGCTTCACCGGCGGCACCGGCGACTATCTCGGTATGAATGTCGAGGTGACGGTGCGCGCCATCGATCCGGCGCCGCTGGCGGCGTAGCGCACGCTGCCCTAGCATCGTCCCGCGGGGATCGGTGGAGGGTGCGATGACAATGGGCTTCGAGGCGTGGGCGTTGCTTGGGCTGGTCGCCTACACGCTGCACATCATGGAGGAATATTCCTTTGATTGGCGCAACTGGGCGCGGGCCGTCATCCGCCTGCCGGTTGAATGGGCCGATTTCTACATCACCAACGCCGCCGTGATCGTGCTCGGCTTCGCGCAGGCCGAGATGGCGCGGCTGCTGCCCATCGCGCCGCTGGTCTTCGCCGCGCTGATGCTGATCAACGCGACCTTCTTCCACGTACTGCCGATGATACGCACGCGCGGGCGCTTCTCGCCCGGTGCCTTCACGGCCGTCGTGCTGTTCTATCCGGTAGCGCTCGGGACCTTCTTCGCCGCCGCCGCCGAGGGCCTGCTGACGGCCGGCACGCTGGCCGGCTCCTTCGTCGGAGGGGCGCTGCTGATGGCCTACCCGGTCGTCATGCTGCGCCTCAAGGGACAGGCCTATTTCCGCCAGTCCCCTGAGGTCGCATTGCCCGCTCAGGCGCCGACCGCTTCCAGCGTCGGGTAGTCGATGTAGCCCTTGGCGCCGCCGCCATAGAGCGTCTCGCGGTCGACCTCGTTGAAGGCCGCGCCGCGGCGCAGGCGCTCAACCGCGTCAGGCGACGACACGAAGGGCTTGCCGAAGGCGACGAGGTCGGCCTTGCCGGCGGCGACCACCTGCTCGGCCAGCGCCTTGTCGTAGCCGTTGTTGACCATCCAGGTGCCGCTGAAGCGCTTGTGCAGCGCCTCGAAGTCGAAGCCCGGCGCGATGTCGCGCGGGCCGCCGGTGGCGCCCTCGATCATGTGGACATAGACCGGGCTGAAACTCTCCACCACGTCGAGCACATGGTTGAACAGCGGCTGCGGGTCGCTGTCGGAGAGGTCGTTGGCCGGGGTGACCGGCGAGAGGCGGATGCCGGTGCGCTTGGCGCCGATAGCGCCGGTCACCGACTCCAGCACTTCCTGGAGGAAGCGCGTGCGGTTCTCGATCGAACCGCCATAGGCGTCCGTGCGCTTGTTGGCGCCGTCGCGCAGGAACTGGTCGATCAGATAGCCATTGGCGCCGTGGATCTCGACGCCGTCGAAGCCGGCGCGGATGGCGTTGGTGGCGGCCTTGCCGAAATCCTCGACCACGCCCTTGATCTCGTCGAGGGTCAGCGCGCGGGGCTCGTCGACCTCCGCGAAGCCGTTGTTGACGTAGGTCTTGGTGTTGGCACGCACGGCCGAGGGCGCAAGCGGCGCGGCGCCGCCGGGCTGCAGCGAGCGGTGCGAGACGCGCCCGACATGCCACATCTGCACGAAGATGTGCCCACCCTTGGCGTGCACGGTGTCGGTCACTTTCTTCCAGCCCTCGACCTGGGCGTCGGTGAAGATGCCGGGCGTGTCCTGATAGCCCTGGGCGGTGTCGGAGATCTGCGTCGCCTCGGTGACGATGAGGCCGGCGGAGGCGCGCTGGCCGTAATATTCGACCGCGAGCGGCGAGGGGACGAGGCCGGCGGAGGCGCGGTTGCGCGTCAGCGGGGCCATGACGATGCGGTTCGACAGCGTGATGTCGCCGAGGCGATAGTCGCGAACAGGGAGGGAGGCGTGCTCATGAGGGATTCCTGTCGGAAGGAAGGGACGGTTTCACCTGTCACTTAATCATTGCCCCAACGGTATCGAGAGATGCCGCGCCCGCGTGGCAGCCATGCCACAGCCGCATGGACGCGTTGCCTCGCCGTAGCCGGCCGCCGCTAGAGGTCCTTCGTCGGCCACCAGGTGTCGGCGGGAGTCGAGCCCGGCGGCCGGAACAGACGGTCGCCGATGATCTCGCCCAGCCGCCGGTAAGCTTCCCACTGGTCCTCGTCGAAGAACTGGTCGCCGGTGCTCTGCTGCGGGAAGGTCGGCGGCGTGCCGCTGCGCTGGTAGTAGGCGAGCAGCTCCGGCGGCTCGGCGAAGGTGAGGCGCGGCTTGATGACCAGGAGCCACGCCGATTTCTCCGGCAGTTCCCCGTCGGCGGGATAGGTGATCCGCGCCAGTGCCGCGAAGGGCTTGAGCTCGTCGCTTTCCAGCGGCTTCCTGGCGAGATCGCGATACGCGCCGAAGCAGCTGCGCAAGTCGCGGTCGTCGATCAGCAGGTCGAGCTCGTCCTTGCCGACGAAGCCGATGCGCACGCCGAGGTCGTTCTGCGCCCGGTTGACCAGCCGCACCACGTCGTCGAACACGTAGTCGGGGTCCGCGCCATTGTCGCTCATGACGATATAGTCGAGCCGGCGCTGCAGCAGGACATAGACGCCGGTATTGTCGAAATGGCCGCCGTCGGTGAGGTACCAGCGCAGGTCGCGGGTGCCGGTGAAGGCGCCGCGCAGCTCTCTCAGCAGATATTTCTGCACGACATCCCATAGCTCGGGCATCCGGCTGCGGGAGCCCTCGTGCTTCCACCAATAGCCGAGCCGGACATTGGCCATGGTGGCGAGGAGCGAGCCGCCGAGCGAGGTGCCGCTGCCGATGGCGCTGGAGACCGCCGCGCCGGAGATCGCCACCCAGTTGGAGAGCGGCAGCTCCTCGCCGGTATTGAGCTTGAAGTCCGTCCAGCCCTTGGACAGCAGGCACGCGCTGGTGCCGGGCATCGTGCCGGCGAAGACGACGCCGCCCGGGGAGATGTGCATCGGCTTGCCCTTGCGGTCGCGGGCGATGATGTTCGATTCCGCCGCCTGGGTCTCGGCGATGGTGACGTTGATCAGGTGCTGCGGCGCCAGGTTGGCGGGATCGTAATAGATGCGCAGCGGAATGTGGTCGCCCCTGAGGTTCCGGTCGCTGCCGAACAGCTTGCGGCGGCGGGGATTGGAGGCGCCGATATAGGCGCGCCGCAGCCGGGAGGCGTAGAAGGTCGACAGCGACGAGAGGTTGATGAACGAGTAGGCGTAGCCGAGCACGAGGTTGACGCCCAGCAGCGCCAGCGTGGGCAGTATCCAGTTGAGATGCGGCGAGGTGCCGGGGATGACGGGGGCCGGGAGCCCCAGCGCGCTGTCGAGCGCGGCCTGCGCCGCGGCGCTCCACAGCGCCAGCCACGAGCCGAGCACCAGCAGGCCGGCCAGCGTCAGGCCCAGCGGCGAGCGCAGCGAGAACTTGGCGATGAAGCTGTTCGGATCGCCGCTGCGCAGCGCGAAGTTGCTGGCGACAGTCATGATGACCGGCGCCACGGCGCTGAGCACCGGCCAGTAGGTGGTCACCAGCGTCTTCAGCGTCGACCAGAAGCCGTCGATGTTCGACAGGCCGTCGATCATGAAGGGGACGGTTTGCTTGATCTTGAAGCCGATCGCGTCGACGAGGATGAGGCCGGCAATGGCAAGCAGCACCATCAGCGCCCTGGACATCCAGCGGCTGAGGAAGGTGCGGACATGGTCCTCGGCGGCGATCAGCAGGTCGGGGTTGTTCCGATCGTTGGGCGCCTTTCCGACCTTCCATTCGCCGAGCGCGTAGAAGGCGATGGCGAGGACGAGCATGACCGCGCCGAAGCTCAGCAGGCCGATGCCGTATTTCAGGCCGCTATAGGCGAACAGCAGGGTGAGCACGACCAGCAGCCAGAAGAACAGGTTGGTCGTGGCCCGCTTTACCCGGCTGGTGTCGATCCATTCCCTTCGGGTTAGCCAGTAGGAGGTGCCGAAGGCGAGGAAGACGAGCACGCTCAGGCACAGCGCGGCCACCAGAAGCCCGTTGAACGCGCTCGCCGTGCCTGCCGTGGCGGCGACCGCCTCCGTGACATGCGCCGCGGCGCAGGGCGGTTCGGCCACGGCCGCCGGGGCGCAGGCTGCGGCGGCGGGAGCCTTCGTCCGCGCGGCCGGCTCCGGCATGAACAGCGAAAGCAGCGCCCCGACATGCGGCGACCGGTCGACGAGGTGGACGAGCCAGAACAGCCCGAAGGCCAGCGCGCCGATGACGATCTGCACCGCCGCCCAGTTCCGCAGCACGACGGAGGCGCCGAAGAAGGCGTCGCTGGTGCCGCGCGGGGTGAGATAGCGGCCGGCCTCGCGCAGCTGCTTCACCGCCTCGACGCCGGCCTGGGTCTGGAGAGGATGGTCGTTGAAGCCGGTGCGGTCGGCGGGAGACCCGTCCTCGCCCCGCCTTGCCGGCCGCACATAGAGCGCGCCGAGGAAGCTGCCGATATAGCTGCCGCCGGACACGGTGGAGAGATAATCCATCCGCCGCAGCCAGCCATGTTCGCTGAGCGCCTGCAGCACGCCGAGGCTGAAGGTGGCGCTGCGTATCCCGCCGCCCGACAGAGCGAGGCCGGTGCGCGGCAGCCCCTGGTCGATGCCGAGGGCGCCGCGGCGCTGCTCTATCCGCTCGGTTTCGAAATGGAGGCACTGCCGAAAGCTGTCGTCAGAATCGCCGGTCGATCTCGCGGCGCCGTCGCTTGCCTCGCCCATGCACCGCCCCTTCCCCAAGGATGCATCGGCACATCATGCGTAATCATGGTTGCGGGCGCAATGGACTACCGTGCCGATCGGGCGCGCGGGGCTACCTTTGTTCGGCGGCGATGTGCTCTAAGAGAGGCCCGGAGGCCCCCGCATGATCGACATCGCCACCCGCGTCTACAATCACACCTGGAAGATCGACCCGATCGTGCGGTCCGTGCTCGACACGGATTTCTACAAGCTGCTGATGGCGCAGACGATCTACCGCCGCCATTTCCACACCCGCGTCACCTTCGGCATCATCAACCGCACCAAGAGCGTGCGCATCGCCGATTTCGTCGACGAGGGTGAGCTGCGCGAGCAGCTCGACCATGTGCGCTCGCTCATCCTGACGCGCGGGGAATCGACCTGGCTGCGCGGCAACATGTTCTACGGCAAGCGGCAGATGTTCTCGCCGGACTTCATCGCCTGGTTCGAGAACTTCCGCTTCCCCGCCTATCACCTGGAGAAGCGCGAGGGGCAGTACGAGCTGACCTTCGAGGGGCCGTGGATCGAGACCACCATGTGGGAGATCCCCGCGCTCGCCATCATCAACGAGCTGCGCTCGCGCGCCGTGCTGCGCAGCATGGGCCGCTTCGAGCTGCAGGTGCTCTATGCCCGCGCCATGACGCGGGTGTGGGAGAAGGTCGAGCGGCTCAAGGCGCTGGGCGGGGCCGGTGTGGCCGATTTCGGCACCCGCCGCCGGCACGGCTTCCTGTGGCAGGACTGGTGCGTGCAGGCGATGATGGAGGGGCTGGGCGAGCGCTTCCTCGGCACCTCCAACTGCCTGATCGCGCTGCGTCGCGAGGTGGAGGCGACCGGCACCAACGCCCATGAACTCCCCATGGTCTATGCGGCGCTCGCCAACACCGACGAGGAACTGGAGCAGGCGCCCTACAAGGTGCTCGCCGACTGGCAGAAGGACTATGAGGGCAATCTCCTCGTCATCCTGCCGGACACCTTCGGCACCAGCCATTTCCTGGCGCATGCGCCGGACTGGGTCGCCGGCTGGACCGGCATCCGCATCGACAGCAAGGAGCCGATCGAGGGCGGCGAGGAGGCGATCGCCTGGTGGAAGGCGCGCGGGCAGGACCCGACGCAGAAGCTCGCCATCTTCTCCGACGCGCTCGACATCGACGACATCGAGCGCATCTACCGCCACTTCCGCGGGCGCATGCGCATGGGCTTCGGCTGGGGCACGCTGCTCACCAACGACTTCCGCGGCTTCGCCCCCGGCGGGCGTCTCGATCCCATTTCCATCGTCTGCAAGGTGATCTCGGCGGACGGGCGGCCGACGGTGAAGCTCTCCGACAACCAGACCAAGGCGATGGGGCCGCCGGAGGAGATCGCCCGCTACGAGAAGATCTTCGAGGCTAATGGACAGCGGGGGAGGGCGGTCCTCGTTTAGGCGGCTCCGACGCCGTCTCAAGTGCCTGCGGGTACTATGGTAATAATTCATTCTTGGTTGACGGACGCCGCGCGGGAGGCCAAGAGTCGCCGCAATCCTTGTTCATAAGGAAATTTCCGGCCTGTGACTTTCTTGCATCAAAGCGCTAAGTGCCGGTAGTGTGTGCCCCGTCGCCTTCGAGGACGGGTTACGGAACTCGGCCGGACGTCACCTTGACCCCGGCCAGAACGGACTGGAAGCAACGCATGCGAAGTGGTCAGCACCGCGCCCACGACCATGCCGCCAGTGTCTCAGGACGCTGCCGGCGAATGTTCCGAGCCGATGCCGATGCCTTCCCGGCCACTGTCGTGCCGGCCCGTTGCTCCACTCCCGCAGCATAGAGCACGCCGCGCCATGTCGACCTCATCGCAAGAGCCGCGCGGATCCGGGCTCTCCTCGTCGCTCGTGAGCGATTTCCGGGCGATCATGAATTCCCTCGAGCAGGAGAAGGCTGCGCGCCAGCAGGACGAGCCCGTCGGTGCCGCCGCGCCGGCCGCCGCTGCCCCCGCCGCATCGCCGTCGCTCGGCGAGCGGCTCGCCTCCGGGCGCCCCGTTCCGACCCGCCCCGCCACTGAGGCGCCGACGCCGCGCTCCTTGAACGATGTCCGCGAACGCCTTGCGGCGCTGGGCGATGTCAGCGACATGCTCGCACGGCGTGCTCCGGCCGCCGGTGCGCCCTCCGCGCCGGCGTCGAAACCGGAAGCGGCCGACGCCGCATCGCCGCGTCGCCGCGGCTTCGGCGCTTCTCCCCGCCAGCCGGGCGAGGCGGAGCAGCGCCGCAAGCGCGGCGCGCGCAAGGACGTCATCACCTGGCAGCGCCTCGGCGTGCTCGCCGTGTTCGTGGCCGTGGTGGGTGGCGGCGGCGTCGCGCTGCAATCCCTCGCGGCGCGCGAAGAAGCGAAGGTCGCCCCCGAGGTGATCGGCAACGCCGCCGTGGCCAGCGTCGCGCCCTCCGCGCCGGTGCAGGCTGCGCCGGCTCCCGTCGCGCTCGCCGCCGCTCCGGTCGTGTCGCCGCCGGCCGAGGCCGAGCCCGCCGCGCCGCCGGTGCGGACCACCAGCATCGCCGAGAGCCTGCCGCCGGTGCTGCGCGATTCCACGCCGCCCTTCGACATCGCGGCCACGCCTCCCGGCGTCACCGCCTTCGCCCCGCCGGCCGCCGCGGCTGCGACGGAGGTCCAGCCGGCCGATGTCGCCACCGAGACGGTCGAGCTGCCGAAGGACGTTCCGCTGCCGCCGCGCGCCCCGGCGCGCCGCGCCGCCGCCGCCGAGTCCTCCGAAGCCGCAGTGGACGAGGTGTCGGACGAAGCTGATTCGCAGACCGGCTTCGGCGGCGATCCGGTCGGCGCCGCCACCATCCGCCGGAGCGTGACCATGCGCGCCGCGCCGAAGAAGGGCGCGACCCCGATCGGCAATCTTTCGGCCGGCGAGAAGGTCCAGCTCGTCGCTTGCCGCGGCTGGTGCGAGGTCATCGCCGAAGGCAAACGTGGCTTCATCTACAAGAGCTTCGTCGATGCCGGCACCTCGGCCCGCGCCGATACGGCGGGCGACGGCGAGACCACCGCCCAGTAGCTCCGCCGGTAACACGTTGAAGCAATTATTGAAGCCCATGCCCGGGCTTTGCGAATCCGGCCGTCTCGCCACGCCTTGGGGCGCGTGATAGACCGCGGACACGTAATGATTGAAGGATAGTCGAATGGTTCAGGGCCCGAGCGGGGCGGATTCGCCCGTTCGCGTCGGCGTCGTCGGCGTCGGCATCATGGGTTACAACCATGCGCGTGTGCTCACCGACCTGCCGGGCGCCGAGCTCGTCGGCATCGCCGATCCCGACGAGGTGCAGCGCGGCAAGGTGGCGGCCATGCTCGGCTGCCATGCCGTGGCAAGCATGGACGAGCTGATCGATGCCGGCGCGGACGCGCTGGTCATCGCCGCGCCCACCCATCTGCATCACGAGGTCGCCCTGAAGGCGATCGCCGCCGGCCGCCATGTGCTGGTGGAGAAGCCGATCGCGCCGACCGTCGCCGAGGCCGAGGCCATCGTCGCCGCCGCGCAGGCGAAGGGCGTCGCGCTGATGGTCGGCCATGTCGAGCGCTTCAACCCGGCGGTCGAGGCGGTCAAGGCGGCGATCCGCGACGAGGAGATCCTCTCCATCGGCATCACGCGCGTGGGTCCGTTCCCGCCGCGCATGTCGAATGTCGGCGTGGTGATCGACCTCGCCGTGCACGACATCGATCTGATCTGCTACTTCACCGGCTCGCAGATCGCCGAGGTGCAGCCGCAGGTGAAGGCCGCAGTGGCCGAGCGCGAGGACATAGCGCTGCTGCAGTTCCGCACCGCCAACGGCGTACTCGCGCACATCAACACCAACTGGCTGACGCCGTTCAAGGCGCGCACGGTGCATGTGGCGACGCGCAAGAAATACGTCATCGGCGACCTGCTCACCCGGCAGGTGACGGAGTATTTCGACTACAAGCCGGACGGCAGCTATTCGATGCGCCATCTCCCGGTCGCCTATGGCGAGCCGCTGCGTCTCGAGCTGACGCGCTTCGTCGAGGCGGTGCGCGGCGAGGTGCCGGCCGTCACCGGCGAGGACGGCGTCGCCGCCATCGCCACCGCCATGCGTTGCCTCGCCAGCCTTGAATCGCCCCCCGCCGACCCGGTGCCGTTCCGCGCCCGGGCTGCCGGCTGAGAGGACAATCGATGAATTCGCACGTGAAGACCGAAGCCGCGCCGATTCCCTTCATCGACGTGGCGGCGCAGCGGGCGCGGCTCGGCACGCGCATCGACGAGGCGGTGACGCGGGTGCTGAACCATTGCCGCTTCGTCAACGGCCCCGAGGTGACCGAGCTGGAAGCCAGGCTCGCCGCCTTCGCCGGCGCCAAGCATGCGATTTCCTGCTCCAGCGGCACCGACGCGCTCGCCATGATCCTCATGGCCTGGGGCGTGAAGCCGGGCGACGCGGTGTTCTGCCCCTCCTTCACCTTCTGCGCCACCGCCGAGGTGGTGCCGTGGGTAGGCGCGACGGCGGTGTTCGTCGACGTGCTGGAAGATACGTTCAACATGGACCCGCGCAGCCTCGAAGCGGCGATCAAGGTGGCGAAGGACAAGGGGCTGGCCCCGAAGGTCGTCGTCCCGGTCGACCTGTTCGGCCAGCCGGCCGACATGGACGCCATCCAGGCGATCGCCGACGCCAACGGGCTGAAGGTGCTGTGCGACACCGCGCAGGGCTTCGGCGCCACCTGGAACGGCAGGCGCACCGGCTCCTTCGGCGATGCGACTGCGACGAGCTTCTTCCCGGCCAAGCCGCTCGGCTGCTTCGGCGACGGCGGCGCGGTGTTCACCGATGACGACGACCTCGTGCCGGTGCTCAAGAGCGTGCGCGAGCACGGCCAGGGCGTCGACAAGTACGAGAACGTGCGCATCGGCATGACCGGGCGCCTCGACACCATCCAGGCCGCTATCCTGCTGGAGAAGCTGAGCATCTTCGAGGACGAGATCGCCGCCCGCCAGCGCGTCGCCGAGCGCTATAACGCGGCGTTGGCCGATGTCTGCGTGGTGCCGGCGGTCGATCCTCGCGCGACCTCGATCTGGGCGCAGTACACGATCCGCCTGCCGCACGGCGTGCGCGACGGCCTCGGCGCGGCGCTGCAGAAGGAAGGCGTGCCGACCGCGGTCTATTACCGCATCCCGATGCACCGCCAGCCGGCCTACGCGCATTTCCCCGCCGCCGGCAACGGCCTGCCGGTGTCCGAGAAGCTCGCCGGCGAGGTGATCAGCCTGCCGATGCACGCCTATCTCGACGAGGCGAGCCAGGACCGGGTGATCGCGGCGGTTCGGCGCGCGCTGGGGGCCTGAGGAGCATCGTCACGCGGTGTAGCGATCATCGCTACATTTTGTACAATGGATCGGTTCTCCAAGGAGCCGTCCATGGCACCGCCTGCTCTCAAGCGTATGACGCCGGAAGAGTTCTATCGCTGGCCGGGCGAGGAAGGCGTGCGCTATGAGCTGGTGGACGGGTTTCCGGTCACGGCGATGACCGGAGCCAGCGGGCAGCATGACGACATCGTCGTCAACGCGTTGACGGCCCTCAAGACAAAGCTGCGCGGGTCGCCCTGCCGTCCGTCGACGGACGACATCGCTATTCCGGTGATGAACGGCAATATCCGTCGGCCAGACGTTTCAGTCGACTGTGGCGACCGTTCGAGGACGTCGTTCGAAGCCTCCTCGCCGCGCCTCGTCATCGAAGTTCTCTCGCCCTCGACCCGCCAGACCGACCTCGTGCGCAAGCTGGAGGAATACAAGGCGCTGCCCTCGCTCGCGTACATCCTTCTCGTCGAGCCCGACTTGCCGCGCGTGCTGCTCTGGTGGCGGGCGCCCGGCGATGCGTGGGAACTGGCGCAGTTCGACGGGCTCGACGGCGTCATCGACCTGCCCGACATCGGCGCTGAGCTGGCCATGGGGGAACTCTACGAGGATGTCAGTTTCCCCGACCCGCTGGCGGGCGGCGCCGGGCTCGGATAGCTTCCGGCCCCGCGCAACGCGGCCGGATTTCTTATGATTCGCTCCATCTTCACCGTTGGCGGCTGGACGCTGCTCTCGCGCCTGACCGGCTTCGCGCGCGACATCGTCATGGCGGCGGTGCTCGGCGCCGGGCCGATGGCGGACGCGTTCTACATCGCCTTCCGCCTGCCCAATCATTTCCGCTCCATCTTCGCCGAGGGCGCGTTCAACACCGCCTTCATCCCCGCCTATGCGCGGGTGAAGACGCTGGAGGGCGAGAAGCGGGCAGGGCGCTTCGCCGACGGCATCCTCACCGCCGTGGTGGTGGTGCAGCTCGCCATCCTCGCCATTGCGTTGCTCGCCACCGACTGGGTGGTGCGGGTGCTGGCGCCGGGCCTCGCCGACGATCCCGAGCGCTTTGCGCTCACCGTCGACTTCACCCGCATCACCTTCCCCTATCTCGGCCTCATCGCCGTGGTGACGCTGGTCGGCGGTGTGCTCAACGCCAATGAGCGCTTCTGGGCCGCGGCGGCGGCGTCGATCCTGCTGAACGTGGCGATGGTCGGCACGCTCAGCCTCGCCGGATGGTTCCCGACCGCTGGCCACGCCGCCTCCTGGGGCGTGCTGATCTCCGGTTTCCTGCAGGTGGGGCTGCTGGTGTTCGACGCGGAGCGGCACGGGTTCGGCCTGCGCTTCGGTCGGCCGCGGCTCGATCCCGACACCCGGCGCTTCCTGGTCGCGCTCGGCCCAGCGATCATCGGCTCGGCCGGCGTCCAGCTCGCCATCTTCGCCGACACCATCATCGCCTCGTTCCTTCCGCAAGGTGCTGTTGCTGCATTGTTTTATGCCGACCGCATCAACCAGCTGCCCATCGGCGTCGTCGGCATCGCCGCCGGCATCGTGCTGCTGCCGGAAATGTCGCGGCGCATCGCGGCGGAGGATCTCGACGGCGCGCGCTATGCGCAGTCGCGGGCGATCGAGCTGACGCTGCTGCTGGTACTGCCCTTCCTCGCCGCGGCGCTGACCATTCCCGAGATCATCATGCGCGGGCTGTTCCTGCGCGGCGCCTTCACTGGCGAGGCGGCGGCAGCCGCCGGCGCGACGCTTGCCGCCTATGGCATCGGCCTCGCTCCCTTCGTGGTGACGCGCTCGTTCATGTCGCCCTTCTATGCCCGCGGCGACACGCGCACGCCGGTGCTGGCGACGCTCGGCGCCGCGGTGGTCAACATCGCGCTGAAGATCGCGCTGATGGACCAGTTCGCGCAGGTGGGCCTTGCCTTCGCCACCTCGGTCGGCGGCTGGATCACCGTGATCGTGCTGGCGGTGCTGGCGAAGCGGCGCGGCTATGAATGCGGCGACGCCCAGCTCCTGCGCAGCCTGCCGCGCCTCGCGCTCATCGCGGCGGCCGTCGCCGCGGCGCTGTTCGCCACCGCGATGTTCGCCGGGCCGGCGCTGTCCGGGCTCGTGCACGGCCGCGACGAGGCGCTGCTTGCCCTGTGCATCGCGGCCGGCGGAGCGGTCTATGCGGCGCTCGTGCTGGCTCTGCTGGGACCGCGATACCTGCGCGCCCTGCTGCGTGGCCGACCGGAACCAGCAACATTCTGAGACGTTTTTGGTGCTTACGTCGGGTGGCAGAACTGTGCTAGGGCCTGTCGCACCATGCGTTCCCGAGGCGGGCCGGGTCGTGTCGCATGACATCGGGCAATAGCCCGAGGCCGCTGAAATGCCTACTCGGAGATGGTTGCATGACCACCGCGTTCCCGCGCTTTCCTGTCGTCGCCTGTGTGCTCGCCGCTTTGGCCCTCGCGGGCTGCTCCGAGCAGAATCAGGCCCAGCAGGCCCCGCCGGCGCCGAGCGTCACGGTGGCCAAACCGGTCACGCGCGAGATCACCGACTATGACGAGTATGTCGGTCGCTTCCAGGCGATCGACCTCGTCAACGTCTATGCGCGGGTCTCCGGCTATCTCGACAAGATCGGCTTCACCGATGGCCAGATGGTGAAGCAGGGCGACCTGCTGTTCACCATCGACAAGCGCCCGTTCCAGAACGCTCTCGACCAGGCCAACGCCAATCTCCAGCGCTCGCAGGCCGCGCTCGACTTCGCCCAGTCCGACCTGCAGCGCGCCCAGACGCTGCTCGAAGACAAGAACTCGACCGCCATCTCCCGCCAGACCTTCGACCAGCGCCTGCAGACCGAGCGCACGGCGCGGGCCGACGTGGCCGCGGCGCAGGCGGCGGTGCATTCGGCGCAGCTCGATCTCGAATTCACCGACCTGCGCTCCCCGGTGACCGGGCGGATCGGCGACCGCAAAGTGTCGGTCGGCAACCTCGTCACCGGCGGCTCGGGCTCCAACACGCTGCTCGCCACCATCGTCTCGATGGACCCGATCTATTTCGAGTTCACCTATGACGAAGCCTCCTATCTGCGCTACCAGCGCCTGGCGAAGGCGATGGGCGGCAACGGCGAGACGATCGCGGTGCAGCTGGAGCTGATCGACGAGAAGGGCTTCCCGCACAAGGGCACGCTCGACTTCGTCGACAACCGCATCAGCGAGGAGACCGGCACCATCCGCGGCCGTGCTTCCTTCGCCAATCCGGACGGGGTGTTCACGCCGGGCATGTTCGGCCGCATCCAGGTGCCGGCCTCGCCCCCGCACGAGGCGCTGCTGGTGCCGGACGTCGCCATCGGCACCGAGCAGACCCGCAAGTTCGTCTACGTGATGCAGCCCGGCGACCAGCCGCAGGTGCCGCAGATCAAGTACGTCACCCTCGGCCGCGTGCATGAGGGCCAGCGCATCGTCACCGGCATCGACAAGAACGACCTGGTGGTGGTCAACGGGCTGATCCGCATCCGTCCGGGCGCGCAGGTGGTCGGCAAGCTCGAGCAGCCCGCGGCACCGGCCGCAGGCGCGGCGCCTGCCAATAATGGCGGCGCGGCCGCCACGACACCGGCTGCCAAAACGCCGGCTGCCAACCCGCCCGCGAACTGAGCGGGAGGGCCGCCGCCATGAAATTCTCGCACTTCTTCATCGACCGCCCGATCTTCGCCTCGGTGATCTCCATCGTGGTGATGATCCTCGGCGGTGTCGCCTTCGTTGCGCTGCCCGTCGCGCAATATCCCGACATCGCCCCGCCGGTGGTGAACGTCACCGGGCAATATCCCGGCGCCAGCGCGGAGACGGTGGCCGACACCGTCGTCTCGCCTATCGAGCAGCAGATCAACGGCGTCGAGGGGATGCTCTACATCTCCTCCAACTCGACCGCGGACGGACGCTTCTCGATCGCGGTGACCTTCGACATCGGCACCGACCTCGACATCGCGCAGGTGCAGGTGCAGAACCGCGTCTCCACCGCGACGCCGCGCCTGCCGCAGGAGGTGCAGCAGATCGGCGTGACGGTGGCGAAGGCCTCGCCCGACATCCTCATCGTGGTGAGCCTGTTCTCGCCCGACGATTCGCGCGACTCGCTGTTCATCTCCAACTACGCCAACCTGCAGATCAAGGATCAGCTGCAGCGCGTGCCGGGGGTGGGCTCGATCACCGTGTTCGGCTCGCGCGACTACGCCATGCAGGTCTGGCTCGACCCGACCAAGATGCAGGCGCTGAACCTCACCGCCAACGACGTCACCGCCGCGCTCAGGGCGCAGAACCTGCAGGTCGCCTCCGGCGTGCTGAACGCGCCGCCGGTGCCCGAGCAGCTCGCCTTCCAGGTGGCGGTACGCACGCTCGGACGACTGTCGACGCCGGAGGAGTTCGGCAACATCGTGGTGCGCCAGAGCGGCAACGCGGTGGTGCGCCTGCGCGACGTCGCCCGCATCGACATCGAGGGGCAGGACAATTCCTCGATCTCCTACTTCGATTCCAAGCCTTCGGTGGCGCTCGGCATCTTCCAGCTGCCGGGCTCCAACGCGCTGTCGACCGGTCAGGCGATCGAGCAGGAGATGGCCCGCATCGCCAAGGACTTCCCGCAGGGTCTCGCCTATTCGACGGCGTACAATCCGACGCAGTTCATCGCCGAATCCGTGCGGGCGGTGGAGGACACCATCCTCGAAGCCATCGTGCTGGTGGTCATCGTGGTGGTGCTGTTCCTGCAGACCTGGCGGGCGGCGATCATCCCGATCATCGCCATCCCGGTCTCGCTGATCGGCACCTTCTTCATCATGAGCCTGTTCGGCTTCTCGCTGAACAACCTGTCGCTGTTCGGCCTTGTGCTGGCCATCGGCATCGTGGTCGACGACGCCATCGTCGTGGTGGAGAGCGTGGAGCACAACATCTCCACCGGCCTCTCGCCGCGCGACGCCGCCTACAAGACCATGGACGAGGTGGGCGGGGCGCTGGTGGCGATCTCGCTGGTGCTGGCCTCGGTGTTCATCCCGTCGGCCTTCATCCCAGGCATCTCCGGCGAGTTCTACCGCCAGTTCGCCCTCACCATCGCCGGCTCGACGCTGATCTCGCTGCTGGTGTCGCTGACGCTGTCGCCCGCCATGTGCGCGCTGCTGCTGAAGCCGCACAAGGGCGAGGACCATAAGCCTGCCTGGTACGCGCGGCCGTTCACCGGCTTCTTCTATTATTTCAACAAGGGCTTCAACGGCATCTCGCGCGGCTATGGCTGGCTCACGAGCAAGCTGCTGCGCTTCGCCGTCATCGTGCTCGTCGTCTATGTCGGCATCCTCGCGGGCGGATTCGAGATCTTCCGCTCGACCCCGCAGGGCTTCATCCCGGCGCAGGACCGCGGCTATCTCATCGTCGCCTCGCAGCTGCCGGGCGGCGCCTCGCTCTCGCGCACCAACGAGGTGATGACGAAGGCGGCGAAGGAGGTGCTGGCGACCCCCGGCGTCGCCCACGTGGTGAACATCGTCGGCTTCTCCGGCGCGACCTTCACCAACGCGCCCAATGCCGGCGCCATGTTCGTCATCCTCGGTCCCGCCGAGGAGCGGGCGAAGCATCCCGGCCAGTCGGCGGTGGCTATTCAGGGCGCGCTGTTCGGCAAGCTCGGCTCCATCCAGGAAGCGCAGATGATCGTCGTCATGCCGCCGCCCGTGCAGGGCATCGGCAATGCCGGCGGCTATCGCATGATGATCGAGGACCGCGGCGGACGCGGCTATGCCGCGCTGCAGGGCGCCGTCTACGCCATGATGGGCCGCGCCAACCAGACGCCGGGTCTCAAGCAGGTCTACTCGCTGTTCGAGACCTCGACGCCGCAGCTCTTCCTCGACATCGACCGCACCAAGGCGCAGCTGCTCGGTGTCAACATCGCCGACGTGTTCGCCACGCTGCAGACCTATATCGGCTCGACCTACGTCAACGACTTCAACCTGTTCGGACGTACCTACCGGGTGCAGGCGCAGGCGGACGCGCCCTTCCGCCTCACGCAGGAGGACCTGCTGCGGCTGAGGGTGAACAACCGCGACGGCCAGACCGTGCCGCTCGGCTCGTTCACCACCGTGCACGACATCTCCGGCCCCTACCGCGTGCCGCGCTACAACCTCTACCCGGCGGCCGAGCTGGACGGCGACGTGCAGCCCGGCACCTCGCAGGGTCAGGCGATCCAGATCATGCAGCAGATCGCCGCCGAGACGCTGCCGGACGGCTTCGCCTATGAGTGGACGGCGCTGGCCTACCAGCAGGTGAGGGCGGGCAACACGGCGATCTTCGCCTTCGCGCTCGGCGTGGTGTTCGTCTTCCTGGTGCTGGCGGCACAGTATGAGAGCCTGACGCTGCCGCTGGCGGTCATCCTCATCGTGCCGATGTGCCTGATCGCGGCCTCGGTCGGTATCCTCTTGCGAGGACAGGACAACAACATCCTCAGCCAGGTCGGATTCATCGTGCTCATCGGCCTCGCGGCGAAGAACGCGATCCTGATCGTCGAGTTCGCCAAGCAGCTGGAGGATCGGGGCGAGGACCGCTTCAGCGCCGCCACCCACGCGGCGCAGCTGCGCCTGCGGCCGATCATCATGACCTCCTTCGCCTTCATCTTCGGCGTGGTGCCGCTGGTGATCGCGACCGGCGCCGGCGCCGAGCTGCGCCAGGCGCTCGGCACGGCGGTGTTCTCCGGCATGATCGGCGTGACGGTGTTCGGCCTGCTGTTCACGCCGACCTTCTATGTGGTCGCCCGCTGGATCGCCTCCTTCGGCGAGCGGCGGCGGGCGCGAAAGGAAGAGCAGGCGGCCGCGCCGCACTGAGGGGCAGGCTGCCCGTTCCGCACCGAGAGCGCGTCAGCGTCCCGGGAACAGATGAACCCCGTCGGGTGCGCCCGGCGGGGTTTTTCTTTTGGCGGGCGAGCCGGGGGTGGAAGCAGGGCGGCCCTTGAGCCTGCGCCGTCATCCCGGACGGCCGAAGGCCGATCCGGGATCGTGACCCAATTGGAGAACGATCCCGGCCCTCCGCTCCGCTCCGGCCGGGATGACGAACGACGTATCCCGCCATTCCAACCATGAACCACCTCATCCTGAGGTGTGACCGCAGCGAGCCTCGAAGGATGGTCGTTAAGGCGCACCTGGACGAGCATCCTTCGAGGCTGGCCTTCGGCCAGCACCTCAGGATGAGGTTCGGTTGGGGGGCGGGGCGAGAAGCCGCTGCCGAATAGCCCGTGACCACCCCCAAAAGCAAAAGCCCCCGCCGAGGCGGGGGCTTGCATGTCTTCCGGAGAGCCGTGACCGCTCAGTCGAAGCGGCCGGCGGCGTGGGCGAGGAGGGTGTAGACCTTGCCGGTGTCCGAGGTCAGGTAGGTCTTGGTCATCGCCTGGCCGCGGTCGTCGCGCGAGACCTGTTCCAGGAGCCGTTCGAACTCGCCGATATAGCGGTCGACCGTGTCGCGGAACTCGAGGTCGCGCCGGTACTTGCGGCGGATCTCCTCGAAGGTCTGCTGCCCCTGCATGGTGTAGAGGCGCCGGGTGAACACGTTGCGCTCGCCCTTCTTGTAGCGCTCCCACAGGTCGACGGCGGCCTCGTGATCGATCATCCGGGCGATGTCGACCGACAGCGAGTCCAGCGACTCGATGGTGTGGTGTACCGGCCGTTCCGGCTGGCTGGCGCCACGGGATTCGTAGCTGCCGCCGCGCGAGCCGCCGCGTTCGCCACGCTCACCGCCGCGCTCCCCGCCCCTTGAGGAGGAGGGGCCGTTGGACGGATTGTCGCCGTCGGAGGCGCGCGCCAGCAGCTCGGACAGCCAGCCGCCCTTGTCGCTGCCGGAGCTCGCGGTGCCGGAGCCGGCAGCGCTACGTTCCGCATTGGCCGCGGGACGGCGGGCGGCGGGCGTGCTGCCGGCGTTGCCGTTGCCGTTACCGTTGCCATTGCCGGCGTTGCCACGTCCGCCAGTCGGCCGCGGCGGCTCGAAATGGGCGGGAGCCGGGCGGCTGGGCTCGACGCGCGGGGCCGGCTGGCTGCGCGGCGCGGGAGCCGGCGGGGCGGGTGCGATAGGCGCTGCCATCACCGGTGCCGCGGCCACGGTGCGCACCCGCGTGCCGGTGTCGACGTCCAGCGTGCGGCCATGCCGCGAGACGATCTCGTTGAGCTCGGCCAGCGCCTTGATCTGCTCGGCGACGGTGCGGCGCATAGCCGAGGCGTTCGCCTCGGTCTCTTCCGGCAGCTCCATGATGCCGCGCTTGAGCTCCTCGCGCGTGGTCTCCAGCAGGCGCTGGATGTCGGCGACCGAGGTGCGGAGCGCCTGAGCGGCGCCGGAGAAGCCCTGGTTGGCCTGCCGCATCAGGTTGTCGACCTCGCCCACCGCCTGCTCGTAGGTCTCGTGCAGCGAGGCGAGGGTGCGCTCGCGCTCGGCCTCGGTGGTGGAGCGGATCTTCTCCTGCTGGCGGACGACGGCCTCGGTCGAGGCGTTCGCCGTGCTGAGGATCGCCTTGGAAATCTCCGCCACGCGCTGCTCGGCGCGGCCGAAGGTGCCTTCCAGCGCGCTGGTGTACTGGGCGAGGCGGCTGTCGAGGTCGGCCGTGCGCGTGCTGACCTGCTCGGCGAGGGCGACGAGCGCCTCGTGCCGGCCGCCCAGCGTGTCGTCGAGGTTCTCGTGCGCGGCGCCGAGGGCGTTGGCGACGTTGGTGATGATGCTCGCCTGCTCGCCGAAGCCCTGGCTGAGCTTGGCCACGTCCTGCAGCACGTCTGTGGAGACGGCGCGCAGGTCGCGGATCTGCTCGTCCATGTGGCCGGAGGCGAGGCGGCTGGCTTCCTCCACATTGTTGACGGTGGTGCGGAAGACCTCGAGCCGCTCGGAGATGGTGTTCTCGATCGCCGACAGATTGCCGACGGAGCTCGCGAGCACGTCCTGAAGCTGGACGTTGACCTCGCCGAGGCGCTCCAGCAGGCCGGCGACGTCGCCCTGCAGGGCCTCGTTGGTGGCGGCGATCTCGGCGGCGGCGGTGCGGCCGCTCTCCGCGATCGCGGCGATCAGGCCGCTGCCGCGGCCCTCCAGCGAGGCGGCGAACTCGTCCGCGAGGCGGGAGAACTCGGTGGACACGACGCCGGTGGCCTGGCGGGCGGTCTCGACAAACTGGCCGCCGCGCCCGTCGAACTCGTCCATGAGGCGCGAGAATTCGTTGGCGGCGAGGCCGGTGGCCTGGCGGGCACTGTCGACGAACTGCTGGCCGCGCCCGTCGAACTCGTCGGCGAGGCGGGTGAGTTCGCCCGACGCCAGCTCCGTGGCCTGGCGGGCACTGTCGACGAACTGCTGGCCACGCCCGTCGAATTCCTCGACAAGGCGGGAGAACTCGCCGGCGGCGAGCTCGGTGGCCTGGCGGGCGCTGTCGACGAATTGCTGGCCGCGTCCGTCGAACTCGTCGACGAGGCGGGAGAACTCGCCGGCGGCGAGTTCGGTGGCCTGACGGGCACTCTCCACGAACTGCGCGCCGCGGCCGTCGAACTCGGTGAGCAGCGAATTGCCGGCGCGGGCGATTTCCTGCGTCACCTGGCCGCTGATCTGCTGGAGCGAGACCGAAACCTCGCCGCCGATCTGCTGCAGCGAGGAGTGGACGTCGCCGGTGACCGTCTGCAGCGACGAGGTCACGTCGCCGCCGATGGCCTGGATGGAGGAGGTGACCTCGCTGCCGACGTTCTGCAGCGAGGAAGTGACCTCGCTGCTGATGGTCTGCAGCGAGCTGACCACTTCGCCGCTCATCTGCATGAGCTGGTCGGCACGACCGGAGGTCGCGGTCTCGAAGGCGGTGACGATGGCTTCCGAGCGCGATTCCAGCGTGTGCAGCAGGTCTTCGCTGGCACGCATGATGTCGGTCACCGCCCCGTTGCGGGTGGTGTCGAGCGCCTGGACGAGGTTCTCGCGGTGGTCGTCAATGGCCGAGAGCAGCTCGGTGCTGGCGCGGGCGATCTCGCTGGTGATGCCGATGCTGCGGTCTTCCAGCGCCGCGAGCAGGCCGTTGCCGCGCTCCTCGACGATGCGGGCGATCTCGTCCGTGCGGCTGTCGAACAGCGTGGTGACCTCGCCGGCGCGATCGACCATGGTGCGGCTGACATTGTCGACGAGCGTGGTGAGGGTGCTCTCGATCTCGGTCGCTTCGTTGCGGAGCTGGCCGGATACCGCGCCGATGCGCTGGCCGAGCAGATCGGCCATGGCGGCGCCGCGCACCTCGACGGCGGTGGCGACGTTGTCCATGCGGCCGACGACGGTCTCCTCGAAGCGACTGACACGCTCATCGAGCGTCGCCGCAATGTCCTGCGCACGGGCGGACAGGGTGCGATCGGCCTGCTCGATGTGCTGGGAGAGCTGCTCGGTGATGGCCCCGGCGCGGTCGTCGAAGAAGCCGCTGAGCACCTCCAGCGAGTGGCTCATCGCCTCGTTCGCCTGGCGCGCGCCCTCGGACAGGGTCTGCGCAAACTCGACGGTGCGCCCGCCGAGCGTCTCGTTCAGGCCCTCGACGCCGCGGTCGAGCACGCCCTCGATGTTGGCGATGCGCAGGTCGAGCGAGGCGGCGACCTGCTCGGCTTTGGCGGTGACCTGCTCGTCGAAGCCGGACATGTTGGTGTCGATGGCGCGCGTGACCGCCTCGACTCGGTCGGCGATGCGGTGGACCATGTCCGCGCCGTGGGTCTGCAGCACGGTGTCGAACTCGCGCAGCCCGTCCATGATCTGGCGGCCGAGCGTGGCGCTGTCGGTGGAGATGCGGTCGGCGATCTCGCCGCCGCGCACGCTCACCATGTCCTCGATGCCGCGCAGCTGGTACTCGAGCTGGTCGCGCACATTCTCGCCACGCGAGGCGAGCTCGGTGGTCAGGATCTCGGCCGCCTGGCGGAACTGGCTGGTGACCTGAGCGCCGTTGGCCGCCAGCGCCTGCGACGCCTCGGCGCCGACCTGGGCGAGCTGCTCGGTCAGCATATGGCCGCGATAGTCGATGTCCTGCGAGACGCGGCTCGCGGCCTCGGCGAGGGCGTCGTGGATGCCCGTGCCGGCCTGCGAGAGCTCGTGGACGACGCGCTGGCCGGTCTCGCCGAGGAGCCGCTCCAGCTCGGCGCCGCGCACGGCGACGGCGTCGTAGATGCGGTTGCCGGTGTCGGCGATGCGGTCGGCGAGGTCGTCGCCGCGCACGGTGATGGTGTCGGCGACGCGGTTGCCGGTCTCTTCCAGCTTGCGGACGACTTCGCCGCCGCGCACCGAGAGGTCGAGCACCAGCGAATCGCCGGTGCTGCGCAGCGTCTGGTTGACCTCGCTGGCGCGGATGGCGATCTCGTCGGCGAGGCGCGTGCCGGTGGTGACCAGCGCGTCGGTGATCTCGTCCGAGCGGGCGGCCAGCGTTTCCGTGAGGTTGTGCGTGGTCGCGGCGAGCTTCTCGCTGATCTCCTCGGTGCGGTGGTTTACCACGCGCGACAGCTCGGCGGCGGTGCGCAACAGGTGCTCGCCGATCTCGTCGGTGCGGGTGGCCAGCGTGTCGGAGAGGTTCTCGGTGACGCCGGTGAGCTGGCGGCTGATCGCGTCGGTGCGCGTGCTCAGGGTGTCGCTGAGCGTGTCGGTGACGCCGGAGAGACGACGGCTGATCTCGTCGGTGCGGCTGACGAGGGTGTCGGTGAGATTCTCGGTGACGCCGGAGAGCTGACGGCTGATCTCGTCCGTGCGGGTGGCCAGCGTGTCGGCGAGGCTCTCGGTCGCGCCGGAGAGGCGGCGGCTGATCTCGTCGGTGCGGCTGGCGAGCGTGTCGGAGAGGTTCTCCGTGACGCCGGACAGGCGCTCGCTGATCTCGTCGGTGCGCACCGCGAGCGTCTCGGTGAGGTTCGAGGCCACGCCCGACAGGCGCTGGCTGATGTCGTCGGTCTGGGCGGACAGGGTGGAGATGAGGTGCTCGCTGGAATCGGCGAGATTGGTGTTGACCTCGGAACCGGTGGCCTGCAGCCGGTCGATCAGGTCGCCGCCCTTTTCGCTCAGCGCCTCGATGATGGTGTCGCCGACGCGGCCAAGGGCGAGGGTGATGTGCTCGCCCTTGTCGGACAGCGTGCCGGCGACGCGGTCGGCGGCGAGCATGACGGTCTCGCTTATGCGGTCGCTGACGCCGTTGACTTCCTGCGCGAAGGCATAGTGCGAGCTGTTGAGCGTCTCGCGGATGTGCTCGGTCTGCCCGAAGATGGCATCGCGCTCCGCCTGCAGCCGCTCGAGCAGCTGGTTCATGCGCAGGTTGTTGTCCTCATAGGCCTGCGCCAAAGCGGCGACCTCGCCGCGCACGAAGGCTTCCGCCTCGCTGGCGCGGGTGACCGCATCCTCGAGGCCGGCGAACTGCGCGAGCGTCTCCGGCGAGGCGGTGGCCAGCGAGAAGCTGGCGGGCGCCGCCGCGGGGATCGCCGCCGGGGCGGGGGCCGGGACGGGAGTGGGCGCCGGAGCCGGCTCGGCCAGGCGGATCGCCACCTGCGCCATGGAGTGCGCGACGATGCGCATCTCCTGCATGCGGCGGACCATGGCCGCCAGCACGAAGAAGAAGACCGGCGGCACGATCAGCGCCGCCATGCTGGCCAGGAAGGTGGGCGAGGCGACCAGCGCCTCGAGCCCGCCGGAAAGACCATCGAACTGGGCATAGAGCAGCGCCCCGCCGGCGCCGAGCCAGGCGAGGGAGGCGATGCCGGCGATCACATAGGGCGTGGCCGAGGGACGGCGCTGCAGCGCCGAGAGCAGCTGGCCGATGCTCTGTCGGTCGTCGTTGGCGGCGCGGCGGCCCTGCGGCGCGGCCGCACGCTCGCTCTCGAAACGCTCAACGTCCCGGCGCTCGTTCTCGCGGCGCTCGATCTCAGGACGCTCGGTCTCCGGACGGGCGGGGGCGATGCTGTCGAGGCGCGGGGCCTCGGCGCGCGGCAGCACCACGCCGGCCGCGGCGGCAGCCGCCACGGCGGCGGCGATGGACGGCGCGTTGGATTCGGCCTCGTCGTCCGCCGGCGCCTCGAAGTCGCGCGAGGAGAAGTCCTGCGCCGAGAAGTCGAAATTGGGCTCGCGGGCGGTCTCGGGCGCCTCGGACGGCTCGTCGAGGTCGGGCGCGGAGAAATCGAGATTGTCGAGGTTGAGGGTGAAGCCCTCGTCGCGGAAGGTCTCGCGGTTGTCGTCCTCGGTGCCGAAGAGGTCGGTCTCGCTCAGATACAGCGAAGCGTCGCTCTCGCTGTCGCCGGTCTCGCCGAACTCGTCGCCGGAGCGGCTTTCGATGCGCGGGCCTTCCGGCTCGCGGGCGGGCGGCAGTTCGTCGTCGTCGTGCGTGCGTTCGCTCGGTGGATCGAACCCGTCGTCGCTCGTGAGGTCGAGACTCAGGGCCTCCTCGATGGCCGACAGCGCGGCCTCCGCGGGATCCTGGTGAACCTTCTTCGCATTCGTCGACATAGGCGTCCTGCCTCCGGTCCGTACGCTACTCCGACCGGCTTACGCCGTCGGGCCGGGGTTCTGCGGAGTTGTTGCGTTCCCGCGGCTCTGGATAACCAGGGCACTTGACGAGAGGAACGCCTTCTTCCGCGTTGTTATCCTACGCTCTTGGCCAATAAAAATGGAACTGGGGTTAATGCAGCGATTGCAGTTATCGTTAACGGCCTGTTTACCATGCACGGAAACGTTCGATTCACATCTGCGCCCGCAACCCGCGCAAAGCCGTCGACGGCCGGCGAATCGTTCGAGCTGTTCCGCGGCGTCAGCGGCATAGTTGTCGGCGACCTTCGGCGTGCTGGCATTCGCGGCCGCGCACAGCTATCTAGAGCCGCGCCCTCCTTGTAATCCTTCAAGACCATCGAACTCCCCATGCCCAAGATCACCTATATCGACGCCGCCGGCACCGAGCGCATCGTGGACGCGCAGGTGGGCTCCACCGTGATGGAGACGGCGATCCGCAACGGCGTGCCGGGGATCGACGCCGAATGCGGCGGAGCCTGTGCCTGCGCGACCTGCCACGTCTATGTGGACGAAGCATGGCAGGCGGCGACCGGCGAGCCGGGGCCGATGGAGGAGGACATGCTGGACTTCGCCTCGGACGTTCAGCCCAATTCGCGCCTGTCCTGCCAGATCAAGGTGACGGACGCGCTGGACGGCCTGATCATCCGCACCCCCGCGCATCAGGGCTGAGCGGCGCTCACTTCTGGCGCGTGAGCCGGCCGCAGGTTGCGCGCGGCGAGGCGGTCTCGGTGTAGCAGAAGTCCAGCGTGTCCGTGTCGACCAGCCTGAAGCTGTAATGGCCCTCGTCGTCGGCGCCGGCGATGAGGTCGCCGCCGGGGGTGAAAGCGCCCCACAGCGGTTCGTCCACGGGACCGCTGGACGCGTAGTCGCGCGACAGATGGCCGGTGAAGGTGCGCCCGTTCTGCACGGTGATCACCAGCGTCGCGGTGCCTTCGATCCGGCCGCCTTCCTTGGCGATGCGCTCGCGCGGCCCGCTCCAGGTGCCGACGAGCGAGACCGCCTCCTGCGCAAGCGCCGGCGTGGCCGGGATCGGCGCGGCGAAAGCGAGCGCGGCCAGTGCCGCTGCACAGATATGGCGGATCATGATGGCGGCCCTCCCGGTCTCGTCTGCGCGCCACATTAGGGCCGCGCACGGCAAGCTCAAGCCGTCCGTCAGGGGTCCTTGGCCTCGTCGCGGGAGACAAGGCCCGAGGCCACGTCCTTCAGCGCCGGCGCGGGCAGGGCGGCGAAGGGCAGGGGACGGGTCACCTCGATGGCGGCGAGGCCGAGCCGGGCGGTGAGCAGGCCGTTCACCACGCCTTCCCCCAGACGGGCGGAAAGCTTGGCGGCGAGGCCGTGGCCCACCACCTGTTGGATCAGCGAATCGCCTGCGGCCATGCCGCCGGTGACCGCGAGATGGGCGATGACCTGCCGGAACAGCCGGATCATGCCGAGCGCACCGGGCCTGCCGCCATAGAGCAGCGCCAGCCGGCGCACGAGGCCGACCGCGGTGAGCAGCACGAAGATGAGGTCCACCGCCGCCCTCGGCGAGACGGCGGTTACCACGGAAACCCGCTTGGCGGCGTTCGAAACCAGCCGCGTCGCCTCGGCATCGAGCGGCGTCATGAGATGGCGCTCGGTGAGGCGGATGAGGTCGGCGCCGTCGATGATGGCGTCGAGATGGCTCGCCAGCTCGGTGCGGGCGCGGAACAGGCGCGGCGAGGACTTGGCGATGCCGATGAGCTCGTTCGTCACCGTCTCGGCGAGGCGGCGGTCGTCCTTCACCAGCGCCACCGCCGCCTGCTCGCGCAAATGGTTGAGCGTGCGCAGGCGCATGAGGCCGAACGCCTCGCGGCCGAGGATGACGAGGCTCGCCAGCACCAGCGCGGCGGCAAAGGCGAGGCCGGTGTAGCCGAGCCAGTCGGCGCGGGCGAACAGGTCCTCGATCAGCTTGGTGACGGCGAGGCCTACGCCGAGGCTGACGAGGCCGCCCAGGCCCGACCAGAACAGCGCGCCCCAGCGCGAGGCCTTTGGCGGCGGCGGGGGCAGGACCACCTCGTCGACCGCCTCCGCCATGGGGGCAGGTGTCACGACGACGGCCCCGCGCGGCGCGGGCTGGCCGTCCTCGGCGAAGACGACGCTGGGATCGTCGAGGCGGAAGGCTTGCGGGCGGCGAGGGTTACGGTCGCTCATGGTCCTATTTCAGCCGGTCGCCGAGGAGGAATTCCAGCGCGCGATCGAGACGTATATGGGGCAGCGGCAAAGCAAGGCCCTCGGCATTGCGCTCCACCACCGGCGGTCGGAAGCGCAGGAAGCGGAAATCCCCGCCCGAAGCATCCGACAGGCCGTTGAAGCCGAGCGTGGGGTCGAAGAGCGCGGAGGGGTTCTCCGGCAGGTCGCCGGGGAAGACCGCGGCCTCCGCCAGCCCGTCGAAATCGTCGGCGCCGTGCTGGCCGGCTTCGGGCACGCCCACGATGGCCGGCAGATGCGCGCGCCCGCGCTTCACCATCGCCTCGCGCGTCGCGCGCACGGCGGCGAGCGCCACCACGTCGATCTCGGCGCCGGCCCCCTCCGCCCGGCCGAGCGCGCGCTCGACGAGGCGGCGCAGGATCGCCTCCAGCGGGTCGTGGCTGGTGTGGTGCAGGTGGTCGGCCTTGGTCGCCGCGAACAGCACCTTGCCGATGCGGTGGCGGAACAGGGCGGAAAGCCAGGAATTCCGGCCGACGCGGAAGGCGGCGAGGATGCCGTCGAGCGCCGCTTCGAGGTCGGCGAGCGCGGCGGGGCCGGCGTTCAGCGCCGACAGCACGTCGATCAGCACGATCTGCCGGTCGAGCCGGGCGAAATGGTCGCGGAAGAACGGGCGGACGACGCGCTCCTTATAGGACTCGAAGCGCCGCTCCATCATGGCGTGCAGCGAGCCGGCCGGCGCCTCGATCCCTTCCGACAGGTCGAGCGGCGCGAAGGTGAGCGCCGGCGAGCCTTCGAGATCACCCGGCATGAGGAAGCGGCCGGGCGGCAGGAGGCTCATCGACACGGTCTCGGCGCGGCAGGCGGCGAGGTAGTCGGTGAACAGGCTCGCGAGGCGCCGGGCTTCCGCCTCGTCCGCCGGGGCCGAGGGATCGGCCAGGCCGAGCGCGGCGAGGAACGGGCCGGCGAGCGGGCGCCGCGCCGGGGCGCGGGCGAGGTTCAGGCTGCCCGCGGCGAACTGCGCATAGGACTGGTCGAGCAGCGGCAAATCGAGCAGCCATTCGCCGGGATAGTCGACGATGTCGAGGGTCAGGCTGCGCCGCCCGCCGCGTTGAGGTGCATAATCAACAACCAGCCGCAATTCACTGATTCGTTTGGTTGATTCAGGCCATCGACGCTCGTCCACCAGGGCTGCCAGATGGCCCTCATAGTCGAAGCGCGGCACGCCGTCGTCCGGCTGCGGCTCCAGATGCGCGCCGGCGATGCGGCCCTCATGCATGGCGCGGAAGACGGGAAGCCTCCCGCCGCGCATCAGCGCGTGGATCAGCGCGGTAGTGAACACGGTCTTGCCGGACCGCGACAGGCCGGTCACGCCGAGCCGCAGCGTCGGGCTCGTGAGCTCTTCGGCGCGGTCGAGCAGGGTCAGCGCGGTGAGGCGCGCCTCGTCGACCAGATCCTCGAACCAGGACGGCACTAATCCTTTTCCTTGTCCTTCTCGACGCCGAGCGCGCGCGGCGTGACGAAGCGCTCCAGCGTGCCGGTGCCAGGGCGCAGATCGGCCCAGCTGGCGATCGGCACGTCGATCACGGCGAGCGTGCCGGTGGGGTATTTCGGCAGCACCTTGGCCCGCTGCCCGCGCTTGAGCAGCACCGAGGCAAACTCCTCCATGCCCGGATTGTGCCCGACCAGCATGAGCGGCGAGACGTCCTCCTGCGCGCGGACGAGCCGCAACAGGTTCTCCGCCGGCGCCTCGTAGATCGCCCGCTCAAAGGCCGGCTTCACATGCGCCGGCCAGCCCGAGGTGGCGATGTCCCAGGTCTCGATGGTGCGGCGTGCCGGCGAGACGAGGGCCCGCGCCGGCAGCAATCCTTCATCGGTCATGTAGGTGCCGATGGCCCGCGCGCCGCGCAGGCCGCGTGCGGCGAGAGGGCGGTCGATGTCGGGCACGCCCTCGGGCCAGGCGGATTTGGCGTGGCGCAGCAGGAAGAGACGGAGCATGGATCGAAGGGTCCGATGGCGTGGCAGCGACGAGCATATAGGCATGCGGGCGGCTCGTGCGAGATCGGCGCGCGGTGAAGATTCTGAGCCGTCTATATGACGGTGCCGGAGGAAAGTGACTTTTCGGCAACCACAGGCGGGTTAGGCTGCTGTAATGAAGCGTGAGTGGTCCAAGGGATACGGCGATGCGAGTTTTCGGCTGGACGGGTTTTGCGGTGATCGCGGGGGCGGTCGGGCTTTCGGCTTCCCTGGCCCATGCGGCCGACGTGGCCTGGAGCAACCCGGCCTATGCGGCCGAGGTCAATGACCGCCAGTGGACGCTGACGCTCGGCGGCTACGCCATGTACCAGCCGGAATGGATGGGCTCGGACGATTACGAGTTCGGCTTCAAGCCGATCATCTCGATCAGCCGCGCCGACCGGCTCAGCCGCTTCCGCAGCTTCAACGACAATCCCAGCCTCGCGCTGTTCGACACCGGCGTGTTCGAGGCCGGTATCGTCGGCAAGCTCGACTGGAAGCGCGATTCCAGCAGCGCCTTCGCGCTGCGCGGGCTCGAGGACATCGACTACGCCTTCGAGGTCGGCGGCTACGCCCAGTGGTTCCCGGTCGACTGGCTGCGCCTGCGCGGCGAACTGCGCTACGGCTTCGGCGGCTTCGACGGCGTGGTGGGCGACATCGCGCTCGACGCCATCTATTTCAGCGAGCCGCTCGGTGGGATCACCATCTCCGCCGGCCCGCGCATGACGCTGGCGAGCTCGGGCTACATCGACACCTATTACGGCATCACCCCGGCCGAATCGCTGGTCGCCAACGCGTTCGGCAACCCGCTGACCCCTTATGAGGCGGGCGGCGGCATCTATTCGGTGGGCTTCGGTGGGCAGATCCTCAAGCGATTCACCGAAAACATCACCGGCTCGGTGTTCGCCGAGTACAAATATCTGATGGACGACGCCGCCGACAGCCCGCTGGTTGTGCAGCACGGCGACCGGAATCAGTTCCAGGCCGGCGTTTCGCTCTCCTACACCTTCTTCCTCGGCTTCGAGTGATTCCCTAGGCACTCGAGCACCCGCAGCGGCTGCCGCTGCGGGCTTCCGGGCATCGCCAATCACTTCAAATTGCCTCGTTTCGGCGCGCAAGCTGCTGAAAAATCCAGCATTTCATGTCGTCGCGATGACGTTGAGAAATGTTGTACCGGGCAGGTGGTGGCGATATAAGCAGCGCCCGATAGGGGTGCCCCCGGAACACGAGGACGAAGGCCGATGTCGGTTGAGGTCGACCAGGAGTACCGCCCCCGCGAGGACGAGCCTTTCATGAACGAGCGGCAGCGGGAGTATTTCCGCCAGAAGCTGCTGCAGTGGAAGGAGGACATCCTGCGCGAGGCGAAAGAGACGCTGCAGCATCTTCAGGACGAGAATCAGAACCACCCGGACATCGCCGACCGGGCATCTTCCGAGACGGACCGCGCCATCGAGCTGCGGGCCCGTGATCGCCAGCGCAAGCTGATCGCCAAGATCGACGCCGCGCTCGACCGCATCGACGACGGTTCCTACGGCTATTGCGAGGAGACCGGCGAGCCGATCTCGCTCAAGCGCCTGGAAGCCCGCCCGATCGCCACGCTGTCGATCGAGGCGCAGGAGCGCCACGAGCGCCGCGAGCGCGTCTACCGCGACGACTGAGCCCTCTCGGCACAGTCCTGCGGCCGGAAACACTGACGGCGACCTGCGCGGGCAGGTCGCCGTTTTCATTTGTGGTGGCGGGGCGTTGGTATCCGACCGGCAGCTCCCTCTTCCTCATCCCCGGGCTTGACCCGGGGACCCAGCCTTTCCGTCAGCGCCGGGTCCAAGGTCTGGGTGGCCGGGTCAAGCCCGGCCATGAGGGCGCGAGCGTGGCTTTCGCCGGGCCCAACGGAGCCGCGGCTCAGGCCGTCACGGGCGCTTGGCGCGGCCCAGCAGGTTGGCCATTTCCTGCTCGAACGGGTCGTCGCTGACCTTGTCGGTCTCGGATGCCTCGATCAGCGGCTCGGTGGGGCGGACCTCCGGGGCTCGGATCTCCGGCGCCGCCTCGCTGCGCGTGGGAATGATGCGCGGCTCCGGCGCGACGGGCGGGGGCGCCGCCGGCGCAGGGGCCGGCGCATTGACCGGCTCGGCCGCGGCCGGCCCGCGTGAGGGCGGGGCGGGCGGCGTCACCGGCGGGACGGCACGCTCGGCGGCCGGGTTGATCGGCGCCGAAGCGAGGCTGCCCGGGGTGCGCCGGGGCGGGAGGTCGGCCGCCGGACGGCGCAGCACTTCCTCCAGCTCTTCGGCCATGCCGGCGAAGGCCGGATCGACCTTCACGGCGGTCCGCGGTCCCGGCTCGGTAACAGGCGCGGGGGAGGCCGTCTCGATCGCCGGTTCGGTGCGCAGCGGCACCGGCGGCAGCACGGCGACCGGCTCGTCGGTGGGGCCGGCCGGCGGGCGGCGCGAGGCGAGCGGCGCGGGAATGGGCCGGGCCGCAGGCTCGTTCGGGCGCACCGGCGGCTCATATGGGCGGGCTTCCGGCGCACGGGCTTCCGGTGCACGCGGGTCCGGCGCGCGCGGCTCGCCGGCGGGCGGGGCAATGGGAGCGGGCTGCGGCGCCGGGCGGCGTACGGCCGGGGTCGGCACGGTCTCATGGACGGTGCGACGCGGTTCTTCGGCGGCGGGCCGCAGCTGCGCCGCGCCGATGCCGCTCTCCACCAGGAAATCGCTGCCGCCGCCGAGGATGACGAGGTGCTGGACGTCGTCGCGCTGGATCAGCACCAGGCGGCGATGGTCGTCGATGGTGACCTGGTCGACCACCGCCAGGCGATGGCCGGCGACGAGCCCGTGCCCGCGATGCCGGCGCGCGCGGCGGCCGATGAAGATGACGAGGATCGCCAGCACCACCAGACCGGCGAAGGCCAGCAGCGGCACGCCGAACCCACCAAATCCGGACAGAACATCCATCATGAGCCACTCTCCGCGATACGCCCGGCCGGCCGCAGGACGAGCGCGGCCGGTTACGCTCGCGTCCTTTGTGTCGCGGAAGGGCGCGCGTGGCAACTCCCGGCGCCCGCGCGGACGCGGCGGATAAGCCCAATCGGGCCTTGCTCCAAGGGGCCGGGTCAGGCACCAAAGAAGATGCGCCGCGAGGCGGGGCTGACTCGCCCCCGACGTGGCGCAAGCCTGCAGCATAGGGTTCCCGGCTTGGACATGGCGGATAGCGGATCGGACGATCGCACGCTCGACAGACCCGAGATCGGCGGGAGCATTCGCCTCGTGCTGCTGGTGGCGCTGGCTCTCGTCGGCGCGGTGGTCTCGCTGCTGCTGCTCGGCCGCGAGCGGGCCGATCCGTGGATCATCGGCCTATTGACGGTGCTGGCCGTCGTCGGCGTGTTCGCGCTCTTCGCCTACGCCACCGGCCTGCTGCGCTTCGGCGTCCCGGACATGCGCGACGAGCTGGCGCGCCGGGTCGCCGACAGTGCGCCGGACGGGCTGTGCGTCGTCGATACGCTCGGCCGCGTGCTCTACGCCAATCCGCGCTATTGCGAGATTACCGGCGCCGACGCTCCCGCCGAGGCGCGCCCGGTCGAGCGGCTGTTCACCTCCGATCCCGACGCCTCGGAAGCCGTCTACCGGCTGGCGCAGGGCGTGCGCGAGGGCAAGGCGCTCACCGAGGAGGTGCGCATCGCCGGCCCCGGCCAGCCGGTACGCTGGCTCAAGCTCGGCGCGCGTCCGGCCGCGCCCGGCGCCAAGGGCGCGAAATCCGCGGTGTGGACGGTGAGCGACCTCACCCGCGAGCGCGAGCGGCAGGAGACCGCCTTCCTCGAACTGCAGCACGCCATCGACTATCTCGACCACGCCCCGGCCGGCTTCTTCTCGGCGGCGGGCGGGGCGATCCACTACATCAACGCGACGCTGGTCGACTGGCTCGGCTACGACCTCGCCGAGTTCGGCCCCGGCGGGCTCACCGTCGCCGACATCGTGCCCGGTCCGGCGGCGGCGCTGCTCACCGGCATGGCGCCGCTGCCGGGCGGGGTGCGGACCGAGGTGCTCGACCTCGACCTCAAGCGCAAGAACGGCCAGACGCTGCCCGTGCGGCTCTGGCACCGCGTCGCCTATGCGGCGGACGGCACGCCCGGCGCCTCGCGCACGCTGGTGGTCAACCGCTCGCGCGAGGACAACGCCGCCGATCCGGCCCGCGCCGCCGAGGTGCGCTTCGCCCGCTTCTTCCACAATTCGCCCATCGCCATCGCGGCGGTGGACGGCGAGGGGCGCATCGTGCGCGCCAACGCCATGTTCGCGCGGCTGTTCGGCACCCGCGAGGGCGAGCAGCGGCGCCTTATCGAGATGGTAGCGGAGGCCGCGCGCGGGCCGCTGGAGACCGCCGTGGCGGCGGCGGTGAAGGGGCAGGCGCCCTCCAGCCCCATCGACATCGGGCTCGACCGCGAGGGCGGGCGCTCGGTCCGCTTCTACCTCGCGCCGGTCGAGGATGGCGGCGCCGAGCGCGAGGCGGCCATCGTCTACGCCATCGACACCACCGAGCAGCGCACGCTGGAGGCGCAGTTCGCCCAGTCGCAGAAGATGCAGGCGGTCGGCCAGCTCGCCGGCGGGGTGGCGCACGACTTCAACAACGTGCTCACCGCCATCATCGGCTATTCCGACCTGCTGCTGGCCAATTCCCGCCCGACGGACCCGTCCTTCCAGGACGTGATGCAGATCAAGCAGAACGCCAACCGCGCCGCCGGGCTGGTGCGCCAGCTGCTCGCCTTCTCGCGCCGCCAGACGCTGCGCCCGCAGGTGCTGAACCTCGGCGACGTGATGAGCGACCTCACCATGCTGCTGCGTCGCCTGCTCGGCGAGACCATCAAGCTGGAGGTGAAGGAGGAGCGCGACCTCTGGCCGGTGAAGGCGGACCTCAACCAGTTCGAGCAGGTGATCGTCAACCTCGCGGTCAATGCCCGCGACGCGATGGTAGAGGGCGGCACGCTCACCATCCGCACCGCCAATGTCAGCGCCGCGCAGGCCGCCCAATATGCCGAGGCCGGCCTGCCCGCCGCCGACCATGTGCTGGTCGAGGTGGCGGATACCGGCGCGGGCATTCCGCCGGCGATCCTCGACAAGATCTTCGAGCCGTTCTTCACCACCAAGGAGGTGGGTAAGGGAACGGGCCTTGGGCTCTCCACCGTCTACGGCATCGTCAAGCAGACCGGCGGCACGCTGCAGGTGGAGAGCGAGCCCGGCGAGGGCTCGATCTTCCGAGTGTTCCTGCCGCGCCACGTGCCGGAGGTCGCCGCCGTCGCCCCCAAGGCCGTCGAGGCCGAGGCACCGGCGAAGACCGCCGACTTCACCGGGCGCGGCACGCTGCTGCTGGTCGAGGACGAGGAGGCGGTGCGCGCCTTCGCCGCCCGCGCGCTCGCCTCTCGCGGCTACCAGGTGCTGGAGGCGGGTTCCGGCGTCGAGGCGCTGGAGGCGATGGAGAAGCACGCCGGCGAGGTCGACCTCGTGCTCTCCGACGTGGTGATGCCGGAAATGGACGGCCCCACGCTGCTCAAGGAGTTGCGCGGCACGCATCCCGACATCAAGGTGATATTCATGTCGGGTTATGCCGAGGAAGCCTTCGCCAAGAACCTGCCCGAGGGTGCGGATTTCGGCTTCCTGCCGAAGCCCTTCACGCTCAAGCAGCTCATCGAGGCGGTGAAGACGAGCATGGGCCGGAGCGAGTGATCCGCGCCGGCGCGGGAAGGGTGTGGAGGAACGCATGAGTGCCGCCGTCGAGGACGTCTTCAAGGCTCTGGCCGCCGACCGCGCCGCGCGCGCGGAGGAGAAGGTTCCGGACCTGTTCGCCGCCGATCCCGGCCGCTTCGCCGCGTTCTCGGCCTCCTTCGAGGACCTGCTGCTCGACTTCTCGAAATGCTCGCTCACCCCGGCGACGCTCGGCCTGCTGATCGACCTCGCCCGCGCCGCCGGCGTCGAAGGCAAGCGCGCGGCGATGTTCGCGGGCGAGCACATCAACATCACCGAGGATCGCGCGGTGCTGCACACGGCGCTGCGCGACCGCAGCGCGACGCCCTTCACCGTCGACGGGCAGGACGTGCGCGCGGACGTGACGGACGTGCTGGTGCGCATGGGCGCCTTCGCCGAGGGCATCCGCACCGGCGCGCTGAAGGGCTGGACCGGCAAGCCGATCACCGACGTCGTCAATATCGGCATCGGCGGCTCCGATCTCGGGCCGGTGATGGCGACCATCGCGCTCGGGCCCTATCACGACGGGCCGCGCGCGCATTACGTCTCCAATGTCGACGGCGCGCATCTCTACGATACCATCGCCGAGCTGGACCCGGCCTCGACGCTGTTCATCGTCGCCTCCAAGACCTTCACCACGCAGGAGACGATGGCGAACGCCGCCAGCGCCCGCGAATGGATCGTCGAGGCGCTGGGCGAGGCGGCGGTGGCCAACCACTTCGCCGCCGTCTCCACGGCGCTCGACAAGGTTTCCGCCTTCGGCATCGCGCCAGGGCGGGTGTTCGGCTTCTGGGACTGGGTCGGCGGGCGCTATTCGGTGTGGTCGGCGATCGGCCTGCCGGTGATGATTGCGGTGGGCGCCGAGAGTTTCGGCCGCTTCCTCGACGGCGGCCACGCGATGGACGAGCATTTCCGCACCGCGCCGCTGGAGAAGAACCTGCCCGTGCTGCTCGGCCTCGTCGGCATCTGGCACCGCGACATCTGCGGCTACGCCACCCGCGCCGTCATCCCCTACGACCAGCACCTCGCCCGCCTGCCGGCCTATCTCCAGCAGCTCGACATGGAGAGCAACGGCAAGCACGTGACGCTCGACGGCAAGACGGTCGCCCACGACACCGGCCCGGTGGTGTGGGGCGAGCCGGGCACCAATGGCCAGCACGCCTTCTTCCAGCTCATCCACCAGGGCACCAGCCCGATTCCGGTCGAGTTCCTCATCGCCGCCCATGGCCATGGCGAGGAGAAGGTGGTCGGGCTGAAGCGCCAGCACGCCATGCTGATCGCCAATTGCCTCGCCCAGTCCGAAGCGCTGATGCGCGGGCGCACGCTGGAGGAGGCGAAGGCGCAGCTCATCGCCGCCGGCCGCGACGAGGAAACCGCGGAACGGATCGCCCCGCACCGCGTCTTCACCGGCAGCCGTCCGTCGGTGACCATCGCCTATGAGAAGCTCGATCCCTACACGCTGGGGCGCCTCATCGCCCTCTACGAACACCGCGTCTTCGTCGAGGGCGCGATCTGGAACATCAACAGCTTCGACCAGTGGGGCGTCGAGCTCGGCAAGGAGCTCGCCAACACGCTGCTGCCGGCGGTGGAGAGCGGCCAGGCTCCGGCCTCGCTCTCGACCTCGGCGGCCGGGCTGCTGCGCCATCTGGTTCGGAAGTAGGCGTCGCCCTGCGTCAGCATCCTTCGAGGTCCGGCGAAACGCCGGGCACCTCAGGATGAGGTCGCTTCCTGAGACAACCCTCATCCTGAGGTGCGAGCCGCAGGCGAGCCTCGAAGGATGGTCGCGCAGAACGACGCCTCGCCTTACGACTGGAAATCCGGGGGAACCATGATCCGTACCGTCGCCACCACGCCATTCGAGGGCCAGAAGCCGGGGACCTCCGGCCTGCGCAAGAAGGTGCAGGTGTTCCAGCAGCCGCACTATGTGGAGAACTTCGTCCAGTCGACGTTCGACAGCCTCGGCGACTTCGAGGGCGAGACGCTGGTGGTGGGCGGCGACGGGCGCTACTTCAACCGTGAGGCGATCCAGACGATCATCAAGATCGCCGCCGCCAACGGCTTCGGCCGGATCATGGTCGGGCGCGGCGGCATCCTCTCGACGCCCGCCACCTCCTGCGTCATCCGCAAGCACGGCGCCTTCGGCGGCCTCATCCTCTCCGCCAGCCACAATCCGGGCGGCGAGCACGGTGATTTCGGCATCAAGTACAATATCGGCGCCGGCGGCCCGGCGCCCGAGCCGGTGACCGACGCTATCTTCGAGAAGTCGAAGGCCATCCGCGAATACCGCATCTCCGACGCGCCGGACGTCGACATCGACACGCTCGGCATCACCCGTGTCGAGGACACGGTGGTCGACGTCATCGACCCCGTCGAGGACTATGCCGAGCTGATGGGGACGCTGTTCGACTTCGACGCGATCCGCGACCTGTTCGCCTCCGGCTTCACCATGCGCTTCGACGGCATGAGCGCGGTGACCGGCCCCTACGCTAAGGCGATCCTCGAGGACACGCTCGGCGCCGCTCCCGGCACGGTGGTGCGCGGCGAGCCGCTGGAGGATTTCGGCGGGCACCATCCCGACCCGAACCTCGTCTACGCCAAGGAGCTCTACGACCTGCTGATGTCGGAGCAGGCGCCCGATCTCGGCGCCGCCTCGGACGGCGACGGCGACCGCAACATGATCATCGGCCGCGGGCGCTTCGTGACGCCGTCGGACTCCCTTGCTCTCATCGCCGCCAATGCGCATCTGGCGCCGGGCTACAAGGGCGGGCTCAAAGGCATCGCCCGCTCCATGCCGACCAGCGGCGCCGCCGACCGGGTGGCCGAGAAGCTCGGCATCAAGAGCTACGAGACGCCCACGGGCTGGAAGTTCTTCGGCAACCTGCTCGACGCCGACCTCGCCACGGTGTGCGGGGAGGAGAGCTTCGGCACCGGCTCCAACCATGTGCGCGAGAAGGACGGGCTGTGGGCGGTGCTGATGTGGCTGAACATCCTCGCCGTGCGCCGGCAGGGCGTCGCCGAGATCGTCGCCGAGCACTGGGCGACCTATGGCCGCAACTACTACACCCGGCACGACTATGAGGAGGTCGACAGCGCCGCCGCCGACGCGCTCATGGCGGATCTGCGCTCACGCCTCGACACGCTGCCGGGTACGGTGATCAACGGGCTGACGGTCGAGAAGGCCGACGACTTCGCCTATCACGACCCGGTCGACGGCTCGGTGACGACGAAGCAGGGCGTGCGGGTGTTCTTCGAGGGCGGATCGCGCATCGTCTACCGGCTGTCCGGCACCGGCACGGCGGGGGCGACGCTGCGGGTCTATATCGAGCGCTTCGTCGCCGATCCCGCCCGGCATGACCTCGACACGCAGGACACGCTCGCCGACCTGATCGAGATCTCGCGCGTCCTGCCGGACATTGCCGGCCGCACCGGCCGCACAGTGCCGAGCGTGATCACCTGAGAGAACCGAATTCCCATCCGAACAACCTCATCCTGAGGTGCCCGGCCGACGGCCGGGCCTCGAAGGATGCTCGACCAGGTGCGCCAGAGCGACCATCCTTCGAGGCTCGCTGCGCTCGCACCTCAGGATGAGGGTGCCTTGTAGATGAGGGACGCCCCTCAGCGCAGCGAGCCGGTCCAGAGGATTTCCAGACGCCGCAGCACGCCATAGGCGACGCCCAGCTCATAGACCTCGTTGTCGTCGCGCGTGCCCTGCCGGTTGTCGTGCATGGTGCGGATGGCGTCGCACAGGCTCTGCGCCTTGGCGGTGAGCCGCAGACGCGCCGAGCGGCGGTCGCGCAGCGAGGCGCTACGGTGCACATAGCCCGCATCCACCAGTTGCTTCAGGTTGTACGACGCATTCGAGCCGAGATAGTGCCCGCGCTCCAGCAGGTCGCGCACCGAGAGCTCGTCCTGGCCGATCGTGAACAGCAACATCACCTGCGACGGGCTGATATCGTCCGTGCCGAGCCGCGCCAGCTCGACTCGCAGAAGATCGAGGAAACGACGGTGCGCGCGCTCGATCAGCCGGGCGATTTCCAGATGAGTGACGGGAGTATCCGTTCCGGAGGCGTCAAGGAATGTAGAGGGTGCCGCAAAAACCATACGATCGGACCCCGAACCTTCCGCAGTGCTTCCCTTGGCCGCCTTGCCTGCCATCCGAACTCGTCCTTATGACTAGGAGCTCTAATCCGATGCGCAGATGCAACGGCCTCAAGCCCGATTCTACGGCGCTGCAGTATGACATAAGCCGGGTGCGCATCACTGTCGCGCAATTCCCTGCCTACCGCAAAACCCACAGCTCCGAACACGGATTCGTGAGGTAGCAACATAGCGAAGGTATTTGGACATAAATTCGGCGGCGGCCCACAAAAGGCCGCCGCCGAGCCAAAGTATCGGCAATTAAGTGTTAATCGGGCAATACTATTTCGATTCCTGCAGGTGCGCCTCCAGGAACCACAAGGCTTTGTCCAGCGAGCGCGAAGCCGCGGTGAAGATGTCCGAAGTGGTGGGATCGCCGGCCTCATCGGACTCGTCGATTGCCTTGCGCACATTGTTGGCGACCGCGCCGAAGCGCTCGACCAGCGCCGTGAGATGGTCGTGCACCGCATAGATGTCGAGCGGGTAGGGCTTGAGCGGCGTGGCGCCGGCCACCGCCTGCGTGCTGCCGAGCGCCGTGCCGCCGAGCTGGGCGACGCGCTCCGCCATGGTGTCGTTATGGTCGTCGAGATCGGTGCGGAAGCCGTCCAGCATCTCGTGCACGGCGATGAACTGCGGACCCTTGAGGTTCCAGTGCGCCTGTTTGGTGGCCAGCGCGAGGTCTATGCCGGCGGCGAGATTGGCGTTGAGCAGTTCGATGGCAACCTTCTTGGCATTCGAAGGGACGTCGTTGACGGTCTTGTGGTCGCGCATAGCTGGTCCTCTGCTTGGTGAAGCCCCGGCATTATGGCACCGGGGCCGCATCGTGCGATGCGGATTCGCACCGACGAGGAAGAAATTGGCCGCGACGGACGACGTTCAAGAGACACGGTGGTGCAGCACGCGGCCGATGAAGTTGAGCAGCACCTGCGCGGCCAGGATGGCGGTGACGCCGCCGGGGTCGTATTCGCGGGCGACCTCGACGAGGTCGATGCCCACAACGTCGCCGCGCTTCGCCAGCCCGTCGAGCAGCTCCAGCACCTCGTAATAGGTGAAGCCGCCATGGCTCGGCGTGCCGGTGCCGGGCGCGATGGAGGGATCGAAGCCGTCTATGTCGATGGTGACGTAATAGCGCACCCCAGCCGGAATGCGCTCCAGCACGGCATCGATGCCCAGCTTGCGGATCTGTCGCACGCTCAGGATGTCCGAGCCCATGGCGCGCGCCGCCTCGTAGCCCTCGCGGGCGGTGGAGGAGACGTTGCGAATGCCGAGCTGGGTCAGCCCGGTAACATAGGGCTTCTCCGCCGCCCGCCGCAGCGGGCTGCCATGGCCGCGGCGGACGCCGTGCCGCTCGTCGACGAAGTCGAGATGGGCGTCGAACTGGACGACGTGGATCGGCTCTTCGTCGGAGAACGCCTCGATGCAGGGGATGTTGACCGAGTGGTCGCCGCCGAGCACGACGGGGATGGCGCCGGCCTGCAATATCCTGCGTACGCCGAATTCGATGTTGGCGTGGCTGCGCTCGGTGTCGGTGTGGATCATGTCGGCATCGCCGATGTCGACGACGCGGGTCTTGTCCGCCGGCAGGTAGACGATGTCGTCCTCGTGGTCGTACGCGCCGGCATGGCCGAAGGAGAACAGCGTCGAGGCCTCGCGGATCGCGCGCGGGCCGGAGCGGGCGCCGGAGCGCCACTGCGTGCCGAGGTCGAAGGGCGCGCCGAGGACGGCGACGTCGGCCTCGATGCGGTCCCAGTCGAGCTGCAACGGGTATTTGCCGAAGGTGCAGATGCCGACGAAGGGCAGGTCCAGCCGGCCGCCTTCATAGCCATGGGCCATCAGCGCTTCCCCTTCCGCTCGACGACGCCGGCGAGGACGCAGAGCAGCTCGAACATGATCGTCGCTCCCGTCAGCGCGGTGAGGCCGGAGGGATCGAAGGGCGGGGCGACCTCGACGAGGTCGGCGCCGATGATGTCGAGGCCGTCGAGCAGGCGCACCATCTGCTGCGCCTCGCGGGTGGAGAAGCCGCCGATCTCCGGCGTGCCGGTGCCGGGCGCCTGCGAGGGGTCGATGCCGTCAATGTCGAAGGTGACGTAGGTCGGCTTGTTGCCGACGATGGCGCGCGCTTCCGCCATGACGTCCTCGACGCCGCGCGCGACGAGTTCCTCGATGAAGATGATGCGCACGCCCATCCCGCGGGCGTAGTCGTAATTGCCGGCGTCCGAGATGGCGCCGCGCAGGCCGATCTGCACGAAGCGCTTCGGGTCGACCAGCCCTTCCTCGATGGCGCGGCGGAAGGGCGTGCCGTGGTTGTAGCGGCTGTCGTTGAAGAAGCTGTCATAGGTGTCGGAATGGGCGTCGAACTGGATCAGTCCGACGGGGCCATCCTTGGCCAGCCCGCGCAGGATCGGCAGGGTGATCAGATGGTCGCCGCCGCCGGTCAGCGGCAACGCCCCGGCCTCGCGCACGCCGGCATAGTGCGCGGCGATGATGTCGAGCGAGCGCATCAGGTCGAACGGGTCGATGACGACGTCGCCGCAATCGGCGACGCGGGCGCGGTCATAGGGCGACAGGCCGGTGACGTGGTGCACGCGGCGCATCAGGCTCGACTGGTTGCGCAGCTCGCGCGGCCCGTGGCGGGTGCCGGCGCGGTTGGTGGTGCCGAGGTCGAAGGGCACGCCGAGGATGGCGATGTCGACCTCGGAAGGCTCCGCCACCGGCAGCCGCATGAAGGTCGGCAGCCCGGCGAAGCGCGGCACGGAGCCGGAATCGAGAGGCTCGAATTTTTTGGTCATGACGTAACCTCGGTGGGCATTGGCGCCCGTTTTGATTCAATTCTCAGTCCGTCTCTCGACCTCATCCTGGGGTTCCCGGCCGACGGCCGGGCCTCGAAGGACGCTCGCCTAGGCGCTTTGCAACGAGCATCCTTCGAGGCTCGCTCCGCTCGCACCTCAGGACGAGGTTGTCCCGGTGCAGGCCGTGGCGGACGCTCACATCCCGAATTCCTTGCGCATGGCGGCGGAGATGCGGGTGACGTAATCCGCCATCAGCAGTTCGCCCTTCTCTGCGGTGGAGCCGGTGGCGACCGCCAGCACGCCGGAGGGCGGCAGGCCGTAATCGTCCGGCACTGGGAAGCGGTCATAGGGCGGGAAGGTCGCTGGCCCGTCGGTCGGCGCCTTGTCCATCTCCACCAGCTCCGGCCGCAGCACCAGCATCAGCGAGGTCTCGAGCAGGCTCGCATGCTCCAGGTCGATCCCGGGAAAACCCTCCGGGAACAGCTTGTCGAGCGTCGCGCGCTGGGCGAAGTCCCAATATTCGAGCCGCATCACCACGAGGTCGTCGATGCCCTCGCTCTTCAGTTCGCGAAGTGCGAGGTCGAGGCCCTCGACCGACGGCCAGCAATTCTCGTAATGGCCGTTCACCACCACCAGCCGGCGCACGCCCTGGCGCACGAGGTTGCGGATCACGTCGCGCACCACGAGGGCGAAGGTGTTTGCGTCGAGGCTCAGCGTGCCGGGGAACTGCTCGCCGCCGCCCGAGCGCGGCATCGACTTGCAGCCATAGTTCACCGTCGGGGCGACGAGCCCTCCGATCTCGCGCGCCACGCGCTCGCACACGCCGGTCGGCAGCACCACGTCGACATTGAGCGGCAGATGCGGCCCGTGCTGCTCGGTCGAGCCGAGCGGCAGCAGCACCGGCGCGCCGGCTGCCACCTTCGCCTTGAATTCCGGCCAGCTCAGTTCGTCGAGACGCACGCTGTCGACCATTGTCTTCCCCTGTGGGTGGCTCAGTGCATCGCCGCGCCGCCGTCGACGCTGATGCACTGGCCGGTGATGAATCCGGTGGCGCGGCTGGAGAGAAACAGCACCGCCTGCGCGACCTCCTCCGGCCGGCCGAGGCGGCCGAACGGGTTGGAGACCTCCAGCCGCTTCAGCTCCTCGCTGAGATTGGCGAAGTCGAGCAGCGGCGTGTCGACCGGGCCGGGTGCGATGGCGTTGACCAGCACCTTCGGCGCCAGCTCGCGCGCCCAGGAACGGGTGAGCGCCAGCACGGCGCCCTTGGTGCCGGCATAGCCGGAGAAGCCGGCGCGGCCGAGATAGGCGAGCTCCGAGGCGATGTTGATGATGCGGCCCGGCCCGTCGCCGCGGAAATGGCGCAGCGCCTCGCGCGCCATCAGGATCGGCCCGCGAATGTTGACCGCCGCCATGCGCTCATAGGCGGTGACGTCGAAGCTCGCGAGCGGCGTCTCGATGCAGATGCCGGCGCAGTTGACGATCACGTCGAGCCCGCCAAGCTCGTTGACGGCGGCTTCCATGCTGCCGGTGACCGCGCCCTCCTCGGCGACATTGGTGAGGATGGTCGGCCAGGAACTCGCGGTCTCCGGCGGGTGCAGGTCGAAGCCGACCACCTTCGCACCGGCGGCGGCCAGCGCGTCGGCGCTCGCGCGGCCTATGCCGCTCGCCGCTCCGGTGACAACGACCCGTAGACCCTGATGCGGCGCTACCATGGGAATTCTCCTCGATCGACTCCGACACTTTGGCCGGTGATATTGGCCGCGAGGTCGGAAGCGAGGAAGAGGTAGGTGCCGGCAATGTCGTCCGGGTCCATGAATCCGGGCAGAATCTGCGCCGCCACGATCTCGTCGAGCAGCACTTCGGGCGCGATGCCGGTGCGTGCCGCCATGGCGTGGAGCGAGCGCAGCGAGGCCTCGGTGCGCACCCAGCCGGGGCAGACCGCGTTCACCGTGATGCCGCGCGGGCCGAGCTCCTTGGCCCAGGTCTTGGTGAGGCCGATCACCGCATGCTTGGAGGCGACATAGGCGCCGAACAGCGCCTCGGCGCTGCGCGACCAGAGCGAAGCGGTGTTGATGACGCGCCCGCCATGGCCGAGCTTCGGGCTGAGCGCGCGCGTGACGAGGAAGGTGCCGACGACGTTGATCTCCACCACCCGGCGGAAGGTCGCCTCGTTTTCGGGGCTCGCATCGTCGAGCGGGGTGACCAGCTCCAGTCCGGCATTGTTCACCAGCACGTCGAGATGAGGGATGGTGGCGGCGACGGCTGCGAGGTCCGCGTCGCGCGTGATGTCGGCGCGGTGGCCGCGCGCGCCGAGCGTCGCCGCCACGTCGAACACCGCCTCGTCGTCGGCGAGCACATGCAGCTCGGCCCCGGCGGCGGCGAAGGCGCGGGCGATGCCGAGCCCGATGCCGCGGCTGGCGCCGGTGACCAGCACCACGCGGCCGGACAGTCCCCCGAGGGTCATGCCGTGCACCCGCAACGGGGGGAGGAGCGGGGTGAGGGGCAGTAGCCGGACACGGCAATTCTCCTCGGGGGACAGGCCATGCTCGCTCAGCGACAGTTCCGGAAAAATAGGATTTAGTGGAAGGATGTATCGGCAATTCTCGATGTGAGTTCCGCATCCCATGCGCCGCCTCGACAATATCGACCTGCGCCTGCTGCGCGTCTTCGTCGTGCTGGCGGAGGAGGGCGGCTTCCACGACGCGCAGATCGCACTCAACCTGTCGCAATCGACGCTCTCGACCCATCTGGCGGCGCTGGAGCGCAAGCTCGGCGGCCAGCTCTGCGAGCGCGGGCGGGCCGGGTTCCGGCTGACGCCGTTCGGGGACGCGACACTCGTCGCCGCCAAGCGGCTGTTCGAGGACATCGATGCCTTCCACGGGCGCATCGGCCGCGACCAGCGCCGGCTCGTCGGCCGGCTGCGCATCGGCATCGTCGACGGGGTGGTGACCAACCCGCAGCTCGGGCTGCAGACGGCGCTGTCGCGCTACATGGACTATGCGTCCGAGGTGTTCGTCGATCTCGAGCTCGGCACGCCGCTCGACCTCGAGCGGGCGCTGATGGACGGCGCCCGCGACGTCGTGGTCGGGCCGCTGTCGCAGAAGCTGCCGGGCATCGCCTATGTGCCGCTGCACCGCGAGCCGCAGGCGCTCTATTGCGGACGCGGCCACAAGCTGTTCGATCTGCCGGCGTCCGCGATCAGCCATGCCCGCATCGAGGAGGCGCTGTTCTCGGTGCGCGGCTATCGCCATCTCGATGACCTCTACCGGGTGAACCATCCGCGCGCGAGCGCCGCCATCGTGCAGATGGAGGCGCAGGTGATGATGATCCTGTCCGGCCGCTTCATCGGCTACCTGCCGCGCCACATCGGCGAGGACTGGGCCGCGCGCGGGCAGATGCGGGTGCTGAAGCCCGAGGCCTACGGCTTCGATTCCGCGCATTTCGTCGCCACGCGGCGGCGCGGCGGCGAGCAGCCGCTGATCGACGCCTTCGTGCGCGAATTGAAGGCGCAGGCGGGGGCGCCGCCGGTCGCTCAGGTGAGCCGGTAGAGCCAGTTCGGCAGGATGTAGCGGCGGCCGAGGAAGACGAAGCCGAGCGGCACGCCGCCGGTCTCGATCACGCTGGTACGCAGCGCCAGCGTAGCCGCCCTGCGGGTCTTCTCGGCCCGTACCACCAGCACATTGCCGTCGACCAGCGGCATGAAGCGGTGGCCGATGGCGGCGGAATCGCGCGCGGTAGCGCAGACAACGACCGCCTCGAAGGTCTCGCCGAGCTCGGCGATCAGCCGCTCCGCCTCGGCGGTGGCGAGGCGGATGTCGAGCAGCGGCGAGCGGGCGCGGTCGCGCAGGGCCCAGAGCAGCGGCACCTCGGTCGGCGCGACGTAGAGGCCGCCATTCGCGCGGGCGGCATCGTCGTCGCCCGGCGCGGGCGGCGCCGTGAGGTCGACGAACAGCGTGCGCAGCCCGCGCTGCTGGGTGATCTCGGCGGCGATGGCGCGGGTGAGCGGGGAGAGCGCCTCGTCGGGGTCGGTGGCGAGGAACTGCACGCTGCGCAGGGGCTTTCCGTCCACCTCGGTGTCGAGCAGGAAGGCGGTGAGCCCGCTGACCTGCCGCTCGGCCGCGCCCGGTTCGGTGTCGGTGCGGCTGGCATATTCGCCGATGAGCGGCAGCTCCAGCGACCGCTCGGCCTCGTGCGGCATGATGAAGTTGGAGCGCAGCGCGGAGGCGACCGCGCCGGCGGCGACGCCGAACAGGATGCCGCCGAGCAGGCCGGCACCGAGATAGGGCAGGCGCATGTTGCGGCTGGTCACCGCGTCGCCGGCGTCCTGGATCAGCCGCACGCTGGATTCGCGCTCGGCGGCGGCGGCCTCCTCGATCTGCGCGGCGGTGGCCCGGCGGAGGTACTCGCGATAGCTGTCGTTGAGCGTGTCGCGGCGGCGGTTGAGCTCGACCAGCTCGGTCTCGGCGGAGCGCAGCTCGGCGAGCCGCTTCTCGGTCCTCTGCTGCTGGTCGGCGAGTTCGCGGTCCTGCTGGCTGAGCGCGTCGGCCTCGATGCGCAGCGACAGCACCAGGTTGTTCAGATAGGCGATGGACGGATTGCGGACGTCGCGGCTGGTCTCGTAGAGCCGCTGGTTGCGGGTGGCGATCTGCTGGCGGATGGTTTCGATCTTGCGGTTGATCTCGCGCATCATCGAGCCGCCCGGCGCATATTGCACGGACAGGCGGTCGCGCTCGATCAAGAGGCGGGTCAGCGTGTTGTTGTCGTCGTCATTGCCGGAGCTGTCGCTCTTCTGGCTGAAGTCGAAAACCGTCTCCGGCAGCTCCTTGAGCTGCTTGTCGGCCTCGGCGATCTGGCTGGTGACGGCGACGCGGCGCTCGGCTACCTGGCGGCGGCGCTGCACCACCGCGTCGACCTGGTTGGCGGCGAGCACGGCGTCCTGGCTGAAGTCGATGATGCCGACGCGGCTCTTGAGCGCCTCGACGGCGGCGTCGGTCTCGCCGAGCTCGCGCTTGAATCGCTCGACCTCCACCTGCAGGAAGCGGGCGGTGGGGTTCTGCATGATGACACGCCGGCGGGCCAGATAGACCTCGACCACCTTGTCGGTGGTCTCCACCGCCAGCGCGCGGATGGGATGGGTGAAGGCGATCTCGACGACGTTGGAGCCGTTGAGCACGCCGACATTGAGGTCGCGGCGGAAGCGCTCGATGGCGCGGTCCATCCGGCTGGCGCTGCCGAACAGGTCGCGCAGCTGCGACAGCGGGCTCGGCGGGAACAGCCGGTCGATACCGATGTCCTCGATCACCGTGCGGACGACATCCGCGCTTTCGATGATCTGCACCTCGGACTCGACCTGCTTGAGCCCTTCGATGGACATCACCGCGGGGCCGCTGTCGGTGAGGCTCTGCTGGTTGGTGACCTCGCGGCTGACCATGACCATGACCAGGCTGGAGGCGGTGTACTCGGTCTTGGTCAGCGTCGCGGCGACGATGCCAGCGAGGATCGGCACCAGCGCGGCGAGGATGACGATGCGGATATGGAAGAAGGCGGCGATGAGGAAGTCGCGGGCGGTGAAGGTCGCGGACCATGCCCCGGACCGCACGGCGGGTGCCGGGCCGTCACTCTCGGCGGCATGAGCGCCCGTCATCGACATTCGGTATCCTGTTCGTCGCGGCGGACAAGAGGGCACGCCCTGCAAGGCCTGCCCTTGGAGAATAGACCGAATTTGCCCTGTTAGCCCTAATGGCCGGTAAACGCCGGCCCTTGGCAGGTAACAGATTGCGTCAGAAGGCCTGCGGCATCAGCCGGCGCACCATCCAGGCGGTGCCGATGGCTCCCTGGACGATGACGAGGGCCGTGAGGAGCGCCGCGCCGTTCATGCCGAAGAGCGGCACTAGCGCCGCGCCGGCCAGTGCGCAGACGGCGAGCTGCGCCGCGTTCAGCCAGCGCAGGATCCCGCCATGGCCGGTCATGGCGAGCATGATGTCCTGGCAGGGCAGGAGGGCATTGACGAGCTGTCCGAGGCACATGATGACCAGCGCCGTCGCCGCCACCTCGAAGCCCGGGCCGATCAGCGAGAGCAGCGGCGCCGGGAAGGCGATCATCAGCGCGATCGGCGGCAGCGCGCACAGGGCGACCAGCAGCCGTGCGCGCCGGTTCTGCGCCCGCAGCGCGGTCCAGTCGCCGACGCGGTGCAGGGCGGCGAAGCGCGGGGCGGCGATGGCGCCGATGGAGATGATCACCACCCAGATCAGCATGGACAGGCGGCTCGCCACGCTGAAGGCGCCGACGTCGGCCGCGGTGGCGAAGGCGGCGAGCAGCAGCAGCGGGATGGAGTTGAGCGAGACCTGCACCACCTCGACGATGCCGAGCGGCAGCGCCGTGCGCCACAGCGCGGGCAGGGCGTCGGCGTCGATCTCCTCCGCCCCGGATGGGGCCACGGGCCGGGCGCGGGCGACCAGAACGATGCCGAGAATGGCGGAGGCGAGGTTGGAGAGGGCGAGCGCATAGAGCATGCCGTCGAGCGAATGCACGCCCGCCAGCATGGCGAGCAGCGCAAAGGCCGGCCAGCTCGCGTTCTGCACCCATTGCCCGGCGACGGCGTGGCCGTAGCCGAACAGCGCCCCGGCCACGAAGTAGCACAGCGCCTGCGGCACGATGGCGGTGGCGGCGATCAGCAGCGGCCGCGTGAGGTCGGGATCGCCGAAGACGTGGAGCGCCGCCGGCGCGGCGATGAGCAGCGTCGCCAGCGTGGCGAGGAGGCTGCCGACGACCGTCCAGCCGAAGCCGGTGAGCATGGCCGCGCGCGCCTGCGGCAGCCGGCCGACGGCGACGTCGCCGGCCATGTGGCGCACCACCGCCTTCTCGAAGCCGGCGCGGGCGACGGTGGCGGCGAGGCCGACCCAGGTCATGCAGAGGAAGTAGAGGCCGGCCTCATGCGCGCCGAGGATGCGTGCGGCCAGCATATAGAGGCCGAGCTTGGCCACCAGCTCGACGCCGCGTGCCATCAGCCCGCCGGCATAGGGGGCGTAGGTGGTGACGAGCCGGCGCAGGGAGGACGCTTGCGTGAGGGTCATGCGCGTCAACCGGCGTGGCGGACGGTGCGAGACACGCACCGGCGGCCGTGGCATATGCGCACTAGCGCCGTTGCGAGGATTCGCGCGAGGGACATCACCGGCATGAACCATGCGCGATGCGCCGCCGCAAGCGGCTTCTGGCGGCCCCGGAGCGCCGCGCTGGCGCTACTGCTGGTGCTGCCGGCGACGCCGGGATCGGCCCAGCTCGGCCTCGGCGACCTGCCGGCCTTCGACGTCGACCCGACCATCGATCCGCGTCCGTTCGACCCGCGGCTGGCGATCCGCGACTATGTGAGGAGCGTGCTGCCGAGCCGCTGGTGGGCGAACGAGCCCGAGCTCTATCTCGGCACCTATTCGGTGACGATCCATGTGCCCGACGACTGGAAGGGAAACCCGACCTCGGCGGTGATGAACCTGTGCCCGCCGAGCCAGAGCGTGCTCTGGCGCAACCTCGAGCGCATCGAGCTCGTGCCGTTCTACCAAAAGGCGCCGCGGGCCCGCGCGACCTGCCGGAAGGGGTAGGCGCGAGGAGCGCCCGCCCGGCCGGTTATGATTTCAATATCAATCTATTAACCAATAAACCCTCCATTAACCGCGTTCGTTTAGCTTTCGCCCTGCCACGTTGACCCTCTCGCCCGAGCCGAATCCTGCGTCCTGCCTGCCGGATCGCCGTTCGGGAGGCGCCGGTGCGGTGTGGTCCGAGCGGGTTCGATCAGGAGCCGAAGTGATGCGCGTAAGCCTGCGCGGCGAAGAAGCCGCCGCTCTTGCATTTCCGCCGGCCGTGCGCGGCCGCGTGCGCGAGATGTGGAGCCGGCTCGCCTGCGCAGGGGCGGCTGCCTTGCTGCTCGCCGGCTGCCAGACCAGCGACACAACCGGCTCGGTCGGCAAGCCCGTGGGGCCGAACGACTATTTCACCACCGGGCAGGAGCTGCGCTTCACCGAGGCCAACCCGACCGGGTTCCGGCCGTGGAGCAGCCAGATGCCGCCCTACCGCCTCGGCCTCGGCGACAAGCTGAAGATCAAGTATTTCCTCACCCGCGAGATGGACGAGGACCTGACCGTCGCCCCCGACGGCACTATCGCCCCTCGCGCCATCGGGCAGCTGCGCGTCGAGGGCCTCACCCTCGCCGCGGCGCAGGAATCGGTGCGCCGCGCCTCCAAGGTCGAGCTCACCGACCAGAAGGTGGTGATCTCGCTGGAGGAGGCGGTCTCCGCCAAGGTCTATATCGGCGGCATGGTCGAGCGGCCCGGCCCGTACAATCTCTCGGAGATGCGCAACGGCACGCTGCAGAGCATCCTCACCGCGGGCGGCTTCACCGAGGAGGCCCGCACCGGGCAGGTGGCGATCATCCGCCGCGGGCCGGACAATTTGCCCATGCTGCGCCTCATCAACGTCAAGGACATCATCCAGACCGGCTTCACGCTCGACGACGTGCAGCTCGCCTCCGGCGACATCATCTATGTGCCGCGCAGCTCGATCTCCGAGCTCAATGTCTGGATCGACCAGTTCATCGAGAAGGTGGTGCCCTTCCAGCGCACCTTCAACTATACGCTGGGCACGCAGGGCACGACGTTCTGATTGGCTGAGCGAGGATCGGCGCCGATGACGACGGGGACGGGCGAGGGCGTGCAAGTGGGCGTCGACGTCCCGCCGCCCGCCGGGATTCCCGAGGTGACCTATCTCGGCGTGCCCGTCGCTCTGCTCGACGCCGGGCAGGCCGCAGCGCGGATCGCCGCCCGCCCACTGGGAGCCCCCTTCGCCTATGTGGTGACGCCGAACGCGGCGCATTTCACCCGCCTCCACCTCCTGGACGACGCCCGCTTCCGCGACGCCTACGCCCATGCCTGGATGCGGCTGCTCGACGGGCAGGTGCCGCGGGCGCTGGCGAAGTTGCTGTTCGGGCTCGACATCCCGCACGCCGCCGGCAGCGACACCACGGCCGCCTTGCTCCAGCGCCATATCGGCCCGGACGATCTGGTGGCGGTGATCGGCGGCAGCGAGGAGGTGCCGAAACGCCTTGCAAGCCTCTACAACCTGCGCTGCATCGCCCACCACAACCCGCCCATGGGCTTCATCGAACGGCCCGATGAGGTCGAGGCCTGCGTCGACTTCATCCTCGCCTATCCCGCCCGCTACGTGTTCTTCGGCGTCGGCACCCCGCAGGGGGAATATCTCGCCTACCGGGTATGGCAGCGCGGCGGCGCGGTCGGCACCGGGCTCTGCGTCGGCGGCGCGCTCAACTTCGCCACCGGGCTGACCACCCGCGCCCCGGAGTACATCCGCAAGGCCGGGCTTGAATGGGCGCACCGGCTGGCGCTCAATCCCGTCGGGCATGCCCGACGCGTCTTCGTCGACTCCCTGCCGGTGCTGTGGATCGCGCTGGCGGCGCGGCTGAATCCGGCGGCCTATGGCATGAAACGGGAGAAGGACCGGCGATGAACGGGGCGGGCAAGCGCAGAGCGGTGGTGACGCTGCCGCGCGCCTTCGCGCCCGTGGCCGAGCCGCTCTCCACCGAGCGCCTGTCCGGCCCACTGACGACGGCGGCGCTGGTGTTCGTGCTGCCGCTCTTCGCCCAGAGCTTCTACTATCTGCACGACTTCGCCCCGCCTTACCTGCTCTCCAAGGCGTGGCCGCTGCTCATGCTGCCGTTCAGTCTCTACGGGCTGGTGCGGCTGCGGCTGCCGGCGCGGGACCTCTACCTCGCCTTCCTCGCCTACACGATCGGCTTCACCCCGTTCGTCTCGATGCTGCAGCTCGGCAACGGGCTGATCGACGCACTGACCACGACGGTGAAGGTCTGGCCGCTCACCTACTATTTCGCGCTGTCGGCGTTCCTCTTCTGGCTGGCGCCGAATTATGCCCGCACCAGGAGCGTGCTGGTATGGCTGGGAGCGGCGACCTTCATCCTCATGCTCGTGCTGTGGCTGCTGGTGCCGGCGAGCTCGTATGTGAACAATCCCGAGCTCGGCAAGCTGTTCATGCTCGACGACGAGCGCGGCTACCGCATCTACATGCCGATGTTCTTCGGTACGCTGTTCCTGTTCTACCTGACGCGGCGCTTCATGCTGCGGCCGGACGTGCTGACGCCGCTGGCGATCCTTGCCGGCTTCGTGCTGCTGCTGGTCATCTACAAGCAGCGTGCGGCCATAGGCGGGGCGCTGCTCGTCTGCGTCTATGCGGCGGTCGTGTCGATGGCGCCGCGCCTGCGCCTGCTGGTGACCGGGCTGATGCTGGCGGTGGTGCCACTCGCCATCGGCTATTTCGTGCTGCGGAACGCCGAGGGCCTCGTGCAGTCGCTCGGCGGCTCGCTGACCGTGCGCCAGACCTCGCTGGCGCTGGCCGGCAGCTTCCTCGGAGACGATCCCTGGCGCTGGCTGTTCGGCGTCGGCGCCACCACCCGCTTCGGCAGCATCACGCTCGCCCAGATCGTCGGCAACAGCAATTTCTACGTCGCCGACCTCGGCTGGTTCGGCGTCGCGTTCGAGTACGGTCTGGTGGGCGCGCTGCTGCTCGCCGTGCTCTATGGCTGGGGCTTCCTCACCGTGGTGCGCGTCACGCGCGGGCTGGACGACGATCCGATGGCGCTCGCGCTGGGCGACTACATCCTCTACATGCTCGTGACCTCGGCGGTCTATTCGCTGGTGTTCACGCCGGGCGAGCTCGGCGTGGTCATGGCGCTCGCGGTCTATCTCGCGCGGGAGCGCCGGCGCCCTCCCTCGACACCGGCGCCGGCCGGCCCCATAAGCTTCACCGTCAATCCTCACCGTGTCAGGACTTCAGATGCTGCGGCGCGTCGCCAAACTCCTGCGTGAACCCGCCTTCCGGCGCGCACCTCTGACCGTGATCGGTCGCGGCGTGAGCTGGACGCTCAACGTGGCGCTGGGGCGCAGCCCGGTGTTCGAGCTGGTGCCCGGCGCACGGCTGCGCGTGCCCTCCGACATGCGGTTCACCTCGGTCACCGCCTACCTGCTGCGCGATGCGGTGGAGCCGGAGCTGAACTATCTGCAGGACTTCGTCCGTCCCGGCGACGTGTTCATCGACGTCGGTGCCAATATCGGCCTGTTCACGCTGAAGGCGGCGCCGCGCGCGGCGCGTGTCGTCGCGGTGGAGCCGGGCGAGGAGGCCCGCCGCCAGCTCGACGCCAATGTCGCGCTCAACGGCTTCACCAATGTCGCGCTGGTGCCGAAGGCGCTCTCCGACGCGCCCGGGCGGGCGGCGCTGTTCCACAACCCGCTCGGCCACGACCCGCAGGCCTTCTCGCTGATCAGCGACGGTACGGATTCCGAGACCGAGACGGTCGAGCTGACCACGCTCGATCTCCTCGTGCGCGAGCTCGGCCTGCCGCGCGTGGACTGCATCAAGATCGATGTCGAGGGCGCGGAAGGGCAGGTGATCGCCGGGGCCGGCGAGACGCTGGCGGCCTACCGCCCGACCGTCATCTTCGAGATGAACTGCCCGACGCTGATGAAGGCGCGCGGTGATGCCGCCGCGGCATGGAACGCGCTGGCGGCGCAGGGCTATGGCTTCTACCGTCTCTCCGACGACGGCGCGCTGGAGCCGCTCGCCCAGCGTCCGACCGAGTTCATGAACGTCGTCGCCCGCCATGGCGGCGGCGCGCTGCACTGAGTCAGGGCATAGCCGCGTCGCAGCCGGGTTTTTCCAGCGTCACGCAGATCAGCGCGGCGAGCGAGCGGTAGTCCGGATTGTCCGGTCCCGGCGGGCCGGGCGGCTCCTCGCGAAGCGCATAGAGCATGGCGCCCGCGCCGGGATCGGAGAGCACGGCGGAGAGCGTCTTCGCCGTATAGTCGATGGTGAAGCGCGGGCCGCCATTGGTCGCCGGCATGACGGGTATGCCGAGCGCCAGCGGTCCCTTCCACACCGCGCGATAGGCGCGGAAGGCCTGCGCCGGGCGGTAGGACGGGCCGGCGTCGTAGCTCATGATCGAGACCAGATCGAGCTCGGCCGCCGCCGGTGAGCGCAGCAGCGCCAGCATCGCGCCGGTCCACGGGCTGCGCGGCGGCGCGCCGGCGAAGGCGCCCTCGCCATAGGCGCCGACGCTCCAGCCGGCGGCGCTGAGGACCGCCGGCCGCGGCAGCGCGGCGCGGAGGCGGCGCACGAGGCTGACGGAGAGGACGTCGTCGGCACAGCGCATCCGCCCCTGCACGGCGATGCAGCGCGGGTCGATCGGCTCGAAGTCGAAGTCGACGCCGTCGGCGCCGAGGTCGCGCACGAGCCGCGCCAGCGCCGCCTCATCGAGCCTGTCCCAGCCGTGATAGGTCGCTCCGCCCACCGCCAGCAGCACGCGGACATCCGGCTGGCGCGATTTCAGCAGCGCGATGGCCTGCTTCAGCACCGCGCCGGAATAGGGGTATTGCAGCCCGGTGCCGGAGAGGTCGAGGTCGCCCTTATAGGCGAGGTCCGGCTTCACGAAGCTCAGCGCGACATGGGTGAGATAGCCCGGCAGCCGGGCGATGGTCGTCTCTTCCGCGCGCGTCGCCGGCACTTCGTACCAGCTCGCGTGATAGGCGAGGAACGGCCGGCCGGCCTCCGCCTGCGCCCGCCCGCCGGCGAGGAGGAAGGCGAGGGCGACGAGGGCCAACGTCAGAAGGCTGACGTGTCGGCAAGGCCCTTGGTCATGGTCAGCAGGATGATGCGGATGTCGAACCATATCGACCAGTTCTCGATGTAGTACAGGTCGAGCTCGACGCCGCGCTCGGCCTTCTCGACTGTGTGGATGCCGCCGCGCATGCCGTTGATCTGCGCCCAGCCGGTGATGCCGGGCTTCATGCGGTAGCGCGCGACATAGTCGCTGATCGTCTCGTAGCGCAGCTTCTCGTCGATCAGCATGTTCGGCACGTGCGGGCGGGGGCCGACCACCGACATCTCGCCGCGCAGCACGTTGAGGAGCTGGGGGATCTCGTCGATGGAGAAGCTGCGCAAGAGCGCGCCGATGCGGGTGATGCGCGGGTCCGCGCGCACGGCGCCGATGGAGCCGTCGTCCCGCGGATCGAAGCGCATGGTGCGCAGCTTGTAGACCATGAATTCGCGCCGGTTCAGCCCGACGCGGGCCTGGCGGAACAGCACGGGGCCGGGGGAATCCAGCTTGATGGCGAGCGCGGCCAGCAGCAGCACGGGCGAGAAGACGAGCAGCCCGACCGCGGCGATGGAATAGTCCTCCAGCGCCTTGAGCAGGCCGAGCGAACCCTTGAGCGGCCGCTGCTGGATCTGCAACGCGGGCAGGTCGGAGATGTGGGTGACCCGCGCCGTTGCGGTCGAGAACACGCCCGGCTCCATCTCCACCATGACGTCGGTGGCGACGCGGTGCAGCTTGCGGGCGAGGCTCCCGATGGCGCGCATGTCGTCCCAGCCGCGGGTGACGATGACGAGGTCGAACATGCCGGCCTTGGCGATCTCCAGCAGGTCGTCGATGCCGCCGAGCGCCGGCGGCACGTCGTCGCCGGCCCGCTCGGCCTCGCTCGCCTCGCGCCCGCCGTCGCGGAAGACGCCGACGAAGGACAGCAACCCGGTCGATTCGGCATCGATGCGGTAGCGCTCGATCAGCTCATAGGCGCGGTCGAGGTCGCCGATGACGACGGTGTTGCGCACCAGCAGCTTGCGGGCGTTCACCCAGGCGATGCCCGCCCGCACCAGCACCAGGCGGCCGAACAGCAGCGCCATGAGTGTCAGCGCGGCCCATGGCCCGAAGGCCTCCGGATCGCCGGGCTGCGGCGGCACGAGGGCGTAGTAGACGACGAAGATGGCGAGCAGCGCCGGCACCAGGCCGACCACGACCTGCACGATCTGGCGCCGCGCCCGGCTGTAGTGCTCCACCCGGTAGGCCGAGCCGAGCAGCATGACGGTGGAGTAGATGGCGGCGCCGATGAGGCCGAGCACGCCCATCTGCGTCCAGCTGAAGACGTGCCAGATCGCGTAGTAGAGGAGGGCGGCCAGCAGGATCATGGCGAGGTCGCACAGGATGACCAGCCGGTTGATCAGGCCATGCGTCCAGCCGGTCATGGTGCAGCGTCCGAAAACGAGTGGGGGCTCGCCGGCAGCGGCAGGGCCGGACGGGCCAGCCGCCCCGACCGCCGCGCGCGGGAGAGGAGGGATAGTGCCATGCATGAAGGTGACATCACCGCGCCGGTTCGAACGCCATCTTCCCGGTATTCTAGGACAGGGTGAATTACCATTTGGTCTATTCCGCCTGCTGCACGCCGAAAGTAGCGGAAGGATTCCGTTAGGCTAGATTCCCCCGCGCACCCGGTCGCTCAGATTGCGTCGGTCGCGGATGATGGCGGCGAGCATCGTCTCCTGCTCCGGCGTGCGCGGCAGCAGGCCGAGCTGGTCGATCTGGTTGAGCGCGACGAGGCGCAGCAGGTCGTCGCGCACGGTGCCCTCAGTGTCGCGGGGCAGGGCGGGAACGGTCTGGATGTGCTCGGGGGCCAGGATGTCCGGCAGGCCGGCCGCGAGGCGGGCGCGCAGCGCCTCCTCGGTCACGCCCGGCTCCGCCTCGACGAAGGCGTAGAGGCCGAAGCTGTGGCCGGCGGTAGGGAAGTCGCAGATATGCACGGCGCTGACGCCGGGCGTTCCCGCCAGCGTGGCGGCGATGCGCGGGCCCTGCTCCATGGCGCGGGGGCCGCGGCCTTCCGTGTCGTGGTAGTTGAGCAGCCGGCGGGTGACGAAGTTGTAGAGCTTCTTGCCGCTGCTCATCCAGATGCGGTTGAACAGGCTCTTGCGGGCAAGGATCTTCCTCTCGCGCGGGGTCAGCGCCTCCGGGCAGTAGCTGCGCTTCTGCTTGAGGAAGTGGCGGATGTCTTCATAGGCGGCGATGCGGAAGAGCTTGCTGCGGTTCGCGAACACCATGGCGAGCTGGAAATCCATCAGCACCGCCCGCCCGTCCGCGGCGTAGAGCCAGTTCTGCGGCTTGGCGAGGTCGTTATGGGCGATGCCGCGCCGATGGATCTCGCGCAGGCCGCGCCGCGCCGAGGCGAAGAAGGCCCGGTCGCCGCGCGGCTTGGCGATCTGCAAGGGGATGCCGTCGACGAAGCCACGCACGAGGTGGCCTTCCTCCAGCGCATAGACCGGCACGGTGTGGCCGCTGCCTTCGGCCTGTCGCAGGGCGCGCGCCTCGCGCTTGGCGAAGTGGCGGGCGAGCGGCTTCACCCACCATTTCACGTCCGCATAGTTGCGGCGCACCGCCGGGAAGGCGTTGCCGGCCTCATCGCGCCAGAAGCCGCGCTCGATGGTGGAGAAGGTGTCGCGCTTCAGAACCGTGTCGAGCTCGAAGGCGCCGCGCGGCGGAACGGGTGGGGTCACGCGGCGGCCTCGCGCGAAGGATCGGCGTGGCGTGCCGCCCAGTCTTCCATGTCCTTGAGCGCGCGGGCGGCCATCACCTGCTTCTTGGCGACGGTCTTCTGCGTGCCGCGCAGGCGGTTGCCGTCGGCATCGCGGGTCGGATTGGCGTCGAGCGGCGGGAACAGGCCGAAATTGATGTTCATCGGCTGGAAGGATCGCGGGCCCGCCTCGACGGTCTCGATGTGCCCGCCGGTGATGTGGTTGATGAGCGCGCCATGCGCGGTGGTCGCCGGGGGCAGGGCGGGCTCGCCGCCCAGCCGCTCGGCCGCCGCGAACAGGCCGGCCATCAGCCCCATGGCGGAACTCTCGACATAGCCCTCGCAGCCGGTGATCTGGCCGGCGAAGCGCAGGCGCGGCTCGGCCTTGAGCCGCAGCGTCGCATCGAGCAGCTTGGGCGAGTTGAGATAGGTGTTGCGGTGCAGGCCGCCGAGGCGGGCGAACTCGGCCTTCTCCAGCCCCGGTATCATGCGGAACAGGCGCGTCTGCTCGCCATGGCGGGTCTTGGTCTGGAAGCCGACCATGTTGAACAGCGTGCCGAGCGCATTGTCCTGGCGAAGCTGCACGACGGCATAGGGCTTCACGGTGGGATTATGCGCGTTGGTCAGGCCCATCGGCTTCATCGGGCCGTGGCGCAACGTCTCCGGGCCGCGCGCCGCCATCACCTCGATGGGCAGGCAGCCGTCGAAATAGGGCGTGTTCTCGAATTCGCGGAACGGCACGGTGTCGGAGGCGACCAGCGCGGCGACGAAGGCCTCGTACTGCTCCTTGTCCATCGGGCAGTTGATGTAGTCCGCGCCGGTGCCGCCCGGCCCCGCCTTGTCGTAGCGCGACTGGAACCAGCACACGTCCATGTCGATGGAATCGAAATGAACGATCGGCGCGATGGCGTCGAAGAAGGCCAGCGCGCTCTCGTCGGTGCGGGCACGGATGGCCTCGGCCAGCGCCGGGGAGGTGAGGGGGCCGGTGGCGACGATCACCGAATCCCAGTCTTCGGGGGGCAAGCCGGCGATCTCGCCGCGCTCCACCGTGATCTCGGGGCGGGAAGCGATGGCCTCGGTCACGGCGGCGGAGAAGCCGTCGCGATCGACTGCCAGCGCGCCGCCGGCGGGGATCTGGTGGCGGTCGGCGCAGGCCATGATCAGCGAACCGAGCCGGCGCATCTCCGCATGCAGCACGCCGACGGCATTGTTCTGCGCGTCGTCGGAGCGGAAGGAATTGGAGCAGACCAGCTCGGCCAAACTGTCGCCCTTATGGGCATCGGTGCCGCGCTCCGGGCGCATCTCGTGCAGCACGACCGATATGCCGCGCCGGGCGAGCTGCCAGGCGGCCTCCGAACCGGCGAGACCGCCGCCGATGACATGGACCGGGCGCCCGTTGTTGGCGTGCCTATGCGTGGTGCTCATGGCGGCGCGATGCTCAAAGCTGCGTGTCGTTCATGGCTGCGGCACGGCCGCCGCCTCTCCGGCGCGGCCTTAGCACGGAACGGGGGCAAAAAAGAAACGGCCCCGGACATCCGGGGCCGTTTCGTCACAGATAGTCTGTGCTACGCGTCGGCGCGCGCAGCTCAGGCCGCGGCGGCAGCCCGGCGCGCGACATTGACGATCTCGCCACGCGAGACGTTGATGTCGGCGAGGGTGCGGTCATCGAGCTGGGACAGCTCGAGGATCGTGCGGCGGTACGCCTGCCAGCGGCGGATCTGCTTGGCAACAAGGCCCCAGAGCAGCATGTCGTTCTCCATCAGTTTCGGCAAACGGCTCGCGGCCTCCCGGCACCCCGGGTAGCTGCACGTCCGTTAAGCATCCTGCTGCCTAGATATTCGACAACATGCCCATTTGGTAGGAATTATACCGCATTCCAGCCCTGCGCCGCCTGCATGACGCGCTGCACAATTCATTCACAATCGGCAGCCCTGGCGGGCAAAGGTGGCCTGAATCAGGCGCTTTTCAGCGCCTGATCGAGATCGGCGATGATGTCGGCGGCGTCCTCGATGCCGACCGACAGCCGCACCACGTCCGGGCCGGCACCGGCGGCAACCTTCTGCTCCTCGGCGAGCTGGCGGTGGGTCGTCGAGGCCGGATGGATGATCAGCGAGCGGGTGTCGCCGATATTGGCGAGGTGCGAGAACAGCTTCACGCCCGACACCAGCGCCACGCCCGCCTCGTAGCCGCCTTTCAGCCCGAAGGTGAACACGGCGCCGGCGCCCTTCGGCGTGTATTGCTGGGCGAGGTTGTAATAGCGGTCGCCGGGCAGGCCCGGATAGCTCACCCACGACACCTTGGGATGTTCGGCGAGGAATTTCGCCACCGCGAGCGCATTGTCGCAATGGCGCTGGATGCGCAGCGGCAGCGTCTCGATGCCGGTGAGGAGGAGGAAGGCGTTGAAGGGCGAGAGCGCCGGGCCGAGATCGCGCAGGCCGAGCACGCGGGCGGCGATGGCGAAGGCGAAATTGCCGAAGGCTTCGCCGATGACGATGCCCTCATATTCCGGCCGCGGCTGCGACAGGAACGGATAGCGCCCGCCGCGCAGCCAGTCGAACGAGCCGCCGTCGACGAGGATGCCGCCGATCGAGTTGCCGTGGCCGCCGAGGAACTTGGTCGCCGAATGGATGACGATGTCGGCGCCGTGCTCGAAGGGGCGGATGAGGTAGGGCGTCGCCAGCGTGTTGTCGACGATCAGCGGCACGCCGGCGCGCTTGGCGATCTTAGCGATGGCGGCAATGTCGGTGACGATGCCGCCGGGATTGGCGATGGATTCGATGAAGATCGCCTTGGTGCGCGGCGAGACCGCGCGCTCGAAGGAGGCGATGTCGTCGGTGTCGGCCCAGACGACGTTCCAGCCGAAGCTCTTGAAGGCGTGGTTGAACTGGTTGATCGAGCCGCCATAGAGCTTGTTGCCGGCGATGAACTCGTCGCCCGGCGCCAGCAGGGTCTGGAAGGTGAGCAACTGCGCGGCATGGCCCGAGGCCACCGCCAGCGCGGCGGTGCCGCCCTCGAGCGCGGCGACGCGCTCCTCCAGCACCGCGTTGGTCGGGTTGCCGATGCGCGTGTAGATGTTGCCGAACGCCTTCAGCCCGAACAGCGAGGCGGCGTGGTCGACATCGTCGAACACGAAGGAGGTGGTCTGGTAGATCGGCGTCGCCCGCGCCTTGGTGGTCGGGTCCGGCTGCGCGCCGGCATGGACGGCGAGGGTGGCGAAGCCGGGAGCGTGCTGCGGGGCGTTGGTCATCGGGGGTCTCCTGTCGGCGCTCGGGAAGGGCCGTTATTACCAGTGTCGCCGCGCCGGTAAAAAACGCAATAACATTGGCAAAAGAAATAAACAGCAGTCATTTCCTGTTGTTTGTGTCGCCGCGCCTGACAGCTTGCGGACAGCTTTACCGCTCTAGCCTGCCGCTGCTTTCGAGGGGCAGGGGACATGCCGGGCAGGTTCAGTGTGTGGAGGCGCCGGCTGACGCGCGGTCTCGCCGCCGGTCTCGCGCTGGTGGGGCTCTATGCCGGCTGGGCCTATGCGAACGGCAATCTGCACACGGTGGTGGAAGGCGAGCTCTACCGATCGGCCACGCTGAAGCCCGAGCGACTGCGCGAGGTCATCCAAAGCCGCGGCATCCGCACCATCGTCAACCTGCGCGGACATAACGAGCACAGCGCCTGGTATCGCGAGGAAACCCGCATCGCCGGCGAGACCGATGTGAAGCTGATCGACCTGCCCTGGTCGGCCTCGCACGAGCTCACCGATGCTCAGGTGGCGGCCTTCTTCGCGATGCTCGCCGATGCGCCGCGTCCCATCCTGATCCACTGCCGTTCCGGCGCCGACCGTACCGGCCTCGCCGCGGCGCTCTATCTTGCCGCGATCAAGAAGGTGGACGAGTTTACCGCCGAGCTGCAGCTCTCCCCGCTCTTCGGCCATATCGGCCTGCCCTTCGCGCCCTTCTATGCGATGGACGCGACCTTCGAGCGGCTGGAGCCGAGCCTCGGCTATCCCGGCAGCTGAGCGGCGGGGCCGAGGCCCCTCAGCGGCGCGGATCTCGAGCCAGATCACCGCCTGTCCATTCGCGAATTCGCGCATTCCGAACCGTCCCCAGCCGAGCGGCGCGGCGCGATAACGAAGAATTTGACGCAAGCGCGAAGCAGCGCTGGTCGTCGGCGACGCCATCGGGAAATTCAAGGCGCCGGACCCTCGGGAATGCTCCGAAGGGCCTCTTCCGCTCATCTGTGAGATCGTGAATGCGCTACTCGTCGGCCGTTCGTCCCGGCCTGAATGTCGCTTGCCTGGCCCTTCTGCTCGCGCCCGCCTCCGCCGCCGCGGCCGATACCGCCGCTTCATCCGCCGGGCCTTCCGCGCCCGACAATCTCCTCTTCGTCGCGGAGAAGCTGGCCGAGTGGAACGTCGTGCTGGGCGGCGGCGTTCTGATCGCGCCGAAATATGAAGGCTCCGACGAGTTCGACGTCCAGCCGATCCCATTCGTCACGGCGACGCTCGGCGACCATGTGACGGTCGATCCCCGCGGCATATCGGCAGAGCTCTACAGGATCGGCAATTTCGGCTTCAGCGGGCAGGTCGGCTACGATACCGGCCGCGAGCAGAGCGATTCCAAGCATCTGCGCGGGCTCGGCGACATCGATATGGGTGGCGTGGTGGGCGCCACCGTCACCTACTACATGGGCGAGGCCGAAATATACGGATCGCTCAGCCGCATCATCGGCGGCAGCGACGGCCTGCAGGCGAAGCTGGGCTTCAAGCTGGCCCATGATGTCGGCCAGTTCCGGTTCTCCGCCGGCGTTTCCACGACGTGGGCGGATGAAGAGTACATGCAGACCTATTTCGGCGTCACGCCGGTACAGGCGGTGCTCTCCGGCCTGCCGCGGTACGAGATCGGCGCCGGCTTCAAGCGTGTCGATCTGGAGCTCGCGGCGACCTACGCCGTCAGCGAGCATTGGCTGCTGCGTGGCGAGGTCAACCTCGGCTATCTGCTGGGGGATGTCGCCGACAGCCCGGTGGTGCAGGAGGCGTTCCAGCCCTCGGTGATGCTTCTGCTGGGCTACAGGTTCTGAACGCGACGCGGCGCGCTGCTTTCACGCCACCCTGGCGAGCCCGAGGCGGGGAATCTCGATGGCGGGGCAGCGGTTCATGATCACCGCGACGCCCGTCGCCTCCGCCTTGGCGGCGGCCTCGTCGTCGCGCACGCCGAGCTGGCTCCAGATCAGCTTCGGCTTGGGCGCGAGGGCGAGCGCCTCGTCGACCACGCCGGCGAGATATTCCGGGGCGCGGAACACGTCGACCATGTCGACCGGCTCGGGAATGTCGGCGAGGCGGGCATAGAAGGTGAGCCCGTTCTGCTCCCGGCCCGCCTGTCCGGGGTTCACGAGGAACACCTTGTAGCCGTGGCGCGCGAGGAAGTTGGCGACGCCGTGGCTCGGCCGCGCCGGGTTCGGGCTGGCGCCGACCACGGCGATGGTGCGGACCTTGCCGAGCCAGTCGGCGATGAAGGCGTCGTCGTAATGATCGTGGTTCATCTGCGCGTTCCGGCAGTGGCGGGTCTTCCCATATGGGAGGCGACCGTGCCAAAGCGAAGAGGCGGCACCATGGACGCGCTCGGAAAGGCGATTTTCAAGGGCTTAGAACGAGGTATGAAAATACCTATTTTCCAAGTTATTGATTTATAATAGTTATTCTCGATCCTTGCGCATTGACGTTGCGCGGTGTCTCGGCTAGAAGCCCCGCCACGAAGACGTGCGGGCTCTCCCGCACCCTTGCCAATGGACATTCCCATGAAGACTTATTCGGCAAAGCCCGCCGATGTTGAGAAGAAGTGGGTCGTGATCGACGCCTCCGGCCTCATCGTCGGCCGACTGGCGGTCCTGATCGCTACCCGCCTCAAGGGCAAGCACAAGCCGACCTACACCCCGCACGTCGATTGCGGCGACAATGTCGTCGTCATCAACGCCGACAAGGTGGTGCTGACCGGCAACAAGCGCGACGACAAGGTCTACTACCACCACACCGGCTTCCCGGGTGGCATCAAGGAGCGGACCGCGAAGTTCATCCTCGAAGGCCGCTTCCCCGAGCGCGTGGTCGAGAAGGCGGTCGAGCGCATGCTGGCGCGCGGCCCGCTCGGCCGCAAGCTGATGGGCAACCTGCGCGTCTACAAGGGTGCCAGCCACCCGCACGAGGCCCAGCAGCCGGTTACGCTCGACGTCGCCGCGCTCAACCGCAAGAATGTGGGGATCTGACCATGGCTGAGCTCATTCAGTCGCTCGACGGGCTCGAGGCCCTGAAGTCCCAGTCCGCCGAGGCCCCCAAGCATGTCCAGAAGCTGGACAAGCAGGGCCGCGCCTATGCCACCGGCAAGCGCAAGAACGCGGTCGCCCGCGTGTGGGTGCGTCCGGGTACCGGCAAGATCCTCGTCAACGAGCGCGACGTCGAAACCTATTTCGCCCGTCCCGTTCTGCGCCTGATCATCCAGCAGCCCTTCGCCACCGCCGCCCGCACAGGCCAGTATGACGTGGTCGCCACCGTTTCCGGCGGCGGTCTCTCCGGCCAGGCCGGCGCGCTGCGCCACGGCATCTCCCGCGCGCTCACCTATTACGAGCCGGAACTGCGCGGCCCGCTGAAGAAGGGCGGCTTCCTCACCCGCGATTCGCGCGTGGTCGAGCGCAAGAAGTACGGCCGGGCCAAGGCTCGCCGCAGCTTCCAGTTCTCCAAGCGCTGATCCGGCGCTCCATCCACTCGGCGGAAAGGGCGGGCCTCGGGCCCGCCCTTTTTGCTTTGGGGGCCGGCGCGTTCGCCGGTACTGTGGCGCGGGGCTTTATCGTTTCGGGGCATCGGTTCATCCGAGCATCTCATGCTGCTTGATCCCTGGACGCTGTGGCTGGTGGTCCTCATCGTCGGACTGCTGCTCGCGGGGTCGATGCTGTTCGTCTGGTTCCTCACGCCAGAGGAATCGGCACTGGGCTATTGGTCCGCCTTCACCGGGCTGCTGGTGGCCGGCGTGTCCGCCGGCATGGCGCGGGGACTGATTCCGGACTTCGTCTCGATCGAGCTCGGCAACGCCGCGATATTGCTGGCCTACGGCTCCATCTGGAGCGGGCTCCGCCGTTTCGACCGGCGAAGGCCGAGGCTCTTCTATGCCGTCCTCGTCGCGCTCGCCTGGATCGCGCTGTGCCAGTTGCCGCCGTTCCGGGAGTCGGTCGGCAGCCGAGTGGTGCTGATCTCCGCGCTCATCGGACTGCTGGCGACGCTCGGCCTCGTGCAGACATGGCGAGGCTGGACCACGCCGTCGCGCCCGCGGCTGGCGGTGTTCGTCGTGCTGCTCCTCGTGCTGGTGCTGAATCTCGCGCGCATCCCGCTGATGCCGACGCAGGTGAAGCAGAACCAGCTCGTCACCTTCACCGAGCCCCACAATGCGGTGGTCGGGCTGGTGGCGATCGGGGTCGCCATCTTCCTCAACTACGCGCTGGTGCTCATGGTGCGCGAGCGCGCCGAGCTGCTCCACCGCAGCGCCGCGCGGCGCGACGAGCTGACCGGCCTGCTCAACCGGCGCGGTTTCAGCGAACTCGCGCTGGCGAACTGCGAGATGGCCGGGCCGCTGGCGCTGATCATCTTCGACGTCGACCACTTCAAGCAGGTCAACGACCGCTTCGGCCACGCCACCGGCGACCGTGTGCTGGAGGCGTTCGCCCATGTGCTGCGGATCAACCTGCGCCAGGCCGACATCGTCGGGCGCATCGGCGGCGACGAGTTCGCCGCGCTGTTGCCGGGCGCCATCGAGACTGCCGCGGCGCAGGCGGCCGAGCGCATCCGCCAGGCCTTCCAGGCCGGCGTCGGCCAGATGCGGCCGGATGGGGCGCGGGTGGAGTGCTCATCGAGCATCGGCGTCGCCTGCGGCGACTTCCCGGCTGCCACCAGCGACGGGGCGGCGCGGCTGGAGACGTTGCTGGCCTGGGCCGACAGGGCGCTCTACGAGGCGAAGTCGGCCGGCCGCAACCGGGTCGTCGTCACGCAGGCCTCCTGAACGCAGCTCCGTCGCGCGACGTGTCGTCTTCCCCGCCGATTTCCTTTGCGGTGGCGCTGCGATTGGCAATAGTTCAGCGGATTTCGCGCGGTCCTTCAGTCCGGTCGCCCTTGCATGAGCTTCGATCCGTTGACCCTCTGGTCGGTCGTCCTGCTGGTCGTGCTGATGCTGGCGGCCATCATGGCGCTGGTCTGGCTGTTGACCCCTGAGGAGACCGCGCTCGTTCACTGGGCGGCGTTCTGCACGGTGTTCGTGATCGGCCTCGCCGGCGTGATGTCGCGTGGACTGGTGCCGGACTTCGTCTCCATCCAGCTCGCCAACGCCGCGGTGTTCGTCGGCTATGGGCTGATCTGGACCGGACTGCGTGCCTTTGACCGGCGCCGGCCGCGGCTCATCTATGTGCTCGTCGCGCCGGCGGTGTGGATCGCCCTGTGCCAGTTTCCATTCTTCGGCGATTCGATCGTGCATCGCATCCAGGTGAGCTCGGTCATCGTCATCGCGCTCCTCTCCCTGTGCATCTCGCAGGTCTGGAAGGGCTGGGTGGCGCCCTCGCGCATGCGGGCGCTGCTGCTGGGGCTGCTGACGCTGTCGCTGACCATGACGATCCTGCGCGTGCCGTTCGCCACTTTCATGGTCGACGACAACCGGTTGATCCTGTTCTCCAACCCGAGGCTCGCCTGGATCGGGCTCTTCGCCATCCTGCTGCTGATCTGCGTCGGCTTCACGCTGGTCCTCCTGGTGCGCGAGCGCGTCGAGCTGCGCTATCGCAGCGCCGCCCAGCGCGACGAGCTGACCGGCCTGCTCAACCGGCGCGGCTTCATGGAGGAGGCGGTGCCGGCCAGCCGCAAAAGCGGGCCGGCGGCGCTGATGGTCCTCGACCTCGACCGCTTCAAGCAGGTGAACGACCGGTTCGGTCATGCTGCCGGCGATCGGGTGCTGGCGCTGTTCGCCGAGGTGCTGCTGCTGGAGCTGCGGCCGGGCGACGTGGCCGCGCGGATCGGCGGCGAGGAGTTCGCCGTGCTGTTGCCGGATGTGCGGCCGGAGACCGCCCGGCAGATCGCGGAGCGTATACGCGGCAGCTTCCGCCAGGAGCTGGACCGGCTGAAGCTCGGCGCCGGTACGCTGGAATGCTCGGTCAGCATCGGGCTGGCGCTGGGGGCCGCCCCGCAGGGCTCGGTCCGCGCGGAGGTCGAAGCGGCGATCCTGCGCAACATGGCTCGGGCCGACGCGGCGCTCTACGAGGCGAAGGCGCAGGGCCGCAACCGCATCGAGGTCGCCGCCATCCTGGCCGAGGACCGGCCGGCGGCGTGAGTATGCGTGAGTATCTGGCTCGCAATAGCTCTTCGAGGTGGCGGATGCCGCCTTTAGACCGTCATCCCCGGGCTTGGCCCGGGGATCCGCGACTTGCCAGGCTTTAAGCCGTACCGAAGGCGTGGATGGCCGGGCCAAGTCCGGCCATGACGAGCTTCCAAGCATCCAGGTTGCAAATTACGGGTCAGGCTCTGAGCCGGCCGGCACGATCCCAACGAAAAAGGGGCGCCCTGCGGCGCCCCTTTCCGTTCGTCCGAAGCGAACCGCTCAGATCGAGTAGTACATCTCGAACTCGACCGGGTGCGGCGTCATCTCGAAGCGCATCACCTCGGTCATCTTCAGCTCGATATAGGCGTTGATGAAGTCGTCGTCGAAGACGCCGCCCTTCTTGAGGAACTCGCGGTCCTTGTCGAGCGAGGACAGCGCCTCGCGCAGCGAGCCGCACACGGTCGGGATCTTCTTGAGCTCGCGCGGCGGCAGGTCGTAGAGGTCCTTGTCCATCGCCGGACCCGGATCGATCTTGTTGAGGATGCCGTCGAGGCCCGCCATCAGCAGCGCGGCGAAGGCGAGGTAGGGGTTCGCGCCGGGGTCGGGGAAGCGGGTCTCGACGCGCTTGGCCTTCGGCGAGGTGGTGTAGGGGATGCGGCAGGAGGCCGAGCGGTTGCGCGCCGAATAGGCGAGCAGCACCGGCGCCTCATAGCCCGGGACCAGACGCTTGTAGGAGTTGGTCAGCGGGTTGGTGAAGGCGTTCAGCGCCTTGGCGTGCTTGATGACGCCGCCGATGTACCACAGGCATTCCTGGCTGAGGTCGGCATACTTGTTGCCGGCGAACAGCGGCTTGCCGCCCTTCCAGATCGACTGGTGCACGTGCATGCCCGAGCCGTTGTCGCCGAAGACGGGCTTCGGCATGAAGGTGGCGGTCTTGCCGTAGACGTTGGCGACCTGGTGGATGCAGTACTTGTAGATCTGCAGGTGGTCGGCCATCGTCACCAGCGTGTTGAACTTCAGGCCGAGCTCGTGCTGGGCGGAAGCCACTTCGTGGTGGTGCTTCTCGACCTTGGCGCCCATGCGCGCCATCGCCGCCAGCATCTCGCCGCGCATGTCCTGCGCGCTGTCGACCGGCGGGACGGGGAAGTAGCCGCCCTTGGTGCGCACGCGGTGGCCGAGGTTGCCGCCCTCATATTCGGTGTCGGCATTGGTCGGCAGCTCGATCGAATCGAGCTTGAAGCCGGTGTTGTAGGGGTCGGCCTTGTAGCGCACGTCGTCGAAGATGAAGAACTCGGCCTCGGGACCGATATAGACGGTGTCGCCGATGCCGGTGGACTTCAGATAGGCCTCGGCCTTCTTGGCCATGCCGCGCGGGTCGCGGGTGTAGGGCTCGCCGGTGGTCGGCTCCAGGACGTCGCAGACCACGACCAGCGTGGTCTCGGCGAAGAACGGATCGATGCAGACGGAATCGAGGTCCGGCTGCAGGTGCATGTCGGACTCGTTGATCGCCTTCCAGCCGGCGATGGAGGAACCATCGAACGCCTGGCCGTCAGCGAAGAAGTCGTCGTCGACCATCGAGATGTCGAAGGTCACGTGCTGCCACTTGCCGCGCGGATCGGTGAAGCGCAGGTCGACGTATTTCACGTCGTTATCCTTGATTAGCTTCAATACATCCTTGGCCGTCGTCATCTTGTCCGTACCTCTTTCGATACTGCCGATTTTTAGGGCAGATGGGTCCCAAGCGATTGGTCGCACAACGAGACGCGCCGCATCGGCCAGGATGCGGCGCGCTCTATGGACACGACCATACTACGCTTGTTGCCGGCTGTCAGATGCCCTCGGCATCTATCCGGTTACGCCTGAAGCGGCGGTCAGATGGCGTCGACGCCCGACTCGCCGGTGCGGATGCGGATGGCTTCCTCGATGTTCGAGACGAAGATCTTGCCGTCGCCGATGCGCCCGGTCTGGGCGGCGCGGCGGATGGCGTCGATGGCGGTCTCCACCGTCTCGTCGCTGACGACGATCTCGATCTTCACCTTGGGCAGGAAATCCACGACGTATTCGGCGCCGCGGTACAGTTCCGTGTGCCCCTTCTGCCGGCCGAAGCCCTTGGCTTCCGTGACGGTGATGCCCTGCAGGCCGACTTCCTGCAGCGCCTCCTTCACCTCGTCCAGCTTGAAGGGCTTAATGATGGCCTCGATCTTCTTCATCTGATCCCGTCTCCCTGACTCGACGATCCGCGACGCCCGGCCGAGTCGGGTCGCGTAGAAGCAGAACCCATGCCAAGCACTTCCGTCGCTGCCAAAATACCGGGATATCAGATCATTGCACGGAGGAAACCGCGAGGGTCGACGGGTTTTTTCGTTGAGTTGGCTAATTAATGATCATGATGCCCATATATTAGGCTAATATTCCAGGACATCTCGATTCATCGCGCGCGGAAATTAGGCAGATGGCGCGCTTTGCCGCTTCCGGGCTGCGCCTCACCGCTTTACCGGCGAATCCTCGCGCCGCGCCGGGCTTATGGCCTAAGCTGCGCGGCGGCTGCCGGCGCCGCTCGTCGGTCAGCCCAGGGTGCATGCGAATGGAACTTCTGACTCCCGAAGAGATGGGCCGCGCCGACGCCTTCACCATCGCGAACGGCGTGCCCGGCGCCGTGCTGATGGAACGGGCCGGCCTTGCCGTCGCCCGCGTCGCCGCGCGAGCCGCGGGTGTCGGCTCGCGCGTGCTGGTGCTGTGCGGGCCGGGCAATAATGGCGGCGACGGCTTCGTCGCGGCGCGGCTGCTCGCTGGTGCCGGCTACCGGGTGCGGCTCGCTCTGCTCGGTGAAGGTGACAAGCTTCGCGGCGACGCGGCGATCATGGCCGGCCGCTGGGACGGGGCGGTCGAGCCGGCGGCGGGCGCACCCTTCGAAGGCGTCGACCTGATCATCGATGCGCTGTTCGGCGCCGGCCTCGCCCGCGACCTCGGCGGCGACGCCCGCGCGCTGGTCGAGCGGGTGAACGAAAGCGGCCTGCCGGTGCTGGCGGTCGACCTGCCCTCCGGCATCGACGGCGCCACGGGGAAAGTGCGCGGCGCGGCGATCAAGGCGCGCGGGAGCGTCACCTTTTTCCGGCCGAAGCCCGGCCATCTGCTGCTGCCCGGCCGGCTGCACGGCGGCGAGCTGACCGTTGCCGAGATCGGGATAAATCCTGCGGCGCTCGACGAGATAAGGCCCCGCGCCTTCGAGAACGTGCCGGCGGTGTGGGAGGGCTGTTTCCCGGTGCCGCGCATCGACGGCCACAAATACACCCGTGGCCATCTCGTCGCCGTCTCCGGCCCGGCGCAGGCGACCGGGGCGACCCGGCTCGCCGCGCGTGCGGCGCTGCGGGCCGGGGCGGGACTGGTGACGGTGGCCTGCCCGGCGGCGGCGCTGCCGATCCATGCCGCGAATCTCTCCGCGATCATGGTGCGGCCGGCCGATGATGCGGCCGACCTCGCTCGGCTGCTGGCCGACCAGCGGCTGACGACCGTGGTGATCGGGCCGGGCGTCGGCGTGGGGCAGGGCGCCCGCGACCGGCTCGCCGCCTGCGCCGACCGCCGGCTGGTGCTGGACGCCGACCTCATCACCTCGTTCAAAGGCGACGTCGACACGTTGGCCGCTCTCATCAAGAACTCCCCCGCCGCCATCGCTACCCCGCATGATGGCGAGTTCGCCCGTCTGTTCGACCGCTGCCCGGACATTCTCGGCGCGCCGTCCAAACTGGAGCGCGCGCGAGCCGGAGCGGCGCGGCTCGGCGCGGTGATCGTGCTCAAGGGGCCGGACACGGTGGTGGCTTCGCCCGATGGGCGCGCCGCCGTCGCCGCCAATGCCCCGCCCTGGCTGGCCACCGCGGGCGCCGGCGACGTTCTGGCGGGCATCGCCGGCGGGCTGCTGGCGCAGGGCATGCCGGCCTTCGAGGCGGCGGCCGCCGCCGTCTGGCTGCATGGCGAAGCGGCGCGGGAGGCCGGCCCGGGCCTCGTGGCCGACGACCTCATCGACGCACTGCGTCCGGTTTACAGGCGCTTGTTCGCCAGGCTCGGCGCGCCCGTATAGCCGCTCGCAAAGCTGTGCGCGGCACGGCCTGGCGAGGGCGCATTTAGGGCTGGCGCTGCGGCATCGCCGTGCTATAAGCCCGCACCCGGCTGGCGGCGCCTTCTCGGGTATGCGTTTGTGTGCCTTCGTGGGCGCTCTTTACGCTCCGCGGGCGTGGCGGAACTGGTAGACGCGCTGGATTTAGGTTCCAGTGGCGAGAGTCGTGGGGGTTCGAGTCCCTCCGCCCGCACCAGCTCTCGCGTTCGCCGGCGCCGCTTTCCGACCGATTTGCCCCGAGCGAGGCTGCGGCGTCGAGCCGCGGTCCGCGCACCGAAATTCGAGAACGCCGCGCAAGCGGGATCAGAGACGAAGGCCGATTGAACATGCAGGTCACCGAACTCCTCGCCGAAGGTCTGAAGCGCGAATACCGCGTGGTGCTGCCGGCCGCCGAACTCGACGCCAAGGCGCAGGTCCGGCTCAACGAGCTGAAGGACAAGGTCCGGCTCAACGGCTTCCGCCCCGGCAAGGTGCCGGTCGCGCACCTCAAGCGCATGTACGGCAAGTCGGTGCTGGCCGAGGTGATCGACCAGGCCGTGAACGAGGCCAACACCAAGATCGTCGAGGACGGCGGCTTCAAGCTCGCCATGCAGCCCAAGGTCGAGCTGCCGCAGGACGAGGCGGCGGTGAACGAGGTGATCGAGGGCAAGGCGGACCTGTCCTACACGGTCGGCATCGAGGTGCTGCCGAAGATCGAGCTCGGCGACTTCAAGTCCATCAGCCTCGAGAAGCCGGTGCTGGCGGTGGGCGATGAGGAGGTCGAGGACACCGTCAAGCGCATCGCCGAGGCCAACCGTCCCTTCGCCGCCAAGGAAGGCGCCGCCGAGAACGGCGACCGCGTCACCGTCTCCTTCGTCGGTTCGATCGACGGCGAGAAGTTCGAGGGCGGCTCGGGCGAGGACATCCCGGTCGTGCTCGGCTCCAACAGCTTCATCCCCGGCTTCGAGGAGCAGCTGGTCGGCATCAAGGCCGACGAGACCCGCACGGTCAACGTGACCTTCCCGGAGAACTACCAGGCCGCCAATCTCGCCGGCAAGGCCGCCTCCTTCGAGGTGACCGCCAAGACCATCGAGGCGCCGGGCGAGCTCACCGTCGACGACGAGTTCGCCAAGACGCTGGGCATGGACAGCCTCGAGGCGCTCAAGGAGCAGGTGAAGAGCCGCATCGCCCAGGAGCACAACGCGCAGAGCCGCAACAAGGTGAAGCGCCGCCTGCTCGACGCGCTGGACGGCCTGCACCAGTTCGAGGTGCCGCCGACGCTCGCGGAACAGGAATTCCAGGGCATCTGGGACTCGGTGACCTCCGAGATGCAGGCGCAGAACCGGACCTTCGCCGACGAGGGCACCACCGAGGAGGCCGCTCGCGCCGACTACGAGAAGATCGCCCAGCGTCGCGTCCGCCTCGGCCTGGTGCTTGCGGAAATCGGTGAGAAGAACAACATCCAGGTCAGCGACGACGAGGTGACCCGCGCCGTCGTCGAGCGTGCCCGCCAGTTCCCCGGGCAGGAGCAGCAGGTTTGGGAGTTCTACAGCAAGAACGCCCAGGCGCTGGCGAGCCTTCGCGCGCCGATCTTCGAGGAGAAGGTCGTCGACTTCCTGCTCGAACTCGCCAAGGTGAAGGAAATCCCCGTCTCGCGCGAGGAACTCTACGCCGAGGACGAGGCCGACAAGGCTGCCTGACTATTGGCCGCCTGAGGCCGTCGGAACATCACAGACGGGTCGCGCCCCGCGCGCGATCCGCTCGCCGCGGCTTAATGGCCCGGCGGACTGGCAGGGACGCGCTTTCCCTTTATGGTGGGGCAGGGTGATTTGCGGGCGGCGCATTGCGTCGGATCGCCGAGGATCAGAATATGCGTGACCCGATTGATACTTACATGAACTACCTGGTCCCGATGGTGGTCGAGCAGACCAACCGGGGCGAGCGCTCCTACGACATTTATTCGCGCCTCCTGAAGGAGCGCATCATTTTCCTGACCGGCCCGGTCGAGGACAACATGGCGACCCTGATGGTCGCGCAGCTGCTGTTCCTCGAGGCGGAGAACCCGAAGAAGGAAATCTCGATGTACATCAACTCGCCGGGCGGGGTGGTGACGTCGGGGCTCGCCATCTACGACACCATGCAGTTCATCAAGCCGGCGGTGTCGACGCTGTGCATCGGCCAGGCGGCGTCCATGGGCTCGCTGCTCTTGACCGCCGGCGAGAAGGGCATGCGCTTCGCGCTGCCGAACGCGCGAATCATGGTGCACCAGCCCTCGGGCGGCTTCCAGGGCCAGGTGACCGACATCATGCTGCACGCGCAGGAGATCCTGAGCCTCAAGAAGCGGCTCAACGAGATCTATGTGAAGCACACCGGGCAGGACCTGAAGGCGGTCGAGGACGCGCTGGAGCGCGACAACTTCATGACCTCGGATAACGCCAAGTCCTTCGGTCTTATCGATAATGTGATCGACAAGCGCCCCGACGAGGCCCCGGCCAAGGCCTGACGGGCACCCGCGGCGTGTTTTCGAAGCCACGCCGGCTTCCTATATTGAGAGGCGAGGGCGCGATCTTTTGCAGCGCGCTCTTGCGTGCATCGCGGTATCGCGCTTGCATGACAACAGCATGAAGTGTCGCCGGGAGGTGTGACGGGGGACGACGCGGCTGAGGCCGGTCCGCGCTAAGTCGGGGATGGCACGAATGCCCGCTTGATCGTGTCGCTTCTAGCGTGCTTGGCTAGATCGGACGGTTGACCCTTAAGTCGCTTCCTTTTGACGGCCATTTCGAGCCGTCGCGTTTCTCCCCCCTTGGAGGCCCGCGGCGGCCTGCGAGACTGGGGCGGTCCCGGGTGTCCGGGCCGTCGAGCGGACGGAGAGACGCATGAGCAAGGTTGGCGGCGGCGACAGCAAGAACACTCTTTATTGCTCGTTCTGCGGCAAGAGCCAGCACGAGGTCCGCAAGCTGATTGCGGGACCTACCGTGTTCATCTGCGATGAATGCGTCGAGCTGTGCATGGACATCATCCGCGAGGAGAACAAGTCCTCGCTGGTGAAGTCACGCGACGGCATCCCGACCCCGAAGGAGATTTGCAAGGTCCTGGACGACTACGTGATCGGCCAGTTCCATGCCAAGCGCGTCCTCTCGGTGGCGGTGCACAATCACTACAAGCGCCTGAACCACGCGACGAAGCACGCCGGCGACGTCGAGTTGGCCAAGTCCAACATCCTGCTGATCGGGCCGACGGGCTCGGGCAAGACGCTGCTCGCGCAGACGCTCGCCCGCATCCTCGACGTGCCCTTCACCATGGCGGACGCGACCACGCTCACCGAGGCCGGCTATGTCGGCGAGGATGTGGAGAACATCATCCTCAAGCTGCTCCAGTCGGCCGACTACAATGTCGAGCGGGCGCAGCGCGGCATCGTCTATATCGACGAGATCGACAAGATCAGCCGCAAGTCCGACAACCCGTCCATCACCCGCGACGTGTCGGGCGAGGGCGTGCAGCAGGCGCTGCTGAAGATCATGGAAGGCACGGTCGCCTCCGTGCCGCCGCAGGGCGGGCGCAAGCATCCCCAGCAGGAATTCCTGCAGGTGGATACCAGCAACATCCTGTTCATCTGCGGCGGCGCCTTCGCCGGGCTGGACAAGATCATCTCCTCGCGCGGCAAGGGCACCTCGATCGGCTTCGGCGCAGTCGTCGCCGCGCCCGAGGACCGCAAGCCGGGCGAGGTGTTCCGCGAGGTCGAGCCCGAGGATCTGCTCAAGTACGGGCTGATCCCGGAATTCATCGGCCGCCTGCCGGTGATCGCCACGCTGGGCGATCTCGACGAGGAGGCGCTGAAGAAGATCCTCGCCGAGCCGAAGAACGCGCTGGTCAAGCAGTACCAGCGGCTGTTCGAGATGGAGAATGTCGAGCTGACCATCCATGAGGAAGCGTTGGGCGCCATCGCCCGCAAGGCCATCGAGCGCAAGACCGGCGCCCGCGGCCTGCGCTCGATCATGGAGGGCATCCTGCTCGACACGATGTTCGACCTGCCCGGCCTGGAAGGGGTTGAGGAGGTCGTCATCAGCAAGGAGGTCGTCGAGCAGAACGCACGTCCGCTCTACATCTATGCGGACCGCGCGGCCGGCGATGCGGGCGCGAGTGCCTGAGGAACGGGCGACGGACAGGGCCGGGCGGATGCGCCCGGCCGACGACCGGCGAGGCTCCCTTGACGGGGGTCGGGACCGTATCCATCTGAGTTTCGACCACCGGTCCTCGACCGCATCTACGTGCCTCGCGGCCCTCAAGCAGCTCCCGCACAGAGATCAACGTTCGCGTTCCGGCCGCATTGCGGCACGGTTCCGCCTCGTGATGCGTTATGCATCCGGGGAACGGGGCCGGCCGTCAACAGAAAGGAAAGAGCCATGACGAGCCCCAAGCCTCGCACCGCGCTCACGCCCGGCGTCTCGCAGACCTTCCCTGTTCTTCCGCTGCGCGACATCGTCGTCTTCCCGCACATGATCGTGCCCCTGTTCGTCGGCCGCGAGAAATCCATCCGCGCGCTCGAAGAGGTGATGCGGAACGACACCTTCATCCTGCTGGCGACGCAGGAGAACGCCTCCGACGACGACCCGTCCACCAGCTCGATCTACAAGATCGGCACGCTCGCCTCCGTGCTGCAGCTGCTCAAGCTGCCGGACGGCACGGTGAAGGTGCTGGTCGAGGGCATCTCGCGCGCCAAGGTGAGCCACTACACCGACCGCACCGACCTCTACGAGGCCGAGGCCGTCGCGCTGGAGGAAGACCTGGGCTCCAAGGTCGAGGCCGAGGCGCTGGGGCGCTCGGTGCTGGCCGAGTTCGACAGCTATGTGAAGCTGAACAAGAAGGTCTCGCCCGAGGTCGTCGGCGTCGTCACCCAGATCGAGGACCACTCGAAGCTGGCGGACACCGTCGCCTCGCATCTAGCGGTCAAGATTCCCGAGAAGCAGGCGGTGCTGGAGATCCTCAAGGTCACCACGCGCCTCGAGAAGGTGCTCTCCCTGATGGAGAGCGAGATCTCGGTCCTTCAGGTCGAGAAGCGCATCCGCACGCGCGTCAAGCGCCAGATGGAGAAGACCCAGCGCGAGTACTACCTGAACGAGCAGATGAAGGCGATCCAGAAGGAGCTGGGCGACGGCGAGGACGGCCGTGACGAGCTGGCCGAGCTGGAAGAGCGCATCAAGACCGTCAAGCTCACCAAGGAAGCCCGCGAGAAGGCGACGCACGAGCTGAAGAAGCTCCGCCAGATGTCGCCCATGTCGGCCGAGGCCACCGTGGTGCGCAACTATCTCGACTGGCTGCTGTCGATCCCGTGGAGCAACCGGAGCAAGGTCAAGAAGGACCTGCCCTTTGCCCAGAACGTGCTCGACACCGATCACTTCGGCCTCGACAAGGTGAAGGACCGCATCGTCGAGTATCTCGCCGTGCAGAGCCGCCAGAACAAGCTGACGGGTCCGATCCTGTGCCTCGTCGGCCCGCCCGGCGTCGGCAAGACCTCGCTCGCCAAGTCCATCGCCAAGGCGACGGGCCGCGAATATGTGCGCGTCGCCCTCGGCGGCGTGCGCGACGAGGCGGAGATCCGCGGCCACCGCCGGACCTATATCGGCTCGATGCCCGGCAAGATCATCCAGTCGATGCGCAAGGCCAAGAAGTCCAACCCGCTCTTCCTGCTCGACGAGATCGACAAGATGGGCGCGGACTTCCGCGGCGACCCGTCCTCGGCCCTGCTTGAGGTCCTCGACCCCGAGCAGAACCACACCTTCAACGACCATTACCTCGAGGTCGACTACGACCTGTCGAGCGTGATGTTCGTGACCACGGCGAACACGCTGAACATCCCGCCGGCCCTTCTGGACCGCATGGAGGTGATCCGCATCGCCGGCTACACCGAGGACGAGAAGGTCGAGATCGCCCGTCGCCACCTCATCCCGTCGACCCTGGCCAAGCACGGCCTGGATGCGAAGGAATGGTCGATCGACAACGAGGCGCTGCTCACCCTGGTTCGCCGCTACACGCGAGAGGCCGGCGTGCGCAACCTCGAGCGCGAGATCTCCAACCTCGCCCGCAAGGCGGTGAAGGACCTGATGCTGACCAAGAAGAAGACGGTCAAGATCACGGTCAAGCAGCTGGAGGACTATCTCGGCGCGCCGAAGTTCCGCTACGGCGAGGCCGAGTCCGAGGACCAGGTCGGCGTCGTCACCGGCCTCGCCTGGACCGAGGTCGGCGGCGAGATCCTGACGATCGAAGGCGTCATGATGCCCGGCAAGGGCAAGATGACGGTCACCGGCAACCTGCGCGACGTGATGAAGGAATCGATCTCGGCGGCGGCGTCCTATGTCCGCTCGCGCGCGCTCGATTTCGGCATCGAGCCGCCGCTGTTCGACCGGCGCGACATCCACGTCCACGTTCCGGAGGGGGCGACCCCGAAGGACGGTCCGTCGGCCGGCGTCGCCATGGCGACCGTGCTGACCTCGGTGCTGACCGGCATCCCGATCCGTCGCGACGTCGCCATGACCGGCGAGGTCACGCTGCGTGGCCGGGTGCTGCCGATCGGCGGCCTCAAGGAGAAGCTGCTGGCGGCCCTGCGGGCCGGCATCAAGAAGGTGCTGATCCCCGAGGAGAACGCCAAGGATCTGGCCGAGATCCCGGACAACGTGAAGAACGCGCTGGAGATCGTGCCGGTGTCGCGCATGGACGAGGTGCTGCACCACGCCCTGACGCGCCAGCCCGAGCCGATCGTGTGGGAGGAGAAGGTCCTCCCGCCGGCCGCCGCCGAGATCGATCCGGCGATCGCCCGGGAAGAGGCGGGCGGCGTCGCGGCGCACTGAAATCGCTGGCCTGCGGGCCGGCTGCGAAGGCCAGGAGCGGCGGCGTCCCACAAGGGCGCCGCCGCTTTTTTCATGTCTGCCGCGCGGCGGCTTTACCCGCCGGGCCGGACAGGTCGCGTTCGCCTAAATTGCAGGCGGTACATTTCCGTCGATTTTGCGGTGTTTTAATACCGTAAATCATGCGGAAGTCGTGTATTTGTGCGGGTTTCTGGGCTAGGGAGCTTGCAATCGCCGCGATTTGGGGAAAGGGTGCCCGCCCGTCGTCGGAGCATGCAGCCGGCGATTCTTGTGCAATCAAGGGAAGGACCGGTCACATGACCACGAAGAACGAACTCGTCGCCGCCGTCGCCGAGCAGGCGAAGCTGACGAAGGCCGCTGCTGCGGCCGCGGTCGACGCGACCTTCGATGCCATTGCCGCTTCGCTGAAGGCCGGCGAGGAAGTGAAGCTGATCGGCTTCGGCAGCTTCTCCGTCGTCAGCCGCGCCGCGCGCGAGGGCCGCAACCCGCGCACCGGCAAGCCGGTCAAGATCGAAGCTTCCAAGGCGCCGAAGTTCACGCCCGGCAAGGGCCTGAAGGAAACCGTCAACGGCTGATCCTGCTCGCTTGACGTCCGCGCCCCCCGCATGACGGGATGTGGCGCGGGCCCAAGCGGCTCCTGTCCGCCGGCCCCCGGCCGGCGGACGCGGCCCCGGCCAGTATGTCGGGTTGTCGCCCGAGAGATCGCGCTTCGCCCCAGCCCTTATCGCGCCTCGGGCCTTGTCGCATCGCCTCACTGATGCTTAATGGCGGCCGGCGCATGGCGCGGCGGGCGGTACGTCCGGCCCGGATGGCTCTTAGCCTCCGGCGAGGCTGCGCGGGTAAGGCTGCGCGGGCGGTTAGCTCAGTTGGTAGAGCATCTCGTTTACACCGAGAGGGTCGGCGGTTCGAGCCCGTCACCGCCCACCATTACCCTTCCCAGAAATTATGCGGTTCAACGCCCCCAGATGTGACCCCGAGGGCGGGCGACGCATGCGCTCCCAAAGAAGTTGCCCCAGGGGAATGGTCATGCACGCCCGCGCGCCAGGTCTCGTCTGAAGCCAGGCGCGCCACCCCCGGCTAAGCGCTTCGGCTGCGTATCCATCTTCGCCCGCCCGGCAGCTCATCGACCCCAAGGTCGACGGCTAGGTAAAGTCCCTCATCGGTGAAGTGTATATTGTTCGAATGCGCCGCGGGGCGGTATTGTCCCAGCAGGGCGCAGAGTCTTCGTCGTATTACACTTTTTAATATTTCAAAAGACGCACGAGGCGATGTCGATTAAGTCTGAAAATATTGGCAAATTGTTTCGAAATTGTACCATTATCGTGAATTCACTCGTTGTACTGAACTCTCGATGACGTTACGATTGTTCGAATGGGGGCTGCTTCGCGCGCGACGGGGGTTAGCAGTGCTACGGAAATTCTTCCTGAGCGGTACGGCTCTTTCAGCCGGCGTAGCAGTTGCTTGCCACGCAGGGCCCGTATTGGCGCAGGTCGCGTCGGTTCCCGGAATGACCACTGGCGTGATGGTCGTCACGACGCCGGACCAGGTCTTGTCCCAGCCGGTCATCACCAACACGGCAGTGCGCGACGGTAACGGCGTTTACGTCAATGGCACGGGAGCTTCCGTCAACGGCACCGATGTCGACATCAGCACCACTGGGACGCCGTTCAGCAACGGCTTGTCGGTCGGCGTGCGGGTCGAGAACGGTTCCGTCGACCTGCAGGGCGGCACGGTCTCCACCAGCGGAACGCGCTTCACCCGCGGTCTTCTGGCGAACGGAAGTGGTGCGGTGATCACGACCAACGGCACCGACATCTCCACCTCGCTGGCGACGGGCGTCCTCGATTCACACGCGGTCGTCGCCACAGGCGGCGCCACGATCGATCTCACCGGAGGGTCGGTGGCCACGGGGGGCGGCAGGTCCTATGGGCTTTACAGCCTCGGGGCCGGATCGTTCATCAAGGCCACGGACGTCGCCGTGTCCACGCGTGCCAGCATTGCCGTCTTTGCCGACGAGGGCGGCGCGATCGACCTGATCCGGGGTTCGGTCGAGACCAACGGGCTCCTGGCGCACGGCGTCGTCGCCGGTTCGGACAGCACCATCAATCTTGACGGCACCTCCATAAACGTCATCGGCGAGCGCTCGCAGGGACTGCTCGTCAACGAGGCCGGCGGCTCGATCGACGCCACCGACGTCACCGTCGTCACCCATGGGGCCGCGGGCTATGGCGCGCATGCCACCGGCGCCGATACCTTCATCAGCCTGAACGGCGGCTCGATCACCACGCTGAACGGCGCGGGAGATGGCACGGAGGGCCCGACCTCGTCGCGGTCCCACGCCGTGCTGGCGGAGCAGGGCAGCCACATCGAGGCCAGCAACCTTGCCGTCTCTACTCATGGCCAGCGCTCCTTCGCCGTCCATGCCCTGACCGGCAGCACCATCGACCTTGAGAACGTGACGGTCTCGACCTCGGGTTTCGAGGGTTATGGGCTCTACGCGTGGGGCGCGGGTTCCGTCATCAACGCGACCAACGTCAATGTCACCACCACTGGGGGCAGAGGCATCGCGGTGTGGGCCTATGAGGGCGCCACGCTCAACATCGACGGCGGCGTGTATCACGTGCAGGGTGAGGGCGCTCCGGGCGAGCCCGATCGCGGTGCCAACGGCTTCGCGGCAATGGGTGGCCCCAACAGCCCCAGCGCGACCATCAATGCCTCGAACATGACGCTCATCACGGAGGGCGCCGGCAGCATCGGCCTGCAGATCGGCGGCGAGTCCGGCGGGGATCTGTACAAGGGTGAGATTCACCTCGCCGACAGCACCGTGACGGTGAAGGGCGCAGACGGCTTCGCCGCCCATGTCGGCTATGGCAGCGTGTTCACCGACAACGGCTCGACCCTGACCGCGACGCAGGGCACCGGCATTCGTCTGGTCGACAATGCCACGGTCGACCTCGTCGGCACGACGATCATCGCCGCCAAGGAGACGTTGGTTTCCAATCTCAACAGCGCCGGCCAGAGCCAGCTCATCACGCTCGGGGCCGGAACCACGGCGACGCAGAACAACGGCACGCTGCTGCTCGTCAACCGCGAGGCGGCGGGCGCCGACGGCGTCGTCACCCTGACGCTGGCGGACGGCTCGCTGACGCGCGGCAATATCGTCGATCTCGGCGCGAAGACCACCGGCGGCACCGACGTCACGCTGGGAGCGGGAGCGGACTGGGCCGGCCAGATGTTCGGCGTGCGCAACTTCTTCTCCGCACCGGGTGGCGACGTGTCGTTTGAAGGCGAAGCCGTCATCGTCGGCAACCTGACCGGCAATGGAACCAGCTTCACGTTCAGTCCGGAAGGCGGCTCCATCGGCGGCGACGTGATGCTGGCGAGTGGGGCGAGCACCACCGGCGGCAGCATTCAGACGCCCATCTTTGTCGCCGGCGATGTCAGCGTCGACGACACCTCCATATTCGGCGGCAACTGGGTCATTGCCGGGGATATGGCGAGCGGTGGCACGCTGACCCCCGGCAACTCGATCGGCCGCGTATCCATCGGCGGCGATCTCACGCTCGGATCCTCCTCGGTCTATGCGGTCGAGATCGACGCGAGCGGCGACGCCGACCAGGTGCAGGTCGGGGGAACGGCATTGCTCGACGGTATGGTGACGGTGACCCCGCTCGGGGGCTATCTGATCGGCACCCCCTACACGATCCTCACGGCCGGGGGCTTCGCCGGCACGAGCTTCGACAGCGTCACCTTCACCGATTCCTTCGCGTTCCTGTCGGCGCAGCTGTCCTACAGCGCCACGGACGTGGTGGTGACCATCGACCGCAACGACGTGCGCTATGCCTCCTTCGCCCAGACGCCCAATCAGGCGGCGACCGCCAATGCGCTCGACAGCCTGCCGCTGACCACGACGCTGGGCATGGCGGCGGCCTTGATGACGGCGGAAGAGGCTCCCGCGGCGTTCAACTCCCTCTCCGGCGAGATCAACGCCTCCGCCAAGGGCGTGCTGATCAACGACAGCGAGTTCCTGCGTGCGGCGGTGTTCAACCGCCTGGCCGGGGCGGACAGGCCGGGCATGGCGAGCGGCATCTCGGTCGCGCCGCTCGGATACGCCGCGCCGGCGCCGGGCGCTGCGGCCGCGGCGTTCCCGGTGAAGGCCGCTCCGGTGGCTGCGTCGGCGCCCGCGAGCGCGCTGTGGGCGCAGGGCTTCGGCTCCTGGGGCTCGACCGACGGCAACGGCAATGCCGCGCAGCTCGATCGCGACACCGGCGGTTTCTTCATCGGCGGCGATACGCTGTTCAACGACTGGCGCATCGGCGTGCTCGGCGGCTACAGCCAGACCAACTTCGACGTCGACGCTCGCTCGTCCTCGGGCAGCAGCGACAATGTGCATGCCGGCATCTATGCCGGCACGAATTGGGGGGCGGTGAGCTTCCGCGCCGGCGCGGCCTATACGTGGAGCGATCTCTCCACCTCGCGCTTCGCCTCGCTGCCCGGGCCGCAGACGCTCAAGGCCGATTACGACGCCGGTACGGCCCAGGCCTTCGGCGAGCTCGGCTACGGCATCCAGGCGGGCGCGTTCGACTTCGAGCCCTTCGCCGGGCTTGCCTATGTCAACCTGAACAGCGATTCCTTCACCGAGACCGGCGGTGCGGCGGCGCTTTACAGCGCCAGCGACAGCACCGACGTGACCTACGCCACGCTCGGCCTGCGCGGCTCGACCCGCTTCGCGCTCGGTGAGGCGGAGGCGACGCTGAAGGGCATGCTCGGCTGGAGGCACGCCTTCGGCGACGTCACCCCGCTCTCGACCTTCGTGTTCGAGGCCGGCGGCTCGCCCTTCTCCGTCGCCGGCCTGCCGATCGCCGAGGACGCACTGCTGGTCGATGTCGGGCTGGACGTCGCGCTGAACGAGGCCGTGAGCCTCGGTGTCGCCTATAGCGGCCAGTTCGGCGACGGTTCGACCGACCAGAGCGTGCGCGGCAGCCTGAACTGGAACTTCTAGCGCTCGTCGGATCGACATGACGCTTTCACCTGGTTCCGCAGGGGAAGAGCGCACATCTCCTTCGGCAAAGCTCGCATGCGGGCGGCGGACAAGGTCGCAGTGAAGATTTTTCGCGCTCCGGCCCGCCGTTCTTCTCGATATTTCATTTTGACAAACGCATGATCCCGGTATTCTCCCTTGCGGGGAACCGCCGCGCTGCATCGCACAGCGCGCCGCGGTCGAGCTTGGAGCGCCGGTGACGGCGCGGTGTCGCGGTGGGACGCGATGCCTTGCAGGGGGATGGATTTCATGAAGGCATCGAGGACAATCACGGCGGCCCTGGCGGGTGCGGCGCTGCTGTTTTCCGCCGCCGCGACCACGGCCAAGGCTGCGCCGCTGGAGGTTTTCGCCTGCGTGCCCGAATGGGCGTCGCTGGTGAAGGCGATCGGCGGCGACCGGCTCGCCAACGTCACCCTCGCCACCTCGGCGCTCGACAATCCGGAGAGCATGAAGCCGACGCCCGGCCTCATCGCCTCGCTGAGCAAGGCGGACCTCATCGTCTGCACCGGTGCCGGCCTCGAGGATACCTGGCTGCCGGCCATGCTCGAGCGCGCCGGCAACGCCAAGGTGGTCAAGGGCAAGCCCGGCTACTTCATGGCCAGCGAATATGTGAAGCTGATCGAGGACGAAGAGGACGAGCACGACCACGGCCATGGCGGCGAGAAGAAGGCCGCCGGCGGCCACCAGCACGAGGGCGGCAACCCCCACATCCAGGGCGACCCGAACAATGTGCGCCTCGTCGCCGGCCAGCTCGCCAAGCGGCTGATCCAGCTCGATCCGGAAGGCAAGGACGGCTACACCGAGCGCACCAAGGCGTTCATCGGCGAGCTCACCGCCCTGACCAAGGAGCTCAAGGCCAAGGCCGCGCCGCTGAAGGGCGCCAACGTCGTCGTCCAGCACGGCAACGCGATCTACCTGCTCAACTGGCTCGGCGTGCGCACCGCCGCCACCGTCGAGCCCGAGCCGGGCGTGGCCCCGGGCCCGGCGCATCTGGCCGAGATCATCGCGCTGGCGCCGAAGCAGAAGGTCCGCTTCATCACCTATTCCGCCTATGAGGACCCGGCGCCGTCGCGCTACATCGGCGAGAAGGCGAATATCCCGCTGGTGAAGCTGCCCTTCACCGTGGGCGGCACGCCGGAGGCGAACGACCTGTTCGGCCTGTACCGCGACTCCGTCGCGCGCCTGCTCGACGGCTACGCCGGCAAGGCCCGCGACTGAGCCGCCGGGCCCTCTTCGGGTCTGCTCGCTGGGGGCGGTATGGAATGACGTCGCGCCGGTATCGGGGGAACGCCCGGTGCCGGCGCGATGCTTTTGTGAGGGGCCGTGCCATTGGCGCGCGCCGCCGGCGGGGATAGAAGACGGCCAGCCTTTCCTGCCCAGCCGGATGCGTTGCCGTGAAGCTTGTCCTGTTCGATTGCGATGGAACGCTGGTGGACAGCCAGCATGTCATCGTCGCTGCCATGACCCGCGCCTTTGCCCGCGCCGACCTTACCTTGCCGCCGCGCGAGGCGGTGCTCGGCATCGTCGGCCTGTCGCTGGTGGAGGCGATGCGCCGGCTCGGCGAGGACGATCCGCGCTTTCCCGCCGAGCGGTTGGCCGAACTCTACCGCGAGGCATTCCGCGAGCTGAGGGCCGAGCAGGACTTCTTCGAGCCGCTCTTCCCCGGCGTGCGCGGCGTGATCGACAAGCTGGCCGCCCGCGACGACGTGGTGCTGGGCATCGCGACGGGCAAGTCGCAGCGCGGCGTCGCCATGGTGCTGAGCCATCACGGCCTTGAGGGCTTGTTCTCCACCATCCAGACCGCCGATGACGCGCCTTCCAAGCCGCATCCGGCCATGGTGCTGCAGGCCATGGCGGCGACGGGAGCAGAGCCGATGGACACGGTGTTGATCGGCGACACCAGCTTCGACATGGTCATGGCCCGCGCTGCCGGCGCCCGCGCCATCGGCGTCACCTGGGGCTATCACACCACCGAGCTGCTGGTGCAGTCGGGTGCCGAGCGCCTGGTCTCCGACGCCGACGAACTGATGCGGGCGATCGACGAGGTGTGGGAGGCGGTTCCGTGAGCGATCAGGACCGCGGCAGGGACGTCCCGCTCGCCCCCGGCCTGCCGCCCGGCATGGGCGAGCGCAAGCTGCCCAAGCGCTTCTACAAGGAAGCTGCCGCCGTGCCGGCCGGGGAGGGGCTGTTCCGCATCGAGCTGGACGGGCGTCCCGTGCGCACGCCCGGGCGCAACCTCGTCGCCGTGCCGAGCGAGACGCTGGCGCAGGCGCTGGCGGCGGAATGGCAGGCGCAGGGCGAGCTCATCGATCCCGTCAGCATGCCGATGACGCGGCTCGTCAACTCCGCCCTCGACGGCGTCGCGAGCGCGATGGAGGAGGTCGCCGGCGAGATCGCCCGCTATGCCGGCAGCGACCTGCTCTGCTACCGCGCCGACAGCCCGGAGAAGCTGGTGGCGCTGCAGGGCGCGCTATGGGACCCGCTGCTCGACTGGGCGCGCGGGGAGTTCGGTGCGGTCTTCGTGCTGAGCGAGGGCGTGCGCTTCGTTGACCAGCCGGAGCGGACGCTGGCGGCGATCGCCGGTGCGCTGCCGGACGAGCCGCTGCGCCTCGCGGCGCTGAACCTGATGACGACGCTGGGCGGCTCGGCGGTCATCGCCCTCGCCGTGGCGCGCGGGCGGCTCACGGCCGAGGAGGCCTGGCGCGCCGCCCATGCCGACGAGGAAGTGCAGGAGGAGCTGTGGGGCTCCGACGCCGAGGCGCTGGCGCGCCGGGCGACCCGCTTCCGCGACTTCGAGGCCGCGGCGCGGCTGGTGACGTTGCTGGAGCGATAGACCCGACCACCTGAAGAAGGATGGCCCGATGAAGGAAACGCCCGCCAAGAGGACCTCCAACAAGCCGGCCGACGAAGAGGCAGCAGCGGCGCCGAAGCTGCTCTCCGGCGGCAATCCGCAGATCGCCAAGGGCGACGGCGACGCGCCGGTGCAGGCCTATATCGCTGCCATGCCGGGCTGGAAGAGCGAGGTGGGCCGGCGCCTCGACGCGCTGGTCGAGCGCACCGTCCCCGGCGTGCGCAAGGCGGTGAAATGGAACTCGCCGCTCTATGGGATGGAAGGGCAGGGCTGGTTCCTCGGCGTCCATTGCTTCAACCGCTATATCAAGCTGGCCTTCTTCCGCGGCGCGGCGCTGGACCCTGTGCCGCCCGTTACCTCGAAGGACGCGAATACGCGCTATTTCCACATCAATGAGGGCGAGCCGCTCGATGAGGAGCTCTTGGCGCGCTGGATCAGGCAGGCTTCCGAGATTCCCGGCTGGGTGCCGTAGCGCGACTCGAAGAGGGGAAACCTCATGGAAAACAGCGACAAGCCGGCCTCTCAGCTGATCGACGAACGCATCGCCGAGCTCGGCGGCTGGCGTGGCGAAACGCTCGCCCGCGTCCGGGCGATCATCAAGCAGGCCGATCCCGAGGTGGTCGAGGAATGGAAATGGCGCGTGCCGGTGTGGTCGCATGCCGGCATCATCTGCACCGGCGAAGCCTATAAGAGCGCGGTGAAGCTGACCTTCGCCAAGGGCGCGGCGCTGGAGGACCCCTCCGGCCTGTTCAATTCCAGCCTCGAAGGCAATGTGCGGCGCGCCATCGACATAAGCGAGGGCGAGACGATCGACGAGGGGGCGCTCAAGGCCCTCATCCGCGCCGCGGTGGCGCTGAACACCGCGAAGCCTGCCGCTCGCCGGCGGAGCTGACCGGCGCCCATCGGGCCGACAATTCCGGTTCCCCGATGACCGTCATCCTGAGGTGCCCCGGCGTTTCGCCGGCCTCGAAGGATCTCGTCCGGGTGCACTTGAGCGACCATCCTTCGAGGCTCGCTACGCTCGCACCTCAGGATGACGGCGCTTTTTCGGCCAGGAGTCGGGATGACGATGCATCCGCGCTTTCATGCCCCCGTCCGAAGCAACCTCAGCGTGGCGAGGGCGATCATCCGCTCCTCGTCGGTCGGGATGACCAGCACGCTCGGCCCCGGCCCGTCGGCATCGATGAAGGTGTCGTTGGCGACATTGGCCGTCTCGTCGAGCGCAATGCCGAGCAGGGCGAGCCGGGCGCAGATGCGCGCGCGGACCTCCGGCGAGCGCTCGCCGATGCCGGCGGTGAAGACGAGCGCGTCGAGGCCGCCCAGCGTCACCGCCAGCCGCGCCACCGCCTGCGCGACGTGCAGGCAGAAATAGTCGACCGCCAGCGCCGCGGCCGGCGTCTCGCTCGCCAGCAGCTCCCGCATGTCGCTGCTGAGGCCGGACAGGCCGCGCAGGCCGCTGTCGTGATAGAGCATGTGCCCGACCTCCGCCGCGCTCATGCCCTTCTGCTCTATGAGGTGCAGCACCACGCCGGGATCGAGTGCGCCGCAGCGCGTGCCCATGGGCAGGCCGTCGAGCGCGGTGAAGCTCATGGTGGCGTCCTGGCTCGCGCCGTCGAGGAGACCGCAGGCCGAAGCGCCCGAGCCGAGATGGCAGATCACCACCCGCCCGCGCGCCAGTTCCGGCGCCAGCTCGCGCAGCGCGCCGGAGACATATTCGTAGGACAGGCCGTGGAAGCCGTAGCGGCGCACGCCATCCTCGTAGAGCCCTTCCGGCAGGGCGAAGCGGTCGCACACTTCCGGGTGGCCGCGGTGGAAGGCGGTGTCGAAGCAGGCGACCTGCGGCAGCTCCGGCCGCCGCTCGCGGATGACGCGGATCGGGTCGAGGTTGGTCAGCTGGTGCAGCGGTGCGAGCGGGATGAAGCTCTCGAGCGTCTTCAGCACCTTTTCGTCGACCAGCACCGGATGGTCGTAATGCGGCCCGCCATGCACGACGCGGTGGCCGACGCCGATCAGATCGTGCTCGGTGAGCAGAGGCGTGACGAAATCGCCGATGGCGTGCTGGGCGTCGGCCGGCTTGGCGATCTCGGCTGCCGTGAAGCTGCGGTCGACGAGCACCGCGCCGGTCTCGTCCTCGGCGCGCAGCCGCGGGCGGCTGCCGATGCCGTCGAGCGCGCCGCTGATCACCGGCGCGGCATCGGTGCCGGCGACCCGGTAGAGCTTGAACTTGATGCTGGAGCTGCCGGCATTGACGACGAACAAAGCTTCGCTCACGGCCCGACCTCCAGTTCTTTCAACCGCCGAGCCTCGGCTCGCGCAGTTGCGCCTGCGCATAGAGCACGGCGACGGCGCAGGAGGCGAGGCGCGTCTTCAGCGTGTCGGCGCGGCTGGTGAGGATCACCGGCACCCGCGTGCCGAGCACGATGCCGGCGGCGTCCGCCCCCGCCATGAAGGTGAGGTTCTTCGCCAGCATGTTGCCGGCTTCGAGATCCGGCGCGACGAGGATCTGCGCGCGCCCGGCCACCGGCGAGACGATGCCCTTGATGCGCGCCGCCTCGGGCGAGATGGCGTTGTCGAGCGCCAGTGGGCCGTCGAGGTCGGCGCCGGTGATCTGGCCGCGGTCGGCCATCTTGCACAGGGCGGCGGCGTCGATGGTCGAGGGGATGCTGGTGGTCACCGTCTCCACTGCCGAAAGGATGGCGACGCGCGGCCGCCCGAGCCCGAGGCCGACATGCAGGTCGACGGCGTTCTGGATGATGTCGCGCTTGGCGTCGAGGTCGGGGAAGATGTTCACCGCCGCATCGGTGACGAAGAGCGGCTCGGGATAGGACGGCACGTCCATGATGAAGACGTGGCTGATTCGCCGGCCGGTACGCAGCCCTGCATCGCGCGAGGTGATGGCGGCGAGCAGTTCGTCGCTGTGCAGGCTGCCCTTCATCAGCAGGGTGGCGCGGCCCTCGCGGACCAGCTCGACGGCGCGCGCGGCGGAGGCGACGCTGTGCGGCGTGTCGAGGAGCTCGATGCCCGTGAGGTCGAGCCCTTCCGCCTCGGCCACCGCACCGATTCGCGCCGCCGGGCCGACCAGAACCGGCACGATGAGGCCGGCCGCGGCGGCGTCGAGCGCGCCCCGCAGCGAAGAGGCGTCGCACGGATGGGCGACTGCCGTCGGCAGCGGCCCGGCCTCGCGCGCACGGGCGATGAGCTGCTCGTAATTCCCGTGGTCGCGGGCCCGCCGCGGGGCGGTCTCGGTGACGCTGTCCATGGGCTCGCCTCCGCGTACTCGTCTGGCATTCCGTCTCAGTGCCGCAGCCTGCCCTCCGCCGCTGACGACAGGACGACATAGATCGCCCGCCGGCGCCAGCGTCCTTGACCGCGCGCAAGGCGCGCGAGATTCGCTCTTCGTTTGCGTAGCCGACGAAAATGCCCGCCCCGTGGCCTTGCCAAGAGGAAGCAGAAAGCAGCGAATTTCGAACTATTCGCCCGTTCCGGAGGGGGAGGAACGCATGCTCCTGGGGAAGGAGTCGCCAGAGCGGTAGGGCAGGGAGGGCTTATTTCAAGCTTTTCCTTTGCTTCTGTCGCGAATTTCTCGATAAATTGTTTTGTCATCGGCACTGGCGACTATTGTAGTACCGAAGACGCGGCGCTCAGCTGAGATTGCGGTGTTGAGGTACTTCTGAGCGCGGATTCGACAAGAGGCGGTTGAAGGCGGAGCGCCGACAGGCGCGGCGCTGCGGCGGGTCGCGGCGCTCCAGTGGGGGTAGAGATGCAAAGGGCATTCACTGCGGCGGCGGCCGGGGTGGCGCTGCTGCTTTCGGTTGCCGTAACGGCAGCGACGGCAGCCCCGCTGAAGGTGTTCGCCTGCGTGCCCGAATGGGCATCGCTGGTAAAGACGATTGGCGGAGACCGAATCGGCACCGTGACGCTCGCCACCAGCGCACACGAGAACCCCGACAACCTGAAGCCCACCCCCGGCCTGATCGCCGCGCTGGCCGAGGCGGACCTGCTTCTGTGCACCGGCATCGGGCTCGAGGACGAGTGGTTGCCCTCGCTGATGGAGCGCGCCAACAACCCGAAGGTCGCCAAGGGCAAGCCCGGCTACTTCATGGCCGGCGAGTACGCCAAGGTGCTGGAAGAGCATAATCACGGCGAGCACGGCACGGCCGAGCAGGGCGCGGAGGAAGAGGTCCACCCGCACGTCCAGGGCGACCCCAACAATGTGCGCCTGATCGCCGGCCAGCTCGCCAAGCGGCTGATCCAGCTCGATCCGGAGGGCAAGGACACCTACGCGGAGCGGACGAAGGCGTTCAACAGCCAGCTCGCCGCCGTGACCAAGGAACTGCTGGCCAAGGCGGCGCCGTTGAAGGGCGTCAACATCGCCGTCCAGCACGACCACTCGACCTATCTGTTCAACTGGCTGGGCATCCGCACCGCCGCGATCGTCGAGCCCGAGCCCAATGTCGCGCCGGGTCCGGACCGTCTGGCGAAGATCATCGCCGACGTGCCCAAGCAGAAGATGCGCTTCGTCATCTACGCCGCCTACGAGGATCCGGCGCCGTCACGCTACGTGGCGGAGCACGCCAAGATCCCGCTGGTGAAGATCCCGTTCACCGTGGGGGGCACGCCCGAAGCCACCGACCTCATCACCTTCTACAAGGACTCGGTCCAGCGCCTGCTGGACGGACTGGCTGGCCGTGAACGCACTTAGTCTCGATATCCTCGGCCCCGCTTTGGTCGCGGGCCTGCTCATCCTCGCCACGCATGTGCCGCTCGGGGCGATCGTGCTGAGCCGCGGCATCATCTTCATCGACATCGCACTGGCGCAGGTGGCTGCGCTCGGCGTCGTGTTCGGCAACATGGTGCTCGGTGCGACCAGCGGCTGGTCCGTGCAGCTCAGCGCGGTCGGCGCCGCCGTCGGCTGCTCGCTGCTGCTCACCTGGACCGACAAACGCTTCCCGGCGATCCAGGAGGCGCTGATCGGCGTGCTCTACATCGTCGCCGCGGCGTTGCAGATCGTGCTGCTGTCCTACAGCCCCAACGGCTCGGAATATCTCAAGGAACTGCTGGTCGGGCAGATCCTGTGGGTGTCGCGCACGCAGCTCATCGTGCTCGGCCTGCTGTCCGGCGTAGCGCTGGCGCTGTGGTACCTGCGCGACCTCGCCAAGGAGCGCATCCTGTTCTACGGCGTCTTCGCCGTGATGATCACCGCCTCGGTGCAGATCGTCGGCGTGCTGCTGGTCTTCGCCTCGCTCATCGTGCCGGCGCTGGCGACCATGTACGCGCCCCGGCGCTGGCGGCTGATGATCGCCTTCAACATCGGGACGGCGGGCTATCTGATCGGGCTCATCGGCTCGGCGGTGCTCGACATCTCCACCGGCGCGGCCATCGTCTGCGCCCTCGTCACCGTGGCGCTCGGCACGGCGATCGTGCTGTCGATGCGGCCCTCGGGCGAGGCGCCGGCGCTGCCCGAGCCCCACCACGGCACCCATCATCACGCCCCCCACGGCGTGCCGGCGGCCGGCGAGTAAGGAAAGCGGGACAGGGCCATGTTCGCTTTCCTGGTCAATATCAGCCTCAAGGCACGGCTGCTGGTGCTGATGACCTTCGCCGTGGGCATGGTCTATGGCGGCGTCTCGCTGAGCGAACTGCGGGTCGACGTGCTGCCGGAGCTCAACAAGGGGCTGGTGACCATCCTCACCGAGGCCCCGGGCCTGGCGCCGGAGGAGATCGAGCTGCAGATCTCCGCCCGCATCGAGGCGGCGATGGCCGGCGCGGCCGGCGTCACCCGCGTGCGCTCCTCCTCCACCAACGGCCTGTCCATCGTGTTCGTGGAGTTCGGCTGGGACGGCAACATCTACGTCGACCGGCAGATCGTCGCCGAGCGTCTGCAGACCGTGCAGGCCGAGCTGCCGACGGGGGTACGCCCGATCATGGCGCCGATCTCCTCCTATATGGGCGAGATCGCGCTGGTGGCGGTCTCCAGCACGACGCTCTCGCCCATGGAGCTGCGCGAGCTCGCCGACTGGACCGTGGGCATGCGGCTGCGTTCCATCCCGGGCGTGGGCCGCGTCGTGCCGATCGGCGGGCTCGTCAAGGAATACCGCGTGACGCTGGACATGCTGCGCATGAGCCAGCTCGGCGTCACGGTCGACGAGCTGCGCGCCGCGCTGCAGGCCTTCGGATCCAATGCCGGCGGCGGCGTGGTCAACCAGAGCGACCAGGAATTCCTGATCCGCAACGTCTCGCGCACGCAGAACCTCGAGGACCTGCGCAACGTCGTCGTCGATCACCGCCTCGGCCAGCCGGTGCTGCTGCGCCAGTTCGCCGAGGTCTCCTTCCAGCCCAAGCAGCGGCGCGGCTCGGCCGGCTTCATGGGCGAGGAGGCGGTGGTGATCTCGGTGCAGAAGCAGCCGCAGGCCGACACGGTCAAGCTGACCGCCGAGGTCGAGCGGGTGCTGGCGGAGCTGCAACGCTCCATACCGCCGGGCACGGTGGTGAACGAGTTCCTGTTCCGCCAGTCCGACTTCATCCATGCGGCGGTCAACAATCTCGAACAGGTGCTGACCGAGGCCATCCTGGCGGTGGCGGTCATCCTGTTCCTGTTCCTGTTCAACGTGCGCACCACCACCATCTCGCTGGTGGCGATCCCGGTCTCGGTGCTGACGACCTTCGTCGTGCTGCGCTGGATGGGCATGACCATCAACACCATGACGCTGGGCGGCCTCGCCATCGCCATCGGCGAACTGGTCGACGACGCGGTGGTGGACGTGGAGAACATCTTCCGCCGCCTGCGCGAGAACGCCCAGCGCGCGGTGCCGCTGCCGTCGCTGGAGGTCATCGCCGCCGCCTCGCAGGAGGTGCGCTCCTCCATCGTCTATTCGACCGCCATCATCGTGCTGGTCTTCGTGCCGCTCTTCGCGCTGCCCGGCATCGAGGGGCGGCTGTTCCCGCCGCTCGGCATCGCCTACATCGTGTCGATCCTGGCCAGCCTCATCGTGTCGATCACGCTGACGCCGGTGCTGTGCTCCTATCTCCTGCCCAACACCAAGGGCATCGACGAGCACGACAGCGGGCTGGTGCGGCGGCTCAAGGCGGGCAATACGCGCCTGCTCGGATGGGTGCTGCGTCACCCGGCGCCGGTCATCACCACCATCAGCATCGCTGTGTTCGTCGCCGCCTGCGTGGTGCCGACGCTGCCGCGCTCCTTCCTGCCGAAGTTCAACGAGGGCGCCCTGGTCATCACCATGGTGCTGGAGCCGGGCATCTCGCTCGACGAGTCGAGCCGCATCGCGGCCACGGCGGAGAAGGTGCTCCAGGGCATCCCCGAGGCGGTGAAGGTCGGTCGCCGCACCGGCCGCTCCGAACAGGACGAGCACGCGCTCGGCGTCAACGTCACCGGCGCGTTCAGCATCACCCAGCCGATCGCCATGCGCATCGACCACATGCTCACCGGCGTCTCGGCGCAGGTGGTGATGAAGATCTTCGGCACTGATCTCGACACGCTGCGCACCGTCGGCCGCGACGTCGAGGCCTGGCTGAAGACCATTCCCGGCCTGACCGACGTGAACATCGAACGCCAGGTGCCGGTGCCGCAGATCCAGGTGCATTTCGATCCCGACCGCGCGCTGCTCTATGGCGTGCAGCCCGGCGAGATGACCCAGCGCGTCGCCGCGCTCACCAATGGCGACGACGTCTCCGAGATCATCGACGGCATCAAGCATTTCGACCTGGTGATCCGCCTCGGCGACCCTGACCGCCGGATGGCGCAGCTCGGCTCGGTGCTGGTCGACACGCCGGCCGGGCAGGTGCCGCTCTCCGCCATCGCCCGCGTTTCGGAAACGTCCGGCCCGAACGACATCCTGCGCGAGAACAACCAGCGCCGCATCCTCGTGACCGCCAATGGCGACGGCACCAACGACAATCTCGCCATCGACGGCATCCGCGAGATGATGGCCAACATCAAGCTGCCGCCGGGCTATTTCATCCAGTTCGAGGGTGTGTTCGCCGAGCAGGCGCGCTCGACGCTGCGGCTCGCCGGCCTGTCGCTGATCTCCTTCGCGCTGGTGTTCGCCATCCTCTATGTCCGCTTCAAGTCCATGCTGCTGGCGGGCATCATCATGGGCAACGTGCCGCTCGCCCTCATCGGCAGCGTGCTGGCGCTGAAGATCAGCGGCGTCGACGTCTCCATCGCCTCGATCGTCGGCTTCGTCACGCTGGCCGGCATCGCCACCCGCAACGGCATCCTCAAGATCAACCACTACATCCACCTGATGGAGCACGAGGGCGAGACCTTCGGCGAGCATCTCATCATCCGCGGCGCTAATGAGCGCCTGGTTCCGGTGCTGATGACCGCCGCCTCGGCGGTGGTGGCGCTGGTCCCGCTGCTGCTCGGCTCCGACCAGCCCGGCAAGGAGATCCTGCACCCCGTCGCGGTGGTCATCTTCGGCGGGCTTCTCAGCTCCACCATCCTCGACACGGTGCTCACGCCGCTGCTGTTCCAGCGCTTCGCGCCGCGGGCGCTGGAAAATCTTGTGACGACCCCGGATGACTCCGGCGCGCAGCTCAAGGGGGCCTATTGATGCTCGCCGGATTGCGCCACAATAAGATACCGGCGTGCGGACGCTGGCAGCCGGGGGACGGCGCATGATCATCGGTCTGCTCAACCAGAAGGGCGGCGTCGGCAAGACCACGCTCGCCACCCATATCGCCGGCGAACTGGCGTCGGAAGGCGCCCGAGTCTCGGTGATCGACGCCGACCCGCAGGGCTCGGCGCTCGACTGGGCACAGACCCGCGCCCAGAGCGGCCTGCCGCGCCTGTTCGGCGTGATCGGCCTGGCCCGCGAGGTGCTGCACCAGGAGGTGCCGGACCTCGCCAAGGCCAACGACCACGTCATCATCGACGGACCGCCGCGCGTCACCGCGCTGGCGCGTTCCACCATCCTCGCCTCGGACCTCATCCTGATCCCGGTGCAGCCCTCCTCCTACGACCTGTGGGCGAGCATGGAGATCGTCGGGCTGGTCAACGAGGCGCGGATGTTCAAGCCGAACCTGAAGACCGCCTTCGTGGTCAATCGCTGCATCACCGGCACGGTGGTCGGGCGCGACATGCGCTCGGCGCTCGACGGTGAGATTCCGGCGCTCAATACCGTCATTGGCCAGCGTATTGCTTTCGTCGAGAGCGTGGCGACCGGCCGGCTCGTGCGGGAGCTCGACGGGCGCGGGCAGGCGGCAAAGGAAATCACGGCCCTGACGGCCGAGCTCAAGGAGCAGGGACTATGACGGCAAAGCGCGTCACCATAGGGGCGAAGCCGACGCTGGTGCAGCGCGAGACCGCTGAGCCCGTGGGCGGCGAAAGCGAGGTCCCCGGCGCTCCGGCCGAGGCTGGCCCGTCGAGCGCCTCGCCGGCCTCGATCGAGGACTGGCTGCGCAACGGCGAGACCAGTGCCGACGAGAAGGCGCCGGCATCCGTAGAGGCGACCGTCGTGCCGATCGCCGCCGCAGGCGCTGCCGCGCCGGCCGAGGTGTCCGGCGTCGGGTCGGAAGCGGCGCCATCTTCGGGACGCGTCGGAAAGAAGGGATCGAGCGACCTGCCGCCGTGGCTCGGCATCGTCGGCGGCGCCGTCGCCGGCGCGGCGGTCGCGACGATCGCCGCGATACTGATGCCGCGCGTCATGCCGGTGACGGATGCGCGCCTGGTGCCGCTCGCCGAGCGTGTCAGCAATGTCGAGATCGGCCTGCGCGGCGCCGGCGAGAAGCTGGGCAAGCTGAATAACGAGATGGCCCAGTCGCTCGACGACCAGAGCAGCACCGACACGAAGCTCGCGGAGCAGGCGACCGAGATCGGCACGCTCAAGCAGGTGGTTGCCGACGGCAGCCAGCACGCCGAGGCGCCGATCGGCATCGATTCGCCGGTCTTCTCGGTCGCCCTCGGCCAGTTGCGCACGACCTTCTACACCGGCCGCCCGTTCGAGGCGGAGCTGATGAACGTCTACGCCATAGCCGGCAACAACGATCTGTTCTCCGGCTATCTCACCCAGCTGATGGGACCGGCGCGCACCGGCGTGGCGAATGCGGCCGAACTCCAGCGGGTGTTCCCGTCCTATGCGGCGGCGGCGGGGCTGCACATCGGCATGCCGGCCGGCTACTACCAGTACAGCATGTCGCTGGTGAACCGGTACGTGATCTCCACCGAGCCGTACAAGCTCGAGGCGGCCAACCTCGCCGTGACCCGCGCCGACAGGATGCTCGCCGTCGGCGACGTCGCCGGGGCGGTGGGCGCGCTGCAGGACCTGGACGCGCAGTATGTGGCGACGATGACGCCGTGGCTCGATGCCGCGCGGAACTATCTGCGCAACGAGACCACCATCACCGAGATGACGCGGATCGTCGTCGACCGCCTGCGCGAGAAGATCGCCAAGGAGCTGCCGGCTGCCGATATCGCCGATCCGCTGCCGGCCGACCCGTCCGGCGAGCCGGCGACGCTGCCGCCCGCGGCCACGCCCGAGGCGGCGGTCGATCCGTCGCCGATGGCCGTGCCGGCCAGCGCGGTCCCGGCCGCTCCCGTGCCGACGCCGGCCGCGGCTGAGGCCTCGGTCGACCTGTCGGCACCTGCGGCGGCGCCGCAGCAGGCCGCGCCTCAGGGCACGACGCCGTGAGCGCGCCTTACCGCACCGTGCCTGCGAGCGAGGCTTCCGGCCGCATGTCGACGATGTTGCCGCCGACGATGCGGCTGCCGTGCGACGACACGCCGGCATCCGCCTCGATCAGCACGTCGCTCGACAGCTCGGCGGAGATCTCCACCAGGACGTCGGCTGCGAAGCCCAGTAAGACGATCGCTATCGGAACGATGTAGAGCATGCTGATCCCCCGCAATGGCATGACAATAGAAAGCGGCGACCGCTCCGTAAAGGCGTGGTATCGTCCCCTGCGTGTCGCGCCTGCGGAAGGAAACCGGACCGCCGCCGCACGGCACCTTCGCGCCGGCCTGTGCCGCCGCGCATTTCAACGACACGACCGCCGATGACCGAGCCATCCGACGATACCGAGCGCGTTTCCGCCGCTCCCGATCCGGGCGTCGCGGAGGAGCCGGCCCGCGCGACCAGCGAGGCCGAGGCGGCGCTGGAGCGCGAGCGCTGGCTGCGCGCGCAGTTCGAGCGTGAGCATCGGGTCACGATGTCGGTCATGCGCATCCTGCTCGGCAGCATCCATGAGGAAAGCCGGCGGATGCGGTTCTGGCGCTGGCTGATCGACGACCTGCGCTCGGAGCATAGGCGCCAGGAGGCACTCTACGGCACGGACGAGCGCATCGACGCCGCCTTCGGCCGGCGGCTTGGGACATGGCATGGTGAGCGACATGGTTGAGGCGCGAGGTTTCAGGTGCGCCGCGCGCGCGGCGGCGGGCAGGGCGGCCGCACTGCTGGGCGGCGTGCTGCTGGCGGCGACGCTGCTGGTCGGCATGCCCGGCATCGCCGCGGCTCAGGACGGCCACGACCACGGCGGCGGCGGCCCGCGCACCATCAACGTGGCGCCACGCACGGAGACGCGCATCGGCAACCAGGAGGCCGTGCTCGCCTACGACCGCAACAAGCTGGTGCTGTTCCTTCAGCGCTATTCCGACGGCCAGCCCACCACCGGCGCCGAGATCGAGATGACGATCGACTTCGTGCCGGTGAGCTTCGAGGAGGTCGTTCCCGGCACCTACGTCGCCAGCGACGTCATGCTGCCGGCCGGCCGCAGCGAGCTGGAGATGACCTACAAGATCGGCGACAAGGAGGGCACCGAGAACATGGTGCTCATCCTGCCGCAGGCCGGCGTCCAGCTCGCCTCCGCGCGCCAGATGAGCATCCCGCAGACGACGGTTTCGGGCTTTGCGCTCGCCGGCATCGCCCTCGCCATCTATGCGGCCGTGACGGCCCTGCTCGCGCTGAGGTCGCGTCTGGCGTGATCTATTCAGGCGTTCAGATTGTCGACGCTCACCTGTCCGGTCAGCATCACCCAGGCCGACGCCCAGCACAGGCCGACGGCGATCAGCCCGCCGAGCATGTACAGCAGGATGGGCAGCAGGTCGCGCCCGTCCTCCAGCGGCACGATGCCGACGTCGACGAGGAAATAGGACAGCGCCCCCAGCAGCGCGACGGTGAGGGCGATGCCCGGTGCGCGCAGCTGGCGCACCGTGACGCGCACCAGCAGCAGATAGATGATGACGTACACGGTGATGATCGGGAGCTGCACCGTCCAGTCCTGCGACCAGCGTTCGCTCACCCAGTGCAGCAGCGAGTAGCCGCTCGCATTGTAGGTCGACATCACCAGGAACAGCGCCCCGAGCAGGCGCGTCGTGAACATGGTGAAGCCGAAATTGCGCACACTGGGGTGGCGAATACGCAAGGACGGCGTCTCCTCTCTGGCCTGCCGGCAATTCTAGAAGCTTCGCCGCGCCGCGCAACGCGCAGGACGGGGGCGGCGCGATGATCGCGGGACTGTCGATGCCGCGGCTGTCGTTCCGCCGGTTCCTGCCAAGGCGCTGGCCGACCTTCAGCCCGGGCCTGCAATATGCCGGCGGCGTCCTGGTGTCGCTCGCCATCATCGCCGCTTTCGTCGGCGCCGCCTGGCGGGTGCTGCCGCATGCCCCGAGCGATGCGCGCGTGCTGTTCTTCCGCGAGCCGACGCCGCAGGCCATCACCTTTGCCGGCACGATTCCCGTCTTCGTCATGCGGCCGGACCACAGCGTGGTGCGGCACGGCACTGCGGCGATCGGCAAGGACGGCCGCATCCGTGTCGACCTATTCCCCAGCACCGCCAGGGAATATGCCGACGCCAATGAGGCGCTCCTCGCCGATGCCAGCATCAGCGTGCTGTGGGGAGCGGCGACGGAGAGCTCGCAGGCCGAGATGCGCCACCGCATCAACCTGGTGCAGGACATGGCGGCGCAGGCGATCGAGCGCGTCATCACCTCCGACGTGTTCACCAACGAATATCGCCCCGCGCTGCGGGCGATGCTGACCGACGCGATATCGAGCGCCTGGCGCGATCCCCGCACCCAGGCCGCGCTGCAGGGGCTGCTCGCCAATGCCGAGCCGGCCATGCGCCGGGCGCTGCGCGGCGAGGTGCAGGAAATATTGGTGAGCCGGCTCGCGGGCGCCTTCTGGCAGATGGTTCGCGCCAACTGGGCGACCGCCATCGGCGTGCCCTTCGGCTACGGGCTCGACTATGAGCCGGCGATCCGCGCCATGACCGAGACCCTCGCCGATCCGCGCCTGCAGCAGGTGCTGGTCAATTTCGGCCGCGCCCAGCTGGAGACGCGGGAGGCGCGCCAGCTCACCGAGCGCATCGTCATCGGCTCCATCGACGCGCTGCTGCGCGACCGGCGCGTGCCCGCGGTGGTGACGCAGATGTTCTGGGACGTGCGGCTGCGCGCGATGCTGCGGCCCTTCCTCGATTCGGTCACCATGCTTGCCGGCGCCCTGCCGCAGCACCTCGGCGGGCTCGGCTCGGAGAGCACGCTCAACCCGCTGGCGGCGCACGTCTTCAAGGCCTTCGCCATGGCCTCGCGCACGCCGCTGATCATGCTGGTGACGCCGGAGGACCTGAAGCGGTTGCAGGGCATGGAAGGCGACGCGGCGGTGACGCTCGAGCGGGTGGCGCCGGGCCAGGGAGCCGGATCGTGAGCGGCCTCGTCCTTTCCGTGCGCGACCTGACCATCACCACCCCGCACGGGGTCGATCTGGTGCGCCGCGCGCATTTCGAGGTCGGCGCGCGCGAATTGGTGCTGATCATCGGCCCGAGTGGCAGCGGCAAGACCAGCATCATCAACACGCTGTGCGGGCTGGTCGACGAGCGCGACGGCGAGTGGCAGATCGAGGGCACGCTCAGCTATGGCGAGCGGGCGGTCGACCTCTCGACCAGCCGCAGCGACATGTGCGGCCTCGTCTTCCAGGGCAATGCGCTGTTCGACGATCTCAGCGCCGGCGAGAACGTGAAGATCGCCGCCGACCATGCGCCGAAGTCGGCTCATCACTACGACGCCGGCCCGATCATGTCGCTGCTCGCCGACATAAGGCCGGAGCAGCCGATCGCCTCCTGCAGCGGCGGGCAGAAGCAGCGCATCGCCATCGCCCGCACGCTGATCGCCGGCCACCCGATCCTCATCCTCGACGAGCCCAATTCCGGGCTCGACATCATCTCCTCGCGCCGGCTCGCCGGCATCATCAAGGACATCTGCACCGAGCGCGGCACGCCGGTGCTGATCGCCGCCCACCATGTCGACGACCTGCTGCCGCTTGCCGACAAGGTGCTGCTGCTCGATACGCGCAGCCGCACCGTGCGCCCGGTCGCGCCCGACATGGGCGCGATCGAGCGCGCCATGAAGGGGCTGGACATCGAGGGCGAACTGGCGCTGTCGGCGGCGGAGAGTGGCACGCCGGCGCCGGAGGCGTCCGCCTGGCGCCGCAGCATGCGCGGCGGTCATCCGCTGCGCTGGTTCGCGCGCTATTTCGCCGAGTATTTCTGGGTGCTGTGCGCCTCGCCCTTCATGCTGGCCTATCTCGGGCTCGGCGGCGCCATCCTCGGCTTCGTGTCGATGTGGTTCGGCTTCAACTACCATTCCTTCGGCGGTTACTTGAAGTCGATCCTGCACGACGAGACGCTGGCCGGCATCGGCTTCGTGCAGACCACCATATCGGTGCCGCTCATCGCCTCCATCCTGGTGGTGGCGCGCAACAGCGCGGTGATCTGCGCGGATCTGGGCAACCGCACCTTGTCGGCGCAGCTGCCGGCGATGCGCAACCTCGCCATTCCGGGACTGCGCTACCTCGTGGTGTCGATCTTCGTCGCCAACACGCTGTCGCTGTCGCTGCTGACCGTGGCGGCGCTGGCGACCGCTTCCTGGGCGGCGCTGCAGACCTGGCAGGTGTTCTTTCCGGACCAGCCGGTGGAGTTCTGGCAGGAGAATTACTTCCGCCGGCTCATCGAAGCCGGCCCGGCACTCTACGCGCAGCTCGGATGGGTCGGGGCCAAGATCGCGCTGAGTTCGCTGCTCGGCAGCGGCGCGGCGATCCTCATCGGCCTGCGCCCGAAATTGTCGGTGGTATCGATCAACAATGCTATCGCCAAGGCGATCGTGATCGGGGTATCTTTGACACTGCTTTCTCACGCCTTTTTCGCGATATTGCAGTTCTGGCGATGAGGCTGGAAACGATCGTTCACGCCGGCGTCGCCCGGCGGTGCGATGATGGGGCTGGGACGGCGCCGCGGGCGCCGTTCATCGAATTCGGGGCGGGCAATGCCTAAGGACACTGCGGGTGATCGGTTCATGGGCTATGTGGAGCTGGCGGCCATGGACCGCCCGTTCCTCTCCAAGGCCGAGGAGCGCCGGCTGCTCGAGCAGGGCATCTCCCAGTTCGGGCTCGATCCGCAGGATGCGCGCGGCATCGTGCTCTATGTCGCGCAGCAGCAGCGCCTGCATCTCGAGCGCGAGGTGGACAGCCGCATTCTGCCGATCCTTTCGCGCTATGGCGGCAAGCGCAAGAAGATCGCCAAGAAGAAATTCCGCGAGGCCTCGGAGCTCTACAACGAGCTGGCAGGCGGCGTGCTGACCGAGGAGGAGTCGCGCCGCTACGTCAAGCAGGTGATGGAACAGAATAAGTTCCGGCCGAAGCGGACGATGGTGATGTCGCGCGGCTGGTATGATAAGATTGGCAAGGAAAAGAAGCCGGCTTCTTCTTTCGCGCTGCCGTTCCGAAGCGTGTAGCCCTGCTGGCGGCCGCATTCGGGAACCCGTGACCGGCGTTCCGTGCTCGAAGACGTGCCTACGCCGCGCATTGTGGATCGCGGCACAGCCAGGGGGTAGAAGTCCATGCGCAGTCTGATCCTTGCCTTGACGCTCCTCGCCTTCGGGGCCGCGAGCGTGCTGCCGGCCGCTGCCCAGAATGCTCCGCCGGCCTCCGTCGCGCCGCCGGGTTCCGAGGCCGCGCCGAGCACCTCGCTCTCCGCTTCCGTACCGACGCCGACCGACCCTGACGCGACCGATCCCTACCAGATCGCCGCCATTACCGTCGGCGCCGTCGGCGGCATCATGCTCGCCAACATGCTGACCGCCGGCCTGGCGACCCCGGCCGCCGCAGCCGCGGGCGGCACCGGCGTCGTGGCGATGGAAGCGGGCGCGGGCTATGCGATGATGGCCAGCCAGGTCGCGGTCTCCGCCGTCGGCGCGGTGATCGGCGGCTATGTCGGCTATTGGGTCTACGGCAACTGAGCCGCATCGATCGGCCGCCGAAATGACGGCGGCTACCCCTGGGATGGCCGGCCTTCTTCTTCTGTGAATGCTTTGCCGCGGACCGTCCGACGGCAGCCGGCTACTGGATCGGCGCGGCGGCTGCGGCCGCAGCCGGCGGACGATTGGCGGTGCGCCAGTCGCCCAGTAGCGCATCGCCCAGGCGGGAGAGGGCGTCGCGCACTTCGACCGCATGTCCTTCGGACGGCGAGGTCACCAGCACCGCGCTCTGCCAGACCACCACATAGCCGCTGCGGATCCAGCCGACATCCTTGTCGAAGAACGACGCCTTCTTGTAGGCGCCCAGCATCAGCGTGGAATTGCACAGGTTTCGGTCGCCGTCGCGGGTCGACAGCACGGTGACGATGCCGAGCGCCCCGTCGGAAGCCGCCGGCTTGAGCCCTTCCGCTTCGAACTGCCTCTGCAATTCGCGCACGAGGCTGGCCGATTCGATGCCGCAATCGAGGGATTCCACCGTCATCGGGCTGGCGGCGACGCGCAGCGTGCTCATGCCGCGGAAGTCCATGTCGCTGGCGATGGTCTGCGCCGCCGCAGGCGCGGTGCCGGCAAGGCCAAGGCAAAGGACGCCGCCAGCCAGCCGGGCCGCAACCCGGTTCGAATAGAGCCGTTTCATTGAATTTCCGCCCGACAGAAGAAGACCCGACAATATTCGCCGCCGGCTCCTTATCAAGTCCTATCGGCGCTCCCGGCCATGATGACGCGCTGAACGGCTCATTATATGGCCGGATGTGCCCTTTGCGCCCGCTCCGCCGGCGTCGCACGGATGACGCAAAGGTTCGCGCAAAAACCTTGCGTCATCAGTGCCGGAAGGCCTGCGATTCCCTTCGCGTCGCGGTATGAACGTGCTACAGTCCGGCCATTCGAAAAAAGGCGGCGCCCTTAGGCGCCAGACGTCGCGCGCCGCAGGACGATCATGCTCTATTACTTTGTGACCAGCCTGGTTTTTGCGGCGACGCTCGCCGCGGCGACCGTCGTCAGCGAGGTCAGTGCGGAATATATCGCCAACTACATGGCGAATACCGAAAGCCAGGACTTCGGCATCAATCCGCCGGCCAAGGATACCAGCGGCAAGCCCGCGGGCGCGCCGGAGACGCGTGCGGCGAGCGTGCTGCCGCAGGCGGCCAACCGGCCGGCCGCGACGTCGAGCCCGGTCCTGCCGGTTCTGATGAGCCGGACCGAAGGTTCGTCGGCCTTCGCCGATGGCCGCCCGGCCGGCGGCACCTACCGCGTCGCCTCGCTGTCCGACAGCGTGCCGGCGGGGGCGCCGGGGCGGGCAGCCGCCGGGGGGGCCGTCGCGGTCGCGGCCGTCGACGCAGGCCAGGCCGTCAAGGACGAGAAGGTCGCGCAGGCCCAGGAGGCCCCGCCGGTGATCGCGCCGCAGCAGCAGCCGCGCGCGGCGCTCGATCTTCTGCGCGACACACCGCACCGCCGGCCGGACGGCACGGCCTTCCTGCCCATGTCGACGCAGCGCGTGTTCTCGCTGCGCTGGCAGACCGGCCGGGCCGGCGACGTCGCTATGGCCTACGAGATCCCCGGCCACGTCATCACCGACCCGTCGGCCGGCACGACGGTGAACGCCCCGCTTCCCGGAATCATCGAGGCGAATGCGGGGTCCTTCCCCTATCTCGGCATGCGCGTTAAGCGCGGCGATCTCCTCGCCTATCTGCAGCCTACCGTCGCCGTGTCGGAGCGGGCGCAGATCGAGGCGCGCATCCAGCAGCTCTCCAACCAGATCTCGCTTTCCGAGAAGCAGATGGAGCGGCTCGGCGACGTGCTGTTCGTGCGCTACCGCACCAACAAGATCGAAGCGATGAAGGTGCAGATCGACGGCTATCGCCGCGAGATGGTGTCGCTGCAGAACGCGCTCGGCCGGCGCGAGGCGCTGCGCGCTACCGGCGACGGGGTGATCTCCAACGTCGCCGCCGTCGTCGGCGGCACGGTGGCCCAAGGACAGGTCGTGTTCGAGATCGTCGATGCGGATGCGCTCTGGGTCGAGGCGGCGGCCTATGATCCCGCCATCGTCGAGAATATCCGCTCGGCCACCGCGACGTCGCGCACCGGGCGCTCCCTGGCGCTCGACTTCATCGGCGGCGGCATGACGCTGAGCAACCAGGCGGTGCCGCTGCGCTTCCGCGTGGTGGGCTCGCACGAGGGCGTCACCGTCGGCACCCCGGTCACTGTGATCGTGCAGCAGAACCGCACCATCGCCGGCATCCAGGTTCCCTCGTCCAGCGTAATCCGCGACGCCGATGGGCGCTCCATCGTCTGGGAGCGCACCGGCGCGGAGACCTTCATGCCGCGCCAGGTGCGCGCCACGCGCATCGCCGGCAACCAGATGGTGGTCGAGTCCGGGCTTTCGGACGGCGCGCGCGTCGTCACCGAAGGCGCCAGCCTGCTCAACCAGATCCGATAGGGGGAGAGGGTGGCGAGATCGGCCGGGTTCCTGACCGTCGCCGCGCTTGCGGTGACACTCGTTGCCACCTCGATCGCCCCCACGGTTTCGCGCGCCGACCCGCTCGGCCGGACGGCCGCGCTCTCGCCGGCGGTCTCCTTCGGCCAGCCCGCGCGCCTGCCGACCGCCGACGAGCAGGCGGCTCACTCGGCGCCGGCCGAGGAGGGTCCCTACGGCTTCGAACTTCCCGTGCAGCAGGTCCTTTATGGAACCGCGCTGCTGGGCACCGCATTCACGATCGGCTTTGCCGCGACCGGCTCCCTGCCCACCGGGATCGCCGCCGCCGGAGCCGTGGTTCTCGCCTATGCCGTGCTGCCGTGACGCGGCAGCCCGTCACCCCTCGCAGCCGCGCAACCGCGCGGCCCAACCTGAATGGAGAAGCTAGATGACGCGGGTATCCAAGACTTCTCTGCCTCTGGCGCTGGCAGGGGCGTTTCTGATGGCCGCCGCCGTGCCGGCGTCGGCGCAGGTGGCGACCACGGCAGTCTGGGATCCGCTGGAGCAGCTGAACCGCGGCATCTACACCTTCAACACCGCCTTCGTCGGCGTGGTGGCCGGCCCGATCATCAACGCCTACCGCAGCACCGTCCCCGCCAGCGTGCAGACCGGCGTCGACAACGTGTTCACCAATCTGCGCGAGCCGCTGACCGCCATCTCCAGCGCGGTGCAGGGCGACTTCAGCAATACCGGCACTTCGGTCGGCCGCTTCGCGATCAACTCCGTCGCCGGCATCGGCGGCATCTTCGACGTCGCCACCCGCATGGGCTGGGTGTCGCGGGCCGATGATCTCGGCAACGCCATGTGCAGCTATGGCGTGCCGGCCGGTCCCTATCTGGTGCTGCCTTTCGTCGGCCCGAGCAATACCCGCGAGATCGCCGGCACCCTCGTGACCTACGGCCTGACCTATTCGGTCTGGGACGACGGCACGGTCGCCTATGTGGTCGCCGATCGCGTCGCGGCCGCCGCTGCCGACATGCCGGTGCCGCCGGCCCAGACCTCGGTGGTGGTGACGCCGCCCGCGGGCGGGGCGAAGCCGGCGCCTGCCGCTCCCGCCACTGCCGCGCCGAGCTATGAGGACGTGCGGGCCAATTATATGGGCTTCCGCGAGCAGCTCTGCGCCGACTCGATCCCGGCGGCCAATCTCAAGCCCAGCCCGCTCGGCAGCGTCATCCGCGTCAACTGATCGTGGCGGCGGTCCCGGCGCGCGGCGCCGGGCCATCCTCGTCCAGACGGTTCGCCCGGCGACCGCGCCGGGCTTCCGCTTCGGTCCGTTGTCTCCTTCGGCCTGTGCTTCGCCCCTCCGGGCACGGCACGAGGCCGTCGCCATCGTCCATGTCCTGACGGGATTGCCCGATGACCGCCGCCACCGACGATCATCCGCCGCACGATCACGCCCCGCATGATCATCCGCCGGGAGCGCACGGCTCCGGGCGAGGGGGCGGCGACGGCCATGACCACGCCATGGCCGTGACCGACGACAGCCAGCGCCGTGTCTTCTGGGTGATGATCTTCACCGCCGCCTACATGGTGGCGCAGGCCACCGGCGGCTATCTGTCCGGCTCGCTGGCGCTGATCGCCGATGCCGGCCACATGCTCTCCGACACGGTGGCGCTGTTCCTGTCCTGGATGGCGTTCAAGCTGAGCCGGCGGCCGAGCGACGAGCGCCGCACCTTCGGCTATCACCGCTTCCAGATCCTGGCCGCGCTGCTGAACGGCGCGACGTTGTTCCTCATCGCGATCTGGGTCTGCTACGAGGCGATCGAGCGCTTCGCCGAGCCGGTCGAGGTGCTGGGCGGGCCGATGCTGGTCGTCGCGTTCATCGGCCTCCTGGTGAATATCGGCGGCTTCCTCGTGCTGCGCGCCGGCGAGAGCCGCAACGTGAACATGCGCAGCGCCATCGTGCATGTGATGGGTGATCTGCTCGGCTCGGTGGCGGCGATCGCGGCGGCGCTGATCATCCTCGCCACCGGGTGGATGCCGATCGACCCCATCCTCTCGGTCTTCGTCAGCCTGCTGATCCTGCGCAGCGCCTGGTCCATCATCGCCAGCGCCTTCAACATCCTGATGGAAGGCACGCCGGAAGGGCTCGAGGGCGCGGTGGTGGCGCAGGAGATCGCCACCGTCGACGGCGTCGCCGGGGTGCACCACATCCATGTCTGGGGGCTCACCGGCGAGCGGCTGATGGCCTCGCTGCACCTTGAGCTTAAGGAGGGTGCACGCGCAGGCGTCGTGAAGGCGGCCGTGCGCGCCCGGCTCGACGAGCGCTTCGGCATCGGCCATGTGACGATCGAGATCGACGAGCCGGAAGACCATCCCGAAGGGACGCCGCCGCTCTTCGTCCAGGCAGGGCACTAGAGCGCTTTCCGTTCGGACGGAAACATCCGAACGATAAGAAAGTGCTCTGGATTCAATAAGCTGAACGCCGATTATGGCGGCGTGCGCAGTATGTCGCGCTCGCCGGCGATGCGCTTCTGCAGGAACGACCAGCCGGTGCCAGTGCCGAGGATGAGCGAGATCCAGAACAGCAGGAAATAGATGGTGATGTGGATGTCGTCGAACACGAAGAAGCCTAATCCGACGCCGCCGATGAGCGACATGATCACCAGCACCGACAGCGCGATGACGCCGAAATAACCGAGGCTCAGGAACGCCATGCGGGCCAGCGCCACCAGGCAGGTGAACAGCACGACGCCGGCGAAGAACTGCACGGTGGTGAAGCTCTCGCCCTGCGTCACCCAGTGATAATAGGAATAGCCGCTCGGATTGTAGGTGCCGAACACGGCGGTCGCCGCCAGCAGCCCCCGCCGCGCGAACAGCCGGAAGAAGTCGACCGGCGGGTTGATGTCGAGCCGCGCCATCTCACACCGGCGAGTTGAAGGTCACGTCGGTGGAATCGACCTGGCCGGCGATGCGGTTGCGCAGATGCGACCAGGACAGGCCGGAGCCGTACAGGCCGCCGAGGATCACCAGCAGGATGAGCACGAACACCCGCGGGTCCTCGACATAGAGCAGCTGGTTCTCGATCAGCACCCAGGCCGCCGAGGCGAAGGTGGCGGTGAGCAGCCCGATGCCGATGAGGCCGAGCGAGCGCATGCTGGAGAGGATCGCTACGACATGCAGGGTGAGCAGCAGCACGCCGATGAGGATCTTCGCCGACACGTTGCCGGGATGATCCGTCACCCAGTGGTAATAGGACATGGCATAGGGATTATAGGTGCCGAGCACCAGCGCCAGCCCGGAGAACAGGCGCAGCACGAAATCGACGATGCCGAACTCATGCATGGCGTCAGGCGCCTCCCGCCCGGCTCAAACGGTCGACAGAATCGGCACGAAGCCTCGGTGCTCGCTGGCATTTCCCTAAAGTTCGGCTATTCATTGAATCTCGCAATATCCACCCGCGCCCCAGTATAGGCGGTCGCGGGGCGGCGTCCACTACGGGGCAGACGTGCCGAGCAGCGTGCCAACCCGCGCGAGAACCCCGGGGCAGCTCCTACGCTCCCTGCGCGCGTCCCTGCATGCAACGACCTATGTCACCGTGGCGCTGCTGGTCTCGCTCGCCTTCGTGCTCGCGCTGGCGACGCTGCTCAACTACTCCAAGTTCCTCACCACCTATACCGAGCTGTCCGACCGCCGCGTCGCGCTGGTGACCGCGTGGACCCGCGACTCCATCGAGGTGCTCCTCAATCTCGGCCTGGAGCTGAAGGGCCTGGAGGCGGCGCCCGGCATCTTGGAGCAGGCCAAGGCCCGCTATCCCTATATCGAGAGCATCTCGCTGTTCGAAACGGCGAGCGGGCGCATCCTCTATTCGACGCTGTCCGACCATGTCGGCAAGCCGACGCCTCCGGCTTGGCTCGCCGCCCAGGCCCATGCCCCCCAGGCGACCTGGCACGTCGATGGCGACGATCCCGCCGTCGCCGGCATCCGGCTGGATTCCAGCTTCCTCAAGGGGCTCGGCGGCATCGCCATCGTCTATTCGACCGCCGACGCGCAGGCCAAGATGGCGCTGATGCGCGAGCGGCTGATGCTGACCGCGCTCGCCGTGTTCGGCGCCTTCGCCCTGCTCGCCATCATCCTCGCGCTGCTGGCGACGCGCGGCATGCGGCGCACGCTGCGGGGCCTCGCCGACGCGCTCGACCCGTCGAGCGAGAGGCCAGTCGACGCCCGGTTGCCCGAGCCGCTGCGCGCGCCGATCGTCGCCTTCCGCGAAGCGACGACGCAGGCGGAAGCCGCGCTCGCCGAAGCCGAGCGGGACCTCGCCGCCGCCGAACATTCCAGGGCGAAGGAGGCCGAACCCACCTCCGCTCCCGGCGTGGCGGCAGGAGGCGTGCCGTGAGCGAGGCGGTGGCGGCGGACGACGTCGCGCGGATCCGCACGCGCATCCTCTTGATCACGCTCGCCCTCGTCATTGCCGCGGCGACCCTGCTCTCGCTGCGCACGCACCGGCTGTTCGAGGCGGTGCTGTCGCCGGAGATCACCCAGAAGGCCGATACCGTCGCCGAGCTCGCCACGCTCGATGTGGAGCGGGCGCTCGGCTACGGCATTCCGCTCGACAAGGTGGTCGGCGTGCCGGCCTATCTCGACCAGATCCTGACCACCCATGCCGAGATCGCCGACGCGGCGGTGCTGGACCGCGACGGCAGGCTGGTGTTCGCCGCCGGTGTGGACAATGTGGAAGACGCGCCGGCGCTGGCGCAGAGGCTGAAGCAGCCGGTGAGCATCTTCGCGCTCGGCAGCATCGACCGCGAGATCGTATGGGACGATGCCGGCCAGATCGTGCTCAGCCGCGCGGAAGGGCCGGACGGCAACACCGCCGCCGTGGTGGCGATGGTGCTCGACGCAGGCTTCATCGACCGCCAGTTCGAGGAACTGGCGCAGGACGTGTTCATCGTCCTTCTGGTGGCGCTGTTCCTTGCCTTCGAGATGGCCGTGGTGCTGCTCACCGGGCGCACCGTGCGCCCGCTCAACCAGCTCATCGACGCGGTCGAGGCGGGCGGCAAGGGCAATCTGCACCGGCGCATCGCCTATCGCGCCAATGACGGCATCGGCCGGGTGGTGCGCCACTTCAATGCGCTGGTGCAGGGGCTCAACGAGCGCTATCGCCGCCTCGTCGAGCGCAGCGAGGGCCGGGGCGCGCTGCGGGCCCGCGTCGCCGCCATCGGCGAGCGCTTCGGCCTCACCGACGGGCCGATCGACAGCTTCGGCATCCGCGCCTCGATCACCGATGTGCGGCTGCCGCTCTTCGTCTTCGTCATGGCGGAGGAGCTGCAGAAATCCTTCCTGCCGCTCTACATCGCCTCGCTCGAAGCCAATGTGTCCTGGCTGTCGCCGCAGCTGCTGATCAGCCTGCCGATCTCGATCTACATGGCGACGCTGGCGCTGGCGACGCCGATTGCCGGCTCCTGGTCGGACCGCTACGGGCCGCGCCGCATCTTCATCGCCGGGCTGCTCGTCGCCATCATCGGCTTCGTCGGTGCCGCCGCCGCGCGCAGCGTGCTGGAGCTGATCGCCGCCCGTGCGGCGGGCGCCATCGGCTACGGCATGTGCACCATCGCCGCCCAGGGCTTCATCGTGCAGGTGACGAGCCGGGGCGAGCGCACGCAGGGCATCTCGGTCTTCGTCACCGTGCTGATGTCGGCCAGCATCTGCGGCACCGCCATCGGCGGCATCCTCGCGGATCGGGCCGGCTACCGGGTGGTGTTCGTCTGCGCCGCCGCGCTGGCGCTGGTGGCGGGGCTGCTGGCGCTGCGCCTGATGGGACGCACGCAGGGCGAGGAGGAGGGGCGCCGCTTCCGTCTCGGCGACCTGCGCATCGCGCTGCGCAATCCGCGCTTCCTCGCGCTGGTGCTGTTCGCCGCGATCCCCAACAAGATCGTGCTGACCGGCTTTCTGTTCTACGCCGTGCCGCTCTACCTCGCCGGCCAGCATGTCTCCGAGGCCGAGACGGCGCGGGTGATGATCCTCTATTCGCTGGTCATCGTGATGCTCGGCCCATGGGTCAGCCGCCTTGCCGACCAGCGCGGCCACGGCCTGTCGTTGGTCTTCGCCGGCACGCTGCTGTCGGGGCTCGCCATGTTCGTCCTGTGGCTGCGCTCCGACATCTACGGCGTCGCCGCGGCGGTGCTGGCGGTGGCGGTGGCGCACGCCATCTCGATCTCGCCGCAGATCGCGCTGGTGCCGGAGATCTGCGCCGCCGAAATCGAGAAGGTCGGGCAGACCACGGTGCTCGGCGTGATGCGCATGCTGGAGCGCATCGGCAGCGTGGTCGGGCCGCTGATGGTGGCGGCCTTCGCCTATCGCTTCGGCTATACGGGGGCGCTGATGCTGATCGGCGCGCTGATCGCGCTCACCGCCCCGGTCCTCCTCATCGCCCGGCCCCGCGCGGCGAAGATCGGGGCGCCGGCATGAGCGCGCCTCGCACCAGCTCCCTTGCCGTCTGCCTCGCGCTGGCGCTGATGCTGCTGGCGGTGCTGGCGCCGGCCGCCTCCGCGGCAGAGCCGGCGAGCCGGCCGCCCTTCAAGGTGATGATGGTGCTGTGGCGCGGCTGCGAGGACGCCTGCCGCGGCTTCCAGGACTATCTCGCCGCGCGCCGCGTGCCGGTGCAGTACTTCATCCGGCAGGCCGGCACGCTGAACCTGAAGTTTCCCGATCTCGTCGCCGAGGCGCGCGCGCTGAAGGTCGACCTCGTCGTCACCTGGGGAACCACGGCGACGCTCGGCATGGTCGGGGAATACGACAAGGTCGACCCGGCGCGTCATCTCACCGACATCCCGACATTGTTCATGATCGTCACAGATCCCGTGGCGGCGCGGGTGGTGGCCGATCTGGAGAAGCCCGGGCGCAACGTCACCGGCACGCTGGTGATCGTGCCGGAGGAGACGCAGATCCGGGCCATCCGCTCCTACCTCCCGGTCCGCCGCATCGGCATCGCCTATAACGAGGACGAGGTGAATGCGGTCGCCTCGGTCGAGAAGGTGCGGGCGCTGGGGCAGAAGATGGATTTCGAGGTGGTGGCGAAGCCGGTGCCGCGCGACGACGCCGGCAAGCCGGTCGCCGCCAGCCTGCCGGAGGTCGTCGCCGCGCTCGCCGCCGAGAAGGTCGACCTCATCTATATCGGCTCCTCCTCCTTCATCCTGAACAATCGCGACGTCTTCACCCGCGCGGCGGTGGAGCACGGCGTCCCGGTGGCGGCGGCGGGCGAGGTGCCGGTGGTGGAATCCGACGCGCTGCTCGGGCTGGTCAGCCGCTACTACACGGTCGGCCAGCTCACCGGCACGCGGGCCGAGCAGATCCTGGTCGAGGGGCGCAAGCCCGAGGACATCCCGGTGGAGGCGCTCAGCCGCTTCTCGCTGATCGTCAACATGCAGGTGGCGCGCAAGCTGGAGCTCTACCCGCCGCTGCTGCTGATGAACGCCATCGAGGTGATCAAGACGGACAAGACGGCAAGCGGGGCGAAGCCGTGAATATCCTCATCCTCAGCAAGCGCGACCTGACCGCGACGGTGTTCCTGAACGACCTCGTCGCCCGCCTCGCCGCGCTGCCCGGTTGCCGGCTGCGCGTCGTGCTGGCCGAGCGCACGCGCGCCGTCGAGCTCGCCGTGCCCGAGTTGAGGCAGATGAAGTATTTCGAGCGCGACCTGCCGTTCGGCACGCTCTTCCCGCGTCTCGACGCGGCGGGGCCGGACGCCCGGCCGGGCGCGCTCATGACGCCGGCGCAGCTGGCGGCGCATCATGGCTTCACGCTGTCGGTGGCGCATGGGGTGGACGACCCGGCCCTCACTGACGCCGTCGCCGGGTTCGCGCCCGACCTCGTCGTCTCCGCGCGGTTCAGCTTCCTCATCCCGCCGGGGCTGTTCGGCGTGCCGCGCCACGGCATCGTCAACGTGCATCCGGGCAGCCTGCCGGGCTATGCCGGGCTCTACCCGCATTTCTTCTCGATGCTGGCCGGCGAGGCCGAGCTCGGCTGCTCGGTGCATCTCGTCGACGCCGGCATCGACAGCGGACCGCTGGTCGCCGAGGGACGGGTGCCGCTGATGCCCGGCCGCTCCGCCTTCGCGCACAATCTCGACAGCCATTTGCTGGGCAACCGGCTGATTAACGACCTGGTCGAAAACTTGCTCGGCGGGGGCCGCGTGGCGGCTGTTCCGCAAGGGAGTTCCAAGGTAAAGTCGAACAGTTATCCGACGCCGGCAGAATTCGAGCGCTTCCGCGCGGCCGGGCTGTCGTTGATCGCGGTGGAGGAATATCGGGATCTGCTCGGCCGCTTCGGCATTTGCGAAGAAGTGCCGGTAGTTGCCGATGGGGTGTAGAGGACACGGCGTCGGGCGCGGCGCCAGTTGGCGGGAACTGTAGGTCGGGGGCTTGAATGTTGGATTTCGGCGTCTTCACTTTGCCGGCCGTGGCCGCGGCGATGGTCTTCGTCGCGGCGTTGTTCGTCGGCGAAGATATCGTCATCGAGAAGGTCTATGTTCCGCAGGTCCGCGAATGGACCGGCTATACCTCGACCGTCGCCACCCGCATCCTGACCGACGAACTGCGCGAGCTCAGCGTCGCCGCCGCTTCCGAGTTGCAGGCGATCAACATCGACGAAGGCGGCGTCGAGAAGGGCATCAGCGCCTTCGAGGATTATTTCGAGGTCGGCCTGCTGATCAACGGCACGCGCAACGTGCTCGGTCTCATCAAGTACTACATCAATGGCGAGATCACCGAGGTCGGCAGCGAGACCCAGCTGATCATCCGCATCTACACCAAGAAGGAAGACGAGCCCGTCAAGCTGATCGTCGTGCGCGGCAAGTCCGACGACCTCGACGGCCTGCTGCATGAGGGCGGCGTCCAGATCCTCGAATACATCAACCCTTATGTCATCGCCCTGTATCACCGCCGCACCGAGCTGGCGGCGGGGCAGTTCGACTTCCCCAAGACCAACGAGACGATCAAGAAGTTCCTCGAGACCCAGCCGCCGGAGCAGCACTTCCTCGCCTACGGCCTGCTAGGGCGCATGAGCATGCTCAGGGCCGAGCGCGACAAGACGCTCACCCCCGAGCAGCGCCAGCAGGAATACGACAAGGCGATCGAGCAGCTCAACGCGGCGCTGCGCCAGCAGCCCGAGTTCCTCTATCCGCTGATCAATCTCGCCATCATCCATGCCGGCCGGAAGGATTATGACCGCGCCGACGTCTACTTCGCCCGTGCGGTGAAGGAGAATCCGAACTACCTGGTCAGCCGCACCGCCTGGGGCGACATGTTGATCGAGCGCGGCCTGCTCGACGACGCCGTCATCCAGTATGAGGCGGCGGTGCAGATCGACCCGCACGACGACAAGCTGCAGGCCAAGCTCGCCGACCTCTATGAGCGCACCGGCCAGCCCGGGAAGGCGCAGGAGCACATCGAGAAGGCGCTGAAGCTCAACCCGGTGTCGCAGGCTTATCTCGAAAAGGAGAAGGCGCTCGGCGTGAAGAACGGCACGACCGCGACGGTGCAGTGAGGCCGCTCGGCGGGCTTCCTTTCCGCCGACCGGCGTTCTAAGGAGGACGTGATCGGACGCAGCGGCGGGCGTCGCGGATTGGGGCCTCGGTGGCATGCTTGAGACGCTGTTCGTTATCGGCTTCGTCCTGCTCCCGCTGGCCATCGCCGTGGTGCTGATTCTGTATCGGGCGCGCTTCGTCGTGCTCGGCCTCGCCGGGGTCATCGCCTTCCTGGTGGTGATCTGGATGGTGCTGAAGGCGAGCGACATCGTCGACCGCTCCTTCGATCCCCGGGTCCCCGCGCAGTCGATGCCCGGCAATTGCGACACGCCGGGGCGGGGGGCGCCTGAGGATTGCCGGCTGTGACGCGGCGTCACCGCAGCGTCGATATCGGCCGGTAGGATCATGCGGCAAGGGCATACCGGCGTCTCGCATGCCGGAACGAAGACGGCGAAGAGGTGATGGGAAGCGAACTCGCGCTCATGGCGATCGGACTGGCGGCCCAGGCGGCGGCGCTGGCGATCTTTCCGTTCGCGCTGCTCGCTGCCTCGTGCCGCGCCGTCAATGCCGTGCAGGACTGCCAGCTGCCGGCCACGCCCTATATCGAGATGCTCTCGCTCGCCATCGGCATATTCGCCGGCGTCGTCGTGCTGACCTCCAACGTCCATTGGGGCCTGCTCGACCCCGGCGAGATCTTCCGCAAGGGCGGCCCATGGGACATGAGCTTCGGCCAGTTCCTCGCCGGGCCCGCCAACCCGCTCGCCTATGATCTCTCGGCGATCTTCGTCCGGCCGTTCTCCGGCAAGCTGCCGAGCCTCGCCGGCCTCGCGGTGCTGCTGCTGGGCGGGCTGGTCTTCTACGGACCGGTGCTGCTCTACCGGTCGCGCCGCGCCTTCGCCCACGGCATACGCAACGTGGTGATCGTCGTGTGGGGCGCCTATGCGACGGTCTACCTGTTCTTCTATGCCGGCTGGGTGGCCAACCGGCTGAACTTTTGGATCTTCCTTGTGTTGTTGCTCATTGTCGGCGCGCTGCGCCGGCGGTCGGAGCGTGTCGTGCTCAAGATCAATTGAGGCGGACCATCCGCCGTGACGAGGAGAAGGCCATGAACATCGCCAGACATCTCAAGGCGCTCAGCCTTGCCGGATCGGTGCTGATGGCGGCGGCGCCCGCCGCCCTCGCGCAGTCCGGCGGCCAGTCCACCGAGCCGCCGAGCTCGTTCGACAAGATCGAGAAGTCGCTTTCCGACGCGGCGACCGAGGCCATCGACTACATCAAGAGCTTCGTGCCCTATTCGATGCCCGAGGTGCAGGACAATGGCGACATCATCATCCGCCGCGACAAGCCGCCGGCGGCGGCCGATGGCTCGACGCCCTCGGCCCCCAGCACCGGCACGGCCACCGGCAGCGACGTGAAAATCTGATACCGTCCTGAAATGACGGCGTGGCGGCGAGGCTCAGCCCGGCCGCCGCGCCACGAGGTCGATTTCCACCAGCGCGTCGCGAGCGAGGCCGGTGACGCCGACGCAGGTGCGCGCCGGCCGCCGGTCGGGCGGGAAATAGGACGCGTAGGCGGCGTTCATCGCCGGATAGTCGCGTTTGAACTCGGTGAGATAGACCCGCGCCTGCACCGCATGCGACAGGTCGAGCCCGAGCCCGGCCAGCACCAGAGCGAGGTTGTCCATCACCCGCCGCGTCTGCGCCTCGGCGCCGTCGGGCAGGGGACGGGCGTCGTCGTCCGGCCAGGTCGGCATCTGCCCGGTGACGAAGACCCAGCCGTCGACCTCCACCGCGTGGCTGAACGGCGCGACCGGCGTCGGCGCGCCGGGAACCATGAGAAACTGCGGCGCCATTTCACCTCTCCCTGAGCGAGCTCTGCGTCGGCAAGGAATGTCCCGGCTCGCCCGCGCCGCGTCAACGGCGGATCACCAGCGCAGCACGTAGCGTCCGACGAGGGCGCCGAGCGCCACCGAGGCGACGATGCCGAGGCTGTACCAGGTGGCGAGGAAGGGCATGGCGGTCTCGCCGCAGTGGAAAGCGTAGATCCAGGCGCCGACGCCGCCTGCCAGCAGCCCTGCGCCCGCCCCGGCGACGGCGAGGCGCGTCGGCGCCAGCCCGCGCAGCACCCAGAGCAGGCCGAGATAGATCGGCGTCGCCAGCGAGACGATGTAGAACGGGCAAAGCATGGCCGAAGAGCCCATCAGCAGGCCCCGGTACATCTCCGGCGGGCTGTTCATGAACTGGGCCACCGCCAGCAGCAGGACCGCCACCACCGCGGCGACGGCGAGCCGCGCGGCGCGCTTCGCCCGGCCGCCGGGTCGCCCCAGCCGCTCCACCGCCAGCACGCCGGCGATGCCGAGCAGCAGCGGGTAGATGAACTTGGCCCAATAGCTCGTGGTCCATACCGCGTCGGCGAGGTCGGCCCGCAGGCCCAGCCAGAGCACCATGAGCACCGCCGATACGAGCCCGCCGACGCCCACGCCGATGGCGATGCGCCGCCACACCGTGCCGGCGGGCACGGGGCGCAAATCCGCCACCAGGGCGTCGATCAGTTCGGGCGTCGCGGTCACGGGTGCTTGGCTCCTCCAAAACGGGCCGCGAGCGCCTTCAGCCCGCGGTGAACGCCGACCTTCACGGCGGCTTCCGACAGCCCGGTCTTCTCGGCGGTCTCGGCGACGCTGCGCCCTTCGATCTTCACCTCGCGGATCAGCGTGCGCGGCTGTGCCGGCAGGGTGTCCAGCATGGCGTCGAGATCGCGACGGGCCATCGCCGCCTCGACGTCGTCCGAGGCGAAGACGGCTTCGTCCTCCTCCAGCGGCACGGTCACGCGGATGCGCCGGTAGCGGGCATGGTCGATCAGCTTGTAGCGCGCGATGGCGTGGATCCAGACGGTGAAGGGCTGGCCGACGTCGTAGGTCGCGCGCTTGGCATGCACCGCCATGAGAGTGTCCTGCACCAGATCCTCGACATCCGCCGAATCCCGGCCGAGGCGCCGCGCGAAATATCTGTGCAGCAGGCTGCCGAGCTCGCCGAGGAGCACGCGATAGGCACCGGCGTCGCCCGCCAGCGACTTCCGCATCAGGCCGCCCAACTGTTCTTCCACGAGGCTCATTTCTCGGTCGGTGAATCCTAATACGGCGGTGCGCGCCGAAAGGTTACATCGGCTTTGCGAGGCGAGGCGAGGGAGAACCTCGCCGGTAACGAGCGCGTGAGCGACGTAACCGGCCGGCGTGCCGCTCCGTATTCCCCCATCGAGCCGGCACTGAGCCGCTCCGGGTGGCCATGCGCCCCCGTTCCTCGCCGGCGGAAAGCCGCCTCCATCCTCACGGCCGGACCCTCGCGTCCGGCACACGCCCCGCTTTGCCGCCGGCATCGCGGCAACGACCCGACGCGTCCGCGATTCCGGCGCGCAACATTCAGGAAGGACCAGCCATGATCACGTTCCGCACCACTCTCACCGCCTCCATGCTCGCTTTCGGGCTCGTCGCGCTCGGCGGCGCCGCTCTCGCCCAGGACGCGATGAAGCCGGATGCCATGAAGCCCGACGCGATGAAGACCGACACCATGAAGCCGGATGCCATGAAGTCCGATACGATGAAGCCCGACGCCATGAAGACCGGCACGACGAAGAAGCCGGATGCGATGAAGCCGGATTCCATGTCGGCGCAGCCGAACTGATCCGCCGCATTCCTCCCCCGCCGATTGGGCGGGGGAGGGCTAGACGCTCCAGGGAGAAGCCCATGGACACGCGTGATGCGCCGCCACGGAAGATCCTGATCCACCGGCATTCGCTCGCGGTGCGGCTCACGCACTGGGTGAACGTGCTGTGCCTCACTTTCCTGCTGCTCTCGGGCCTGCAGATCTTCATGGCCCACCCGGCGCTCTACTGGGGCCAGTACGGCGCCAACAACGACCCGTCCGTGCTCTCCATCGGGGCGGAGCAGGACGGCGATGGCATGCGCGGCGTCACCCGCGTTGGCGGCCTCGCCTTCACCACCACCGGCGTGCTCGGCGTCTCCAATGTCGACGGCGTGCAGCGGGCGCGGACGTTCCCCGATTGGCTCACCCTCCCGAGCTATCGCGATCTCGCCACCGGGCGGCGCTGGCACTTCTTCTTCGCCTGGCTGCTGGTGATCAACGGCCTCGTCTATCTCCTCTACGGCCTGTTCGCCGGCCATTTCCGCCGCGACCTGCTGCCGGAGGGCCGCGAGCTCACGCCCTCGCATCTCGGCCACGAGATCGCCGACCATGCGCGTCTGCGCTTTCCCAAGGGGGAGGCGGCACGCCGCTACAACTCGCTGCAGAAGCTCGCCTATCTCGGGGTGATCTTCGTGCTGCTGCCGCTGATGGTGGCGACCGGCCTCACCATGTCGCCGGGCATGGACGCGGCGCTGCCCTGGCTGGTCGACCTGTTCGGCGGGCGGCAATCGGCGCGCACCCTGCACTTCGTCGCCGCCTCACTGCTCGTCGCCTTCGTCATCGTCCATCTGGCGATGGTGGTGCTGTCCGGGCCCTTCAACAATCTGCGCTCGATGATCACCGGGCGCTACGCCATCACCCCCGAGGATCAACGGTCATGACCCGCCTCATCACCCGCCGCGGCCTGCTGCGCGCGAGCTTCGCCGCGGCCGGCGGCCTCGTGCTGGCCGGCTGCGACCAGCTCGACGCGCTCAGCCAGAACCAGAGCGTGACCGACGTGCTGCAATCGGCCGAATGGCTGACCATGAAGAGCCAGCGCGCGCTACAGGGCCGCGATGCGCTCGCCCGCGAGTTCACCGAGGCGGACATGTCGCCGGTCTTCCGCTCCAACGGCACCTCCATGCCGGAGGGCGAGGCCTATGCAAGGCTGATCGAGACCGGCTTTTCCGACTGGCAGCTCAAGGTGGACGGGCAGGTGAGCCAGCCGCTCTCGCTCTCGCTGGCGGACCTGAAGGCCATGCCGGCCCGCACCCAGATCACCCGGCACGACTGCGTCGAGGGCTGGAGCGCCATCGGCAAATGGACCGGCGTGCCGCTCGCAGCCATTCTCGCCAAGGCGCAGCCGACCGCGGCCGCGCGCTATGTCGTGTTCCACTGCGCCGACGAATACGAGCCCGGCTCGGGCGCCTATTACGAGAGCATCGATTTCGTCGATGCCTACCACCCGCAGACCATCCTCGCCTATGGCATGAACGGCAACGACCTGCCCGTCGCCCATGGCGCGCCGCTGCGGCTGCGGGTGGAGCGCCAGCTCGGCTACAAGCAGGCGAAATACATCATGCGCGTCGAGCTGGTGGACAGCTTCGCCCGGCTCGGCGGCGGGCAGGGCGGCTTCTGGCCCGACCGCGGCTATGAATGGTACGCCGGCATCTAGTCAGCCGGCGAGCGCCGCCTTCACCGCCGCCACCGCCCGCAGGCTCAGCGCGGCGATGGTGAGCGTCGGGTTGGCGGTCGCCGAGGTCGGGAACACGGCCGAGCCGAGCACGAACAAATTGCGGTGGTCGTGGCTGCGCAGGTCGCGGTCGACGACGGAAGTCTTCGGATCTTCGCCCATCCGCGCCGTGCCGATGATATGGCCGGCGCCCTGCGCCTGCGGGCTGTGCTTTACCTCGCTGGCGCCGAGCCGCGTGAAGATGTCGTCATGCGCTTCGACCGAGGCGGCGAAGGCGGTCTTCACATAGTCGTCCAGCCGGAAGGCGATGCGCGGCAGCGGCACGCCATACATGTCGCGCTCGCCCGGATCGAGGGTGACGCGGTTCTCGGGATCGGGAAGCTGCTCGACCAGCGAGGCGAGGCGGATATGGCGCGAGGCCTGCTCGCGCAGCGCCGCATCGAGCGCCTCGCCGCGCAGGCCCATTTTGGCGAACTCGGCGGCGGTGGTGATCGGCGCGCCGGTCGGCCAGGACCAGCCGTCATTGCCGATCTCGATGCGGAACGCGCCGCGCTCGCGCCGGAAGCCGCCGTCGCGCAGATTCTCGATGCCGGAGGTCGAGAGCGGGCCGCGATAGGGATAGACGGGCTTCGGCGCCAGCGCCCATGAGAGCTGGATCGGGTGATCCATCAGGTTGCGGCCCACCTGATCCGAGCTGTTGGCGACGCCGTTCGGCGCCGCCTCGCTGCGCGAGGCCAGCAGCAGGCGCGGCCCCTCGATCGCATGGGCGGCGACGACGAAGACCTTGCCCGTCGCCGTGCCCTCGCTGCCGTCCCAGCGCTTGAAGCGCACGGCGGCGATGGAGCGGTCAGGGGCGAGGTCCAGCGCGACCGCCGTGGTCTTCTCGTAGAGAGCCGCGCCGGCGGCGACGGCACGGTCGACATGCACGGTCGCGTCGTATTTCGCCTGCACCGGGCAGACCGGGATGCAGCTTGCATTGCCGCAGCAGGCGGCGCGCTCGTCGTGGAACACCGAGTTGCGGCCCTGCGGCGTGGGGCGGACGTCGTAGCGCGTGCCCTTCAGCGCCTCCGTGAAGGCGCCGTCGAGATAGGTCGGCGGGATCGCCGGCATGGGGAAGGGGGCCGAGCGCGGTGAGCCGAGCGGCGCGTCGGAATCGCCGGCGACGCCGATCTCGTTCTCGGCCTGGCCGTAGAACGGCTCGAGCTCGTCATAGGCGAGCGGCCAGTCGGCGCCGTGGCCGTAGAGGCTCTTCAGCCGGAAGTCGTTGGGTACGAAGCGCAGGCAGGTGCCGAGCCAATGCCAGGTGGTGCCGCCGACGACCTTCACATAGGTGCTGCGGAACTTGTCCGGGCCGGTCTGGCGATACCAGAAATCCGGGTCGTCGGAGACCGGATGCATTGCCTCCGGCACCGCCGGATAGGGGCATTCCGGCACCTTGATCAGGGCGTTCCAATAGGTCTCCACCGCCTGCGTACGATCGACCGCGGCGCCCGCTTCCAGGATCGCCACCTTGACGCCGGCGGCGGCGAGCTTGGCCGCCAGCAGCGCGCCGGCGATGCCGGAGCCGACGATGACGACATCGGCGGTGATGGTGTCGGCCATGCGCGTGTTCCTGTGACCGTCAGGCGGGCGGCTGCGACCAGTAGCCGGTCTCGCCGCCGCAATTGCCGGGCGGCTTGGTGAAGCTCAGCGCCTGCCAGAGCAATGCGTCGTTGAAGGTGGCGACGGCCTCGCCCTTGCCGGTCGAATAGACGCCCGAATACCAGGCGGCGACGATGGCATCGCCGAGCGCCTTGTCGGAGGTCGGATCGGCGGCGAGGCGCTTGAGCGCGTCGCCCTGTCCGGTGGCGATGAAACCGCCGAGCAGCGTCGTCGCCACGTCCCTGTCGAGGGAGGCGGCGGGTTTCCCGGTCAGCGTCGCGGAGAGCGCGAGGAAGCCGTCGACGCCGAGCCCGTCGTCGGCCGCGGCGAGGCGGGCGAGCCCGGCGGTTCCGGTGCTCGCGATGGCAGCGGCGAGGGCGCCCAGAAGGGCGTCGCGGCGGGAGAGGGCGAGGGGCATGTGCGGCATCCGTCTTTAGAACGATTGAACGTCAAGACGGTGCGCCGGGCAATCGGTCAGCGGCGATTTCCGCCGCCGGCGCTCTGCCCGCGCTGCGACATGCCCACTATCCCAAGGGAAATCGGGCGCCTGCCCTCAGTGCGCGTCGTTGTCTTCCAGCACCAGCAGGTCGTCGCGGGTGAAGGCGATGGAGACCGTGTCGCCGCGCTTGGGCGGGGTGACGCTGGAACTGTTGAAGGTGTCGAGCGAAATGGCGTTCTCGCCGAGCCGCACCTTGATGCGCACCACCGAGCCGAGGAAGCCGACTTCCTCGATGGTGCCGGAGAGGCCGTTGCCGCCGTTCACCCGCTCGCCGAGCGCCACCGCCTCGGGCCGCAGCGCGACGGTGCGGATGGAATCGGCCGGGCTGCCGTTGAGCGGCCGGCTGGTGACGGCTTCCTGGCCGTCGATGCTGAGCTTGCCGGCGCCCGGGTCGAGCACGCGGGCCTTCAGCGTGTTCAGCGTGCCGACGAAGCCGGCGACGAAGCGGGTCTTGGGGTAGTTGTAGATGTCGAACGGATCGCCGACCTGCTCCATCCGCCCCTCGCTCATCACCACGATGCGGTCGGACATGGACAGGGCTTCTTCCTGGTCGTGCGTCACGAAGATGGTGGTGATGCCGAGCGCCTTCTGCAGCGTGCGGATCTCCTCGCGCAGCGAGACGCGGATCTTGGCGTCCAGCGCCGAGAGCGGCTCGTCGAGCAGGAGCACCTGCGGCTTGTTGGCGATGGCGCGGGCGAGCGCCACGCGCTGCTGCTGGCCGCCGGAGAGCTGGTAGGGGTAGCGGTCGGCGAGGTGCGGCAGCTTGATCAGCTCCAGCATCTCCTTGACCCGCGGGCCGATCTCGGCGGCGGGCTTCTTCGCCACCTTGAGGCCGAAGCCGATATTATCGGCCACCGTCATGTTGGGGAACAGCGCATAGGCCTGGAACACCATGCCGATATTGCGCTGGTTGGGCGGCAGGTAGGTGACGTCCTTGCCGCCGATGCGGATGGTGCCGGCGGTGGGCTGCTCGAAGCCGGCCACCATGCGCAGCGTCGTGGTCTTGCCGCAGCCGGACGGGCCGAGGAAGGAGACGAACTCGCCCCGCTCGACGGCGAGGTTGAAGTCCTGCACCACGACGTTCTGGCCATAGACTTTCCGAACCGAGGAAATGTCCAGAAATGCCATCTCAGTTCCCTCGAATGGTCGGGTTGGGTCAGCGGGGCGCCGCGGACGAGCCGCGTATGCCGCTGCCGAAAAGCTGGATCAGGCCCATGCATGCCCAGGTGACGACGAAGGCGATCACCGCGAGCGCGGAGGGCTCATAGGCGCTGTTGGCGCCGACGAGCTGCAGATAGGGGCCGAAGGCCGGCCGGTTGAGCAGGCTCGCTATGGTGAACTCGCCGATCACGATCGCGAAGGTGAGGAAGGCGCCGGAGAGCACGGCGACGCGCACATTCGGCAGAATCACCTTGAACAGGATCGTCCACCAGCTGGCCCCCAGGCTCTCGGCCGCCTCGGTCAGCGTCTTCACGTCGATGGCCCGCAGCCCCGTATCCACCGCCCGGTACATGTAGGGCATGGCGAGCACGACATAGGCGAAGACCAGCAGCAGGTCGGTGGAGCGGGCGGTGCCGGTTAGCGGCAGGAAGGACGAGGAATTGTAGAGCCGCAGATAGCCGAACACGATCACGATGGCCGGGATGACCAGCGGCAGCAGGGTGATGAACTCGACGATGGGCCGCATGCGCGGCATGCGCAGGCGGATCACATAGGCGGTCGGCACCACCAGCAGCACGCCGACCACGATGGTCAGCAGCGCGATGAAGGTCGAATAGCCGAAGCTCTCGATGAAGCGGCTGTCGCTGAACACCGAGGCGTAGGCGTCGAAGGAATAGACGCCGCGCCGCTTGCGCAGCGAGAACTCGAAGGTGGCGATCAGCGGCACGACGAAATAGAGCGTGCCCAGCACCATCGCCAGCCAGGGGCCGAAGCGTTCGCTCTTCATCGCAGCCACCGGTCGCTGCGGGCGCGCAGCCAGATATAGGTGATGTTGGACAGGGCGGTGATGACGATCATGCCGAGCGCCAGCGCGTAGCCGAGATTGGGGTCGTGCAGCACGTCGCCGCGGATCTGCGCATAGAGCAGGATCGGCACGATGTTGAGCGAGGAGCCGGTGAGCGCATAGGCGGTGGCGATGGCGCCGAAGGCATTGGCGAACAGCAGCATGGTGGCGCCGAGCAGGCTCGGCCACAGCACTGGGAAGGCGACATGGGTCCAGAACTGGACCTTGGTGGCGCCGAGGATGGCGGCGGCCTCGCGCCATTCCTTCTTCAGGCCGTCCAGCGCCGGCATCAGGATCAGCACCATCAGCGGGATCTGGAAGTACAGATAGGTGATGGTGAGGCCCCAGAAGCTGAGGATGTTGAAGCCGGTCGAGTAGAGATTGATGCCGAAGAAGCTGTAGAGCAGCGTCGTCACTAGGCCCGTGCGCCCGAGCGTGGCGATGAAGGCGAAGGCCAGCGGCACGCCGGCGAAATTGGAGGCGACGCCCGAGAAGGTCGTCAGCGTCGGCCGCATCCAGCCCGGCAGATTCCCCATCACCGCCGCATGGGCGAGGAAGAAGCCGAATACGGCGCCGAGCACGGCGGAAGCCACCGAGACCTGGATCGAGATCTTGTAGGCCGAGATGATGCTGTCCTGGTTGAGGTTGGCGATGTTCTGCAGCGTGAACTCGCCGGTCGGCGTCTGGAAGGCGCCGATCATCAGGTCGAGCGTCGGCCAGATCAGGAACAGCAGCGCGAAGGCGAAGAACGGCACGACGCCGAGCCAGGACAGCGGCAGGCGCTTGCGCGAGGCGGCCGCCGCGTGGTCGTCCATGGTGGCTGCACTGACATTCTCGACCATGGGCGTGCTTCGGCTCGCGAATGTGTCGGCGGGAAGGGGAAGCCGCCGGCGCGGACGCCGGCGGCGGGATTTGGCGAACGTTCAGCTCACTTGACGTTGGCGCCGACGACCTTGTCCCACTCGGCGGCGATGACCGCCTTGGAGGCGTTCTGCTCGTCGAGGCTCGGGAACACGGCGGCCTTGTAGCCTTCCGCCGGCGGCAGCTTGTCGAGCAGGTCCTTCGGGATCTTGCCCTTGGCGGCGAGGTCGTTGAAGCGGATCGGGTGGCAGTAGCCCTTCAGCCACAGGAGCTGGCCCTCGTCGGAATAGAGGTGCTCCATCCACAGCTTGGCGGCGTTCGGATGGGGGGCGAAGGCGCTGATGCCCTGCACGTAGACGCCGGCGACGACGCCGCTCTTCGGCACCACGACCTCGGTGGGCGGGTTGTCGGCGAGCTTGTCGCGGTCGGCGAGGGCGTTGTAGTCCCAGCGCACGACGATCGGGGTCGAGCCCTGGGCGATCGAGGCGGCCTTGCCGATCACCGGCACGAAGTTGCCGGCGGCGTTGAGCTTCTTGAAGAAGTCGAGGCCCGCCTTGCCGGCCGGCGCGCCGGCCGCGGCGCCGGAGGCGAGACCGGCGGCATAGACCGCCTGGATCGCCTGGTTGGAGGTGCGCGGGTCGCCGGCCAGCGCCACGGCGTTGGCGTATTCCGGCTTCAGCAGGTCGGCCCAGTCTTGCGGGATGTTCTTGACCAGGTCCTTGTTCACCTGGAAGGCGAGCACGCCGTAATAGTCGCCGTACCAGTGGCCTTCGGCGTCCTTGGCTTCGGCCGGGATCGTGTCCCAGGTCGCGACCTTGTAGGGGGCCAGCAGTCCGTCCTTCTTGGCGGTCGGGCCAAAGGAGAGGCCGACGTCGATCACGTCGGGGGCCTGCGGGCCCTTGTTGCCCTTGTTCGCCTTGATCGCCTCGATCTCGTCGCCCGAGCCGGCATCCGGATTGAGCTCGTTGATCTGGATGCCGTACTTGGCCTTGAACGTGCTCAGCAGCTCGCCGTAATTGCACCAGTCGTGCGGCAGCGCGATGGTCGTCAGCTGCCCCTCTTCCTTGGCAGCGGCGATCAGCTTGTCCAGAGACTGCGCGAATACGAGATTGCCGGACACGCTCAGGATGAGAGCGGCGGCCGACGCGGTCTTAAACCACGAATTCTTCATTGCTGATCCCCCAGGATACATGGGTCACCGCAACGGACCGGGCCGGCGCAGATGCCGTGCCGTTGTTGCGGGCTGACGCCTTCAAGCATGCGCTGATGAAGGTTCCGTGTCACTTTCCCCGACATAACGTTGTCGTCGTACCGACATAAGTCATGCGACGCGCGGCAAGGCGGTCCGCCACGAAGACCTGCCGTCGCGTCCAGGCGGTTTGCGTGAACCTGCCCCTCTCCCGCACGCGCCGCCGATGCGCCGCGCACAGCCAGCGATATTTTTGTGGGGACGTTTCGATCGGCGACCGGAGAGGCCCCCGGCGCCCGTCGAGGAACGGCCCGCGCCGATGATGTTCGGATGCTTCGTGCGCCGTCAAGGGCCCCGGTCGCGGGAGAGTTAGCCGTCTATTTGAGTGCATCCAGATGGGTGCGGATATGGGCGGCTTCGGCCGGCGTCGTGGCGAGGCCGATCGCCGCCATGAAACCCTCGCGGGCCTCCTTCTTGCGGCCGAGCTGCATCAGCAGCGCGCCGCGCAGGCCGTGATAGTGGAAATAGCCCGACAGCTTGTCGCCGAGCGGCTCGACCATGGCCAGCGCCGCCTCCGGCCCGCGCAGCTTGGAGATCGCCACCGCCCGGTTGAGCGTCACCACGGGGGAGGGCTGCATGATCTCCAACGTGCCGTAGAGCAGGTCGATCTGACCCCAGTCGGTGTCCTCGGGCCTGGTCGCCCGCGCGTGCAGCGCGGCGATCGCCGCCTGCACCTGATAGGGGCCGGGCCGGCGATGGCGCATCGCCTTGTCGAGGAGGGCCAGCCCCTCGGCGATCATCGGCTGGTTCCAGCGGCCGCGATCCTGCTGGTCGAGCAGGACCACCGCGCCGTCCGCGTCGAAACGGGCGGCGGTGCGGGCATGCTGCAGCAGCATGAGCGCGGTCAGGCCCATGATCTCCGGCTCGGCCGGGAACAGCCGCAGCAGCAGCCGGGCGAGGCGGATCGCCTCGTCGCACAGCGGCTCGCGCGCGGCGGAGGTGTCGCCGGCGGCGGAATAGCCCTCGTTGAAGACGAGATAGATCATCGCTGCGACGATGCCGAGCCGCTCGGAACGCTCTACCGCGCCCGGCGCCTCGAAGGGTACCTCCGCGCGGGCGATGCGCGCCTTGGCGCGGGTGATGCGCTGCTCCATCGCCGCCTCACTGATGAGGAAGGCGCGGGCGATCTGCCTCACCGACAGGCCGGAGACGATGCGCAGGGCGAGGGCGATCTGCTGCGTCGTCGGCAGCTCGGGATGGCAGCAGATGAAGAGCAGCCGCAGCACGTCGTCGCGGTAATGCGAGCCGTCCATGCGCTCGGCGATCTCGGCTTCCGTATCCTCGGTGTCGGAGAAGGCTTCCTCGGGCGGCAGGCCGGTCTGCTTCGCCTGCCGGCGCACCGTGTCGAGCGCGACGTTGCGGCCGACGAAGATCAGCCAGGCGGCGGCATCGCGCGGCGGGCCGTTCTGCGGCCAGGTCTTCAGCGCGCGCAGGCAGGCTTCCTGGAACGCCTCCTCGGCGAGGTCGAGGTCGCGGAAATAGCGCAGCAGCGCGGCGACCGCCTGCGGGCGCGCCGCGGTCAGCGTGGTGCCGATCCAGCGCGCCTCGTCCATCACGGCCGCGCCCCGCCATCGTGGAACAGCCCGACCGGACGGATCTCGTAGGAGCCGCCGGGATTGGCCGCGCCGAGCTCGCGGGCGATGGCGAGCGCCTCCTCCAGGTCGGCGCAGTCGAGCAGGTAGAAGCCGAGCAGCTGCTCCTTGGTCTCGGCGAAGGGCCCGTCGAGCACCAGCGCCGGGTCCTGGTCCTTGCGCAGCGTGGTCGCGGCGGTGGTCGGCAGCAGCCGCGCCACCGGGCCGAGCTTGCCCGCCTTGACGAGCCGCTCCTGCACCACGGCGAGCTTCTGCATCACCGCGTCGTCTTCCTCCTTGGTCCAGGCGCAGACGATGTCTTCCTGGTGGTAGCAGAGCAGTGCGTAGAACATGGGTGGCCTTCTCTATTGAGGATCAGCCGCCGCTGATCGCGGTGATGACGAAGACGTCGGCGCCCGGCGCCAGCGGCGTCGAGAGCCTGGCGCGGCGGCCGTCGACGAAGACGTTGATATGCCGCCTTATCGCCGGCGTCTCGTCGCAGATCCGCTCGCGCATGCCGGGCCATAGCGCGTCGAGCCCGTCCACCATCTCGGCGACGCTGCGGGCGGGAACGGCGACGAGCCGTTCGGCGCCGGGGAACAGCACCACGAGATGCGGCGGCAGGCGCACGAGGACGGGCGCCTCCTCCGCCTGCTGCCGCAACGCGTTCTGGTCCATCGTCGTCACCGCTCGATCACCAGCGTCTCGACCGAGGTGATGGTCGGCAGATAGGGCGCGACGCAGCCCCATGTGTCGCCCTCGTCGGTGCTGGCATAGAGGCCGCCGGCATTGGTGCCGAAATAGACCCCGGCCGGTTCCATCGTGTCGGTCGCCATCGCCTGGCGCAGCACGTTGAAATAGGCGCCGTCCTGCGGCAGGCCCTCGCGCCTGGCCTGCCAGCTCTGCCCGGCGTCGCGGGTGCGCCAGACCGCCGTCTTTCCCTCCGGCATGAAGCGGCCCTTGATGTCGCCGTTCAGCGGGATGAGGTAGAGGCCGTCCGGATCGCGCGGATGCACTGCGGCCGGGAAGCCGAAGGAGGAGGGCAGGCCCTCTTCGATGCTCTCCCATTTCCGGCCGCCGTCGTCCGAACGGTACATGCCGCAATGGTTCTGCTGGTAGAGCCGCGCCCCGCCGCCCGGCGCCATGACCAGGCAGTGCACGCACTGGCCGAACTCGGGATAGTTCTGGCCCTCGGGCATGAAGTCGGCGCGGGTGCCGCGGTTGCGGGTCTCCCAGCTCTCGCCGCCGTCCTCGGTGGCGAAGACGCCGGCGGCAGAGATGCCGACCCAGATCTTCTTCTCGTCGGCCGGGTCGACCACCAGCGAATGCAGGATCAGCCCGGCGCCGCCGGGATTCCATTCCGGCCGCGTCGGGTGCTTCTGCAGGCCTTCGACATGGCTCCAGCTCTCGCCGCCGTCGGTGCTGCGGAACAGGCCGGCGGGCTCGACGCCGGCATAGAGGCTGCCGTCCGGGCCGGCGGCGAGGCTCCACACCGACTTCACCGGCGTCTCCGCGCCCTCATAGGCGAGGCCCTGGCTCGAATGGCTCCACGTCGTCCCGAAATCGGTTGATTTCCACACCGCCGGGCCGAACCATTCATTGCCGCCGCCGGCATAGATGGTACCGGTTTCCGGATCGCCGACGACGTGGTTGGTCGGCCACGTCTCGCAGAACGGGCCGCGCACCTCCCATGAGCGGCGCGCGGCGTCGCTCTCGAGGATGAAGGCGCCCTTGCGGGTGCCGACGAGGATGAAGACCTGCTTCGCCATGGCGCGCTCCCGTCAGTTGGTGGAGACGACGATCATCCAGGACACGCCGAAACGGTCGGTCAGCGTGCCGAAGCTGGGCGAGAAGAAGGTCTTGGTCAGCGGCATGGTGACCTCTCCGCCTTCGGCGAGCGCGGCGAACTTCGCCTCCGCCTCCTCGGGCGAGGCGAGCGAGAGCGCCAGCGAGATGCCGCTGAAGCCGGCGGCGTCGGACTGGCAGCCATCCGAGGCCATCAGCTCGGCATCGCCGACCTTGAAGCTCGTATGCATGATCTTGTCGTCCCAGCCTTCCGGGACCATGCCCGGCGGCGGCTGGTCCGGCGCCTCGCGGAAGCGCATCAGCATGGTGACCTCGGCGCCGACCGCCTTCTTGTAGAAGTCGATGGCCTCTTCGGTGCGGCCGTTGAACATCAGATAAGCCTGCACGTTCATCGCTTTGTCCTCCCTTGGCCGTGTCCCCGTGCCCCGGCGCCGCGGCCAAGCGAGCCGGCACCGATGCCACGAGGACGAACGGGGCGAGGCTGACCCGACATCGCGACGGGAATTTTTTCTGAGTATTCTTGCCAGCCTAGCCGGGCCGCCGCCGCGGTGCCAGTTCCCGACCCGCCGCGCCCGACATCGCCAATGCCGCCGGGATGGTCGGCGTGCTATGATGAAGCCGGCTGCAAGCACGGTAATCACGCTGAGAACATATTGCGAACATCGAACAAACCGGGTACAACTCGTTCAACATCTCGCAAACCTCATCCATCCCCTTGCGTGCAGCCCGGAGCCCGGCGATGACTCAAGCAAATCTGCGACTCGTTGAAGGATCTTCCATGGACAAGGCCAAGGCGCTGGACGCCGCGCTTTCTCAGATCGAGCGCCATTTCGGCAAGGGCTCGATCATGCGCCTCGGCAAGAACGACAAGATCATGGAGATTGAGACGGTCTCCACCGGGTCGCTCGGCCTCGACATCGCGCTCGGCATTGGCGGCCTGCCGCGCGGGCGCATCGTCGAGATCTTCGGGCCGGAATCCTCGGGCAAGACCACGCTCGCCCTGCACACCATCGCCGAGGCGCAGAAGAAGGGCGGCGTGTGCGCCTTCATCGACGCCGAGCACGCGCTCGACCCGATCTATGCCCGCAAGCTGGGCGTCGACCTCGACAATTTGCTGATCTCCCAGCCCGACGCCGGCGAGCAGGCGCTTGAGATCGCCGACACGCTGGTGCGCTCGGGCGCGGTGGACGTGCTGGTGGTGGATTCCGTCGCGGCGCTGACGCCGCGCGCCGAGCTCGACGGCGAGATGGGCGACAACCAGCCCGGCATGCAGGCGCGACTGATGAGCCAGGCGCTGCGCAAGCTGACCGCCTCGATCAACCGCTCCCAGACCATGGTCATCTTCATCAACCAGATCCGCATGAAGATCGGCGTGATGTATGGCAGCCCGGAGACCACGACCGGCGGCAACGCGCTGAAGTTCTATTCCTCGGTGCGCCTCGACATCCGCCGCATCGGCGCGATCAAGGAGCGCGACGAGGTGGTGGGCAACCAGACCCGCGTGAAGGTGGTGAAGAACAAGCTGGCGCCGCCCTTCAAGCAGGTCGAGTTCGACATCATGTATGGCGAGGGCGTCTCCAAGATGGGCGAGCTCATCGACCTCGGCATCAAGGCCGGGGTGGTGGAGAAGTCCGGTGCCTGGTTCTCCTATGACAGCCAGCGCCTCGGCCAGGGCCGCGAGAACGCCAAGAACTTCCTGCGCCAGAATCCGGAGGTCGCCGGCCGCATCGAGGCGACCATCCGCCAGAACGCCGGCCTGATCGCCGAGCAGATCCTCGCCGGCGAAGCGGGCGAGGATGACGACGGCGACGCCGAGGGCTGAGCCGCGCCCGTCAGGGCGGGCGCGGCAAGCCGAGTTTTGAAGCACGGGAGGCCGCAGTGCCTCCCGTGGCCGTTTCTGGACAAGGTGTTGGCGCGTCGCTAGAACCGTTGCGCCCGTGCCGTGCGCCAGGATCGCGCGCGGCGGGCCGGCGCCGTGCGGCGCCGATTATGTTTCATCGGCGGATTCGGAATTCTATGAGCGGCGTCAACGAAATACGTGCGACCTTCCTCGACTATTTTGCGAAGAACGGTCACCAGGTGGTTGAGTCATCGCCGCTTGTGCCGCGCAACGACCCGACGCTGATGTTCACCAATGCCGGCATGGTGCAGTTCAAGAACGTCTTCACCGGCATCGAGAAGCGTCCCTATTCGCGTGCCGCGACCTCGCAGAAATGCGTGCGCGCCGGCGGCAAGCACAACGACCTCGACAATGTCGGCTACACCGCCCGGCACCACACCTTCTTCGAGATGCTCGGCAACTTCTCCTTTGGCGACTACTTCAAGGAGAATGCCATCGAATTCGCCTGGAACCTGATCACCCGCGAATTCGAGCTGCCGGTCGAGAAGCTCATGGTCACCGTCTACCATGAGGACGACGAGGCCTTCTCGCTGTGGAAGCGCATCGCCGGCCTCCCCGATTCCAAGATCGTGCGCATCGCCACCTCCGACAATTTCTGGCAGATGGGCGACACCGGCCCCTGCGGCCCGTGCTCGGAGATCTTCTACGACCACGGCGACCACATCCCCGGCGGCCCGCCCGGCTCGCCCGACGCCGATGGCGACCGTTTCATCGAGATCTGGAACCTCGTCTTCATGCAGTTCGAGCAGCTGCCGGGCGGCGAGCGGCTGAACCTGCCGCGCCCGTCGATCGACACCGGCATGGGGCTCGAGCGCATCTCCGCCGTGCTGCAGGGCACGCACGACAATTACGAGATCGACCTGATGCGCGCGCTCACCGGCGCCGTCGAGGAGATGACCGACGTGCCGGCGGACGGCCCGCAGAAGGCGAGCCACCGCGTCATCGCCGACCATCTGCGCGCCTCGACCTTCCTGGTCGCCGACGGCGTGCTGCCCTCCAATGAGGGCCGCGGCTATGTCCTGCGCCGCATCATGCGCCGCGCCATGCGCCACGCCCAGCTCCTTGGCGCCCGCGACCCGCTGATGCACCGCCTGGTGCCGGTCCTGGTGCGCGAGATGGGCCGCGCCTTCCCCGAGATCGTCCGCGCCGAGCCGCTGGTCGCCGAGACGCTGCGCCTCGAGGAGACGCGGTTCCGCAAGACGCTGGAGCGCGGCCTCGCCATCCTCGAGACCGAGAGCGAGGGCCTCGGCTCCGGCGCCAAGTTCTCCGGCGAGACGGCGTTCAAGCTCTACGATACCTATGGCTTCCCGCTCGACCTGACCGAGGACGCCCTGCGCGCCCGCGGCGTCAATGTCGACGTCGACAGCTTCAACGCCGCGATGGAGCGTCAGCGCGCCGAGGCCCGCGCCTCCTGGGCCGGTTCGGGCGAGGCGGCGACCGACACGGTGTGGTTCGCGGTGCGCGAGGAGGTCGGCCCGACCGAGTTCCTCGGCTACGGCACCGAGACGGCGGAAGGCACGGTCACCGCCCTCATTGCCGACGGCAAGCGCGTCGAGACGCTGCCCGCCGGCGCGCGCGGCCTCGTCGTGCTCAACCAGACCCCGTTCTACGGCGAATCCGGCGGCCAGGTCGGCGACACCGGCACGATGAGCGGCGAGGGGGGCGTGAGGCTGCGCGTCACCGGCACGCAGAAGAAGCTCGGCGACATCTTCGCCCATGAGGTGGAGGTCGAGGAGGGCACGCTCGCCATCGGCGCGCCGCTGGCGCTGCTGGTCGACGGCGAGCGCCGGCAGGCGATCCGCGCCAACCATTCGGCGACGCATCTGCTGCACGAGGCGCTACGCCGCGTGCTCGGCGACCATGTCGCGCAGAAGGGCTCGCTGGTCGCGCCCGACCGGCTGCGCTTCGACTTCAGCCACCCCAAGCCGGTGGACGAGGCGGAGCTGAAGGCGGTCGAGGACATCGCCAACCGCATCGTGCTGCGCAACGAGCCGGTGGTCACCCGGCTGATGGCGGTGGACGACGCCATCGAGTCGGGCGCGCGGGCGCTGTTCGGCGAGAAGTACGGCGACGAGGTGCGCGTCGTCTCCATGGGCACCGATCCCGGCAATGGCTCGCCCTATTCGGTCGAGCTGTGCGGCGGCACCCATGTCGCGCGCACCGGCGACATCGGCCTCGTCAGCGTGCTCGACGAGAGCGCGGTCGGCGCCGGCGTGCGCCGCATCGAGGCGATGACGGGCGACGCCGCCCGCCACCACCTCAATGCGCAGAGCCGCGCGCTGAAGGGCGCGGCGGACGTGCTGCGGGCGCCCGTCGGTGAGGTCGAGGCGCGCATCGCCCAGCTCGTCGAGGAGCGGCGCAAGCTGGAGCGCGAGCTCGGCGACGCCAAGCGCAAGCTCGCCATGGGCGGCGGCGCGGCAGACGAAGAGCCGGCGCGCACGGTCGGCGCGGTCAAGCTGCTGGCGCGGCAGGTCTCGGGCATCGACCTCAAGGACCTCAAGAGCCTCGCCGACGAGGGCAAGAAGCGCATCGGCTCGGGCATCGTCGCCATTGTCGGCGTGACCGAGGAGGGCCGCGCGGGCCTCGTGGTCGGCGTCACCGACGACCTCACCGGCAAATATGATGCGGTCGCGCTGGTGCGGCGCGGGGCGGAGGCGCTCGGCGGCAAGGGCGGCGGCGGGCGGCCGGACATGGCGCAGGCCGGCGGTCCCGATGGCGGCCGCGCCGCCGAGGCGCTGGCGGCGATCGAGAGCGCGCTCGCGAGCTGAGGCGCGGGCGCCGGTTGGGGAGAGGCCGGCATGGCGGCCCGCAGGCAGAACAACGGCAGGTTCCCCGGCGGCTTGTTCTCCCGCGGGCCTTCCGACGCCTGGTGGCGCCGGCAGCGCAAGCGCTGCTACGAGATCCTCGAGCGCGATTCCGCGCGTGACCCGCTGGCCGAGAAGATCAACATCGCGCTCATCGCGCTGATCGTGCTCAACGTGATCGTCGCGGTGCTGGAGACGGTGCCCAGCCTCTTGCTGCGCGACTACACGGCGTTCCGCGCCTTCGAATATGTCTCGCTGATCGTCTTCGCCGTGGAATACGCCCTGCGCGTCTGGGTGTCGCCGGAGGACCCGCGCTATCGCGGACTGCCGCACCGCCTCGCGCGCCGGCGCTACATGATGACGCCGGTGGCGATCGTCGACCTCATCGCCTGGCTGCCCTTCGTCATCTCGATGATGTTCGGCGTCAATCTGCGCACGCTGGCGATCCTGCGCCTGCTGCGCTTCATCAAGCTGGCGCGCTATTCCCCGGGCATGCAGTCGCTGCTGGAGGTGCTGGAGCGGGAGTGGCAGTCGCTCGTCGCCTGCTTCTGGCTGCTTGCCGCGGCGGTGCTGATCGCCGCCTCGGCCATGTATGTCGCCGAGGGCAGCGTGCAGCCGGAGCATCTCGGCTCGATCCCGGCGGCGATGTGGTGGGCGATGTCGACGGTGACGACGGTCGGCTATGGCGACGTCTATCCGGTCACCGCGGCCGGGCGGATCATCGCCGGCGTCACCATGGTCACCGGCATCGTCATGATCGCGCTGCCGGTAGGCATCATCGCCACCGCCTTCGTCGACGTCATCAAGCGGCGCGATTTCGTCATCACCTGGGGCATGGTGGCGCGCGTGCCGCTGTTCGCCGATCTCGACGCCGCCGGCATCGGCGAGATCCATCGCATGCTGTCCTCGCATACGGCGCAGCCGGGCGAGGTGATCGCCCGCCGCGGCGACGTCGCCACCTCGATGTATTTCATCGCCTCCGGCGAGGTGACGCTGGAATTCGCCGACGAGATGGTGGTGCTGGGCGAGGGGCAGTTCTTCGGCGAGATGGCGCTGCTGCACACCACCCGTCGGGCGGCGACGGCGCGGGCGCGCACCCGCTGCATGATGCTGATGCTGGACGCCGAGGACCTCGCCGACGTGATCCGCCGCCATCCGGCGATCGGCGAGCGCGTGCGCGCCATGGCCAAGGACGACGAGGGACCGCACGCCCTGCGACGGCGCGCCGACATCGCCCAGGACGAGATCGACAACGAGCCGACCGAAAGTCGGAGCGAACCGACGGAGGGCTGATCGGTGGCGGCGGGCCTCGCGGCTGCCGGCAGGCTCCCGGGGCGCGCACGCCCCGGGAACGCGTTCAGGCTCAGGCGAGCGCCTTGCTGAGGTTCTCCGACACCTTGTCGAGGAAGCCGGTGGTAGAGAGCCACTTCTGGTCGGCGCCGACCAGCAGGGCGAGATCCTTGGTCATGTAGCCGCTCTCGACCGTGTCGACGCAGACCTTCTCCAGCGTGGAGGCGAAGGCCGCGAGGTCGGCATTGCCGTCCAGCTTGGCGCGATGCGCCAGGCCGCGCGTCCAGGCGAAGATCGAGGCGATGGAGTTGGTCGAGGTCTCCTTGCCCTTCTGGTGCTCGCGGTAGTGGCGCGTCACTGTGCCGTGGGCGGCCTCGGCCTCGACGGTCCTGCCGTCCGGCGTCATCAGCACCGAGGTCATCAGGCCGAGCGAGCCGAAGCCCTGCGCCACGATGTCGGACTGCACGTCGCCGTCATAGTTCTTGCACGCCCAGACATAGCCGCCGGACCACTTCAGTGACGAGGCCACCATGTCGTCGATCAGGCGGTGCTCGTACCAGATCTTGCGCTTCTCGAACTCGGCCTTGAACTCGGCGTCGAAGATCTCCTGGAAGATCTGCTTGAAGCGCCCGTCATACTGCTTGAGGATGGTGTCCTTGGTCGACAGATAGACTGGGTAGTTGCGCATCAGGCCGTAGTTCAGCGAGGCGCGGGCGAACTCGGCGATGGACTCGTCGACATTGTACATCGACAGCGCCACGCCGGCGCCGGGGAACTTGTAGACCTCGTGCTCGATCACCTGCCCGTCGTCGCCGGCGAACTTGATGGTCAGCGTGCCCTTGCCGGGGACGAGGAAGTCGGTGGCGCGGTACTGGTCGCCGAAGGCGTGGCGGCCGACGATGATGGGCTGCGTCCAGCCCGGCACCAGGCGCGGCACGTTCCGGCAGATGATCGGCTCGCGGAAGATCACGCCGCCGAGGATGTTGCGGATGGTGCCGTTCGGCGAGCGCCACATCTTCTTGAGGTTGTACTCGGTCATGCGGCCGACATCGGGGGTGATGGTGGCGCATTTCACGCCGACGCCGACGCGCTTGATCGCCTCGGCCGCGTCGATGGTGACCTGGTCGCCGGTGGCGTCGCGGTTCGGCAGGCCGAGGTCGTAATATTCCAGCCCAAGGTCGAGATACGGGTGGATCAGCTTGTCCTTGATGTACTGCCAGATGATTCGGGTCATCTCGTCGCCGTCGAGCTCGACGACCGGATTCGCCACCTTGATCTTCGCCATGAGGTCCACCTCGCACGGAAACGTTGTCGGGAGGGTCGCGGCGCGTGTCCGCGCACAGACGCCGGATGGGGCGCGTGATAGCGCGCCACGTCCCCGAGGGGAAGCACGCGGCGGGCCAAAATCTCGACCGAGGGCCGCATGGCTGGAAGGCTTGTGGGTCAAGGCTTTCTGGCATTTTGTATACCCAGGATGGATGACGGCCATGCCGGCCGCCGGCCAACCCTGTCGCAGGTGCTTCACGCACCGCTGCTATCGCGCGGCATCCCCCGGCGCCCCGCGCGCCGCCCGACAGGAGCCCCGCCATGCCGCTTTCGCCTCTCCGTCTTCTGCTGCCGTTCGCCTTCGCCGCCGTCGCATTCAGTGCGCAGGCGCAGGAGCAGCGCCCGGCCGCCGAGACCATCGCCCGCTTCGACATCCCTGATGCCCGGCAGGCGGTCGCGGTCACCGACCGCTATCTCTACGCCATCGACAACCGCACCATCGCCAAGCTCGACAAGACGACCGGCCAGCCGGTCGCGCGCTGGGAGGGCCCGAAGGGCGGACCGATCCTGCATCTCGACAGCGGCGTGGTGCGCGACGGCAAGCTCTACACCGCCCATTCCAACTATCCGGACTGGCCGATGGTGAGCTCGATCGAGGTGTGGGACGCCGAGACGCTGAAGCATCTGGAATCCCACAGCTTCGGCATCGAGCGCGGCTCCTTCACCTGGCTCGACCGCGATCCGCAGGGCCGCTGGTGGGCTGCTTTCGCCAATTACAACCGGGTGTTCGACAAGAGCCCGCTGGCCTATGGCAACAAGTATGCGACGCAGATCGTGCGCTTCAATCCGGATTGGAGCGTCGCCGAAGCCTTCGTCTATCCGGACGCGCTGGTGGCCAAGTTCCAGGACATGAGCAATTCCGGCGGCGCCTTCGGGCCGGACGGCCGGCTCTACATCAGCGGCCATGACAACCCCGAGCTCTATGTCGTCGCCCCGCCGGAGATGGGCTCGACCATGCGCTGGCTGGAGACCATTCCGGTGGAGATCGGCGGCCAGGGCTTCGCCTTCGATCCGGCGCAGCCCGGCGTGGTCTGGGGCCTGATCCGCGGCAAGACCGGCGGCCAGGTGACGGCGAGCCGGCTGCCGGAGAAGAAGTAGCGCGCCGACAGGGCGTTCAATTTTCCCCGGACTTGCTTTAGGACGGCGGCATGTTCGCTCATGCCGCCGTTCTTTTGCCCGCCGCCGGGAGCCGCGCCTGATGCCCGGCGCCGGCACCGACTCGACCCGCCCCTGGCTGGAGGGCGGGCCCGTCGTCGTGCTCGTCGAGCCGCAGCTCGGCGAGAACATCGGCTCGGCGGTGCGCGCCATGGGCAATTTCGGCCTGTCGCGGCTGCGTCTGGTCAATCCGCGCGAGGGCTGGCCGAACCCGAAGGCGGTGACCTTCGCCTCCGGCGCCGATCGCATCCTGGAGAATGCCGAGGTCTTCCCGGACCTGCGCGCGGCGCTGGCCGACCTCAATTTCGTCGCCGCCGCCACCGCGCGCGAGCGCGGCATGCAGAAGTCGGTGCTCGGCGCCGACGCGGCGGCTGCCGAAGCCGTCACCCGTATCGCCGGCGGCGAGAATGTCGGCCTCGTCTTCGGGCGCGAGCGCACCGGGCTCTATACGGAGGAGGTGTCGCTCGCCGACGTCATCCTCACGCTGCCGGTGAACCCGGCCTTCGCCTCGCTCAACCTCGGCATGGCGGTGGCGGTGGTCGGCTATGAATGGTTCAAGCTCGCCTCCGGCGGGGCGCTGCCGTTCCAGCAGCCGGACCGCTATCCGATCGCCGACAAGGCGGACCTCCTCGCCTTCTTCGACCATGTCGAGAAGGAGCTCGACGAGGCGCTGTTCTTCCGCTCGCCGGAGAAGAAGCCGGTCACCATCCGCAACATCCGCAACATCTTCCACCGCGTGGGCCTCACGCGGCAGGACATCGCCACGCTGCACGGCATGGTCGCCGCCCTGGTCGAGGGAAGGCAGCGGCGCGAGGAGCGCACCGCCGCCCGGCTGAGCGGCAAGCCGAAAGAGAAGCCTGTGGATGACGTCGCGGGCGAGGACGGAGCCTGACGGAGCGAAACTTTCCGTTCACCTAGATGCGTCACAATCCTGCCCGGGATGGAGGACATCAGATGCGCATCGAGGCTTCTCCCGTTTCCGGAACTCCGGGCGTGCACGGCGTCTCGCACCTTGCTTCAACCGGGCCGTCCGCCGTGTCGTCGCCTCCCGTACATCCATCCGCCGCGCTTCGAGCGCCGACCATCCTCGTCTTCGATTCAGGGCTGGGCGGCCTGTCGGTGTTCCGCGAGCTGGCGCGCGCGCGTCCCGACGCGCGCTTCGTCTACGCGGCGGATGATGCCGGCTTCCCCTATGGCGCACGCAGCGAGGAGGACCTCGTCGCCCGTGTCGTCGGGGTGATGGACGCGCTCATCGCGCGGCTGGCGCCGGACGCGGTGGTGATCGCCTGCAATACCGCCTCGACGCTGGTGCTGCCGGTTCTGCGGGCGCGCTATTCCATCCCCTTCGTCGGCACCGTGCCGGCGATCAAGCCGGCCTGCGAGGGCTCGCTGACCAAGCAGGTGAGCGTGCTTGCCACTCCCGGCACGGTGAAGCGGGACTACACCCAGGCGCTGATCCGTGACTTCGCCGGCGCCTGCCGGGTGACGCTGGTTGGCTCCACCCGTCTTGCCGGCCTCGCCGAGGCGGTGATGGCGGGCGAAGCCGTGGCCGACGAGGAGTTCGCCGCCGAGGTCGCGCCCGCCTTCGTGCGCGAGGGCAAGATACGTGATGGGAAGTCCCGCACCGATACGGTGGTGCTGGCCTGCACGCACTATCCGCTGGTGCTCGACCGCCTGCAGAAGGTGGCGCCCTGGCCGGTGCGCTGGGTCGATCCGGCCCCGGCCATCGCCCGCCGGCTGAGCTCGCTCATCGGTCCCGTCGCCTTCGCCGCCAGCCCGGCGCCGCTGCGCCTGTTCTCGACCGGCCAGCCGCTCGACGCCGCTCTGATCGAACGTATCGTCGGCCGCCGCGCCCGGGCGGGAGAGCTCGTGCCAATGACCGCACCGGCCTAAGCCCCCGCATTTTCCGCCTTGCCTGCGCCGCGATCCCTGCCCAGCATGCCCGAACGGCAGGAGAGGACATGTGATCGGCGACCTTCGATTCGGCGCGATGCAGCAGACAAGGCGGGCGTTCCTCATCGGCGCCGGCGCGCTGGCGCTGGCGGGCGAGGGCGCTCTCGCGCAGACCGCCAAGCAGCCCTTCAACGCCTGGGTCGTCGAGTTCCGCGCCCGTGCCCGCGCCCGCGGCATCTCCGACGCCGTCTATGACCGGGTGACCGGCGGACTGAAGCCCGACACCTCGGTCTATGCCAAGGACAGCGCCCAGCCGGAGTTCCGCGAGCAGCTCTGGCAGTATCTCAACCGCCGCATCTCCGAATGGCGGCTGAACACCGGCCGCGCCGCGGCGCAGCAGAATGCCGCCCTGCTGAAGCGCCTGCAGAAGGACTTCGGCGTCGAGCCGGACGTGTTGCTGGGCCTGTGGGGCATGGAGAGCGCCTTCGGCGAGCTGGTGACCGACCCGGACCACATGAAGCCGGTCTTCCCCTCGCTCGCCGCGCTCGCCTGGGGCGAGCCGCGCCGGCGCAAATATTGGGAGACCGAGTTCCTCAACGGCCTCGCCGTCGTCCAGCGCGGCTGGGCGGAGCCCGACGAGATGCTCGGCTCCTGGGCCGGGGCGATGGGCCATACGCAATGGATGCCGGAGGTCTGGCTGAACCTCGGCGTCGATTATGACGGCGACGGCAAGCCCTCGCCCTACAGCGTGCCCGACGCGCTCGCCGGCAGCGCGCGCTACCTCATCAAGCGCGGCAGCTACCAGCGCGGCCTGCCCTGGGGCTTCGAGGTCGCCATGGCCGGCGTCCCGGAGAAATACGCCGACGCGAAGTCGTGGCGCACGGTGGAGGACTGGGCGAAGCTCGGTGTGAAGCCGGCCGGGGGAGGACGCTTCGACGTCCCCAAGGCGCGCACGCGGCTATGGGCGCCGGTCGGGACCAACGGCCCGAGCTTCCTGCTGACGCAGAATTTCTATGCCGTGCGCAGCTACAACCCATCGATGAACTACGCGCTCGCGGTCTGCCATCTCGGCGACCGGGTGCTGGGCGGCGCGCCCTTCGTCACGCTCTTCCCCGGCGGCGAGCGCCCGCTGACGCTGGTCGAGATCCAGGAAGTGCAGCGCCGCCTCACCCGCGCCGGCCTCGACACCGGCGGCACCGACGGGCGCGTCGGCAACATGACCATGCGCGCGGTGGCCAGTTTCCAGCGCCGCATGGGCGTGCAGCCGGACGGCTATGCCGGCCTCGACGTGCTGGCGGCGCTGAGGGGCGGGCGGTAGCCGGCAATCGTCATCCCGGCTGAAGCGTAGCGGAGAGCCGGGATCGTCATCCATGTCGGCCCGCGATCCCGGATCGGCCTGCGGCCGTCCGGGATGACGATATGAAGACGGGACCTTGACCTTCCGGCCTTTTTCCCCTACCACCCGCCCACTCGCGAGGCCGGCAACGGTCCCGCGTGGTGTTTCACGCACCCGTGGGCCTGTCCGGCGCGTTCGGCCGGGTCCTGTCGGCTCCCGCAAGGGAGAAGAGGAGGGGGCGCGATCCAAACCGCAACCTTGCGAAGAGGACCAGCGCATGAGCAAGCGCGTTTCGGCCAAGCACAAGCTTGACCGCCGTATGGGCGAGAACATCTGGGGCCGCCCGAAGAGCCCCATCAACAAGCGTGAATACGGCCCCGGCCAGCACGGCCAGCGCCGCAAGGGCAAGCTTTCCGACTTCGGCGTGCAGCTGCGCGCCAAGCAGAAGCTGAAGGGCTACTACGCCTCGATCGGCGAGAAGCAGTTCTACGCGGTCTATGTCGAGGCCTCGCGCCTCAAGGGCGACACCGGCGCCAACCTGATCGGCCTGCTCGAGCGCCGTCTCGACGCGGTCATCTACCGCGCCAAGTTCGTCCCGACCGTGTTCGCCGCCCGCCAGTTCGTGAGCCACGGCCACATCAAGGTGAACGGCCGCCGCGTCAACATCCCGTCCTACCAGGTCAAGGTCGGCGATGTGATCGAGGTGAAGGAAGCCTCCAAGCAGCTCGTGCTGGTTCTGGAAGCCGTCGCCTCCGGCGAGCGTGACGTTCCCGATTATCTCGAGGTCGATCACTCCAAGATGACGGCGAAGTTCGCCCGCATCCCGGAGCTCAACGAGGTGCCCTATCCGGTGGTGATGGAGCCGAACCTCGTGGTCGAGTACTACTCGCGCTGATCGCTCGGATCGCCGACATCGAAAGAGCCGCCCGAGAGGGCGGCTTTTTTATTGCTCGGCAATCAGATGCGGCTGGAACTGGAGACGCAGCTTCCAGTCGAGCAGGCCGAGCTTTCCATGCTCCATGGCCCCGCCCATGACGTAGCGCACGCCCCTGATCGACGGGTCGTCGCGCGCGAGCAGCCGGCAGACGATCTCGACGAAGAGCAGCTTGAGCGCGCCGGCGGACAGGTGCTCGGCATGCGCCATGATCGCCACCATGCGCGCGCTGTTGCCGATGCGGCGGAGCACCACGCTGCCGACCAGCCGCTCGCGCCCGGCCGCCGCGTCGGGGATGAACACGCCCCAGTCCTGCGTCCAGTAGAACGGCGAGGGCGAGCCGAGCCAGGGGTCCTGGCCGACGCCGGCATCGCCGAGACCGAGCCGGCTCGCCACGGCCTCGAGCACCGGCCCGCCGGTGCGGAACAGCTTTGAGGTCTCGATCTCGTAGAGGTCGCCGGCATGGGCGAAGCGGTCGAAGGTCCGGCAGCGATAGCCGCTCTCGCGCGCGCCCTTCAGCTCGCGGGTGATGCCGCGGCTGGTGGCCTTCTTGATGGTGCGGATATAGGCGTCGGCGTCAGTGAAGCGGTCGAGATCGATGACGCTGGCCGTGCCGCGCCACGGGCTTGGCGCAGGCCCACCCGCCTCGTGGCGCATGAATTTCGAGATGAAGTGTCGGTGATTTTCGACCATCTGCCGGTCGAGGGGCGCATCCGGCGCGCCGAGCCAGAGGAGGGCGACGGGCAGGTCGTCGATGCCGGCCATGCCGGCCCGCCGGAGCCGGTCCGCCTTCTTGAGCCGGAACTGCACCGGCTCGACGAGGGCGAAATAGCCGCGCATGAGAAGTCGCTCAAGCGACACGCGGTCTCCTCTGCCAATAGGTTCGGGCCGCGTACGGCCCGAATGGAAGGTCCGACCTCATCCTGAGGTGCCCGGCCCTTGGCCGGGCCTCGAAGGATGCTCGTCCGGGTGCACTATGGCGACCATCCTTCGAGGCTCGCTGCGCGAGCACCTCAGGATGAGGGCGCCCTATCGGCCGGGCGATGGCCTCAGGCCGTGGCGCGGCCCATAACGACGACGCCCTTCTCTTCCAGCAGCGTCTGCAGCTCGCCGGACTGGTACATCTCGCGCACGATGTCGCAGCCGCCGACGAACTCTCCCTTGACGAAGACCTGCGGGATGGTCGGCCAGTTGGTGTACTCCTTGATCCCCTGACGCATCTCGTCGGAGTCGAGCACGTTGATGCCCTTATAGTCGACGCCCAGCAGCCCCATAATGTGCGCCACCTGGCCGGAGAAGCCGCACATGGGGAACTGCGGCGTGCCCTTCATGAAGACGACGACGTCGTTGCTCTTCACCTGGCTGTCGATGAAATCGTGGATGCTCATGGCAGTGCCCTTCGCCCTTGCGGGGCTCGCGAGTTGGAGATGCGGCGCGAGGCGCCGCTTTCAGTCGGGTACATTGGTCTGAAGCGCCAGGGCATGCAATATGCCGCCCATCTGGCCCTTCAGCGCCGCGTAGACCATCTGGTGCTGCTGCACCCGGCTCTTGCCGCGGAAGCTCTCCGAGACGACGGTGGCGGCGTAGTGGTTGCCGTCGCCGGCAAGGTCGCGGATCTCAACGGAGGCGCCCGGCAGGCCCTCCCTGATCAGCCGCTCGATCTCGGCCGCTTCCATCGCCATCGGTTCCGCTCCCTCACATCAGGCCCGCGCCCATATAGATGGGCAGCCAGGCCTCGTGCCGCTCGCGCAGCGCGTCCATTACAATTGGGCGCTCGCCCGGGATATTCAATCGGTCGCCGCCGGTCGTGCCGAGCTTGGCGATGGTCACGCCCGCGAGTTCGGCGCGCCGCAGCACCAGCGCCTTGGCGCTGCTCTGCAGGGTGATCACGTAGCGCGCCTGGTCCTCGCCGAACCAGAAGGCGTAGGGGTTGATGTCGGCCGGCGGGGCGACGAGGTTGGCGCCGATGCCCGAGGCCATGGCCATCTCCGCCAGCGCCATCAGCACGCCGCCGTCGGAGACGTCGTGCACGGCGGTGACGAGGCCTTCCTCGATCAGCACGCGCACATAGTCGCCGTTGCGGCGCTCCAGCGCGAGGTCCACCGGCGGCGGGGCGCCGTCCTCGCGGTCGAGGATCTCGCACATGAAGGCGGACTGGCCGAGCCAGCCGGCGGTCTCGCCGACCAGCAGGATGATCTCGCCGCTGTCCTTGAAGTCGATGGTGGCCATCTTCTCGACATCGGCGAGCACGCCGACGCCGCCGATGGTCGGGGTCGGCAGGATCGCCCGGCCGAAGGTCTCGTTGTAGAGGCTGACATTGCCTGAGACGACCGGGAACTCGAGCTCGCGGGCGGCCTCCCCGAGGCCGCGCAGGCAGCCGACCAGCTGGCCCATGATCTCCGGCCGCTCGGGATTGCCGAAGTTCAAATTGTCGGTGATCGCCAGCGGCTTGCCGCCGACGGCGGTAATATTGCGCCAGGCTTCCGCCACCGCCTGCTTGCCGCCCTCGAACGGGTCGGCCTCGCAATAGCGCGGGGTGACGTCGCAGGTGATCGCCAGCCCCTTCGGACCGTCGTCGATCCGCACCACCGCCGCGTCGCCGCCGGGGCGCTGCACGGTGTTGTTGAGGATGATGTGGTCGTACTGCTCCCAGATCCAGCGCTTGGAGGCGAAGTCGGGCGAGCCGACGAGGCGTTCCAGCGCGCCGGGAATGGTCGCGGTGATGTCGAGCGAGGCGGGATCGATGCGCTGCTGCTTCGGCGTCTCGGTCCAGGGGCGGTCATAGAGCGGGGCCTCGTCGCCCAGCTCCTTGATCGGCAGGTCGGCCTTGACCTCGCCCTTGTGCTTCACGACGAAGCGCAGATTGTCGGTGGTGTGGCCGACGATGGCGAAGTCGAGCCCCCATTTGCGGAAGATGGCTTCGGCCTGCTCTTCCTTGCCCGGCGCGATCACCATGAGCATGCGCTCCTGGCTCTCGGAGAGCATCATCTCATAGGCGCTCATGCCCTCCTCGCGGCAGGGCACGTTGTCGAGGTCGAGCTCGATGCCGAGGTCGCCCTTGGCGCCCATCTCCACCGCCGAGCAGGTGAGACCCGCCGCGCCCATGTCCTGGATGGCGACGACGCAGCCGGCGGCCATGATCTCCAGGCAGGCTTCCAGCAGCAGCTTCTCGGCGAAGGGATCGCCGACCTGCACGGTCGGGCGCTTCTCCTCCGCGCCCTCGCCGAACTCGGCCGAGGCCATGGTGGCGCCGTGGATGCCATCGCGGCCGGTCTTGGAGCCGAGATAGACCACCGGCAGGCCGACGCCGGTCGCCTTGGCGTAGAAGATCTTGTCGGTGTCGGCGAGGCCGACCGCCATGGCGTTGACCAGGCAGTTGCCGTCATAGCGGGTGTGGAAGCCGACGAGGCCGCCCACGGTGGGTACGCCGAAGGAATTGCCGTAGCCGCCGATGCCCGCCACCACGCCGGCGACGAGGTGCCGGGTGCGCGGGTGCTTGGGATCGCCGAAGCGCAGCGCGTTGAGCGCGGCGATGGGGCGCGCGCCCATGGTGAAGACGTCGCGCAGGATGCCGCCCACGCCGGTCGCCGCGCCCTGGTAGGGCTCGATATAGGACGGGTGGTTGTGGCTCTCCATCTTGAACACGGCCGCCTGGCCGTCGCCGATGTCGATCACGCCGGCATTCTCGCCCGGCCCTTGGATCACCCACGGCGCCTTGGTCGGCAGGCCGCGCAGGTGCAGGCGCGAGGACTTGTACGAGCAGTGCTCGTTCCACATGGCGGAGAAGATGCCGAGTTCGGTGAAGCTCGGCTCGCGGCCGATCAGCTTCAGGATGCGCTGGTACTCGTCCGGCTTCAGGCCGTGATCGGCGACGAGCTCGGGGGTGATCTTGGGTTCATGGGCGGTCATGCGCGGGCCGTCATTTGTTTTCGGTCAGGGCGGGCGAGGGCGGCGCGAGGCTCACGCCCGCTCCAGCGCCCCGACGAGGCTCTCGAACATGGCTCGACCATCGGTCGGGCCGACGAGCGGGTCGACATGGTTCTCGGGGTGCGGCATCAGGCCGAGCACGTTCAGCTTCTCGGAGATGATGCCGGCGATGGAGTTGGCGGCGCCGTTGAGCACCTGTGTGTCGTCGCGCCGACCGTCCGCCATCACATAGCGGAACACGACGCGACCCTCGTCCTCCAGCCGCTTCAGCGTCTCGGCGTCGGCGGTGTAGTTGCCCTCGCCATGCGCGACGGGATAGCGGACGACGGCGCCCTTGGAATAGCGCCGGGTGAAGGGCGTGTCGTTGCGCTCGACCTTGAGCAGCGCCTCGCGGCAGATGAAGCGCAGACGGGCGTTGCGCACCAGCACGCCGGGCAGCAGGCCGCTCTCGCACAGGATCTGGAAGCCGTTGCAGATGCCGAGCACCAGCCCGCCGCGGGCGGCGTGGTCGCGCACCGCGTCCATGATGGCGGCGCGGGCGGCGATGGCGCCGCAGCGCAGATAGTCGCCATAGGAGAAGCCGCCGGGCAGCACGACGAGGTCGGTGCCGGCGGGAAGCGAGGTGTCGGCGTGCCAGACCAGCGCGGGCTTGCTGCCCGAGACGTGCTCGAGCGCACGCGCGACGTCGCCCTCGCGGTTGGAGCCGGGAAAGACGAGGACGGCGGATTTCATGGCGCGAAGGGGCTTTCAGTCAGTTCGAGGCGGCGTTCGATGCGGTCGAGGCGAACCTCGTGCCGCGTCAGGGTCGCGTAGATGTTGTGAATGTCCTGCTGCATGGCGATGAGATGGCCGCGCATCGCATTGAGCTCTACCTTCACCTCGGAAACCGAATGCCTGGTTTCGGCGACGTCGCGCTGAATCGCCTTCAGCACTTCGTAGATCAGCTCGTTGGTGACTTCGGCCATGGCGATCACCGTCTCCTTGCGGAAGGCGAGGATATCATCCGACGAACTCGATGCGGTAGGTCTCGATCACCGTGTTGGCGAGCAGCTTCTCGCAGGCGTCCTTCAGCGTCGCCTCGGCCTTGGCGGGGTCGTTGCCGTCGAGCTCGACGTCGAACACCTTGCCCTGGCGCACGCTCGCCACGCCCGGCACGCCGAGCGAGCGCAGCGCGCCTTCGATCGCCTTGCCCTGCGGATCGAGCACGGCGGATTTCAGGGTGACGAGGACGCGCGCCTTCATGGGACCACTCTAGTTCTCTGCAAACGGTAACGGGGCAAATAGAAACGGGGGCTTTGCGGCCCCCGCCTATCATCTGGCCGCGAACGGCTCAATGCGCGAATGTGGATGGCTGACCCGAAGCAGGCGCAACGGGCCATCCAGCCTCACTTCTCGGGCTCGGACTTCACCAGCACCGGGCCGCTCGACTGCAGCCGCTCGTTCTCGGACATGATACCGAGCCGGCGGGCGACTTCCGAATAGGCCTCGACGAGGCCGCCGAGGTCGCGACGGAAGCGGTCCTTGTCGAGCTTGTCGTTCGACTTGATGTCCCACAGGCGGCAGGAATCCGGGCTGATCTCGTCGGCGACGACGATCCGCATCATGTCGTTTTCCCACAGCCGGCCGCATTCCATCTTGAAGTCGACGAGGCGGATGCCGACGCCGAGGAACAGGCCGGAGAGGAAGTCGTTCACGCGGATCGCCAGCGCGATGATGTCGTCGATCTCCTGGGTGGTGGCCCAGCCGAACGCCGTGATGTGCTCCTCGGAGACCATCGGGTCGCCGAGCTGGTCGTTCTTGTAATAGAACTCGATGATCGAGCGCGGGAGCTGGGTGCCTTCCTCGATACCGAGGCGGCTCGACAGCGAGCCGGCGGCGACGTTGCGCACGACGACTTCGAGCGGAATGATCTCGACCTCGCGGATGAGCTGCTCGCGCATGTTCAGCCGCTTGATGAAATGCGTGGGGACACCGATCTCGTTGAGCTTCAGGAAGACATATTCCGAGATGCGGTTGTTCAGCACGCCTTTGCCGTCGATGACGTCGTGCTTCTTGTTGTTGAAGGCAGTGGCGTCGTCCTTGAAGTGCTGGATCAGCGTGCCTGGCTCGGGGCCCTCATAGAGGACCTTCGCCTTACCTTCATAAATGCGGCGGCGGCGGCTCATGGGTGGGTACCGTCGGTTGAGGAAGTCCATTTAGGGTGCCGGGGCTTCGGTTCCGGGTTAACGGCTGGGGCGCCGCACTTCTGCGCGATCTGCTCGCGCTCTGACGATTCGTCTCGCATGGCACCAGCGCCCACGGCCGGACACTAGCCGATCGGGGGAGCGGATACAAACGGCACCGCGCGCGGCAGGCCAGCACTGGCGACATGAGCGTCACATTGACGTAGGGGCCGGCAAGATGTCTCGTCGGCGTTGATTTGGGTGCGGGGGCAGGATAATCAAGCCCGCAATTTACCGAGACATGGGGCGAGCACTTATGAGCACGTTCAACGACCGCGAAGACGCGTTCGAAGCCAAGTACGCCCACGACGAAGCCTTGAAATTCAAGGCCCAGGCGCGCCGCAACAAGGCGCTCGCCCTGTGGGCGGCGGACAAGCTGGGCCTTTCCGGCACCGACGTCGACGCCTATGCGCTGGCGCTCATCGAGGCCGACCTCGAGGAGGGCGGCGACGAGGACGTGTTCCGCAAGCTGAAGGCCGATTTCGAGGCCAAGGGTGTGGACGTCTCCGAGCACCGCATCCGCCGGACCATGGACGAACTGCTGGAAGAAGCGGTCAAGTCGCTGAAGAGCCAGGCCTGACGCCTGAGGTTCTGACGCCTGCGCCGCCGCGGCACGCGGCCGGCCTCGCCCCGAATCATCGGGCGCGGCAAGCATGCTGGTTGCACCTTGGCAACCATTTTCCACCCATTTTATTGCGAAACTTCCGCTTTCGAGGCATCCCTGACCCTGGCCGTTGCCGTCCATGACGGTAGGCGACGGTGGGGAGAAGCCGATGCGGATCAGGACATCGCTCGCGCTGGCGTCGGGGCTGGTGGTCGCGGGGACGCTCGTCGCCGGCGCATGGCCGTCGACGACGACGACCAATGCCAATGTGCGCAGCGGTCCCGGCACCGCCTATGGCGTGCTCGGCACGCTGCCCGCCGGCTCGCCGGTCGATGTGATCGCCTGCACCGGCAACTGGTGCCAGACGCAGTACGGCTACATCAGTGCGGGCCTGCTCGGGCAGGGAGCTACGGGCTACGGCGCGGCAGGATTGGGCGCGGCGGGTCTTGCCGGCCTCGCCCCCGGCTATGCGCCGGCCTATGCCGGCACGGGCACGAACTACCGCCAGCCCTATAACGCCGCGGCCGCCGCGGCACTCGCCCGCGCGCCGGCCTATGCCGCTCCGGTCGCCGGCGCCGCGGCGCTCGGCTATGGAACGCCCCCGGCGGTGGCTGGCACGGCCCCCACGCGGCCGGCGGGCGCGCATGATCCGGCCGAGGATCATCCCGGCAGCAACACCACCATGGCGGGGCCGCGCACCACGATCGGCACCACCAATGTGCGCAGCGGTCCCGGCGTCGACTACCCCATCACCAAGACCCTGCCCGACTTCACCAAGGTCGAGGTGACCAACTGCGCCAATGCCTGGTGCCAGACCAATGAAGGCTACATCAGTATCTACCTGCTCTCGCGCGGCCCGGTGCAGCAGGTGCTGACCTCGGAAGCGCAGCCGCGCGTGCCGGGCTCGCAGACGCGCGATTCCATCGCCTGGAACGCGGCGACGCAGGCGGCGATGGGCTATGGCGCGCCGGGCTCCGGCGTGCAGGGCGGCTATGCGGCGGGCGTCGCCGCCGGCGCCTATGCGCCCGTCGGCGCGCCGCGCCTTCCCGCCGCCAATCTTGCCCGCCCGCTGCCGCAACTGGCCGGCACCTATGCACCCACGGCGCGTGGCTACGCGCCCGCGGCTGGCGCGGCCTACGGCGCCGGCGGCAGCGCGACGACGACGGCCAATGCCAATGTGCGCGGCGGTCCGGGCGTCCGCTATGGCGTGCTTGGCACGCTGCCGGCGGGCTCGCCGGTGAACGTGGTCGGCTGCTCCGGCAGCTGGTGCCAGACGCAGTACGGCTACATCAGTGCGCGGCTGCTGTCGCAGGGCGCGGGCTTTGGCGGGGCGGGTTTTGGCGGCGCGGGCTATACCGGCGTCGCCCCCGGGGCCGCGCCGGCCTATGCCAATACGGGCACCAATTACCGGCAGCCCTACAACAGCGCCGCCGCGATTCCGCGCGCCCCGGCCTATGCCGCCCCCACCTATGCCGCCCCCACCTATGCCGCCCCCACCTATGCCGCGCCCGCCGCGCCGCGCACCGCGCCGGTCGCCGGCGCGGCGGCGCTCGGCTATGGCGCCGCTCCGGCGGCCGGCACCCCCACGCGGCCGGCGGGTGCGCATGATCCGGCCGAGGACCATCCCGGCAGCAACACCACCATGGCGGGGCCGCGCACCACGATCGGCACCACCAATGTGCGCAGCGGCCCCGGCGTCGACTATCCCGTCACCAAGACGCTGCCCGACTTCACCAAGGTCGAGGTGACGAACTGCGCCAATGCCTGGTGCCAGACCAATGAAGGCTACATCAGCATCTACCTGCTCTCGCGCGGCCCGGTGCAGCAGGTGCTGACCTCGCAGGCGCAGCCGCTTGTGCCGGGCTCGCAGACGCGCGATTCCATCGCCTGGAACGCGGCGACGCAGGCGGCGATGGGCTATGGCGCACCGGGCTCCGGCGTGCAGGGCGGCTATGCAGCGGGCGGCGCTACGGGCTACACGCCGGCCGGCGGCTATGCCCGCCCGACGCCCCAGGTCGCCGGCGCCGCAGCGCTCGGCTATCCGACGGCGGGGCGCGCCTATGCGCCCTCGGCCGGCGCCGCCTATGGCGCGGCGGGCACGGCGACGACCACGGCCAATGTGAATGTGCGCGGCGGACCCGGCGTCCGCTACGGCGTGCTCGGCACGCTGCCGGCGGGATCGTCGGTCAATATCGTGAACTGCACGGGAAGCTGGTGCCAGACGCAGTACGGCTATGTCAGCGCCCGCCACATCAACCAGGGTGCCTTCGCCGGCGCGGTGCTCGGCCAGGCCGGCACCCTGCCGGGCGCCGTGCCCGCCGGCAGCGGCACCAATTATCGCCGCACGCAGTCCGTCCCGGCGGCGCGCAACTATCCGCTCGGCAACAATATGGGCATCGTGCCGATCTCGCCCTCGCAGGCGCCGCGTTATCTCGGCGCGCCGGGTGCCGCGCTGGACGCGGCCGGCGGCTACACCGCGACCACTGCCTCGAACCTCAATGTGCGCAGCGGCCCCGGCACGTCCTATGAGGTGCTCGGCACGCTGCCGGCGGGTTCGCCGGTGAACGTGGTGGGCTGCGCGGGCAGCTGGTGCCAGACGCAGTATGGCTATGTCAGCGCCCGCCATCTCGATGGCGCCGATGCCGGCACCCTGCTGGCGCGGCCGGCGGTCGTCTCCGGCGGCGACTATTCCAACGCCGCCTTTGTCGATCCGTCGCTTGTCGCTGCGCCGGCCTATGCCGCCACTCCGGTGGAGGCCTATCCGCAGGGCGACTATGTTGCCACCGCCGCCAGCCTGCCGGTGGTCGATACGCTGGGCGGCATCGAAAGCAACTGGGGCGGCTATGGCCGCGGCCTCGGCTGGACCAACTGGCGCACGAGCTGGGGCCCGGGCTACTGGGGGCCGGGGCTGCACGGGCGCAACATCCCGTCCAACTGGGGCGCGCGGCCGAGCTATTGGGGCGGGCGCACCACCTTCTGGAACGTCCATCCCGGCTATCCGACGCGCGCCTATCGCGGCGACCGGCGTGGCAACTACTACTGGTCGCGCCGCGGCGAGGGGCGCCTGCCGCAGGCCGCGAGCTGGTACTATGGCATTGGCCCGCGCTGGCCGGGCCCCTATGCCGAGGGCCCGGAATATGCCGGCCGACCAGTGGTCTGGCAGCCGCGCGCGGGCATCTGGTGATCTCCGTCGCCCCGCGCGCGGATAGGTGATGCAACCAATTCCGCCGGACGTGGTTGCCTTCGAAGATCAAGACCCGGCCGCCCAGGCGACGACCGGGGCGCTTCATGCGCCTTTAGGGAGATGAAAATGAGTCTCGTGAAGTCGTTGGCGCTGGCCGCCGGCCTTCTGGTCGCCGGCAGCGTCGTGAATGCGGCATCCGCGGCGGTGATCACCAATACGGTGAATGTCCGCAGCGGACCGGGAACGAACTATGCCGTCATCGGCTCGCTGCCGGCGGGCGCCCGCGTGAGCGTGGGCGGCTGCACCGGCAACTGGTGCCGCGTCGGCGGCGGCTGGGTCAGCGCCAGCTTCATCGCCGGCGGCGGCACCAGCGTCGTCGTCACCCCCAACTATGCCGATGACGTCGCCCTCGGCGTCGGCGCCTTCGCGCTGGGCGCGGCGGTCGGCTCGGCCTGGGACGACGGCTGGGGCTGGGGCTATGGCCCGGGCTGGGGCTGGGGTCCTGGCTGGGGCTGGGGTCCGGGCTGGCGGCGTGCCTATTGGCGCGGCGGCTATTGGGGCCCGGGCTGGAACCGTCCCGGCTGGAATCGCCCCGGCTGGAATCGTCCCGGTTGGGCCGGCCGTCCTGGCTGGAACCGTCCGGGGTGGAATCGTCCCGGATGGGCCGCTCGTCCCGGCTGGCGCGGCCGGCCGGCCTATTGGGGCGGCGGTCCGCGCTTCCGCGGTCCGGTCTACCGCGCCGGCGGCTTCCGCGGCCCCGCCTTCCGCGCGGGTGGCTTCGGCGGCCGTCCGATGTTCGTCCGCAGCGGCGGCGGCTTCGGCCGGCGCTTCTGACCCTCTTCTTCAGGCGCGTCCGAAGACGCGCCTGAAGATCGTGTCGACGTGCTTGAGGTGATAGCCGAGGTCGAACTTCTCGGCGATCTCCTCGGCCGTCAGATATTGCCGCACTTCCGGATCATTGGTGAGCAGGGCCTGGAATTCGCCCTCGCCGCGCCAGACCGGCATGGCGTTGCGCTGCACCAGCCGGTAGGCGTCCTCGCGCGACGCGCCCTTCTGGGTCAGCGCCAGCAGCACGCGTTGCGAATGCACGAGACCGCCGAGGCGATCGAGGTTCTTCTGCATGTTCTCCGGATAGACGACGAGCTTCTCGACCACGCCGGCGAGCCGGTTGAGGGCGAAGTCCAGCGTCACCGTCGCGTCCGGCCCGATCATCCGCTCGACCGAGGAGTGCGAGATGTCGCGCTCGTGCCAGAGCGCGACGTTCTCCAGCGCCGGCGTGACCATGCCGCGCACGAGGCGGGCGAGGCCGGTGATGTTCTCGGTCAGCACCGGGTTGCGCTTGTGCGGCATCGCCGAGGAGCCCTTCTGGCCGGCGGAGAAGAACTCCTCCGCTTCCAGCACCTCGGTGCGCTGCAGGTGGCGGATCTCGATGGCGACGCGCTCCATGGAGGAGGCGACCACGCCGAGCGCGGCGAAATAGGCGGCGTGGCGGTCGCGCGGGATCACCTGCGTCGACACCGGCTCCACCGTGAGCCCCATCTTCGCCGCGACATATTCCTCCACCCGCGGGTCGATCTGCGCGAAGGTGCCGACGGCGCCGGAAATGGCGCAGGTGGCGACCTCCGCCCGCGCCGCGACGAGGCGGGCGCGGTTGCGCTGGAACTCGGCATGCGCCTGGGCGAGCTTGAGCCCGAAGGTGGTCGGCTCGGCATGGATGCCGTGCGAGCGGCCGATGGTGGGGGTGAGCTTGTGCTCGAAGGCCCGCGCCTCCAGCGCCGCGAGCAGCCGGTCGACGTCCTTGATCATGATGTCGGCGGCGCGCACCAGCTGCACGCTGAGGCAGGTGTCGAGCACGTCGGACGACGTCATGCCCTGGTGGACGAAGCGCGCCTCCGGCCCGACGATCTCGGCGAGATGGGTGAGGAAGGCGATGACGTCGTGCTTGGTGACCGCCTCGATCTCGTCGATGCGCTCGACGTCGAAGGTGGCGTCCTTCGCCATCTCCCAGATCTTCGCCGCCGCCTCCTTCGGCACCACGCCGATCTCGGCCAGCGCGTCGGTGGCGTGCGCCTCGATCTCGAACCAGATGCGGAAGCGCGTCTGCGGCTCCCAGATGGCGGCCATTTCGGGGCGGGTATAGCGCGGGATCACGGGCGGCTCTTTCGGCTTGCGACGATGGCCCGCGCTCTAGCAGATCGACGGAGGCGGGACAAATCCCGCGCGCTTCAGCCGGTGAACGGGAAGCCCTGGCGCTCGAAGCGCACGCCGTCCATCTCCTGGTGGCAGACGCAGTGGAACTTCTGGGCGATCTCCTCCACCAGCAAGGCGCGGCTCACGCGGGTGCCGGTGATGTTGCGGTCGAGCCAGCGGTCCGGGATGGTGAGCACCATGCCCATCTCCAGCCGGCACAGGATTTTCCGGAGCTCGTCGCCGTTCGCGTGGGCTTCCATCGTCTCGCTCCGCGTCACACCAGTTCGCCCCGCGCCCGCAGCGCAGCGTCGCGGATGGCCTTGATGTTGCCGGCATAGGCGGAAGGGCCGCCCTTGAACACGGCCGAGCCGGCGACCAGCGCGTTGGCGCCGGCCTGCATGCAGACGCCGGCCGTGTCGGGCGCGACACCGCCGTCGATCTCGATGTCGATCGGCCGCTCGCCGACCAGCGCCGAGATCTGCCGCACCTTGTCCATCACCGGGGCGATGAAGGCCTGGCCGCCGAAGCCGGGATTGACCGTCATCACGATGATGACGTCGATGAGGTCGAGCACGTTCTCGATCATGCTCGCCGGGGTCGCCGGGTTGATCGCGACCCCCGCCTTCTTGCCGAGCGCGCGGATCGCCTGCAGCGAGCGGTGCAGATGCGGGCCGGCCTCGGCATGGACGGAGATGTGGTCGGCCCCGGCCTTGGCAAAGGCTTCCAGATACGGGTCGACCGGCGCGATCATCAGGTGCACGTCGAAGGGCTTCGACGAGAGCGGGCGGATCGCCTTCACCACGTCCGGGCCGAAGGAGATGTTGGGCACGAAATGCCCGTCCATCACGTCGATATGGATCCAGTCGGCGCCGGCGGCGTCGACCGCGCGCACCTCCTCGCCGAAGCGCGCGAAGTCGCTGGCGAGGATGGAAGGCGAGATGATGAGCGGGCGCTGGGTCATGTCGGGTCTCCGGCCGCAGGTTCCGGCTGGTGCGCGCCCTAGCATGGCGGTCGCGACGCGGCAACAAAGGCCGGTGCTATTGTGCGGCATTGGGAAAAGACCAACCATGACGCTGGGTGATTCCGGCGCGTGGCGCCGGCCGGCCCGACAATCTGAGGGGATTTTGATGATCAGGAAGAGCTTGCTCGCCGCGGTGGCGATGCTGTCTGTCGCCGGCTTCATGGGCTCGGCGCAGGAGGCGAGTGCGTGGCGGGCCGGCGGCTGCGGGCCGCGCGGCTGCGCCGCCGCCTGGGGACCGGGCCACTATTACGGTCCCGGCCGCTATTACGGCCCGGTGCCGCGTGGCGGCGGCGTGGTGGTCGTCAATCCGCGCCGCTACTGGGCGCCTGGTGGAGCCGTGGCCGCCGGCGCCGCGCTCGGCTTCCTCACCGGGGTCGCCGCCGCCAATCTGGTCGGCCCGGCGCCTCAGCCGAATTACTGCTGGTTCTACACCAACCCGCAGCGCACGACCGGCTTCTGGGAACCCTGCCCCTGAGAGCCGGGCTCGCAATTCGCGACCGCGATGCTTGGAACCACGTCATGGCCGGGCTTGTCCCGGCCATCCACGCCTTCGGTTTGGCTCGGCGCGCCCGGCAGGCCGTGGATCCCCGGGTCAAGCCCGGGGATGACGGTGCAAAGATGGCACCCGCCGACCCACGGCCACTATGAGCCAGCTCTGAGGAAACGGGCCAGCAAAAGAGAAGGCCGGGGCATGCCCGGCCTTCCAGTTTGACGACGCGCGCGAGGCGTCACGGCGATCGTCAGGAGGGGTGAGGGGGCCGCCAGGCGTCCCGATCACTTGGTCCAGCGTTTCGCTCGGTCCAGCTCACTTGGTCCAGGCGTCGACCTTGGCCTTGTTGGCGGCGACCCACGCCTTGGCGGTGGCGGCCGGGTCCGCGCCGGGCTTGTTGTTCTCGACCATCACCTTCTGCTCGTCGTCGAGCGAGAGGCTGAAATTGTCGAGGATCTTGTAGGCCTCCGGCGCCTCTTCCTTCAGCTTGGTCGAGACCACGGTGTTGACCGTCTCCTCGCCGCCGAACACGCCCTTCGGGTCCGCGAGATACTTCAGGTCCCACTCGGCGAACATCCAGTGCGGCGTCCAGGTGGTGATGACGATCGGCTCCTTCTTGGCGTAGGCATCCTTGAGCGCCGCGACCATGGTGGCGTCCGAGCCCTCGACCAGCTTCACCGGCAGGGCGTATTCCTTGATCGCCTTCTCCGACGCCTTCATCAGGCCGGCGCCGGGATCGATGCCGATCACCTTGCCGCCGATCTTCGCCGGGTCCTTCTTGATGTCCTCGACGGTGGCGATGTCGACATAGGTCGGCACGGCCCAGCCGATCTTGGCGCCGGTGACGTTCGGGCCGAGGTCGACCACCTTGTCCTTCAGCTTGGCGTTGTAGGCGGCGTGGGTGGCCGGCAGCCAGGCCGCGACCATGGCGTCGGCCTCGCCCGTCGCCACCGCCTGCCACATGGCGGCGCCGGAGAGCGGGACGATCTTCACCGTGTAGCCCTTGTCCTCGAGCACGGTCTTGATGATGTTGGTGGCGACCACCGCGTCCGACCACTCCACATAGGCGATGGTGAGGTCCTTCTTCTCCGCCTGTGCCGCACCCATGGCGAGGCCGAGGGCGGTGGCGGCGACGGCCGCCGTCTGCACGAATTTTCCGAGGATCGACATTGTCGTTGCTCCGCTCTGAAGAGGTTGTTCGGGGTCGGAAGTCTTTGTCCTGCTTCCGTTTTTGAAGGTCAGACGCCCTCGCGGTCGCGCCGCATGTGACGGGCGATGTGCTGGGTGATGCGGTCGAGGATGACGGCGAGCACCACGATGGCGATGCCGGCCTGGAAGCCCTGGCCGGCCTCCAGCCGCTGGATCGCCTTCCACACCTCGCCGCCGAGGCCGCCGGCGCCGATCATGGCGGCGATCACCACCATGGAGAGCGCCAGCATGATGGTCTGGTTGATGCCGGCCATGATGGTGGGGATGGCGAGCGGCAGCTGCACCTTGAACAGCTTCTGCCAGCGGCTGGAGCCGAAGGCGTCCGCCGCCTCCACCAGCTGCGAGGGCGTCTCCAATATGCCGAGCGCCGTCAGCCGGATGGTCGGCGGCATGGCGAAGACGATGGTCGCGAAGCACGCCGACACCGCGCCGAGGCCGAAGAAGGGAATGGCCGGGATCAGGTAAACGAAGCTCGGCATGGTCTGCATCATGTCGAGCGCCGGCGCGACGACGCGCCAGAAGCGCTTGCTGAGCGCGGCGCCGATGCCGATCGGGATGCCGATGGCGAGCGCGAACAGCGTCGAGACCAGCACCAGCACGAGCGACTGCATGGTCGCCCGCCAGAGCTCCAGGTTCCACAGGAAGGCGAAGCCGAGCATCGAGAAGAGCGCGATGCGCGCGGTGGTCAGCCGCCAGATCAGCAGCCCGAAGGCGATGATGACCAGCCATGGCGGCAGGCCGACAAGGAAATCGGTGATCTCCTCGATGCCGGTGCCGATGACCGCGCTGATGGCGCGGGTGACGCCGGAGAAGTGCTCGGTGGCCCAGTCGAGGGCGATGTCGCACCATTCGGCGAGCGGGATGCGGGGAATCTCGAATGCCATCGCCGTGCCCCCTTCAGTGCGCCGTCTCGGACCGCCGGCGGGCGAGCGCTGCGACGAGATCGGCATTGGCGATGACCCCGGCGAGCTCGCCCGTCGGGCCGATGACGGCGATCTCGCCGCGGCCGGCGGCGAGCTTGGCGACCGCCTCGTTGAGCGTGGCGGTGCCGGAGACGAAGGCTTCGCGGTCGCTGAGCAGCAGGCGCAGCTCGGTCTCGCCGGCGCCCCTGAGCGTCGCGGCATCGACCGTGCCCTGGAAGCGACCCTCGTGGCAGACGACGGTCATCACCGGCTCGCCGGACTGGGTGAGGCTCGCCAGGGCTTCCGCCGCCGTGCTGTGCCACGCCTTGACCGCCGCCGGCTGGCGCATGGCGTCGCCCGCAGTGACGACGCCGAGCACGTCGATATGCTCGACGAAGCGGCGCACATATTCGTCCGCCGGGTTGGCGAGGAAGTCGGCGGCGGTGCCCTGCTGGACCGCGCGCCCGTCCTTCATCAGCACGATGCGCCCGCCGAGCGCGATGGCCTCGTCGAGGTCGTGGCTGACGAAGACGATGGTCTTCTTCAGCCGCCTTTGCAGCGCGACGAGCTCCTGCTGCATGTCGCGGCGGATCAGCGGGTCGAGGGCGCTGAAGGCTTCGTCCATCAAGAGCACGTCCGGATCGAGCGCCAGCGCGCGGGCGAGGCCGGCGCGCTGCTGCATGCCGCCGGAGAGCTGCGAGGGATAATGCTGGTCCCAGCCCTTCAACCCGACCGTCTCGATGGCGGCGAGCGCCTTGTCGCGCCGCCGGTCCGCCGCCACGCCCTGGATTTCCAGGCCGTATTCGACGTTTTTCAGGATGGTGCGGTGGGGGAACAGCGCGAATTGCTGGAACACCATGCCGAAGCGGGTGCGGCGCAGCTCCATCAAGTCGCGCTCGGACAGCGCGGTGACGTCGGTATCGTCGACGAGGACGCTGCCGGCGGTCGGCTCGATCAGCCGGTTGATGCAGCGCAGGCAGGTCGACTTGCCCGAGCCCGACAGGCCCATGACGATGAGGATCTCGCCCTCGTCGACGTCGAAGCTGACATCCTGCAGGCCGACCACCGCGCCGGTGGCCTTGAGGATGTCGGCCCGGTTCTGTCCGGCCTGGAGCAGCGACAGCGCCGCCCCGGCCTCGTCGCCGAAGATCTTGGTTAACCCGTGGACCCTGATGCGCGGCCGTTTCTCGGTCATGCGCTCCCCTCTTTATCAAGGAGAGTGTCGGGCGCATGGCTGCCCTGCCGATTGGACATATGCGACAAGCGCGGCGTCAAAGACGACAAGACGTCGCGCTTATTGCGGCCCCGTCAATAGGGGCGGTCAGCGCCTCCAATGCTCCGGCCAACGGTCGCGCCATGCGGGCTTGGCTTCGGCGAAGGGCAGGGAAGTCGCCTCATATACCCCGCGGGCGCAGGCGCGGGCGAGCGCATCCACCGCGGCGACGCCGAGCCAGGTCATGTCGAGCACCGGATCGGCCAGCGGCCTATGGCCGGTGGCGGCGACGAAGATGGTGTCGCCGTCGAGCATGGAATGCACCGGCCAGATGGCGCGGGCGAGGCCGTCATGGGCCATCATGGCGAGCCGCTTGCACTGCGCCTTGGTCAGCGCCGCATCGGTGGCGACGACCGCGATGGTGGTGTTGGCCCCGGTATCGACGCCCTTCATCTTCGGCGTCATCGAGGGGGCGGGCAGGGGGCTCGGCAGGCCGAGGCCGCCAAATTCGCCGTCCCGCTCGAAGGGGGCGGCCCAGAAATGCGGGCCGCGGCCGACATTCACCGAGCCGACCGCGTTCACCGCCACTACCGCACCCACCACGTGGCCGGCTCCCGAGACCACGGAGGCCGAGCCGAGCCCGCCCTTCAGGATCGCGGTCGAGGCCCCGGTACCGGCGCCCACCGTGCCGAGCGCGAAATCGTCCCCGGCAGCGGCGGCGGCGGCATAGCCGAGCTCGCGATAGGGCGAGAAGCGGCCCCAGGCCTTGTCGCCACCATTGAGCAGGTCGAACAGCACGCAGCCGGGCACCAGCGGCACACGGGCGTCGCCGATCGGGAAGCCGATCCCCTGTTCGGCCAGCCAGCCCATCACGCCGGTGGTCGCGTCGGTGCCGAAGGCGGAACCGCCGCTCAGCGTGATGGCGTGGACCGCGCCGACCGTCGAGTCGGGCGCCAGCAGGTCGGTCTCGCGCGTGCCCGGCCCGCCGCCGCGCACGTCCACCGAGGCGACGGTCGGCTCGTCGAACAGGATGGCGGTGACGCCGGAGGCGAGGTCGAGGTCGGTGGCGTGGCCGATCTTCAGGCCGGCGACGTCGGTGATTAGGTTGCGCATCGAAGGTCTTCCCTGGAAACGGCTTCTAGCGGGCATCACATCACGGCGAGGGTTAACCCGTCGCATTGCATAAGCCGGCGCGGGCGTGCAAGGGGAAGCCCTCGGAACGGCAAGGTTGCTCCTTTCATGGCCGACGTCACGCTTCCGGCCGCCTTCGTGGCCGGCATCGCCAGCTTCGCCTCTCCCTGCGTGCTGCCGCTGGTGCCGCCCTATCTGTGCTACCTCGCCGGCACCAGCCTCGACCAGATCACCCACAAGGCGCCGACCGACACCGCCGCCTGGCGCACGCTCGGCGCGGCGGCCGTCTTCGTCGCCGGCTTCTCCACCGTCTTCGTGGCGCTGGGGGCCGGCGCCTCGGTGGCGGGCGCGTATCTCAGGCTCTATTCGCAGGAGCTTGCCATCGTCGCCGGCGTGGCGATCTTGCTGATGGGGCTGCACTTCCTCGGCATATTGCGCTTCGGCTGGCTCACCCAGACCAAGCGCGTGCATGTCGACGCGCCGACCACGCTCGTCGGCGCCTATGTGATGGGCCTCGCCTTCGCCTTCGGCTGGACGCCCTGCATCGGGCCGGTGCTGGCGGCGATCCTCGCGGTGGCGGCGAGCGAGCAGACGCTGACGCGGGGCGCGGGGCTGCTCGCCATCTATTCCGCCGGGCTCGGCGTGCCCTTCCTGGTGGTGGCGGCGATGGCGCGCCCGGCGCTCGGCCTGCTCGGCCATGCCCGGCGCTACCTGCCGATGGTGGAGAAGGCGATGGGTGCGCTGCTCGTGCTCACCGGCATCGGCTTCCTGTCCGGCTGGATGGCGACCGCGAGCTTCTGGCTGCTGGAGACCTTCCCGGCGCTGTCGCGCTTCGGCTGAGGTTCGGCCTCCGTCCCGCCCGTCCCCACATGCGCATCGCGCGGCTCCCTGCTAGGAATAGGCGGTCCGTCTGTTCATGGGGGTGAACGATGCGGAGTGCTCTCGGCCTTCTGGTGGTTCTCGCCGGCGGCTCGCCGGCGATGGCCGCCGATCCGGACTCGACGCAGCTCAAGGGGAAATGGGAGCTGTGGGAGGACCATGAGGGCGGCACGGTGTGTCCGATCACCCTCGAAAGCGGGCAGGCGATCGGCGGCTTCGCGCTCACGGGCAGCGAGGCGTGCTTCAGGAAGCTGAAGCTCAAGGGCGATCCCTATGCCTGGTTCCTCGACAAGGACGGCAACTTTATCCTGATCGACGCGACGCGAAAAATGCTCGCGCGGTTCGACAGGCTGGAGGACGGGACGTTCTACGCCCGGCGCGGCGGCGAGGGGCTCGACAACCTGAACCTCACGCCGAAGAGGTAGGCTCCCCGCCGCGGCTCTATTCGAGGAGCTTGTGCATGCGGATGCACGCCATCCGCTGCCCTCCTCGCAGAACGTGTTCGCCGCGCCCTACCGATGCGAACCCGTGACGGCGATAAAAGGCTTCCGCGTTGAGGGAAGCATCCATGGCCAGTTCGACGAGACCGTGCCGTCTCGCCTGGACTTCCAATTCACGGAGGATGGCTCCGCCGACGCCGGCACGGCCATGATCGGGCGCGACATAGACGGCCCGCAATTCGCGGGCGTCGGGCGCGATGGAGCCGAAGCCGATGATCGCGCCGCTTGCATCGCGTGCGACGACGGCTCTTTCCTCGCCGCTCTCGATGCGCCGGGAAAGCTCCTCGATCCTCGCGGCTTGCAGCGCATGAGGTGCCCAGGCCTCGATAACATCGGCCTCGTACCATCGAGCCGCGGTGCCGCGTACGGCGGCACGATGCACCGTCAGCATCCCTTCGGCATCCGACGGTCGAGCCTCCTCGATACGCACCTTGCCTCCGCCAACCCGGTGTCCCTGCGTACGGCCAGAATGTACCAAAACAAAACCCGCCGGATCGCTCCGGCGGGTCGTGTCATGTCGGTCCGAGGGGGCGCCGTTAGGCGCGCCGGCTCAGAGCTCGGTGTAGCCGCCGTCCTTCCAGACGTAGACCACGTAGTCGAGGTTGGTGCGGTCGCCCTTCTTGTCGAACATCAGCTTGCCGAGGACGGTGTCGAACGGCTTGCCCGAGTGGATGTACTCGGCGACCTTCTTGGTATCGAGCGACTTCACGGCCTCGGCGGCCTGCTGGATCACCTGGCCGGCGGCGTAGGAGTAGAGCACGTAGCCTTCCGGATCGACGCCCTTCTTCTTGAACTCCTCGACGACCGCGGCGGCGGCGGGGTTCTTGCGCGGGTCCGGACCGAACGTCATCAGCGTGCCGGCGGCGCCCGGACCGGCGATGGTCCAGAACTCCTTGTCGGTGATGCCGTCACCCGAGAAGAGCACGGTGCTCATGCCCTGGTCGCGCATCTGGCGCACGAGCAGGCCGGCCTCGGTGTGCAGGCCGCCGTAATAGAGGATCTCGGTGCCCGCGGCCTTCAGCTTGGAGACGAGGGCCGAGTAGTCCTTCTCACCCGGGTTGATGCCTTCGTAGACGACTTCCTTGACGCCGGCGGCGTTCATCGCCTTCTGCGTCTCGTCCGCCAGACCCTTGCCGTAGGGTGTCTTGTCGTGGACGATCGCGACCTTCTTGCCCTTCAGGTTCTTGATGATGTAGTCGGCCGCCACGGCGCCCTGCTGGTCGTCACGGCCGCAGGTGCGGAACACCGCGGTGAGGCCGCGCTCGGTCAGCTTCGGGTTGGTCGAGGCCGGCGAGATGGCGAGGATGCCGCCTTCGGCATACTGCTCGGAGGCGGGGATCGACACGCCCGAGTTGAAGTGGCCGATGACATACTTCACGCCGTCGGCGATGAACTTGTTCGCCACCGAGACGCCCTGCTCGGGCTTGGAGGCGTCGTCGCCGACGAAGAGCTCGACCTTCTGGCCGAGGATGCCGCCCTTGGCGTTGACGTCGGCGACCCACTGCTCGGCGCCGTTCTTCAGCTGCGCGCCGAAAGTGGCGTTCGGGCCGGTCATCGGGCCGCCCACGCCGACCTTGACCTGCGCCGAGGCCGGGGCGGCGAGGGCCGCCATGGCGCCGAGCGCGATACCGGCAAACAGAAGCTTCTTCATGAACTTCTCTCCTGGTTCTGGAAGGGAGTTGATCTCGCTGCCTCGTCGGCCCGGTGACACTCGCCTCGGGCCGATATCATGCCCTTTTCCGTGTCCGTGTCGATGACGAAGCGAAAGGTTGCGGAGACGCTCACGCGGTATCTCCGTGGGTCGCCGATGGGACGCCTTCGGTCCAGCCGAACGGACCGGCCTGCCGATAGAGCCAGCCGTAGCGCGTACCCATCTGCCTGGCGCGCTCGGCGCGGAAGCCGAGCGTCGTGACCGCCAGCAGGAACGCCGTGTCGGTGAGGAAATAGTGCCACGACAGCAGCGTCCCCTCGAACAGCGCGTAGTGGAAGAAGCGCACTACGCAGCCGAGCAGCGCGGCGTAGATCACCGCCTGCCGGTAGCTGCGCCAGGTGCCGGCGATGGAGCGCCCGGTGAGCCAGGCCGCGCCGCCGCCGAGGAAGACGGTGACGAGCAGGAAGTCGCCGCGCGAGACCTCGACCACCGCCCAGGGCAGGAACAGGAAGGCGAGGACCGTGAGCAGCACGGCGAGGCCCGGCACCAGCACGGCGAGGCTCGTCGGTGCGCCATGGGCGATGAGGGTTCCGGTGCGGGTGGCCATCAGTGCGCCCCTCCCTCGAGATAGGCGGCCCGCACCTCGGGACGCTCCAAGAGTTCCTTGCCCTCGCCGGACAGGGTGACGAGGCCGTTGACCAGCACATAGCCGCGATGGGCGAGCTTGAGCGCGTGGAAGGCGTTCTGCTCGACGAGGAAGACGGTGAGCCCTTCCGAGCGGTTGAGCTCGCGGATGGCGTCGAAGATCTGCCGCACGATGAGCGGGGCCAGGCCGAGCGAGGGCTCGTCGAGCATAAGCAGGCGCGGCCGGCTCATCAGCGCGCGGCCGATGGCGAGCATCTGCTGCTCGCCGCCCGACAGCGTGCCACCGCGCTGGTTGATGCGCTCCTTCAGCCGCGGGAACAGGGTGAAGACCTTGAGCAGGTCCTCGTCGAAATGGGCGAAGCCGTCAACGGAGGCGCCCATCTGCAGGTTCTCGAACACGGTCATGCGCGGGAAGATGCGCCGGCCTTCCGGCGACTGGGCGATCTTCAATTGCGCGATCTCGTGGGTCGGCACCTGCGTGATGTCGCGGCCCTCATAGACGATCGAGCCCTCGCGGGCGCGCGGCTGGCCGAAGATGGTCATCATCAGCGTCGACTTGCCGGCGCCGTTGGAGCCGATGAGGGTGACGATCTCGCCCTTGTAGACGTCCACGTCGACGCCCTTCAGCGCCATGATGTTGCCGTAGAAGGTCTTGACCCCGCGCACCGACAGCATGGGCGCGTCGGTGCGGGTAGGGACCGCCGCAGCCGGGGCGGGGGCGGTGAGGGTATCGCTCACGAGCTTGCTCCCGCCTGGGTTTCGATCTGGTGGATCTCGGCCTCGACCTTCTCCACCGCCTCCTCGTCGACGCCGAGATAGGCGGCGATGACGCGCGGGTCGTTCTTCACCGCCGCGGGCGTGCCGTCGGCGATCTTGGTGCCGTAGTCGAGCACGACGACGTGGTCGGAGATCTCCATCACGACGCTCATGTCGTGCTCGATCAAGAGGATCGAGGTGCCGTGCTCGGCGCGGATGGAGCGCAGCAGCGCGTTCAGCTCCAGGCTCTCGCGCGGGTTGAGGCCGGCGGCCGGCTCGTCGAGGCAGAGCAGGATCGGCTCCGAGCACATGGCGCGGGCGATCTCCAGGCGGCGCTGCGCTCCGTAGGGCAGGTCGCCGGCGGGATCGTCGGCGCGGTCGGTGAGGTTGACCTTGTCGAGCCAGTACTTGGCCTTCTCGGTAGCGGCGCGCTGGGCGCTCGTCCAGCCGGGCAGGCCGAGCAGGCCCTTGATGGAGAAGCCGGAGGCGGCCATCAGCGCATTGTGCTGGGCGACCATCAGGTTCTCCAGCACGGTCATGCCGGTGAACAGGCGGATGTTCTGGAAGGTGCGCGCGACCTTGGCCTCGCCGGAGACGCGATAGTCCGGCAGGCGCTCCAGCAGGAACACGCCGGCGCCCTCGACGGCGAGCGAGCGCTCGCCGATGCGGGTGACCTCGACGACCTCGTCATCCGTCGGCGCGCGGCCATGCGCCAGCACGAGGCGGCCCTCGCTCGGCTTGTAGAAGCCGGTGATGCAGTTGAACACCGTGGTCTTGCCGGCGCCGTTCGGGCCGATCAGCGCGGTGATGTCGCCGCGCCCGACCTTGAAGGAGAGGTCGTTCACCGCGATCAGGCCGCCGAAGCGCATGAACAGGTGCTCGACCGACAGGATGGGATCGACGTCCCATTTTTCGGGTGAGGTCGCCATCAGCCGTGGCCCTCCTTCACGAGGCTTCCGGACACCGCCTTGCGTTCCTTCAGGAAGATCGTCGGGTCGCGGGTGGAGACGAGGCCGCGCGGCTTCCACACCATGATCGCGACCATGGCGAAGCCGAAGATCAGCATGCGGTAGAGGCTGGGATCGAAGTCGTTGCCGAAGACCTGCTTCAGGAAGCCGAGATTGCGCAGCATCTCCATGCCGCCCATCATCACCGCGGCGGCGACCGCGACGCCGATCTGCGAGCCCATGCCGCCGAGCACGACGATGGCGAGGATCATCGCCGAGACGTCGAAGGTGAAGCTCTCCGGCGAGACGAAGCCGGCGCGCACGGCGAAGAAGCAGCCGGCGAAGCCGCCGAACATGGCGCCGGTGGCGAAGGCGGTCAGCTTGGTGTTGGTGGTGTTGATGCCGAGCGAGCGGCAGGCGATCTCGTCCTCGCGCAGCGCCTCCCAGGCGCGGCCCACCGGCAGCTTGCGCAGCCGCACCGTGGCGAAGGCGGTGATCAGCGCCAGCGCCAGGATGACGAAATAGAGGAAGATGATGCGGTGCATCGGGTTGAATTCGAGCCCGAACAACGCCGCGAAGCCGTCCTCCCCGGCGCTGAACGGGATGCCGAAGAAGGTTGCGCGGGGGATGGAGGCGACGCCGGCGCCGCCGCCGGTGAAGTCCACCCAGTTGATCAGCACCAGCCGGATGATCTCGCCGAAGGCCAGCGTGACGATGGCGAGATAGTCGCCACGCAGGCGCAGCACCGGGAAGCCGAGGATCATGCCCCACAGGCCGGAGAACAGGCCGGCGATCGGCAGGCAGATCCAGAATGCCCAGTTGGCCCAGAAGGTCTCGCCGAGCAGGCCGGCGAAGAAGTCGTTCACCGGCGCCGAGGTGGCGAGCAGGGCATAGGTGTAGGCGCCGACCGCGTAGAAGGCGACGTAGCCAAGGTCGAGCAGGCCGGCGAGGCCGACCACGATGTTCAGGCCCCAGCCCAGCATCACATAGGTGAGGATGAGGATGCCGAGGTCGATGAGGTAGCGGCTCTCGGTGAGCCCGCCCATGCCGTAGATGGCGATCGCCGGGAAGAGGACGGCGAAGCCGAACAGCGCCGGCTTCACCACCGGGCCGATGACGACGCCGGCCCGGTCGAACACGGTCGGCCCGCTGCGGGCCTTCACCTGCCGGTTCGGCGACCAGACGGTGAGATTGAGCAGCAGGCGGCCGGCGAAGATGATGCCGACGATGATGGCGAGCAGCCCCGGCCGGTAGCCGAGCCCAAGCGCGCCGTCGATGATGATGGTCTGGAAGCCGATCAGCGGCCCGAACAGGCCGAGGGCGATGAGGCCGGTGACGAACGCATCCTTGAGGGCGTGCGCCATCACGGATCCGGCCGCAGCCGTGCCGGTCCCGGCGTGAGCCGCGGAGGGGGCGGATTCAGCGGTCTGGACAGTCATGACGCGCGACCTCAGACCTTCTCGACCTCGGGCCGGCCGAGCAGGCCCTGCGGCATGAAGATGAGCGTGATGGCGAGGATGGAGAACGCCGCCACATCCTTGTATTCGATGGAGAAATAAGCCGACCAGAAGGTCTCGATCAGGCCGATCAGCAGGCCTCCGAGCACCGCGCCCGGCAGCGAGCCGATGCCGCCCAGCACCGCCGCGGTGAACGCCTTGACGCCCGGCACGAAGCCGTCGGCGAAGTTCGCGACGCCGTAATACATGAGGTACATGACGCCGGCGACGGCGGCGAGCGCCGCGCCGATGACGAAGGTCAGCGAGATGGTGTGGTCGACATTGATGCCGAGCAGCGCCGCCATCTTGCGGTCCTGCTCGCAGGCGCGCTGCGCCCGGCCGAGCGAAGTCTTCTGCACCAGATACCAGAAGCCGGCCAGCAGCAGCGAGGTGATCACCATGATGATCACCTGCTTCCAGGCCAGCGTGACCTGATAGCTGCCCGAGTCCATCAGCACGATCACGTCGGTGATCATGGGCGGCACCGGCTTGTTGCGCGGGCCCTGGGAGACCTGGACGAAATTGGCGAGGAGGATCGACATGCCGATCGCCGAGATCATCGGCGCGAGGCGGAAGGAGCCGCGCAGAGGCCGGTAGGCCACCCGCTCGATCGCCCAGCTCAGCAGCGAGGTGAAGAACATCGCCGCGATCAGTACGATGAACAGCGCCACGAAGATCGAGGTCAGCCCCAGCACCGTGGTGAGCAGCAGGAAGCAGATCAGCGAGATGAAGGTGGCGACCATGAAGACGTCGCCATGGGCGAAGTTCACCATGCCGATGATGCCGAAGACCATGGTGTAGCCGATGGCGATCAGCCCATAGATCGAGCCGAGCGTCAGCCCATTGATGAGCTGCTGAACAAAAATTTCCATAGTGTCGTCCGGCTCCCCTCAGCCGTTATGCGGAAGACGCGCGCGCCGGGCTTTTGCATATATTCTGTTCGTGCCCGCAAGCTGTGCGTCTCTGACTCTTAGCGTTGTCCGCGCTCCGATACAATTCGATCGAAAGACGAAATGCAATCGATCGAAAGACGTGATACTACGGTATTTAAATACCAAAATGCCGAAATCCCTTGCACGTCAAACGTTTATCCGTTGGGTGCATGCAACGCGCCCCGCGTCCGGGTTCACCTTTTCGTCACAGTCCGGCCATTCGGCATGTCGGCGGGGTGCCGTTTCCAAATTCCGCCGGAGGGAGTTATGCACAAGAGCCCGCGCGTCCCGTCCGGAGAGGCGCGCCGGCGTGGCAGGACGGCGAGGTGATCTTGGACGAAGTGAGGGCGCACGGGGCGGAGCGGCTGGTCGAGCCGGGCCTCTATCGCGAGGCGATGAGCCGCCTCGTCGCGGCGGTACACGTGGTGACGACGCAGGGACCGGCCGGACGCGCCGGCTTCACCGCCACGGCGGTCGCCTCGGTGTCGGACAGCCCGCCGACCTTGCTCGTGTGCCTCAACCGCCGCATCCGTTCCGCCAATGCCTTCCGCCAGTCCGGCAGCTTCGCGGTGAACATGCTCAGCGGCGAGCAGCAGGCGGTGGCGGAAAGCTTCGGCGGCCGGCTGTCGCTCGCCGGCGAGCAGCGCTTCTCGGTCGGGCACTGGCGGGAGGGCACTCTGGGCCTGCCCTGCCTGGAGGGCGCCGTCGCCGTCTTCGAATGCGCGCTGATCGAGAGCCGCACCATCGCCACCCATGACGTGCTGGTCGGCCGCGTCGAGGCGGTCACGCTCGGCCCCGACCGCGAGAAGCTCGCCTATGTCGGGCGGGGCTACAAGGTGGTGTAGGGCGTTCCGCGGGAGATTCAGCCGTCATCCCGGATCGGCCTCAGCCGTCATCCCGGATCGGCCTTCAGCCGTCATCCCTGTGCCCTGACACGCAATGCGCCCTCATCCTGAGGTGCTCGGCGAAGCCGAGCCTCGAAGGATGGCCGTTACAGCGCCCGGACGAACATCCTTCGAGGCCCGGCCGCTGGCCGGGCACCTCAGGATGAGGTTCCTCAAGGTTTCAGGCCAGCCACGGTCACGCCACCTGTCCCCACCCGGATCGCCCTCATCCCCGGGCTTGACCCGGGGACCCAGACTTTCCGCCGGTGCGCGGCCTGGCCCGGAGGGACGAAGCGATGTCCCGCGATCAGACCGCCTGTCCCGCGGCCCAGCCGGACGACCAGGCCCACTGGAAGTTGTAGCCGCCGAGCCAGCCGGTGACGTCGACGACCTCGCCGATGAAATAGAGACCGGGCACGTCGCGCGCCTGCATGCTGCGCGAATCGAGCCCGGTCGTGTCGACGCCGCCGAGCGTGACTTCCGCCGTGCGGTAGCCCTCGGACCCCACAGGCTTGATCCGCCAGCCATTCACCGCCGCCTCGATGCGCCGCAGCGCCTTGTCGGAGAGGTCCGCGAGGTTCCTCCCATCGGCCTCCTGCTCGGCGATGGCCTGCGCCAGCCGCTTCGGCAGGATGCCGGCGAGCAATGTGCTCGGCGCCTGCCGGCCATTGGCGGCGCGGGCCGCGCGCAGCTGGGCGAAGACGTCGGTGCCCCGCGCCATGGCGATCTCGATCTCCTCGCCCTCGCGCCAATAGGAGGAGATCTGCAGGATCGCCGGTCCCGACAGGCCGCGATGGGTGAAGAGCAGGCCCTCGTCGAAGCTGGTCTTGCCGTGCCGTATGCGGGCCTCGACCGAGACGCCGGCGAGCGGGGCGAGCCGCGCCAGCAGGCCGGGCTCCAGCGTCAGCGGCACGAGGCCGGGGCGGGTCGGCAGCACCTTCAGCCCGAAGCGCTCGGCGACCTCGTAGCCGAAGCCGGTGGCGCCCATCTTCGGGATCGACTTGCCGCCGGTGGCGATGACCAGCGAGGAGCAGGCGAGGGCGCCGTTCGTGGTCCTGAGTTGGAATCCGTCCGCCGTCCTGTCGATGCCGGTGACGGACGTGGCGAGGCGCAGCTCGGCGCCGGCCTCGCGCAAGCCGTCGGTGAGCATGTCCACGACCTGCCGCGAGGAGCCGTCGCAGAAGAGCTGGCCCAGCGTCTTCTCGTGGTACGCGATCCCCCGCGCCTCGATCCGGCGGATGAAGTCCTGCGCGGTGAAGCGCTTCAGTGCCGAGATCGGGAAGCCCGGATTGGCGGTGAGGAAGTTGCGCGGGCCGGCATCGCGGTTGGTGAAGTTGCAGCGCCCGCCGCCGGAGATGCGGATCTTCTCGCCCGGCGCGCGCGCATGGTCGATGACGACGACGCGCCGCCCGCGCCGCCCGGCCTCGATGGCGCCCATCATCCCGGCCGCGCCGGCGCCGATGACGACGACGTCGATGCGCGAGGCCGATGTCACCCCATGTCACCGGGGACAGCCGAATTGCCACCGGTGGCGGGCGAAATGTCACCATTTTTGCCACCAGCAGAATTGCCGGCGGCGGCCTCGCCATAGGCATGCACGCCGCCGCAATAATCGGTGACCCGCCAGCCTTCCGGCGCCGGCTCCAGATAGCTGGGCCCGACCGGCACCTTGCCGTAACCTCCGGGAATATCAAGCACATAGGTCGGCAAAGCGAGGCCGGAGACGCGCCCGCGCAAAGCCCGCATCAGCTCCTGCCCGCGCTCGAGGGACAGGCGGAAATGCGCGGTGCCGGGCGCGAGGTCGGGATGGTGCAGATAATAGGGCTTTACCCGGTTCTCGACGAGACCGCGGAACAGGGCGGCAAGCGTGTCCGCATCGTCGTTCACCCCCGCCAGCAGCACGCTCTGCCCCACCAGCGCGATGCCCGAATCCGCCAGCCGGGCGAGCGCGGCGCGGGCCTCGGGACCGAGCTCGCGAACGTGGTTGGCGTGGATGGCGACATAGGTGGTCACGCCCGCTGCGCAGAGGGAATCGACCAGCGCCGGTGTTATGCGTTCAGGTGAAGCAATCGGCACACGCGTATGGAAACGCACGATTTTCACATGGCCGATGGTGGCGAGTCGGCGCATCAGCTCGGCGAGCCGCCGCGGCGAGGCAACAAAGGGATCGCCGCCGGTGACGACGACTTCCCACACCTCCGGATGGCCTTCGACATAGGCCAGCGCCGCCTCCAGCGCCTCCTCCGACAGGCTCGTCTCGGCGCCCGGCCCGACCATCTCGCGGCGGAAGCAGAAGCGGCAATAGACGGCGCAGACGCCGACCAGCTTCAGCAGCACGCGGTCGGGATAGCGGTGGACGATCCCCGCCACTGGGCTGTGCGCTTCGTCGCCGATCGGGTCCTCAAGCTCCTGAGGCAGCGTCTCAATTTCACGCACATCCGGCACGAATTGCCGGGCAATCGGATCGGCCGGGTCGGCTGGATCGATCAGGCCGGCAAGCGTCGGCGTGACGGCGACGGCATAGCGCGAAGCGACCGCGTCGAGGCGCGGATCGGGCGCAACGAGGCTAGCCTCAACGAGTTCATCGAGGCGGCGCAGGGTGCGCGGAATGTCCGCGAGGGGCGCGGTGGAGCGGAGCGGGCGGTTCATGCGCGGCTTTGTGATACGTTCGCGCCGCGCGGGCAAGGCGGGGCTGCGCTATGGTGGGTCATGCTCCAGACGATGTGACGAGGAGGCGCCATTGTTCACGCGCGAGGAAGATGTGTTGGCTGCCGCGGCGAGCTGGCGGCGCGAGGGCCGCGGCGTCGCCGTCGCCACCGTGGTCGAGACGTGGGGCTCAGCCCCGCGCCCGGTGGGCAGCCACCTTGCCATAGATGGGGAAGGCAACTTCCTCGGCTCGGTCTCCGGCGGCTGCGTTGAGGGTGCCGTCGTGGCCGAGGCCTCCGAGGTGATCGCCGATGGCCAGCCGCGTCTGCTCGAATTTGGTGTCACCGACGAGACCGCGTGGAATGTCGGCCTTTCCTGCGGCGGGCGCATCGCCGTCTATGTCGAGAAGGTCGCCTGATGCAGCTCGCTATCCTCGAAGCGCTGAACGCCGAACACAGGGCCCGCCGCGCGGCTATCCTGGTCACCGAGCTCGGCAGCGGGCGGCAGCGGCTGGTGACGCCGGCCGAGGTCGCCGCCGACCCGCTGGCGGAGGCGCTCGGCGAGGCGCTGCGCACGGGCCGCAGCCGGCTGGTCGAGACTGGCAATGAAAAGGTCTTCCTCACCGTCGAGGTGCCGGCGCCCCGCCTCGTCATCACCGGGGCGGTGCATGTCTCGCAGGCGCTGGCACCGATGGCCACCAGTGCAGGCTTCGACGTGATCGTCGTCGACCCCCGCACCGCCTTCGCCACGCCGGAGCGTTTTCCGGACGTCGACGTCAGGGCCGAATGGCCGGACGTGGCGCTGCCGAAGATCGGGCTCGACCCGTTCACCGCCATGGCGGCGCTGACCCACGATCCGAAGATCGACGATCCGGCGCTGGCGGCGGCGCTGGCGGCGGGCTGCTTCTATGTCGGCGCGCTCGGCTCGCGAAAGACGCATGGCGCAAGGCTGGAACGGCTGGTGGCGGGAGGGCTCTCACGCGAGGCGCTTGCCACCATCCACGCGCCGATCGGCCTCGACATCGGCGCGGCGAGCCCGGCCGAGATCGCCGTCTCCATCCTCGCCGAGGTGATCGCCGAGCTGCGCCGCCGGCCGGCCGCGCGCGAACGCGCTGCGTAGGACCGGGCAAGATGGAAAGCGCCATCTCTCCACAGCCGGGTGATGTGCCGCCGGCGGGCCGCGCCGCCGCCGTGGTGCTCGCCGCCGGGCAGGGCACGCGCATGCCGCATGCCCACAAGCTCACCGCTCCTTTGAACGGCGAGCCGCTGGTGCGCCGGGCGGTGAGCGCGGCGCTGGCCTCGCAGGCGCGGCCGGTCATCGTCGTCACCGGCCATGAGGGCGAGAAGGTGCGCGCGGCGCTGGCCGGACTCGACGCTGTCTTCGTCGACAATCCCGATTTCGCCGGGGGTCTTTCCACCTCGCTGAAGGCCGGCATCGCCGCAGTCCCGGAGGAGGTCGACCGGGCGGTGGTGCTCCTCGGCGACATGCCGAAAGTCGAGCCGGCGCTCATCGATCGGCTCGCCGCCGCCATCGACCCGGCGGCTGGCCGGCTCATCGCCGTGCCGGTGGCGCAAGGACGGCGCGGCAATCCCGTCGGATGGGCGCGGCGTCTGTTTCCGGCGCTGATGGCGATCGAGGGCGACGTCGGCGCGCGCGCGCTCATCAGTGACGAGCCCGAGCTGGTCGCCGAGGTGCTGGCGGAAGGCGAGGGGGCGTTCCTCGACATCGACACCCGCGACGAACTGGAGGCGCTGGAAATCCACGAGATCGCCGAGCGTGCCGATGTCGACGCCCGCGCCGCGCTGGACGGGATGAAGGCGGAGGATGCGTAATAAGGCATTCCTCAGAACGGCAGGAAGATCGACAGCGTGCCATAGGGGCTGTCGTCGCTGTCGCTGCTCCATCGCCAGCCGCCGGCCACGCGCAGCTCGCGCCCGGCTGCCAGCGGCGTGGCGATGAACAGGCCGATCCGGGCGCTCTCGTCCAGCCAGTCCGTAGTGGCGCCAACTTCCATGCCGACATCGAGCCGGTCAAAGGCCTGCCAGCCGGCGGTGGCGCGGCCGGTGACGGTGCCATCGGCGGTGGAGCCGCCGAGCGCGGCGGTCAGCACCCAGCGCTCGTCCAGCCGGTAGAACCATTCCACCACGCCTTTGGCACCGAACTGCGTGCCCTGGTCACGATTGCCGGGGTCCGGCCGGTCGAGGCGGTTGTCGACGACGTTGACGCCGCCATAGATGGCCAGCGCATGCCGGCCGCGGATGAACTGCCAGCCGACCAGCAGCTCGCCTTCCATCTTGTTGCCGATGTTCCAGCCGCCGGGCACGGCCTGGGTGCGGTACTCGTAGCGCCCGCCGCCGGTCTGGGTGCGCACGCGCAGCCCCTCCTGATCCATCGGTGCGAAGGGCGCCCAGGCCATGCCGCCCCAGCCATAGGCGTTGTCACGCGCCACATCGATGCCGGAGTAGAAATACAACCTGTCCTTGAGCGGATTGGGCGACGCTTCCTCCGCCCCGGCGGAGCCGAGGCAGGCGACGAGTGCTGCCAGAAGGCATGCGCAGCCATGCACTGGCGAAGGGATCATCGCCGCGCTCGGGGTTCGAGGGCTGTCGGATTAAATTACCGTGCAACCGATACGAGCATCACGCAAGGTCGCGCTCAATCAATCAGAGATTGAGTCGCGGAGATGATTCTCGCCAAGGGCATGCGCTATTACGTCGCAGGTAGCCTTACACCGGCGGTGCGGCGAGGTGTTCGACCTTCACTCCCACCCGCTCGCAGACGAGATCGGCGATCATCTGCCGGTGGCAGTACTCGGGATGGCGCTCATAGCACAGCAGGCAGACCCGCCGGCCGGCCTTCACCAGCGTGGTCAGTTCGTCGAGCTGCTCCTGCGCCGTCGGCGTGGCGAGATGGGCATCGTAGATGCGGCGCAGCTCGTCGTAATGCCCGCTACGCGCCGCCTGCCGCCCCTCCGCCGGCGTGCCGAGGCCGCGCAGATGCAGATAGGAGATGCCGCGCTCCGACACGCCCGCCGCCAGCAGGCTCTTGGAGAAGCCGGCGCGGCGCGAGGCGGCCACCGCCCGCACGTCGACCAGAAGCTCGACGCCCGTGGCGCTCAGCGTGTCGAGCACAGCGCCGGAGGAGACCTGTTCGTAGCCGATGGTGAAGAGGGGCGGGTGTTTTGCCATGCGGGCAAGATGGACACGCCGCGCGCCCTTGTCGAGCGGCGCCGAATCTGTGGAGTTCTGTGGTCAAGGCCCTGAGCGGCTCGCGCGCGCGTGCTAGGCAGGGCCGAACGCAGGATTTGAAGGCGGCATGAAGATCGGTATCGAGCTCGGGAGCAGCAATGCCGGCCAGCCGGTGCGGCTCGACCTGGAGGAGCTCCTGTCGACGCGCCTGCTGGTGCAGGGCAATTCCGGTTCCGGCAAGTCGCATCTGCTGCGCCGGCTGCTGGAGCAGAGCGCCGGCCATGTACAGCAGGCGATCATCGACCCGGAAGGCGACTTTGTCGGCCTCGCCGAGCGCTACGGCCATGTCGTGATCGACGCCGAGCGCACCGCGGGCGAGATCGGGCGTATCGCCGCGCGCATCCGCAAGCACCGCGCCTCGGTGGTATTCAACCTCGAAGGGCTCGACGCCGACGCGCAGATGCGCTCGGCCGCCGCCTTCCTCAATGGCTTGTTCGACGCCGATCGCGAATACTGGTTCCCCATGCTCGTCATCGTCGACGAGGCGCAGCTCTTCGCGCCCTCCGGCGCCGGCGAGATCTCCGACGAGGCGCGGCGCGTGTCGCTCTCGGCCATGACCAACCTGATGTGCCGCGGCCGCAAGCGCGGCCTTGCCGGCGTCATCGCCACCCAGCGCCTCGCCAAGCTTGCGAAGAACGTGGCGGCGGAAGCCTCCAACTTCCTGATGGGCCGGACCTTCCTCGACATCGACATGGCGCGCGCGGCCGACCTGCTCGGCATGGAGAAGCGGCAGGCGGAGAGTTTTCGCGACCTCAACACCGGCTCCTTCGTGGCGCTCGGCCCGGCGCTGTCGCGCCGCCCGCTGCCGGTGAAGATCGGCGACGTCACTACCGCCAGCCGTAACGGTCGGCCTTCGCTGCTGCCGCCGCCGGAACTCGGCACCGCGGAAATCCAGGACCTGATCTTCGACGACCTCGGCGGCGAGCCGGTGCCGGCCCCGCCGCTGCGGGTGCGGCCGCGCGAGACCGAGGAGATATTGGAGACGCTGGAGGAGGCGCCGGCACTGGAGCCCGCACCGGTCGATCCGGAAGCGGCGGCCGCCTTCGAGGCCGAGCGCGAGGCGCTGATCGAGGAGATCGTGCGCCAGTTCGTCACCGACGCGGACGCCCCGTTCCGTTCTGCTGCGTCGCTCTATCCCGATTTCCTTGTGCATTGCCGGGTGCGACGAGTCGGCTCCAAGGTGCCAGACCTGTCCGACTTCACCCGCCGCCTCGCCATCGCCCGCGCCGGGCTCGACGCCCGGCCGGAGGACGAGGGCTGGCAGCGCGCGGTGGAGCAGGCGGCCGGCCTGCCGGAGGAGATGCAGGGGGTGTTCCTGCTGCTCGCCCGCGCCGGCATGGAGGGAGCGCCATCACCCGCCGACGAGGCGCTGGCGCGCGCCTATGGCAGCCGCTCGCCCTCGCGCGGGCGCTGGCTGCTGACCTATATGGAAGAGCGCGGCCACCTGGTCTGCGAGGCGGATTTCCGCGGCCGGCGCGTGGTCCGCTTCCCCACGCTCGGCTGGAAGACCGCGCCGGGCGACCCCAAGGCGCTCACTGCCTGATCATTCCCATCCGGCACAAAGCAGAACGGGCCCTCTGGGGCCCGTTCGCGTTTGTCGCGGTCGCTGCGGTTAGCCGCCATACAGGACGTTCGGCAGCCAGAGCGCGAAGCCGGGCCATGTGTAGAGCAGCACCATCGCGAAGACGACGATCAGGATGAAGGGCATGACCCCGGAGAAGATCTCGTCGATGGAGACGTGCTTGGGTGCCACGCCTTTCAAGTAGAATGGCGCCATCGCCACCGGTGGGGAGAGGAACGAGGTCTGCAGGTTCAGCGCCACCAGCACCCCGAAGAAGATCGGGTCGATGCCGAAATGGTCGAGCAGCGGCAGGAAGATCGGCAGGAAGATGACGATGATCTCCGTCCATTCCAGCGGCCAGCCCAGCACGAAGATGATGATCTGCGTGAGGATCAGGAAGCCGACCGGGCCGAGGTTCAGCCCCATGATGAACTCTTCGACCACCCGCTGGCCGCCGAGCAGGGCGAAGACGGCGGAGAACACCGCCGAGCCGACGAACAGCCAGCACACCATCGCCGAGGCGCGGGCGGTGAGGAACACCGAGTCCTTCATCTTGTCGAGGCTGAAGGAGCGGTAGGCCAGCGCCAGCAGCACCGCGCCCAAGGCGCCGATGGCGGCGGCCTCGGAGGGCGTCGCGAGGCCGAAGATGATGCAGCCCAGCACCGCGACGATGAGCGTGACCAGCGGCAGGAAGGAGGTCAGCAGCGCCCAGATGATGGTGAGGGTAGGGACGTTGCGCTCCTCCGCCGGCAGCTTGGGCGCCAGGGCGGGGTTAATCATCACCCGGATGATGACGTAGAGCATGTACATGCCCGCCAAAGCGAGGCCCGGGATGAAGGCGGCGGCGTAGAGCTTGACCACCGAGACGCCGGCGGTGGCGCCGTAGAGGATGAGCATCACGCTGGGCGGAATGAGGATGCCGAGGCACCCGCCGGCGCAGACCACGCCCGAGGCGATGCGGGTGTCGTAGCCGGCGCGCAGCATGGCCGGGAAGGCCAGCAGGCCCATCAGCGTGACCACCGCGCCGACGATGCCGGTGGCGGTGGCGAACAGCGCGCAGGTGATGAGCGTCGCCACGGCGAGGGAGCCGGGCAGCCAGCCGGCGGCGAGCTGGATGGAGCGGAACAGCCGGTCGAGGATGTTGGCGCGCTCGATCACGTAACCCATGAACAGGAACAACGGGATCGAGATCAGCACGTCGTTCGACATCACCGAATAGGTGCGCTGCACGAAGAGCTGGAAGATACTGTCGCCTTGCGTGAAATAGCCGAAGCCTACGCCGAGCGCCATCAGCGTGAAGGCGATCGGGAATCCGAGCATCAGGAAGACAAGGAACAGCACCAGCATCAGGATGCCGAGGGCGGGATCGGAAAGAAACATCACAGGGACCCTCGGGTGGTGGAGTCGCGCTCGATCACATTGAGCACCTCTTCTGGACTGTCCTTGGTGGCGGCCTCCTCGAGGATGAGCTTCTCCATCTCTTCCACGTCGTGCAGGCGCTGCGGCCAGTCGCCGGTGCGGATGCAGATGACGCAGCGCACCACCTCGACCACGCCCTGCAGGAGCATCATCACGCCAGTGATGGGGATCAGCGCCTTGAACGGCCAGATCACCGGGCCTTCCGGGCTGAAGGACGAGTGCTCGTTGAGCAGGTAGGACAGGTAGAAGTAGTTCCACCCGGAATAGATCAGCGCCAGGATGCCGGGGAAGTAGAAGAGGAAGTAGAGGACGAGGTCGGTCTTGGCCTGCGTCGCCGGCTGCCATTTGCGGTAGATGAAGTCGCCGCGCACATGGCCGTTGCGTGAGAGCGTGTAGGCGCCGGCCATCATGAACAGGGCGCCGTAGAGCATCAGGCTGACGTCATAGGCCCAGGTGGTCGGGTCGTGGAGCACGTAGCGCCGGAAGACCTCGTAGCTGATGGCCAGCGTGAGGATGACGATGCACCAGGCGAACAGTTTGCCGATGAAGGCGTTCAGCCTGTCTACGCCGAGCAGGACGGATTGCATGGGCGGGGCCTTTTGGAGGGTCCATAAGACGCGTCATCCCGGCCGAAGCGGGCGGCAGGCCACGCAGAGCCGGGATCGCATGCCGAATGCGGGCAATATGGCCGACGCTCCCGGATCGGCCTTGCGGCCGTCCGGGATAACGCGGTCAGCGCGATTACGCCTTGCCGAAGAAGTGGTCGTAGGCGGTCTTCGAATCCGCCTCGTACTGGAGGCGGAAGCCGACGACGCGCTGCGCCCAGGCCTTCTGGCTGTCGATCACCTTCTTGAAGAAGGGGTCGGCGGAGAGATTGGCGATCACCTTGTCCCAGGCGGCGAGCTGGGCTTCCAGCATCGGCTTCGGAGTGGGGAGCACCTTCACGCCGCGCGCCTTGATGGCCTCGAGGTCCTTCGAGTAGCGATCCTGCGCCTTCCACATCATGTCGGAGGAGGAGGCATCGGCGGCTGATCTGAGGATCGCCTGCACGTCCTGCGGCAGACCCTGGAACTTGTTCTTGTTGAACAGGATCTCGAAGCACTCCAGCGCCTGATGGTAGCTCTGGATCATGTAGATCTTCGAGACGTCCGGGAAGCCGAGCACGAGATCGGAGGAGGGGTTGTTGAACTCGGCGCCGTCCAGCAGGCCGCGGTCGATGGCGGGCACGATCTCGCCGCCGGCGATAATGGTCACCGCCGCGCCGAGCTCCTTGTTCAGGTCAGCGCCGAGGCCGACCGTGCGGTACTTCAGCCCCTTGAAGTCGTCGGCGCTGGTGATCTCCTTCTTGAACCAGCCGAGCGGCTGGGTCGGCATCGGCCCGTAGAGCATGCCGACGACGTTGAGCTTCAGCACGTTGGTGACGAGATCGTCATAGAGCTCCTGGCCGCCGCCGTAGCGGACCCAGCCCAGCAGTTCGTCGGCGTCCCAGCCGAAGGCCGGCGCGGTGCCGAACAGCGAGAAGGCCTTGTTCTTGCCGTACCAGTAGGCCGACACGCCGTGGCCGCCGTCGAGGATCCCGGAGGATACTGCGTCGGCCATCTGGAAGGCGGGCACCACCGAGCCGGCGGGCAGCAGCTCCAGTTCGACGCGTCCGCCGGTCATGGCGTTGACGCGCTTGACGTAATCGCCGGCAAATTCGTGGAAGATGTCCTTGTTTGGCCAGGTCGACTGGAATTTCAGTTTGATCGGCGCTTGCGCGTGGACGGCGGGCGCGGCGACGGCAGTTGCGCCGGCGACGGCCGCGGCGGTAGCAATGAAGCGGCGGCGGCTGGTGCGGACGTCGTGATGCGCGTCCGCGCTCTTCCCTGACGTTTCGGTCATGGGCGGTTCCTCCTGTGGCGTTTCCTGTGCGGGCGTGCCCGCCGGGCGGCGCTTGGTGCGCCTTGTCCCGATAACCCAAGGAGACGATGCCCAAACGGCAAGTGCAAGCCCAAATTGTCGGCTTTACGGTAAAACGGCTCCTACCAAAGTCGAACGCTGGGTCGAATTCGCGCCGTTTCGCGGTGATTTCGTCATCCGGCTGTCATTCGCAAGGAATTGAACGGCGTCAGGGCGGGCATTGACCCGTCATCTGACGGGGATCAATTCCATGCGCAAAATTCTTCTCGCCGGCATGTCGGCGGCCGTTCTCGGCCTTGCCGTCACCGCCTCGGCCCAGACACCGGATTCCGCGTTCAACCGCATTGCCACCTTCAACGTGATCGACAACCTGCCGGCCGGCGCTGATGCGTCCAAGGAGACGGTGTCGGAGATCATCACCTTCACCGAGGACGGCAAGACGCTGATCTACAGCGACAGCCCCGGCAAGCGCATCGGCTTCATCGACATCACGGATCCGGCGGCGCCGAAGCCCGCAGGTACCGTCGCCCTCGACGGCGAGCCGACCACCACGGTGGTGATCGGCGGCAAGGCCTATGTCGGGGTCGTCACCTCCGAGAAGAAGTCCGAGCCGTCCGGCCATCTGGCGGTGGTCGACCTCGCCACCAAGAAGGTCGAGGACAAGGTCGACCTCGGCGGCCAGCCCGATTCGATCGCCAAGAGCCCGGACGGCAGCTATCTCGGCGTCGTCATCGAGAACGAGCGCGACGAGGACGTGAACGACGGCGCCATCCCGCAGATGCCGGCGGGCAACTTCACCTATTTCGAGGTGAAGAACGGGCGCGTCGTCGACGAGTCCAAGAAGGTGGTCGACCTGACCGGCCTCGCCGCCGTCGCGCCGACGGATCCGGAGCCGGAATATCTCGATATCAACTCCCGCAACGAGGCGGTCGTCACGCTGCAGGAGAATAACCACATCGTCATCATCGACCTGCCCACCGGCAAGGTGACGGCGAACTTCCCGGCCGGCACCGTCGATCTCGACCGCATCGACACCAAGAAGGACGGCGTCATCGACCTGTCAGGCTCGATGAAGGCGGTTCCGCGCGAGCCCGACACCGTGCAGTGGATCGACGACGACCGCTTCGTCACCGCCAATGAGGGCGACTGGAAGGGCGGCTCGCGCGGCTTCACCATCTTCGACAAGACCGGCAAGGTGCTGTTCGAATCCGGCCCGGCGCCGGAGCAAATCGCCGTGCGCCTCGGCCACTATCCCGAGAAGCGCAACAAGAAGGGCATCGAGATGGAGGGCGCGGAAGTCGCGACCTTCGGCAATGACCGCCTGATCTTCGTCGCTTCCGAGCGCGGCTCGATCGTCTTCGTCTACCGCGACAAGGGCGGTTCGGAGGCGCCGGAATTCATGCAGGTGCTGCCTGGTGGCATCGGGCCGGAGGGGCTGATCGCCATCCCCGGCCGCGATCTCTTTGTAACTGCTGCGGAAACCGACCTGCGCGAGGATGGCGGCATCGGCGGCATTGTCACCATCTACCAGCGCCAGCCCGGCGCCAAGCCGGCCTATCCGACCATCGAGTCGGCGAACGGTCCGGACGGCCTGCCGATCTGGTGGTCGGCGCTCTCCGGCTTCGCCGCCGATCCCAAGGAGGCGGGCAAGCTGTATGCGGTGACCGACAGCGCCTACAGCCAGGGCCGCATCCTGACCGTCGACGCCACCGCCACCCCGGCCAAAATCACCGCCGCCACCATCCTCACCAAGGACGGCAAGCCGGCCAAGGGCCTCGACCTCGAAGGCATCGCGGTGCGGCCGGAGGGCGGCTTCTGGGCGGTGTCGGAGGGCGCCGTCGAGAAGAAGGAGAACGCGACGCAGAACCTGCTGCTGCAGGTGAACGCCGACGGCTCCATCGCGCAGGAGATCGCGCTGCCGGAAGCGCTCGCCGCCCAGGCCACCCGCTTCGGCTTCGAAGGCGTCGCGGTGACCGGCTCGGGTGCGGACGAGACCGTGTGGATCGCCGTGCAGCGCGAGTGGAAGGACGACCCGAAGGGCTTCGCCAAGATCCTCGCCTACAAGCCTGCCGACAAGAGCTGGGGCTATGTGCGTTACCCGCTCGACAAGACCGAGAAGGGCTGGGTCGGCCTGTCCGAGATCACGCCTTACAAGGACGGCTTCATCGTCGTCGAGCGCGACAACCTGATCGGCCCGGACGCCAAGCTGAAGAAGCTCGCCTATGTCTCGCTCAAGGGCGTGACCCCGGCGGCGCTCGGCAGCGAAGTGCAGCCGCCGGTCCTGGCCAAGACCGAGGTCAAGGACCTGCTGCCGCTGCTGAAGGCGCCGCACGGCTATGTGCTCGACAAGGTCGAGAGCTTCGCCATCGACGCGGCCGGCAACGCCTTCGTTGTCACCGATAATGACGGCGTGGACGGCTCCTCCGGCGAGACGCAGTTCATCTCGCTCGGCAAGCTCGACTGAGCCGTCTCCTCCGCTCTCCCTCATGGCCGGGCTTGACCCGGCCACCCAGAGGCCAAGGCCACACACCGGCGGAAAGTCTGGGTCCCCGGGTCAAGCCCGGGGATGAGGGAAGGAGAGGGATCGAAGATCGATCACGGACGGGCGCCCTCGCGGCGCCCGTTTCAGTTCAGGGATGCTCAATCCAGCACGGCGGCCTTCAGCAGGCACACCATGGTGGCGTGCGCGGGCTCGGAACCCAGGTTGCGGATGACGTGGCGGCGGTCGCAGCGATAGCGCAGCGTCTCGCCGGCGCGGGCGGTCTCGAAGACGTCGCCGCACTCGACCTGCAATTCGCCCGACAGCACCGAGAGGCACTCCACCGAGCCGCGCTGGTGGCCGTCGGAGACCAGTTCGCCGCCCGGCTCGGCGACGAAGTCGAACCATTGCAGCCATTCCACCGTCTTGATCCAGCCGGTGATGGTCAGGCGGCACTTGCCGTCCTCGGAGAGCAGCATCGGCGTGTCGCCGCGGGTAAGGTGCTCGACGAAGGGCTCGTCGTCGGTGGCCGCCATGAAGCGGTCGATCGACATGTCGAGGGCCTGCGACAGCCGCCAGACCGTGGCGAGGGTCGGGTTGGTCTCGTTGCGCTCGATCTGGCTGATGATCGACTTGGCGACGCCCGACTGCTCCGACAGTTCGGAGAGCGAGAGGTTGTACGCCTTGCGCAGCCGCTGGATGGTGCGCCCGAGCTGGCCGGTGATGGCCTGAGCGCCGGCGTCCATGTCGCCCCGATCGAGACTGCGCGTGCGGCCCGACATGCCTGCTCCTGTTTGTCGTGCGGTGACATTCATTTAGGTCGTGGCCGGCAGGTGGCGCAAGCGCGGCGGGCCGGTCGTGCAAAGTTGCACGGCAAATTCAGGTGCGCGGCCGCGATGTCGCGACTAAGCTCGCGCCATGATGCAGAGCAACGCCCTTCCCACTATCGACGACGTGCAATCGGCGGCCGAGCGGCTCGCCGGCGTTGCCGTGCGCACCCCGCTGATCTCCAACCAGAGGCTGGACGAGATCACCGGCGGGCGCATCTTCCTCAAGCCCGAGCCGCTGCAGCGCACCGGCTCGTTCAAGTTCCGCGGCGCCTATAACCGCATCTCGCGCATCCCCGAGGACCAGCGCGCCGGCGGCGTGGTGGCGTGCTCGTCGGGCAACCATGCGCAGGGCGTGGCGGCGGCGGCGGCGCTGATGGGCATGCGCTCGGTCATCGTCATGCCGAAGGACGCACCGGCGATGAAGCGCAACCGCACCATCGCCTTCGGCGGCGAGGTGGTGCAGTACGATCGCGAGCATGACGACCGCGACGCCATCGCCGGCAGCATTGCGGCGGAGCGCGGCGCGGTGTTCGTGCCGCCCTATGACGACTTCTACATCATCGCCGGGCAGGGGACGGTGGGGCTGGAGATCGCCGAGGATTTTTCCACCCGCGGCCTCGCCCCCGACGTGGTGGTGGCGAACGCTTCCGGCGGCGGGCTCGTCTCGGGCATCGCGCTGGCGGTGAAACACCGTTTCCCCGAGGCGCGGGTGATGACGGCCGAACCGGCCGGCTTCGACGACCATGCGCGCTCCTTCCGTTCCGGCGGGCGCGAGCGCAATGAGCGCGTCAGCGGCTCGATCTGCGACGCGCTGCTGGCGGCGACGCCGGGCCGGCTGACCTTCGAGATCTCCTCGCGCATCGTCGGTGAAGGCGTCTCCGCCACCGACGAGGAGGTGGCGCGCGCCGTCGCCTTCGCCTTCGAGGAGCTGAAGATCGTGGTTGAGCCGGGCGGAGCCGTGGCGCTCGCCGCCGTGCTCGCCGGCAAGCTCGACCTCAAGGGCAAGGTCGCCGCCATCGTGCTCTCCGGCGGCAATGTCGACGGCGAACTCTTCGCCCGCTGCCTCGCGGCGGCGTAACGCGGCCACTTGATCGGCCTGCCTGTGGCTCTCGATGACTGCGTCATCCTGAGAGCCTGACCCGTATTTCCACTTCCCTCATCCGCGGGCTTGACCCGCGGACCCAGGGGGACCGGGCGCGCCCGGTCACTGGGTGGCCGGGTCAAGCCCGGCCATGAGGGCGAGAGAGGGGGCCGAGCCGAACTGAGTTGCCGATCAGCCCGCCGCAGCGGTCGCCAGGCTCAGCGCGACGGCGGCGTCGATGTTGTGCAGGAACTGCTCGGTGCAGGCCCGCCAGGAGAAGCGCAGCGCGAAGTCGCGGGCGCGCCTGCGGTCGATGGCGAGCGCGGCGAGGGCGGCCTCGCGCAGATCGTTGCCCAGCACGCCGACGGGAGCATCGGCCGGAGCCTCGCCGAGCACGTCCTTCGGCCCGGTGACGGGGAAGGCGGCGACCGGCACGCCGCTCGCCAGCGCCTCCAGCAGCACGATGCCGAAAGTGTCGGTCAGGCTCGGGAAGACGAAGACGTCGGCCGCCGCATAGATGCGGGCGAGCGCCTCGCCTTCCTTCAGGCCGAGGAAATGCACCTCGGGATGCTTTGCTTCCAGCTCAGGCCGCGCCGGGCCTTCGCCCACCACTACCTTGCTGCCGGGCAGGTCGAGATCGAGGAAGGCGGAGATGTTCTTTTCCACCGCGACGCGGCCGACCGACAGGAAGATCGGGCGCGGCAGCGCGGCCACGAAGGCGTCGAGCTCCTCGACGGGGCGAGGGCGGAACAGCTCGGCGTCGACGCCGCGCGACCAGCGCATGATGTTGCGGAAGCCGCGCGAGCGCAGCTCGGCCTCCAGCGTCGGGGTCGACACCATCACGCCGGCGCCGGCATTGTGGAAGCGGCGCAGCCAGGCATAGGAAAGCCGCTCCGGCACGGGAGCGCGGGCCGACAGATATTCCGGGAAGCGCGTGTGGTAGCTGGTCGAGAAGCTGTGGCCGCGGTTGAGGCAGACGCGGCGCGCCATCAGGCCGATCGGCCCCTCGGTGGCGATGTGCACAAAATGCGCGCCGATCTGGTCCATGCGCTTCGCCACGCGGGACGGTGTGGCGAGGGCGAGGCGGATCTCCGGATAGGTCGGCATCGGCACGGTGCGGAAGTCGGCAGGCGTCAGCAGGTCGATCCGGGCGCCGAGCTTTTCTGCTTCGGCGACGGTACTCTGCAACGAGCGCACGACGCCGTTCACCTGCGGCAGCCAGGCGTCCGTCGCGATCAGTATGCGCATGTCAGGCGGCGACCTTCGGCCGTTGTTCGAGCAGCAGCGGGGCGTTCACCCGCGCCCGGGTGGTGCGGGCCCAGTCGATCAGCTCGAAGCGGCCGTCTTCGTGCTCGACGATCGCCGTGCAGCTTTCGACCCAGTCGCCGCAGTTGATGTAATCGACGCCGAAATTACCATGCATGGTGGCGTGGTGGATATGGCCGCAGATCACGCCGTCCACCTTGTGGCGCCGCGCCTCGGTGGCCACGGCCTCCTCGAAGCGGCCGATGAAGTTGACCGCGTTCTTCACCTTCAGCTTGGCCCACTGGCTCAGCGACCAGTAGGGGAAGCCGAGCTTGCGCCGCACCCAGTTGAGATAGGTGTTGATGCCGAGCGCGGAGGTGTAGGCGCCGTCGCCGAGGAAGGCGAGCCATTTGGCGTGGCGCACCACGACGTCGAACACGTCGCCATGGATGACGAGGTAACGCCGGCCGTCGGCGGCTTCGTGGATCGCCGTCTCCATCACCTCGATGCCGCCGAAGTGGTTGCCGTAATAGTCGCGCAGGAACTCGTCGTGGTTGCCGGGCAGGTAGACGATGCGCGCGCCCTTGCGGCCCTTGCGCAGCAGCTTCTGCACCACGTCGTTATGTGTCTGCGGCCAGTACCAGCCGGCCCGCAGGCGCCACCCGTCGACGATGTCCCCGACGAGATAGATGGTGTCCGCTTCGTGATAGCGGAGGAAATCGAGCAGGAGGTCCGCCTGGCAGCCCTTGGTGCCGAGGTGGACGTCCGACAGGAACAGGCTGCGATAACGATGGCCCTCGGGCGCGTCGCTCACCTCGGAAGCCTCCTCGGTCAAGCCCTCGAATGGGTTCAGCGTTCGATTCATGCAGGCACATAAGCCCGACTCGCATCACGCTTTTATGACGGGATGCTGCATCGCAGCGTTCACAGAAATAGCATCAAGACGCTGCCCGCCACCAGTGCCGCCATCGCATAGTTGACCCAGCGTCGCTGTCGTGGCGACGACATGAAGCGCGCGAGCAACACTCCGAAGCCGGCCCACAGGCACAGCGAGGGAAACGTCACCATTCCCGTGACCAGGCCGAGCACCAGCACCTCGGCGAAGAGATGCTCGCCGCCGACCGTGGTGAAGGCGGGGATCAGGCTGAGGGCGAAGGCCCAGCCCTTGGGGTTCACCCACTGGAACAGCGCCGACTGAAGCAGCGTCATCGGCCGCTCGACGGCCGTGCCGCCGCCCGGCCCGTCGGCATTGGCGATCTTCCAGGCGAGGAAGAGCAGATAGGCCGAGCCGACGAATTTCAGCGTCTCGTGCATGTAGGGGATCGCCATGAACAGCGTCCCCAGCCCCATGCCGATCGCCATCAGCATGACGAAGAAGCCGAAGGTCACGCCCCAGATCTGCGGCAGGGTGCGGCGGAAGCCGAAGGCGGCGCCCGAGCCGGCCGAGATCATGTTGTTGGGGCCCGGCGTGATCGATCCGGCGACGGCGAACAGGAACAGCGGCAGCAACTGGTCGGACACCCGGCACTCCTGACAGGCCAGTCATGCTGACCTTCGCCCGGCACAGCTATGCCGCCTGTCCCTCCCGTGCAACCCGAAACCGCTGAACGACAATGCCGCCGGCCCGTTCCCGGACCGACGGCATCCCGCAAGACGATTGGTTCGGTCGCCGGCTCAGTGGGCGATGAGCAGCGGCACCGGCGGATCGACCAGCAGCGAGGCGGTGACGCCGCCCAGTATCATCTCGGCGAAGCGCGAGCGGCTGTAGGCGCCCATCACCAGGAGGTCGGCGCCGAACTTCTGCGCCTCGTTGGTGATGGCGCGGCCGGCATTGCCATCGGCGACGTGGCGGTGACGGGCGTTGACGCCGTGGGTGGCGAGCCAGGCCGTGATCTTGGCGCCGGAATCGGCGACGGTCTCGTCGCCCTCCTCGACGGTCAGCACCTCGACCTCGTCGGCGGCGGCGAGCACGGGCAGGGCGAAGCGCACGGCGTGGCCGGCCTCGCGCGAGGGCTTCCAGGCGATGAGCACCTTGCCGACGCGCGCCGGCACCGGCTTGCCGGTCGGCACCACCGCCACCGGGCCGTTGCAGGCCATCGCCAGATGCTCGGGCAGGGTGGCGGCGAGCTGGTCGTCGACCGTGCCATAGGGGGTCTCGCTGACCACGGTGATGTCGGCGAAGGCCACGGCATCGCGCAGCGAGGAGGCGACCTCACCCTCGATCGTCTCCCAGCTGGCCGTAAGGCCCGCGGCGGCGGTCGCCTGCTCGAACTGCACCTTCAGCGCGACTTCCTTTTCCTTGGCCTCGCGCACCAGCTCGTTGACGTAGATCGACAGAGCGCGGCCGACCCGCGGCACGCCGGCGGGATAGAGCGTGTACAACCCCTTGATCGCGGCGCCGGACTGGCGGGCCAGCGCCACGGCGAAGGCGAGGCGGTCGCTGAAACCCGAATCGGGAGCGGCATGCAGCAGGACGGTGCGGATGGACATAGGCGCTTCTCTCCGTGGGGGCGGGTTATGATTTTTTACGTAAGGTCACTCGGCACCAATGGAAATCGGGAAAACCACGATCCGCAAGAGCCAGTAGGTATTTTTTATGCCGCGCCGCCGCCGCGCTTCACGAGAGCGCGAACGGCGGTCGCGGGCGGTTGTCATTGTTTGGAGCGCCAATAAGGTGGCCCGGTGTGTTGCGTCGCAGCACGTCATGTGGAGAGTATTTCATGGTTCGTCGCCTGGCGGTTGCCGTTGCCGCCGCCTCGTTCGCCGCCGTCGCGGCTACCGCCGTTCTCGCGCAGTCCGATGTCGTCAAGGAGCGCCAGACCCTCCTGAAGGAGTTCGGCACGGCGACCCGTCCGGTCGGCGGCATGCTGCGCGGCTCCGTCCCCTTCGACCTCGCCACCGTGCAGACGGCGCTCGACACCTATGTCAAGAATGCCAAGGTGCTGCCGACCCTGTTTCCCGAGGGCTCCGGCCCCGGCGCCGACACCGAGGCGCTGGCGACGATCTGGCAGGACAAGTCCGATTTCGACGCGCACTTCGCCAAGTTCGGCGCCGCCGCTGCCGCCGCCCGTGCCGCCATCACCGACGAGGCAACCTTCAAGGCGAATTTCCCGGCAGTGGTGCGCAACTGCGGCGCCTGCCACGACACCTACCGGCTGAAGAAGAGCTGAGGTGAGCGCGACCGATTCTCCCGCGCCGGCCGGCGTGCTGGCGTGGGACCTGCCGACGCGCATCGCCAAATGGCTGCTCGCCATGCTGGTCGGGCTCGCCTTCGCCAGCAACTATTTCGGCGATGTCGGCCTCGTCTGGCACCAGTGGAATGGGCTCGCCATCCTCGTGGTGCTGGTGTTCCGCCTGCTGTGGGGCTTCGTCGGCGGCTCGACCGCACGCTTTGCCGGATTCCTGTACGGGCCCCGCACCGCCGTCTCCTATGTGACGAGCCTGCTGCGCGGCCGGCCGCAGCATTTCCTCGGCCATAGTCCGCTCGGCGGCTGGGGGACGGTTGCGCTGCTGGCGCTCGTGGCTGCGCAGGCGCTCACCGGCCTGTTCTCCACCGACGACATCATCGTCTACGGGCCGATGACGCCGGTGGCGAGCGACGAGACCATCTCCGCCGCCTCGGCCTGGCACCAGCGGATCTATGTGGTCCTGCTGGCGCTGATCGGCCTGCATGTATTGGTGAGCCTCGCCTATTCGCTGTTCGGCCGGGACAATCTGATCCGCGCCATGATCAGCGGCCGCAAGCCGGGGGGTACCTTTGCGGACGTGGCACCGGCGACGCCGGGCTCGGTCGCGCGGGCGCTCGCCTGCCTCGTCGCCGCGGTCGCAGCGGTGTTCGGCGGCATCGCGCTGGCCGGGGGCGATCCCTTTCCCTGAGAAAGCCTGAAACACCAGCGTTTCGCGCTTGCGAGCCGGCCGGGACTCGTGCTCCAAGGCGCCATCATGAACGCGCTCAAGGGCATCGTGCTGCAGATCGGCGCGACGTTCCTCTTCACCATCATGCAGGCGCTGGTGCGTATCGTCTCGGAACGTGTTCCGACCGGCGAAGTGGTGTTCTCGCGCTCGTTCTTCGCCCTGTTCCCGCTGCTGGCGATGCTGGCCTGGCGCAACGAGATCAGCGCCGCGGTGCGCACCGCCCATCCGGTCGGCCATATCCTGCGCGGCACCATCGGCGTCACCTCGATGAGCCTCGGCTTCGCGGCGCTGGCGCTGATACCGCTGGCGGACGCCACGGCCATCAGCTTCACCGCGCCGCTGCTCACCGTGGTGCTGGCGGCGCTGGTGCTGCGCGAGCATGTGCAGACCTATCGCTGGGCGGCGGTGGCGGTCGGCCTGTGCGGCGTGGTGCTGATGCTATGGCCGCACATGTCGGGCGAGTTCGACACCACCGACCATGTGCTCGGCGCCGTCCTGGCGCTGATCGCCGCCGGCTTCACGGCCGGGGCGATGATCCAGGTGAGGCGGCTCACCGAGACCGAGACGACGCCGGCCATCGTGTTCTATTTCCAGGCGCTGGGCGCGGTGGCGGGCCTCGCCACCGCCGGCTGGGGCTGGGTGATTCCGGGGCCGGGCGACGCGGCGCTGCTGCTGACCATCGGCCTGCTCGGCGGCGTCGGGCAGATCCTGCTCACCGAGAGCTACCGCTATGCGCCGGCCTCGGTGGTCGCGCCCTTCGCCTATTCGGCGATGCTGTGGTCGCTGCTGCTCGGCTTCATATTGTTCGCCGAGGTGCCGCCGGTGCTGGTCGTCGTCGGCGCGGCGGTGGTCATCGGCGCCGGCATGTATGTGATCTGGCGCGAGCGCCGTTCCGGCGCGCGGCGGGAGGACATTCCCGCGCCGCCGCCCGGGGCGCCGGAAGCGTGAGGCTTCAGAAGGCCTTGAAGGTGATGATGGTGCGGGTGTCCTGGATGCCCGGGAAGAGCTGCACCTTCTCGTTGACGAAATGGCCGATGTCGGCGTCATCAGGCACGTAGAACTTCACCAGCAGGTCGAACTCGCCGGCGGTCGAGTAGATCTCCGAGGCGATCTCGGCGTCGGCGATGGCGTTCGCCACCTCGTAGGAGCGGCCGAGGTGACATTTGATCTGCATGAAGAAGGGGACCATCTCGGGCGTTCCGGCTGCTTGTCGGGAGGCCGATAAGGATCAGAAGCCGCAGGCGCGCGCAACCCCTTCGCCAGCGCTCCGCGCGTCACGCTTGCAAGGTACGGCGGCTTCGCCTATCTCGCGGAAACGATCGCGTTGGGGTGCCCTTATGGGCTGAGAGGCGGTGAGCCAACCCACGAACCTGATCCGGGTCATGCCGGCGGAGGGAACGGATCGCGCACGCCCGCGGCGGGACTTCCGTGCCGGCGACGCCTCCATCCCGAACCGGCGAGGAGGCGTAGTCATGGGCGGTTCCACACCAATCGCGGTCACCATCGCGGGCTCGGATTCGGGCGGCGGCGCCGGCATCCAGGCGGACCTGAAGACCTTCTCGGCGCTCGGCGTCTACGGCGCCAGCGTCATCACAGCGCTCACCGCCCAGAACACGCGCGGCGTCACCGGCATCCACGACGTGCCGGCGGCCTTCATCACCGCGCAGATCGACGCCGTGTTCTCCGATCTCGCGGTCGACGCGGTAAAGATCGGCATGCTCTCGCGTCCCGAGGCCATCGAGGCCGTGGCGAAGGGGCTCGACGACCACGGCCAGTCGACCGTCGTGCTCGATCCGGTGATGATCGCCGCCTCCGGCGACCGGCTGCTGGTGCCGGAAGCGGTGGAATCGCTGCGTTCGCTGCTGCTTCCCCGCGCGTTCCTCATCACCCCGAACCTGCCCGAGGCGGCGGCGCTGCTCGACGAGCAGCCGGCGCAGGACCTCGATCAGGTGCGCTGGCAGGCCGAGCGGCTCAAGGTGCTGGGGCCGCGCGCGGTGCTGATCAAGGGTGGGCACGGCGAGGGGCCGGACAGCATCGACGTGCTGCTCGACGAGGACGGCTTCCTGGAGCTCAGTGCGCAGCGCGTGGTCACCCGCAACACCCACGGCACCGGCTGCACGCTCTCCTCCGCCATCGCCGCCGGCCTCGCCAAGGGGATGGCGCTGCGCCCGGCGGTCGAGGCGGCGAAGGACTACCTCACCCGCGCGCTCGCCCGCTCGGAGGAGCTGGAGATCGGCCACGGCCACGGGCCGGTGCACCACTTCCACGCCTGGTGGTGAGTCACCATCTGTCACCAGTGACGTAAAAGGTGACATTTTCGACGCCACCGGTGGCATTTGGCGCCACGGGTGGCATCCGCCCGACGGTGGCGACGTCACCGGTGACAGGATCGGCGCAATCCGCGCTCGCAAGGTCGTCGGCCGGCTGCTATCGAGGCCGCGATCATCCGCGAGTCCACTCGTGCCCATCCTCGCCCCCCGCCATGCCATCGCCGCCGTCTATGCCGGGCTGTTCTTCGGCATCGGCGTCTACATGCCGTTCTTCCCGGTCTGGCTCGCCGGTCGTGGCTTCGACCCGGCGCTGATCGCCTTCGCGCTGGCCCTGCCCATGTCGGTGCGTCTGTTCACCACGCCGCTCGGCGGCATCCTCGCCGATCGCAGCGGGCGGCCGCGCGCCACGCTCGTGCTCTACGCGCTGATGACCGCGCTTTGCTTTGCCGGCATCGCCCTGGCGCCGAGCGCTCTGCTGATCCTCGTCGGGCTGGGGCTCGCCGCCAGCTTCTGGCAGCCGAGCCTGCCGGTGCTCGACGCCTATGCCGTGGCGCGGCGGGCCGAAGGCGTGCTCGATTACGGGCGGGTGCGGCTGTGGGGCTCGCTCTCCTTCATCGGCGGCAATCTGCTGGCCGGGCTGCTGCTCGGCGGGACCTTCTTCGCCGCGCTGCCGCACGACACGGTGATCTGGCTCATCGTCGTCGGCAGCGTGGGTGCGGCCGCTGCCGCGCTGCTGCTGGACGAGGCGAAGCCGGCGGCGCGGGCGGAGAGGCAGACGCCGCGGGGCGGTCTTGCCGGCCGAGCCTTTGCCGGATGCCCGCCGGTCCTGCTGGTCGGCATCGGCGCGGCGGCGCTGATCCAGGCCTCGCATGCCGTGCTCTACGCCTTCGCTTCCATCCGCTGGCACGGCGAAGGATTGTCGGACACGGTGATCGGCCTGCTCTGGGCGCTCGGCGTCATCGCCGAGGTGGTGCTGTTCCATTCCGGCACGCGGGTGACGCGGCGGCTCGGTGCGGAAAGGCTGCTGCTGCTCGGCGGCCTCGCCGGCCTGCTGCGCTTCGGGGCGATGGCGTTCGACCCGCCGCCGCTGCTGCTCCTCGCATTGCAGCCGCTGCACGCGGCGACCTTCGGCTGCACCTATCTCGGCACGGTCGAGCTCGTCGCCCGCCATGCGCCGGCGGGCAAAGGCGCGAGCGTGCAGGCGATGGCCGCCTGGGCGACCGCCATCGCCATGACGGCGGCGACGCTCGCCGCCGGGCCGCTGTGGCAGGCCTTCGGCGCGCTTTCCTTCCTCGCCTCGGCCGCGCTGGCCGGGGCCGGCGCCGTGCTCGCGGTGGTCGCCGGGCTGATGCGGACGGCTCAGCCCCAGAGCGCCGGCTCGGGCGGATAGACCACGCTGCCCTCGTAGCGCAGCGACGGCTCGCGGTCCCGCGCCAGCAGCAGCGGGCCGTCGAGGTCGACGAAGCGGGCGAGGGGGGCGAGCAGCATGGCCGGCGCCATGGCGAGCGAGGTCGCCACCATGCAGCCGACCATGATGTCGAGCCCGGCGGCACGCGCTGCGCGGGCGAGCGCCAGCGCCTCGGTCAGGCCGCCGGTCTTGTCGAGCTTGATGTTCAGCGCGTCGTAGCGGCCGACGAGCTGCGGCAGGCTGTCGAGCCCGTGCGCGCTCTCGTCGGCGCAGACCGGCACCGGCCGCGCGGTATAGGCGAGGAGCGCGTCCTCGGCTGCCGGCAGCGGCTGCTCGACCAACTCGATGCCGGCATCGGCGCAGGCGGCGAGGTTTTCCGCGAGGTTCGCGGCCGTCCAGCCCTCATTGGCATCGACGATGAGGCGCGTGCCGGGCACCGCGGTGCGCACCGCGGCGATGCGCTGGGGATCGCTGTCCATGCCGAGCTTCAGCTTGAGCAGTTCGTGGCCGGAGGCGCGGGCCGCCTCGGCCATGGCTTCCGGCGTGTCGAGGCTGATGGTGAAGGCGGTGACGGCCGGCTGCGGCGCCGGCAGCCCGGCCAGTTCATAGGCCGGCTTGCCCGTGCGCTTGGCCTCGAGGTCCCAGAAGGCGCAGTCGATGGCGTTGCGCGCCGCGCCGGGCGGCAGCAGCGAGGCCAGCTTCTCGCGCCCCATGCCGGCGGCGACGGGGGCGGCGAGGGCGATCAGCGCCGCCGCCACGTCCTCCACGCTCTCGTCGTAGCGCGCATAGGGAACGCATTCGCCGCGGCCGATGAAGCCGCCGTCGTGAAGCTCCACCAGGACCACGGCGGCCTCGCTCTTCGAGCCGCGGGCGATGGTGAAGCTGCCGCGGATGGGAAAGCGTTCCGGCGTGACGATGAGCTGGGCCATGGCACCGACATGAGCAGGGGCGTCGGTCACGAATCAGTGGCCGTTGGATGAGCATAATGCGCCGCAGCACGGCGATGGCGTCGCTCCGAAGGCACAGTCATGGCGATTAAGTGTCGTATTTCCAATATGAAACCGAATATGAGGATGGACGCCTCGACGGCCTCCGGGCCTACGGCTAAGAAACTCATGGGGAATCTGGCGAATGGCGCGAGCCGGGCGACGGTCGTCCGGCATGGGTCGCCACCCACGAGGAGAGCCGATCTTGGGAGCCGCTGAGGCACCGCTTCTGGCCACCGCCCGGCATGGCCGCGAACTCGTGTTCGTGGGCAATGGCCGCTGGGTCGCAGGGCAGGGCAGGGCGCTGGAAGGCGGCGTCGAGACGGCGCTCGCCGAGCTCAAGGCCGGCGCCTCGGAGACCGCCCGGCTCGACCTCTCGGGCGTGCGCGGCTTCGACACGGTCGGCGCGGTGATGGTCGACCGGCTGATCCGCGAGCTCGATGCCGCCGGGGTGCGTTTCCAGATCGTCGGGCTGGAGCGCCGCTTCCGCCCGCTGCTCGACGAGATCGTCAAGGGCAGCCACCAGCTGCCGCCGCACCGACGCCACGTCAACGCGCTGGTGGGCGGCATCCAGCTCGTCGGCCAGACGGTGGTCAATACCGGCCGGGACAGCCTGGTCTTCCTGTCCTTCATCGGCGCGGTGGTCGCCGCGCTGCTGCGGGTGATCGCGCGTCCGCATACCTTCCGCGGCACCTCGATGATCTACCACCTGGAGCGCACCGGGCTGCGTGCGGTGCCGATCATCGCGCTGATCACCTTCCTCATCGGCTGCATCATCGCCCAGCAGGGCATCTTCCATTTCCGCAAGTTCGGCGCGACCACCTATGTCGTCGACATGGTGGGCATCCTCACCCTGCGCGAACTCGGCGTGCTCATCGTCTCGATCATGGTCGCCGGCCGTTCGGGCAGCGCCTTCACCGCCGAGCTCGGCTCGATGCGCATGCGCGAGGAAGTCGACGCGCTGCGCGTCATGGGTTTCGACCCGAACGAGGTGCTGGTGCTGCCGCGCCTCGTCGCACTGATCATCGCCGTGCCGCTGCTCACCTTCATCGGCAACATGTGCGCGCTGTTCGGCGGCGGGCTGGTGGCCTGGCTCTATGGCGGCATCTCGCCGGAGATCTTCCTCAACCGCCTGCAGGAGGCGATCGCGCTCAACACCTTCGAGGTCGGCATGATCAAGGCGCCGTTCATGGCCGCCATCGTCGGCCTCATCGCCTGCATGGAGGGCATGCGGGTCGGCGGCAGCGCCGAATCGCTGGGCGCCCACACCACCGCCGCGGTGGTGAAGGCGATCTTCCTCGTCATCGTGGTGGACGGCCTGTTCGCCATGTTCTTCGCCGCGATCGACATGTGAGGCGCCCGGTGCATCCCGACGTCGAACAGATGCGGCATGACGGCGCGGCGGCGCCCGACGGAGCGCCCCGCGCGATCGCGCCGGGCGAGCCGATCATCCGCGTGCGCGACCTCGTGGTCGGCTTCGGCGAGCGCACCGTGCTCAAGGGCCTGTCGCTCGACGTGATGCGCGGCGAGATCCTCGGCTTCGTCGGCGCCTCGGGCGGCGGCAAGTCGGTGCTCACCCGCACCATACTCGGGCTGGTGCCGAAGCGCTCCGGCACGGTCGAGGTGTTCGGCGAGGACCTCGACACGCTGAGCTACAACGGGCGGCGCCAGCTCGAGCAGCGCTGGGGCGTGCTGTTCCAGCAGGGCGCGCTGTTCTCCTCGCTGAGCGTGCGGCAGAACATCCAGTTCCCGATGCGCGAATATCTCGACCTGTCGCCGCGGCTGATGGACGAACTCGTCGTCGCCAAGCTGGAGATGGTCGGCCTGCCGCCGGAGACGGCGGAGAAGGCGCCGTCCGAGCTTTCCGGCGGCATGATCAAGCGCGTGGCGCTCGCGCGCGCGCTCGCGCTCGACCCGGAAATCCTGTTCTTGGACGAGCCGACATCGGGCCTGGACCCCATCGGCGCCGGCGAATTCGACGACCTGATCGCCACCCTCCAGCAGACTTTGGGGCTCACCGTATTCATGGTAACCCACGATCTGGACAGCCTTCACACGGTCTGCGACCGCATCGCGGCGCTGGCGGAGGGCAAGGTAATCGCAGTCGGGCCTATCGAGACCATGCTGGCGTCGGATCATCCCTGGGTTTCCGCCTATTTCCACGGCAAGCGGGCGCGCGCCGCCGGCTTCGGGCAGGACGGGGAGCGCTGAGGCAGGGTTATGGAGACGCGCGCCAACTACACCATCATCGGCCTGTTCACCCTCGCCGTGGTCGCCGCCGGCTTCCTCTTCGTCTGGTGGTTCACCGGACTGAACAATCGCGGGCCGCGCACCGCCTATGACGTCGTGTTCAGCGGCGTGGTGAGCGGGCTGCAGACCGGCTCGGCGGTGACCTTCAACGGCATCCCGGTCGGCGAGGTGACGGGCCTGCGGCTCGACGCGCAGGACCCGCGCAGGGTCGTCGCCACCATCGCGGTGCAGCCGAACACGCCGGTGAAGTCCGACACGCGCGCCAACCTCGATTCGACGCTGCTGACCGGCCTGTCCTCGATCGGCCTCGTCGGCGGCTCGACCGACGCGGCGCCGCTGCCGCCCCCGCCGGAAGGCCAGCTGCCGCGCATCGACGCCAACACCTCGGCGGTGCAGGACCTGATGCGCTCGGCGCGCGAGGTGCTGGGGCGGGTCGACGACATCGCCACCCGCGTCGACGACCTCCTGCGCGCCAACGACGCCAAGATCGCCTCGGTGATCGACAACGTCGACAAGTTCAGCAAGGCGCTGGGCGACAACGCCCAGAACATCGACTCCTTCCTGAAGCAGGTCGGCGGCGCGGCGAACCGAATCAGCACGCTCGCCGACAATCTCGACAAGGTCATCACCTCCTTCGATCCGAACAAGGTCGGCGACACGGTGGACGACATCAACCGCTTCACCGCGCAGCTCGACGGCATGGCCAACAAGTTCAACACCATCCTCGACAACGTGAACGCCATGACCACGAGCGAGGAAGGCAAGGGCATGTTCAACGAGATCAGCAGCGCGGCGACCGAGATCCGCAAGCTGGCGGTCAATCTCGACAAGCGCACCGCCGAGCTTTCCACCAACCTGAACCAGTTCACCGGTCCGGGCCTGCGCCAGTACGAGGCGCTGGCGGCGGACGGGCGCAAGACGCTGGCGGAGATCGACCGCGTGTTCCGCAATTTCGAACGCAACCCGCGCCAGTTCCTTTTTGGCGGGTCCAATATTCCCAATTACAGTGGACGCTAGGATGGGGATCCGGGGAAGTTTCGGGGGCAGGGGCGTTCGCGTGGATTTCGAGAAGAGAGGTCGCGGGCTCGGCCGCAGGCTGGCCGGTTGCGCGGGAGCCCTCGGCGTCGCCCTGACGCTGGGCGGCTGCGGCGCGATCCTTGCGGGCGGCGACAAGGCGGTGCCGACCTTCGACCTGACCGCGCCCACGGATTTCAGCGCGCCGCGGCGCGGGGCGGGGCTGCTCGTCGTCGGCCCGCCGACGGCGCTGGCGGTGCTCGACACCAACCGCATCGTGGTGGAGCCGGTGCCCGGCCAGATCACCTATCTGAGTGGCGCGCAGTGGAGCGACCGGCTGCCGGCGCTGTTCCAGGCGCGGCTGATCGAAGCCTTCGAGAACGGCAACCGCGCCCGCTCGGTGGGGCGCGCGGGCGACGGGCTCACCGCCGACTACACGCTGCTGACCGACCTGCGCAGCTTCGGCCTGCAGACCTCCGACGGCGGGCCGATGGCGGTGGTCGAGGTCTCCGCGAAGATCGTCGGCGCCACCTCGGGCCGCATCGCCGCGGCGCAGGTGTTCAAGGCGAGCGCCCCCGCCGCCTCGACCGGCGGCCCCGAGGCCACCCAGGCGCTGGACGCCGCCTCGGACCAGGTGTTCATCGAGATCGTGCGCTGGGCCTCGAGTCGTTTCTGAGGCTTAGGGCGGGTTTTTGAAGCGAGATGCGAGCTTGGCTCGCATCAGGCATTCTCACGAAGCACCGTCATCCTGAGGTGCCCGGCGAAAGCCGGGCCTCGAAGGAGGCCGTCCGGGTGCACGGTGCCGACCATCCTTCGAGGCTCGCTGCGCTCGCACCTCAGGATGACGGTGCGGAGAGTCGAACCGTCTGGATGACGGTCTCCTGGGAGTTCATTCCTCCGCCGTCTTCCGCCGCGCCGAGGGGCGTCGCGCGTGAGAACTCACCGCGCTCCATTCGCCGCGTGCCAAAGCTTCCTTCTTGGCGCGGCTCCATCCCTTCAACTGCTGTTCGGCGGCGATGGCGTCCGTGACGCGCTCGAAATAGTCAGACCAAACGAGCGTCACCGGACGACGCTTGAAGGTGTAGCCGGGAAACGCTCCGCTCTGATGCTCGGCGATGCGCTTATCGAGCGTCTGGCCGGTGGCCGAACCGACGTAGTAGGAGCCGTCGGCACAGCGGAGCATGTAGACGAAAGCGCCCATGATCGCTCCCGGACGTGCCTCCTTCGAGGCCCGGCTGCGCCGGGCACCTCAGGATGACGTTGTCGGGAGTTGCGGGCAACAGGGCTCCGCGCTCCCATACCGTACGCCGTCATCCTGAGGTGCGAGTGCAGCGAGCCTCGAAGGATGGTCGGTTAAGAGCCCCAAAAGAAAAGGCGCGGCTCTCGCCGCGCCCTTCCGCAATTCAGAGACGGTCGGACTTCGATCAGAAGTCCATGCCGCCACCGAAGCCGGGTCTACCCGGCTTCGGCACGAAGGACCGCAGGGGCGGTCGGACTTCGATCAGAAGTCCATGCCGCCCATGCCGCCGCCCGGCATGGCGGAGGCCGCCGCGGCCTTCTTCGGCAGCTCGGCGATCATGGCCTCGGTGGTGATGAGCAGCGAGGCGACCGAGGCCGCGTTCTGCAGCGCGGAGCGCAGCACCTTGGCCGGATCGATCACGCCTTCCTTGAACATGTCCACATACGCGCCCGACTGTGCGTTGAAGCCGTAGGCGTAGGTGTTCTTCTCAAGGATGCGGCCGACGATCAGCGAGCCGTCCTCGCCGGCATTGCTGGCGATCTGGCGGGCCGGGGCCTGGATCGCCTTGCGGACGATGTCGACGCCGGTCTTCTGGTCGGGATTGGCGGTGGCGATGTTCTCGAGCACCTTGGTGGCGCGCAGCAGGGCGACGCCGCCGCCCGGCAGGATGCCTTCCTCGACCGCCGCGCGGGTGGCGTGCAGCGCGTCGTCGACGCGGTCCTTCTTCTCCTTCACCTCGACCTCGGTCGCGCCGCCGACGCGGATGACGGCAACGCCGCCCGCGAGCTTGGCGAGGCGCTCCTGCAGCTTCTCGCGGTCGTAGTCCGAGGTGGTCTCCTCGATCTGCGCCTTGATCTGCGAAACGCGGTCGTTGATGTCCTTCTTGGAGCCGGCACCGTCGACGATGGTGGTGTTCTCCTTCTCGATCACCACCTTCTTGGCGCGGCCGAGCATGGCGAGGGTCACCGAGTCGAGCTTGATGCCGAGATCGTCGGAGATGGCGGTGCCGCCGGTCAGGATGGCGATGTCCTGCAGCATGGCCTTGCGGCGATCACCGAAGCCGGGCGCCTTGACGGCCGCGACCTTGAGGCCGCCGCGCAGCTTGTTGACGACGAGCGTGGCCAGGGCCTCGCCCTCGACGTCCTCGGCGATGATCAGCAGCGGCTTGGAGGTCTGCACCACCGACTCGAGGACCGGCAGCAGCTCCTGGAGGCCGGAGAGCTTCTTCTCGTGGATGAGGATGTAGGGGTCCTCGAACTCCACGCGCATCTTCTCGGCATTGGTGATGAAGTAGGGGGAGAGGTAGCCGCGGTCGAACTGCATGCCCTCGACCACGTCGAGCTCGGTCTCGGCGGTCTTGGCTTCCTCGACGGTGATCACGCCCTCGTTGCCGACCTTCTGCATCGCCTCGGCGAGGAACTTGCCGACATCGGCGTCGCCATTGGCGGAGATGGTGCCGACCTGGGCGATCTCGTCGTTGGAGGTGACCTTGCGGGCGTTCTTCTTGAGGTCGGCGACGATGGCCTCGACGGCGAGGTCGACGCCGCGCTTCAGGTCCATCGGGTTCATGCCGGCCGCGACCGACTTGGCGCCCTCGCGTACGATCGCCTGGGCGAGCACGGTGGCGGTGGTGGTGCCGTCGCCGGCGAGGTCGTTGGTCTTCGAGGCCACTTCGCGCACCATCTGGGCGCCCATGTTC
>JARBUD010000012.1 GCA_029239875.1 Xanthobacteraceae bacterium | reverse complement strand
GTTCGCGGCCCCATGGCCAGCATCGACCGGCGGGCGCGCAGAGGGGGGCGGGCAGGTGCGGCTACGCGCCATTTAACGCTGCACTGCGGGAAAGGTTCCCCGGCCTCCACGCAGGAGAGCCGCGAGAAGCTCAGCGCATATAGGTGCGGATGACGTCGATCAGCTCGGCGGCCGCCTCTTCGCGGGCCTCGGCTTCGGCGCTCACCACGTGTTCGCGCAGGTGCTCCTCGATCAGTTCCGCGGTCAGCCCGTTGATGGCACCGCGCACCGAGGCGACCTGGTTGAGGATGTCGGCGCAGGCGGCCTCGGCCTCGAGCGCGCGCTCGATCGCCTCCATCTGCCCCTTCAGCCGGCGGACGCGGGCGATCAGCCGCGCCTTGTTGGTGATCGTGTGGCTCATGTGATCGTGTAGCTCATGGCGCTACCCTATAACCCATCGGGCCGCGACAGAATGTGCCGGCGGCGAGAGGGGCCTTGTTGCCGACAACTTCCTCGCCACATTGGGCGGACAAACGCGACAGTGTGGAAATATGGAAGCAATCGCTGCGGATGTGGCCGCCTTCATGCGCGGCCATGAGTACCTCGTGCCTGTCGTCATCGGCTTCATCGCCTTCGCCGAATCCCTCGTCCTGGTCGGCCTCGTCGTCCCCGCGACGGCACTGATGCTCGCGATCGGCGGGCTGATCGGCTCGGGCGTCCTCTCTCCGGTCCCGGTGATCAGCGGCGCCATCGTCGGCGCGGTGCTCGGCGACGTCGTCTCCTACTGGCTCGGCCGCTGGGTCGGCCCGCGGGTGGTGCACCGGTGGCCGCTGCAGGGCTATCGCCACCAGGTGGCGCAGGCGCGGCTGTTCTTCCGCCGCTTCGGCTTCGCCTCGGTGTTCGTCGGCCGCTTCTTCGGCCCGGTGCGCGCCACCATGCCGCTGGTCGCCGGCATGATGCGCATGGACCAGCGGCGCTTCCAGTTCGCCAACGTCTCCTCGGCCTTCGTCTGGGCGCCGGTGATGCTGGCCCCTGGCTGGATCGCCGGCCAGGGCGCCAACCAGCTCGGCGCCGCCAGCAGCGGCGAATGGCTGGTGCTGATGGTGGGGATCACCATCGTCATGCTCATCGCGACAGCGGTCATCCTCAGGCTTATCAAGTCGCGCATCGCCAAACGTCCGCGCAACCGCCGCGCAGCGCGTACCTCTGCCCGCGCCTCGGCCGGCTGAGGGCGCTGCGGGCTTCATCCGCCGACCGCCGCCGCGGCGGAGAGATGGGCGAGACCGGTCCAGCCGTGCCAGCCGACATAGAGTGCCACCGCCACCAGCAGCGCGCCCGACACATAGGGCGCGCGCCGCGCCAGCTCGCCGAACCACGCGATGCGCTTCGTCGCGTGCTGCACGCTCAGTGCCGCCACCACTCCCACCGCCACCAGCGTAAGCGCCAGGCCGACTGAGAAGCCGAGCACCAGCGTGAACCCCAGCGCGAACTCGCGGATCTGCAGGCAGAGCAGCAGCACGGTGATCGCCGCCGGACAGGGGATGAGCCCGCCGGTGAGGCCGAACAGCACGATCTGCCAGGTACTTACCTGACGGCCGGCGAAGCGGCGGCGGATGTCGTCGGCATGCGCCAACTCATGCGCATCCTGGTAGCCTTCGGTCGCCAGCTCAAAAGCGTGGTCATCATCGTCACCATGACAATGGTCATGATGACTCCTGTCATGGTGACTCCTGTCACCGTGACCATGGTGACTCTCGTCATGGTGGCGATGGCCGTGCGCGGCCTCGGCGAGGCGGTCCTGCCGGGTGCGCCAGATCAGCCACGCCGCCATGGCGAGGATGACCGCCGCCGAGGCGAGCTGGAGATAGGGCTCGAAGGTCTCCGGCGCGACGCCCTGCCAGAGGTAGACCCCGCCCAGCGCGATCGTCCACACCACCAGCGTGTGCGAGACCGTGGCGGCCAGGCCCAGCAGCACCGCCTGCGCCACGCTGCCCCGCACGGCGATGATGAAGGCCGCCATCATGGTCTTGGAATGGCCCGGCTCCAGCCCGTGCAGCGCGCCGAGCAGTATCGCGCTCGGAATGAACAGCCAGGCATGGGCGGCGCCCTGCTGGAGGAGATCGGCGAAGGCGGGCATGGGGCCTCTGGTCGGTTCGCTGCCGCCCGCATGGTTGCAGCCGACATTTCGATGCTGACGCGGCGCCGTTGCAGCCGAAGGCGGCAGGCTCCGCATGCCGCCTTTATCGCTCCTGCTTGGGCGCGCTTCAATACATATAGGGGGTATATCTATAATCAAAATGTCGGGGATGCGGAATGCCGGAAGGGCGCGCTGGCGGCAGAGCCGCTCATCCGCGCGCTAACCAAAGCGGCAGGTCGAGGTCGGCGGCAGTCATCGGTTGCGATAGGATGCGCGGAGGCGGGCGTGCTGTCGGGGCGGATCGGCGTTACGTCGTCCGCCCGAGCAGGAGCATGAGATGACGGATATGAGCGAGCCATCGCCGGAATCGCCCGGACCGCGCCCGAGCGACGCCCCGACGGGGGCGAAGCCGTCCGGCCCCGCCGCGCCGGCGACGAACCGCGCCAAGGGGCCGCCGCAGGACCCCGAGGCCTTCCAGCGCTGGATCGGCATCGAGCGGCTCAAGGTCGACATGCGCCGGCTGGAGCTCGAGACCAAGCGCCTGGAGACGCCGGAGGCGCTACCGCCGCGCCCGCAGCCGCGCAGCGCCGTGCTGCCCATCCTCTACGGCGTGATCCTCGTCGCCCTGGTCGGGCTCACCGCCTTCCTCGCTTCGCAGGTCATGGCACTGCGCGGGGAGATCGGTGCGCTGCGCACGGCACAGACAGAGATCGGCCAGCGCCTCGCCGCGGCCGAGAGCGAGCAGATCGGGCTGCGCGAGGCGGTGGAGGCCGCTCAGACCAAGGCGAATGCGTCGGCACCGGCACCCGTCCAGCCGTCTCCCCAGGCCTCATTGGAAGCTTCACCGCCGAACGCCGCGCCAGCCGAGGCGTCGAGCCAGGCGGCCGCGCCGCCGGCCGCTCCGGACCCCGCGCTTCCCGGCTCCGGCTACACGGTGCGCATCTTCGCGCCGGTGAACGCCGTGGCGAAGGCGAAGATCGACGGCTTCGTCAATCCGCTGAAGGCGGTGGGCTACGACGTCGTGGTCTCCGACACCGGCGTCGTGCAGACGACGAGCAACAGCCTGTCCTATCACGCCTCGTCCGAGGAGATGGCCAAGCGCCTGTCGACGCTGATCCAGCAGAAGAAGCCGGCGCTGACCTTGGAGATGCGCGCCTCGCCCTCGATCCCGCCGAGCGCGCGGCAGATCCTCATCCTCAACCTGACCGAGGATGCCTTCAACTGAGGCCTCCCGATCCTGCTGATATTGGCTCTTTGAGCGGCAGGGGCCACCCTCTCGCCCTATGGCCGGGCTTGCCCCCGCCACCCAGACTTAGAACCAGGCGCAGGCGGAAGGGCCGGGCCCCCGGGTCAAGCCCGGGGGATGAGGGAAGGTGGAATTGCCCTCAGGCGGCGGCGCTCTGCCCGCGCGCGGGCCGGCAGGAGCCGCGGATCGCGGCGATGTTGGCGCCGTAGGCGTCCGCGCCGCCCTTGAACACCGCCGAGCCCGCCACCAGCACATTGGCGCCGGCCTCGGTGCAGAGCGGCGCCGTCTCCGGCGTCACGCCGCCATCGACTTGGAGATGGATAGGCCGCCCCCCTATCATCGCGCGCAGCCGGTGCAGCTTCGGCACCACGTCGGGAATGAAGGCCTGGCCGCCGAAGCCGGGATTGACCGTCATCGCAAGAATGAGGTCGGTCTTCTCCAGCACATAGGCGAGCGTGCTCTCATGCGTCGCCGGGTTGAGCGCCACGCCGGCCTTCTTGCCCAGCGAGCGTATGAGCTGAAGGCAGCGGTCGAGATGATCCGTGGCTTCCGCCTGCACGGTGATGATGTCCGCACCGGCCTTGGCGAAGGCTTCGATATAGGGCTCGACCGGCGCGATCATCAGATGCACGTCGAAGACCTTGTCGGTGTGCGGGCGCATCGCCTTGATGACATCCGGGCCGAAGGTGATGTTCGGCACGAAATGCCCGTCCATCACGTCGAGATGGATCCAGTCGGCGCCGGCCGCATCGACCGCGCGCACCTCCTCGCCGAGACGGGCGAAGTCGCTGGCGAGCATTGAAGGGGCGATGAGGGCCATGGGTGTCTCCTGTGAAGCCGCTTCAACTCCCTCTCCCCGTTGGGGAGAGGGTTGGGGTGAGGGGTCTTCTGCCGCTCCGCAGCGTGATCTCCCTCACCGACCCGCTTCGCGGGCCACCTCTCCCCAACGGGGAGAGGAAAGTTCAGTGCCGTCCGGGATGACGTTCAGTCGGCCGCACGCAACGGCGGATAGCTGTCGATGCCGCCGGAGAAGACCCGGCTGGCAAGGATATCCTCCGCCTCGATGGTGGCGAGGTCTTCCGCCGTCACCGGCCGCTCGGAATTGAACAGCCGGTTGGCCTGCCGCAGCCGCGCGCGGTCGAGCGCGTTGCGGATGGAGCGGCCGTTGGCGAAATGCGGCTGCTGCATGCGCAGCTCGATGTAGCGCTGGAACGCCTCTTCCGCCCCTGCGCTCATGCGGTAGCTCATCGTCTCCAAGATGCGCCCGCCGATCGCTTCCAGCTCATCGCCGGAATAGTCGGGGAAGTCGATATGGTGAGCGACGCGCGAGCGGAAGCCGGGATTGGCCATGAAGAAGCGCTCCATCCGGTCGCCATAGCCGGCGAGGATGACGACGAGGTCGTCGCGCTGGTTCTCCATGATCTGCAGCAGGATCTCGATCGCCTCCTGCCCGTAGTCGCGCTCGTTCTCGGGCCGGTAGAGGTAGTAGGCCTCGTCGATGAACAGCACGCCGCCCATGGCGCGCTTGAGCACTTCCTTGGTCTTGGGCGCGGTGTGCCCGATATACTGGCCGACCAGGTCGTCACGGGTGACGGTGACGAGATGGCCCTTCCGCACATAGCCGAGCCGGTGGAGGATCTCCGCCATGCGCAGGGCGACGGTGGTCTTTCCCGTTCCCGGATTGCCGGTGAAGCTCATATGCAGCGTGGGGCTGACCGCCTGAAGGTCGAAGCGGGCGCGGGCGCGGTCGACCAGCAGCAGCGCGCCGATCTCGCGCAGCCGCTGCTTCACCGGGCTGAGGCCGACCAGCTCGCGGTCGAGCTGGTCGAACACCTCGGCGAGACCGCTATTCGCGAACTCGGCGCGCAGGTCGACGGCGGCGGGGGAAGTGTCCGCGACAGGCGGGCTATCGATGACAGCGTCCATGGTGGTCGCTCCTGATCAGCATCCTTCGAGGCCCGGCTGCACCGGGCACCTCGGGATGGCGTTGTTCCAAGTCTCTCTTCCCCTGCAACGTCATCCCGAGGTGCGAGCGAAGCGGGCCTCGAAGGATGGTCGTCGAAGAAGAAAAGGGGGACCGGTTCCGGGCGCGGCATTCCGGAACCGGTCCCTCGCGGCCGGGGAGGAAACCGGGCGGCCGCGAAAACCGTCGGGGGAGTGAAGGGAGACCGACGGGTTCCTAGCGTCTCCAGGCGAGGCGGGATCGCCCCGCCCGGAAGCGCGTCATCCTCAGTAGCGCGCGCCTTCCGGCCGGTTGGCGGCGTAGGCGCGCGTCGTGTAGCGGATCGAGCGTCCATCCACCTCCTGGCGCTCCAGCGCGAAGCCGGGCTCCTCGGTGGGGCGGTCGGTGATGAAGGAAAGGCGAAGCGATTCCCACGTATGGGTGGAATCGAAGGCGCTGAGCCGGATGTAGTGCCGGCCGGCATAGGCCTTGCGGCAGGCGTTCAGCTCGAACATGACGCCGGCGGCGTCACGCACGTCGAACATCGGCTGGCCCCACAGTTCCCAATAGGTGTTGCGGGGATGGGGATCGTCGGTGAACTCGATGTTCACCGCCCAGCCCTTGTCGATGCAGTACTGCACCTGCTTGGTGATCTGTTCGTCGGTCAGGTCCGGCAGGAAGGAGAAGGCTCCCTGGGTGATGCGCATGGTCTTGTCTCGCTCTCGTCATCCCGGACGGCCTAAGGCCGAGCCGGGATCGGGTTCCAGTTGCGGCTTGCGATCCCGGATCACGCCTGCGGCGCGTCCGGGATGACGGCAAAGGCGGCGTCGATCACTCCGCCGCGGTGGCCTGCGGCACGAAGTCGGGCGTGTCGGTAGAGGAGTAGTTGAAGGTCACATCCTTCCACGTCTCCAGCGCCTGCTTCAGCGGCATGCAGTGGCGGGCGGCCTCGTTGAGGATGTCCGGTCCCTCCGCCACGATGTCGCGGCCCTCGTTGCGGGCGAGGATCATGCATTCCAGCGCGACGCGGTTAGCGGTGGCGCCGGCCTGGATGCCCATCGGGTGGCCGATGGTGCCGCCGCCGAACTGCAGGACCACGTCTTCGCCCAGGAGGTCGATGAGCTGGTGCATCTGGCCGGCATGGATGCCGCCCGAGGCGACCGGCATCAGCTTGCGGGTCGAGGCCCAGTCCTGGTCGAAGAACACGCCATGGGCGAGGTTCTGCGGCACGAAATCGTCGCGGCAGATGTCGTAATAGCCCTTGGTGGTATGGGGGTCGCCTTCCAGCTTGCCCACCACGGTGCCGGCATGGATGTGGTCGACGCCGGCGAGGCGCATCCACTTGGCGATGACGCGGAACGACACGCCATGCGTCTTCTGCCGCGTATAGGTCGAGTGGCCGGCGCGGTGCAGGTGCAGGATCATGTCGTTGCGCCGCGCCCACTTCGCCATCGACTGGATCGCGGTGTAGCCGATGACCAGGTCGATCATCACGATGTTCGAGCCGAGGCTCCTGGCGAAGTCGGCGCGCTCGTACATGTCCTCCATCGTGCCGGCGGTCACGTTGAGGTAGGTGCCCTTGATCTCGCCGGTCGAGGCCTGCGCCTTGTTCACCGCCTCCATGCAGTAGAGGAAGCGCTCGCGCCAGTGCATGAAGGGCTGCGAGTTGATGTTCTCGTCGTCCTTGGTGAAGTCGAGGCCGCCTTTCAGCGCCTCATAGACGACGCGGCCATAGTTGCGGCCGGACAGGCCGAGCTTGGGCTTCACCGTGGCGCCGAGCAGTGGCCGGCCGAACTTGTCGAGCCGCTCGCGCTCCACCACGATGCCGGTGGCCGGGCCGTCGAAGGTCTTCACATAGGCGACGGGCAGGCGCATGTCCTCGAGGCGCAGCGCCTTGAGCGGCTTGAAGCCGAACACGTTGCCGATGATCGAGGCCGACAGGTTGGAGATCGAGCCCGGCTCGAACAGGTCGAGGTCGTAGGCGATATAGGCGAACCAGGAGCCCGGCGAATTCGGCACCGGGTCGACCCGGTAGCACTTGGCGCGATACTTGTCGCAGGCGGTCAGCCGGTCGGTCCACACGACCGTCCAGGTCGCCGTCGAGCTTTCGCCGGCCACCGCCGCCGAAGCCTCGATCGGGTCGACGCCGTCCTGCGGGGTGACGCGGAACAGGGCGATGACGTCGGTGTCCTTCGGCTCGTAGTCGGGCTGCCAGTAGCCCATCTTGCGGTATTCCATCACGCCGGCGCTGTAGCGGCTGCGCGGCTGGTCGGCGGAAGTGGTCTTGTCGATCGCGTTCATCGATCTTTCTCCTGTGACGTTCCCGACGGCGCCGATCAGCGCGCGCGGGGTGCTTGCCTGATCTCGTTCATTCCGCCGCCGCCTGGGCGCCGCCGATCACCGGATCGAGCGCGCCCGAGGCGTAGCGCTTGGCCATCGCTGCCAGCGGCAGCACCTTGATCTGCGAGGCGTGGCCCGCCGTGCCGAACTGCTCGAAGCGCTCGCGGCAGAGCTCGCGCATCGCGTCCATGGCGGGTTTGAGGAACTTGCGCGGGTCGAATTCCGACCTGTTGGCCTGCCCGACCTTGCGGAACTGCGCGGTCATGGCGAGCCGGCAGTCGGTGTCGATGTTCACCTTGCGCACGCCGTGGCGGATGCCGCGCACGATCTCCTCGACCGGCACGCCCCAGGTCTGGGGCATCTCGCCGCCGGAGGCGTTGAACAGGTCCTGCAGCGCCTGCGGCACTGACGAGGAGCCGTGCATGACGAGGTGGACGCTCGGCAGCCGGCGGTGGATCTCCTCGATCACGTGCATGGCGAGGATGTCGCCGTCCGGCTTGCGGGTGAACTTGTAGGCGCCGTGCGAGGTGCCCATGGCGATGGCGAGCGCGTCGACCTTGGTGCGGGCGACGAAATCCACCGCCTGGTCGGGATCGGTGAGCAGCTGGTCGTGGCTGAGCGTGCCCTCCGCGCCGTGGCCATCCTCCTGCTCGCCCGAGCCGTGCTCCAGCGAGCCGAGCACGCCCAGTTCGCCCTCGACCGAGGCGCCGACCCAGTGGGCGGCGTCGACCACGCGCCGGGTGATGGCGACGTTGTAGTCGTAGTCCGCCGGGGTCTTGGCGTCCGCCTTCAGCGAGCCGTCCATCATCACCGAGGTGAAGCCGTGCTGGATGGCCGAGAGGCAGGTCGCCTCGTCGTTCCCGTGGTCCTGGTGCATGCAGATCGGGATCGAGGGGTACATCTCGGTCAGCGCGTCGATCATGCGGGCGAGCATGATGTCGCCGGCATAGGAGCGCGCGCCGCGGCTCGCCTGCATGATGACGGGGGCATCGACCGCCTGGGCGGCGTCCATGATGGCGATGCCCTGCTCCATGTTGTTGATGTTGAAGGCGGGCACGCCATAGCCATGCTCGGCGGCGTGGTCGAGGAGCTGGCGAAGGGTGATGCGGGCCATGTCAGTTCCTCCTCAGGCGCAGGTGATGAGGTCGCAGGCGGCGGCGACCACCGCCTCCGGCGTGATGTTGAAGTGCCTGTAGAGTTCGGGGGCCGGCGCCGAGGCGCCGAAGCCGTCCATGCCGATGAAGCGGCCGCGATCGCCGATCCAGCGGTCCCAGCCGAAGCGGGCGGCCGCCTCCACCGCGACACGCGGCGCAGTGCCGAGCACGGCGCGGCGGTAATCCGCGCTCTGCTTCTCGAACAGTTCCCAGCAGGGCATGGAGACGACGGCGGCGTCGACCCCGCGCAGCGCCAGCATGTCGGCCGCCTTGAAGGCGATCTCGACCTCCGACCCGGTGGCGAGCAGCGTGATGTCGCGCCGACGCTCGGGCTTGCGGGCGACATAGGCGCCGTACCCGGTGAGGTTCTCCTCGCTGTGCGTGGTGCGGAAGGTCGGCAGGTTCTGCCGCGACAGCGCCAGCACCGAAGGCGTACCCTCCGCATGCAAGGCGAGCTGCCAGGCTTCCAGCGTCTCCACCGCGTCGGCGGGGCGGAACACGTGCAGGTTCGGCATTGCCCGCAGCGTGGCGAGATGCTCGACCGGCTGGTGCGTCGGCCCGTCCTCGCCGAGGCCGATGGAGTCGTGCGTCAGCACATAGATGACGCGCTGGCCCATCAGCGCTGAGAGCCGCATGGCTCCTCGCGCATAGTCGGAGAAGACCAGGAAGGTCCCGCCATAGGGAATGGTGCCGCGATGCAGGGCGAGGCCGTTCATCACCGCTGCCATGGCGTGCTCGCGGATGCCGTAATGCAGGTAGCGGCCGTCGAAGTTGCCAGGCGTCACCGGCACCAGTCCCTTGGTGTAGGTGAGGTTGGAATGGGTGAGGTCGGCCGAACCGCCGACGGTGAGGTCGGTCTCGGCATTGATGACGGCGAGTGCCATCTCCGACGCCTTGCGGGTCGCGACCTTCGGCGCGCTCTGCGACAGCTCGCGCTTGTAGGCGTCGAGCTTCTCGTCGAAATCGGCGGGCAGCTCGCCTTCCATCGCCGCCTCGAAGGCAGCGCGGCGGCCGGAGGCGGAAAGCCGCTTCTCCCACGCCTCGCGGGCACCACGGCCGCGGGCGGCGGTGTGGGCCCAGGCCTCGCGCACGTCAGCCGGCACCTCGAAGGGAGCATGGCTCCAGCCGAGGCGGGCGCGGGCGCCGGCGATCTCCTCGGGGCCGAGCGGCGCGCCGTGGGCACCTTCCGTGCCCGCCTTGGTGGGCGCGCCGAAGCCGATGGTGGTGCGGCAGGCGATCAAGCTCGGACGCTCCGTGCCGCGGGCCTCGGCGATCGCGTCGATCACCGCGTGATAGGCGTGGCCGTCGACGCGCATCACGTCCCAGCCGGCCGCCTCGAAGCGGGCGAGCTGGTCGGTCGAGGTCGAGAGCGTGGTGCGCCCGTCGATCGAGATGCCGTTGTCATCCCACAGCAGGATCAGCTTGCCGAGCTTGAGGTGCCCGGCGAGGTCGATGGCCTCGTGGCTGATCCCCTCCATCAGGCAGCCGTCGCCGGCGATGACATAGGTGTGGTGGTCGACGAGGTCGTCGCCGAAGCGGGCGTTGAGCAGGCGCTCGGCCAGCGCCATGCCGACGGCGGTGGCGAGCCCCTGGCCGAGCGGGCCGGTGGTGGTCTCGACGCCGAGCGTGTGGCCATATTCCGGATGGCCTGCGGTGGTGGCGCCGAGCTGGCGGAAGCGCCGGAGCTGGTCGGTGCCCATGTCGGCATAGCCGAGCAGGTGGTTGACCGCGTAGAGCAGCATCGAGCCGTGGCCGGCGGAGAGCACGACGCGGTCGCGGTCGTACCAGTCCGGGCGGGTCGGATCGATCTTCACGAAGCGGCTGAACAGGGCGGTGGCGACATCCGCCATGCCCATGGGCATGCCGGGATGGCCGGACTTGGCCTGTTCGACCGCGTCCATGGCGAGCGCACGCAGCGCGTTGGCCATATCGTCGTGCAGCACTTCCGGCAGGTCCTGGGGCGGACGCTGGGACGTCGGGGCGTTTCGGGTGAGCATGTCGTCCTCCGGCTCAGGCGGCGCGCCGCTTCTTTTCGACGAGGTGAAGGATCATTGGCGTGAGGATGAGCTGCATCGCGATGTCGAGCTTGCCGCCCGGGATCACGATGGAATTGGCGCGGCTCATCCACGAGCCCTGGATCATCGAGAGCAGGTAGGGAAAATCGATCCCGCGCGGGCTCTTGAAGCGGATGACGACGATCGACTCGTCCGCCGTCGGTATCCAGCGCGCGATGAACGGATTCGAGGTGTCGACCGTCGGCACGCGCTGGAAGTTGATGTCGGTGTGCGTGAACTGCGGGCAGATGTAGTTCACGTAGTCCGGCATGCGCCGCAGGATGGTGTCGGTCACCGCCTCGGTGGAGTAGCCGCGGTGCGAGCGGTCGCGGTGGATCTTCTGGATCCACTCGAGATTGATCACCGGCACCACGCCGATCTTCAGGTCCGCATAGCGGGCGACATCGATGTTGCCGCTCACCACCGCGCCGTGCAGGCCCTCATAGAAGAGCAGGTCGGTCGGGGTCGGGATCGGCTCCCAGGCGGTGAAGGTGCCGGGAGCGCCGCCATATTCCTCCGCCTCCTTGTCATCGTGGACATAGTGGCGGAACTGGCCGGTGCCGGTCTGCGCGTAGGAGCGGAAGGTCTCCTCCAGCTCCTCGAACAGGTTCGAGTCCGGGCCGAAATGGCTGTAGTGGTGGTTGCCCCGCCCCGCCTCCTCGGCCATGACGCGCTTCATCTCGGCGCGGTCGTAGCGGTGATAGGCGTCGCCCTCGATATAGGCGGCGGCGACCTCCTCGCGGCGGAAGATCTGCTCGAAGATGCGCCGCACCGAGGTGGTGCCCGCGCCGGACGAGCCGGTGACGGAGATGATGGGATGGTGGATCGACATGGCTCCCCTCCCCTCAGGCGCGCAGCAGGCCGCGCCGGCCGAACAGCGGCGAGCGCTCGGGCATGGCGGCGGCATCGTGGTGATAGCGGGCGATGCGCTCGACCTCGGCGCGCGAGCCGAAGACGAGGGGCACGCGCTGGTGCAGATGCGTCGGCTCGAGTTCGAGGATCGAACGATGCCCGTCCGTCGCCGCGCCCTGCGCCTGCTCCATCAGGTAGGCGACCGGATTGGCCTCGTAGACGAGGCGCAGCCGGCCCTGCGTGTAGCCGCGGCGCGCGTCGCCCGGATAGAGATAGACGCCGCCGCGCACCAGGATGCGGAAGACGTCCGCCACCATGGAAGCGACCCAGCGGGTGTTGAAGTCCTTGGCCCGCGGGCCGTCCATGCCGGCCTGGCAGTCCTCGACGTAGCAGCGGATCGCCAGGTCCCAGTGGCGGGCGTTGGAGCCGTTGATCGCGTATTCGGCCGTCTCGGGCAGCACCAGCGCGCGTTCCTCGGCGAGCAGGAAGTCGCCGCTCGCACGATCGAGGATGAAGATCTGCGTGCCCGCGCCGACGGTCAGCGCCAGAGCCGTCTGCGGCCCGTAGACGAGGAAGCCGGCGGCGAGCTGCGCCGAGCCCGGCTGCAGCAGCGAGGCGGGACCGATGTAGGGCAGGATCGAGAAGATCGTGCCGACCGTCATGTTCGCGTCGATGTTGGACGAGCCGTCCAGCGGATCGACCGCGACGGCGAGCGTGCCGGCGGGGTCGAGCGCTATCGCCTCCTCCGCCTCCTCGGAGCCCAGCAGGGCGACCGGCGCCTCGGCCAGCGCCTCGCGCACCAGCGTGTCGGCGACGACGTCGAGCTCCTTCTGGCTGTCGCCGTCGGCATGGTGGCCGCGCACGGCAGCCAGCGAGCCCGCCAGCGGGCCGGCGGCGAGAAGCTGCGAGATTCGGAGGCCGGCGCCGGCGAGGGCGAGCACGGTGCGCGCAACATCGCGGCGTGAATCATCGGCTTGCGACCACCTGTCCAGGTGGTCCTGCAAAGTCGGGCGTATCATGGCGTTCCCCAGTTATGTCGAGGGCTTGGGCCCTTTTGGCGTGTCGTTTCCGTAAGGCCTTCGAGCGGGGAACCCGAAGCGGCGGACGCCTCTTGTTGATGCCAGACTGCACGAATTGCGCGCGTAAGGAAATTCGAATAATCTTTCCTGGTAATTCAATTTACCTGAAATGTAATTCCCCATGCGTAATGCCACGCTCAAGCAGCTTCGCGCCGTCGCCGCCATCGTCGAGACCGGTAGCGTCACCGGCGCCGCGCGCAAGCTCAACGTCACACCACCCGCGGTGACCATGCAGGTGCAGCAGCTGGAGGAGCATCTCGGCCTGCCGCTGCTCGACCGTGCCGGCGACCGCTTTCAGCCCAGCGCCGCCGGGCGCGAGGTGCTCGCCGCCGTCGCCCGCATCGAGCAGGCGATGGCCGATTGCGGCGCCGCGCTCGATGCGATGAAGGGGCTGAAGTCCGGCCGCGTCTCGGTCGGGCTGGTCTCCACCGCCAAGTATTTCGTGCCGGCGGCGCTCGGCAGCTTCACCCGCGCCCATCCGGGCATCGACGTGGTGCTGACGGTGGGCAACCGCGAGGAGATCATCGCCGGCCTGCGCGGCGACCAGATCGACGTCGCCATCATGGGCCGGCCGCCGCTCGACATGGAGGTCGACAAGACGCTGATCGGCGACCACCCGCACGTCATCATCGCGCCGGCGGACCATCCGCTGCTCGGCCGGCGCGTCCCGCCCGCGGCGCTGGCCAGCTCCACCTTCATGTCGCGCGAGCCGGGCTCGGGCACCCGCGGGCTGATGGAGCGGTTCTTTCAGCAGTCCGGCATCGATCCGCGGATCGGCATGGAGATCGATTCGAACGAGACCATCAAGCAGGCGGTGATGGCGGGGCTCGGCCTTGCCTTCATCTCTGGGCACACCATCGCGGCAGAAGTCGCAGACGGACGCCTTGCCGTGCTCGATGTCGAGGGGCTGCCGGAAGTGCGGCAATGGTTCGTGGTGAAGCGCACCGCCAAGCGCCTGACCCCGCCGGCCGCGGCGCTCACCGAGTTCCTGTCGCGGCGGGGGCCGGAGTTCCTGCCGGCGACACCTTATGTGCAGGTCGAGGCGACGGCACGGGAATGAGGCCGTACCTTCAGCCGTAGATCGGAAACCGCGCGCAGAGCGCGGTCACCTGCGCGCGGACGGCATCGATCGTCGCCGCGTCCGTCGGCGCCTTCACCACGCGGGCGATCCAGCCGGCGACGGTCTCGAACTCGGCTGTGCCAAAGCCGCGCGCGGTGCCGGCATTGGACGAGAGCCGGAGCCCGGAAGGTGCTTCCGGCGGGCGCGAATCGAAGGGGATGAGGTTCTTGTTCACCGCCAGCCCCGCCTTCTCCAGCGCCTTGGCGGCGATGTCGCCGGTGACGCCGAGCGGCGAGAGGTCGACCAGCATCAGCCCGCAATCGGTGCCGCCGCCGACGATGCGCAGTCCCTCGGCGGCGAGTGCCGCCGCCATGGCGCGGGCATTGGCAAGCACCGCCTGGTTATAGGCGAGGAATTCGGGTCTCAAGGCCTCGCCAAAGCATGCCGCCTTGCCGGCGACGGCGTGCATCATCACCGAGCCCTGCACGCCCGGGAAGATGCCGTGATTGATGCGGTCGCTCAACGCGGCGTCGTTCCACAGCACGAGGCCGCCGCGCGCGCCGCGCAGCGACTTGTAGGTGGTGGACGTCACCACATGCGCATGCGGGAACGGGTGCGGGTAGAGCCCCGTCGCCACCAGCCCGGCGAAATGCGCCATGTCGACCATGAACAGCGCGCCGACCTCGTCGGCGATGGCCCGCATGCCGGCGAAGTCGATGGCCGGCGGATAGGCCGAGCCGCCGGCGACGATGAGCTTCGGCGCATGGTCGAGCGCCAGCGCACGCAGCTCGTCGAGCTCGATGCGCTCGGTCTCGCGGCTGACGCCGTAGGGCACGATCCGGTAGTCGCGCCCGGTCAGCGTCGCCGGATGGCCGTGGCTGATATGTCCGCCGGCTGCCGTGTTCATCGACAGGATGGTGTCGCCGAGCTTCAGCAGGCCGAGGAACACGCCGGCATTGGCATTCGAGCCGGAGTGCGGCTGCACATTGGCGAAGCGGCAGCCGAACAGCTTCGTGGCCCGCTCGACCGCCAGCGCCTCGATGGCGTCGGCGAACTCCGCGCCGCCGTAGTAGCGGGCATAGGGCAGGCCTTCGACGGTCTTGTTGGTGAGCACCGAGCCCTGCGCCTCCAGCACGAGGCGGGAGACGATGTTCTCCGAGGCGATCAGCTCGATGCCATGCTGCTGGCGCGCGAGTTCGCCGTGGATCGCGACCGCAAGTTCGGGATCGGCGTCGAGCCCCTCGGTGAAGTAGCCGGCATGCAGCGTGGACATGGTCGCTGGGCAGTCTGAAGAGGGAGGCCGAAGCCGGATCAGTCGCGCTTGCCGGTCAGCCACGACAGCAGCGGGTTGAGCGTGTCGCCCGAGCCCGGCATCGACTCGACCACCACGAGCTCCTGCACCTCGCCCCGCTTGAAGGCGGCGAGGAAGGTGTCGTAGTCGGCCAGCGACACGCAGCCATTGGAATCGCCGCGCGGCCCGAGCAGGTAGGGATGCAGCAGGAAGCCATTGCGCCCGTACATCTTGCCGTCGCCGACCGGCGTCATGCGCACCGCCTCGGTGCCATGGAACAGCGCCTCGCGCATCTTCAGCGAGTAGCGGTTCGGCGGGGTCACGCCCTCCATCCGCACATGGACGTAGCGGATATTGTCCATCTTCGCGCCATAGCCGGAATGCGCCTCCAGCTTCTTGCCGCCGGGCAGATAGAGCTTCTTGGCGCGGATGTCGTAGAGGGCGAACTTGTCCTCGCGCGTGGGATAGCGCAGCTCGTCCTTCGGCGCCTCGGTGGCGGCGGGCGGCGGGGCCGTCTCTTCCGGAGCGACGTCCTCCTCCATGGGAGGCGGCAGCGCAGCGACCTCGGCCTCGAGCTTCGGCTTCTTCGGCGGCCGCGGCGCGAAGGTGAGCGCGTCTTCCGGCTCGTTGCCCGCCATGACCCGGCCGGCGAAGAGCGGATTGGCGGTCGGCAGCGGCACGGCGCTCACCGTCTCGACGGTCGGCTCGGCGGTGGGGGCCGGCACTGGCACGGCGGCGACCACGGCCGGACGGATCGGCATCACTTCCGGGTTGAACAGCCAGTTCGACGCCTGGGGAATCTCACCGGCGGCGTAAAAATTGCGCACGTCCGTGACGGTGCGGACCGGCGGCGCGGAGGGCTCTTCGACCACGGCGCTCGCGGTCCTGGACGCGCCCGGCGCCATGCGGAACGGCGGGGGATCGACGCGGGCGGCGTCGGCCGGCGTCGGAAGGGAGGCGTTCGACACCCACGCCACAGCGACGGCAATCCCGACGAAGCCCGCTGAGCCGATGAGGAACGATCCGATAAGCCGCATCAAGCATCCCTGCACAGAGGACGGGCGGGCGCACCAACGGCGTGGCAGCCACGCGCGCCTGTTCCGTCTTCGGTTGCGATCAGGTCCGCGGCGCCCAAGCCATTGTCGCCGAAGACCCCCAAGCCAAATCGGTTAGTAGCCCACGTTTAGGTAATATTTCATTAATGTCGCCCGGACAACCCGCCCATTTGGTGGGATGCCAACCCGCCAACAGCTTCGCGGCATCGCGTGTCGAGGCGCCGTGCGCCTGGCTTCCAGGCCGGAAGCGGGCGCATGACCGGCGCGCCTTGGAGGTGGGCGTCGGCCCGGGGAGGTCGGCCCCCCGGTCGAGCATCCAGCGCATGGCGAGCTCCGGAATGATCGTGTCTCCGTGAGGGGGTCAGGCGGTCTCGCCGGCGTCCTTCGCGGCGAGGCGGCCGATCGCCGACCAGTCCTGTCCTTCGCCGCCATTGGCGAGGAGCGTGAGAAAGCGGTCGCGCAGCAGGCTTCCGACCGGCAGCGGGACGCGCAGATCCTCCGCGGCGGCGAGTGCGAGGCGGATGTCCTTGAGGCCGAGCGGAGCGGCGAAGCCGACCGGCCGGGGCGTCGTATCGGTGATGAGGTTGCCGTAGTTGCGATAGACCGGCGCGCCGAACAGGGTCGAGGTGAGGAAGTCGAGATATTGCTTCCGGTCGACGCCCCCTTTTCCGACCAGCGCCAGCGCCTCGCCCAGCGTCTCGATCACGCAGGCGATGAGGAAGTTGCCGCTCAGCTTGACGAGGTTGGCCTTGGACGGTGTATCGGAGAACACGAAGGTCTGCCGGCCGATAGCGTCGAACAGCGGCTGGGCGAGCTTGAGCGCCTCCGCCGGTCCCGCCGCCGCGACGAAGAGCTCGCCCGCCGCCGCCACTTCCGGACGGCCGAAGACGGGAGCGGCGGCATAGAGCTGGCCGGCCTCGGCATGCGCGGCGGTCAGCTTCTCCGACAGCGCCACGCTGATCGTGCTGGCAGAGACGTGCAGCGCGCCCGGCGCGAGATGAGCGAGGATGCCGCCCTCGCCTTCCGCGACCGAGGAGACGGCCGCGTCGTCGGCGAGCATGGTGATCACCGCCTCGCCCTTGCAGGCTTCCGCAACGCTCGATGCGGCGACGGCGCCGGCTTCCACCAGCGGCGCGGCCTTGGCGGGCGAGCGGTTGAACACCGTCACCTCGTGGCCGGCCTTGAGAAGGTTGTGCGCCATGCCGGCGCCCATGCTGCCAAGACCGATGAAACCGACCTTCATGATGTCTCTCCTCTCCGTGAACCCGCCCGTCGCGCCAAAGATCGCGCTCGGACGCCGCCGGCACCATCCGGCAGGCGGATAATCTTTCAAAGCGTATGCGAGGCACGCGAGGCGGGCCGCATGACCGCTCCTCGCGAGGATGCGCCCGCCTCCCTAGCGTGTGGCATTTCTGCACCCATATGAGCCTCGCGGGCCCCAGGGACACGTCCCACCGGTCTGCCCAGGAGAAGCTCATGAAGAAGACTGACCCCCGCCTCTGGATGTGGTCGGATGCCATCGACATGCTGAACCGCGCCGAGCGCATGCACCGGCAGATGTTCCAGCCGGCCGCGCGCACCGAGGCCGTATCCGCGCGTCGGCATGCCCCGTGCTGGGAACCGCCGGTCGACATGATCGAGACCGAGCGCGAGCTCATCGTGCTCGCCGCGCTTCCCGGCGTCGATCCCGAGCGCATCAGCGTCGCCATCCAGAACGGCACGCTTGCCATTTCGGGCGAGCGCGTGCTGCCGGCGGAGCTCAACCGCGCCACCATCCATCGCATGGAGCTGCCGCAGGGCCGCTTCGAGCGCCAGCTCGTATTGCCGCCCGGCCGCTACGAGGTCGCCCATCCGCGCGTCGTCAATGGGTGCCTCGCCATCGTGCTGCGCAAGGTTTGAGGAAGGGGGACAGAACCATGACACACCCCGATTTCACTAGATTCGATCCCGTCCGCATGGCCGATGCCGGCGAAAATGGTGGCGCCCCGGGCGCGGCCAACGGCACCGTGCCGGCCGACCAGCTGATCATCCTGCCGGTGCGCAACTTCGTGCTGTTCCCCGGCGTCGTGCTGCCGCTCGGCGTCATGCGTCCAGGCTCCATCGCCGCCGCCCAGCAGGCGGTGCGCGAGGGCCGTCCCGTCGGCATATTGATGCAGCGCGACGCCAGCGTGGAGGAGCCGAGCCCGACCGACCTGCACCGCATGGGCGTCGTCGCCAACATCCTGCGCTATGTCACTGCGCCGGACGGCACGCACCACCTCGTGCTGCAGGGCGAGCAGCGCTTCCATGTCGACGAGTTCGTGCGCGAGAAGCCTTTCGTCACCGCCCGCGTGAAGCGGCTGGAGGAGAGCGAAGAACGCTCCTCGGAGATCGAGGCGCGCTTCGTCCACCTGCAGGGTCAGGCCACCGAGGCGCTGGAGCTGCTGCCGCAGGTCCCGGCCGAGCTCGTCGCCGCCGTGCGCGGCTCGAACTCGCCGGCGGGCCTCGCCGATCTGGTCGCCGCCTATATCGACATCTCGGCCGACGAGAAGCAGGAGCTTCTGGAGACGGTCGACATCGTCGCGCGCATGAACAAGGTCTCGCGGCTGCTGGCGCACCGCATCGAGGTGCTGCGCCTGTCGCAGGAGATCAGCAAGCAGACCAAGGCGTCGCTGGACGAGCGCCAGCGCGAGGTGCTGTTGCGCGAGCAGATGGCGGCGATCCAGAAGCAGCTCGGCGAGGACGACGGCAACAGCCAGGACATCGCCGATCTGGAGAAGGCGATCACCGATGCCGGCATGCCGGAGGATGTGGAGCAGATGGCCCGCAAGGAGCTGGGCCGGCTGCGCCGCATGCAGGACGCCAGCGCCGAATACGGCATGGTCCGCACCTATCTGGACTGGCTGATCGCCCTGCCCTGGAAGCTGCCGGAGACCGCGCCGATCGACATCGCCGAGGCGCGCAAGATCCTGGACGAGGACCATTTCGGCCTCGACAAGATCAAGCGCCGCATCGTCGAATACCTCGCCGTGCGCAAGCTGGCACCCGGCGGCAAGGCGCCGATCCTGTGCTTCGCCGGCCCTCCGGGCGTCGGCAAGACCTCGCTCGGCCAGTCGATCGCCCGCGCCATGGGCCGCAAATTCGTGCGCGTCTCCCTCGGCGGCGTGCATGACGAGGCGGAGATCCGCGGCCACCGGCGCACCTATGTCGGCGCTCTGCCCGGCAACATCATCCAGGGCATCCGCAAGGCAGGCACCCGCGACTGCGTGATGATGCTGGACGAGATCGACAAGATGGGCTCCGGCATACAGGGAGACCCGTCGGCGGCGATGCTGGAGGTGCTCGACCCCGAGCAGAACGGAACGTTCCGGGACAATTATCTCGGCGTGCCCTTCGACCTGTCGCGCGTGGTGTTCATCGCCACCGCGAACATGCTCGACACCATACCGGGGCCGCTGCGCGACCGCATGGAGATCATCACCCTGTCCGGCTACACGGACAGCGAGAAGCTCCAGATCGCCAAGCGCTATCTCGTCCGCCGCCAGCTCGAGGCCAATGGCGTCAAGCCGGAGCAGGTCGAGGTCGATGACGAGGCGCTGAAAGCCATCATCCGCGCCTATACGCGGGAGGCGGGCGTACGCAACCTGGAGCGCGAGGTCGGCCGCGCCGTGCGGCACGTCGCCGTCGGCATCGCCGAAGGCAGCGTCAGCCATGCGCGTATCGGCGTCGACACGCTACCCGAGTTGCTCGGCCCGCCGATCTTCGAGGACGAGGTGGCGCTGCGTGTCTCGGTGCCCGGCGTCGCCACCGGCCTCGCCTGGACGCCGGTCGGCGGCGATATCCTCTTCATCGAGGCGACCCGCGTCCCCGGACGCGGCGGGCTGATCCTCACCGGCCAACTCGGCGATGTGATGAAGGAAAGCGCGCAGGCGGCGTGGAGCCTGGTGAAGAGCCGCGCCGAGGAGCTCGGCATCGACCCGGAGCTGTTCGCCAAGAGCGACGTGCACGTCCATGTGCCCGCCGGGGCGACGCCGAAGGACGGACCGAGCGCGGGCGTGGCGATGTTCACCGCGCTCGTCTCGCTGCTCACCGGCCGCACGGTGCGCAAGGACACCGCCATGACCGGCGAGATTTCTTTGCGCGGCCTGGTGCTGCCCGTGGGCGGCATCAAGGAGAAGGTTGTGGCCGCCGCCCGAGCGGGTCTGACCCGCGTAATGCTGCCCGCCCGCAACCGGCGCGACTATGAGGACATTCCTCAGGACGCGCGCGACCGGCTGGAATTCGTCTGGCTGGAGCGGGTGGACGAGGCCATCGCCAACGCGCTGGAGCCGGCGGAGAACCCCGACCAGTCGGCCCTGCCGCTGAAGGCGGCGAGCTGAGCCCACACTCCCTCATGGCCGGGCTTGACCCGGCCATGAGGGAGAACTGCGCCGCCCCTATGGGGCGCTGAATGCTCTCACGCGCGAGGCTGCATCATCAGGATGACGGCGTCCGCAATATTCTCATGGGTGAGGATGGCCGGCTTTCCTGTCGCATCCGCCAGGATGCTCATGAAATCTGCGATGACTTCGAAATCTTCCTCATCGCGCACGTCACGAGGATCGATGTCGAACTCGACCTGTTCCTCGCAAAAGAAGTGACAATTGACGCGGATATTTCCGACCGTCACCTCGAGCATCATCGCGGCTTCCCCGCGTCGTTCGAAAATGAACTTGGCGATGGGTGGAACAGGGATCTTTTCTCCATTCTCGGAGAAGACGAGGACGATGGAATCGCGTTCTAGGAGTGAGTCGAGAATTCGCTGCCAATCGCCCAGCGTGGTGCCGACCACGTAGATGTCGCGCAGCGACCCGTCCCAGGCAAATTCAGAAGCGATTTCGGTCTAGCTCATAGCTTCTTAGAGCAGCTTCCGCGCTCGGCGCCAACGAGCCCAGACCTTGTGCAGCCCGCTGCCGAAATGGCGGGCGAGTTACCGCTGCCCCACCAGCCTGCCGCTGCGTCAATCGCAGCGGTGCGGGGATGACGCTGCGTCGATTACCGGCTAGAGACGGAGCATCCTCAGGCGGTCGCCATGCTCAGCTTCTGGTCGGAATACTGGCCGCACATCACGCTCGTCGCGAGCACCGCCATCGGCATCGTCGCGGCGATCCACGCCGCCATGACCAAGGACGACGTGCGCGCCGCCATAGGCTGGGTCGGCGTCATCCTGCTCTCGCCCTTCGTCGGCGCCTTCCTCTATCTCGTCGCCGGCATCAACCGCATCCGCCAGAGCGCCGCCGGCCGCCGCCGCGCCAGCCAGGATCGCCGGCGCCACCATGACCACCCGCCCATCGCCATCGCGTTCTCGCCCAGCCTGTCGGCGATGAAGCGGCTCGGCGACCGCGTCGCCGCGTTCCCGCTCACCACCGGCAATGCGGTGGAACTGCTCGACAGCGGCGACGCGGCCTATCCAGCCATGCTCGACGCCATCCGCTCGGCGAAGCGGCATGTCGCGCTCTCCAGCTACATCTTCGACAACGACCCGGTCGGGGTGCAGTTCGCCGACGCGCTGATCGAGGCGCACAGGCGCGGGGTAGCGGTGCGGGTGCTGATCGACGCCATCGGTGCGCGCTATTCGCGCCCCTCCATCGTCGGGCGGCTGATGCAGGGCGGCGTCACCGTCGACCTTTTCATGGGCAATCTGATCGGCCTGCGCCTGCCCTATGCCAACCTGCGCAGCCACCGGAAGATGCTGATCGTCGACGGCGGCCTCGCCTTCACAGGCGGCATGAACATCCGCGCCCAGTTCATGGCCGAGTTCGGCGGCGCCGACCCTGCCCGCGACACCCATTTCCGCGTCGAGGGGCCGGCGGTGGAGCAGTTGCTCACCGTGTTCAGCCAGGACTGGTCCTTCACCACCGACGAGTTCCTCGACGGCCCGGCCTGGGCCGAGGCGCCGCAGGGAACGCGCGGGCCGGTGGCGGTGCGCGTCGTGCCCTCCGGCCCCGACCGCAACCTCGCCAGCGCCCACAACATGATCATGGGCGCGCTCGCCGTGGCGCAGAGCCGGGTGCACATCTGCTCGCCCTATTTCCTGCCCGACCAGCAGCTCATCGGCGCGCTCACCGTCGCCGGTCGCCGGGGCGTCGAGGTCGACGTCGTCATCCCCTCCGCCAACAACCTGAAGCTGGTCGACTACGCCATGACCGCCCAGCTCGACCAGGTGATCGCGGGCGAGTGCCGGGTGTGGCGCGCCGAGGGGATGTTCGACCATTCCAAGCTGATGGCGATGGACGGCTGCTGGGCCTACGTCGGCTCGTCCAACCTCGACCCGCGCAGCCTGCGGCTCAATTTCGAGCTCGACCTCGAGCTTTACGATCCGGCAATCGCGACGGCGATCGAAGCGCGCATCGAGAAGATGATGGCCTCCGCCCGGCGCGAGACGCTGGAGACGCTCGGCGAGCGCCCCTTCCTGGAGAAGCTGCGCAACCGCGCCATCTGGCTGGCGTCGCCGTATTTGTGAGCTGCCTCGCCGTCTCCGGAGCGCGGCATCCACCCCACGCTGTCGTCATGGCCGGGCTTGACGTCGTGATGATTGCCGACGTCGCGTGCGGCCAAAAACAAAAGCCAGCCCCGCGGACGGGACTGGCTTGAGGGAGACGGTCGACCCGTCTCAGGAGGCTCGAAGCGGCAGGGCGGAACCCGAAGGCCCTGCCCGACCGCAATTCCTCACGCCGCAGCGGCGGCCTTGGTGGCGACTTCCGAGATCGTCTTCAGGACCTGGGAAGCGATCTGGTAGGGGTCGCCCTGGGAGTTCGGGCGGCGATCCTCAAGATAGCCCTTGTAGTCGTTCTTGATGAACGAGTGGGGCACGCGGATCGACGCGCCGCGGTCGGCCACGCCGTAGCTGAACTTGTTCCACGGCGCCGTCTCGTGCTTGCCGGTCAGGCGCTTGTCGTTGTCCGGGCCGTACACGGCGATGTGGTCGTGCAGGTTCTTCTCGAAGGCACCCATCAGGGCCTCGAAATACTCCTTGCCGCCCACTTCGCGCATGTACTTGGTGGAGAAGTTGCAGTGCATGCCCGAGCCGTTCCAGTCGGTGTCGCCGAGCGGCTTGCAGTGGAACTCGATGTCCACGCCGTACTTCTCGGTCAGGCGGAGCAGCAGGTAGCGGGCCATCCACACTTCGTCGGCCGCCTTCTTGGAGCCCTTGCCGAAGATCTGGAATTCCCACTGGCCCTTCGCGACTTCCGCGTTGATGCCTTCGTGGTTGATGCCGGCCTCGAGGCAGAGCTCGAGATGCTCCTCGACGATCTCGCGGGCGATGTCGCCGACGTTCTTGAAGCCGACGCCGGTGTAGTACGGGCCCTGCGGCGCGGGGTAGCCATGCTCGGGGAAGCCGAGCGGACGGCCGTCCTTGTAGAAGAAGTACTCCTGCTCGAAGCCGAACCAGGCGCCTTCGTCGTCCAGGATGGTGGCGCGCGCATTGGTGACATGCGGGGTGACGCCGTCGGGCATCATCACTTCGCACATCACCAGGGCGCCGTTCTTGCGGGCCGGGTCGGGGTAGATCGCGACGGGCTTCAGCACGCAGTCGGAGCTGCGGCCCTCGGCCTGCTCCGTGGACGAACCGTCAAAGCCCCACAGCGGCAGTTCCTCGAGCGAGGGGAAGTGGTCGAACTCCTTGATCTGCGTCTTGCCACGCAGGTTCGGGGTCGGCTTGTAACCGTCGAGCCAAATGTACTCGAGCTTGTACTTCGTCATTGCGTGTCTCTCATAAGCTGATGACCGGGAACCAAGGCTCCCCGTCGCTTGCCGGCCGTGCGAGGAAGTCGACCGCCAACGGCTGCCGTTCGCAGAAGCATTTGTCGTGCCAAATGGAGAGATCGGCGGCAGTGACGGGCAAAATTCTCGTCGTGCCCAGGGCACGCGCGGCAGTGGTCGCTGGCTCCCGCGCGGGATGATTCGCGTGCTCCCAGCGGGGTTTAGGTCAGCCTGACTGGCCTATATCGGATGATGCGCCGCACGCGGGCAGGCAACCAAAACCCTGCCCGCGCCGTTGGTGTCGCGGCGCTGAAGCGGGCGTTTGGCGATGCACAATTTCTACGCTCATTGTGATCGCAAAATGTGCATATTGCGCAAACGCCATGCAAAAGGTGTTATATGAATTGAAACGCTGACGCAGGAACGCGCAGCGGGAAAGGAGAAATGTGCAATGCGTACCAACATCCCGCGCGCTAGCGCGCAGATCGTCCAGTTTCCCACCGGTGGCCGCGCCGGCCTTGCCCGCCGCGCCGAGCTCCGCGCTTCCGAGACCCTTGAGGTAAACCCGGCCGTCATCTTCGGCAGCTGGTACCACGAAGAGGCGATCAAGGAAGACGCCGAGCGCAAGAACTGACGTCGACCCGTGTTTCCACGAGCGAGACTTCCGTTCCGCGCCCCGCGCTTCGCCCCTTCCTCACCAAGAGGGCCGCGACCTACCGTCCGGCCCTCTTGTCGTATCTGAAGCTATTTGATGATGCGCATGTCCTGATCGCAAAAGTCGCGCAACTTTTGCGGGACATGCGTCAGCCGAAGACCGACCAGCCGAGCCGCTGGGTCAGCGCTTCCAGCGCGATGCGGCCGAGATGCGAGTTGCCGCTGGCGTCCAGGCCCGGCGACCATACCGCGATCGACGCCTTGCCCGGCGCGATGGCGAGGATCCCTCCCCCCACCCCGCTCTTTCCCGGCAGGCCGACGCGATAGGCGAACTCGCCCGAGCCGTCGTAATGGCCGCAGGTGAGCATGATGGCGTTGATGCGCCGCGCCCGCTCCGCGGACACCACCGAGAAGCCGGTCGAAGGATTGCGCCCGCCATGGGCGAGGAAGCGCGCGGCCATGGCGAGCTGGCGGCAGCTCATGGCGATGGCGCAGTGGTGGAAATAGACGCCCAGCGTGTAGTCGACCGGGTTCTCCAGCACCTCGAACGACTTCATGTAGTTGGCGAGCGCCCGGTTGCGGAAGCCGGTGCGCTGCTCCGAGGCGGCGACCGCCTCGTCGATGCCGATCGAACTGTCCTCGGCGAGGAACTGCATGAAGCGCAGGATCTCGCCCAGCGCCTCGCGCGGCTGGTGGCCGGAGAGGATGACGTCGGTCACCGCGATGGCGCCGGCATTGATGAAGGGGTTGCGCGGGATGCCGTGCTCGGCCTCAAGCTGGACGATGGAATTGAACGGGCTGCCCGACGGCTCGCGCCCCACCCGCTTCCACAAGAGGTTGCCGATCTTGCCCAGCGCCAGCGTGAGGGTGAACACCTTGGAGACACTCTGGATGGAGAACGGCACGTCGGCGTCGCCGCCCACCGCCACCTGCCCATCCGCCGCGATGACGGCGATGCCGAAGGCGGCGGGGTCGGCACGGGCGAGCTCGGGGATATAGGTCGCGACCTCGCCGCGGTCCGGGCGGGCGCGCATCTCCTCGGCGATGTCGCTGACGATGCGTTCGAGATCGGGCACGGCGTCACCTTCGGCTGCAGGATGGCGGGGATTACCGCATCCCGCACCTGCAACGCCAGTGCCGCGCGCTCACCCGCTGCCGAGATCGATGAGCGAGATGCCGAGGCCGGGGCGCCTGCGGCGGTGTAGATGCGCGGGGGTCTCGGTGATCATCACCTCCAGCGTCGGCCGGACGATGCCGTCGAGCAGGTGCCCGCCGCGAGTCGAGCCGTCGGACAGGCCGAGCACGGCATGGAGATGCAGGCTCGCCTTGCCGTCGTCGTCGCGGGCGATGTCGCCGAGCGCGCTCAGCACCTCGCACTGCTCATCGACCGGGATACGGCGATAGTCCTTGGTGTCGAAATCGAACCAGCCCACCGTCGCCCGCGAGAAGGCGCCAATGGCGGTGACGGAGGCGGCGCTGATCCCCTCCCTCGCGGCGAAGTCGCGGATGGTGGCGAACGCCTCCTCGCCGGTATCGAGTACGAGCGCGAAGAGGCGTCCGCCGTCGCCCTCGCCGAGCAGCTTGGATTTCATCTCAGGTCGACCCTAGTTTCCTGCCTGAACGGGCAACGGCATGGGCGCCGGCAAGGTTCCGTGGGAGCAGGATCGTGGACGATCCCTATGACCTCAAGCGCTTCGTCGCCGCGCAGGAAACCGCCTTCGACACGGCGGTCGCCGAGCTGCGCGCCGGGCGCAAGCGCAGCCACTGGATGTGGTTCATCTTCCCGCAGCTGCGCGGGCTCGGCCGCTCGCCGACGGCGGAGTTCTACGGCATCGGCTCGCTGAAGGAGGCGCGGGCCTATCTCGCCCATCCGCTGCTCGGGCCGCGGCTGGAGCGCGCCACGCAGGCGGTGCCATTGGAGAGCGGCCGGTCACTGCACGACATCTTCGGCAGCCCGGACGACATGAAGTTCCGCTCGTCCATGACGCTGTTCGCCCTGGCCTCGGATGCGCCCGACAGCATGTTCCGCCGGGCGCTCGATCTGGGATGCGCCGGCGCCATGGACGAGGCGACGCTGGCGTTGCTCGACGAGGAGAGGGCCTGAGCCCTTACTCCAGCCCGCGCGTCAGCACCGCCAGCCAGTTCGCCTCGGTCACCACGCCGATGGGCTTGCGGTCTTCGTCGACGATGAAGACGGCATGGACACGGTCATGGGCATAGCGGCCCAGCAGGTCGATCGCATTGGCTTCCGGCGCTGCCGTCGCCGCGGGGGTCATCAGCGCGCGCACCGTTGCCGCTGGACGGACCAGGTCGCGCAAGCCGATAGCGCCGACGATGCGGCCCTCGGCGTCGAGCACCGGCAGTCGGCGCACGTCGCTCGCCACCAGCTTGGCGCGCGCCTCCTCGGGCGGCGCTGAGGCGGCGACGGAGATGAGGCCAGTGGACATGAGATCGCGGCAGGTCAGCTGCTTGTAGGAGCGCGCCAGCGCCCGCTGCTCGATGGTGCGCAGCAGCGTCTCCAGGTCCGCGGTGTCGATGTCGAAGGTCTCGCCCATCTCGTCGAGGGCGGAGGCGATGTCGGTGCGGCTGAAGGTCCAGGGCAGCTCCTGCGCCGACTTCGGCGCGGCGGCCGGGGTGGCGGGCGCGTGCGGGTAGGTATGGCCCGACATCCGGTGATAGACCCAGGCGCTCGCCGTCAGGATGACGGCGTTCACGCCCACCGGCATCAGCGGGAACCAATAGCTCGAGGACGCGCCGGCGAAGAGCCCGACCAGCGCCGCGGCGCCGCCCGGCGGGTGCAGGCAGCGCAGCAGCGACATGGCGGCGATGGCGCTGGCGACCGCCACGCCGGCGGAGAGCGCCGATAGCGGCATGAAATGGGCGACCGCGATGCCAATCAGCGCCGAGATGACGTTGCCGCCGATGGCCGGCCAGGGCTGCGCCATCGGGCTCGCCGGCACGGCGAACAGCAGCACGGCCGAGGCGCCCATGGGCGGCACGATCCACAGGAGATCGGTCACGTTCCCGGCCGCCACGGCGCTGACGTAAGCGGTCAGCGCAATGCCGGCGAGGGCACCGAGGCAGGCGAGGATACGGTCGCGCAGCGTGGCGCCGGCGAGGATCGGACGGAACAGTCTTATGCGTGCAAAGGCTGACAAGGCCCACTCCAAATGCATCGCCAGAGGGGATGGCCGGGGACGCGCGCCCGCCACGCAGGCGACGAGCAGCCCGGCCGATGACACCAGGACGAGGGCAGTGGTGGAAACGGCCATCACGCCAGTCCGGGCTGAATCCGGCCCATGCCGGAATCGAGGGAAAGCAGCAGGCTCTGGAAGCCCTGCCGCCGGTCGATGAGGTCCGCCAGCGTGTAGCGGTCGAGCACGGCGAGGAACGCCATCAGCGCCTCGTCCAGCACCGAAGACAGGCCGCAGCCGCGCGACAGCACGCAGCGCGGGCAATCGACGAGGTCGAGATCGTCCTCGGTGTGCCGCAGCAAGTCGCCGACCACGATCTCGGCCGCCGGCCGCGCCAGCCGGAAGCCGCCATTGCGCCCGCGCGTGCTCGCCACATAGCCGGCCCGCCCTAGGTCGTTCATGACCTTCATCAGGTGGTTCTGCGAAATACCGTAGGCTGCCGCCATCTCCGATATGGAGCACGGACGGTCGCCGCGTGCCGCGAGATAGAGCATCACGCGCATGGCGTAATCGGAGTAGCGGGTCAGTCGCATGCGGAACTGTCTGGAGCTTTTCTAGTTCGCTAAATCATGCATACTCTATACATGATTTCTGCAGAGGCCAACACCATGACCGATACCGCCGCGGCAACAGCGCAGCCGACAGCCGAGGACAGGGGTGGCCCACGCCCCTTCGTCATCGAGAGCCGCCACAAGGAGAGCGAGGTCATCACCTCCTTCGTGCTGCGCCCGGCGGATGGTCGCCCGCCGGCGCCGCACGAGGCGGGGCAGCACCTCACGTTGTTCGCCGAGGTGCCGGGCCATGGCCGGCAGAAGCGCAACTTCACCATCTCCTCGGCGCCGAACGGCGAGACCTACCGGATCACGGTGAAGCGCGAGCCCGCCGGCACCGTCACCAAATGGCTGCACGATTCAGCTGAGCCCGGCACGCGGCTCGACATCGCCCGGCCGGACGGCAGCTTCGTGCTGCCGCGCGGCGACGAGCGACCCATCGTCATGGTGAGCGCCGGCGTCGGGCTGACGCCGATGGTGGCGATGCTGGAGGAATTCGTGCGCGAGAAGCGCCACGTCCGCGTGCAGTTCGTCCACTGCACCCAGAACGGCGGCACGCATGCGCTGGGAAAGCATGTCCGCGACCTCGCCGCGGCCTCCAGCGGGATCGAGACGACCTTCCTCTACACGCGGCCCGAGAGCGGCGACGTGGCGGGGCGCGACTTCGACATCTCCGGTCATCTCACCCTTGACTGGCTGGCCGCACACACGCCGGTCGACGAGGCCGAGTACTTCGTCTGCGGCCCGCTGCGCTTCCTCAGGGACTTCGTGCCCGGGCTGGCGCAGCGCGGCGTGCCGACGGAACGGCTGCACTACGAATTCTTCGGGCCGGTCGAAGACCTGTTCGGCGAGGCCACCGATGGCGGGACGGTTCCAGCGCCGCAATCGGGAACGGTTGCGGCGCGAACGGCGCGCGCGGTGCACGGCTTCAGCCGCGAGCAGATCGGCGACGCGCTGGTCGACAGCGCCGCCGACGCCATCATCGCCAGCGCCACCGACGGCACCATCGCGCTGTGGAACGCCGGCGCCGAGCGCATCTTTGGCTTCACCGAAGCGGAGGCGCTGGGCCAGTCGCTCGACATCATCATCCCCGAGCCATTCCGCGCCCGGCACTGGGAAGGCTATGACGAGACGATAGCCTCGGGGGTCAGCCGCTACGGCGCCGGCGACCTGCTGGCGGTGCCGGGCCTGCACAAGGACGGACGGCGCATCTCGATCGAGTTCACCATCGTGCTGATGAAGGACGAGGCCGGGAAGGTCACGGGCATGGTCGCCGGGCTGCGCGACGTCACCGCCCGCTTCGAGGAGACCAAGGCGCTGAAGAAGAAGCTGGCGGCGCTGGAGGCTGCCGCTGGCGGGAACTCCTAGCCCAGCGCCGGCTCGGTGCGCGCCAGCAGGCGCCGCAACTCCGGGATGCAGGAGCCGCAATTGGTGCCGGCCTTCAGCGCCGCGCCGATGCCGGCGAGCCCCGCCGCCGGATTGCCGGCGATGAAGGCCTCGATGCTGTCCTGCGCCACGCCATGGCAGGCGCAGATGACCGGGCCGCAGGCGCCGCCGCTCTCCGCCCGGCCCGAGAGCACCTGACCGCGCCGCGCGATGTCCCGCTCCTCGTCGGCGAACCACGACAGCGCGCCGGACCAATCGAGGCGCCGCTCCGAGCGCTCGACGAAGGCGACAAGGCGGATGCGGCCGGCCGCGTCGAAATCGGCGAAGCGGTAGCGCCCGGCGCCGGCATCGTCGAGATGCACTGCCCCGGTCTCGTCGCCCAGCCATTCGTGCAGCCATTCCTGCGGTGGGCGGTCATCGGCGAGGATATAGGCGATGGCGCCGTCGAGGGTGGCGCGCGCCCACCATTGCGCCGGTGGCGGCGCGATGGCCTGCCGCGAGAGGACGAAACCGCGATAGGGCAGGACGACGGGCTCGAGCGCGACCGGCGTCGCCTTCGCCTCCGGTTGGCCGGAAATGGGATCGGTGTCGCCGGCGACCAGCGCGCCGACGCGGCCGCAGGAGGAGGTCGCCTCGCTCCAGTGGATCGGCACGAACACCGTGCCGCACGGCTGGCCGGCGGCGAGGCGCGCCTCCGCCACAAGTGCGCCATGTTCCGACGACACGCGCAGCATGGCGCCCTCGGTGACGCCGAGACGCGCGGCATCCTCCGCGTTGATCTCGGCGAAGGGCACCGGCAGATGCGCGCCGAGCCGGGCGCTCAGGCCGCTGCGGGTCATGGTGTGCCACTGGTCGCGGATGCGGCCGGTGTTCAAAAGGAAGGGGTAGCTCTCGCTCGTCGCCCGCGCCAGCGCGGGAGGCCGCGGCGGCACGAAGCGCGCCCTGCGGTCGGGCGTGTAGAAGCCGCCCTCGGCGAAGAAACGCTTGGCGCCCTCCCCCACTCCGCGCACCGGCCATTGCACCGGCGCGAGGGCGTCGAAATCGGCATCCTTGATGCCGGCAAGGCCGGACAGGTCGAAATCGCGCGTGCCGCCATTCTCGAAGGCGGAGAGCGCGGCGTGCTCACGGAACACCTCGGTGGCGGAGCGCCAGGCGAAGGCGGCGGCATGGCCGAGGCGCTTGCCGACCTGCGCAATGGCCCACCAGTCCGCCTTCGCCTCGCCCGGCGGCGACAGGAAGGCGCGCTGGCGGGAGATGCGCCGCTCGGAATTGGTGACCGTGCCGTCCTTCTCGCCCCAGGCGAGCGCTGGCAGCACCAGATGCGGCCGGCAGCCCAGCGTGTCGTTGGCCGCGACATTGTCGGAGACGACGAGGAAATCGAGCCCGCGCAGCGCCTCGCGCACGCCGTCGGCGCGCGGCAGGCTCACCGCCGGATTGGTGCCCATCACCCACAGCGCCTTCACCTTGCCGGCGGCGACGGCGTCGAACAGGGCGACGGCCTTCAGGCCTTCGCGCGAGGCCATATGCGGCGCCTGCCAGAAGCGGCCCACACGGTCGACGCTCTCGGGCGAGAAATCCATATGCGCGGCGAGCTGGTTGGCGAGCCCGCCGACCTCACGCCCGCCCATGGCGTTGGGTTGGCCGGTGAGCGAAAACGGCCCCATGCCGGGCCGGCCGATGCGGCCGGTGGCGAGATGGCAATTGATGATGGCGTTGACCTTGTCGGTGCCTTGCGCCGACTGGTTCACCCCCTGCGAATAGCAGGTGACGACGCGCTCGGTGCGCTCGAATAGACGGTAGAACTCCTCCAGCGCTTCGGCCTCGACGCCGGCGGCAAGCGCCGCGGTCGCGACATCCGGCGCCATCTCGCACGCGGCGGCCAGCGTCGCCTCGAAGCCCGCCGTGTGGGCGGCGATATAAGCTTGGTCCAATGCGCCGCTGTTCGCCAGCCGGACCAGCAGGCCGGCGAAAACCACCGAATCCATGCCTGCGCGAACGGGGAGGAACAGGTCGGCCTCGTCGCCGGTGGCGGTGCGGCGGGGGTCGATGACGACGACACGCGCCCCGCGCCGCGCCCGCGCCGCCTCGATACGGCGGAACAGCACCGGGTGGCACCAGGCGGCGTTGGAGCCGACCAGCACCACGAGATCGGCCTCGTCGAGGTCCTCGTAGCAGCCCGGCACCGTGTCCGAGCCGAAGGCGCGGCGATGGCCGGCGACCGACGAGGCCATGCACAGGCGCGAATTGGTGTCGACATTGGCCGTGCCGAGGAAACCCTTCGCCAGCTTGTTGGCGGCGTAATAGTCCTCGGTCAGCAGTTGCCCGGAGAGATAGAGCGCGACGGAATCCGGCCCGTGCCGGTCGATGGTGTCGGCGAAGGCCGCCGCGATGCGGTCGAGCGCCGTCCCCCAGCCGATGCGCTGCAGCGGCCCGTCGCCCTCGCGCGCCATGGGATGGAGCAGGCGCGTCTCCAGCCCCAGCGTCTCGCCGAGCGCCGAGCCCTTCGAACACAGCCGGCCGAGATTGGCCGGATGCTCGGGATCGCCGGCGATCACCGCCCCGCTTTGCCCATCCGGCGTCGCCAGCACGCCGCAGCCGACGCCGCAATAGGGGCAGGTGGTGCGCACCGCCGGGCCGCCGGCCGATGCGGTGGCGACCACTTCGCCGAGCGGCGGGGGCACCGGCGCGTTCATCAATAGACGTCCGCCTGATAGCGCCCGGCCTTCTTCAGCCCGGCGACATAGGCCAGCGCGTCATCGGTGGACCGGCCGGAATGGGCGGCGACCACCTCGACCAGCGCCCGCTCGACATCCTTGGCCATGCGCTTGGCGTCGCCGCAGATGTAGAAATGCGCGCCCTCCTCCAGCCAGGCGAAGAGGTCGGCGCCGACCTCGCGCATGCGGTCCTGCACATAGACCTTCTCCGACCCGTCGCGCGACCAGGCCAGCGTCAGGCGCGCGAGGTGGCCGCCGGCACGCATGCCGGAAAGCTCGTCCTCGTAGAAGAAGTCGCAATCGCTGCGCTGATGACCGAAGAACAGCCAGTTGCGGCCCTTGGCGTTGCTCGCCATCCGCTCCCACAGGAAGGCGCGGAACGGTGCGATGCCGGTGCCCGGCCCGACCATGATGACCGGCGTCGAGGGATCCGCCGGAAGGGCGAAGCCGTGCGCCTTCTGCACATAGGCGCGCATCGGTGCGCCCGGCTCCAGCCGGCCGGACAGGAAGGTCGAGCCGACGCCGAGCCGGGTTCGGCCGGCGAGCCGGTAGCGCACCGTGTCGACGGTCAGCGACAGCCGGCCGGGCGTCGCCTTCGGGCTCGACGAGATGGAATAGAGGCGCGGCTGCAGCGGCTCCAGCGCCTCGACCAGCACTTCGGCGGCGATGGCGGGCCGGCCGAACTTTTCCAGCGCGGCGAGTACGTCGAGGCCGGCGGCGTCACCGTCCGGGTCCTCGCCAGCCGCCAGCGCGCGGGCGCGCCGCCGCGCCTCGCCGCCCGTGAGGTAGGTGAGGAGCTGGAACAGCCCGTCCGGCGCGGCGCCAAGCGAGACGTCACGGGCGAGGATGTCCGAAACAGGCCGGCCCTCGATTTCCTCGCTCCCGTCCGCGCCGATGGCCGCCAATACAGCGGCGACGAGGGCGGGATCGTTCTCCGGGAAGATGCCGAAGCTGTCGCCCACCGTGTAGTCGAGCCCGGCGGCGGCGAGGTCGAACTCGACGTGCCAGGTCTCCTTCTCGGAGGCACCCTTGTTGAGCCGATGACGCGAGACGAGAGTGACGAGGGCCGGATTGTCGCGCGAGGTGCCGGGGGCGCCAGCGGGGGCGGCGGGAACAGGCGTCGCCGGCGCGGCGGCGGGCACGCCGTCCAGCTCGGCGGCGAGCGCCTTGAGCATGCGCGCAGTGTCCTTGCCGCCGGGCGCGCAGAGATTGAGCTTGGCTTCGGTGCCGGCGGCGAGCGCGGCGGCATAGCTCTCGCAGACATAGCCGCACTGGCCGCAATCCTGCTGCGCCATGGCGGCCATCATGCGCCGCGGCAGCGGACGACCCTCCGCCAATTTCATGCGCTCGTCCAATGGCATGGCGGGATCGTGCCAGGGCGCGCCGTCGTCCTCCGCGGCCGGTGCGGCGGCTGCATCGAGCGCCACCGGCGTGCCGGTCGGCGGCGACAGGACGGCGGCGAAGAAGCCGTTCAGCCAGGCGCGCTGCTCCTCGCTGAAGGGCGCGGTTTCCGGCAGATAGGAGACCGCCGGTATCGGCTGCAGCATAGGTGCATTCATGACGGAATCTCCGCGGCCATATCGACGAGGGAGCGCAGCGCGTCCGGCTCGTGGCGGCGGGTGAAGCGGGCGAGCGTCTCGGCGTCGTCCATGCGGTTGGCGAGCCAGGCGCGCAGCAGCGCCTCGACGCGTGCCGGCGCGTCCTCCTCGCGCACGTCGCGCCATAGCTCGCGGCCGATGGCGGCGTCCGGGCCGAAGCCGCCGCCGACCACGACATGATAGCCGGGCACCGTGTCGCCCTCCTCGTTCAGCGGCACGCGCGCGCCGACGAGGCCGATGTCGCCGATATAATGCTGGGCGCAGGAATGGTGGCAGCCGGTGACATGGATGTTCACCGGCAGGTCGACCGCGACGCGCCCCTCGCAATGGCGGGCGATGGCCTCGGCGGTGGCCTTGGTGTCGGCGTTGCCGAACTTGCAGCCGGCCGAACCCGTGCAGGCGACGAGGCCGGCGCGGATGGCGGTGGCGCGGGCGGAAAGCCCGAGCGCCTCCAGCGCCGCCTCGACCAGCGCGACATTGGCGTCGGCGACGCCGGATAGAATCAAGTTCTGCCAGACGGTGAGGCGCAGTTCGCCGTCGCCGAGATCACGGGCGATGCGGGCGAGGCCGCGCATCTGTTCCACCGTCATCTTGCCGACCGGCAGCACGACGCCGACCCAGTTCAGCCCCTCCTGCGTCTGCTTGTGCACGCCGACATGGGCAAGCCGGTCGGGCTCGGGGCGTGGCGCCACGGCGTCGGACGGCACGCGCACCAGCTTCGCCCCGAGCTTCTCCTCGGTGGCGGCGAGGAACTTCTCGAAGCCCCAGGCATCGAGCAGGTACTTCAGCCGCGCCCTCTTGCGGTCGGTGCGGTCGCCATGATCGATGAACACCCGGATCATGGCGTCGGCGAGGGCGGTCGCTTCCGCCGGTCGGACGATGACGCCGGTGTCGCGAGCGAGGTCGAGATGGCCGGTGATGCCGCCCAGCACGACGCGGAACCACACGCCGGGCGCCACACCGAAACCGTCGGCCACCTCCACCGCCTGGAAGCCGATATCGTTGGTCTCCTCCAGCGCGCCGATGCGCCCGCCGCCGTCGAAGGCGACGTTGAACTTGCGCGGCAGGCCGTAGAGCGAGCGGTCGGCGAGGATGTGGTGGTGCCATTCCAGCGCGTAGGGCCGCGTGTCGATCAATTCCTGCGGATCGATGCCGGCCGCCGGCGAGCCGGTGACGTTGCGGATATTGTCGGCGCCGGCGCCGCGCGAGGTGAGGCCGAGCCCGACCAGCCCTTCCAGCACGGCGGGACCCTCGGTCACCGGGATCTCGCGGATCTGTAGATTGGCGCGGGTGGTGATGTGGCTGTAGCCGCCGGCATGGCGCTCGGCGAGGTCGGCGACGCCCTCGAACTGCCAGTGCTTCAGGATGCCGTTCGGGATGCGCAGCCGGCACATATAGCTGTCCTGCGTCGGGGCGACGTAGAACAGGCCGTGGAACTTCCAGCGAAAGACGTCACCGCCCTTCGGGAAGGCGCCCTCGCGGGCGTGCTGCTTCATGCGCGCATAGGAATCGAGGCCGAGTTCCTCGCGCTTGATCTTCTCCTCATTGACCAGCTTGCGGCCCTCGGCCTCGAAGCGGGCCATGGCGCGGTGCGCGGCGGCGTCGGGGCCGGTCGGCTCGGCGGCGGCGACCGGCGCGGGCGCGGCGCCTGGCGCGGCGCCAGTGATGCCGCCGGAGGCGCGGGTCGCGGCGATGCCGGCGACGAAGCCTTCGAGATAGCGCTTCTGCTCGGGAGAGAAATCGGAGCCCATCACGCGGCCTCCCTGGCAAGGTTCGGAAGGGGAAGGTCGGGACGGCCGAAGGCGATGTCGGCGCGTTCGGCGGAGATGTCGCGTCCCGAGCGGATCAGGTCGAGGTAGTAGGTGCCGTCCGCCGTGTCGCCGAACAGCACCGCGCCGACGAGCCGCGTGCCGGCGGCGTCCGGGCGCAGCACCAGCCGGCGGTAATGCTCGGCTCGGGCGTCGAACAGCACGATGTCCTGCGTATCCGCGCCGCCCATGAAGTCGCCGGCGGAGAACACCTTCACGCCGGAGACCTTGAGGTTGGTGGCGGTGACGCTGCCCTCATAGCGGGCCAAGCCGCCGGCGAGCCGCGCCGCCAGCACGCGCGCCTGCTCATAGGCCGGCTCGACGAGGCCGTAGACCTGGCCGCGATGCTCGGCGCATTCGCCGAGCGCATAGACGCCGGGCATATCGGTGGCGAGCCCATCATCGACCAGCACGCCGCGCTGGCAGGCGATGCCTGCGGCGCGGGCGAGCTCGGCATTGGCGCGTACGCCGCAGGCCACGATGACGAGGTCCGCCGGCAGGCGGCGGCCATCGGCGAGGCGCAGCGTCTCCACGCGATCCGTGCCCTCGATGCACTCGGTCGACGCGTTCAGATGCACGGCGATGCCGCGCGCCTCCACCGCCCGCTTGAGCAGGCTGGCGGCGCGGGCGTCGAGCTGGCGCTCCATCAGCCGGTCGGCGAGATGGACGACGGCGGTCTCGATGCCGGCGCCGGCGAGGCCGGTCGCGGCCTCGAGGCCTAGCAGGCCGCCACCGATCACCACCGCCCGGCAGCCGGGACGCGCCGAGGCGAGGATGGCCTCGACATCGGCACGGTCGCGGAAGGTCATGACGCCGGGAAGCTCCATGCCGGGCACCGGCAAGCGGATCGCCTGCGAGCCGGTGGCGAGCACCAGCTTGTCCCAGCCGAGCACCGTGCCGTCGGCGAGCACGGCGTGGCGGGCCTCGATGTCGAGGGAGGCGACCGGGCAGCCGATGCGGACGGTGACGCCCTTGGCGCGCCACCACGCAGCGGAATGCAGTTCGATGTCCGGCGCCCCGATCTCGCCGGCGAGCAGGCAGGAGAGGAGCACGCGGTTATAGGCGAGGTGCGGCTCGGCGCCGACGACGGTGATGTCGAAGCGGCCATGGGCGACGCTGTCGAGCTCCTCGCAGAGCTTCGCCGCCGCCATGCCGTTGCCGATGACCAGCAGGCGCTCGCGCGGGAGACGGATCGCGGGGCTCATGGCTGCACCCCGACGATGCGGCCGAAAGGCGATGGCTGCACCGGCGGCGCTGCCGTCTTCAGGGCGTCGATCATCACCGTGGCGAGCACGTGATAGGCCTCGGTCCAAGCCATGCGGACCTCGGGCGTGAAACCCTCGCCCAGCCCCTTCTCCAACGTCCACAGCAGCGCCGCGCCGACCGGCGCGAAGTGCTCCCCGGTCACGCCATAGCCGGCATGGCGGGCGCCGAGGCGCTGCACCACGGGAAGCAGCGCCGGCAGGTCGTCCAGGCTGTTCACCACCACTGCGAGGGTGGTCATCAGCTTGCGGCCCTGCTCGGTCAGGTCGGCCGGAAACAGCGGGCGCACTTCCGGCGCAATGTGGAACAGGCGGCCGTAGAACAAGGCGGCGGCGTCATCGGCGATGGGCCGGACCTTGGCGAAGCTCTCGCGGACGAGAGCGATGCGCTCGGGCGTCATGGCGGTCTCCTCAGGCGGCTTCGACGAAGCGGTGGCGCTCGTAGAGGAACTTCAGCACGGCCTCGCGGCAGGCGAGGTAGGTGGGGTCGGTCACCAGATCGAGCCGGCGGCGCGGACGCGGCAGTTCGACGTCGAGCACCTCGCCGATGCGCGCCGAGGGGCCGTTGGTCATCATCACGATGCGGTCGGAGAGCAGCACCGCCTCGTCGACGTCGTGGGTGATCATCAGCACGGTGTTGCCGATGGCGGCGTGGATCTGCATGACCGAATCCTGCAGATGCGCGCGGGTGAGCGCGTCGAGCGCGCCGAAGGGTTCATCCAGAAGAAGGACCTTCGGCTCCATGGCGAGCGCGCGGGCGATGCCGACGCGCTGCTTCATGCCGCCGGAAATCTCGGCGGGGCGCTTGTCCTTCGCGTGGATCATCTGCACCAGTTCGAGATTGTGCAGGGTCCAGTCGTGCCGCTCGGCCCGGCTCTTCACGCCGGAGAACACCTTGTCCACGGCGAGGCGCACATTGTCGTAGACCGAGAGCCAGGGCAGCAGCGAGTGGTTCTGGAACACCACGGCGCGGTCCGGGCCGGGGCCGTCGACCTGCCGGCCTTCGAGGATGACGCCGCCCGTGGTCGCCGGGGTGAGGCCAGCGACGATGTTGAGCAGGGTGGACTTGCCGCAGCCGGAATGGCCGATGATGGAGATGTACTCGCCGCGGGCGACGTCGAGCGAGACTTCCCTCAGCACCTCGGTGACATCACCACCGCGGGCGAAAACCTTGTCGATGTGGTCGAGCTTGAGATAGGCGGTCATGGGAGCCTCCTCAGGCGGCGGTGCCGCGGGTGACGAAGGCGCCGATGCCGGCGACGAGGCGGTCGAGCACGAAGCCGACCACGCCGATATAGACCAGCGCCACGATGATGTCGGACAGGCGCGAGGAGTTCCACGCGTCCCAGATGAAGAAGCCGATGCCGACGCCGCCGGTGAGCATCTCGGCGGCGACGATGGCGAGCCAGGACAGGCCGACGCCGATCCGCAGGCCGGTGAAGATGTACGGCGCCGCCGCCGGCAGCATGATCTTGGCGAAGAACTCGAACGGGTTCAGCCGCAGCACCTGCGCGACGTTGCGGTAGTCCTGCGGGATGTTGCGCACGCCGACCGCGGTGTTGATGATCACCGGCCAGATGGCGGTGATGAAGATCACGAAGATCGCCGAGGGGTTGCTGTCGCGGAAGGCGGCGAGCGCGATCGGCAGCCAGGCGAGCGGCGGCACGGTGCGCAGCACCTGGAAGATTGGGTCGAGCCCGCGCATCGCCCAGACCGACTGGCCGATGAGCACGCCGAGCATCACGCCGACCGCCGCCGCGAGGCCGAAGCCGATGGCGACGCGCTGCAGCGACACCAGCACGCGCCAGCCGAGGCCGATGTCCTGCGGGCCGTTGACGAAGAACGGATCGACGATCAGGTCATAGCTGTCCTGCCAGATCGACGAGGGCGGCGGCAGGGTGGCGCCGGGGCCGGCGCAGAGTAGCTCCCAAACCCCGAGCAGCAGCATGAGCACGACGAGCGGCGGCACCGTGGTCACGGCGAGCGAATGGCCGAGGGTCGCGAAGCGTCCCGGCGCGGCGGCCGGACGGGCCGGGAAGACGAGGCGGACGACCTTGGCGCCGGCGGCGCCGCCGGTGGCGGCCTTCTTCGGCGGCGCGGGCGTCTCGCTCTTCAGGGCGGTGAGGGACATGGGTTGCTCCGAATTCGGGGTGTCGGGTCGAGGCGGGAGGACGCGGCGCGTCCTCAGGCGACCCGCTTGATCTCGAGGCTGGCGAGGTAGGCGGAGGGGTCGCCGGGATCGAAGACCTTGCCGTCGAAGAAGGTCTCCTTGCCGCGGGAGGCGGAGGCCGGGATGTCCGCCGCCGCCACGCCCAGCGCCTTGGCGGCGTCACGCCAGAGGTCCTCGCGGTTCACCTTGTCGACCAGCGCCTTGACGTCGGTCGTGGGCTCGAACTTGCCCCAGCGCATATCCTCGGTGACGAACCAGGCGTCGTGGCTCTTGAAGGGATAGGAGGCCTGGTCCTGCCAGAACTTCATGTACTGGTCGGAGCCCTTCACCACCCGGCCGTTGCCGTAGTTGATGTCGCCCTTCGCCCGGCCGAGGATGTCGGCGACCGGCACGTTGAACCATTGCCGCTTGCCGACGATGGTCGACATCTCCTCCTTGTTGCCCGGCTGGTCGCACCATTGCTGGGCTTCCATCACCGCCATCAGGATGGCGCGGGTGGCGTTCGGGTTCTTCTCGACGAAGTCGGCGCGCATGCCGAGCGCCTTCTCCGGGTGGTGCTTCCAGATCTCGCCGGTGGTGCAGGCGGTGTAGCCGATGCCCTGGTTGACGAGCTGCTCGTTCCACGGCTCGCCGACGCAGAAGGCGTCCATGTTGCCGACCTTCATGTTCGCCACCATCTGCGGCGGCGGCACCACGATGGTGGAGACGTCCTTGTCGGGATCGATGCCGGCGGAGGCGAGCCAGTAGCGCAGCCAGAGGTCGTGCGTGCCGCCCGGGAAAGTCATGGCGACCTTCACTTCCTTGCCCGCCGCCTTCTTGGCGGCGAAGGCGGCCTTCAGCGCCGAGGCGTCGGTGGTGACCTTGAGATCCTTGTATTCGTTGGAAACCGAGATCGCCTGCGCGTCGAGATTGAGCCGCGCGAGGATGTACATCGGCGTCGGCACGTTGTTCTGCGTCACCTTGCCGGTGGAGATGAGGTAGGGCATCGGCGAGAGGATGTGGGCGCCGTCGATGCCGTTGGCGGCGCCGCCGAGCACGAGATTGTCGCGGGTGGCGCCCCAGGAGGCCTGCTTCACCACCTCGACGTCGGGCACGCCATGCTTGGCGAACAGGCCCTTCTCCTTGGCGATGACGAGCGGGCTCGCGTCCATCAGCGCGATGTAGCCGAGTACGGCCTTGGTGGTCTCGGGCCCCGCGGCATAAGCGGAGGGCACGCCGCCAGGGAAGGACAGGCGCAGCGCCTCGACGAGGCTGGCCGTGCCGAGCGTGGCGGCCGACGCCTTGAGGAAGGAGCGGCGGGACAGGCGAGGCGGACGGCAGGACGGCGTATCGGTCATCGGCTGGTCCTCGAAAGCTTGTCTCGGTCGGCCGCGCGGGAAGCCCCCGACACGGCGGTGAAACGCAAAAAGCCACGGACCCGCGAAGGCGAACCTCGCGCGGTGTCAGCGGCTTTGCCAAGGGCCCGTCGGTGGGCGGAATTCTGGAAACGCGCGGTCATCGTTGGCCGGCGGTGCGATAAGCAATGCACGGCGCGTGCCAAGTGCGCGGCCGATCGCCAGTCGAGAACCGATCCAAAGAAAAATCAGCGACTTGGCGGACTTGCGCGGTTACGGCTGTAACGACCGCCGCAACAATCGGTTGCGCTTAATTTCTGCGCAGCTGACGCCCTTATGTGCAACGCAGCGAGGCTTGGCGCTTCACTTCCCTCATCCCCGGGCTTGACCCGGGGGCCCAGGGGACTGGATGCACCCGGTCACTGGGTGGCCGGGTCAAGCCCGGCCATGAGGGCGGGGATGAGAGTTATCGCGGGGCCAAACGATATCCGAGCCTAGCCGCGGTCGACCTCGGCCAGATAGCCCTCGATATCCTCGGGCCGGAACGGCATGCCGAAGCGCGTGCCGACCGGGTCCGGCTCGACGGCGGACGGAGCGCCGTGCGTGCCCAGCGCCCCGTCGTAAAGCGCCGGCTGGTAGACCTGCATCGCCTCATGCGCGGCGTCGGCGGAGAACTGCGCCTGCCGCGCGCGCACCATCTGGCTGTAGATCCACAGCGCATGCGCCGGATCGGGCCGGTTGGCGCCGTTGCGGTGCATCACCAGGAAATCGACGTCCGAGCGCGCGATCGCCTCGCCCGCCCCTTTCAGCCGTCCCGCCAGCGCCCGCGTGAGCATGTCGCGCGGCAGGCCGAGATGGCGCGGCTCGGCGAGCAGCGCGGCCAATTCCTCATGCGATTGCGGCTGGTCGCACCAGCGCGCCGCCGCGTCGAGCGCGCGCACCAGTTGGGCCAGCACGCCCGGCTCGCTATTGGCGAAGCGCGCATGCACGCCGAGCACCTTCTCCGGCGCGCGGGCGAAGATTTCCGAGCCGAGCAGCAGGACGCGGCCGACGCCAGCCTCGACCGCCACGCTGTTCCATGGCGAGCCGACGCAGAAGCCGTGGATCAGCCCGCTGCGCAAATTCTCCACCGTGTAGGGCGGCGGCACCACCACGAGGCGCACGTCGCGGTCGGGATCGAGCCCGGCGGCGGCGAGCAGGTGGCGCAGCATGTAGGTGTGGGTGGAGAAGGGATAGACGGTGGCGAAGGTCAGCGGGTCCTGCCCATCCTCCAGCCGCTGCCGCGCCACTTGACCGAGCGCGCGCGCCGCGCCCTCGGCGCCGGCGAGGTCCTCGCCGGTCGCCTGCATCGCCTCAAACAGGGCGTTCGCGACGGTGATGGCGTTGCCGTTGAGGTTGAGCGCGAAGGGCGCGACCAGCGGCACCCGCACATGGCCGAGGCCGAGCGAGGAGGCGATGGCGAGCGGCGCCAGCATATGCGCGCCGTCGAGCAGGCCGACATTCACCTTGTCGCGGATGTTCGCCCAGGAGACCTCGCGGTGCAGGTCGAGCCGCAGCCCCTCGGCAGCGGCGAAGCCCCGCTCGGCGCAGGCGATCACCACCGCCGCATCGGTGAGCGGGATGAAGCCGATCGACAGGCGCCTCATCGGAATGACCTCATTTCAGCAGCTCCGCCGCGGTGATGACGGACTGAGCGATGTCGACGAGGCGCCGCTTCTCGTTCATCGCGGTACGGCGCAACAGGGCGTAGGCCTGCGGCTCGTCCAGCCCTTTCATCTTCATCAGGATGCCCTTGGCGCGGTCGATGGTCTTGCGCTCCTCGAGCTCGGTGCGGGTCTGCTCGAGCTCCTCCCTCAGTCGGGCGAAGGCGCGGAAGCGGCTGATCGTCATGTCGATGATCGGCTTGACGCGCTCCTTCTTCAGCCCGTCGACGATATAGGCGGAGACGCCGGCGTCGATCGCCGCCGCGATAGTGGAGCTGTCAGACTGGTCGACGAACATGGCGATCGGCCGCTTAACCTCGCGGCTGACCTGGAACATCTGCTCGATGACGTCGCGCGAGGGGTCCTCGAGATCGATGACGATCACGTCGGGATCGATGGCGTGCAGCCGCGCCAGCAGATCGTGGCGTTCGGGCAGGCGCAGCACGTTGCGATAGCCCGCCTCGCGCAGGCCTTCCTCAAGGATGGCGGCCCGCAACGGGCTCTCGTCGACGATGACGATTCGAAGGGCGGGATCGGCCGTCATCGCGGGACGCTGGAGCGGGTACGGGGAATGCAACTCATCGGCGAGGAGTATGCAATCCGGGGACCACCTTCACCGGAGCGAGATGACGCACCCGACCTGCCTGAATGATCGCCCGGCCCCGCCTACGCAGCGTCGGGGAGCCGGTCGAGATATTTGTCGAGGGTGATCGGATAGTCGCGCACGCGTACGCCGGTGGCGTTGTAGACCGCGTTCGCCACCGCCGCGCCGACGCCGCATATGCCGAGCTCGCCCACGCCCTTCGCCTTCATCGGCGAGGAGAGAGGGTCGGTCTCGTCGAGGAAGATCACCTCCTGGTGCGGGATGTCGGCATGCACCGGCACCTCGTAGCCGGCGAGGTCGTGATTGACGAAGAAGCCGCGCCGCGTGTCGACGGCGAGCTCCTCCATCAGCGCCGCGCCGGCGCCCATGGTCATGGCGCCGATCACCTGGCTGCGCGCCGACTTCGGGTTGAGGATGCGCCCGGCGGCGCAGACCGCCAGCATGCGGCGGATGCGCGTCTCGCCGGTATAGGCATCGACCGCCGCCTCGACGAAATGGCCGCCGAAGGTGGACTGCTGGTAGCGCTCGTCGAGGTCGCCATACTCGATCGCGTCCTCGGCGACGATGTCGCCCTCGGCCGCCGCCGCGCCGAGCAGCACAGCACGGTTGCCCGCGCGCACATGCCCGTCAGCGAACACCGCGTCCTCGGAATTGAAGCCGAGCCTTTGCGTGACCTCCTCGCGCAGCTTCACGCAGGTGGCATAGACGCCGGCGGTGGCGTTGTTGGCGCCGAACTGGCCGCCCGAGCCGGCGGAAACCGGGTAGGTGGAATCGCCGAGGCGCACCGTCACCTTCTCGATCGGCACGCCCATCATCTCCGCCGCGGTCTGGCCGATGATGGTGTAGCTGCCGGTGCCGATGTCGGTCATGTCGGTCTCGACCGTCACCCGCCCCTCGCCGTCGAGACGCACGCGGGCGCCCGACTTCATCAGCAAATTGTTGCGGAAGGCGGCGGCCATGCCGATGCCGATCAGCCATTTCCCCTCGCGCCGCTGGCCGGGACGCGAATTGCGCGCGTCCCAGCCGAAACGCTCGGCACCGAGGCGCAGGCATTCGGCGAAGGCGCGGGCGGAGAAGGGTCGTTCCGGCTTCTCCGGGTCGACCTGCGTGTCGTTGCGGATGCGGAACTCGATGGGGTCGATGCCGAGCTTCTCGGCCATCTCGTCCATGGCGATCTCCAGCGCCATCATGCCCGGCGCCTCGCCCGGCGCGCGCATGGCGTTGCCCTCCGGCAGGTCGAGCACGGCGAGCCGCATCGCGGTCATGCGGTTGGCGCCGGCATAGAGCAGGCGCGTCTGGTTCACCGCCGTCTCCGGCCCCCCGCCTTCGAGGTCGCCGGACCAGCTCTCATGGCCGATGGCGGTGATGACGCCCTCGCGCGTCGCGCCGATGCGGATGCGCTGGATGGTGGCGGGGCGGTGGGTGGTGTTGTTGGCGATCAGCGGGCGTTGCAGCGCCACCTTCACCGGCCGCCCCGCGGCGCGTGCGCCGAGCGCCGCCAGCACCACGTCGGCGCGCAGGAACAGCTTGCCGCCGAAGCCGCCGCCGATGAAGGGCGAGACCACCCGCACCTTCTCCTTCGGCATGCGCAGGGTCTTGGCGAGATCGCCATTCGCCCAGGCGATCATCTGGTTGGAGGTCCACACGGTCAGCCGGTCGCCCTCCCAGGCGGCGAGGGTGGCGTGCGGCTCCATCATCGCGTGCGAATGGTCCGGCGTGGTGTAGGTCTCGTCGAGCGTCACCGGCGCCTGCGCGAAGGCACCCGCGAAGTCGCCGACATGGGTCTCCGGCGGACCGGTGATGTCGTTCTCCTCCGGCGGGAAGGCGGCGACGCGGGCGGCGTGCAGGTCGAAGCGGCCGGGCTCGGCGGCATAGTCGATCTTCACCAGCGCGGCGGCGGCGCGGGCCTGCTCGAAGCTCTCGGCGACGACGAGCGCCACCGCCTGGTGGTAGTGCTCGATCTCCGGACCGCCGAGGAGCTTCGCCGTGTTGTACTTGCCCTTGTCGAGCGGGCCGGCATTCTCGGCCGTGACGACGGCAAGCACGCCGGGCGCGTGCTGGGCGGCCGAGACGTCCATGCCGGTGATCCGCCCCTTGGGAACAGCGGAGCCGATGACGTAGCCATAAGCGGGAGCGGCGGCGACGTCGTGCCGCTCATAGGCATAGGGCGCGGTGCCGGTGGTCTTGAGCGGGCCGTCGATGCGGTCGAGCGGCTGGCCGACCACCTTCATCTGGTCGATCGGGTTGGTGGTCGCGGGCGTGTCGAACTTCATGGCTCAGCCCCTTGCCTCGTTGAGGACCGCACCGAGCGTGCGCTCGGCCAGCGCGACCTTGAAGGCATTGTCGCGGGTCGGGCGGGCGCCGGCCATTAGCCGCGTGGTGAAGGCGCGCGGGCCGTTCGGCAGCTCCGCCTCCGCCTCCTCGACCCGCCAGGGCTTGGGCGCGACGCCGCCGAGCGCGATGCGGCCGGTGCCGTCGTGCTGGAGGATCGCGCCGACCGAGACCAACGCGAAGGCGTAGGAGGCGCGGTCGCGGACCTTGCGGTAGATCTGCGTGCCGCCGACGGGGGCCGGCAGCAGCACGGCGGTGATGAGTTCGCCCGGCTCCAGCACGGTCTCGACATGCGGCGTGTCACCCGGCAGGCGGTGAAGCTCCGCCACCGGGATGCGCCGCGTCGCGCCGTCCGCCTTCACCGTCTCCACCGTGGCGTCGAGCGCGCGCAGCGCTACCGCCATGTCGCTGGGATGGGTGGCGATGCAGGCATCGCTGGTGCCGATCACGCCAAGCTGGCGGGTGACGCCACCGATGGCCGAGCAGCCGCTGCCGGGATGGCGCTTATTGCAGGGCTGGTCGGTGTCGTAGAAATAGGGGCAGCGTGTGCGCTGGAGCAGGTTGCCGGCGGTGGTCGCCTTGTTGCGCAGCTGGCCCGAGGCACCCGCCAGCAGGGCGCGGGCGAGCACGCCATAGTCGCGGCGCACGCGCGCGTCGGCAGCGAGGTCGGTGTTGCTGACCAGCGCGCCGATGCGAAGGCCGCCCTCCTGCGTCGGCTCGATGGTGTCGAGCGCGAGGCGGTTGACGTCGATGAGATGGGCCGGCGTCTCGATCTGCAATTTCATCAGGTCGAGCAGGTTGGTGCCGCCGGCGATGAACTTGGCGCCGGGCATCTGGATCGCGGCCGCGGCGGCCTGCGCCGGCGAGGCGGCGCGCTCATAGGTGAAGGGTTTCATGCCGCCCTCCCCGCCACCTCGGTGATGGCCTCGATGATGTTGGAATAGGCGCCGCAGCGGCAGATGTTGCCGCTCATGCGCTCGCGGACCTCGTCGACCGAGAATTCCGGCGTCGCCATGATGTCGGCGGTGACGTGGCTGGGAATGCCGGCCTTGATCTCGTCCAGCACCGCCACCGCCGAGCAAATCTGGCCTGGCGTGCAGTAGCCGCACTGGTAGCCGTCATGCTTGACGAAGGCGGCCTGCATCGCGTGCAGCCTGTCCGGCGTGCCGAGGCCCTCGATGGTGGTGACGTCGGCGCCCTCGTGCATGACGGCAAGCGTCAGGCAGGAATTGATGCGCACCCCGTCGACCATCACCGTGCAGGCACCGCACTGGCCGTGGTCGCAGCCCTTCTTGGTGCCGGTGAGGTGGAGATGCTCGCGCAAGGCGTCGAGCAGCGAGGTGCGGGTATCGAGCTCCAGCGCGTGCTCGCGGCCGTTGACGGTGAAGCGCACCGGAGCGTGGACGGGTGCGCGGGGCACGGTATCCATGGATGACGTGTTCACCGCATCTTGAGCGTGCGCAGGACCCGTGGCCGCGCTTCCGGCGACGGTCGCGGCGCCGGCGACCAGCAGGTCGCGACGCGAGAGCCCCGGTTCGGAATGGCTATGCATATCGTGATCCGATCGTTGTAGGACCTGAATTTGGCGGATGGTCGGGCAATTCCGGTGCCACGGGGGATCGGCTGTCGCCGCGGCCGCCGTCATGGGCTGAATGCCCGTCGGCCGGATGGGTTCCCGCGCAGCATTTCCGAAACACGGTCTGGCAGATCCCGGCCGGAACGGCGGAAATCCCGAACTCTCGCACAGATAATCCAGCCTTGGCCGTACCGTGCACACGAGTACAGGACAGACAGGCAAGCAACAACGATATCGCGCCGTGAAGCTGGTCGGTTACGACAATGCACGCTTGAATGCGAGCGGGCTCCAGGGCTCGCTCTTCACACCGTCGCCATCGACCGCTTCTGGCCGACGGCGCGGCCGGCGCCCTCTGGGGCGTCGAGCCGGGCTTGCCCCGCCGCGAGCGGGCGAAGCCGGGCGAGGATGGCCTCCGGCGCGGCGACCGCACGGCCGGCCACGGTGTCGACATGCAGCAGCATCTGCTCGGCGGTGGCGACCTCGCGGTTCTCCGGGCCGGCGAAGAGCCGGTAGAACACATGGATGCGCTTCTCGTCCACCGACAGGATCTGGCAGGTCGAGCGTAGCGCCTCGCCCAGATGCGCCTCGTCGAGGTGCCGCAGATGCGTTTCCACCGTGTAGTAGCTGTGGCCGCCCTCGACATAGGCGAGGTCGGCGCCGATCAGGCGCAGCAGCGCGTCGGTGGTGTCGCCGAACACCTGCAGATAGCGGTGGTCGGCCATGTGGCCGTTATAGTCGATCCAGGCGGGCGACACCCGCGTCTCGACGAGCGTGAGCGGCGCGTGGACGTCGACGATTTCCGTGTCGCCCGCGCTCTCGCGCAGCCGCTTCTCGAAATCGCCGAGCAGCGCGCCGGCGCCCCAACCCTCGCCGCCCTGCCCCGTTTTGAGCGCCTGCAGGATGCCGACGAGGTTCTCGTCGCGGATACGCTCGAGCTGGCGGATCGAGAGGCCCTTCGCCTGTGCGTCCGACTGCGCGCCGATCTTCTCCACCAGTGCGTCGTCTAGGTCCACGACGTCGGTGAGCTTGGTCCAGGGCCATTGCAGGCACGGGCCGAACTGGGCGAGGAAATGACGCATCCCGGCCTCGCCGCCGGCGATGCGGTAGGTCTGGAACAGGCCCATCTGCGCCCAGCGCAGGCCGAAGGAATAGCGGATCACGTCGTCGAGCGTCTCGACGTCGCAAATGTCGTCCTTGATCAGCCACAGCGCCTCGCGCCACAGCGCCTCCAGCAGCCGGTCGCCGACGAAGGCCTCGATCTCGCGGGCGATGACCACACCCTTCATGCCGATGGCGTCGAGTGCGTCCTTGGCCCGCGCGATGGTGGCAGCGCTTGTGGCCTTGCCGCCGACGATCTCGGCGAGCGGCAGGAGATAGACGGGGTTGTAGGGGTGGGCGACGAAGAGGCGCTCGGGATGCGTCAGCTCCGCCTGAAGGTCGGAAGGCAGAAGCCCGGAGGTCGAGGAGCCGATCAGCGCCTCCGTCGGCGCCGCGGCGTCGATCTCGGCCAGCACGCGGCGCTTGAGGTCGAGCCGCTCGGGCACGCTCTCCTGTACCCATTGCGCATCCGCGACTGCTTCTTCGAGGCTGGCGCAGAAGGTCAGGCGTCCCCGCGCGGGCAGCGGCACGCTGGTCAGCAGCCCATAGGCGCGCTCGGCATTGGCCAGCACCTCGGCCACGATGCGCTCGGCTTCCAGGTGCGGGTCGAACACCTTCACGTCGATGCCGGCAAGCAGGAAGCGGGCGACCCAGCCGCCGCCGATGACGCCGCCGCCGATGCAGGCGGCGCGGGAGATGGGGGCAAGGCTCGTCATGTCATCGATCCTCAGCGCTTCACCAGCTTGAGTTTCTCGCGGACCTCCTGCGGTCCAAGGATGCGCGCGCCCATATTCGTCACCACGGTCGCGGCCTTCTCGACGAGCTGCGCATTGGTGGCGAGCTGGCCCTTGCCGGCATAGAGATTGTCCTCCAGCCCGACGCGCACATTGCCGCCCGCCAGCACCGCCGCGGCGGGATAGGCCACCGCGTTGCGGCCGATGGAGAAGGCGGAAAAAGTCCAGCTCGCCGGTACGTTGTTCACCATCGCCATGAAGGTATTCAGGTCGTCCGGCGCCCCCCACGGGATGCCCATGCAGAGCTGGATCAGCACGGGGGCCTCTATCAGCCCTTCCTCCACCAGCTGCTTTGCGAACCAGAGGTGGCCGGTGTCGAAGGCCTCGATCTCGGGCCGCACGCCCAGCGCCGTCATCTGCCGCGCCATCTCGCGCAGCATGGAGGGCGTGTTGGTCATGACGTAGTCACCGAGATTGAAGTTCATCGTGCCGCAGTCGAGCGTGCAGATCTCCGGCAGGCACTCGGCGACATGGGTGACGCGCTCGGTGGCACCAGCCATGTCGGTGCCGGCCGCATTCACCGGGAACGGCGCCTCGACATTGCCGAAGACGAGGTCGCCGCCCATGCCGGCGGTGAGGTTCAGCACCACGTCGACCTCGGCCGAGCGGATGCGGTCGGTCACCTCGCGGAACAGGTCGCGGCGGCGGGAGGCGGCGCCGGTCTCGGGATCGCGCACATGGCAATGCACCACCGCCGCCCCCGCCTTCGCCGCGTCGATCGCACTTTCGGCGATCTGCTGCGGCGTCACCGGCACATGGGACGAACGCCCGACCGTATCGCCGGCGCCGGTCACGGCACAGGTGATGAAGACCTCGCGATTCATCGACAACGGCATGTCGTGCCTCCCTGCTGGATGGGCGGAGCTTGACGTGAACGCGCATCCGTGACGCAACTATTTGCGTAGACGATTTTCCATTCTACGAAGCCGACCGGTGCGCGATGATCTTCGCCCATTCCGACGAGTCGCTCGACGTCACGCTGCTGTTGTTCTCGGGGTTGTCGCTGCTGTCGCTGGCGGCGACGCTCGACCCGATGCGCGGCGCCAACCGCGTGCTCGGGCGCGCCGCCTATCGCTGGAAGCTCACCTCGATCGACGGCCAGATGCCGGTAGCGAGCTGCGGCCTGCCGATCCCTGTCGACGGCGCCTTCGACCCGGCCATGCGGCAGGATGCGCTGATCGTGGTCGCCGCCTTCGACGCCGTGCATCATGCGACGCCGCGCATCCTGAAAAACCTGCGTGCCGGCGCCAGCCGCTCGAAGATCGTCGGCGGCATCGAATCCGGCCCCTGGCTGATGGGCTTCGCCGGGCTGCTCGACGGGCGCCGGGCGACGACGCATTGGGAGGATCTGGAGGATTTCGCTGCGCGCTTCCCGCATGCGGATGTCGAGCCGGACCGCTTCGTCGTCGACGAGCCGGTGTTCACCACCGGTGGGGCGACGCCGGCGCTCGACTGCATGCTGTCGCTGATCCGCGCCCGCAACGGCTATTCCGCCGCGCTCGACGTCGCCAGCCTCTATATCTACGAGGAGGTGCGCACCGGCTCGGACGTGCAGCCCATCGTCTCGCTCGGGCGCATCCGCCAGCACGAGCCGCGCGTGGCGGAGGCCATCCGCATCATGGAGACGCATATCGACCGACCGCTCACCATCGCCGCCATCGCGCGCCGCGTGGGCGTGTCGACGCGGGGGCTGGAGACGCTGTTCCACAAGACCGTCGACGTCTCGCCGGGCGTCTACTACGTCACGCTGCGGCTGAACGCGGCGCGGCGGCTGGTGCTGGACACCAATCTGCCCATCGCCGACATCGCCGAGCGGACGGGCTTTTCCGCCATCGCCTCGCTGTCGCGCGCCTATCGCCGGCAGTTCGGCGCGCCGCCCTCGGCCGCGCGCCGAGGGCGGGCGTGAGAACGGAGCCGATCCCTTCGCGATGAACCTCATCCTGAGGTGCCCGGCCGCCGGGCCTCGAAGGATGCTCATCTGGGTGCACCAAGAGAACCATCCTTCGAGGCTCGCTGCGCTCGCACCTCAGGATGAGGATGCTTTGCGAAGCGGGGTCCACGAACCTTCAGGCTACAGCCCCAGCCCGCTCTTCACCGCGGTGACGCCGGGCTTGCCGTCGAAGGTGGTGACGCCGTCCAGCCATTTGTCGAGCGCGGCCGGGTTCTCCTTCAGCCAGGCATGCACGGCGGCGTCCGGCGTCATGCCCTTGTCGAGGATGTCGCTCATCAGCCGGTCCTCCATGGCCACGTCGAAGACGAGGTTGGTGAGCAGGCGGCCGACATTCGGACATTCCTTGACGTAGCCCGGCCGCGTCAGCGTCACCACGGTGGCGCCGCCATCGTTCGGCCCGAAGACGTCGTTGCCGTTCGAAAGGTAGGCGATCGGCAGGTTGACGTTCATCGGGTGCGGCCGCCAGCCGAAGAACACCACCGGCTGCTTCATGCGGATCTTCTGCGACACTTGCGCGAGCATGCCCTGCTCGCTGGATTCGACAAGATCGAAGCCTTTCAGCCCGAAGGTGTTCTCGGCGATCATCTTGGAGATCGTATTGTTGGCGCCGCTGCCGGCCTCGATGCCGTAGAGCTTGCCGCCGAGTTGGTCCTTGAACTTGGCGATGTCGGCATAGGTCTTGAGGCCGGCGTCGTAGGCGTCCTTTGACGTGGCGAAGCCGATGCGCGCGTCCTTGAGGTTGTCGACGACGACCTCGACCTTGCCGGCCTTGACCAGCGGGCCCTGCGTCGGCTCCTGCAGCGGCATCCAGTTGCCGAGGAAGATGTCGCGGTCGCCATTCTCCAGCGCCTTGAAGGTGATGGCGACGGAGAGCACCGAGACCTCCGGCTTGTAGCCGAGGCTCTCCAGTATCTGGCTGGCGATGGTGGTGGTGGCGGTGATGTCGGTCCAGCCGACATCGGAGAAGCGTGGCTTGGCGCACGCGGCCGGCTCGCTGGCGAAGGCGGGCGAGGCGATGAGCGTGGCGGACAAGCAGAGGCAGGCAACGAGACTGCGTGAAATCATTGCTGTTCCCCGTGTTGGCGGTCATGCCGCTGACGGCACCGCAAGGGAAAGCCTACGCCGGGCAACCTTCGCTGCTTGACCTATTCCGAACGGCGGATAGCCGAATACGAAGCGCCCGGCGGCGCACAGGCGGAGGCGAGAGACCTGCCCTGCCGCCAGCCCTATCGACGGAGATCAGACGGCGCGAGCCGCTACTGCATGATCTGCGGCGTGCCGCAATTCGGCGGGGCACAGTCCGGCAGCTTGAGGTCCGCCGCGCCGCCCACCGGCGGCGGGCCGGGAAGCGGCACCAGCTCCCCGGTGAGGGGCTGCGGTGCGTCGGCGCCGGGACTCAGATTGTCGGGGTTGCCCGGCTGGATCACCGGCTGGTTCGGGTTGTTGAAGTTCCCGGGCATCGTGCCCGCATCCTGGGCGAATGCCGGAACCGCAACGGATGCCGCCAGCATCGCGACGGCCAACAGGGTAGCTGGGAATCTCGACATCGCTACCTCTCCTTCACAAACCGCCCGCGGCGACACTAGCACCGCGCGTCGTCGCAAAAAAGCCCGTCAGGCGCCACATTGGCCGTCGCAGCGTCAGGCGCCTGCGTCGCGCAAGTGGGTTACAAAGCCTCAGGACTGGTACGAGCGCCGCTGAGGCGCCCGATCGGGCACTCGCTGCTGCTCAGGCAAGCTCGCCGAGATGCTGCCGGACCCATTTGGCCTCCTCCGAGGCCGTGCGCCGGAAATGGCGCTTGAAGTCGCGGCTGAACTGCGCGGGGCTGGCATAGCCGACGCACGCCGCGACCTCCGCGATCGTCCTGTCCTGCCGTGCGATCATCAGCCGTGCCGCGTGGAGCCGCATCGCCTTCACATATTGTATCGGGGTGCTGCCGGTCAGGGCCTTGAAATGGACGTGGTAGGACGGAACGCTCATGCCTGCCTCGCGTGCCAGCGCGCCGACGGAAAGCGCGGACCCGTAGGTCTCGCGTAGCCGCGCGAGGCTCTGCACGATCCTGCCGCACGTGCCCCGCTGCTGCAGGGCGGCGATCATCGCGCCGCCTTGCGGGCCGACCAGCACGCGGTAGTGCAGCTCGCGCAGGATGCCGGCGCCCAGCACGGCAAGCTCGACGGGATCGCGCAGCGCCCGCAGGAGACGCAGCAGGACGTCCTCGATAGCCCGCTCCATCCGGCTCGACGCCAGGCCTCTCACCCGGCCGGCGTTCGGCCCGGAACGCCTCTCCCCCCACTTCCGCGGCGATCTCGGCGGCCACGCGCATGTCGAACTCGACATAGACCGCGAGCAGAGGGCGCTCGGCACTGGCGATGGATTGCATGCGGAACGGCACGGGAACCGACACCGCCAGATAGTGCTCCTCGTCGTACAGATGGACCTCGCCGTCCAGCATGCCCTGCTTGCGACCCTGCAGCACGAACACCGCGCCGGGCCGGTAGAGCACCGGGATATCGTACAGGACCGCTTCGGTCCTGAGGAGGCGGACATTGTCGAGTCCCGTCGGATTGTAGCCGTGGCGGGGGGCGAGAAGCCCCGCCAGATCTACCAGCTCGCGGCGTTGCGGCTGCCTCGTCGCCGTCTTCATAGGATCTGGCAAGATATTCATAGCTTTTCGGATCGATGACCGCCCCGAGGGAGATTATTGGTCACGGACCGTCCCATCAAGGAGAGAACGGCGCTCATGTCAGGAAAGACCTTCTTCATCACCGGCGCGAATTCCGGCTTCGGCTTCGCGATCGCCGCCGCCGCCCTCCGCGAGGGCCACGGGGTCATCGGCACCGTCCGCTCGGAAGCCTCGCGGGCAGCGCTCGCGGAACGCCTGCCGGCGGTGCGCCTGGTGCTGTGCGACGTGACCGAGTTCGACCGCATCACTGATGTCGTCCAGCAAGCCGAGGAAGACCACGGGCCGGTCGACGTGCTGATCAACAATGCCGGCTACGGGCATGAGGGGGTACTCGAGGAGTCGCCTCTGGAGGAGATGCGACGCCAGTTCGACGTGAACGTCTTCGGCGCCGTGGCGGTCGCGAAGGCATTCCTGCCGCGGTTCCGCGAGAGACGCCGCGGCTTTATCGTCAACGTGACCTCGATGGGCGGCATGATCACCATGCCCGGCATCGCCTATTACTGCGGCAGCAAGTTCGCGCTGCAGGGCATCTCGGAAGTCATGCGCGCGGAAATGGCGCCGTTCGGTGTCCATGTGACGGCCCTGTGCCCCGGCTCCTTCCGCACCGACTGGGCCGGCCGCTCGATGGTCCGCACCGAGCGCTCCATCGCCGATTACGACGCACTGTTCGATCCGATCCGGCAGGCGAGGCAGGCCCGGAGCGGCAAGCAGCTCGGCGATCCCGACAAGCTGGCGGCGGCGGTCCTGCGCCTCGTCGAGTCCGACACACCTCCGCCGCAGCTCCTGCTCGGCAGCGACGCCCTTGGGCTGGTGTCGGATCGGATCGAACGGCTCAGGCAGGAAATCGAGGCCTGGAAGCCCGTCACCGTCTCGACCGACGGCTGACGGCGGCCAGATGCCGATCTGGCGCCAGAAGATTGTTGATATGCAGCGGATCCCGCAACGCTGTCGCTTCCTCGGCGCCGAAGATGGGTGCTTCCTGAAGCCGCGGGAGGGCGACCCCATGCGACAGCCGATCATGCAGGGCCGCGGCTATTACAACGCGCATTCGTCGCTGCAGGCACGCTCCGCCGAGGAGGCGGACGCGATGCTGGAGCGGGCGCTGGCCGCCGCCGCCCTTCCGGAGGGTCCGATCACGATCGCGGATTTCGGGTCCTCGCAGGGCCGCAACTCCATGCGCCAGATAGCGCTGGCCCTTGACCGCCTGGCCGCGCGCGCCGCGCACAAGGACATGATGGTCGTCCACACCGACCTGCCGGGCAGCGACTTCACCTCGCTGTTCCAGCTCCTGGAGACGGAACCGCATAGCTATCTGAGGGGCCGGGAGCGCGCCTTTGCCTCGGCGATCGGCCGTTCCTTCTACGAACGGCTCCTGCCGGCCGACAGCCTCGCCATCGGCTGGTCGTCCTTCGCCCTCCACTGGCTGAGCGCGTTGCCGCAACCCGTTGGGGCGCATATCTGGCCGGTCCTCGCCGCGCCGGACGAGGCCAGATCGCTGGCGGAGGTCGCGGCACGGGATTGGCACTCCTTCCTTTCGCATCGTGCCGAGGAACTGGTCCCCGGCGGGCAGCTCGTGCTGGTGATCGGCGCCATGGACGATAGCGGCGCGACGGGGCTGGAGCCCCTTATGGATATGGCGAACGGCGTGCTCACCAAGCTCGTTGCGGAAGGCAGGCTCAGCGCCGAGGAACACGCGACAATGACGATCCCGGCCCGCCCGCGGATGCGGGACGAGTTCACCGCCCCTTTCGAGAAGGGCGAACTGCCCCGGCTGGGACTCGAGGAGTTCGTCATCGCGCAGACACCGAACCCGGCATTGCTCCGCTGGCAGGAGACGGGAGACACCACCGCGCTCGCCGCCGACATCACGGGGTTCTTCATCGCCGCGTTCGGACCGTCGCTATTCGGCGACAATGACGGGCTGCGCGAATTGTTCGCCAGTCGCCTCGCCGCGGAGATCGCCCTCGCACCGGAGGTGGCAAGGCCGCTCGTCACAGCGACGATGCGCATCTCGCGGCGCCGCGGCTAGCCAGACCCGACGGACATGCCCAAGGCCGAGATCGGCAAAACCCTGCCGCGGCGATCTCTCGGTCGAAGCCGTCAGTCCTTAGGAGCGCTCGGGGTCTCGGCCGGTTTTTCGACCCGCTCATAGGCCTCGATCAAATGCCGGCGCATCAGCTCGGCCGCGCCTTCGGCATCGCCGCGGATCATGGCTTCCAATATCCGCCCATGTTCCTGCCAGACGCTGATCGACATCCCCGGATAGCGCAGCACCTGCCCCATGGCCCGGCGAAGGTGGCGCCAGTGCAGGCGCATCGTCTCCCCGACGATGGGATTGCCGGACAGGTCGTAGATGAAGGAATGGAAGTCCATGTCGGCCTGCAGGCCGGCGCGGGCATCGCCGGCCACGACCATGTTGCGGCCATGCTCGATCAGCGAGCGGCCGCGCAGGATCGCCTGCTTGGTCAGCCGCGGCGTCGCCAGCCGCACGGCGAGCGGCTCCACGGCCGAGCGGAACTGATAGATCGCCTCGAAGAAGGCGGCGTCGACCGGCGTCACGATCAGGCCGCGCCGGCCCGACTGGGCGAGGAATCCCTGCGCCTTCAGCACGACCAGCGCATGCGTCACCGGCTGCCGGGAGACCTTGAGGCGCGCCGCGATGTCCTCCTGCGTCAGCCGCTCGCCGGGCTTGAACGTCCCGTCGCAGAGGGCGTCGAGGATCACCTCATAGGCCTGATCCACCAGGCTCTTGGGCGCTTCCAGAGACTCCAAGCCCGCATCCTCCGCAAGAATCGTAGTGCTGCGCAGCACTATGGCGGCCGCTTGACAGGGCCACAAGCCGTCTGCACTCTGAGTTCGGAGTTCTGAATTCAGAGTTCGATAAGAAACTCGACCAGGGAGGCCTGAAGTGACGCAGCCCATCCGTGTGCTTCTCGCGAAGGTTGGCCTCGACGGCCATGATCGCGGCGTGAAGGTGGTGGCCCGAACCCTGCGCGACGCGGGCATGGACGTCATCTATTCCGGCCTGCACCGCACGCCCGAGGAGGTCGTGACCGCCGCGATCCAGGAAGACGTGGACGTGCTCGGCGTCAGCCTGCTCTCCGGCGTGCAGCTCACCGTCTTCCCGAAGATCTTCGAGCTCCTCGCCAGCAAGGGTGCCGACGACATGATCGTCGTCGCCGGCGGGGTGATGCCGGACGAGGATGTCGTCGAGATCAAGAAGATGGGGGTGCGGGAGGTTCTGCTTCAGGACACGCCGCCGGACGAGATCGTGCAGACGCTGACGCGTCTCGTCACTGAACGCGGCGAGCGGTGAGAGGGAGGGCGAGCCATGGAATCCTGGTCCTTCCCGCCCTCCTACGACGCCTCATATCTGCCCCCAGCCGACAGCCGCTACTGGTTCCCGCGGCGCGAGACCATGCCGCCCGGTGATCGCGAAAAGGCGGTACTGGAGCGGCTGCGCGTCGTCTGCCGCTATGCCTATGACCACTCGCCCTTCTACCGCCGCCGCTGGAACGAGGCCGGTTTCCACCCCGACCAGTTGCGCTCGCTCGAGGATTTCGAGGACCGGGTCCCGGTCGTCACCAAGAAGGAGCTGAGGGAATCGCAGGCGATGTCGCCGCCCTTCGGCGACTATCTGTGCATCCCCGACGCCGAGGTGTTCCATATCCACGGGACCAGCGGCACGACCGGGCGCCCCACCGCCTTCGCCATCGGCCGCAACGACTGGATCGCCATCGCCAACGCCCATGCCCGCATCATGTGGGCGATGGGCATGCGGCCGGGCGACATGATCTGCATCGCCGCGATCCTCAGCCTCTACATGGGAAGCTGGGGCGCTCTCTCGGGCGCCGAACGCCTCGGGGCCAAGGCGTTCCCGTTCGGGGCCGGCGCTCCGGGGATGACCATACGCTGCGCGCAGTGGCTCGACACCATGAAGCCGGCGGGCTTCTACGGCACGCCCACCTACGCGCTGCATCTCGCCCAGGCCGCCAGCGACGAGGGCCTCAACCCGCGGGAGTTCGGCCTCAAATACATGTTCTTCTCGGGCGAGCCGGGGGCGTCGATCCCCGGTGTGCGCGACCGCATCGCCGATCTCTTCGGCGCCAGGGTGTTCGACTGCGGCTCGATGGCCGAGATGACCCCGTGGATGAACGTCGCCGGCTCGGCCGAGACCGAGGGCATGCTCTGCTGGCAGGACATCGTCTACACCGAGGTCTGCGATCCCGCGACGATGCGGCGCGTCCCCTACGGCCAGCGCGGCACGCCCGTTTACACCCATCTGGAGCGGACCTCGCAGCCGATGATCCGCCTCGCCTCCGGCGACCTGACGCTTTGGCAGGACGGGCCGAACCCGTGCGGGCGCACCTATCCGCGGCTCCCGCACGGAATCTTCGGCCGGATCGACGACATGTTCACCATCCGCGGCGAGAACGTCTATCCGAGCGAGATCGACGCGGCGCTCAACCAGACGCCCGGCTATGGCGGCGAGCACCAGATCGTCATCACCCGCGAAGCGGCGATGGACGAGCTTTTGCTGCGCGTCGAGGCGGATGAGGGCACCTTCGCCGGCGGAGAGCTGGAGCGCTTCCGCGCCGACGTCAGCCACCGCATCCAGAAGCTGCTCGGGCTTCGCACAAGGGCCGAGATCGTCGCCAAGGGCACCTTGCCGCGCACCGATTTCAAGGCGCGCCGCGTCACCGACGACCGCTCCGTCTTCCGCGAGATGTACGCCCAGATCGAGGCGGAGAGCGGCGCATGAGCCGCTATGTCCCATCGAGCGAGCTGGTGGAGCGCGCCGCGCGCGGCGAGGTGCCGGCCATCGGCCGCCTGATATCGCGCGCCGAAGCGGGCATGCCGGAGGCGCGGGGAGCGCTGGCGACGATCTACCGGCGCGCCGGCCGCGCCCATGTCATCGGCCTGACCGGCGTTCCCGGCAGCGGCAAGTCGACCCTCGTCGCCGCGCTCACCGCGCGCCTGCGCACGCAGGGCCTGAAGGTCGGCATCGTCGCGGTCGACCCGTCGAGCCCCTATTCGGGCGGCGCCATCCTCGGCGACCGCATCCGCATGTCGGACCTCGTCAACGATCCCGGCGTCTATATCCGCAGCATGGCGACGCGCGGGGCGATGGGCGGGCTGGCGCGGGCGACGCTCGATGCCGTCGACATCCTCGATCTCGGCGGCTTCGACACCATCATCATCGAGACCGTCGGCGTCGGCCAGGACGAGGTGGAGATCGCCAAGGCCTCCCACACCACCGTCGTCGTCTCCGCGCCGGGACTGGGCGACGAGATCCAGGCCATCAAAGCCGGCATGCTGGAGATCGCCGACATCCACGTCGTGTCGAAATGCGACCGCAGCGACGCCAACCGCACGCTGGTCGACATCAAGCAGATGCTGACGCTGGGCGCGGCGACGTCGGCGAAGCCGGAATGGCAGACGCCGGTCGTCGGCGTCAGCTCCTATACGGGCGAGGGCTTCGACGCGCTCACCCGCGCCATCGACAGGCACCGGGACGTGGCGTTCGGCACGGCGAGCGGCAGCCGGCGGCAACTGGCGATCGCCCGCTTCCGGCTGGAGAAGACGGCGGGAAACCTGCTCGTCGAGCGCTTCGCCAAGGCCGCCGCGACCCGCGCGCCGGCGCTGGCGGAACGCCTCCGGCGCCGCGACGCCGACCCCTACTCGCTAGCCAATGAACTGCTTGCCGCGTCGTTCGAACGAGGATCGGCCCATGAACGAGACCATCACCGCCCGCCCCATTTCGCAGAAGACCATTGGTGAGCTTCGCGCCGAGGAACGGGACTGGGAGGCGAACGAGGTCGCGCAGTTCCTGCGCAAGCAGGCCGAGCGCCGGAGCGACTTCTTCACGCTCGGCGACATCCCGGTAAAGCGCACCTACACCGCCGCCGACCTCGCGGAGACGCCGGTCGAGGATATCGGCCTGCCCGGCCGCTACCCGTTCACCCGCGGTCCCTATCCCACCATGTACCGCTCGCGGACCTGGACCATGCGCCAGATCGCCGGCTTCGGCACCGGCGAGGACACCAACAAGCGCTTCAAATACCTGATCGCGCAGGGCCAGACCGGCATCTCGACCGATTTCGATATGCCGACCCTGATGGGCTACGATTCCGACCACCCCATGAGCGAGGGCGAGGTCGGCCGCGAAGGCGTGGCGATCGACACGCTGGCCGACATGGAGGCGCTGTTCGACGGCATCGATCTGGAGAAGATCTCCGTCTCCATGACGATCAATCCGTCGGCCTGGATCCTGCTCGCCATGTACATCGTGCTCGCCGAGAAGCGCGGCTACGACCTCAACAAGCTCTCGGGGACGATCCAGGCGGACATCCTCAAGGAGTACATGGCGCAGAAGGAATACGTCTTTCCCATCGAGCCGTCGGTGCGCATCGTCCGCGACTGCATCACCTACTGCGCCCGGAACATGAAGCGGTACAACCCGATCAACATCTCGGGCTACCACATCTCGGAGGCCGGCTCCTCGCCGCTGCACGAGGCCGCCTTCACCCTCGCCAACCTGATCGTCTACGTCGAGGAAGTGCTCAAGACCGGCATGCAGGTGGATGAGTTCGCCCCCCGGCTCGCCTTCTTCTTCGTCTGCCAGGCGGACTTCTTCGAAGAGATCGCCAAGTTCCGCGCCCTGCGGCGCTGCTACGCCAAGATCATGAAGGAGCGTTTCGGGGCGCAGAACCCGGAATCCATGCGCCTGCGCTTCCATTGCCAGACCGCGGCGGCCTCGCTGACCAAGCCACAATACATGGTCAATGTCGTGCGCACCGCCATGCAGGCGCTCGCCGCCGCGCTGGGCGGCACCCAGTCGCTGCACACCAACGGCTATGACGAGGCCTTCGCGATCCCTACCGAGGATGCGATGCGCATGGCGCTGCGCACCCAGCAGGTGATCGCCGAGGAGACCAACGTCACGCAGGTCGTCGATCCGCTGGGCGGCTCCTATTACGTGGAGTCGCTGACCACCGAATATGAGAAGCGGATCTTCGACATCCTGGAGGAGATCGAGGAGCGCGGCGGCACGCTCAAGCTCATCCAGGAAGGCTGGTTCCAGCGCCACATCGCCGACTTCGCCTATGAGACCGCCCTGCGCAAGCAGTCCGGCGGGAAGCCCGTGATCGGCGTCAACTGCTTCGTCGACGACACGCCGGACCCCGTCATCCATACGCACCCCTACGACCAGACGACGGCGGCCCGCCAGATCGCCCGGACCCAGCGCGTGCGCCGCGAGCGCGACGCGGTGAAGTTCGACCTGCTGCTGCAGCAGCTCGTGCAGACGGCGAGGGACCCCTCCCAGAACATCATGCCGATCACGATCGAGCTGGTCCGCGCCGGGGCGACGATGGGCGACATCATCGAGACGCTGAAGGGCGTGTGGGGCACCTATCGCGAAACGCCGGTGTTCTGAGTCTTCCCATGGCGAGCGCACTCACTCACGTCACCCCCTTCATCCTTCCCTTCGACGGAACCTGGCCCCGCTTCGCCAGCGAGCCGCTATTGTGCGGCACTGACGCGAGCGTTCTCGGCAGGGTGACGCTCGGGGCGCGGGCCTCGCTCGGCGCGGGAACCGTCATCCGCGCCGACGGGCATTTCGTGCGGATCGGCGACGATTTCCATCTCGGGGATATGTCGACCGTCCATATCGCCCACGAGGTCTATCCCGCGATTATCGGCGACAGGGTGGCTGTGGGGTGCGACGCCGTCGTCCACGCCTGCACGGTCGGCAATGACTGCGTGATCGAGGACGGCGTGGTGGTGCTCGACGGCTCCGTCGTGGAGAACGGCGTCCTCATCGAGGCCGGGTCCACCGTCTTCCCGCGCTCGACCCTGAACAGCGGTTTCGCCTATTCCGGTAGCCCGGCCAAGGCGGTCCGGGAACTGGTGCCGGGCGAGCTGGAACAGCGGGCGCGGCTCCTCCATGAAGCCGTGGCCCCTTCCCTCTTCACGGCGGCCACCGACGTGGCGCCCGACACCCGCGGATTTCCGGCCGACGTCTTCGTCGCAAGGACCGCGCGCCTCGCCGGCCGGGTCGACCTGGCGGCCGGCGTCAGCATCCTGTTCGGCTGCCGGCTGGATGCGGCGCAATCCCCCATCGCCATCGGCACGAACACCAACGTCCAGGACAACACCCGCATCGATGCCTCCGAAGGCGAGGTCGTCATCGGTCCGGGCACCACCATCGGCCACAACGTGCAGATACGCGCGGGCCGGATCGGCGCGCATGCGCTGATCGGCATCGGCAGCGATCTCGCAGCCGACACCGTCGTTGACGACGACGTGCTGCTGGCCGCCGGGTCCACGACGACCCCGCAGCAGCAGCTCGAAGGCGGCTGGCTCTGGGGCGGGCGTCCAGCGCGTCCGTTCGCCCGGCTCAACGACGTCCGGCGCGCCGCCATGCAGGACATCGTCGATCAATATCGCGGCTATGGAGCGGCCTATCGCGCCGCGCAGGATCGCCCGGCAGGACAGGGAGGGTCGAATGGGACATCGCCTATCGCGGATCGTCACCCGCACCGGTGACCAGGGCCAGACCGGCCTCGGCTCCGGCTTGAGGGTCGACAAGGACAGCCCGCCGATCGAGACGCTGGGCGCCATCGACGAGCTGAACAGCTGGATCGGCGTTTTGGTCGCGCTGTCGAGTTCGCCGGCCACGCGGGAGGTCTTCACGCTGGTGCAGCACGATCTGTTCGATCTCGGCGCGCAGATCAGCGTGCCCGGCACGCCGCTCCTGTCGCGGGCGCACCTGTCGCGCATCGAGGCGAGCTTCGAGCAGATGAATGCCGGGCTGGGCATGCTCGAGGAGTTCATATTGCCCGGCGGGGCGCCGGCATCCGCCTTCACGCACGTCGCCCGCACGGTGTGCCGGCGGGCCGAGCGCCGGCTGTTCAGCCTCACCCAGATCGAAAGCACCGCGCAGGGGCTGACGAGCGAGCCCGGCGGCCCAGCGTCGCCGCCCGAGAACTTCGGCCTGTCCTATCTCAATCGGCTGTCCGATCTGCTGTTCGTGGTCTCGCGCATCGAGAACCGCGCGGATGGTCGCGCCGACGTGCTGTGGGAGCGCGGCAAGAGTCTCGGCAGCGGCGTCGCGGCTTGAACGACCGTTCGCCGGCGCGACGCCGGACGGGCTGCCCGGTTCCGGACGCCTACTGGCCGGGTGTCAGCGGCGCCGTCTCTTGCGTCGGCACGTCGTCCCCCTCGCCCCAGCGGGGGAAGGCCTTGAGATCGAGATCGAACAGGTCGAGGACCCGGCCGATCGTGTGGGTGACCATGTCGTCCAGCGACTGCGGGCGGGCATAGAAGGCCGGAACCGGCGGGGCGATGATGCCGCCCATCTCGGTGATCGCGAGCATGCTCTTCAGATGCCCGGCATGCAGCGGCGTCTCGCGCAGCATCAGCACGAGCCGGCGGCGCTCCTTCAGGCAGACGTCGGCCGCGCGGCTGATGAGGCCGGAGGTCACGCCATGCGCGATGTCGCTCATGCTGCGCACCGAGCAGGGCGCCACGATCATGCCCATGGTGCGGAACGAGCCGCTGGAGATCGGTGCGGCGATGTCGCTTGGCGAATAGACGACATCGGCGAGGCTGCGCAGCTCCTCGGACGACATCTCGGTCTCATAGGCGCGTGTCATCTCGCCCGCCTTCGAGACGACGAGATGGCTCTCGATCTCGAGCTGGCGCAGCGCCTTCAGCAGCCGCACGCCGTAGACGATGCCGGTAGCGCCGGTGATTCCCACCACCATGCGCCGGGGTGCGTTCCCCATTGTCAGGCTCCCCGCGCCGTCATGCCGACGTCGAGCCTACATGCCGGGGATCGAAATTGGACAGCGCCGCCGGCCGCGCCTCGAAGGCGAAAGGCCGGTCGGACAGCGTGTAGCGGTACCACGGCGCGTCGTTCATGCGGCCGAGCTTGTGGCGCAGGCTGCCGAAGGCGCCGTAGATCAGCTTGTAGGGCTGGCCATGGAAATGCTTGAGGATGTCGAGCCAGGCGCGGGGTTCCGCGCCGATGAAGACCTCCATCTCGCGGGCGATCTCCTCTTCGCTCATCGGCACGAGGTCCGCCGGCGGATCGCCGAGATCGGTCACCGCGCTCTTGATGAACTCGTCAGGGTTCCAGCCGGCACCCATCGGCTTGGTGCAGTCCATGCCGATCTTGGAGGCGACGCCGGGCTCGGCGCATTTGGGATCGACCGTCATTGTGTTGCAGTCCTTGAGCATGACGGTGTCGCGGTCGGGCATGTAGCGGAACGCCATGGCAGCGAGCACCGCCTGGTCGTCCCAGATGTCGACGTCGTCGTTGAACACCATCGCCACCTTGGGCAGGCCCTGCTTGGAGCAGGTGAGCATCAGCCCCAGCGCCTGCTTGGCATCGCCCGCGCCGAGCGGGCGGATCTTGGCATAGGCGATGTTCGACAGCCCGCCGGCGGGGCTGCGCACTTCCACCACGTCGATGCCGGCAAGGCGCAGCGCGCCATAGAGATCGGCCTCGATGGCGGGGAGCTGCAGCATGTTGTCGGTGTACCAGGGGTGCATGCCGCCAATGGTGCAGTGCTGGTAGATCGGGTTTTTGCGGTAGGTCATCGCCTTCACCTTGAGGCGATAGTTGTGCTTCATCCCGCCGCCATACATGCCGGTGAACTCGCCATAGGGACCTTCGTCGAAGTTCAGCCCCTCGCTCGCCATCAGCTCGCATTCCAGCACCAGCTCGGCATTGGCCGGCACCATCACGTCGATGGTCTCGCACTTCACCATCTTCGCCGGCGCACCGTAGAAGCCGCCGAGCACCTCGAAATCGTCGGTGTCGCCGGGCACGCCGACCAGCGCCGAGATCTTGTCGAGGGTCGGCCCGCCGATGACCATGGCGACTTCCAGGTTCTGCCCCTTCGCCGCCGCGGCCATCGCATGGATGCGCTGGCGGTGCGAGGTGCAGGTCATGTCGACCGACTTCTCGTTCTTCGAGCGGAACATCGAACGGTAGATGCCCCAGTCATAGACACCCGTGTCGGGATGCTTGCTGATGAACAGGTTGTCGTTGGTATAGGCGTGGCCGTCGCGGTCGTGATGCAGGAACAAAGGCAGCCGCGTCAGGTCGACCTCCTCGCCCTTCAGGATGACCTCCTTGCAGGGGGCGGTGTCGACGACCTCCCATTTCACGCGCGACTTGGCCTGCTCGACCATCCGCCGGCCAGTCTGCGTCCTGTCGCATTCCATGGCCCAGGCGTACATGTCCTGGTTGGAATAGGCATTGGCGAGGACCGAGAACTCGCAATCCTTGATCTTCTCGATCAGGACGGCCTTGGTCGGATTGGCCTCGAGCGTGACGGGGATCTGGTCGACGCGGATTTCATCGGTGATGCGGACGAGGAACCCGGCATCGTCCATGGCCCGGACGAAATCCGGAAGCGACTGCTGCGACGGCATGGGGGAGAGCTCCGGGACGGATTTTCAGGCGAACGCCGGGTCGGAGACGCCGGATTCCACGTATTCGCGCAGGTGGTGCACCAGCGCGCCCCAGATGGTGTTGCACTTGATGAAGTTGGCCTCGTCGTGCGGCCAGCCGCCATGGGTGACGCGCACCCGGGTCCGTCCGTCAGGCGTCGAGGCGAAGGTGAAGGTCGCCGTGGTGCCGACGGCATCGCCCGGCCCCTTGGTGCAGGTCCACAGGATATCTTCCGGGTTGTCCTGGTCGATACGCCAGGAGAATTCCGGCCGGCCAGAATACTTCAAATTCCAAAGCGTTCCGACGTCGCCGCTTCCCTCGACATGCGGAGTATTCCATCCTCGCAGGCCTTCGGCGGTGCTCAGCGCTTTTCTGACCTTTTCTGTGTCGGCCGAAATGAAGATTTCGTGCTTCAGCGAATGTGCACCGGCCATTTGGCCCTCCCTTGGCGTTGCGTGATACTGAGCCGAATGTCGCGCGCGATGCAAGCAACCCAGCCGCGTCGCAACCCGTGGCGCATGCGTCAGGCCTCGCTCTCGACGCACGGGGCGGAGAGCACCGCGAGGAGCCGGCTGCCGACCAGGATCGCCACCAGGGCCACGGCCGCTCCGAGCCCCGCCTCGACCAGCCGTTCGACCAGCAGGGGAGACCATGGGAGGTTGCGACCGAGATTGCTCATGCCGATGGCCAGCGGCGTGATGAAGACCAGCGCCAATGCGTAGTTGCGGACCATGAACAGTTCCGCCACCGCCTGGCAGAGCCCGATGACGATGATCAGCGCGAGCGGGCCGGGATCCTGCGCGAACAGGATCGCCCCGAGACAGACGCCGCCGAGCGTACCCAGCAGCAAATAGATCGCCCGGCGCATGGCGTCGGTGGGGGTGAGCGCCGGCATCAGCGCCGCCACCGCGATCGGAGCCCAGAAGGGATGGCCGATGTCGAGGGCCAACGCGAGCAACCAAGCGCCCGTCGCCGCCATTGCAGCGATGGTGATCGCGATCGCATGGCGGGTCCGGTCGAGGGTGGCCGAGCCGGCCTGCATCCTCAGGCGCACGCCGCGCGCAAGGGGCTGTGCGCCGCCCGTGCCGCCCCGCTCCAGCAGGGTGAGCAGGATCGAGAACCCGGCCCCGCCCGCGCCGACGGCGATGACCGGCAGTATCTCGTCGGCCGTTAGCGGGATGCCGGCGACGACCAGGAGCACCAGAATGAAGAAGATCTCGCCGCGCGGCACCCACCGCATGATGGTTCCGAGCGTTCCCGCCCCTATGACCACGAGCGCGAGCATGACCGGCAGCAGCCATTGCGGCCCCTGTGCCGCCGAGTAGAGCGCCGCCGCGGCGAGGGTGGCGACCAGCGCGGCGCCGGCCACGACCTGCGTCTCGACGCGTCGCTCGACGCTCTCGCTGTGTCCATAGAGCGAGGTCAGCGCGCCGAAGGCCGCATAGACGGCAAAATGAATATGTCCGGATGCGTAGAGCGCCCACAGCGGCACGCCCACCGAGACGCCGACACGCAGCGCGGCCCGGACATCCTGCGTCTTTACCTCGAAAGGAAAGCTGCGCATTAATCACGCCCCTGCGGGCAGCGAGGACAGTGGAACATGCCTTACAAGGACCTGCGAGCTTTCCTCTCGACGTTACGGCAGTCCGGCGAACTCGTCGACATTGCCCGGCCCATTGCCCTGCAGTATGACGTCGCCAAGGCGCTCGCCAAGACCAGCGCGCTCGACGGTCCGGCGCTGATGTTCAAGGACACCGGCACTCAATTCCCGCTGGTCGGCGGGCTCTACGGCAATCGCCGCCGCGCCCTCATCGCCTTCGAAGCTACCGACGAGACCATTCACGAACGTGTGACCAAGGCCATCGACAATCCCATCGGCCCCGTCGACCTCGACGGGCCGGCACCCTGCCAGGAAGTCGTGCTTACCGGCGACGACATCGACCTCACCAGACTTCCTGTGCCGACTTACAGTCCGAAGGATGGTGGGCCCTACATCACCGCCGGCATCGTGGTCTCGGAAGACCCGGACACCGGAATCCCGGACATCGGCAACTATCGTTTCCAGCTTCACGATTCGAAAGTGCTGGGGGTGTTTTCCGCCTCCAATCACCGCTTCGGCAAGAACATGGCGAAGGCGATCGAGCGCAAGGTGCCCCTGCACGGCGCCATCGTCATCGGCGTCGATCCGATGACGATCTTCGCCTGCCAGGTCCAGTCCGGCGACGCCACCAATGACTGGTTCGTCGCCGGCGGGCTGCGCGGCGCACCCGTCGAACTGGCCAAGGCGGTGACCAGCCCGCTCAAGGTGCCGGCGCATGCCGAGTTCGTCATCGAGTTCGTGGTGGATTCCGACGATCAGCGCGTGGAAGGCCCGCTCGGCGAATATACCGGCTACTACACGCCCGCCTCGCCCAAGCCCACCGCCAAGGTGACGGCGATCACCCATCGCAAGGATGCGATCTTCCAGGGCCTGCTCACCGGCAAGCCGATCACCGAGAACCACGTCCTCAAGCAGATCCCGTTCGAGGCCTCGATCCTGCGCCAGATGAAGGCGCAGTTCCCCACCATCTCCGACATCGCGATCACCAGTTCGGGCGGCGTGCAAACCTATGTCGTGATCGCCATGACGCCCCGCTACGAGGGCGAGGCGCGCCATGCGATCCTCGCGGCCATGGCCTCGAACCTCCACCCGAAATGGGTGGTGGTGGTCGACCCCGACATCGACATCCGCAGGTCGTCCGAGGTCGAATGGGCGATGTCGTTCCGGGTGAAGCCGCGCGAGGACGTGTTCGTCGTCGACCGCACCGCCACGGCGCCGCTCGATCCCTATACGGACGGCGGCTATTCCTCCACGGTCGGCATCGACGCCACGCGCCCGGTCGGCGTCGAGTTTCCCGAGGTCTCCGAAGTGCCGGACTGGAAGAGTTTCGACCTGCCGGAGATCACCCGCGACCGGTCATAGCCACGTCAGCACCACCCGCTCCTATGACCGCGGCACCTTGAAGAAGACCGCCCGCATCGCCGAGCTGCGTCGCGAGCCGGAAGAACGCTGTACAAATCTCGCCGATGACGGCTTGAGGAACGCCATGTCGAAGGGGCGCGAAGCGGCTGCAGCCTGGCCAAAGGAGCGTTGCGACCATCCACCGGGTCCTCAGCGGTCCGTCGGTGCGGGGTGATGGGCCCCAAGATTCTGCAGCATCATCATCTTCTGACGGACATCCGTATCCACAAAATTCTCCTCCACCGCCTGAACGGCCGCCACGGGATCCTGGTCGCGGATCGCCTGGATCAGGTTGTCGTGGAAACGCATCATGCGGGTGAGCGGACCCAGGGCCAGAACCATCCCTACATACTTGATGAAATCCGGCCGGGTGGAGCGATAGACATCGATCAGAAAGTGGTTCTCCCCAGCCTCGAAAATGGAGAGATGGAAGCTGTGGTCGAGGGCCGTGAATTCCTCGACGCTGCTATTTTGTGCAGCTTCATAGCAAGCCTGCCAAGCCAGCTCGATAGCTGCAAGCGCCGCCAGCGTCCGGTTCTGAGCCGCGAGACGCGCCGCAGCCGGCTCCACGGCCCGGCGGAACTCGAAGAACTGGACCAGCGCCTCCGCCTCTCCCACGGAGGCCGATCCACGAACCGCCAGCTCCCGGCCTACCACGAACGTGCCGAGCCCGCTGCGCGACTGCACGAGGCCCAGATGCCCGAGCACCCGCAATGCCTCGCGCACCGTTGAGCGGCCGACGCCGAGCTGGACGCTGATCGTGCCGATGCTGGAGCGCTTCATCGCCACGAATAACGGTTTCGCCAGAGCACGACGGACCACCGCAAGAATAGACCGAATTCCAAGGATTGCGTGTCCCCACCATAGGGGCCAGTTGGTAACACCGGTATGGGCGGATCCGGCATCGTCATCCAGCAACGCATGACGACGCCGGCGGCGAGAAGGCGCTCGACCGTCGGCGCGGCTGCGTCGACCGTCTCGCGAGGATTCCTTCGAGAGGGTGTCGGAGACCCGCCTATTCTCCGGACAGGCGTTCGACTTGCGGGATCTCGGGAATGGCCTCGCACTTCGGAATGTCCTTGAAGACCGCGAAGCTGCTCGGCGTCGCCGGCATCACGGGGAAGTTGAACTGACACTGCGGACAGGGTTCGGCAAGCGTCTTCTGCTCCTCCTGCAACTCATAAGGCTTGTCCTCGACGAGGCCGCAGCAGGGACACACGCGCAACAGCCGCGTATTGGTCAATTCGAAGTTGGTGATGATGTCTTCCATGATGGCGCCGCGCGCGGCCCATTCCTTGGCGTATTTGTGGTAGATGTTCATGTGCCAGTCCCGCAGAGACTGACGGCTGATCCAGAAGCTGACTTCGTTGAACCAGTCCGGATCTTCCGGATGCACCCACCAGGTGAGGTGCAGAAAGCCTGGCATCTTCATGAGGTGGTTGCGGGTGTCGGCGAAGATCACCTTGAATTTTTCGTAACCGTCCGGGCTCGAAAACCTTACGCGTTGCATGCTGAGATAAATGGACATTTCTTGCTCCCCTCGCGCTCCCCGGCGCAATCCAATTGACAAGCGCAGCCAGGTTAGGCCCCATCTGGTTGCTTCATAGTGCCAGCACTTGGAAATTTTATGGTGCCAGATTGAGCACCCGCTCACACCTCATCCGAGGGCGGAATGGAACTGCTAATCGATGTGGATCGTTCCGATGGCCGGCCATTACAGACGCAGCTCTATGAAACTCTCCGGCAGCTGATCCTTTCCGGGTCGCTCAAGGCGGGTGACAGACTGCCATCCAGCCGCAACCTCGCCGACCAACTCTACATCGCACGCAATACCGTCACGCTCGCCTACGACCGGCTGGCAGCCGAGGACTACATCGCGGCACGGCCCAAATCCGGAATATTCGTCAATGATCGGCTCCCCGACGCGGCTGTTCTGGTCCGAAGTCGCCAGACAGCCTCGATCGGAAAGGGGCAGCGCGTCCGGCTCGGCGCCAATCCTTCGTTCACGGGGCGAGCGCCGATGCTATGGACGGACCGGGCGCAGCGCCCGAAATTCGATTTCTTCGTGGGCCGCCCGCATCCGGACAGCTTTCCGACCAGCTTTTGGAAACGTTCCGTCGCCAGGCATCTCTCCTATGCACGCGGCACGCAGACGGAATATGGCGACCCACGGGGGCTTCCCGCGCTGCGCGAGGCTATCGCAAACCATCTCAGGGCGACGCGCGGGATCGAGGCGCATGCGGACCAGATCATCGTCACCTCCGGTATCCAGGGAGCGCTCAATCTCCTCGCCCGCGTCTTCCTGAGTGGCCGCGACCAGTCGAGCGTCGCGATCGAAAATCCCGCCTATCAGGGGGCCGCTTTTCTTTTCAACAGCTACGGAGCCCGTCTGCGCCCCATCGAGGTCGATGAGTTCGGGCTCATAGTCTCGCAACTTGAGGATTTCGGCGGCAGCCTGGTCTATGTGACGCCGTCCCATCAATTTCCAACCGGCTACACGATGAGCCTCGACCGGAGGCTGCATCTGCTCGACTGGGCCTATCGGACCGGTGCCTATGTCATCGAGGACGATTACGACAGCGACTTCCGTTATGACGGCCCGCCGCTCACCGCGCTCGCCGGTCTGGATCGAAGGGGGGCCGTCATCTACCTCGGGACCTTCTCCAAATCGATCGGAGCGAGCATCCGGATCGGCTATGCCGTTCTTCCGCGCCATCTCCTCGATCAGGCCCGCATCGTGAAATCCCTGCTTGATAACGGCGCACCCTGGCTTGAGCAGGCGGTAATCGCCGACTTCCTGAACGAGGGGGCTTTTATCCGGCATCTTCGCCGTATCCGGCGCTCCTACATGTCGAGCAGGGACGCCTTGACCGAAGCGGTCGCGCGCCATTTTCCGGAGAGCCTTCTGTCCGGGGGCGAAGGCGGAATGCATATGATGTGGACCCTGCCGCCCGGGATGCCGCAGCCAGCCGATGTCCAGCAGTTCGCAGCGCTCTGCGACGTCGGCCTCTACCCTCTCTCCGCCGCAGCCGCCTATGAGCAGGGTAATCGCAAGCGTTTCACCGAGCGATCCCTCGTCGTCGGCTACACCGCCTTGTCGGACGCGGAGATCGACGAGGCCATGAGCCGCCTGGCAAGGAAGCTATCTCGGCACTGATCCGGGTTCATATACTGTGCGACTGGCAATACTGATGACCTCCCTCGTGGGATGGACCCGCTGCTTCCCTCCTCGGGGTACGTACATCCAGCGCCGCTTGAGCGAATAGGCCGCCGGTCGTGCTGGAGGTCGACATCATGGACGATAGATCGTCGGCTCCACGCAGAACCGGCTTGTATTCGACCCGCTCGCCCGCGAGCGTTTGCCGACGTGCGCGCAACTGTTCGAAGGGAAAGACTTCCAGGGTTCCATCGGCTGCGATGTATCGCAGCGCGATATCTGCAGGCTTTCGACGAAGCCGGAACTCATTGCAGTGCGCGCGTCCCTGGCCGGAGTGATCCAAACCAGATCCTCACGAAGTCTGCGAAGAACTCTCACCTGCCGTTCTGCGCCAGCAATCGATCCAGAAAGCGCTGTGCGCGGGCCGAGCTTGGTGCGGAGAAGAACTGTCCGGGGGGCGCCTCTTCGACAAGCCGGCCCTCGTCCATGAACAGAACGCGGTCGGCGACCTCGCGTGCGAAACCCATCTCGTGAGTGACGACGATCATGGTCACGTCGCGCGCGGCGAGATCGCGCATCACCGCCAGGACCTCGCCGACCAGCTCGGGATCGAGCGCCGAAGTCGGCTCGTCAAACAGCAGGATCTCGGGCTCCATCGCGAGCGCGCGGGCGATCGCGACACGCTGCTGCTGCCCGCCTGACAGCTGGGCGGGATAGGCATCCTGCCGGGCGGCGAGGCCGACGCGCGACAGCACCGCCTCAGCCCTGGCCTCCGCCTCGCCTCGCGCGAGCCCGCGCACTATGATGAGGCCCTCCATCACGTTCTGGAGCGCGGTGCGGTGTGGCCAGAGGTTGAATTGCTGGAACACCATGCCGAAGCGGGCACGCTGGGCGCGCACAAGCCTGGTCGGGAGGGGCTTCTCGACGCCGGCCACGTCATGGACGCCGAGCCGCTCGCCCGCGAGATAAATCGCGCCGGCGGTCGGCGGTGCCAGCCAGTTGAGGCAGCGCAGCATGGTGGACTTGCCCGAGCCCGACGGCCCGAGCACGCACACCACCTCGCCGCGCGCCACCTCGAAGGACACCCGATCCACCACCCAGCGGTCGGCGAACATCTTCGAGATGGCGTCGGCCCGGATCAGCGGCGTCGCCGCGCCTGCATCGCCGATCATGATACGGCCCTCCGATGGCGTGTAAGATGGCGCTCGAGCCGGCGCATGGCGACTTCGAGCGCGGTCAGGCAGACCCAGTAGATCAGCGCCACGCCGGCCCAGACCTCGAAGGGCATGAAGGTACGCGAGACCACCTGCTTGGTGATGTAGGAAAGCTCCTTCACCGAGATGATGGACAGGATAGCGGTGTCCTTGGCGAGGCCGATCAGCAGGCCGACCAGCGCCGGCAGCGCGATCGCCGCCGCCTGCGGCAGCACGATGCGCCGGGCGACCGCGAACCATCCGAAGCCGATGGCGTTCCCGGCCTCGACCTGCCCGGCCGGTATGGCCGCGATCGCGGCGCGGATGGCTTCGGCCATGTAGGGCGAATAATAGAGCGTCAGCGTCAGAATGCCCGCCGCGACCGCCGAAAGCCGCAGCCCGAAGCTCGGCGCGACGAAATAGATGCCGTAGAGCAGCACCAGGATCGGGAGGCCGAGGATCAGCTCGGTATAGAGCCGGACCAATGCGCGTAGCGGCCGCCAGGGGCTCGCGGCGGCGGCCTGCAGGACCACCGCGGCCGCCAGCGCGCAAAGCGCCCCGAGCAGCGTCAGCCAAATGGTCTCCGCGAGCCCGTCCAGGAACTGCGGGCCGTATTCGATGAAGACGGCGAGCGTATCGTGCATCGGATCACCCCCGCAGCAGGCGGAAGCGGCGCTCCAGCGAACGCGAGCCGCGCAGCAGAACCTGCGCCAGCGCGATGTAGCCGACGGCCACCACAGCGAAGACTTCGATCGCCGAGAAATTGCGCGCCTGGATCAAAACGCCCGTGTAGGTCATCTCGGTCACCGCAACGACCGAGGCGAGCGGCGTGGACTTCAGCACGATGGTCAGCTCCGCCGTGAGCGGCGGCAGGCTCGAGATGAAGGCCTGCGGCAGCACCACGCGCTGCCAGATGCGCCACCGGCTCATGCCGATAGCCTGCGCCGCCTCGATCTGGCCGGGCGGAATGGCGGCGATGGCCCCGCGCAGGATCTCGGCGGAATAGGCCCCCGAATTGATGCCGATGGCGAGGGCCGCCGCCAGGAACGCCTGCCCTGACAGGCCGGCGAAGGCGAGGCCGAAATAGACGACCAGCAGCTGGACGTAGAGCGGCGTGCCGCGCATGAGGCTCACATAGGCGCGGCTGACGAAAGCGCCGAAGAACCCCCCGCCGACCTGCGCCGACGCGGCGAGCGCGCCGGCGAGGAGGCTGATGGCGCCGGCGGCGAGCGTGAGCTGGACGGTGACGAGCGCAGCGCTTGCAACGGGCCCGATAGCCTCAAGGAAGAGGTCGCCCTTGAACATGCCCGCTCCTTCCGCTGCGCCACGTCACACATCCGACGGTCGGGCGCGACTCACTGCGCCGGAATGAAGTCCTTTTCCGGCAATTCCATCGTGTAGCCGAAGTACTTGTCTTGCAGCTTCTTGATCGTGCCGTCCGCCTTCAGCTTGGCGACTTCGGCGGACAGAGCCGCGGTCAGGTCGGCATCGGCCTTGTTGACGCCCCAGCCGATCGGGGTCGAGCCGCCGATATCGCCGACCACGACGAGCGCAAGGTCCTTGCGCTTGCCGACCGCCTCGACGAGCACCGACTTGTCGTCGACCACGCACTGGGCGCGCCCATCGGCGAGGGCAACGATGGTCTGGTCGATGGTCTCGAAGCCGAGCAGTTCGACCGGCTTCTTCCCGCTCGCCTCCAGCTCCTTGTTGAGCTTCTGCATCATCTGCTCGGGCTGGGTGGTCTGCTTGACCGCGCAGGTCAGGCCGGACAGCGCCCCGATATCCGCGGACGCGACCTTGCCGCCCTTGATCGCCAGCACGGCGTTGGTCGAGGTCGCGGTCGGGACCACGTAGTCGATGCGCTTGGCCCGCTCGGCGGTGACGTTGAGCGTGGGGGTGATGTCAAAGCCGCCGGCGATCAGCGCGGGCAGGATGCCGCTGAACGGCATCACCTTGTACTCGACCTTGAGGCCGAGATTCTTCGCCGCCGCCTCGATGATCTCGGGGTCGTAGCCGACGATCTTGCCGGTCGAGTCCGTGAATTCGAAGGGCGAGAAGGTCGGGTCGATGCCCACCACCAACGTACCCTTCGCCTTGACATCCTTCAGCGAGGCGGCGCCGGCCGGCACCGCGGCGCTCGCGCCGAGGACGGCGGCAAGCGCGAGAATTCCCAGAGACTTGAGATTCATGACTATCCCCTGTTTGGAAGGCCGACGATTCCGTCGAGTTCGTTACGCACTTGCAGGCGCAGCGGTCCCGGTCCGGAGCGCTGCCATAGGCGGGGGTCCGCCTTCGGCGCGGCGACGGCGATGGTGATGTCGCGCACGACGCGGAAGGCGACGATGTCTCCGGCCGTCGAGGACACGCCCGCCGGCGTCAGGCTGCCGTCCCGACCGATGGTGACCGACAGGAAGAGGTTCACGGGGTCCGCCACCGTCTCCAGCCTTCCACCGGCGGCTTTCAATTCGGTCGCGACGCGCGCCTTGAGCGCATCGGCACCCGCGCTCTCGCCCTCGATCATCGGCATCAGCAGGTCGTGTGCGAGATGAGGCGCCGAGATCCCGAGCACCATCAGCGGCCGGCGCTTGTTGGTGACGAGCCGCATGCCGAGCCGCAGCGCAAACGAGTTGGAGAACACCCTCGTGTGGTGCGGCGAGAGGAACAGCGCGGGATCGGCATCGGTGACGGCGAACAAGGCGGCCGGCTGGCCGCCCTCGATATCGGTGACGGACAGCATCTGGCCGCGCGCCACCTTGACCGCGTGGACCTCGCCACCAGGCACCGTGATGTCGCTTTCGGGCGGGAGCGGGCCGGCTTCGGCGTTGATCATCAGGAGCGGCATCAGGAGACTCCTCCCGGATAGCGGACCTCGACCGGGGTCGGGCGCAGGCCGTTGCCGGGAATGATGTCCTGCGGACAGGAAGAGACCGCGCAGACGAGATCCATAAGCGCCCGCAGCACGATGCGGTCGCCAGCCCGGCTCGGTGGGTCGACCACGGCCGTGCGGCCATCCTCGACCACCGGGCTGTTCTGGAAGAAATTGAACGGCTCCGGCAGGGCGAGCGGCGTGGTGACGCCGAAGGCGCGCAACGGCTCGAACATGTTGTCGAGGCAGTTGCGATGGCCGGCGGCGTCGAAGTCCACGGCGAAGCGGCTCGCGTCGCAGGCCGGCACGGTGTAGTCGTGCGTGCCGATGGTGTCCTCGACCATCTCGATCATCGGCCGGCCGCGGCTGGAGACCAGCACCGCGCCGGTCGTGATGTAGAGGGAGCCGGTCGCCCGCCGCGTCTCGACGCTGGACAGGGTCTCGGCGAGATCGGCGGCGTTGAAGGCGACGAAGTCGATCGCCTGCTGCCCTTCGAGGTCCACCAGGGCGAACAGGTCCCCCGCCTTGACCGCAAAAGCGCCGCCATGGCCGCCGGCGACACGCAGCACGGACTCAGCCATGGGCCGCCTCCGGTTCCATGATGTCGACCAGCATCTCGGTCGGGTACCAGCCGGTGATCGGATTGAATTCCTGCGGACAGGCCGAGATGGCGACGATCACGTCGATCCACGCCTTCAGCACGATGTAGTCGCCGGGCTTGGAGGGCGCGGGCCCGTTCAGCACCGTGCCGTCCTCACCGATCGGCACATTGGCGAAGACGTTGAACGGCTGCGGCACATAGAAGTGCCTCAGCCCGAAATAGGGCGTCATCACCTCGCGCAGATTGCCCTCGCAGGAACGGTGCTCCTGCTGCAGACCATAGAGGCGGTAGCGGTGCGGATCGCACGAGGCGGTGAGCAGGTCGTGCACGCCGCAGGTATCGGCGACCATCTGCAAGATCGGCCGGCGGTGATTGCTGTGGAAGCTCTCGCCGGGCACCGGGCAGAGCTTGTTGACCCAGACCCGCGTGTGCATGGCCGAGAGGTGCTCGTCCAGATTCTCCGCGTTGAAGGCCCAGAAGTCGCCGCACTGGCGCCCGCGCGGGTCGGTCAGGCGGATGTACTGGCCGGCCTTTACCCGGCCCGCCCAGCCGCGCTGCGGCGGGATGACGTGATTTTCAACGCTAGTGAGCGGGAGGGTTGTCTTCCCGTTCAAATCCACTTCGAATGACATGAGGCACCAAGGACTGCTGTGATTGAAAATATGATTTCATAATTGCTTTTTTCTGAAAAGATGATTTTATTTGCAGGACTGATGAAGAAAGAGGCAGAGGTGCTCGTGGCGGACGAAATCGGGGGAGAAGTCACGACGGACGCGTCGCTGATCGGGCGGGTGCGAGCCTTATATGAGGCCATGGCGCCGGCCGAACGCCGCGTCGCCGACCTCATCCTGTATTTCCCCGGCGAACTGCATGGTTATTCGGCTTCCGAGCTCGCCGGCCTCGCCAAGACCTCGAACGCGGCCGTCAGCCGCTTCGTACGGCGACTGGGCTTTGGAAATTTCGAGGAAATGCGCTTGCTGGCCCGGCAGGAGAGCGAGAACGGCTCGCCGGTCGCGTTGATGCGCCAGCAGGGTCAGGCGGCGAGCGCGCAACCCCACGATCTCGCGCGCCATGTCGAGACCGTGACCAACAACCTGCAGAAGACGGTTGCCGGAATAGACTCCTTGGCGTGGACGGCATTGATCGAGGCGGCGGCCACCGCGCCGCGGGTCTGGATCAACGGCTTCCGACACGGCTTCCACCTCGCCGGCTATCTCAAATGGTCGCTCGCTCATGTCCGCGGCAACGTGTTTTTGATACCTGGGCCTGGCGAGACCTTCGGCGAGAGCCTCGTCGATGCGCACCCCGGCGACCTTGCTGTTCTATTCGCCATGCGCCGCCGCGTGCCGGCGACTACGCGGCTCGCAAAAACACTGCGGGAGATTGGCGTGCGGGTGGCGATTGTCACCGACAGCGGCATGACCGACACGCTCGGCGCCGAATTCGTGCTGCGCTGCCAGTCCCGTACACGCGGCGCCACCGACGACCACGCATCGGCCTTCGTGCTGGCACATGCACTGATCGAGGGCTTGATCCAGCACCTCGGGCCGGACGCGCGCAAGCGCTTCACGGCGGTGGATTCGCGCCATGACGCGATGGGCGAGTTCGGATAGCCGAACCGGCGGCGCTCATTGGCAGGCTCGCGCAGGCAGCTTTCCAATTCCTGCGCAGCAAGGATTGAGATGACGAGCCTCTGGGTGACTTACGGCTTCCCCACTGCAGGCCTCATCTTCGCGGGGGAGCATCCTCCACCTGCGCCATAGTGCGCGAGCATTCGACAAGCGCTGCGGCCACCGTATCCATCCCGGCGAGTAGCTAGCGGCCGACTACTCACGCACCTGCAGAAGACACAGTCAGTTTCCGTGCCACCCGAGCTCCCGACTGATCGCCTGGGCCGTCTGACGCACCGTGCCCGAGAGTTCCTGCATCCGCGCAGGCTGCATGTAAGGGCCGAAGCTCGATACGCTCAGCGCCGCTACGATGACGCCGCTTGCGTCGCGTATCGGAGCAGCGACGCAATGCAATTGGCTCTCCACCTCGCCGAGGTCAAAGGCCACACCGGTCTTCGCGTAGCTGCGCATCCGCTCCAGCCAGTTCTGCCGCAACGCTTCGTCCGGAGGTGAAGCGCCGGTGGCCCCGATATCGAAGCAGCGGTTCCAACCAACCTCGCCCATGTCGAGGACCAGCGCCTTGCCGAGACCGGTCGACCAGATCGGGTAGCGGTCTCCGACGCCGGACCGGATGTCGAACCTGCGATTTCCCGGCACCTTGTCGAGATAGAGCACCTCGTCGGAATCCAGGATGCCGAGTTGGACGGTGTCCTGAGTATCCTCGGCGAGGCGTTCCAGATGCGCGCGTGCGATCTGCCGGAGCGGCATGTCGCGCTGCGCGCGAACGCCGAGTTCCAGCAGCTTGGGGCCGAGGCTGTAGCCTTCGCGCGGAACGAAATTGAGATAGCGCCGCTCCACGAGCGCGGCAGCCAGCCGATGGGTCGTCGTGCGGGCGATGCCGAGCCGAAGCGAGAGCGTCGCCAGTTCCGTGCAGCCTGACGCGACGGCTTCAAGGACGTCGAGGCCGCGAAGCAACGTCTGGGCCCCCGACACCGACGGAGCCTCCTGATCGCTGGATGTTTTCGCTCGGCCGGGCGTGTTCCCACGCGCCGGCGATACGGAAGAGGTATCGGACATTCGGCCTTCCTTGATGCTTCTTCCCGGTACCGCGCACGTTCTCGGTCCCGATGCATGGCAACCTAGCCATCCGGCCCGACGGCCACAACGCGTTGCGTGCTCCCGTAGCCATTCAGGCCGATGGCGGGCAGGTGGCGAAGAATCGAATTGACATCGCTTCCCTGATATCACCTAATCCCACATAAAGAGACTTAGTTCCATTATATGGGATTTCTAAGAACAAGAAGACGTCATAGGGAGAAGCGGGACGTGGCGGCTTGCGCCGCAAAGGTCCCGATCGCAATCCTCATGTACCGGTGATGTCCGCGATGCGCCGCGGCGTCCGCCCCGCATGACGGCATTTCAGTCTCCAAAGGCGTCCGTGGTCTCCATGTACCGAGGACATTGACTGTGAAACTTCTACGCTATGGACCGATCGGCGAAGAGAAGCCGGCCCTCCTTGATGCCGAAGGCAGGATTCGCGACCTGTCGGGCCATCTGGCCGATATCGGCACGGCCGTCCTCTCTCCCGACGAACTCTCCCGTCTCGCCGGGATCGACCCGGCGTCGCTGCCGGTGGTCGAAGGCGATCCTCGCCTTGGTATGCCGGTGGCGGGCATCGGCAAGTTCATCGCCATCGGGCTGAACTATGTCGATCACGCCGAGGAATCGAACCTCCCCATCCCGACCGAGCCGGTCATCTTCACCAAGGCGATCACTTCGCTGTCGGGCCCCAACGACCCGGTGACGCTGCCGAAGGGATCGGTGAAGAGCGACTGGGAAGTCGAACTCGGCATCGTCATCGGCACCCGCGCCTCCTATGTCGAGGAAGCGCGGGCGCTGGATTATGTAGCCGGCTATTGCCTGGTCAACGACGTGTCCGAACGCGGGTTCCAGATCGAGCGTGGCGGCACCTGGGACAAGGGCAAGGGCTGCGACACCTTCGGCCCGGTCGGCCCATGGCTGGTGACCGCCGATGAGGTCGGCGATCCGCAGAATCTCGACATGTGGCTCGACGTCAACGGCGTGCGCATGCAGACCGGCAACACGCGCACGATGATCTTCTCCTGCGCCAACATCGTCAGCTATGTCAGCCAGTTCATGACCCTCATGCCGGGCGACATCATCACCACCGGCACGCCGCCCGGCGTCGGCATGGGCAAGAAGCCGCAGCCGATCTACCTCAAGGCCGGCGACGTCATGACGCTCGGTATCGAGAAGCTCGGAACCCAGCGCCAGGACGTCGTCGCCTGGACGCGCGGTTGAGGGCCATGCACATGCAGTTCCCCAACCGTTTCGCCGGCCGCGCGGCCATCGTCACCGGCGGCGCCTCCGGCATCGGCCTGGACACCGCCCGGCGGCTGGCGGCCGAAGGCGCCAAGGTCAGCCTGTGGGATCTGAACGCGGAAGCTCTCGCCGCCGCGAAGTCGGAGACCGGTGCGCAGGACGTCCAGGCGCTCGACATCACCGACGCGAGCGCGGTGGAAAAGGCGATGGAAGCCAGCCTCTCCGCGCTTGGCGGGATCGACATCCTCGTCGCCAGCGCCGGCATCACCGGGCCCAATACCACCGTCGCGGAATACCCGGCCGACGCCTGGCGACGCGTGATCGACGTCAATCTCAACGGCCTGTTCTACTGCAACCAGGCCGCGATCCGTGCCATGGAGCCGAAGGGCTACGGCCGGATCGTCAACATCGCCTCCATCGCCGGCAAGGAAGGCAATCCGAACGCCTCGGCCTACAGTGCGTCCAAGGCCGGCGTGATCGGCTTCACCAAGTCGCTGGCCAAGGAAGTGGCGAAGACGGACATCCGGGTGAACTGCATCACGCCCGCGGCCGTGCGCACGGCGATCTTCGACCAGATGACCCAGTCGCATATCGACTTCATGCTGTCGAAGATCCCGGTGGGCCGCTTCGGCGCCATCGAGGAAATCTCGTCGCTGGTCTGCTGGCTCGCCAGCGAAGAGGCGTCGTTCTCCACCGGCGCCGTATTCGACGTGTCGGGCGGCCGGGCCACCTACTGACCCTGCGTTCGCGACGGGCCGGTCCAGCGAGACCGGCCCGAACAACCCGTCTATCCAAAAATAACCCCATGGAGGAGAGCTCATGTCGGTCGCGACGGGAGTGCTGTCGGTCGATGGCGACGACGCCATTCGCAAAAGCGTGCTCGGAAAGCTGCGCTGGCGTATCGTCTTCTATGTCTTCCTTCTCTTCATCATCAATTACCTGGATCGTGTGAACGTCGGCTTCGCCGCGCTTCACATGAACAAGGACCTTGGCCTGTCGCAGACCGCCTACGGGCTCGGCGCCGGCATCTTCTTCATCGGCTATATTCTCTTCGAAGTGCCCAGCAACATGATCATGCGCAAGGTGGGGCCGCGCATCTGGATCGCGCGCATCATGGTCACATGGGGACTGGTGTCGGGCGGCATGGCCTTCGTCACCGGCGAGCACAGCTACTATTTCATGCGGTTGCTGCTGGGCTTCGCCGAGGCCGGCTTCGTCCCTGGCGTGCTGCTCTATCTCACCTACTGGTTCCCTCAGCGCGATCGCGCCAAGGCGACCGCCGGCTTCATGACCGCGACCGTTCTCTCCAGCGTGATCGGCGCGCCGATTTCGGGCTGGATCCTGTCGGCCGATCTCAACTGGTTCGGGCTCGTCGCCTGGCAGTGGCTGTTCATCCTCGAGGCCCTTCCGGCCGTCATCGTCGGCGTCTTCACCTTCTTCTATCTCGTCGACAAGCCGGAACAGGACCGGCGCTGGCTCACCCCCGACGAGCGGAAATGGCTGATCGCCGAGCTCGATCGCGAGCATGACGAGGTGAAGTCCGTCGGCTCGCACGACTTCAGGGCGATCTTCAGCGACTACCGCGTGTGGCTGCTCACCGTGATCTACATGTTCAACGCCATGGCGGTGTACGGCGTGGTGCTGTGGCTCCCGCAAATCGTGAAATCCATTGGCGGACTGAGCGACTTCCAGACCGGCCTCGTCACGGCCGTTCCCTTCATCTTCGCCGCGATCGGCCTCATCGTGGTGGCCCGGAGCTCCGACCGGACCGGGGAACGCAAGTGGCACACCGCGTTCTCGGCGGCCCTGGGCGGAGTGTTCCTGGCCGCCAGCGCCTTCGCGGCCAATCCGACGATCGGGCTGGTGCTGATCTGCATTGCGGCGTTCGGCGTCTGGGCGGTGCTCGGCGTGTTCTGGAGCCTGCCAACGCAGTTCCTCACCGGGGCGGCGGCGGCCGGCGGCCTCGCCTTCATCAACGGCTTTGCACAGATCGGCGGCTTCGCCGGCCCTTATCTCGTCGGCTGGATCAGGGATACCACCCAGAGCTTCACCCCCGCCCTGCTGACCCTGGCCGCCGGGCCGATCATCGCCGCGCTTCTCTGCCTGGCCATCAAGGTGTCGAAGCCGCCGCTGCGCCCACGGTAAAGCCTGCCGGGCCTGAGGACCGCGGCGCTCAAAACCGTCGCGGCTCGCTGTTTCGTTCCTCGATTCGACTGATCGAGACGCTTCCCGGTCGTCCTTTGGCTCAGCATCGATCTCGCCGATGATGCGGTCCGCCTCGCCGGCTGTGTCGGCGGCAGCAAGCTTCCCCCCACATCGCTTGAGGCCGGAACTACGTCGAAAGTTCCAGTTGCGAGGGGCGCAGCGCAACCAGCAAGTTGAACTCTGAACCCTGAGGTGAATGCACGAGCGGCAGCTTCTCATGCGGACCAGCGCATAGGCATGAGACCGTTGCCGAGCTTGTAGTCGAGCGCATGCTCGACGTGCGTAAACTGAACTTGCTCGAGGGCGAGAACCGCAAGCCGCTTCTTAATTTATCTAAGCCTTAGGGAGGACCACTCGGGTTCAGCTTTTCCGAAAAGGAGGAGGAAGGCGGCGAGCGATCTCCAAGTGCCGGCGAAGGAGAGTTGCTGCCCAGTCGCGATCCCCCGATCGGAGCGCGTCTATGATTTCGAAGTGTTCGCGGACAAGATTCCCGATCCGGGCGCCATCGTCATAGGCGTAGTATTCACTCAGCCGGCGAAGCCGGTTCTGTTGTCGGACGCCCTGAAGAATGAAAGGATTTCCCGACATCGACGCCAACATCTCGTGGAACTCGGCGTTGATATCGAAAACATCTCGCCCCTTCAGATCTCCTGCCTCGGCGAGTTTCAGGATCTGTTCATGGACACGATGGCTGCGCTCGAGCGAGGCCTCGTCCAACTTGAAAGTTGGCTCCAGCAAGCCGGCCGGCTCGATCAGGATCCGGTAACGATAGCTCGCATCATAGGCATCCTCGGAATTCAACACGGCAAGAAAGACCCAACCGTGTCCGTTGCCTCGCCGCACGAGACCATCATGCGTCAGGCGCGTCAGAGTCCTCACGAGTTGGGCCCTGGAAACCCGGTAGCGACGCATGAAGCCGGCTTCGGTGAACTGCTCCGGTACCTCGTCGCGCATCCTGTCCATGGCGATGCGGTCGTAGAGCGCAATGTCGGACGGCGACGTGTCTCGTTCGAAATCGGCCAGCGCCTCGGCATCTTGCGCCAGATAGTGCCCCTTGTTGGCAGCAGAGACGACGATGCCCTCCTGCGCCAACACCTTAAGCGCAGCCCGAATGGGTGAACGGGAGACGCCAAACTCTTCGGCCAGCTGGGCTTCAGTCAGGTGATAGGCGGCAGGAAAATTCTCCCGCCGGATGAAGTCTATGATCTGTGTGACCATCTCCTTCTGCACTCTGCTGAGCTTTTCCTCACGCATGCGCGCGCACCACTTTCGTACGACCGGGACTTCAGAACTCGACTGGTCGCTTGCCAGTCAGTCCTCGCCTGCGAGGGCTTCATCTCTCGCGTGGCGGATATTCGGCATAGCGATAAGCAGGGCGAGAAAGCCGGTCAATATGAACAAGCCGAGAGCGATCGGGTGCTCGATAAAGGTCATCCAGTCGCCGTCCGACAGAAGCAGGGCCCGACGCAACTGCTCGTCAAAGGAGCCTCCCAGAACCAGCCCCAGAAGCAAGGGAGCTACGGGGAAATTCATTTTCTTCAAGCCATACCCGAGCAAGGCGAAAGCCATGAGGATGTAGACGTCGAAGACGCGGTTGCTCTCCGCGAACGCGCCGATGGCGGTGAGAACGAGGATGCCGGGAAAAAGGTAGGTGTAGCGGACACGCAAGAGTGACACCCAAACGCCGATGAGCGGCAGATTGAGGATCACCAGGATCAGATTGCCGACCCACATGCTGGCGATCAGCCCCCAGAAGAGGTCTGGCTGCTTTGTCATGACTTGAGGGCCAGGCGTGATGCCATGCGTGATCATCGCCCCCAGCATCAAAGCCATTATGGCGTTGGGCGGGATTCCCAGACTGAGCATCGGAATGAAATTAGCCTGCGCCGCCGCGTTGTTCGCCGCTTCCGGTCCAGCGACACCTTCGACCGCCCCCTTTCCAAACAGGCGGGGACGACGAGAAACCTTGCGCTCAAGACTGTAGGCGCCGAACGCCGCGATCGTTCCGCCGCCGCCTGGTAGTATTCCGAGGATGATGCCAAGTCCGGTCCCGCGGAGGACAGGCGCGATTGAGCGACGAAAATCCTCGCCCGTTGGCCACAAACGGCTGAGCTTCTCGATCTTGCGCCCGTTACCGCCCGTTTCCTCGATACTGGTGGCGATCTCGGCTATTCCGAAAAGGCCGATCGAGACGGCTGTGAAACCCAGTCCGTCGGAAAGCTCCAGAATGCCGAAGGTAAAGCGGTCCGTTCCGGTATTGACGTCCATGCCTACGAGGCTGAGAAGAAGGCCGATCAAGGCCATCGCAATGGATTTGGCTATCGATCCACCGGAAAGCAGGACCGAGGACACAAGGCCCAGGGTCAAAAGGGCGACGTACTCCTCGGGACCGAAGAGCAGGGCGATCTTCACGAGCGTCGGACCTGCGACCGCAACGACAACGGTCACGACACATCCCGCGAAAAGCGATGCGAGCGCGGCGACGGCGAGAGCCGCGCCGGCACGTCCTTGCAGCGCCATCTTGTGACCGTCGAGGCACGTCACGACGGTGGACGCCTCTCCCGGAATGTTGACCAGGATGGACGTGATCGATCCTCCATATTGTGCGCCGTAATAGACGCCGGCGAGCATGATGATCGCGCCGACCGTTGGCAGGTAGAATGAGATCGGCAGAAGGATGGCGAAAGTCGCAAGCGGCCCTATGCCCGGCAGAACGCCGATCAGGGTGCCAAGTGTCGCCCCGAGAAGGCAGTAGCCGAGGTTATCGAAGGCAAGAGCGATGCTCATGCCATAGATGAGATTGTTCAGGAGATCCATGCCGGCCACACGTTCAGGTTCAGCTTGAGAAGGAGCTTGAAGACGAGGACCGCCAAAAGCGTGATAACGGCGACCGTGGCGATCCGCTTCTTCGTGCTGGGAAACGGGGCTGAAAAAGAGCCCAGCATGGCGCAACTGCCGGCCGCGAGGATGAGACCGCCCGGGCTGATCAGCAGGCTGAACGCAAGTATTCCCGCCAAGAGCATCCCGATCGGGCGAAGATGCCACCGAGGCATGGCGACATTCGCCCGCAAGGCGCTGAGTAGGATAAAAGCCCCTACCGCCAAGATCGCCCAAGCCACGAGGCGGGGAAAGAAGGCTGAGCTGGATGGCCCTTCACCATCGAACGGAAACTGCGAGACGAGAAGAAGGGCCACAGCGCCAACAAGGGCGACGAAGGATCCCGCAACAACATCGCGTTTCATCGGCAAGCCTGCCTCGTGGTGCACTGGAACGCGGCGCCGGAACGGCGCCGGTTTGCTCTCAGTCGGTGTCAGGGCTTCATGGCAGCGCGGACACGATCGAGCTGATCTTTCTGGGCGGTCGCGAAGTCGGCGGCGTTCTGATAGTTGGTCGGTTCACCGACTTTCTCGGCGAACTTGCGCCAGACATCCTTGTCCATCGCCGCATGGAACTTGTCGTGCAGATACTTCACCACCTGGGGCGGGAGGCCGGCTGGGCCGACGAGTCCCTTCATGTTGGTGACGACGACGTCGAAGCCAAGCTCCTTCAGCGTCGGCAAGGCCGGATAATGGCTGGAGCGCTCGGCACCGCTGCCTGCGAGGATGCGGATTGTTCCAGCATCAATCTGGCCCTGGATCTCCTCGGTGGCGCCCATCGCCACATCGATCTGCCCGGCCAGAAGCGCCTGCATGACCGGAGCCCCGCCCTGGAACGGCACATCCTTAAGGTCGATCCCGGCCGCCTTCTCCATCATGAGTCCGATGGAGTGCGGCAAGCTGCCGACGCCGGTGTTGCCGAAAGAGATCTTCCCCGGCTTTTCCTTTGCCGCATTCACGACGTCGTGGATCGTCTTGTATGGGGAATCGGCCTTGACGATGACGAAGAACGGATTGTTCGTCAGGCGGATGATCGAGGTGAAGTCCTTCGCAGGGTCATACGGTACCGCGCGGTGCGCAGGCACCGAGGTGGACTCCGAGCCGCCCGCGACGAGCAACGTATAGCCATCCGGCTTGGCGTGGGCGACCGACTGGGCAGCAAGGACCCCTGCGGCGCCGGGTTTGTTCTCGACCACGAGGGGAACCGGAAAATCGCCCTGAGCAGCGGCGGCAATGTTGCGGGCTGCTAGGTCGCTGCCGCCGCCGGGCGCGAAACCGACCACGATCTGGATGGGGTTTTCCGGGGTCCAGCTCTGGGCGCCGGCCGCTCCCGTCCAAGCGGTGACCGCAATGGTCATAACGGCTGCAACTCTCACGATCTGCATGTCATTGCTCCTTGCGTGGGATTAAAGGCGGGCCTACCGGCTCAGGCGAATGTCCTGCCCGGGGGAAGCACCGAACCCGCCAGCGCCCGGAGTTTCCAGCGTCAGGCGCGCGCCCGGTTCGATGGTCAGGATTTCCCGCGGGTCGACCGGCTTCCCATCGACCAGGACACGTCCAACCGCTCCGGCTCCGCCACCTAGAAGGCCCGGCGCGGGGGTCTTGAGCCGGTCGGCCATGAACGACGCTGTGACCGGCGCATCACCGAGCATCAGCATCTCGAATACCTGTCCGTCGCCACCCCTGTGGAGACCGTCTCCCCCGGTGCCCCCGCGCAGGGCGCGACGAACGACGCGAACGGGAGCCTGTGTTTCAACTACCTCGATGGGCGTGTTCGAAAGATTGCTGGGAAAGCTGAGGGCCGGCAGCCCGTCGGCCTGCGAGGTCCCCCCTTGCCCCCCGTTCAGGAAGAAGGTCGACGCGAAGCGCTTGCCCCCGTTGGCTCCCGAGAGATGAACACACCAGAGCGGCGAACCCGGTGCGGCGCTAACCTTGTCGGGGGTGACGGAGGCCAGGGCGCCCATGATGGCGGGAGGGATCAGATGTCCCGTCATCGCGCGGGCGCTCACGGCCGCGGGAAAGCGCGGATTGAGGATCGATCCAAGTGGCGCTGAGACCTGGATCGCCCGAAACGAGCCGTCATTGTTCGGCACGTTCGGCGCGAGGACGCACTTCAACGCATAGGCGGAATAGGCAAAGGTATAGATCGGGACGACGTTGATGGCGCGCGGCAGTTGTGGCGAGGAGCCAGCGTAATCGACGGCGACACTGTCCCCGCGAACGTCAATGCGACAGCGGATGGTGACGGGTTCGACGAAGCCATCAACGCTGATCTCGTTCTCATAGATGCCGTCGGGCAGGGCCTCTATAGCCTCGCGCATCGCCATCTCGGAACGAGCCTGGATCTCGGAGCCGATCACCTGCAGGTCGCAGCCCGTTTCCTCCAGCGTGTCGAGGAGACGCTGCCCCAGCATTCTGTTCGCCGCGACCTGGGCCCAGAGGTCGCCGATCACCTGGTCGGGCACGCGTACATTGTCTCGGATGATGTCCACCAGGGTCTGGTTCACCGATCCGTCCGAGATGAGTTTGGAGCGCGGTATCCGCAGCCCTTCTTCGAAAATCTCGGCGGTGCTGGGCGATCTCAGCCGCCCCCCAATATCCGCCGCATGGGCCACCGTGCCGGAAAAGCCTACGAGTTCGTCGCCCCGGAAGATCGGCATGGCGACATTGATGTCGGGCAGGTGACCGGTTCCCAGCCAGGGATCGTTCGTGATCATCACGTCGCCCGGCCGCAGGCTTTCGCGCGGAAAGACCTGCAGGAAGTGGCGCACGGTTTCCGGAAGCGTGCAGATGAAGGACGGAATGCTCTGGCTGGACTGCGCGAGCAACTGGCAGTCGCGATCCAGCAGGACGACGGCATAGTCGTTGGATTCTCGCACGATGCTGGAGAATGACGTCCTTACAAGGGTTGCCGCCGCTTCATCGACGAGGCTGACGAGCCGGGTCCAGAGTATTTCCAAAGAAACAGGATCAATCTGGGTCATCGTCATGCCTCCAAAGTTACGAGAACGCTGAGATTTTCCAGCAGCTCGACACGCGCCGCCAAAGGCACGACGATTGTCGATTCCTCTTCTTCCAGGACGAGCGGCCCTCTCAACTCGGTGCCCGGCGGCAGGGCATAGCGCTCATAAACCGGAACCTCCCGCGTTACGTCCTTACCAGGACAGAAGATGGCGCGATGGGCCTTTGGCCGGACGGTGATGTTGGGATCGCCGCGGAACGGCCAGACGAAGTCGCGCACGCCCTGCCGTGTCGAACCCACGACGCGCCAGGTCACGGCCTCGGGAACGCCGGCGGGCAGAACACCGCCATAAGCCTCACGGTACTTCTCGTGAAAGGCTGTGGTGACGTCCGTCGCGAAGTCAGCACCCGGCTCGCGGTACGGGAAATCGATCACCACAGTGGCGCCCTGGCCGAGATATCGCATCTCAATGAGCAGCCGCCAGTCGACCGTCTCGCACGCCGGAAGGCCGATCGCGATCTCCTCGCCCGCCGACCGGCGCGTGGCCGCGACGGCGCTTCCGATCTCGTCCCAGTCGAGGGTATCCAGCCGCGCGGGACGCGACCATGAGCGCTCGACCCGCATGGGCGCCGCGAGAAACCCGAGGCACGACCCCGTGCCGGCCGCAATGGGAAAGAGAACCCGCGGGACCCGCAGCTTGCGCGCGATTTCGACCGCGTGTACGGGGCCGGCGCCACCGGTGGCAACCAAAGTGAACTGGCGCGGATCCTGCGCCTTTTCCGCAATGTGCACCCGCGCGGCGCCGGCCATCGCCTCGTTCACGACATTGAAGATGCCCTTCGCCGTTGTTTCGGCACTGAGCCCGAGCTTGCGCCCCAAAACTCCAAGAGCCCGGCGCGCCGCTTCGAGATCTAGGCTCATCTTTCCGCCGAGGAAATAGTCCGGATTGAGATAGCCGAGGATGAGATCCGCATCCGTCACGGTCGGCTCGCTGCCGCCCAGCCCGTAGCAAGCCGGCCCCGGATAAGAACTCGCGCTTTCGGGCCCCACCGTCAGAAGGCCGAGATTGGACGCGCGCGCGATGCTGCCGCCGCCAGACCCGATTTCGATCAGATCGATGCTCGCCACGAGCAACGGCAAGCCGCTGCCCTTCTTGAACCGCCGCACCCGTGCGGTTTCGAACATGTGGACGACGGACGGTTCGCCGTCTGTCACGGTGCACACCTTGGCCGTGGTCCCGCCCATGTCGAAGGCCAGCACATCGGGGAAGCCGGAGGCGCGTCCGGCGTTGGCCGCGCTGAGGACTCCGCCGGCAGGGCCCGACTCCACGGCAGCGATGGGGATGTCCGCAGCGACCGATGCGGTCGTCGTTCCGCCGCTCGACAGCATGATGCGCAGCGTCGCGTCGATGCCCGCCCGCTTCAGACGATTTTCCAGCTCTTCGAGATAGGCTTTGACGAGCGGCTGCACGAAGGCGTTCGCTGTCGTGGTTGTCGTGCGTTCGTACTCTCGAATCTCGCAGGCCACCCGTGAGGAGAGGCTGACGGACACTCCGGGCAGGGCTTCCCGGAGAGCCCGCCCGATCTCGATCTCGTGGTCCGCGTTGACGCAGGAATGCAGGAGCGACACCGCGACGGAGGTCACGCCGGCCGCGCGGATCTGCGCCACTAGTTCCGCCACCTCTTCAACGGCGGGGCGCGCGACGATGGCACCGTCCGCGGCGACCCGCTCGCCGATCTCGAACCGCAACTCGCGGGGGACGAGAGGGGCCGGCATTTCCAGGTTGAGATCATAGAGGTCGTAACGAACCTCGCGGCGGATATCGAGAATGTCGGCGGTGCCAGCAGTAGCGACCAGGGCCGTTAAAGCCCCCTTCCGTTCGATCAGCGAGTTGGTGACGAGCGTGCTGCCGTGAACCACGCCGACGACCTTGGGCGCGGCAGCGGCAACCTCGCCGTGATCCACGGCCTTGAGAAGATCGTCGACGACCTTGGACAGGGCCTCACCGGGGTCGTCATGGGTGGTCAGCCGCTTCGCCAGAAAGATCTGTCCTCCTGGCACCGACTCGATGACTCCGTCCGTGAAGGTTCCGCCAATGTCGACGGCTATGCGGAAATCCATCTTCTGCTCCTTGCGATTTCGTACCGATCGCGTCGTTCAATGAATAAACAAAAAACAATCATCCGCAACGTCCTGAACGCCAAAATTTCAGACGAAATCATGCTGCACTGCATTTAATCAGTTGTTGCGCACCAATTGTGCAGCGCAAAACTGATGAAGTCGAATCTCGATCAATCAAGGGTTTCGAAAAATCTCTCTGCGGTACCCTTGTCAAATTGTACCTAATAGTAATAGAAAACAATATTGTCGATGGACGGATCGATGCGTCCGGCGCGCCGTGGGTGCGCAGGGTGGGATTCGTTCGATCGCGTGAAGTCAAAGGAGATTCTGGATGGACAATCTGCTGATGCTGAAGGGCGCCCGGAAGCTGGTGGGCACCTGCGCCAATGTGCAGCCAGGCGAAGAGGTCGTTATCGTCACCGACTTCGCCGGCCACCGCGTCGCCGAAGCCGTCGCCGCAGCCGCGCTCGAGCGGACGGACGCCGTCAATATAGTCATCATGCCGCCGCGCTCGATCGACGGTGAGGAACCCACCAAGACGGTCGCGGCAGCGATGAAGTCCGCCAACGTGCTCTTCACGCCGGTCAAGCAGTCGATCACGCACACTTATGCGACGCGCACGGCCATCGGAAACGGCGCGCGGGGCATCATGCTGTCCCAGTTCAATCCCAACATGCTGGTGACCGGCGGCATCAATGCCGATTTCGAAGCGATCCGGCCGCTTTGCTTCAAGGTCGGCGAGTTGCTCGCCAACAGCGACAAGGTCCATCTGACGACGCCGGCGGGCACCGATCTGCACCTCAGCCTCAAGGACCGCCCATCAAATCCGCATTGCGGCCTGGTTCGCAAGCCGGGCGACTTCACCACCGTTCCCAACATCGAATGCAGTTCCTCGCCCATCGAGGGAACATCCGCAGGCGTCATCGTCGTCGATGCCAGCATTCCTTATTACGGGGTGGGTCTGGTGAAAGAGCCCATCCGATTCGACGTGGCTGGTGGACGCGTCACGAAGATCTCGGGCGGCTATCAGGCCGACTTCCTCGACCAGCTCCTGGCGCGCCAGGGGGACCCCGCCGTCTACAATATCGCCCAGATCTCCTTCGGCCTGAATCCGCACTGCCCGATGGAAGGCGTGATGCTGCATGACGAGGGTGTCTATGGAACTGCTCATATCGGCATCGGCACGAGCGTCCTTCTTGGCGGCGAGGTGAAGACCTTGACGCACTTCGATTCCCTGATGTGGAAGCCGACGCTGTCGCTCGATGGGGAAGTTGTCCTCAAGGACGGCAAGTGGCTGCTTCCGGAAGCGGACGTCATCCACAGCGGCCGCGCCTGACGCTGCACCTGCCGCCTCCGGCGGCAGGTTTGCCATCATGGTGTCGTTGAGGCGCGCCGGCACCCTCCAAAATCCAGGCGAGCGATCTGCGATCACCACCTCGTGCACGCATATCGACCGCCAGCCGCCCCGCACGGAGCGGGCCGAAGCGGGCGCCTCAAGCGCAATGGAAATCCCCAACGCAGGAGAATACCGGGATGGACAAGGTTGAAAGCAAGTTCGCCAGCCTCGAGACCGACAGCGCCCCCGGCCAGGAAGTGCGCAGCCGGGTGGCGGCGCTATCGGCATTCCGCGGTGATCTGCTCCCGGGCCCCGAGGTGGATTTCTCCCACGGCGACGTCGACGCCTTCCTGCCGGCACCGGGTGCGCTCGAGGCTTTTCTCGGGGGTGTGCGAGCAGGTGGCAAGCAGGCCTACACCGAGTATCGCGGCAGTGCGGGCATCCGCACCGGTCTCGCCGCAAGGCTAGCGGACTTCACGGGAGCACCGGTTTCCGCAGACAACGGCCTCATCCTGACGCCGGGCAGCCAGGGAGCCTTGTTTCTGGCTATGGCATCCACGGTGGCGGCAGGCGACAAGGTGGCGGTCGTCCAGCCGGATTACTTTGCCAATCGCAAGCTCGTGCGGTTCCTGGAAGGCGAGATCATGCCCGTTCGCCTGGCGTTTCTGGAGGCCGGCGGCAGCGCCGGCCTCGATCTTGGCGATCTCGAAGACGCCTTCAGAAAGGGAGCAAAGGTCTTCGTCTTCTCAAACCCCAACAACCCTACCGGCGTGGTCTATTCAGAAGGCGAGATCCGCGCGATTGCGGATCTCGCTGAACGTTATGGGGCGACGGTGATTGTCGACCAGCTCTATTCGCGACTGCGCTATCAGGGGACCACCTACACGCATTTGCGGGCGGCGGACATCGACCCCAACAGGGTCCTCACGATCATGGGCCCATCCAAGACGGAATCGCTCAGCGGATACCGGCTCGGCGTCGCCTTCGGCTCGCCCCGGATCGTTGAGCGCATGGAAAGGCTTCAGGCCATCGTCTCCCTGCGCGCCGCCGGCTACAACCAGTCGGTCCTTGCGACTTGGCTTGCCGAACCGAATGACTGGATGGCCGAACGCATCGCGCTCCACCAAGCCATCCGCAACGATTTACTTGCCAAGCTGAAGACGGTCGACGGTATGGCGGTCAGGACTCCCGAAGCCGGAAGCTACCTTTTTCCAAAGCTTCCGCCCTTGTCCATCGACACCGCCGATTTCATCAAGGCCCTGCGTTTCCAGGCATCGGTCGTCGCCACGCCAGGATCCGAGTTCGGCCCCGACTCCGGTAGCTTCGTTCGGCTGAACTTCTCCCAGAAGCATGCTGAGGCCATCGCTGCGGTCGATCGCATGGCGACTCTGATCAAACGCTATGGAAATTGATGTTCATGCCTCCTTCAAATCTTCTGCCTCACGGACGTTACATTTTGGCACGGCGCCATCAATCTCTCGTGTTCACAGCGGGTATGACACCCCGTCGCGACGGAAAACTTGTCGCGACGGGAAAAGTCTCGACCCGAAATTCGCTGGAATCCTACCGGGGCATTGTCGAGTTGGCCTGTGCCAACGCGCTGTCGGCCACACGTGGCGTGCTCAGAGATGACGAGAAAGTCGTTTCCGTGCTCAGTCTTACCGTGTTCATCGCCACCGGGGATGATTTCGAGAGTCATTCCCAAGTCGCGGACTTCGCCTCCGACTATCTCTACCGTGAGCTAGGCGAAGATGGGGTTGGCAGTCGTGTCGCTCTGGGCGTGGCGAGCTTGCCAGGAGATGCACCGGTGGAAATCCAGCTTATCAGTGTTGTCGGTGAAAGAGAGAGATGATCCATACCTGAGCATGTATCCACCCGCAGCGGGACGTGAAAAATCCCAATTATCTGTTGACGTGCTCTCCGAATTTGGGCCAGCAGAAGCTGGAAAACTCCAGCTCCAGCCGGACTAAAAAGCCGGGAGCACGTCACCAAAATTGACGAGTGGTTGATCACACCGCGAGACCGATTATCTACTTCGGGCTTGAGCGCGCGGCACTTGAACACTCCAGCTTCATCCCTGGGCACGAGCGATATCCGGGACGGATCGATCGGCATCCAAACGGGCGCATTCACCTCGACGACCTTCTGTGGGCTCACGCTGGCATGAAGGCGACGCGGCTGGAGACCTCGCACGCGAATGACAGCTCGTGCGTCACCAGGATCATGGTCCGCCCCTCCTCGGCGAGGCCGCGGATCGTGCGCAGCACCTCGCCCGTCAGTTCCGGATCGAGCGCCGAGGTCGGCTCGTCGAACAGCAGCGCTTCCGGCTCCATGGCGAGCGCGCGGGCGAGCGTGACCCTCTGTTGCTGACCGCCGGACAGATGGTGCGGACTTCATGAGCCTCGCGACCCGATAGGAGCACCCAGCACGGGATCCATCAGCGCCAGGACGGCGAAGCACATCAGGATCGTGCCAAGTAGTACGAGCCGGAGTTGCTCCGCGGAACTCTCGAAGCGAGGCATACTGTTGCAGCGCCAAGTCCGCCAGCCTGTCGCCGCGATGGACGAGAGACCGGGAGTGCGCGTTTCGGGCGGGTGCGCGCCGGTGGTGTCCGACTCTTTCGGGGCGGGGTTTCGTCGGACATCGAACCGTTCCCTCTCTCGACGCGAAAGTCAGGCCGCCCCCAAAGACACTACCCCTGATGGACCGCTTCCACTGTTGTTGCCCCGGACTTGGCGGGCTTGCGGAACAGCTTCATCACGAAGACGAAGAAGGCCGGGACCAGGAATACCGCGAGCACGGTCGCCGATAGCATCCCGCCCAAAACGCCGGTGCCGATGGCGTTCTGGCTTGCCGCGCTGGCGCCGGTGGCGATGGCCAGCGGCACAACGCCCAGCGAAAAGGCGAGCGATGTCATCAGGATCGGGCGGAAGCGCAGCCTTGCGGCTTCGATCGTGGCCTGTTCGAGCGGCATGCCCTGCTCGCGCAGATCCTTGGCGAACTCGATGATCAGGATGGCGTTCTTGGCCGAAAGGCCGATGATGGCGACCAGCCCGACCGTGAAATACACGTCGTTCGGCATGCCACGCAGCGTCACCGCCGCCACGGAGCCGATGATGCCGAGCGGCACTACCATCATCACCGCGAACGGGATCGACCAGCTCTCATAGAGCGCCGAGAGCAGGAGGAAGACGAACAGGAGGCTCAGCCCCAGCAGGAACGGGGCCTGCGAGCCGGACTGGATCTCCTGCAGCGACTGGCCGGTCCACTCATACCCGAAGCCCTGGGGCAGATCGCGCGCGAGGCGCTCCATCTCGGCAATGGCGGCGCCGGACGAATAGCCGGGAGCCGCCTGACCGGCGATGCGGATTGACGGATAGCCATTATAGCCGACCACCTGCGTCGGCCCCTTCTGCCACTCGACGGACGCGAAGGCCGAGAGCGGCACCATGCCGCCATGGACATTGCGGACGTTGAGACGCAGCAGATCGGCCGCCTGCATGCGCTGGCCCGCTTCGGCCTGGACGGTCACGCGTTGCATGCGTCCGGCATTGGGGAAGTCGTTCACATAGGAAGAGCCGAGATTGGCCGAGATGGTCGCGTTGATGTCGGCGAAGGTCACGCCGAACGTGTTCGCCTTCTCACGGTCGATGACGAGGTTGACCTGCGCCGCGTCGGTCAGACCCTCGACGCGCAGCCCTGCCAGGATCGGACTTTGCGCGGCAGCATTGAGCAGTTGCGTACGCGCGCCCGCCAGCGCCGTCTGTCCGAGGCCCCCACGATCCTGCAGGCGGAAGGTGAAGCCGCTGGAATTGCCGAGGCCTTGAATCGGCGGCGGTGACAGCGCGAAGGTCTGGGCATCCTTGATTCCGGCCATCTTCGCATTGATGCGCGCCGAAATCGCATCCGCGGAATCCTCGTGCCCGCGCTCGCTCCAGTCCTTCAAGGTGATGAAGGCGAGCGCGGCGTTTTCACCGGCGCCGGCGAAGCTGTAGCCCGATATGATCACTATGCGAGCGACGGCCGGTTCCGCCATCGCGATCTGTTCCACCTGCTTGGCGACCTCCAATGTGCGATTAGCGCTCGCTTCCGACGGGGCCTGGATGTCGACAAGCAGGTATCCCTGATCCTCACTGGGAAGGAAGGCCGAGGGCAGCCGCATGAAGCCCCATGCCAGGCCCACCAGCAAAGCGAGATAGATCAGCATGTAGCGTCCGGCACGCCCCGTGACCGCACCGATCATTCCTGCATAGCCGGACGTCGCTCGGTCAAAACCGCGGTTGAACCAGCCGAAGAAGCCCTTCTTTTCGTGATGATGACCCTTGGCGATCGGCTTCAGCAAAGTCGCGCAAAGAGCCGGCGTCAGCGTCAGCGCGAGGAAGCCGGAGAACAGGATGGAGACCACCATGGTCAGGCTGAACTGCTGGTAGATGATGCCGACGGCGCCAGGGAAGAAGGCCATCGGCACGAACACGGCGGTGAGCACCAGGGTGATGCCGATGATCGCGCCGGTGATCTGACCCATCGCCTTGCGGGTCGCCTCCTTCGGCGGCAAGCCCTCCTCGGCCATGATCCGCTCGACGTTCTCCACCACGACGATGGCGTCGTCCACGAGAATGCCGATCGCCAGCACCATCGCAAACATGGTGAGCACGTTGATCGAGAAGCCGGCCGCGAACATCACCGCGCAGGTGCCGAGCAATGCCACCGGCACGACCAGCGTCGGGATGATCGTGTAGCGGAAGTTCTGCAGGAACAGGAACATCACCGCGAAGACGAGCACCATCGCCTCGAGCAGCGTGTGCAGCACCTTCTCGATCGAGACGGCCACGAAGGGAGAGGTGTCGTAGGGTATTTCGTAGGTGATGCCGGGCGGGAAGAAGCGCGCGAGGTCTTCCATCTTGGCGCGTACGGCGGTGGCGGTCGCCAATGCATTGCCGGTGGACGAGAGCTGCACGCCGATCGCCGCGCTGGGTCGACCGTTAAGGCGGGTTGAGAAATTGTAGGATTCCCCGCCCACCTCGATCCGCGCTACGTCGCGCAGCCGAACGGTCGAGCCGTCCGTGTTGGCCCGCAGAATGATGGCGCCAAACTCGTCCGGCGTGCCGAGCTGCCCTTTGACCAGAACCGTCGCGGAGAGCTGCTGGTCGATGGGATTGGGCAGCGCGCCGATGCGGCCGGCGGCAACCTGGGCGTTCTGGGCCCCTACGGCCGTGATGACGTCGCCGGAGGTCAGGCCGAGGCCGAGCAGCTTGTCGGGATCCATCCAGATGCGCATCGAGCGCTGGGTGGAAAAGAGCGTCGCGCTTCCCACACCCGGCACGCGGCGGATCTCGCCGATGACGTTGCGATTGAGGTAGTCCCCCAAACCGACGGCGTCGAGCTTGCCATCCTCCGAGGTCAGGGTCACGAGTTGCAGGAAGCTGGTTCCGGCCTGTTCGACCCGCATGCCTTGCTGCACGACGGCCTGCGGCAGGCGCGGTTCGACACGGCTGATGCGGTTCTGCACCTCGACCTGTGCCTCGCCGATCACTGTGCCCGGCGCAAAGGTGACGGTCAGGTTGATGCGCCCGTTCGCCTCGGAGGTTGATTCGAAATAAAGCAGCCCGGGGACACCGTTGAGCTCCTCCTCGATCGGGCGGGTGACGCTCTGGTAGATGTCCTCGGGCGAGGCGCCGGGATAGTTGGTGCCGATTGTGATCTGCGGCGGGGCGACGTTCGGGTACTGCGCGATCGGCAGCATCGGGATCGTGATGATCCCGCCGAGCATGATGAAGATCGCAACTACCCAGGCAAAGATCGGCCGATCGATGAAGAAGCTCGCCATATCTCAGCCCTGCCTTCCGGCCGCTTTTGCGGCGGTGACCGGTTTCCAGGGGCTGCCCGTGAAAGTGGCGCCCGGCCTGATCTTTTGGAATCCCTCGACGATCACTTGCTCTCCGGGCTTGAGCCCCTGCTCAATGATCTGCCGATTGTCGAGCGTTCGCCCGGCCTGAACGGAACGCAATTCCAGTTCGCCGTCCTGCTTCAGGATGTAGATCTGCGCGTCTCCCCGGCCATCGCGCTGCACTGCCTGCTGCGGAACGGCGATGGCGTTGCGCTGAACGCCCTGCTCAAGGACGACCCGCACATACATGCCCGGCAACAGGTCGCCATCGGGATTGGGAAACTGGCCACGCAGCGTCACCTGTCCGGTCGTGGCATCAACGGTGGCCTCCGAGAACAGCAGTTGTCCGGGATGAGGATATTCGCTGCCATTGTCGAACATGAGCCGGACATTGGCCGCGCCGGGGTTAGGTCCGGTCAGCGCGCCGACCTTGAGTTCCCGGCGCAGCTCAAGCAGTTCGCCAGCGGACTGCGTGAAATCCGCATAGACCGGATCGAGCTGCTGGATCGTGGCCAGGATGTCGGCCGCGCCCGTCCCGACCAGAGCACCCTCGGTGATGAGCGCGCGTCCGATACGCCCGCTGATCGGCGCGCGCACCTCGGAATACTGCAAGTCAAGCTTCGCGGAGGCGAGGCCTGCTTCGGCGGAAGCGACATCGGCGTCAGCCTGAGCGAGCGCAGCAACAGCATTGTCGGACTGCTGCTCGCTGGCAACATTTTTCGTGCGCAGCTCCGCGACACGATCCGCCTGCTGTCGTGCCTGGAGCTGCGTCGCCAACGCACGCTTCAGCGTGGCCTCGGCGCTTTGCACCCTCAGGTGGAACGGGGCGGGATCGATGCGATAGAGAACGTCGCCCTCCTTGACCAGGCTACCTTGCTGGAAGACCCGCTCGACGACGATGCCTGACACCCGGGGACGCACCTCGGCGATGCGCGTCGGCGCGATCCGGCCCGGCAGATTGTTGGTCACCGGCAGGTCTTGCGGCTCGACGTCGACAATACCGAGCTCCACCGGCGGCTGGTCCGCGGCCTTGGCCGGACTCGCCATGGGGGCGCCGAAGCTGGCCAGCACGGCGCAGGCGGCGACGAGGCAGCGGGACAGTGACAGGTTTTGGAACATCATCATGGCGGTTGGCTATCGGCTTCTTGAACGGGTTCGGTCTGGCTTAGAGTGCTGACGGAGGGGATTGCTGGATGAGCCAGCCGATCTCCGCGATCAGCCTCTCCCGCTCCGGCGGGGAGAAGTTGTACAGGCCGAACCAGTCGAGCAGCATCAGTCCCTGGATCGAGAGGAAGGCCAGCATTGCTCCCCGTGGATGGGCAGACGACGTCTCGATCTCCGCAATCGTGGCGCGCAGCGATTGCTGGACCGGTTCGCGCAGAGCCTCGTCCTGAGCGAGGGCCGCACAGAGATTGAGCCCGACGGACCGTTCCTCATCCGAGAACGAGCGCGTCGTGGCGGCAATGTAGCCGCGGATACGCGCGTCCGGCCGCTCAGCCTGAGCATCGACGAACCGTTGGACCAGTTCCTCATCGGCAGCCACGCGACGTTCGATGAGGGTGCGGATCAGCGCGCGCTTGGTCTTGTAGTCGTACAGGACACTCGCCTTGCTGATGCCGGCCTCGGCCGCCACGGCCTCCAATGTCAGGTTCGCGGCACCGTCCCGGACGACGACACGCTCCGCGGCATCAAGAACCGCGTCTCGATCGATGCTTCGTTGCCGGCCCATGACCACCCCTCAATTAATAACCATCCAGTTGGATATATTTTTGATTGAATGCTGTCAATCGTGATCCCCCGATCAGGATGAGCAAATGGATGCGACGTTCGGCGGCCTCATAGGCTAATGACGTCGGAGCCGCGGCCGTTATCGGCGCGACAGTGCCCACGCAGAGGGTGAAAGACGAATATCGTCAAAGCATGAGCGGCACGCTGAGCGTCCCACACAGCACGGCGCCCACGAACACGAAGGCGACGACGACGCTGGACGCGCTCGCCTAGACCAGCAGCCGGTTGTCGGCAGCCTTACGATGAGCCGATTCACGAGCACGCTGCCGATTCAGACGCCCAAATGCGACACCGCGCTTCGGGCGAGGTGCCGACCGAAAAAGGGCGGCTGCCGAGGGTCACCGCGCCAGTTCGCGACACATAATGATTTTGGGCCGAGAGCGAGTTGCCTCTTTGCGTGCCGACATAATGCTTGAGTTTATTTTGAGGCGGTGAATTGCCGAGATCTAAGTGGATGGATTGGCAGCGTGCGATCGCGACAACTCGGGGACCTACAATCTCGTAGACATGGCTCAGTATCTCGACCTCGGCACCCGGCGATCTAGGGCGCCCACAGGGGGAAGAAATATAGAATAAGATGATCGCAAGATGTCGTGTTTAAATATTATGTCGATGGCAATCTATACATGACATGCTGTGACGTCGAAATCGATGCTGAATCGATCTTCATCGCCAAGTTTTCTTGTTGTCGTCACTGGAAGTTCTGCCACTGGCCTATGCTAGCACGGCACGCCTCGTCCCAAAGCTCCTCCGGCCGCGACTTCATTCCAGCCCCGGCGCGGTATCGCCAGTGTTGTTCGCGATGTCACTGGGTAGCGGCTCCGGCACCTCCCATCCGATGCCGCCATGGTTCGCTGACGACGACCGGCAGTAAGCTCCCCGGATAGGCCGGCGGCAACGCGCCCGGAAATGCCGGCGACATCGAATGAAAGGACACCGACCATGCAGATCGATCTTTCCGGCAAATCGGCTCTCGTCACAGGTTCGACGGAGGGCATCGGGTTCGCGATCGCCGAGGGCCTGCACGCTGCGGGAGCACAGGTCGTCGTGAACGGGCGAACGCAGGCGAAGGTGGACGCGGCCGTCTCGCGCCTTGGCGGAGCGGCGCGCGGGCGTGCCATCGATCTCGGCACGCCGGAAGGCACGAGCGAACTGATCGCCGTGGAATCCGCCTTCGATATCGTCGTGAACAATCTGGGCATCTTCCAGCCGTCCGACTTCTTCGAAACGCCCGACGAGACGTGGGAGCGGCACTGGCAGGTCAACGTCATGTCCGGCGTGCGCCTCGCGCGCGTCTATCTGCCGAAGATGGCGGCACGGGGCTGGGGTCGCATGCTGTTCGTCGGCTCGGAATCCGCCTTCAACATTCCGGTCGAGATGATTCATTACGGGGTCAGCAAGACGGCGGATGTCTCGCTCGCCCGGGGCCTCGCCAAGCGCATGGCCGGCACCGGCGTCACCGTCAATTCGATCCTGCCGGGCCCGACCCTCTCGGAAGGCGTGAGGGAAATGCTGAAAGAGGAGATCGCCGCGGGCAAGACGCCGGAGGAAGCCGGCGCCGACTTCGTGAAGGCGCACAGGCCCTCCTCGATCCTTGGCCGTCTGGCAAGCGCAGAGGAGGTGGCGAACATGGCGGTCTATCTCGCGTCGCCGCTTGCCTCCGCCACCACCGGCGCGGCGCTACGTGTCGATGGCGGCGTGATCGACTTCATCGTCTGACATTCGGCTGGACCGGAAATGGCTGGGAAAATTCTCATCGTCGGCGGTTCGGTCGGCGGCCTGTTCGCCGCCGTGCTCCTGGAACGCGCCGGCTTCGACGTTGTCGTGACCGAACGCTCCGTTCATGGACTGGAAGGGCGGGGCGCGGGGATCGTCGCGCAGCATGAGGTGTTCGACATGCTGCGCGAGGTGGGCATCGAGCATGTCGCCCGATTTGGCGTGACGGCACAGGAGCGCATCTATCTCGACAGGAAAGGCACGATCATCCATCGGCAGCATATGCCCCAAACGCAATTCTCGTGGGATGTGCTCTTTCGCACCTTCCGCGATCTGCTGCCCGGCCCACGATACCATCTAGACCGGCGTGCAATGGAAGTGATGCCGGAAGCCGGTGGCGCGCGCGTAATCTATGCCGATGGCCGCGAGGAGCATGCCGAGCTGGTAATTGGCGCCGACGGCATCGGCTCGGTCGTGCGAGAGGCGGTCGCGGGTCCCGATTCCCGGCCGCGCTATGTCGGCTATGCGATCTGGCGCGGCCTTGTGCCCGAGGAGCGGGTACCCAAGATCGCCGCGGACCAGCTCTTCGAGCGCTTCTCCTTCTTCGAAATGTCCGGCTCCCACATTCTCGGCTATCTCGTGCCCGGGGCCGACGGTTCGATCGCCGAAGGCCGCCGCCGCTACAACTGGGTCTGGTATCGGCGCTTCACCCCGGCAGAACTCGATGAGGTTCTGACCGACATCGACGGTGAGCGGCGACCCTTTTCGCTGGCGCCAGGCCGGGTTCGGCCGGAGATGATCTCCGTCATGCGCGCCGACGCCGATCAACTGCTGCCGCCCTCCTTTGCCGCCGCAGTGGCCGCAGAGTCCCGTCCCTTCATCCATGCCGTCTACGACTACGTGCCGCCGCGGATGGTGGCGGGCCGCGTCGCGCTCATGGGCGATGCGGCTTTCGTCGCCCGACCTCATACCGCCATGGGCGTCGCCAAGGCGGCCGGCGACGCCTTCGCCTTGCGCGATGCCATGGTATCGACCTCGGACATGGACAAGGCCCTTATGGCATATGAGGCGGCACGGGCTCCCGTGGGAGCCAACATCGTCGCCTATGGACAGAGGCTTGGCCGCTCGTTGGCCTGATCGTTCGGAGCGAAGCGATAGCCGGGTCGTCGCAGTTCCGTCGCCGCGCCGGCGACATCGCCGGCCGTCAGACGTTCGGCGATGGCAAGCAGGTCCACGCGCAACTCCGCCTCCAGCGCGGAGAGCTCGTCGCCGGTCGGAGTTTTCGCCCTTCCGGAGCGTCCGCAGAAGGCCGGATCAGGCGCACGGACGATGCGACTGCACATTAGCAGGACTGAAAAGGGCAGGCGCCCTAAGCCCTGCCCTCGCGATTGCAGCCAGAGGATATCGAAATCACGGCGTGCCGTCGCGAACGGAATGCGGGAGAGGCACACCGGACCACGAAAACCGTTTCAGAAGAGAAGATTGAAACGGTCAAATCCAGCTAAGTCATTCAAAATATGGCGCGCCCGAAGAGATTCGAACTCCTGACCCCCAGATTCGTAGTCTGGTGCTCTATCCAGCTGAGCTACGGGCGCCCGGCCTGATCCGCGGAGCGGGAGGCCTGTCATCGCGGCGGGGATGGCCGTCGCGAGGGCCCGTCAGCTACCCCGTTTCGACGCGCAATGCAAGACATCACTGAACCGCATCGGGACAACGCCATGAAATGGCGCCGGCTTTCCACAGGCTGCGCCCGCGCCCCGGTCGGCCGGGGCCCACAACCGACATGCGCGCGTGACGGGGAGGCAGCGCCCGCGAAAACCTACCGCACTTCGAACGGCATGTTCGCCGTGGCCGCCGCGCCGCGGCCGTCATGCACCTCGACGAAGACGCGGTAGCGGCCCGCCGGCAGGCCGGAGATGCGCGCGCCGGTCGGCCCGCTCTGCCGCACCGCCTCGGGGAACGCACGCGGCGCGGCTTCCGGATCGCCGCCGACGCTGCGCGCCGTGCTCTCGGCCATGACCGACCAGCGCGCCTCCAGCATGTCGCCATCGGGGTCGACGGCGTCGAGCGTGAACGAGCCCTCGTCGCCCGCCGGCCAAACGGCGAAAGGAGCGCTGGGGTCGTCGGCCACCCGCAGATAGCCGATGCGCGGAGCATGATTCTCCGCCGGCGCCTGCCCACCCCAGGCCTCGGCCATCGCCTCCTTGGCCTCCAGCCACACGCCGTCCGGCAACAGCAGGCTGTGCCAGGTCGGTGTCACCTCCTGCTTGGAGCCCCAGAGGAAGACGATGGTGCCGACCTCCTCGCCCTCCAGCGCCTTCAGGTAGCGGCGCAGCTGGATCGCCTTCTGCGTCGAGCTCGGCTCGAACGGCGCGCCCCAGGGCGCCTGCGCCGCCTGCCACTGACCCACCGCGCCCAGCTCGGTGATCACGATGGGTCCTTCCCAGCCCTGCGCGCGGGCGCGCGAGGCGGCGGAATAGAGCGCATCGCCATAGGAGTTGAGGCCGAGCACCTGGACGCTCGGCGCCTGCGCCATCAGCTTCTTCACCTTGTCGCTGCCGGTCTCGGCCAGCACGCCCAGCGTCGGATGGGCGGGATCGACGCGGCGGACCATCGCCGCCACCTCCTCGACCGCCGGCCAGACGGTGGAATCGTCGGCGAGATCGACCTCGACCTCATTGCCTATGCCCCACATCAGCAGCGCGGGGTGGCCCTTGTACTTCTCCACCAGCGCCTGCAGCTCAGTGAGCTGGCGCTCGACGAAGGCGCGGTCGCCATAGTCGGCGCCCTGCCGCGGCTGGCCGACCCACAGGCCGACGATCACCTTCAGCCCGGCCTTCTCCGCCGCGTCGAGCGTCGGGCCGGGGTCCTCGCCATAGGTGCGCACAGTGGTGGCGCCGAGGGTGGCGAGCATGGGCAGCGGGCCGTCACCGGTGGCGCCGCGCAGTTGGAAGGGGCGGCCGTCGACGAGGACCTGCCGGCCGGAGACGGTGACGTCCGAGGCCATGACGGGATGGATCATGAGGAGGACGAAAAGTGGCGCGACGCCGGCCCAGAACCAGCGCCCGGTCGCCCTGCCCTCCCCCTTGCGCTCACCCATGCTGACGCATGGCACGGTGCGCCTCGAGGTCGACCGGGCGGTCGGGCACGCGCAATTGGAAGGTGGCGCCGATGGTGCCGGGCACGAGCTGAATGTCGCCGCCATGGGCGTGCATCAGCTCGGCGGCGATGGCGAGGCCGAGCCCGGTGCCGCCGCGCCGCGCCGAACCCTGGAAGGCCTCGAACAGATGCGCGCGGGCGCGCTCGGGCACGCCGGGGCCGGTATCGGCCACCTCGATGACAACGATGGCGCCCTCGCGCCGGCCGGTGACGCGGATCTGGTCGCGCGAGGGTTCGTTCGGCGTCCGGGCAGAAAGCGCCTCGACCGCATTGCGGCAGAGGTTCAGCAGCACGCGGAACAGCTGGTCGGGGTCGGCATCGACCTCCAGTTCGCGGTCGACCGATTCGACGAAGCCGATCCCCTGCGACTCGTCGGGGCCGAGGCCGAGCGTGTCGCGCACCTCGGCCACCAGCGGCGCGAGCGGCACCATGCGCCGCTCCGGCGCCGGCTCCTGCGCCTTCCCATAGGCCAGCGTGTGCTCGCAATAGGCGATGGCGCGGTCGAGCGCGGCTTCGAGTTTGGGGGCGAAACGCTGCACGGCCGGATCGCGTATGTCGGCGAGGCGGTCGGAGATCAGCTGCACCGAGGCCAGCAGGTTGCGCAGATCATGGTTGATCTTCGACACGGCGAGGCCGAGGGCGGCAAGATGGCTCTTCTGCTGCAGCGTCTCGGCGATCTGCAACTGCATGGCGGTGAGCTCGCGCTCGGCCTGGCCGATCTCGTCCATGCGGCCGTCCGTCTCGACCTCAGGCACCGGATGCGAGGGGTCCGCGCGGAAGGCGACCATCCGCTGCGTGAGCCGGCGCATCGGCCGCACGAACATCCAGGCGAGGCCGAGATAGACCAGCGCGCCGGTCAGCGCGGCGATCACCAGCGAGACCAGCAGCAGGTTGCCGGTGAAGCGCAGCATCGCCTTGCGCAGCGGCGTCTCGTTGATGACGATCTCGACGAAGCCGTCACCGCGCGGCGGCGTGCCGACGGCGCGGATCACCCGCCCGTCGCCGGCGACCAGCGTCTCGAAGGCCTCCGACACCGCCTGCCAGGGGCCGACGTCGCGCACGTCGGCATGGTGGTCGACCTCCGGCGGCATGTCGGTCGAGGCGAGCAGGCGGCGCGTATCGTCGCGCTTCAGGGCGACGGTGATGGCGCCGACGCTGCGCAGCAATTCCTGGGTCAGCTGCGGCGAGATCATGCCGTCCGGTGCGGCATCGAGCACGAGGGCCGCGGTGCGGGCGCCGGCGAGCCGATCGGACAGCCAGTTGAGGCGGAAGGCGGCGACCGCCGGTACGAGAATCAGCACCTCGGCGAGCAGCACGAAGGCGAGGGTGAAGGCGAGCAGCTTGCCGGACAGGCCGAGATGGCGCGGCGGCTTCGGCGACGTGGCGGCGGCGGTCTCGGCCGTCACTTCCGGAGCACCAGCATGCAGGCGCAGTTCGCCGATGCCCGCCGCGGCGGCGGGCAAGGCGACGGCCTGACTTCCGGCTCCCGAACGCTTCTTCATCGCACCCCGTCTACGCCGGGGTCCGTCCTCGCAAGGATGGGACCCGAGGCTGATTCCCTATCCGAACCAACGAATACGGCATGGAAACGACGCTGCGTGAGCAATATGCGCGCATTGTCCGCGCGGGTCGTCCCAGCCTGCCCCTCATTCCATGTATGTCGATCCGCTGCGAGTGCCAGAGGGGCGCGCACGATACAAAGATCGGCCCTCCATCCGCCCTTGCCCGATCATGCCTCGTGCGCCGATGCCGAAAGCCCTCGACAACCCGCCTCTCCCAAGTTGACTTGGGCGCACACCCCCCCTATAAGCCGGCTCCAACCACGGCTGCCCTTCGCGGTCGGGTTGCCCCCCGCATGTCCGCTTGTCGCCGCGACTGGTTTCGTGGCCTTCCGGAGGTCGGGGAGCATCCGGTCCGGGCAGCGATGACGAAACGAGCGGAGATAGACCCGTGAAGCGCACTTATCAACCGAGCAAGCTCGTGCGCGCCCGTCGGCACGGCTTCCGTGCGCGCATGGCGACCCGCAACGGCCGCAAGATCATCAACGCCCGCCGGGCTCATGGTCGCAAGCGCCTGTCGGCCTGAGACCGCCCTTCAGCCCCACATGGCTGGGGCGCGCCGCCCTGCTGCCTGAGGATCGGCGCCCCGCCATGCACCGGATCGTCAAGCGCAAGGATTTTCTGGCCGCAGCCTCCGGGCTGCGCGCCAATGCCGGCCCGTTGCTTCTGCAGGGCCGTGACCGCGCCGACGACACTCCGCCCCGCATCGGGCTCACCGTCACCAAGAAGCACGGCAATGCCGTCGAGCGGAACCGCATTCGCCGGCGCCTGCGCGCCGCCGTGCGCGACGCCCTGCCGCGCGCGGGCAAGGACGGTTTCGACTATGTGATCGTCGCCCGCCGCGCCGCACTGGGCGCGCCCTTCGCCGATCTCGTAAAGGACATTGAGCGGGGCATCGCCCGGCTTCATTCAGGCCGGCGTCCGCCGAAGGCCGCGCCGCGCGACAGCGCCGCGCAGCCGACAGCGCGCGCCGACGGAGACACGCTGCCATGACGACCGAAAACCGCAACATGATCCTCGCCATCGTGCTGTCGATGGCGGTGCTGATCGCCTGGCAGTACTTCTCCGGCATCCCGCAGATGGAACAGCAGCGCCAGCAGCACGCGGCGCAGCAGCAGGCCCAGCAGCAGGGCGCTGACACCTCCGGGCAGGCCGGCACCGTGGCTCCCGCCCCGGGCACCACCGCTCCGGCCCCGGCCGCCACGGCGCCCAAGGCGCTGACACGCGCCGAGGCCCTCGCCCGCACGCCGCGCGCCGTCATCGACACGCCGCGGGTGATCGGCTCGGTGGCGCTGAAGGGCGGGCGCATCGACGACCTGTCGCTGAAGGATTATCGCGAGACCGTCGACCCCAACAGCCCGATCATCGTGCTGCTCTCGCCCTCCGGCGGGCCGAACCCGTTCTACGCCGAGTTCGGCTGGGTGCCGGGCGCCGGCTCCACCGTGGCGGTGCCGAACGCCGAGACGCTGTGGAACGCCCCCGAGGGCGCCAAGCTCACCCACGAGGCGCCGCTGGTGCTGACCTGGGACAACGGCGCGGGCCTCGTCTTCCGCCGCACCCTCTCCATCGACGCCAACTACATGTTCCATGTCGTCGACGAGGTGGAGAACACGAGCGCTGCCCCGGTGGCGCTGCACCCCTATGGGCTGGTGTCGCGCCACGGCACGCCGCATGTGCTCGGCTACTACATCCTGCACGAGGGCCTGATCGGGGTGACCTCGGAAGCCGGGCTGCACGAGATCAAGTACAAGGACATCGCCGAGCGGAAGACGGAGACCTTCCCGTCCGTCGGCGGCTGGCTCGGCATCACCGACAAGTACTGGGCGGCGACCGTCATCCCCGGCATCCAGGAGAAGGTGCAGGCGCGCTTCTCCGCCGCGCAGGCCGGCAACGACTTCTCCTACCAGACCGACTTCCTCGGTGACGCGGTGAGCGTGGCGCCGGGCGCCAAGGCCTCGACCGAGGGTCGCCTCTTCGCCGGCGCCAAGGAAGTGCGCGTGGTCGACGGCTACCAGACCACCTACAACATCGACCGCTTCGACCTGCTGATCGACTGGGGCTGGTTCTATTTCATCACCAAGCCGCTCTTCCTGCTGATCGACTGGATCTACAAGGGTGTCGGCAATTTCGGCGTCGCCATCCTGATCGTCACCGTGCTGATCAAGGGCGTGTTCTTCCCGCTCGCCAACAAGAGCTACGCCTCCATGGCGAAGATGAAGGCGGTGCAGCCGGAGATCACGGCTCTGCGCGAGCGCTATGGCGACGACCGCGTGAAGCTCCAGCAGGAGATGATGGAGATCTACAAGAAGGAGAAGATCAACCCGATCGCGGGCTGCCTTCCGATCCTGATCCAGATCCCGGTCTTCTTCGCCCTCTACAAGGTGCTGTTCGTCACCATCGAAATGCGGCACGCGCCGTTCTTCGGCTGGATCAAGGACCTCTCCGCGCCCGACCCGACGACCATCTTCAACCTGTTCGGCCTCATCCCGTGGGATCCGGGCCAGGTGCCCGTCATCGGCCATTTCCTGCTGCTCGGCGTGTGGCCGATCATCATGGGCATCACGATGTGGGCCCAGATGAAGCTCAACCCCGCCCCGCCGGACCCGACGCAGAAGATGATCTTCGACTGGATGCCGCTGATCTTCACCTTCATGCTCGGCTCCTTCGCCTCGGGCCTCGTCATCTACTGGGCGTGGAACAACACGCTCTCGGTGATCCAGCAGTCGATCATCATGCGCCGCAACGGCGTGAAGATCGAACTGTGGGACAATGTGAAGGAGACCTTCGGCCTCAAGAAGAAGCCGAAGGCCGGCTGACGCGGTGGAAACGACCGCGCAGGACGGCGACAAGCAGGACGAAGGCGGCGCGGCCGCCGCCTTCTCGCCCGAGGAGATCGAGGCGGGCCGCCGGCTGTTCGCCGGCGACTGGAACTTCCTCTCCGCTGCCCCGACCATCCCCACCTTGCCGCCGATGCGCGGCATCGAGATCGCCTTCGCCGGCCGCTCCAACGTCGGCAAGTCGAGCCTGGTCAACGCGCTGACCGGCCGCAAGGCGCTCGCGCGCACCTCGGTGACGCCGGGGCGTACGCAGGAGCTGATCTTCTTCGGCCTCGGACCGGAGCTGACGCTGGTCGACATGCCCGGCTACGGCTTCGCCAAGGCGCCGAAGGACAAGGTCGACGCCTGGACCGCCACCATCCACGCCTATCTGCGCGGGCGCGCCAACCTCGCCCGCGTCTTCGTGCTGATCGATGCCCGCCACGGGCTGAAGCCGATCGACGCCGAGGTGCTGGACGGGCTGGACAAGGCCGCCGTCTCCTACGCGGTGGTGCTGACCAAGGCCGACCAGCTGAAGAAGGGCGAGCTCGCCCAGCGCGTCGAGGCGACGCAGGCGGGCCTGCTGCGCCGGCCGGCGGCCTTCCCGATCGTCTTGCCGACCTCCAGCCGCGAGGGATGGGGCATCCCCGAGCTGCGCGCCGCCGTGGTGCGGCTGATGGCCGAGCGCGGCATCGCCGCTGGCTGACGGCACCGAAAGACCAGCCGGCGTTTGATGGACGTCATGGCGGCGTGAGCGGATGATGGCAGGGTTCCCCGATCAACAAGGAGCCCCCCATGCCCAAGATGAAAGCCGCCATCTTCGTCGAGCCCGGCCGTATCGTGCTGGACGAGAAGCCGATCCCCGACGTCGGCCCGCTCGACGCGCTGATCAGGATCACCACCACGACGATCTGCGGCACCGACGTGCACATCCTCAAGGGCGAGTACCCGGTCGCCAAGGGCCTCACCATCGGCCACGAGCCGGTCGGCGTCATCGAGAAGCTCGGCGCGCAGGTTGCGGGCTACACCGAGGGCCAGCGCGTCATCGCCGGCGCCATCACGCCCTCTGGCCATTCCTATGCGTGCCTGTGCGGCTGCGGCTCGCAGGACGGCCCGGGCACCAAGCACGGCTTCAAGGCGATGGGCGGCTGGAAGTTCGGCAACACCATCGACGGCACGCAGGCCGAATATGTGCTGGTGCGCGACGCCATCGCCAATCTCGCGCCGGTGCCGGACG
>JARBUD010000049.1 GCA_029239875.1 Xanthobacteraceae bacterium | reverse complement strand
GCGTCTTGCACCGCTTCGGGAGCGGCCAGCAGTTCGATGTCGCTCATGGCTCTCCCCTCACTCGGCAGGCTTGGGTTCGGCGACCGGCTGGACGGGCAGGTCACCGGGAATATCGTCCGCCGCGCGGCGGCGGGCGCGCCAGTCGTAGAAGGTGCCGACGATGCCCTTGGGCAGGAACAGCGTGACGGCGACGAACAGGCCGCCGAGCATGAACAGCCAGTAAGGGGCGAGGAAGCCGGAGGTGAAATAGGTCTTGGCGTAGTTCACCAGCACCGCGCCGAGCGCCGCGCCGACCAGCGTGCCGCGCCCGCCCACCGCCACCCAGACGATGATCTCGATGGAGTTGGCGGGCGAGAATTCGGACGGGTTGATGATGCCGACCTGCGGCACGTAGAGCGCGCCGGCGATGCCCGCCAGCATGGCGGAGACCACGAAGGCGACGAGCTTGTAGTTCTCCGCCCGGTAGCCGGTGAAGCGCACGCGGGTCTCGGCGTCGCGAATGGCGATCAGCACCTTGCCGAAATGCGAGCGCACGAGGAAGCGGCACAGCACATAGCCCAGCCCCAGCGCTAGGGCCGAGAGCACGAACAGCACGGCGCGCGTGCCGTCGGACTGAATGTTGAAGCCGAGTATGTCCTTGAAGTCGGTCAGGCCGTTATTGCCACCGAAGCCCATGTCGTTGCGGAAGAAGGCGAGCAGCAGGGCGAAGGTCATCGCCTGGGTGATGATCGACAGATAGACGCCGGTGACGCGCGAGCGGAAGGCGAACCAGCCGAACACCAAAGCGAGCAGGCCCGGCGCTAGCAGCACCATCAGCGCGGCGAAGGGGAACAGGTCGAAGCCGTACCAGAACCAGGGCAGCTCCTTCCAATTCAGGAACACCATGAAGTCCGGCAGCACCGGGTCGCCATAGACGCCGCGCGTGCCGATCTGGCGCATCAGGTACATGCCCATCGCGTAGCCGCCGAGGGCGAAGAACGCGCCCTGGCCGAGCGAGAGGATGCCGACATAGCCCCAGATCAGGTCGACCGACAGCGCGAGCAGCGCATAGGTCAGGTACTTGCCGAGCAGCGAGACGACATAGGTCGGCACATGCGCCGCCGAATCCGGCGAGGTGGCGAGGTTGAGGACGGGGACCGCCACGGCCGCCACCAGAAGCACGCCGAGGAAGACGAGCCCGCTGGTGGTCAGCAATGCCGGCTGACGGGTTTCGCTCATGCTCATGCTTCGATCGACCTCCCCTTGAGGGCGAAGAGGCCGCGGGGCCGTTTCTGGATGAACAGGATGACGATGACCAGCAGCGCGATCTTGCCGAGCACCGCGCCGGCATAGGGCTCCAGCAGCTTGTTGGCGACGCCGAGCGACATGGCGCCGACCAGCGTGCCCCACAGATTGCCGACGCCGCCGAACACCACGACGAGGAAGCTGTCGATGATGTAGCTCTGGCCGAGGTTGGGCGAGACGTTGTCGATCTGGCTCAGCGCCACCCCGGCGATGCCGGCGATGCCGGAGCCGAGGCCGAAGGTCATGGCGTCGACCCAGTTGGTGCGGATGCCCATGGAGGCGGCCATGCGCCGGTTCTGCGTCACCGCGCGCATCTCCAGCCCGATGCGGGTGAGCCGCAGCGTCGCCAGCAGCGCGACGAAGACCAGCATGGCGAAGACGATGATCCACAGCCGGCCATAGGTGATCGACATGTGGCCGAGCTCGAAGGAGCCGGACATCCAGCTCGGCGCGCCGACCTCGCGGTTGGTCGGGCCGAACAAAGTGCGGATCGCCTGCTGCAGGATCAGCGAGATGCCCCAGGTGGCGAGCAGCGTCTCCAGCGCGCGGCCATAGAGGAAGCGGATGACGGTGCGCTCGATGATGACGCCGATCAGCCCGGTGAACAGGAAGGCCAGCGGGACGGCGATGATCAGCGACAGGTCGAACAGGCCGGGATTGTAGGTGCGGATCAGCTCCTGCACGACGAAGGTGGTGTAGGCGCCGAGCATCACCATCTCGCCATGCGCCATGTTGATGACGCCCATCACGCCGAAGGTGATGGCGAGGCCGATGGCGGCGAGCAGCAGCACCGAGCCGAGCGAGAGCCCGTACCAGACGTTCTGCGCCACCGCCCACATGGCGAGGTTGCGCTCGATGCCGGAAATCGCGGTGGCGGCGGCGTCCTTCACCGCCGGCGAGGCGTCGGCCGGCACGCTGCGCAGGATCGCCAGCGCGTCCTGGTTGCCCTCGGCGCCGACGGTGGCGATGGCGGCGATGCGGTCGGCATCCGAGGTGCCGGCCTGGCCGATGACGATCGAGGCGCGCGCCAGCGTCATCGCCGACTTCACCTTCGCATCGCTCTCCTTGGACAGCGCCAGATCGAGCGCCGGCAGCGCCGCCGCGTCGCGCGAGCGGGCGACCGCCACGGCCGCATCGAGGCGCTTGGCGGGGTCCGGGCTCACCAGCGAGAGCGTGCCGCTCGCCGCCTCGACGGCGCGGCGCACGCGATTGTTGACGCGCACCGGCTTGACCGCCGGCGGATCGGTCACCGGCTGCAGCGTCACGGGATCGAGCAGGGCGCCCTCGGCCTGGATGAAGAGCTGGCGCGGCGTGCCGGTGCTGTACACCAGCTTGCCATCGGCGAGCGCGGCGACGATGCCGGCGGCGGCCGGACTCCCGCTGACCGCCAGCGCGCCGAGCGCGGCTTCGGTGGCGCCGTAATTGTCCTGGGTGAGCTGGGCCAGCGGGGCGCTGATGTCCTGCGCCTGCACACGGCCGGAATTGAGCGCGACGGCGCACAAAGCCGTCAGAGCGACGAGAAGCGTGCAGCCGAGGCTGCGAAGGCGAGCGGGAAAACTCATGTCATCCGTCGATGTGGCGGTGCGGATGGCCGGAAGATCTCCGGCGGCGAAGGGAAGGCGGACGCCGCCTTCCCCCGTGTCGAGGCGGGCACCGGCTGCCAGCAGGCAGCCGGGCCGACCTCAGGTTCAGCCGCGCGGCATCAGTTGCCCGCGCCGCCGCACTTGCCGGTCTTGACGTTGAAGTTGCCGCAGGCGAGCGGCTTGCGCCAATCGGCGATCAGGTCCTTGGAGCCCTCGAGATAGGGCGACCACTCTTCGGCGACGATCAGGCCGGGGGTCTGCTCGACGATGTCGAACTGGCCGTCATCCTTGATCTCGCCGATCAGCACCGGCTTGGTGATGTGGTGGTTCGGCATCATGGTCGAATAGCCGCCCGACAGGTTCGGCACGGAGACGCCGATCAGCGCGTCGATCACCTTGTCCGGATCGGTGGTGCCGGCCTTCTCGACCGCGTCGACCCACATGTTGAAGCCGATGACGGTGGCTTCCATCGGGTCGTTGGTCACGCGCTTGTCGTTCTTGGTGAAGGCCTGCCACTTCTTGATGAACTCGGCGTTCTCCGGCACGTCGACCGACTGGAAGTAGTTCCAGGCAGCGAGGTGGCCGACCAGCGGCTTGGTGTCGATGCCGGCGAGCTCTTCCTCGCCCACCGAGAAGGCCACGACCGGGATGTCGGTCGCCTTGATGCCCTGGTTGCCGAGCTCCTTGTAGAACGGCACGTTGGCGTCGCCGTTGATGGTCGACACGACGGCGGTTTTCTTGCCGGCCGAGCCGAACTTCTTGATGTCGGCGACGATGGTCTGCCAGTCGGAATGACCGAACGGCGTGTAGTTGATCATGATGTCCTCGGCCTTGACGCCCTTGGACTTCAGATAGGCTTCGAGGATCTTGTTGGTGGTGCGCGGATAGACGTAGTCGGTGCCCGCCAGCACCCAGCGCTGCACGCCCTCATTGGCCATCAGGTAGTCGACGGCCGGGATCGCCTGCTGGTTCGGGGCGGCGCCGGTGTAGAACACGTTGCGCTCGCTCTCCTCGCCCTCGTACTGGACCGGGTAGAACAGGATGCTGTTGAGCTCCTTGAACACCGGCAGCACGGACTTGCGCGACACCGAGGTCCAGCAGCCGAACACGACCGCGACCTTCTCCTTGGCGATCAGCTCGCGCGCCTTCTCGGCGAAGAGCGGCCAGTTGGAAGCCGGGTCGACGACGACCGCCTCGAGCTTCTTGCCGAGCACGCCACCGGCGGCGTTCTGCTCCTGCACCATGAACAGAACGGTGTCCTTCAGCGTGGTCTCGCTGATCGCCATGGTGCCGGACAGCGAGTGCAGCACACCGACCTTGATGGTTTCCTGAGCCTGCGCCGCAACGCCGCCGGCCAGCGTCAGCGCGGCCGCGCCGACGAGCGCGCGACCGGCCATGCGCCGCGCATGGGTGAACATGTTCAGCATCTCAATTCCCTTCTGGAGTACGCGCGCAGGACCCCCGTCCGCGCGCCGAAGGAAGGGATTGCAATGGCCGTGCCAATGACCGTCGAAACAATGTGACGGCAATCGGCCGCGCCGATACCCCTGCTTGCCGAAGCAATAATGCCTAAAAATCAGGCGCGGCCTTTGAGAATCCGGCAGGAATATGCCCAGGTGGCGTCATTTGTATGCATGCAAGCCATCGGCGCCCGCCCGGTGGTCAGCGAAGAAGCCGCCGAGCCGGCCCAGCGCGTGGTCGAGCGTGGCGTCGGTCTTGGCGAAGCAGAAGCGGATGACGCTTTCCACCGGCTGCTCGGCATAGAAGGCCGAGACCGGGATCGCCGCCACGCCGTGGCGCTCGACGAGACGCCGGCAAAAAGCCTCGTCGCGCAGGTTCCCGTCGAGCGGCGCCAGATCGACATTGAGGAAATAGGTGCCGGCCGAGGGCAGCACTTCGAAGCCGAGATCGCTCAGTCCGGCCGCCAGCCGGTCGCGCGAGCGCTGGAGACCGGCACGCATGCCGTCGAACCAGCCGGGCTCCTTGCCCAGCCCATAGGCCACCGCGTGCTGCAGCGACGGCGGCGTGGTGAAGGTGAGGAACTGGTGCGCCTTGGAGAGCACGCGCATCAGCTCCGGCGCAGCACAGACGAAGCCGACCTTCCAGCCGGTCATGCCGAAGATCTTGCCGGCCGAGCCGATCTTCACCGCCCGCTCGCGCATGCCCGGCAGCGACAGCACGGAGCGATGGACAAGGCCGTCGAAGACGACGTGCTCCCACACCTCGTCGCTCACCAGTACCGCGCCGGAGCGAGTGCAGAAGCGGGCGAGCAGTTCGAGCTCGTCATTGTCGAACACCCGGCCGGTCGGGTTGTGTGGGTTGTTGAACAGCACAAGCTTCGTGCGCGGCGTGAACGCCTCCGCCAGCGCCTCCTCGGTGATGCGCCAGGCCGGCGGCACCAGCCGCACGAGACGCGGCACGCCACCGGCGCGCTGCACCAGCGGCAGATAGGCGTCGTAGAGCGGCTGGAACAGCACCACCTCGTCGCCCGGCTCGATCAGCGCGAACAGCGCGCCGGCGATGGCTTCGGTCGCGCCGGAGGTGATCATCACCTCGCTCTCGGGGTCCAGATCGAGCCCCTGCCAATCGCGGTAGTGCCCGGCGACGGCGCGGCGCAGCTCCGGCGCGCCCATCATCGGCGGGTACTGGTTCCAGCCGTGCACCACCGCCTCGGCCGCCCTCTCGCGCACGTCGAGCGGGCCGGGATCGTCCGGAAAGCCCTGGCCGAGATTGACCGCGTCATGCTCGCGGGCGAGACGCGACATGGTCTCGAAGACCGTGGTGGGCAAGGCGGCGAAGACGGAGTTCATTTCACAGCACCGGAACGGAGTAGAAGCGATCGGACGCTTCCATTCCGTTCTATCCGCCGCCGGCCAAAAGAAAAAGGCCGCAAAAGAAAAGGGCCGCAACGTGCGGCCCCGGCTCCAGAAGGGGTGCCAGTCTCGGGCTTAGAACGTGTAGTTCGACCCCGCCTTTACTCGACCTCGAAGCTCGGTGCGGGAAACAGTATCACCGGATACTCGACACTGCCGCCGCGACAGAGGCCGGCCAACTATAGATCGGTTCGCGACGGCCACGGGCGCCACCACCGGCGGAGGAATATCCGCAGCGATGGCGACGCCCGCCGGCACCCCCACTCCCACCGTAAAAGCGGCGACAAGCGAACTCTTCATCACCATCCCCCAGCGGATGATGCGGCGACACTAGGGGTCAGGCCGAACTTTGACTAGTGTATTCGCGCAACACTCGCCAGATATCCAATGTATTCGCCTCAATGTAACGAAGAGATTGGACACCTATTCTGCCCCACCACTGAATACCATCCGGAGAATAGACGCCGCCGGATCGGCGGGGGAACGCTCAACAGCGCCGCGAATGCTGTGGGCGCGACAGGATTGCTCGGATCAGGCGGCCAGCACCGCGTGGTTGTCGAAGCGCGGGCCGCCGGAGCGGCGCGCCACCACGCCGACCTCCTCGCCGTCGGTGGCGATCAGCACCGTCTCCCCGAGGCCGCTGGTGGCGAGGAAGCGCCCGGCCTCGCGGGTCGGCGCCAGGCCGCAGCCGTCGACCAGCGGCAGCGAACCAATGAAACGCCCGTCGCGCCGCCACAGCATGACGCGATTGCCGCGTGGGCTGGCGCAGGCGACATAGGCGCCGGACGCATCGAGGCAGACCGAGCCGACATAGGTGCGCAGCCCCCGCCACGCCTCTTCCGGCGCGTCGAACGCGCGAAGGCCGCCCTTCTCCACCGCATAGATCAGCGGCCGGGCAACACCGTCGGCCAGCAGATCCTGCGCCGCGACCACGGTGAAGCCGTCGGATGAGCTGGCGAGATGGCGCAACGACAGCGAGGCGAGGTCCTCGGAGAGCGCGGCCACGCTGCGCACCGCGCCGCTTTCCGGATCCAGCCGGGCGACGCTGGCCCCGGCGATCTCGGCGCCCAGCGCCTCCGGCGTGTGCGGCTCGACCCCGCCATTGGCGACGACCAGCGCGCCGCCGGCGGGAAGCATGTCGTGCGGTCCGATGCCGGAAGAGGCCCACTCCGCCTCGATGGCGAAGCCGGCCTCGACCACGCGGCGCGAGACCACGCCCTGCCCGCTCGCGCGCTCGATCTCCACCGCCAGGAAGCGCCGCCCATTGTCGATGAAGCGGCCATGGCCGGAGAACACCCGCCCCTCGCCCGGCTCGAAGGTGGCGATCACCGTGCCGGCGCGGCGGTCGAACAGCACGGCGGTGGTGCCGGGCCGGCGGGCGACGGCGACCGCGGTGCGCCCGTCCGGGCTCGGCTCGACCCAGTGCAGGCGCTGCGTGCCGCCGCCGACCGGCGTGGCGGCGAAATCGGGAGAGAGCACCACCGGCGCGAAGCCCTCGCCTACACCGGCGGTGGCGAGCCATTCGGCCTCGAGCAGATGGTCCTGCGCATGTGCGGCGCCACCGAAAAGCACGCGCGGCGCACCCACGAGGCTGCCCAGTGTGCCGATCAGCGAGCGGCGGGAAAGATCGAGGATGCCCATGAGAGTCTCTCCTCAGTCGCCATCCAATGCGTTGAAGCCCAGCGCCACGCCGAGCCCGGCGGCCAGCGGCTTGGCGACGCTCGCCTGCGCCGCCTTGAAGGCTACGGTCGCCGCTTCGAGCTGCTTGCGGCCGGCCGGCGTGGTGGCGGCAGTGCCGATGTCCTCCGGCAGGCCGGCGGCAGCGGTGCTCGCAGCCTGCATCGCCTTGGCGATGGTCGCCTGGTCCTTGGCGTTCAGCCCCTGCGCCAGCCGCTCGGCCAGCTCGCCGGCGCTGGCGATGATGGTGACGATGGTCTCCTTCGCCAGCCCGCTGCGGCGGCGGTCGGAGAGCAGCGGCTTGGCCTCGTCGGGCGTCTTGCCGAGCACCACCAGCAGCCGCTGGTCGTTCACCCGCTGATAGGCGCCGGCGAGATCGGTGACGATCTGGCTGAGCAGCGCCTCCGGCTCGGGGAAGAACACCGGGTCGGACTTGCCGGCGACGAGCTGCGCCAGCAGCCCCTCATTGCGGTTGCCCCAGCCGGAGCGGATCTCCTGCGCGATGGCGGCGAGGTTGCCGGCGATGGCCTGCCCGATCTGGCAGCGCCGCACCGCCTCGCCGCCGGAGACCAGCGCGCTGTCCGCGCCGTCGTCATGGAGCAGCCGCTCCATGGCCGGCAGGCCCTGCGCCGCCGCGCTGAGGCGGAAGAAGCGCTGCGGCTGCAGCCGCTCGTCGGTCGGGTCGGCGATCAGCTCCGCCACCGAGCGGCCGACCGCGTTGCGCCGCTCGGGGAACAGGTTGAAGCGGTCGGGCCGCAGCGACAGCATCACCGGGCCGAAGGTGATGAACTCCACCGCCGACCAGGCGTCGGACGCCGCCGCGAAGCGCGCCTTCAGCTCCTTCACCCCTTCGGCGGAAGGCGCCTTGCAGAACGCCGCCCACGCCTCCTGCTGCGCCTTGGTCGTGGCGAGCAGCGTGTCGTAGCGCGGCAGCAGCCAGTCCTCGACCACCTGCGGCGCCGAGACCGCGGCGGCATGGGCGCGGCCGACGAGGACGTTGGAGATCAGCGCGGTCGCCGCCGCGATGGCCGGCACGCCCTGCGCCGCCTGCCCGATCTGGCTCGCCAGCGCCAGCGCCACGGCGAAGGGGGATCGGTTCATCGGTCTGCCTCGGGTCTAGAGAGAGGAAACATAGTCGATCAGCGCCCGCCGCCGGGCGGCGTCCAGCGCCTCAAAGCGCGCGCGCGCGGCCGACGCCTCGCCGCCATGCCAGTGCACCGCCTCCGCGACGCTCGAAGCGCGGCCATCGTGCAGCAGCCCGACGCCGCGCGCCAGCGAGGTGGAGAGACCGGCGAGCGGGGCGGTGCGCCATTCGGCAGCCGCCGCGCCGGGAACGCCGGCGGGATCGGCGAGCCCCTCGCCCATGTCGTGCAGCAGCACGTCGGTATAGAGCGCCACCTTGCCGCCATCGCGGGTCGGCAGCGAGGGCTGGTGACAGGCGGCGCAGCCGGTGGCGGCGAACAGCTTCGCCCCGCGCCGGTCGGCCTCGGCCTGCGGCACCTTGAGGGCGCGCAGATAGGCGACGATGCGCTCGACGATGGCGTTGGTGATCTCCGGCTCGCCCTCCGCTTCGCGCCCGTGCGGGGCGTTGCGGCAGGCGGCCTGCGCCTCGGTGCAGTCGCCCCACGGTTCCGGACGCAGCGGCGTCGACAGGCCGAGATCGAGCGCGAAGGCTTCCGAGGTCTGGCCCGCCAGCGTCGCATGGCTCGCCTTCCAGCCGAAGCGGCCGATGATCGAGCCGCCCTCGGGATGTTCCAGCCGCCGCGCCCGGCCGCGCACGCCGTCGCCGTCCCGGTCGTCGGGGTCTTCGAGCGCGAGGATGGCGTCGTCGTCGACGAGTTCCAGCTTGCCGCGCCCGCGCAGATCCGGCGCCGTGCGCAGCGAGACATGGGTCGCGGCATCGAGCGGGCCGTAGCCGGGTTCTGCGATGTGCGTGATGCGCCGGCCGTCCTCGGTGGCGACGGCGAAGGTGCCTTCCGCCGGCACGCCGGGAAGCGTCATGGTCTCCAGCCGATGGCCGTAGACCGGGTCGCCGCCGCCATCTTCGCGGAACAGCGACAGCACCATGCCGAGCCCGTCTGGCTGGCCCTTCTCGTTCAGCGCCGTCGCGCCTTTGCCGGCGCCGCCGTGATGGCAGGCGGAACAGGAGCGCGCGTCGAACAGCGGGCCCAGGCCGTCATTGGCGCGCGTCGAGCTCGGCGCCGGCACCCAGGGCCGCTCGAACAGCGCCTTGCCGATGGCGGCGTCGAGGCCGGTGTCGTCGGCGGTGGCGACGCCAAGCGGCAGCATCGCGGCGGCCAGCGCCACGCATTGGAGCAGCCTGCGCGCCGTGCCCATCACACCACCCGGAACCAGCCCATCATCCCGGTCTCCATATGCTCCAGGATGTGGCAGTGGAACACCCAGTCGCCCGGCGCGGCGACGAAGGCGATCTCCACCGCCTCGCCCGGCTGCACCAGCACCGTATCGGCATAATGGCGCGGCAGGCGGTCGAGGCTGGAGGACAGCACGTCGAAGGCGTGGCCGTGCAGATGCACCGGGTGGGGAAAGCGCGTCTCGTTGCGGATCTCGACGCGGTAGCTCCTGCCCTCCATCATCCCCGCCAGCGGTGGCGGCAGATGGCGGCGCTCGCCGGTGGGCCAGGATTCCCTGTCGATCCCCCAATAGGTGGTCTCGCCGACGCAGAGTGAGTCGATCAGCGCCTTGGCCAGCGGATCGTCCGGTGGCAGCCCGGTCTCCTTCACCGCCGCGTCGGTCGCCTGCTGCAGGGTGAAGGAATAGCGGGTCGCCTTCTTCACATCCGGACGCGGCAGGTCGGCCGCCGGCAGCGCCAGCGGCCCCTTGCGCGGCTTGGCTACGCGGCCCTCGGCCTTCAGCGTGGCGAACTGGTAGATGTCGGCGGCGCGGTAGTCGCCGATGCTCACCGCCGAGCCGTCCGCCGGCATGCGCACATGCAGATCGATGCGCTGCGCCGGCCCCATGCGCCAGATACCGTCCTTGAGGTCATCGAGCCGCACGGGCTTGAGCGCATGCCCGTCCACAGCGATCAGCCAGGCCTCGCCATGGCTGACGCCGATATCCATGATGCGGGTGGCGTCGATGTTGAGGATGCGCAGCCGTACATCGCCGCCCGCCGGCGCGGTGAGCTCGACCGAAGGCGCGCCGTTCACCGTGCGCGTGCCGCCGAAGGTGCCGGCCTTGGAGGCGCTGTCCGGCTCGGAGAGCGGCAGGAAGTTGCCGTCATCGGCAAGCCGCCAGTCCTTCAAGCACAGCACGTGCTCGGCGTCGAATTTCGGGTCGCGCCTGTCCTCGACGATCAGCACGCCGGCGAGGCCCTTGCCCGCCTGCCCGGTCTCGTCGCAATGGGGATGGAAGAAGAAGGTGCCGGGATCGTCGAGCGGGATGCGGTAGACGAAGCGCCCGCCCGCCTCGACCAGCGGCTGCGTCAGCGTCGGCACGCCGTCGAACTCGTTCGGCATGCGGATGCCGTGGAAATGCAGCGTCGAGCCCTCGTCGAGCCCGTTCTCGAAGGTGGCTTCGAGCTTCGTCCCGCGCGGCAGGCGCAGCGTCTGGAAGGGCGTGCCGTCATAGGCGAGGATGCGCGTCGCCGGCTTGTCCGGCCCGAGGAGCTTCAGCTCCGTCTCGCCGGCCTTCAGCGTCAGGGTCCTGGTCGGAACGAAAGGCGCGGGCGCCTTGGCCTGCCCGGTCCTCGACGGCAGAACTGTCAGGGCCGAGAGGGCCGCACCCGCGCCGAGGAAGGCGCGGCGCGAAAGTCTCGCGCCGCTCATCGTCATGACCGGCTCACTGGCCGACCTTGGAGGGATCGTCCAGGCTGTCCGAACCCTCGACCTTGATCTTCAGCTTCAGCGCGGCGACCACGCCCTCGATGGCGCGGGTCTGGGCGACGAGCGAATCCACGCCCTTCTGCACCAGCGCGTTGCCCTCGGCATTGCCCTCGCCGATCATCTGGTCATAGGCCTGCTTGCCGCTGTCGCCCTCGTCCTTGATGGCCTTCAGAGCGGCGAGCGCGGCGTCGACCTTGGCGCTCGCCTCGTCGGCGGCCTTCGGCGCCAGGGCGGCGGCGTAGGCGGCGACGGACGGGCCCTCGACGACGCTGCCGTCGACGCGGGTGTACTTGCCGCGATAGATCGAGGCGATGCCCAGCTCGTCATAATAGTGCGAGTTGAAGGTGTTGTCGGAGAAGCAGTCATGCTCCTCCTCGGGATCGTGCAGGATGAGGCCGAGCTTCATGCGCTCGCCCGCCAGCTCGCCATAGGAGAGCGAGCCCAGGCCGGTAAGGATGGTGCCGAGGGCGGCCTTGTCCTTCTGCTTCGCCACGGCGGCGCGGGCCTTGCCCTTGGCGCCCCACCACTTGGTCATGTCGGTGAGGTCGGTCACGAGCAGGTCGGTCGCGGCCTTGAGATAGGCGCCGCGGCGGTCGCAATTGCCGTTGGTGCAGTTCGCGGTCGAGTAGTCCGTCGCAGGACGCTTGCCGGCGCCCGGACCGGTGCCGTTGAGATCCTGGCCCCACAGCAGGAATTCGATGGCGTGGTAGCCGATGGCGACGTTGGATTCGACGCCGCCAGCCTCCTGCAGGCTGTCCAGCAGCTTGGGCGTGATCTTCGTGGCGTCGATGGTCTTCTTGCCGACGCGGATCTTGGTGTTGGCGATCACGTTGGCGGTGTAGAGCGGGTTCTCGTCCGACGAGTCGCCGTAGCTCTTCTTGTCCACGTAATCGATCAGCCCCTCGTCGAGCGGCCAGGCGTTAACCCGGCCTTCCCAGTCGTCGACGATGGCGTTGCCGAAGCGGTAGCCCTCGGTCTGCTGGTAGGGCACGCGGGCGGCCTTCCAGGCGGTCTTGGCCTTGTCGAGATTGGCCTCGGTCGGATCGGCGAGGAAGGCGTCCACGGCGGACTGGAGGTCCTTGGCCGTCTTCAGGCTGTCGCCATACATCGCCTCGGCGATGTCGGCATAGGTCGTGACGATGTCGCGCACCTTCGGCACCTGGGTCTGCGCGCCGGCGGGGCCGGCGGCGACGACGGCACCGAACGCGAAGGCCGCGACGAGCGGCACGGCGAACAGTGATCTGGCTCGCATGGATATCTCCTCCCGCCGCCCGTGCGGCTTAGCGGGGAGACTCCTACGCCAGCGATACAAGAAGTCGCAAGTGTTCGGCAGCACTTTAGAATAGTTATACATTGCGAAGACCACTGACGCTACGCAGCACGCCATGTAAATCCGTATGAATACTTTTTCGCACCCGCCCGCCTATGCCGTAACGTCAAGCAGCGGCTGCAGCGCCTCGGCGAGCTCGTCGTCCGTCACCGTGGCCAGCGGCTTCATCAGCTTGGCCGCTTCGGTGCGCCGGCCCGGACGCATCACCAGCACCACTGTCTCGGCGCCGCCGCAGGCCGGGTCGCCGCAGGCGATCTCGCTGATCGATATGGTGGTTTCCTCGCCGACGCCGAGCAGCGCCCGCGCCTTGGCGGCGAGCTCGCGCGCCGCGTCGGGGGCCGCCTCGCCGGCCGATCCCCGGCGGAAGAACAGACGTGCCATGAGGGATGACCTCCGCCTCTCGCTCGCGCCCCGCCGCGTCGCCCGCAGCCACTGAGGTACGCCCGCCGCCGGGATCGCGCAAGCGGGCGTCCGGCTCGCGGAGCGGATCAAAGTAAAAAGGGGGCGGTATAGTTTAGAACTATAATAATCCCGGAAGATAATCATTGTGCATGACAAAGGCCACGCGTATTTATCTCGTCAACGCCGACGACGGCGCGCGAATACCAGAACGCGCCCGTCGCCTTTACCGGCAACGCCTTCGCGAGACCACATCCCGGCAGGTCTCGTGAACCGCGCGGGACGACGGCACGCGCTCCCTCAGCCGTCGTCCCGCGCCTTCACTCCCTCATCCGCCGCCGACCACGGCCCGGCCCATGCCTCGGGCTGGGGCAGGCCGAGATGCGCCAGCATCCCGCAGGCCGCGGCATAGCCGGTGGCGAAGCACGCCTGCAGCAGATAGCCGCCGGTCGGCGCCTCCCAGTCCAGCATCTCGCCGGCGAGGAAGGTTCCGGGTTTCGCGAGCAGCATCAATCGGTTGTCGAGCATGGCGCGCGGCACGCCGCCGGCCGAGGAGATGGCGCGCTCGATGGGCGCCATGGCGGTGGCGGTGAGCGGCAGCGCCTTGGCGAGCGCCGCCAGCGCGCGCGGATCGGCCGGCAACTCCCGCGACACCTCGCGCAGCAGGGCGCTCGCGACGGGCGGCAGGCCGGCCTTGCGCAGCCGGTTGGACAGGCTCTCGCCCTTGCGCCCGGTCGCCAGCTTGCCCGCCAGCGCCTCTACGGCAAGATCGGGCCTGAGATCGATTTGCAGGGTCGCCGCGCCGTCGCGGAGAATCGCCTCACGCAGACGTGACGACAGCGCATAGACCGCCCCGCCCTCCAGCCCGGCGGCGTCGATCATCGCCTCGCCGCGCACGGTTGTGCCCTCGACGGTCAGCGCGATGCGCTTCAGCGGTTCGCCGGAAAAGCGGGTGCGGAACGTCTCCGACCAGGCGATGCGCACCCCGCTGTTGGCCGGCCGCAGGGGCTCGACCGGAATACCCGCCGCCGCGAAAGTGTCGACCCATTGCCCGTCGCTGCCGAGGCGCGGCCAGCTCGCGCCACCGAGCGCCAGCAGGGTGACGTCACTGGTGACGTTAAAGGTGACATTCCGGCCGCCTCCGGTGGCATCAGCCGGTGACTCGAAGGCCAGCGCGGTGTCACCATGCGCATCGTTTGCCCAGCCGAGCCAGCGGCGCCGGGTCATCAGCCGCACGCCGAGCCCGTCGAGCCGGTGCAGCCACGCGCGCAGCAGCGGCGAGGCCTTGAAGCTCTTCGGGAAGACCCGCCCGCTGGAGCCGACGAAGGTCTCCTCGCCCAGCCCCTCGGCGAAGGCGCGCAGCCGGGCGGGCGGAAAGGCGTCGATCATCGGCGCCAGCCACTCCGCCGCCGCGCCGTAGCGGGCGAGAAAGGCTTCGCGCGGCTCCGAATGGGTGAGGTTCAGCCCGCCGCGCCCGGCGATGAGGAATTTGCGCGCCGGCGAGGCCATGCGCTCATGGATCGTCACGCGGCATCCCGCCCGCGCCAGCGTCTCGGCCGCGATCAGCCCCGCCGGCCCGGCGCCGATGATGGCCGCGCGAGGCGGCTCAGATTCCGATTCAACACCCTCGCGAATTGATTCCGCGGACTCGTCCAAGCCCATGGCGGGTCAGCCGATTTCCGGCAGGGCGACATCGCAGATGCGCAGATTGACCTGCGTGCGGCCCTGCCAGCTATCCAGCTCCAGCATGCCGGCGACGTGCGCCTGCTGGCCGCGCGCGGCGATGAGCGCCTGGCCGAGCGGCGTGTTGGCGGCGCGGAAGGCGACGCCGGAGAGCACCGTGCCGTCCGAGCCGCGCAGCCGCACGCGCACCTGGTCGGAATTGCCCGGCTCGGCATAGACGATGCGATGCGCCGGGAAGGCGAAGATCGGCTGCGGGTTTCCGGCGCCGAACGGCCCGGCCCGCTCGATCAGCTCGACGAGGTCCGGCGTCGCCCCGGCGGCGGAGAGCGCGCCGTCGATCACCGTCTCGTCCACCGCCCGCGCCTCCTCGACCGAGACGGCGAGCACCTCTTCCAGATGCGCGCGCAATTCCCCGAGTTTTTCCCGCGCGACCGTCAGGCCGGCCGCCATGGCGTGGCCGCCGCCCTTCACCAAGATGCCGAGCTCCACCGCCGCCCGCACGGCGCGGCCGACATCGACGCCAGGGATCGAACGGGCGGAGCCAGCGCCGCTCTCGCCGGTGAAGGCGATGGCGAAGGCCGGACGGCCGAACTTCTCCTTCAGCCGCGCGGCCACCAGCCCGACCACGCCCGGATGCCAGCCTTGCCCCGAAGAGAGGATCACCGCCCCCTCCCCGGCGCGGCCGAGCGCGGCTTCCGCCTCGGCCTCGGCCTGCGCGACGATGGCGCGCTCCACCTGCTGGCGCTCGGTATTCAGCCGGTCGAGCTCGGCGGCGATGGCGGCGGCCTCGATCGGGTCGCTCGTGAGCAGCAGCTTTGTCCCGAGCGCGGCGTCGCCGATGCGCCCGCCGGCATTGATGCGCGGCCCGAGCAGGAAGCCGAGATGCCACGCCTTGGGCGGGCCGGAGAGCCGGGAGGCGTCCATCAGCGCGGTCAGCCCCGGCCGCTCGCGCTTCCTGAGCTGGATCAGCCCCTTGGTCACATAGGCACGGTTGAGGCCAAGCAGCGGCACCACGTCCGCCACCGTGCCGAGCGCCACGAGGTCGAGGTCGGCGAGCAGGTTCGGCTTGGGCCGCGCCGTGTTCCACCAGCCGCGCAATTCGAGCTCGCGCAAGAGCCCGACGGCGACGACGAAGACGAGACCGACGGCGCAGAGATGCCCGAGGCCGGAAAGGTCGTCGATGCGGTTGGGGTTCACCAGCGCCGCGACTTCGGGCAGGGTCTCGCCGGCCTGGTGATGGTCGATGACCACCACGTCGAGGCCGAGTTCGCGGGCGCGGGCGAAAGGCTCGAAGCTCATCGTGCCGCAATCGACGGTGACGAGCAGCGTCGCCCCGGCGGCCGCCAGCGCCTCGATGGCGGGGATGTTCGGCCCGTAGCCCTCGAAGATGCGGTCGGGGATGTGGAAGGCGGGATCGAGCCCGCCGGCGCGCAGCACCTCGACCAGCAGCGCGGTGGAGGTGGCCCCATCCACGTCGTAGTCGCCGAACACCGCGACCTTCTCGCCCTTGGTCACGGCATCGGCGAGGCGGGCGACGCAGGCACCCATGTCGGTCAGCGTGTCCGGATCGGGCAGCAGCCGGCGCACGGTCGGGTCGAGCCAGGCCTCGACCTCGTCGATGGCGACGCCGCGGCCGGCCAGCACGCGGGCGAGGATCTCCGGCACGCCGGTGCGCTGGGTGATGGCGAGCGTCGCCTGCGCGCCGCGCAGGTCGAGCCGCTCGCGCCAGAAGCGCCCGGTGGCCGAGCGCGCCACGCCGAGGAAGGCGCGCGGCGCCGGCGCCGCCGTGGGAAGGTTCAGACTCATGCGCGCAGGATAAGCCCGAAGCGCGCGCCCTCGTCGAGGGGGCATGCGCGTGGGGGCAGAACTCCTTGTCTTAGTCAGGGAGAAGGATTTACGCTGGCCCACGACCCCATGGTGCGGAACGACGATAGTGGGTGGATTGTGGACATTGATGAGGGTCGCTAGGCTTTTTCCTCGTGTCGCCTTCCTGGAAACCTACCCTGAGCCTCGCCTTCGCACTTGCTCTCCTCGCATCCGGCGGGACTTACGCTGATGCCGCTGGCGCTTGCACGACCGTTAGCCACGCGTCCGAACGTCGCGAGCTGCAACAGCTTCTGTCATCGAACGGAGTTTCCGATGGGGAGCAGGCCTTTTTACTGGCTGGTGCAGAACAGCGGCTGAAGGAGGTTCGGTCTAACGCTCTCAACGCGCGTGGCGCTCAATGTGGGATCGAGAGCGTTCGAGCCCACATTCTCAGCTGCATGAACAACACGCTTCCCACCGCTCTCCGCTCAACTCCACCGGACAAGAAGTCCAGCGCAGCGCTTTGGGGCCGAGCGGGGCTCTCGGTCCGCGGCGGAGTGTTCATCGGAGTGTTTCACGCGTGCCGTGGTGGCGCCATGGAGACTTTCCTGTCCAAGTGACCGAGCAGGAACGTCCACAGTGGGGTCGTATTTTCGACACACCCGTGCAATTGCCCCGCCCTTTACGATCCACCTCGTCCTGAGGTGCCCGGCCGACGGCCGGGCCTCGAAGGATGCTCGTCCGGGTGCGCTCGAACGAGCATCCTTCGAGGCTCGCTGCGCTCGCACCTCAGGATGAGGATGCACTGTGGGGCACCTCGGGATGAGGGTGCATCGTGGGGCGGGCTCTCGGGACGAGGGCGCTTCGTGAGTGAAGCTCGGACGGCAGCGAACGGCGCCCACAACGTCATCGCTCCGTCATCGTACCGTAGCGTGAGGGACATGAGCGGGGCTCACGACATCGGTCCCGGCTTCGCGCCGACCGATCTCAACGGAGAACCCTCATGTCCCCCTTCCTCCGCAAGGCCCTGCTGGGCGGCGCCGCGCTGGCGCTGGTGCTCGCTGTCCCCGCTCGCGCCGACCAGACCTACCCGGCGACGCTGACCGGCCATGCCGTGATGCCGGCCGATAGCTTCATCGAGATGCCGGCCGACGCGCCGGCGGACCTGAAGACCTCCGGCAAGTACACCACCGGCACCCGCGTCGAGGCCGTCGGCACGGTGGAAGGCAAGTCCGGCGGGCGCCCGACCGGCGTGTCGCTGCCCTTCAAGGGCCAGCCGCGCCAGGGCCATTCCGGCATCAAGATGATGGCCGACGGCACCTTCTGGATTGTCACCGACAACGGCATGGGCGCGAAGGCCAACAGCCCGGATTCGGCGCTATACCTCAACCGCTACAGGATCGACTGGGAGAAGGGCGCGTTCGAGCCGCTCCAGACCGTCTTCCTCACCGACCCCGACAAGAAGGTGCCGTTCCGCATCGTCCATGAGGGGACCGAGAAGCGCTACCTCACCGGCGCCGATTTCGACCTCGAGAGCTTCCAGATCGTCGGCGACAATTTCTGGATCGGCGAGGAGTTCGGCCCCTACCTCATCAAGGCGGACATGAACGGCCGGGTGCTCGGCGTGTTCGAGACGGTGGCCGGCGAGACGCCGGTGCGCTCGCCCGACCACTACGCCGTCACCTCGGCGGGCATGCCGAACCAGACCGCGGCCTTCAACGCCCGCCGCTCCAAGGGCTATGAGGGCATGGCCTCCTCCAAGGACGGCAAGTTCCTCTACGCCCTGCTCGAAGGCCCGCTCTGGGATGCCGAGAAGAAGGACTGGCAGAAGACCGCGGACGGCAAGGCGTTCCTGCCGATCCTCGAATTCGACGTCGCCGCCCAGAAGTGGACCGGCCGCATGTGGCAGTACGTGCTGGAGCAGAACGGCAACGCCATCGGCGACTTCAACATGATCGACGGCACGACGGGGCTCATCATCGAGCGCGACGACGGCGAAGGCACGGCCGACAAGGCCTGCGCTCCCGGCACCAAGGGCCCGGACTGCTTCCACGACCTCGCCAAGTTCAAGCGCGTCTACAAGATCGAGCTGACCGACGAGAACGCCGGCAAGCCGGTGCGCAAGATCGGCCATATCGATCTTCTGAAGATCGCCGACCCGGACAAGAAGGCGAAGAAGCCGCTCAATGACGGCGTGCTGACCTTCCCCTTCTTCACCATCGAGAATGTCGAGGTGGTGGACGGCACGCATATCGTGGTGGGCAACGACAACAACCTGCCCTTCTCGTCGAGCCGCGACCCCAGGAAGGCCGACGACAACGAGATGGTGCTGCTCGAGGTCGGCGAGTTCCTGAAGGCGAAGTGAGACTTCCACGCACGCCGTCATGGCCGGGCTTGGCCCGAAGCCGGCAGTTACCGGCTTCGGTTGTTGGAAGCGGAACTCAGGCAAGCCTGAGTTCCGGCCATCCACGACTTCAGACAGGCAGAAGAAAGACGTGGATCCCCGGGGCCAAGCCCCGGGGATGACGCTGCATCTATGTCGAGTGGTGCTTGATCACGCCGTGTCGGGCAGCGCGGCGGCGTCGCGCTTGCGCAGGATCAGCGCCACGCCCGCCAGCATCACCAGCGCGCCGACGATCTTCATCGGCGAGGGATCGTCGCCGATCAGCACGATGCCGAACAGCACCGAAAGCAGCGGGTTGAGCATCGAATAGGGCACCACCGCGCCGATCGAGTGGCGCCGCAGCAGCCAGTACCAGATGCCGTAGCCGAAGATGGACGAGGCGATCGCACTGTAGAGCACGCACAGCCAGCCATGCCAGCCGGCGGTATAGAGAAGCGGCCACTCCGCCCGTTCGAAGACCCACGAGCCCAGCAGCAGTTGCGGCACCGAGAGCAGCGACGACCAGCCCATGATCGCCATGGGCGAGATGTCCTGGATGTTCTTGACGATGAGGTTCGACACCGCCCAGCCGGTGGCGCTGATCACCAGCAGCGCGAAGGGCAGCGGCCCCGGCAGCGTCGGGCCGGCGGCGAGGATGGCGATGCCGAGCACGGAGACGACGAGGCCGAGCAGGCGGCGACGGCCGAGCGGCTCGCGCAGGAACAGGCAGGCCAGCACGGTGGCGATCGGAGCGCCGAGCTGGATGATCACCGCGCTGGTCCCCGCCTCGGCATTGCGCAGGCCGGCGAACAGGAAGCCGAAATGCAACGTGCCGAAGGTAAGGGACAGCAAGGCGAGAACCGGCAGGTCGAACCGCCTGATGCGGGTGAAGGGCAGCACCAGCGCCGCCACCAGCACGAAGCGCATGGCGCTCATCAGCAGCGGCGGGATCTCGTCCACGCCAAGCTTGATGACGATCATGTTGAGCCCCCACACGCCGACGACGGCGAGAGCGAGCAGCTTGTCCCTGAGCGGCATTGCGGTCCAAAGGCGGGGGGCGAACCGGCGGCACCGACCGGAAACCGGTCGCCCACCGCGCGCCACGATGGGCGAATCGCGGCTGCATTTAGCTGATAGCCTTCCGGCCTTCCCCGGCAAAGGCCCGCGCCGCCATGCCAGCCCTGCGCCGGCCTCATGACGGGGGGCGCCTGCGGGCATGCGCGCGCTTGCACCGGCGGAAGGCCGCACTATGGTGCGCGCCATGCTCGACCTCAGCCTGCTCGGCCGCCTCGCCTTCACCCATGCCGCCCCGACCAAGCCGCTGCTGCCGCCCGGCCGGCACGATCTCGGCCTGTTCGACACCCGCGACTATGTGCTCGTCGTGCCGGAGGGCATCGACGCCGCCCGGCCGACGCCGCTGGTGACGCTGTTCCATGGCGGCGGCGGCAGCGCCGAGAAGATCATGCCGATCCTGCGCGGGCATGCCGAGGAGCGCGGCTTCCTGCTGCTGGTGCCGCAGTCGCTGTTCCCGACCTGGGACATCGTCATCGCCGGCAACGGGCCGGACCGCGAGCGGCTGGACGTCGGGCTCAAAGAGGTAGCGTCGCGCTTCACGCTCGATCCCGCGCATTTCGCCTTCGCGGGGCACTCGGACGGCGGCAGCTATTCGCTGTCCACCGGGCTGAGCAACGGGCACATCGTCTCGCACATCCTCGCCTTCTCCGCCGGCTTCATGACGGTGCTGGCGCAGGAGGGCTCGCCGAAGGTGTTCATCGCCCATGGCCAGCAGGACACGCAGACGCCGATCGGCACCGCCGGCCGCTCCCACGCCGCCAAGCTGCGCCGCGCCGGCTACGAGCTGACCTATATCGAGCACCCCGGCCCGCACGCCTCGCAGCCCGACATGGTGAAGCTGGGGGTGGAGTATTTCCTGAAGGGCGTGGCGGCGAAGGGCTGAGTCCCCTCCCGAAAGCCGTCATCCCGGACGGCCGCAGGCCGATCCGGGATCGCGTGCAGAATGGAGAGCGATCCCGGCTCTCCGCTGCGCGGAGCCTGCCCTTGGGCTTGCCGAAGGCAAGACCCGAGGGGCCGGGATGACGACATCACAAACAAAAAGGCCGGCCCAGCGGCCGGCCTTCCTCATGTCGTCGGCGCAGGCGCGCTCAGGCGACCTTCTTCACCGTCTTGGCGATCTCGACGAGGTCGGCCTCGTACTTGGCGACCAGCGCCGCGAAGGCGTCCGGGCCTTCCTGCAGCGCCGCCGTCACGTCCGAGGCCCAGGTGGTGTGGCGCAGGGTGAAGGTGGTGGTGGCCGAGGAGCCGTGCTTCTTCGAGAAGCGCACGTTGAGCTTGAACGGGACCGGCTCGGCGGCGAGGTAGCTGGTGGTCGGATGCTCCTTGACGAAGGCCGCGAAGGTCTCGGCGACCTCCTTGTACTTGTCGGCCTCGATGAGGGCGTCGATCTTGCTCAGCAGGGCGGGGAGCTCGGAATGAAGGGCGGGCATGGGTCGTTCCCTTTGCAATTGGCTCTGCACGTTGAAAGGCGTGTCGGCGCGTCTGGTATACAGCACACCGCGGCGCTTCCAAAGCCCGAGGTAAGCGGATCGCCGCCGGCCCGCAAGCCCTGCGAGGCGAGCCCCGCGATGAAACGAAAACGGGGCGCCATGCGCCCCGCTCACTTCACCATTCCGCCTGGTCGACCTCATCCTGAGGTGCTTGGCGTTTCGCCGGGCCTCGAAGGATGCTCGTCCGGGTGCACGGCGCCGACCATCCTTCGAGGCTCGCTGCGCGAGCACCTCAGGATAAGGGCGCACCATGGGATGCGGGCAGCCTCACCCCAGATGGAACTTCGACATGTCCCGGTGCTCGGCCTCGATCCAGCGGACCGTGCCGGAGGCCGAGCGCATGACGACGGTGTGGGTCTTCACCACGCCCTTCTCGTACTTCACGCCCTTGAGCAAATTGCCGGTGGTCACCCCGGTCGCCGAGATCAGGCAGTCGCCGCGCACCATGTCGAAGATGGTGTAGATCTTCTTCGGGTCGGTGACGCCCATGGTCTTGGCGCGCTCGCGCTTCTCCTCGGTGTCGAGGATCAGGCGGGTGTACATCTCGCCGCCGATGCAGCGCAGGGCGGCGGCCGCCAGCACGCCCTCGGGGGCGCCGCCGGTGCCGAGATAGATGTCGACGCCGGTCTCGTCCGGGTTGGTGGTGTGGATCACGCCGGCGACGTCGCCGTCGGTGATCAGCTGCACCGAGGCGCCGGTCTTGCGCACCGCCTCGATGATGGCGGCGTGGCGCGGGCGGTCGAGGATCAGCGCGGTGATCTCGGAAGCCTTCACGCCCTTGGCCTTGGCCAGCGAGTGGATGTTGTCCGCGGGCGTCGCGTCGATGTCGATCGTGCCCTTCGGGTAGCCCGGGCCGATGGCGATCTTGTCCATGTAGACGTCGGGCGCGTAGAGCAGCGTGCCGCCCTCGGCCATGGCCATCACGGCGATGGAACCCGGCATGTTCTTGGCGCAGAGCGTGGTGCCTTCCAGCGGGTCGACGGCGATGTCCACCGCCGGGCCCTTGCCGGTGCCGACCTCCTCGCCGATGAACAGCATCGGCGCCTCGTCGCGCTCGCCCTCGCCGATGACGATGCGGCCGGCGATCGGCAGGCGGTTGAGCTCGCGGCGCATGGCGTCGACCGCGGCCTTGTCGGCCGCCTTCTCGTCGCCGCGCCCGCGCAGGCTCGCCGAGGCCACTGCCGCGCGCTCGGTGACGCGCACCAGCTCCAGCGTCAGGATGCGCTCGAGCGCCTGGCCCGCCTTGACCGTAATTTCCGCCATCGTCCCAGCCCTCTCAGTCTTTCTCGATCCGTATGACCTGCGGCGGCGAGGCGATGACGCCATCGAGATCGATGGCGGCGATCGCGCGTCGCACCGCGTCCTCGTTCGTCGCGTAGGTGATCAGCACCACGGGTGCCGGGTCCTCCGCGCTCTCCGCGCGCTCGCCGCCATGGGGGCGGCCGCGCCGGTGCTGCATGATGGATTCGAGCGAGATGTTCTGCTCGGCCATATGCCGGGCGATGGCCGCCGCCGTTCCGGGCCGGTCCACCGCCGCAAGGCGGATATAATACCCACCTTCATGACGCTGGATTGCTGCCTTCTCCGCCGCGCGCAAACTTGCCGAGCGCCAGCCGAAGGGCGCGCCGCCCTTGCCGCCCGCGATGTCGCAGAGATCGCCGACCACGGCCGAGGCGGTGGCGTCGCTGCCGGCGCCAGGACCGACCAGGGTGAGATGGACCGCGTCGCCGTCGATCGCCACCGCATTGGTGACGCCGGAGACCTGCGCGATCGGCCAGTGCTTCGGCACCATGGTCGGGTGCACGCGCAGCTCCACCTTGTCGCCGGTACGGGCGGCGACGCCGAGCAGCTTGATGCGGTAGCCGAGCTCGTCCGCCGCCTCGATGTCGGCGAGCGTGATGGAGCGGATGCCCTCGATGTGGATGGCGTCCGGGTCCGGCTGCACGCCGAAGGCGAGCGCGGCGAGCAGCGAGAGCTTGTGCGCTGTGTCGAAGCCGTCGACGTCGAAGGTCGGGTCGGCCTCGGCATAGCCGAGCTGCTGCGCCTGATCGAGGCAGGCGTCGAAGGACAGCCCCTCCTCCTGCATCCGGGTGAGGATGTAGTTGCAGGTGCCGTTGAGGATGCCGGAGACGCGGGCGACCTCGTTGCCGAGCAGCGCCTCGCGCAAGGTCTTGATGACCGGGATTCCGCCGGCGACCGCCGCCTCGAAATGGATGCCGACGCCCTTCTCCTCCGCCGCGCGCGCCAGCGCGAGGCCGTGATGGGCGAGCAGCGCCTTGTTGGCGGTGACGACGTCGTGGCCGGCGGTGATCGCCGCCTCCACCGCCGCCTTGGCGATGCCGTCATGCCCGCCGATCAGCTCGACGAAGACGTCGATGTCGGGATCGCGCGCCAGCGCCACGGCGTCGTCGTACCAGCGGGTGCCGGAAAGGTCGCAGTCGCGGTTGCGGGAGCGGTCGCGGGCGCTGACCGCCACCACTTCGACCGGCCGGCCGATCCGCGCGGAAATCTCGTCCCGGCGCCGCTCAAGCATGCGAACCACGCCCGCGCCGACCGTCCCCAGGCCGGCGATGCCAATTTTCAGCGGCGACGCCATCAACGTGTCCGAACTCAAGAATCAATCAGGAAGCGGCGGCGCCCGGCGAAGGCCCGGGCGTCAGCGAGCCGCGGCGAGAGGGACGACGTTGTGCAATGTTTCGGCGCCCGTTTCAAGGAAGCGGCGGATATTGCGCGCGGCCTGGCGGATGCGCTGCTCGTTCTCCACCAGGGCGATGCGCACATACTCGTCGCCGTGCTCGCCGAAGCCGACGCCGGGGGCCACGGCGACATCGGCCTTCTCGATCAGCAGCTTGGAGAATTCGAGGCTGCCGAGGCTGCGGAACTGCTCCGGGATCGGCGCCCAGGCGAACATGGAGGCGCTCGGCGAGGGAATTTCCCAGCCGGCCTTGCCGAAGCTCTCGACCAGCGCGTCGCGGCGCTTCTTGTAGACCGCGCGCATCTCGGCGATGCACTCCTGCGGGCCGTTCAGCGCCGCGGTCGCCGCCACCTGGATCGGCGTGTAGGCGCCGTAGTCGAGATAGGACTTCACCCGCGCCAGCGCGGCGATGAGCCGCTCATTGCCGACCGCGAAGCCCATGCGCCAGCCGGCCATGGAGAAGGTCTTGGACATGGAGGTGAACTCCACCGTCACGTCCACCGCGCCCGGCACCTGCAGCACGGAAGGCGGCGGGTCGCCATCGAAATAGACCTCGGAATAGGCGAGGTCGGACAGCACGATCAGGTCGTGCTTCTTCGCGAAGGCGACGACGTCGCGGTAGAAATCGAGGTCGGCGACCTGAGCGGTCGGGTTCGACGGATAGCAGAGCACCAGCGCCAGCGGCGAGGGAATCGAATGCGCCACCGCGCGCTCCAGCGCGTGGAAGAATTCCGGCCCCGGCTCGCAGGGCACCGAGCGGATCGCGGCGCCGGCCATCAGGAAGCCGAAGGCGTGGATCGGATAGGATGGATTCGGCACCAGGATCACGTCGCCCGGGGCGGTGCGCCATGTTGGCGAAGCCTTCCTTGGAGCCGAGCGTGGCGACGACCTGGGTGTCGGGGTTCACCTTCACCCCGAAGCGGCGCTCGTAATAGGCCGCCTGCGCGCGGCGCAGGCCGGGAATGCCCTTGGAGGCGGAATAGCGGTCGGTGCGCGGCCGGCCGATGGTCTCTTTCAGCTTTTCGATCACATGCGCCGGGGCGTCGAGGTCCGGATTGCCCATGCCGAGGTCCACGATGTCGGCGCCGGCGTTGCGAGCGGTGGCCTTCACGCGATTGACCTGCTCGAACACGTAGGGCGGCAGCCGGCGAATGCGATGGAAATCGGTCATGGTCCTCAAGCTCCTAGCCGCTGCGAGTCCCGCAGTCGGCGCAACGAGCGCTACATATCACCTCTCGCGCGCCCGCACAGCGATCGTTGTCAGCGCAAATGGGCAGAACAATGATGCGGC
>JARBUD010000048.1 GCA_029239875.1 Xanthobacteraceae bacterium | reverse complement strand
GATCTTCATGGATGCCGGGCAGATCATCGAGATGAACGAGCCGGAGGCGTTCTTCTCCCACCCGCAGCACGAGCGCACCAAGCTCTTCCTCAGCCAGATACTGCACTGAGACATTGCATAGCCGGAAAACAAAAGGCCGGGCCTTGGCGCCCCGGCCTTTTCGATTCGAGACTTGTGAGCCGGCTCTATTCGGCTGGGCCGGTGGCGACCGGCTTATCGGACGAGCCCCATTCGGTCCAGGAGCCGTCATAGAGCGCCTTGGGCGGGGCGCCGACGACGTCGAGCGCCAGCCACAGGATCGCCGCCGTGACGCCGGAGCCGCAGCTGGTGATGACCGGCCGGGACGGATCGATGCCGGCGGCCGCGACCGCCGCGCGAATGGTGGCGGCATCGACGAGCTGGCCATCCTTCACCACTTCCGACACCGGCAGGTTGCGGGCGCCGGGGATATGGCCCGGGCGCACGCCCGCGCGCGGCTCCGGCGCCTCGCCACGGAAGCGCTCGGCCGCGCGGGCGTCCAGCACCTGCGCGCTGCCCTCGGCGAGCCGCTTCGCCACCTCATCGATGGAGACCACCCAGTTGCGGTCCAGCTTCGCGTCGAAGCGGGAAGGGTAGCGCGGCGGCTGGCCGCTCTCCGTCGGGCGGCCCTCGGCGAGCCATTTCGGGAAGCCGCCGTCGAGGATCTGCACGTCGACGGCGCCGAAGGCGCGCAGCGTCCACCACACCCGCGGCGCCGAGAACAGGCCGGCGGTGTCGTAGACCACGATCTTCATTGTCCGGCCGATGCCGAGCGCTTCCATGGCGCCGGTGAACAACGTCTCCGTCGGCAGCATGTGCGGCAGGCCGCTGGACGGATCCGAGATAGCGTCGATGTCGAAGAACATGGCGCCGGGGATGTGCGCCTCGAGATACTCGTCATGGCCGCTGCGGCCGGTAGCCGGCATGTGCCAGGACGCGTCGACGATGACGAGGTTCGGTGCGCCGAGATGGGCGGCCAGCCATTCGGTGGAGACGAAGCGGCTATCTTCCGGCATGGCGGACTCCGAGGGAAAGGACGCTCAGGCCCAGGCGAGCCGCACACGGCGGTTCTGCTGGCCCTTCTTCTCGATCTTGTTCACCTGCACGGCGCCGATCTCCTCGAGGCTGCGCACATGGGTGCCGCCGCAGGGCTGAAGGTCCAGCCCGGCGATCTCGACGAGGCGCACCTTGCCGGTGCCCATGGGCGGCTTCACCGCCATGGTCTTGACCAGGCCCGGATTGGCCAGGAGCTCCTCGTCGCTGATCCAGCGCTCAGACACCTTCGCGCCGCTGGCGATCATCTCGGCAAGCTTGACGGTGATCTCGTCCTTATCGAGCCCGGCCTCGGGGATGTCGAAGTCCAGCCGGCTCTCGTCTTCGCCGATTGAGCCGCCGGTGACGGGAAAGGGCAGGGCGACGGAGAGCAGGTGCAGCGCCGTGTGCATGCGCATGCGCCGGTGCCGCGTCGCCCAGTCGAGCCGCAGCATCACCGCCTCGCCCGGCTCGGGCAATACGGGGCCGGTGGCGGGGACATGGACGACGTCGACCTTGGACGGACCGTAGATGGCGGTTTCGATTGGGATTTCGCTGCCATTGGCGCGCACCAGCGTGCCGCGGTCGCCCGGCTGGCCGCCGGCGGTGGCGTAGAACACCGTTCGGTCGACGACGATACCGCCCTCGGGCGTCACGGCCGTCACCACGGCCGGCGTTTCCTTCTGGTAGGCGTCGTCGCGGAAGAGGAGGATGGTAGCCATCAGACCAGCACGTTGGGGACTTCGACGTCGCGTTCCAGCCAGCCCGGCACGGGCAGGCCCTTCTCGCGCAGGAAGGCCGGATTGAAGAGCTTGGACTGATACCGCGTGCCGTAGTCGCACAGCACGGTGACGATGGTGTGGCCTGGGCCGAGCTCCTTCGCCAGCCGGATCGCACCGGCGACGTTGATGCCGGAGGAGCCGCCGAGGCACAGGCCCTCGAACTCAAGGAGATCGAACACGATCTGCACCGCCTCCGCATCCGGGATCTGGTAGGCGATGTCGATCGGCGCGCCTTCGAGATTGGCGGTGATGCGGCCTTGGCCGATGCCCTCTGTGATGGAGGAGCCTTCCGACTTCAGTTCGCCGGTCGTGTAGTAGCTGTAGAGCGCCGCACCGAACGGGTCGGCGAGGGCGATCTTCACCGCCGGGTTGCGCTCCTTCAGTGCGATGCCGGTGCCGGCCAGCGTGCCGCCCGTGCCGACGGCGGCGACGAAGCCGTCGACCTTGCCGTCGGTCTGCCGCCAGATCTCCGGGCCGGTGGTCTCGACATGCGCCAGCCGGTTGGCGACGTTGTCGAACTGGTTGGCCCAGACCGCGCCGTTCGGCTCGGTCTTCGCCAGCGCCTCGGCGAGGCGGCCGGAGACCTTCACATAGTTGTTCGGGTTGGCATAGGCGACGGCCGGGACCTCCACCAGCGTGGCGCCCGCGAGCCGCAGCATGTCCTTCTTTTCCTGGCTCTGGGTGTCGGGGATGACGATCACCGAGCGGAAGCCGAGCGCGTTGCCGACCAGAGCGAGGCCGATGCCGGTATTGCCCGCGGTGCCCTCGACGATGACGCCGCCGGGGCGCAACTCGCCGCGCGCCACCGCGTCCTGGATGATGTAGAGCGCGGCGCGGTCCTTCACCGACTGGCCGGGATTGAGGAACTCCGCCTTGCCGAGAATGGTGCAGCCGGTGGCTTCCGAGGCACGCTTGAGCTTGATGAGCGGCGTGTTGCCGACCGCCTCGACCAGATCGTTCCGGATGTCCATGATTTTCGAATTCTGTTGCCGTGCCTCGAAGGTCCACGAAATTAGTGGGGCACTCCCGGCTCGGCAACTCCAATGCGCGTCAATCCCCGCGAATGCGCTGATAGCGCTCCAGCGCACGCCGGCGCGCCGCGGCATGGTCGACGATGGGGAGCGGATAGGTCTCGCCGAGCTTTGCGCCGGCCTGCGCCAGCACCTGTGGTGAGGCTTCCCATGGCCGATGGATGACATCGGCGGGCATTCGCGCCAGCTCCGGCAGGAAGCGGCGGACATAGTCGCCTTGCGGGTCGAACTTCTCGCCCTGCGCGACCGGATTGAAGATGCGGAAATAGGGCGCGGCATCCGCCCCCGAGCCGGCGACCCATTGCCAGCTGGCGGCGTTGTTGGCCGGATCGGCGTCGACCAGCGTGTCCCAGAACCACTCCTCGCCGCGCCGCCAGTCGATGAGCGCGTGCTTGATCAGGAAGGAGGCGGCGACCATGCGCACGCGGTTGTGCATCCAGCCGGTCTGCCAGAGCTGGCGCATGCCGGCATCGATGAACGGATAGCCGGTGAGGCCACGCTGCCAGGTGCGCTCCAGCCGGGCGTCGCGGTTCCATTCGAAGCCGTCGAAGCGGCGGTTGAAATTGACCCGCGCGAGGTCCGGGAAGTGGAACAACAGGTGGTAAGAGAATTCGCGCCAGTAGAGCTCGCTGACGAATTTCTCCACATCCGCGCCCGGCGCCTCGCCGGCCTCGGCGGCGTGACGCACGGCGGCAAGTACCTGCTGCGGCGAGAGATGGCCGAAGCGCAGATAAGGTGACAGGCGCGAGGTGTGGTCGAGATCGGGCCGGTTGCGGCGGCCGGCATAGCCGTGGAGGCCGCCATCGATGAAGGCCGCCAAGGCGATCCTGCCGCCGTCCTCGCCGGGCGTCCAGCTCTCGCGCAGCCCGCCGGCCCAGTCGGGCGCCGCTGGCTCCAGTTTCCAGTCGCTCAACGCGTCGCCGGCTGGCGCGTCGGCGAAGTGCCAGTGGCTGCCGGCCCTCGTCGGGCGGCGGACATCGCATTGCGCGGCGCTGCGATAGAACGGTCCGAAGACCTTGAACGGCCCGCCGGACTGCGTCTTCACCATCCAGGGCTCGTGCAGCAGCGATCCGTTGAAGCTCTCCACCGACAGGCCGCGCGCGGTCAACTCGGTCTTGAGCGTGGCGTCGACGGCGATCTCGGCCGCTCCATAGCGCCGGTTGCAATAGACGGCGCCGGCACCGGTCTCCGCGGCCACGATGGGAACGATCTCGCGCGCCTTGCCACGCCTCAGGGCGAGGCGGCCGCCCTTGGCGGCGATCGCGTCCTCCAGCGAGGCGAGCGCCCGGCCGAGCCACCAGCGGGCGGCGGCGCCGAGCGGGCGGATGCCTTCGCTCTCCTCGTCCAGCACATACAGCAGCACGAGCGGCCGCCCGCTCTGCTGGGCGGCGTGGAGCGCGGGATTGTCGGCGAGGCGGAGATCGTCGCGGAACCAGACGAGGGCGGCCGATGAGGACATGGTGGCCACAGCCTAGCCGATCCGACGCGCCAAGGGCGAGGCCGTGCGGATGGAGGCCATGCGCGATGCGGGACAGATGTCGGCACGAAGAAAGGCGCGGGTGTCACCACCCGCGCCTTTCTTGCTACGGCGCCCAGGGGGAAGGCGCCGCCGCTGTATTCGGCATTCAGCGCGCAGCGCGCGCGTTCTGCTCGATCTGCTGCTGGATGTAGGGCTCGACGCCGACGGTCGGCTGGGAAACGGTGGCGGCGTTGCGGCCTTCCACCAGACCCGCGCCGGGAACGGCGAGCTGCGCCGAGGTGCGGACGGTCTCGTTATAGGCGGCACGCTCTGCCGGATCACGCGACTCCGCATGAGCAGCAGCGGTGAGACCCAGAGTGGCCACAGCGGCGGCGGCAAGGATGAGCTTGTTCATGATTCCAGTTCCCGTTTTTCTTGAGGGAGGCAGCCGCCGAACGCGGCCGCCGGGTTGGTGAGGGGAACCTATGTCCGGCGATGGTGCATTGCACGGTGTTCGTTTGCACCTGATGTATTGCGTAGATGCAATAACATATAGGTGATCGCGACTTGATCGCGCGCGATTGAACACCTATCGATTATGAGACTCAAAAGTTCGTGAGCCGGCTAAAACTTCTTGCGGCAAGGGGTGCTGCGGCTCGCACATGTTGCGCCGCGGCATGGCCGGGTTGACTCAATCGCCCAGATGCTGCCGCAATTCGGCGGCCAGCGCCTCGATTTCCGCCGCCCCCTTGGAGCCGGGGGCGGTTTCCATCACTGTCAGTCCCCCGCCCATGCTGGCAGCGAACGCTACCCTGTTACCAAGGAGCGTTTGCGCTGCCGGATGGCCGAGGGCACGAATCGCCTCGCTCATCTCCTGGGTGAGGGCGGCGCGTGACTGCGCGCGGTTGATGACGATGAGCGAGGCGGTGCCTTCCTTGGCGATCATGTCCAGCGTCGGCTGGGTCGCCCACAGATCGATCGGGGTCGGCTGCACCGGCACCGCGACAAGGCTTGCCGTCTCTATGGCCGGGCGGGATTCGACGTCGGATTTCGGCGGCGTGTCGATAACCACGAAGCCATAGTCACGCGCCAAGCTGCGCGCTTCACGGCGTGCGCCCCATCCCGAGGCGGTGCGGAAGGAGAGCCCGGTCGCGTCCTCGCCCAGCGTGCCCTCGCGCGCCTCGAACCATTCGCCGAGGCTGCCCTGCGGGTCGCAGTCGAGCAGGGCGACGCGTGCGCCCGCCCGCGCAAGCGCGACGGCGAGATGGGCGGCGAGCGTGGTCTTGCCCGATCCGCCCTTCTGCTGGGCAATGGTGATGATTCGCCCGCTCATCGCTGGTGCCTCCCGCCTCCGCAGCGTTGCACTGCAGCAGGCGGGCGGCAACCGTTTAATGGCGCGATGTCAGCCGACGCGCATCACGCGCTGGGGGAGCCGCCGCCGAGCACGACCACCTTGGTGCCGACCGACACGCGGTTATAGAGGTCGATGGCATCCTGGTTGATCATGCGGATGCAGCCGGAGGAGACGTTGGTGCCGATCGTGTAGGGCTCCAGCGTGCCGTGGATGCGGTAGAGCGTGTCCTTGCCGTTCTGCCACAGATACATGGCCCGGGCGCCGAGCGGGTTCTGCAGGCCGCCCGGCACGCCCTGGCCGCTCTGCAGCTTGGTGAGCTGCGGCTTGATATCAGGGCGGCGGTCAATCATCTCCTTCGGCGGATACCAGTCTGGCCACTCCTGCTTGGAGTTGATGGTGGCGCTGCCGGACCAGCCGAAGCCCTCCTTGCCGACGCCGACCCCGTAGCGCATCGCCGTGCCGCCGGGCATCACGTAGTAGAGGAAGTGCTCGCGCGGATCGATGATGATGGTTCCGGGCGGCTGGCTGGTCGAATAGGGCACCTCGCGGCGCAGATAGACCGGATTGATCCGCGAGGTATCGACCTCGGCGATGGGGAAGCGATCCGCCATCGGGCCATAAGTGCCGGTGGGCGCGTAGGAGGTCACCGGCGTGATCGGGGTCACTGGCGCGCTTGCCGTGGTCGTGCGCTGGCAGCCGCCCAACGCAAGAGCGACGCCGGCCATGGAGAAACCCAGCATGGCGCGACGATCAAGGTTAGGCATGTTCCGCAACCCTCCGCGAATTCACCTGCGCATAATAATGCGAATATGGTGAACAAGTTCTTGCCGAGCGCGTGATCGTCCGCCTCCGAGGTCCGCCGCGGCGGGGTGCTGTCGGACTCGTGATCGTGCGGTCGGAGGCGATGGGTGCCGCGTTTGCGCGGTTTCAGCGTGGGCGGGGCAGGGAGCGCAGGTTGTCGACCCAGGAGAAGTCGAAATAGCCGCCACGCGCCAGCGCCTGCAGCTTTTCGGTGCGCAGCAGCCCGTCCTCGATGAAGCTCTCGTCTATGTGCACGCCGACAACCTCGCCGAAGGTGAGATGCCGGTGGGTGTCGGCGCCGTGGCGGTCCTTCAGGTCGATGGTCTCGATCCACACGCATTCCAGCGCGCACGGCGCGGCCGCCACGCGCGGCGGTTTCACCATGCGCGAGGGCGCGCGCTCGAGCCCGGCGAGCTCGAATTCGCTTTCGTCCGGCGGGATCGGCTTGGAGGTGAGGTTGACCTGCTCGATCAGGGCGTGCGTGGCGAGGTTGCAGACGAATTCGCCGGTCGCCATGGCATTGCGCACCGTGTCCTTCAGCCCGTCGCTGGAGAACATGACGATGTCCGGCCCCTCGCTCACCAGGTTGAAGAAGGAGTAGGGGGCGAGGTTGGCGACGCCGTCCTCCGACAGCGTGGAGATCCAGCCGATGGGCCGCGGCGCGACGATGGCCTTCAGCGGGTTGTGCGGCAGGCCATGGTTGCGGCGGGTCGGCTCGTAGAACATGGCCTCAGAACCTCGTCACGATGTCGGCGAGTGCCGGTCGCGGGCGGTCCTCCTGCGGGCGGACGAGCGTGCCGACATGCACGAAGCCGATGAAGCGCTCGTCTTCGGTGAGGCCGAGCGCGGCGCGTACGCGCGCATCATAGGCGTGCCAGCCGGTGAGCCAGGTGGCGGCATAGCCGAGCGCGTGGGCGGCGAGCACCAGCAAGGTGCAGGCGGCGGCGCCGGAAAGCGTCTGTTCCCATTCGGGAATCTTGGCGTGCGGGCCCGCCTTCGACACCACCGCGATGACGAGGGGCGCATGCGAGAGCCGGGTGCGTTCGATGTTCACCCGATCTTCGTCCGCACCCGGATTGTCGGCGCAGAAGGCGGCGGCGATGGCCTCGCCGGCGCGCTCGCGCGCTTCGCCCTCGAAGATGACGAAGCGCCAGGGGGCGAGCTTGCCATGGTCGGGCACGCGCGAAGCGATGACGAGCATCTCGTCGAGCTCGGCCGGCGTCGGGCCGGGGGAGGTGAGATCGAAGACCTTCGGGCTCTTGCGCGTCTTCAGAAAGGTCAGGGCGTCGGTCATGGCCAATGGCGTTCCTTCAGCGTTGCCCTGCGCGTAGCACGGCGCCAGCGTGCCACCAAGCCGCGGCGGCGCCGGCATCGTGGCATTCGGCATCAGCTCCTGCCGACTTGAATTTGCCGCTGTTTAAAGGCACCAACGGCGCCGATGACGCACGCGCCCCGCCATTCGCCCGTCGCTTCGAATCCGCGCCGCCCGCGTAGCGGTGGCGTGACGACGGGTTTCATGCGCACGGCCCTGCTTCTGCCGATGCTATGCGCGGTCGTCGTGTCGGCGCATGCCCAATCCAGCCAGGCCCCGCCATCAGGCGCGCTGCCTTTCGTCGGCGCGCAGGCGCCCGCGCGACCGGCGCCGGTCGGCATGGCGCTGCCGGCGCTGCTTGCTCCCGGGCAGCCGCCGCAGCTGCCGCCCAAGGCTGGGGATCCGCACTCGATCCTGCCGCAGCCGCCGGCGGGCAAGGTCGCCATCGGCATGAGTGCCCGCTTCGGCGACAGCGATCCGTTCATTCCGCGCGGTCTAGTCTGGCGCATCTTCGCCGACCGTCCGGAGGCTTCCGGCGCCTACCCGCTGGTCGCCGAGGCGGCCGATCCGGCGCCGGTGTTCTTCCTCTCGCCGGGCGGCTATGTCGTCCACGTCTCCTATGGCCTCGCCAGCGTCGCACGGCGCATCGTGGTTGGCGACGAGTCGCGGCGCGAGCAGCTGGTCCTCTCCGCCGGCGGCGTGACGCTGCACAGCGACGTCAACGACAAGCCGATCCCGGCGCAGAAGGTCACCTACGACATCTTCGAAGGCAGCTTCCTGCAGGGCCGCGCCGCCAGCCGTCCGTTCTACCGGGGCGCCAATTCCGGCGAGCTGATCGTGCTGCCTGCCGGCAGCTATTACGTCGTCTCGACCTATGGCGAGGGCAACGCCGTCATCCAGGCCGACGTCGCGGTGGCGGCGGGCAAGGTGACGGACGCGACGCTGCACCACCGGGCCGGCGAGGTCGCGCTACGGCTGGTCAAGGTGGCGGGCGGCGAGCCGCTCCCCGACACGCAGTGGTCGGTGCTCACACCCGGCGGCGACAGCGTGAAGGAATCGATCAACACGCTGCCGACCTTCGTGCTGGCCGAAGGCGAGTACACCGCCGTCGCCCGCTACGAGGGCAAGACCTACACCAAGGAATTCACCGTCGAGGCCGGCAAGGACGGGCCGGTCGAGGTGCTGCTCGGCGAGCAGGTGGCGCCGCCGAGCCTCGACACGACGGAAGGCAGCGGCGACTGAGCTTTGCGCGGGCCGTCCGGCGCTGCGCTTCCCCGTCATGGTCAACGCTTTCTTAAGCGGCGTCTCCCATCATCGCCTGTCGATGGAAGCAGCCGGGAGTCGGCCATGATCGTACGTCAGTTTCTTGAGTGGGCGCGTACGGCACCGGAGGACGCCCGTGCCAGGGCGGTGGCCGCGCTGGGCAAGGTCTATCTGCGGCCCGATCTCGCGGCCGACAATCGCGCGGAGATGGACGCCGCCCTGCCGCTGATCGCCGGCGATGCCTCGCCGCTGGTGCAACTCGCCCTTGCGTCGGCGCTCTGTCGCCACCCGCTGGTACCCGCGGACCTCGTGCTGCAACTGGCGGCGCTTGGCGGCGCGGCCGGCGAGGAAATGCTCGCCCATTCGCCGGTGCTGAACATGCGCGAGCTCATCGAATTCGCGGCGACGGACGTCGTCGGCCGGCAGGTGGCCATTGCCGGCCGCGAGGCGCTGCCGGCGCCGGTGTCCGCCGCGCTGGCCGAGAGCGGCGACGTCGCAGCCTGCCTCGCGCTGGTACGCAACCCGACGGCGGACGTCCCCGGCTTCGCGCTGGGCCACATCATCACCCGCTTCGGCCATGTGCCGGAGGTGCGCGAGGCGCTGCTGGTGCGGCGCGACCTGCCGCCGGCCGCGCATCACGCGCTGATCCGCGCCGTTGCGGGCACGCTGTCGTCCTTCGTCGAGGAGCGGCAATGGCTGTCGCCGGCCGAGGCGGCCCGCGTGGTCCGCGAGGCCTGCGAGTCCGCGGCGGTGAACGAGGCCTCGCGCCGGCAGGCGGACGAGGTGCGCGCGCTGGTCGAGGCGCTGCACGGGCGCGGCGAGCTCACCTCGGCGCTGGTGCTGCGCTCGCTGCTGTGCGGCCAGGTGCGGTTGTTCCTTGAGGCGGTATCGGCGATCTCGGGGATCAAGATCGACCACGTCGCCGCGCTCGCCGCCGACCGTTCGGGTCAGGCGTTCCGCCTGCTCTATGACCGCATCGGCCTGCCGGCGGGCGCCTTCATCGGCTTCCGCACCGCGCTGGAGGTGGTGCAGGCCGAGGCCTATCTCGACGAGGAAGACGAGGCGCCGGGCCTCAAGCAGCGCATCGTCGAGCGCGTCATTGCCGCCTATGAGGCGGAAGGCGAGACGGCGGCCGGCAATGGTGTCGTCGCCCTGCTGCAGCGCTGGCGCAACGAGGCGAAGGAGGCGGGCCGGGTGATGGCGGCCTGAGGCTCAGCCGAACTGCTCCAGCAGGATCCGCTCCTCCATGGAGTGGTCGCGGTCCACCAGCATGGTCATGGACGATTCACGGTCGAGCCGCGCCCGCACGGCGACCACGTTCAGCACCTGGAAATGGTCGGCGGTGGCGTTGACCGGGCGCTTCTCGAATTCGAGCACGGCGATGTCGACCCGCGCATGGTCGCGCACCAGCGCGCCGCGCCAGCGGCGGGGGCGGAAGGCGGAGATCGGCGTCACCGCCAGCAGGGGCGTGCCGATCGGCAGGATCGGCCCCTGGGCGGAGAGGTTGTAGGCGGTGGAGCCGGCCGGCGTCGCCACCAGCACGCCGTCGCAGATCAGCTCCTCCATGCGCACCTTGCCGTCGATGGCGATGCGCAGCTTCGAGGCCTGGTAGGACTGTCGGATCAGCGAGACCTCGTTGATCGCCCAGGCACGGTGTTGCCGGCCGTTGACGTCGGTGGCTTCCATCATCAGCGGATGGATGACCACGCGCTGGGAGGCAGCGATGCGCTCGGGCAGGTCCTCCTCGCGAAAGCCGTTCATCAGGAAGCCGACCGAGCCGCGGTTCATGCCGTAGATCGGCTTGCCGCTGTCGCGGAAACGGTGGAGCGTCTGCAGCATGAAGCCGTCGCCACCGAGCGCGACCACGATGTCCGCTTCCTCCGGCGCGATGGTGCCATAGCGGGCGATGAGCCGCGCCTGCGCCTGCACGGCGTCGGGCGCGTCGCTCGCGACGAAGGCGATTCGGCCATATGCTGGCGAAGAGTCGGCTTCCACGCTGCTCTCCGGGGCGGGGCGGGCGACTTCGTTCATGCGGGACGGCCCGATGCGCGGGGTGAGGGATGGCGATGCTAGAGGACGGCTATAGCACGATCATGGTCTATACGACGTGGCCCGGCGCCGTCGAGGCGGAAGCCGCCGGCCGGGCCATCGTGGCGGACGGACTGGCAGCCTGCGTCAATATACTGCCGGGAATGGTCTCGATCTATCGCTGGCAGGGCGAGATCGAGCGCGCGGACGAGGTGGTGATGATCCTCAAGACCCGCGCCGACCTCGCCGAGCCGGTGGCGCAGGCGGTGCGCGCCCGTCACCCTTATGAGACGCCGGCGGTGCTGTTCTTGCCCGTCACCGGCGGCGACGCCGACTATCTCGACTGGATCGCCGCCGAGACGGAGGAGTGAGCGGAGCGCTCAGCCCTCGGCGTCGCGCAGATAGGGCTCGACCGGGCCCTTGAGCAGCACCGTCATCGGGTTGCCGGCACGGTCCTTGGCCTTGCCGACCGAGACGCGAATCCAGCCCTCGCTCACGCAGTACTCCTCGACATTGGTCTTCTCGACGCCCTTGAAGCGGATGCCGACGCCGCGCTCGATGAGCTCGGCATTGTGATAGGGGCTGTTCGGGTCGCTCGACAGGCGGTCGGGGAGGGTGTCGCTCATCGGGTCCTCGCAGGCGCGGAAAATTCGGGGCGCGAGACATAGCCTCGCGCCCGCTGCGTGCCAAGCCTGTGCGTCTGCCGGAGATCCGTGTCAGAGCAGCGGGTTCCAGATCGCCGGCACCACCTCGTAGCCGTTGCCGTCCTTCCGGATGAAGCCGGCGGCGGGGAAGGGGTAGTGGTAGCCGGTGAGCTGGAGCCGCTCGGCGGCGAGTATGTCGTAGATGCGCCGGCGCGTCGCGGCGGCCTTCGCCCCGTCCATGTCGTACTGCACCTGCCAGTCCGGATTCGGTGCGAACAGGATCGGCGTGTTGGTCACGTCCGACTGGATGAACAGCTTGCCGTTGCCAGAGGCGAGCACGAAGGCAGTGTGCCCCGGCGTATGGCCGGAGGCGTCGACTGCGGTGAGGCCGGGGACGATTTCCTTGTCCCACTGATAGCGCTTCACCTTGCTGTCGATGTCCTTGAACACCCGGCGCACGTTCTGGAAATTGCCCTTCAGGCCTTCCGAGGCGCGGCTCATCTCGCCTTCGTCCATCCAGAAGGCCCACTCGGCCTCGGGCACAAGGATCTCGGCATTGGGGAACGCGAGGCTCCCGTCCTCAGCGCGCAGCCCGTTGATGTGGTCGCCGTGGAAATGCGAGATCACCACCGTGCCGATGTCGGACGGCTTGACCCCGGCCCAAGCGAGATTGGCGGTGAGCTTGCCTACGGTGGAGTTGGCCGCCTGCGGCCCGTTGCCGGTGTCGATCAGGCTCAGCTTGCCGCCATTGTTGATCAGCAGCGGGTTGAACTGGACCGTCATCGTGTCCTTCGGCTGGAAGGCGGCCTCCAGCGCGGCGTTTACCTGGTCGCGCGAGGCGTTGCGCACGAAGCCGTCGCCGAGCGGGAAGCTGCGCGCACCGTCATTGACCGCCGTCAGCTCGATGTTGCCGACCTTGTAGCGGTAGATGCCCGGCACTTGCTGGCCGGAGGCGGTCTGCGCCGTGGCCGCTGACGAGGCAGCGAGCCCCGTTCCGATGAGGCCCGTGCCGGCGAGTGCGCCCGCCACTGGCAGGGTGCCGGCGCCGATCATCAGGTTGCGGCGGGACGGGCGAGGCATGCTGGGGGTGGCCATGGGCAGGCTCTCCGTGACGGGAATCTGTCGGGCCGGAAGGCTAGGAGGCCCTCCCGCCGCGGTCACCCGGCAGCGAGTCACGTTGCCGTGAGGAGAGGTCAGAACTTGTAGTGGTAGCCGATCTCGATGCCTGTGTAGTTCGGCGCGCCGTTCGACCAGTCCCGCTCGATGAACAGCGAGACGTTGTTATGGGCATCGATGCTGTAGGTTACGCCGGTGGCGATTTCGGGCGTGTCGTAGTCGTTCGAGGTGTCGAAGGCATTGCGGTAGCGCAGGCGAAACATGGTCCAGGACCATTTCTCTGCGACCGGCACTGAGCCGGCGATTGTCAGGTAGTAGTAGGGGAAGCTGGTATCGTCGTCCGAGTGGATGAAGTGCTGGCCGGCGCCGATGGTGCCGGTCAGCGACATCTTGCCGAGCTCCCATGTGTAGCCGATGCCGACCTGGACGTTGGTCTTGGAATTGGTAGTGCCCGCCGTGTCGTAATATTTGACCGAGCCGGAGACGCTGAACTTGTTGTCGAAGGTGTGGCTGATGTCACCCTGCCAGTCAGTGCCGGTGGTGGCGCTGAAATCATCCGGCGCGCGCTCGGTAGTGAAAGTTCCGCCGATGCTTGTGCTGCCGGCCGCCGCGGTATGGATGCCGGCGGCGAGTGCCGCACAGCTCGCAAGAATGGTCAGACTGTAGCGCATCGTCCCCAGCTCCCTTATGGACGTCTACCGCTTTACGATCCGCCGGCCTCCCTCAATCATACGTAGGGATGCCTGGTGGTATCATATTCCAGTAGCGGCGTCGTCGGCGTCCGGCGGTGGCCATTTGGCAACACCTGGGCTCAACACCTGGGGCTCAGCCATTGGCGAGCTTTCCCGCATATTCGGAGCGGAGCGCGAGGTAGACGTCCGTCTGCATCGGCCACCAGAACAGCTTGTCGATGGTGTCGGCGGGATAGGCGGCCTGGAAGGCGGAGCGGTCCTCGGCCGAGAGGTAGTCCTGCGAACCGACGGCGCAGCTGTTATAGCCGGTGGTGTTGGCGAAGCGGGCGCCGACGTCGGGCTGCAGCATGAAATTGGCGAAGGCGTAGGCCTGCTCGACATTGGCTGCGCCGGAGGGGATGGCGAGCGTGTCGGTCCAGGCGAGGCCGCCCTCCTTCGGCACGCCGTAACGCCATTTTCGGTTGGTGTCGCGGTGGAGGGCGATGCCGGTGCTGTCCCAGGTCTGGCCGATGGTGCAGCCGCCGCTCACGAAGGCCGCGGTCGCTTCCGTCGCATTGTTCCAGAGGACGCCGATATTGCCCTTATGGGTGAGGATGAACTTCAGGCAGCCGTCGAACACGCGGCGCGCATCCGCCTCCGACTTGTACATGTCGAGCGCCCGGTCGGAAGGCAGTTCGCCGGTGGCGTCGAGATAGAGTGCGACGCCGGTGAAGGCGGAGGAGGGGCGGATCGCGGTCTGCTTCGGATTGGCGGCGAGCCAGAGGTCGCCATAGGAGACTTCGCCCGACCTGGCGTCGAGCTTGGTCGAATCCCAGGTTAGGCCCTCGGTGCCCCAGTCGAACGGCACGAGGTAGCGGCGGCCGCGATACTCCGCGCCGAGCTTGAGTGAGCTGCGGTAGATCGAGGGGATGATCTGCGCCACCTTCAGCTTGGCTTCGTCGATCGGCCGCAGCAACTCATCCTTGTAGTAGTTCGGACCGGTGTCGACCGAGGGGAAGATGAGGTCGAACCCCTTGCCGCCGGCCGCGCGCAGCTTACTCTCCGCTTCGCCGTTCGAGGTATAGGTCGTCAGCTGGACATTCACGCCCGTGGCGTTGGTGAAGTCGGCCAGCAGCGTGTTCTGGTCGAAGAAGCCTTTCCAGGCATAGACGTTGAGCGTGCCGGAGCTGGCGAGCGCGTCGTGGGCGCGCAGCACGGCAGGCGCGGCCAGCGCGGCGGCGCCGGCCGTCATCACGTCGCGGCGGGAAAAGCGGATCATCGATACCTCCCAGCGCCGGCAGGCGAAACCGCGTCCGCTCTATTTCCGGGCAATGAAGGGACGATGACATGCGCCGCGGTGGTGCGGAAGCGGCGAAATGGTATTCACCGCGTTCGTCTGGGACCTCAGCTCGGCAGCACGATGCAGGCGCCGCCGGCACGGCGCAGCTTGTTGCACAGGGCGGTCGCGGCTTCGCGCGTGGGTTGGGCGACGCGCACCCGGTAGAAGGCGCGCGAGCCGCGCGAGCGCAGCCGCGTGCCGATGATCATCGGCTCGGTGCCCTCGAGCACGGCGGCATAGCGCTTCTGCGTCCGCTGGTAGTTGGAGAGTGCCCGCGCCTTGGAGAAATTGCCGGAGAGCTGCACGCCCCAGGGCGCGGTGACGGTCGCTATCTCCTGCGCGATCTCGCCGCCGCCGCGGCGCAGCGCCGCCGTCACGGTGAGGCAGTCGGTCTTCGGCGGAGCCGGCGGAGGAGGCGGCTCCGCCGGCGCACCGGCGGCCGGCGGGCGCGGGGCCGCGGCGCGCTCAGCCGCCCAGTCCTCGGCCGCCCGGCCCGTGACGAAGACCAGATAGTCCTGGGTCTCCAGTGGCAGCCCGCCTTCGCCGGCGAGCCAGCGCTCGACGCGTGCCCGACCGGCATTGTAGGCCGCCGCGGCGAGGCCGAGATTGCCGAAGCGGGTCTGCAGCTCGGCCAGCAGCGCGGCCGAAGCGGGCAGGGCGGCCTCGGGGTCGAAAGGGTCGGCGAGGCCGCGCTCGGCGGCCGTGCCGGGCATGAACTGGGCGATGCCCTGCGCGCCCTTGGGGCTCACCGCGCCGGAGCGGAAGCTGCTCTCGCGCCAGATCAGCCGGGTAAAGAAATCGACCGGCAGGTCGTTGCGCGCGGCAGCGCCCTCGATCAGCCGGCACAGCGCCTGCTCGACCGTTTCGCCCGGCGCCGACCTCGTGGATCCGGCTTCAGCCGGGACGCGGGAGGGCTCGCCCGCCGCCGCTCCGCACAGGGCGAACAGCAGGGCGATCGCCGGAAACAGGAAGCCGGCGCGCCCGTTAGCCGCGCGGAAACGGCGCCCCTCCCATTGCGATGCGGCCAGCCGTGCCATAAATTGCTTCTACCCGATCCGGGCCCCTCTGACGCGAGCCATGCCGGCGTTTGCGTGATGTCGGATCTAAACCCGACATCCGTGCCGGCCAGAGGAGCCTCGCTTGCCGTCCATCTTTGTTCGACCATCGGGTGCCGCGCCTGCGGACACCGCGATCCCGCTTGTCTCGATCGTGACCCTCGTTTCGGCAGAGTGACCCATGGAATATCTGATTGAGCTTGCCGCCAGCCCGGCCGCCTGGGCGGCGCTGGTCACCCTCATCGCCATGGAGGTGGTGCTCGGCATCGACAACCTCCTGTTCATCTCCATCCTCACCAACAAGCTGCCGGAGGACATACGTCCGCGCGCGCGCAAGATCGGCATCGGGCTGGCGCTAATCATGCGCCTCGGCCTGCTGAGCACCGTCGCCTTCATAGTGACGCTGGTCCAGCCGGTGTTCAGCGTGTTCGACCACGCCTTCTCCTGGCGCGACATCATCCTGATCGCCGGCGGCCTGTTCCTGGTGTGGAAGGCGACCAAGGAAATCCACCACGCGATGGCGCCGCACGACGAGCAGGAGGCATCGCTGGGCGGGACCCTTCAGGTGAGCTTCAGCGCGGCGATCGTGCAGATCCTCATCCTTGACCTCGTCTTCTCCGTCGACAGCATTATCACGGCGGTCGGCATGACCGAGCACATCCCGATCATGGTGATCGCGGTGATCGTCGCGGTGCTGACCATGCTGTTCGCGGCGGGCCCGCTGGCGAACTTCATCAACCGCAACCCGTCGATCGTGATGCTGGCGCTCGGCTTCCTGCTGCTCATCGGCACCACGCTGATCGCCGAGGGCTTCGGTGCCCATGTGTCCAAGGGCTACATCTACACCGCCATGGCCTTCTCGGCGGCGGTGGAGGGGTTGAACATGCTGCAGCGCCGGCGCAGCACAAGGAGCGGCAGCGGCGCGCACTAGGCGTACCCATGCCTGACGTGCGCCGGGGCAAGTGCGCCGCGCCGCACAATGCTATGATCGGGCTCCCTTTGCCGAGGAGCCCGGTCCATGAATGACGATGCCGACCCGCGTTCGCTATCCGACGGCAAGCCTTCGGGCCCGCCGTCGGACACCAAGCTGACCACCACCAAGCAGCGTTGGGCGCGCGAGGGCAAGTTCCTCACCGGGCGCGTGACGCGGCCGGAGGAGGATCGCCTGCCGCCCGGCCAGCATCTGGTGCGCGACTGGCCGGTGCTCGACCTCGGCGTGCAGCCGCGCATCCCGCTGGAGCGCTGGCGGCTCGACGTCGACGGAGCGGTGGAGACGCCCGTCTCCTGGGACTGGGAGACCTTCAAGGCGCAGAAGCAGACGCAGGAGGTCACGGACATCCACTGCGTCACCACCTGGTCGCGCTACGATAACAAGTGGGAAGGCGTCACCACGCGCGACCTGCTCGACATCGTCATGCCGAAGATGGAGGCGACCCATGTCATGCTCTATTCCCATGATGGCTACACCACCAACCTCGCGCTGGAGGACTTCGCGGCCGAGGATGCGCTCGTGGTGCACAGTTGGGAGGGCCAGCCGCTGACCCGCGAGCACGGCGGCCCGGTGCGGCTCGTGGTGCCGCATCTGTATTTCTGGAAGAGTGCGAAATGGCTGAAACGGATCGAGTTCCGCACCGCCGACAAGCGTGGCTTCTGGGAGGAGAACGGCTATCACAACCACGCCGACCCGTGGAAGGAAGAGCGCTACTCGGCGGATGAGTGAGCCGTGTCCACGGCGGGACTGAAAAAGCAGAAGGCCCGGACAGCGTCCGGGCCTTCGTCGTTCTCGGGAGAGACAGGTTCAGCGCGGCCGAAACGTGCCCGGGCGCAGGAAGGCGGGGGGCTGGCGCGCCGGCTCGGGCGCCGCGCTCGCCACCTTGCGCACCGGCGGCTGGCTGGGGGAGCTGCCGGCGAGGCGGTTCAGCACCGGCGAACCGCCGGCCTTGCCGAGGCTGCCGAGCGTGTAGCCGGTCTGGCCGACTGCGGCGCCGGACGCCGCAGGCTTGGTGCCGGAGGTCGAAGCGATCGGGCGCATGGCCGGTGCGTTGCGGGCCAGCTGTGCCGTGCGCGGCAGGTCCGGCGCGACGGCGGGACGCTGCGGCCGGTTGATCGAGAGCTCGGCGCGCAGCTTCGCCCAGGTTTCCGCCAGCGCGGTCGGGTCCCAGCTCGCCTCTTTCTCGTCGATCTCCCACTTTTCCATCTTCTCCGGCGTCGCCGTGCCGGCATCAACACGCTCGCGCGGCTCGGGATCGGGCAGGGTAGGCGGCAGAGGCGCGACGGCTTCCGCCGGGGGCGGAACCACGGCGCCGGGAGGGGGCGCAGCGGCTGCAGCGGAAGCCATCGCCTGGAATGCGGCAGCGTCTCCCGCCAGTGCCGGCTGGGCAAGAGGCTGGGCGAAGGCCACCGCCAGTGCTGGCTGCACCGGCAGGGGAACGTTCCACTTGCCGGTCTCCCATTCGTTGATCGCCCACATCACTGCGGCGCCGAGGCCGGCGCCGGCGCAGACGTCCGTGAAGCGTATGCCCGGAACGATGGAGAGATACAGAGCGCACAGGATGCCGACGCCGACGTAGCACGCGGGTGCCCGCCATTTGGAGTTCATGACCAAATCCCCCAAAATTTCGAAACAACATAGCTGATTCGTGGGAATTTCAGCGCCTTAGACAAAATAAATCATGTCGAAAGGCGGTCATGCAGAGCGAATGACCTCCGGGCGCATGTCGAATCGTCGAAGGTCGTAGGGTAGTTAAGAATAGGTTAACATTATCGGCTGTATTCGTGCGGCGCGGCCGACTCCGGAACCTGCGCCGGGAGCCGCCGGCCGCATTCGCGCGCGACAGCTGCCGGCGGCATGGGGCAGCTGAGGAGGGGGCTGGTGCCGGGTGAGGGGATCGAACCCCCGACCTTCGGTTTACAAAACCGCTGCACTACCGCTGTGCTAACCCGGCAAACTGATATTCCCGCGGGAAATTCAGTACGGACGGCACATTGCACACCGATGGCGATGTGCCGTCTTCCGTGCCGTCCCGATCAGGTCGCGGCGCCCTTCTCTTGGCCCGCACCGGCCTTCCGGTCAAGCCGCTTGCGCGCTGCTGCTTCGATCTCTTCGGATGAGAAGTCCCGAGGCCGGAAGCCTTGGACCGAGCCACTCGACGGCTAGGCCGTCTGCCCGGCCGCCTCGAGGATCAGTGCGCTCACCTCGTCGGGGCGCGAGATCAGCGAAAGATGGCTCGCCGGAAGCTCGATGGTCTTCGCGCCCATCCGCTTGGCCATGAAGCGCTGCAGGTCGGGGTTGATGGTGCGGTCCTCGGTGGAGACCGCGTAGAAGCTCGGCTTGGAACGCCAGGCGGCCTTGGTCACCTTGCCGGTGAGCAGCGGTTTGCGGAAGGGCTGCTGCACGGCATAGAGCACCTTCGCCTCCGCCGCCGGCAGGTCGCCCGCGAAGTCCCGCAGGAACGCCTCTTCGTTCAGCCATCCCTCGTCGCCGTCGAACACGATGCCCGCGGAAGCCGGCGGCGCCGGATAGGTTTTCGCCAGCGCGGTGTAGTCCTCGTCGGCGTCCGGAGCGCGCGCGGCGATATAGACCAGCGCCGAGACGTTGGGGTGGGCACCGGCCTGCGTCACCAGCATGCCGCCGAAGGAATGTCCCACCAGAACGGTCGGGCCGTCCTGACGCGCCAGCACGCGCTCCGCCGCCTCGACCGACTCCGGCAGCGTGGTCAGCGGGTTCTGCACCGAGGTGGCGTTCAGGCCCTTGGCCTGCAGCCGGGCGATCACCTTGCTCCAGCAGGAGCCGTCGGCGAAGAGGCCGTGGACGAAGACGATGTTGCGCGCTGGGGCGGGCTTGTCGGCGGTTGCCGCCATGCCACGGGAGGCGACCAGCGAAGCCATGGCCCCGACGGCCACGGCTTTGGTGAAGGTGCGGCGGTTCATCATGCGGGTCTCCAGAGGGCCAATCCGATCGCTGGAGTGTCGACCGAAGCGGAGGCTGTCGTTACGCACTCGCACGGTCGCGACCGCACGCTTGCGGAGAAGACCGTCAGCGACTGGATGCAGCCGCCGATGACCATGGCGCGGCCGCCGGGCCCGCAGCGGGGTGCCGTGCGGCCGTAAACCCGGATGGCACCGAAATTCGACGTTGCGTAGGGGGCAGGCTTCTGCGAGACGAAACCTTGGGGGAGGTAGGTCGGGACCGCGTGCATATCCCCTTCGCCGGCGAGCCGCTGGCGAGGCACGCGCAATGGGAGGCTTACTATGAAGCGACATATCGTCGGACTGGCGGCGCTGCTGCTGGCCGGCATGGCCGGCAGCGCGTCGGCCCAGACCATGAGCTATTCTCAGGCCGGCGCCCTGATCGCCAAGAGCTGCGGTCCGTCGATCGAGCGCTTCTGCGCCAAGGTCAATCTCGGTTCCGGCGAGCTGCAGCAGTGCCTGATGCAGCACCAGGACCAGGTGCCCTCGAGCTGCTTCAACGACTACAAGGCGGTGACGGCCTCGATCGCCAAGCGCGTCGCGGCACAGTACGATTCCTATAAGGTCTGCGGCCCGGCGGCGCGCCAGTTCTGCGCCGGCGTGCAGCCGGGCGATGCCAACGTCCTCGACTGCCTGCTGGAGGCCAGCAAGGTGGTTCCGCCCGCCTGCAAGCAGGTGCTGCTCGATGCCGGCTGGCAGTGACGCTTCGCGACGCAACGCTCAGGGAACACAGACCATGACCCGCTTCACCCGCCTTGCCGGGGGGCTTGCCCTGGCCGCCGCCCTCGCGGCGCCGCTCGCAACCGCCGCGACCGCCCAGACCGCGGACACCGACCGGCAGATCATGCAGGGCCTCTCGCAAGCCACCATGTTCGACCCGTCGCTCACCGCCCAGGTGCTGCGCCAGATGGCGCAGGACGCCGTAAACCAGAACAAGCCGCTGACGCTCGACAAGTCCGAGATCGCCAAGCGGCTGGACAAGCTGGCGCAGATCAACGTGCAGATCCAGTTCGCGCTCGGCTCGGCGATCATCCGCCCCGAATCCTACGCGACGCTGGGTGCCATCGCCGACGCCATGCACCACCCGATCCTGTGGAACTACAAGTTCATCGTGGTGGGCAACACCGACACGACCGGCACGCGCGCCTTCAACCTGAAGCTTAGCCAGGAGCGCGCCGACGCCATCGTGCAGGCGCTGGAGACGGTGTTCCGCGTCTCGCCGGATCGTCTCGAGGCGGTCGGCCTCGGCCAGGAGGCGCTGCAGGTGCCCTCCAAGCCCGAGGATCCGATCAACCGCCGGGTGCAGATCTTCACCATCGGCAACGTCAAGCCGATGGGCAATCCCATTCCGACCAACGCTCCCTGACCGGGACGCGCGGGCTTTGCCGTGATAGTCAGGCCGGCCGGCGCCCTCGGGTGTTGGCCGGCCTTTCCTTTTCAGCCCCCTGTCGAAACCAGAGTGTCCGCAGATGAGCATCAAGAGAATCGAAGTCGGTCCGCGCATGAGCCAGGCCGTGGTCCACGGATCGGTCGCCTATCTCGCCGGCCAGGTCGCCAAGGGCGATGGCGTCGGCGCGCAGACCAAAGCGGTGCTCGAGCAGATCGACGCGCTGCTGGCGGCCGCGGGCACGGACAAGACCAAGCTGCTGACCACCACCATATACCTCGCCGACATCGCCACCTTTGGCGAGATGAACGCGGTGTGGGACACGTGGGTCTCGGCGGGCAACACGCCCGCCCGCGCAACCGTCGAGGCTGCCCTCGCCACCCCCGAATACAAGGTCGAGATCGTCGTTACCGCCGCGATCTGAGGCGGCTTCCGCCTCCGGTGGGACGCCTGAACGAGAAAGGCCCCGTCTCGCGACGGGGCCTTTCTTATTGGCGTGGTGGCTTCGCCCCGAGAGGCGGAGCCGGGGATCGGCTCAGTGCCAGTCCTCGAGATTGCGATCCTTGGTCTCCGGCAGGAAGATCAGGCCGACGATCACCGTCATCAGGGCGATGACGATCGGGTACCACAGGCCGGAGAAGATGTTGCCCGACGCCGCCACGATGGCGAAGGCGGTGGGCGGCAGGAAGCCGCCGAACCAGCCGTTGCCGATGTGGTAGGGCAGCGACATGCCGGTGTAGCGGATGCGGGTCGGGAAGAGCTCGACCAGCAGCGCGGCGATCGGGCCGTACACCATCGTCACGTAGAGGACGAGGATGAACAGTAGGCCGATCAGCGAGAGCGTGCGGCTGTCGCTAAGCACGCCGCCGATCGAGGGCTGCTTCACGATCGAGGCGTCGCCGGCCTTGGGATAGCCGGCCGCCTGCGCCGCCGCGACGAGGGCCGCGCCGCTCTTGTCCGTATCCGGGATGGTGACGGCGGTGCCGTTCACGGTCGCGGTGACGGGCGAGCCGGCAGCGCCGGGCAGCAGTTCGTAGTGCATCGAGTTGGTGGCGAGCGTGCGGCGGTAGAGGTCGCACGGCCGGGTGAAGACGCGCACGCCCACCGGGTCGAACAACGTGCCGCACTGTGCCGGATCGGCGGTGATATCGATCTTCACGTTCTCCGTCGCCGCGATCAGCTGGGGATTGGCGATGCGGGCGATGTTCTGGAACAGCGGGAAGTAGGTCGCTGCCGCGATGAGGCAGCCGGCGAGCAGGATCGGCTTGCGGCCGATCTTGTCCGACAGCCAGCCGAAGAAGATGAAAAACGGCGTGCCGATCAGCAGGCTGGCGGCGATCAGCAGGTTCGCTGTTGTACCGTCGACCTTCAATGTCTGTGTGAGGAAGAACAGTGCATAGAACTGACCGCAATACCACACGACGGCCTGGCCGGCGGTGCCGCCGAGCAGGGCGATGAGCGCGATCTTGGCATTGCTCCACCGGCCGAAGGCTTCGGTCAGCGGCGCCTTCGAGCGCGTGCCTTCGGCCTTCATCTTCTGGAAGGCCGGGGATTCGTTCAGCGACAGCCGGATCCAGATCGAGAAGGCGAGCAGGATGATCGACAGCAGGAACGGAATGCGCCAGCCCCAGGCATTGAAGTCTTCCGGCGACATGGAAAGACGCAGCGACAGGATGACCAGCAGCGAGAGGAACAGGCCGACGGTCGCCGTGGTCTGGATCCACGAGGTGTAGAAGCCGCGCCGCCCGTGCGGGGCGTGCTCGGCCACATAGGTCGCCGCGCCGCCATATTCGCCGCCCAGCGCCAGGCCCTGTGCCAGGCGGCAGACGATGAAGATCACCGGGGCGGCGTAGCCGATCGTCTCATAGCTGGGCAGCAGGCCGACCATGAAGGTCGCGATGCCCATGAGCGTCATGGTGACGAGGAAGGTATATTTGCGGCCGATCAGGTCGCCGAGGCGGCCGAAGAACAGCGCGCCGAAGGGGCGCACGGCAAAGCCGGCGGCGAAGCCGAATAGCACGAAGATGAACTTCGCCGTGTCGTTGGTGCCGGGCACGAAGGTGGCGGCGATGTTGGCCGCGAGCGAGCCCGCCAGATAGAAGTCGTACCATTCGAAGACGGTGCCGGCGGAGGAGGCGATGATCACCTTCCTCTCTTCCCGGGTCATCGGGGCCGCCTTTCCGGCGGGCCCAGCCGTAGTTACGCTCATGTTCGTTCCCTTCCCCAGAGTAAGTCGCGCCTATGTTCAGACGTGCAGCGATGTCCGCACGCGCGAAAGGACGAGCTCGTCCGCGAGGCCCGTCGATGGTCTTTGTCGAGTTTGGGAGTTCCGTCCGGGAACACCTCGACTCGGGCTGTCTCCTCCCGGAGGATGCCCGCGACGACTTGAGCGGCGGCCTTCCCCGGTCTTAGGCGCGCGCAATTCTGCGATTCCGTCGCTGCCTCAAAGGAAAGCTTGGCGAAACATGTTCGGTTTGACGATTGGCAATTGGTCGTAAACTCCCGCGATTGCTGCGTTGCGGGAGAAATCGCCGGCGGCCGAAGTATTCCCGGATGCTATCCGGCGGGCCGGGCGACGGCGCGCCGGACGAGATAGAGCGCGAGCGCGGCGGCGTTCGAGACGTTCAGGCTGACAATAGCGCCGGGCAGGTCGATGCGGGCGAGCGTGTCGCAGGTCTGGCGGGTGAGCTGGCGCAGGCCCTTGCCCTCGGCTCCCAGCACCAGCGCCACCGGCGCGCGCATCGCCGTATCGGCAAGATCGGCGGGGCCTTCGCTGTCGAGGCCGACGACCTGCACGCCGCGTTCCTTCAGCTCCTCCAGCGCGCGGGCGAGATTGCCGATGAAGCAGAAGGGGACGTGCTCCAGGCCACCGCTGGCGCTTTTTGCCAGCACGCCGGTGGCGGCCGGGCTGTGGCGGGCGGTGGTGACGATCGCGCCGACCTTCATCGCCGCCGCCGAGCGCACGATGGCACCGACATTGTGCGGGTCGGTGATTTGGTCGAGCACCAGCAGGAGCTCGCTTTCCGCCGCCTTGGCCAGGCTGAGCGCGGGCAGGGGATCGCATTCCGCCAGCAAGCCCTGATGCACCGCGTCGGGGTCGAGCAGCCGATCGATCTCGCCCGGGCGCACGATCTCCGGCTTCACCTTGAGCGGGATCGATTCTTCTTCGAGCCGCTTGGCGGCGTTCTCGGTGGCGAGCAGGCGGCGGATCTTGCGGCGCGGGTTGCGCAGCGCCTCGGCAACACTGTGCCAGCCATACAGGATCGCCACGTCGTCCGGCCACGCGCCGAAGGGACGGCCCGCCGGCCGCGGACGCGGCTGGCGCTGGGAGGCATGGTACGGCCGGCTAGGGCGGCGAGGGCGCTCGTTCATGCCGCGCGTTCTGTCACGCCGCGCCGGGCTTGGCAATTTATGCGCGCGCGTATCCACCTGTGGCCGGGGACGGTGCCGCGGGCGGGGTTGACAGGGCAGGGGCACGTCACCATAAAGCCGGCCGCACGGGGAACCGGCATTCGCGCCGGCTGGCCCCGTTAAGGTCGACAGGCAACGACGCGCCGGAAACGACCGCGACGTGCCTGAGTGATCTGGGGGAGTGTCCCGAGCGGCAAAGGGGGCGGACTGTAAATCCGCTGGCTATGCCTTCGTAGGTTCGAGTCCTACCTCCCCCACCACCTTGCCTCTCGCTATATTGCCTCTGCCTTGCGGGTGTAGCTCAATGGTAGAGCAACAGCCTTCCAAGCTGATGACGAGGGTTCGATTCCCTTCACCCGCTCCAATTCCGCAAAAGATACCTATATAGGCGACGGCCGGTCCCGCGCTCCCGCGCGGACTATACGGGTCGTCCGGCCGGGCTTTCGGGAAATGCGTGCCGCGTCGTCGCGGAGCCTGCAGCGCGACGCGTGAAAGCGGCGTGTGAAACCGCTCTTGCGGAAACGCGGGAAACCGCCTATCCCACGGCCCGATTTTTCGCGACCCGCTGTCGCTGAAGGAAACGAGTTATGGCCAAAGAGAAGTTCAACCGATCGAAGCCTCACTGCAACATTGGGACGATTGGCCATGTTGACCATGGCAAGACGTCGTTGACGGCGGCGATCACGA
>JARBUD010000011.1 GCA_029239875.1 Xanthobacteraceae bacterium | reverse complement strand
CCCTTCAGGCGCAACTCGCCGAACTCACCCGCCAGCGCGCCGCTTCCGACGAAGCGCTGCGCGCTGCGCTCGCCCGTGCCGAAACCGCCAAGCAGGAGGTTGCCCGTGCCCAAGCTCAATATGACGACCTGGTCGCGCAGGACAGCGGGGCTGACGGTGCTCGCGTTGATGGCCCTGATCTGCAGTGGCTGCGCGACCACTGAGCGAGGCCTAACGGTCGCGGCCGGCACGACGGGCCGCATTGCCACCGGCGTCGGTCTTCCCGACCTGCCGGCCGAGTGCCGCGAGCGGATGGCCCGCGTCGTGCCCAGGGAGGGCGAGAAATGGCGCTGGGTCCAGAAGCGCTGGGAGATCGTCGCCGACGCCGAGGACAAGCGCGTGGCCCACTGCGCGGCCTTCTATGACGACGTCGCGGAAGGGTTCGAAGTGACGGGGACGACCGGCAATGCGGAATGAGCCCAGTGAATCGGTCGTCCTGTCCGTCTCGCGTGACGAGCTGCGCGAGGAAATGGAGAAGGCCGTGCGGCGGGGCCTGGAGGACGTTGGTCTCTACTCGGAGGACGTCGAGGATCGGCGCGAAACGCGCGAGGATATGCGCTTCGTGCGGCGGCTTCGCCGGGCGATCGACGGCATCGCGGCCAAGGTTGGTTACACGGTGCTCGCTATCGTGACCGGCGGCTTCCTCGTCGTCATTTGGGCCGGCATCAAGGTGCATATCCTCAAGTAATGAGATGATCCAGAGATCCGCGCTCGCGTGGATGACCGTCGGCTCCCGCCGGCGGTGACGTGCCTAGCCCTCCTCGGGCGTTTCCTCCCTTATCTTGGCCCCGCTCTCCTTCAGGAGGGCGGGGCTTTTTGCGTTCATAAACGGCCAGCGCCAAGGTCGATCGTCCTAGGCGCTACGGAACCCGCGTAGGTTGGGTAAGGCCATCTCTGCGTAGATAGTGAGTTCCGCCATTTCTCCGATGCCGCTGTCGTAGCCATCCGCGATCCGTTGGCTGACCCGTCGCCATAGCGCGCTGTCGTCCGCCAGTAGTCCAAGGGTCGGCCTGCGCTCGATCAAAGCGATCTTCGCCTGCAAGAACGCCTCACGCAGAAACTGCTCTCTTTCGTGATCGGTGCTGCTCATGTCCGGTCCGCCGCTCAACTATCGGCTCCCTCGTTCCGAAAGGCAGGCAGCACACGAAGGGCGAACGCTGCAAGGCGCTCGCGGTCACGCAAGCCAAGCAGTGCGCCCTCGAGGATGGCCGATGCCAAGAGGGTGCGGACGCCCTCGTTGAGGACGACATGGGTTTCTGCCCGGCTGCAAACATCATTCAAGACGCGCTCCAGCATGGCGACGTCTTCTGGCGAATATGCAGCGTCGGCAAGGCTGGTGTCGATCGCCGCTTGGTCGATAGAACGCGGATTGCGTACTGTCATGCGCCGGCGCCCCGTTGAGGGTTGAGCGAAAGCGCGCAGGAGGATTCCCGCAACTTCCAGCCGCCAGAATGCTGGTGTGTCACTGGCGATGAGCGGTCTTAGCACCACGGAAGGGTGCGGCCCTTAACATACGTTATGGGTACGCTCCCCAGATCGATTTTCCGACAGAAACACCGCTTGACGGTACCCCTGGTCCAAGGAACCGTTAGCGCGCTCGGCGCCGCGCCTCAAACGCTGCGGCGGCAACCTCTTGGCCCTCCTCATGGGGACGCCCGGCTTTCATCTGCCCGTCTATTTCGCGAACCAGCTCTCCTGCGAAAACGATGAGCGCGCTCCATGCGGCGTCATCATCAGCAAGCTCTACCCATTGAGCTGCCGGCTCATTGGCGACGATGAATGTGTATGTCGGCATGGAGGTCCCGTGTCTCTTCCCGCTAACGCGAGGGTCCGGGCGCCGTTCCGCGCCGGGGCGAGATCAAAGTAAACCGCTTGGCCCTTCTGTTCGGCGGCCTCTAGCCGTCTTTTTCCTGGAGATGAAGGTAAGTCGGATCGAAATCCGCGACCTCGCAAAGCCGGTCCCACTGCCGGATGTAGAGCCGCTTGTCCCTTAGCTCGATGAGGCCTTCAGAGCGGAGTTCCTGAAGGACTCTGTTCACGTGGACCGCTGAAAGGCCCAAGGTGTCGGCCAGTTCGGCCTGGGTCAGAGGAAAATCGAAAAAACGATCTTCCGCCAGGCCGACGGCCTGAAACCGCATTAGCAATTCGCAGAATATATGGGCGGTTCGCGCGAGGGCGGGCCTTTGGCCGGTATTGACTACCCATTCGCGGTAGATGGCTGCGTCGATGAGGGTCATCCGCCAGAGCGCGAAGCAAAGACGCGGGTGATCGAAACACAGCCGCCGCAGCACCTGGTGCTCGATTAGCGCGACTTTGGATGGCACGATTGCCGTTAGGTTGAAATCCATAATTGCAAGATGAAGACTTTGTAGATCCGGCATGTCTCCAGGTATATAGAATGACGTGATCTGACGATTGCCACCAGTAACTACCTTGGATGAGACGACGAAGCCCTCGACCACGAGCGCGGAACGATGTGGCCGGTCTCCCTCGCGGATGAAATCCTGGTGTGGCCTCAGGTCTACGACCGAGACCGGAAGCCGGGCGGCCGCCTCCTCCTCTTCGCTCGTGAGGCGGGCAATGCTGGCGAGCTTGCGGACGATGTTGCTGGAATACTCCGTAACCATAGCGACCCTCCGACATGGGCAGAAGGGCTAGCTCTCCCGACCTCCGGAGCCCGTTGGCGATGTTCCGGCGGCTCTTCAATACCTAGGGCGTGGATGGTCGGTGGGAAGGCGCGGTCGGGGCGTGAACGGGACTGGCCTCGGCGCGTTTATGCCCGGCAAGCACGGGCGACACCTATGTCCAACGAGCCATTTGAATCGACTAAAGCAATCGAGGCGGCCGCACCGCTGGGCCAACCATCCTGCACGCTTCACATCCTTCGAATAGGGCCAACGCGCCTCGCTTGGCGAATGCCAGTTCGGCTCCATCAACCATGGGCCGCTGATCGCGGCCGGCTTGATCGGTTTCCTTATCGGACGGCTTTCGCGCGGGATTTGATGATGCTGGGGGCGAGCCCATGATCTACGCGGAGGACTCGCACACAGGCGTGGCGGCAAGAGGCGCCGCGGGGGCGGTGAGAGCTACTCCTTGCGGTCACCGCGGTCGCCCTGGCCAGGCTTCGCCTAGTGCTTGACTTCGCGCTTGCGATCCTGGCTCAGCGAGCGGCCAACATCGACGACTTCCTTGAACCGACCTTCCTCGTCGCGGCGCACGTAACGCATGTCGGTGCCGGTGTCGATGAGCTCGCGCTTGGACATGATGATCTTCCTGTTCGCCAATGGCTTGCCGGAAGGCAATGTTTCGCTGCCGGATCGGTTCCGCTATGGCCACCGGCGCTAACGCAGGGCCTTCAGTATCTTCTCGAGGTCGCTGAAGCCGGCGAGCACCCACACGCCGCCCTCGGCCGGCAGCAGGTCGGCCGTGAAGCTGATGCGCACGGCATCGATCCTCTTCTTGATCTCCGTCCGGTCGCCCGGCACGAAGGCAAGGAAGCCGCTCCAGAAACGCATGTCGGCCGGCGGCTGGTCCGGCGCGATCTGCCAGTCCGGCCCGCCCTTGGTGATGTTCTTGCGCACGATCTCGAAGGGCCGCATGAGGCCGCTATGAGCGATTCTCGATAGGCGGCGCAACCGCCGCCCAAGGCGTGGTGCTCACCAGGTCACGGTCATGTCGGCGAGCGAGCGAGGGGAACATCCGGACCCGACGAAGTCGCAGCTGTCATTTATTTTAAATTTTATGGAACTCGGGACTGGCCCGGCCGTTGGCCGCAGCGTCAGGGGCGACGCGTAAAGCGTGGGGATAGCGTGGAATTTCTCCGCAGGCTGACGGGAACGGGCATGTTGCGCCCGCCCGGGATGAACGCTGCGAAGGCCCGATACTGGCTTTCCGTAAGACGTCGCAAGACAGGGCCGAAGGCCGGCGAGGTGATTATCACCGGCCAGCTCGAGAGCGACCGGGCGACGCTTCTCGGCGCCCGCGAAGGTCGCGCTTGGCTGACGATCGAGGATGGCGCCGTGTATGAGGTGCGATTGCACCCTCTCACCACTACGACGGCAGAGTTCGAGGTGCTGCCGCCCTTCGATGGGCTTCTCTAGAGCGGACCGGTTCAATTTGAAGATCGCTCACGCGCTTGATGCGGTATGATCCTCAACGAGGAGACCGCCACCATGTCCCACAGGCTGCAGGAGCCACTCGCTCGGCCGATCGTGCTGGCGGGGGACCCGCCGCGCACGATCGACACCTTCTTGGCGGCGGTCGAATTTTTGGCCGCGAACGACGACATGCGCACGCCCGAAGTCGAAGAGACGATCGATCAGTTGATCGCGGCCGGACAGAGCGGAGATCCTTCCGCCGTAGACGATGCGACGGACCGGCTCGTGCGCCTGCTGCGGCAGCGCGGACAGCTCTGAGCGGCGCCGACGCGGGACCTCGGCCGATTAGCCCGCACGACGCAACCCATCGCAATTTCCCGCGTTAGGACAGCTTCTTGTTCAGGAGCGGACATGAGTCGTGAGAGCATTGCAGCCGACCTCCGGCAAGCAGAACTCCAGGTGAAGCAGGGCGAGCGGCGGATTGCGCGTCAGCGGAACGTCATTTCGAAGCTTGAGGCCGATGGCCATCCCACCACCGATGCTCGCGAGCTTCTGAGGACTTTCGAGGCGATGCACCGATTGCATGTTAAAGATCGTGACGCGTTGCTCCGAGAATTGCGCGCCGCCGAGTAGGCGCTCTAGGGGCTGCTATGCCTCGCCTGTGGTTGGCGCCGGCAAGTCTGAAACCTGGTGTTCTCTGGCGGGCAGCCGTCGGTTCAACAGAGCTTGATATTCCCTGCTCAGGCTCTGGATTTCGGCCTCTGTAAATGGCCATTCGCCCACGACAATGCCCTGCCGGATTTCGTTCGCGAGCACGGGCCAGAAGCGTTCCACCAGCGTGCGAGCCTCGTTCTCAGGTAGCCCCATCCTGAGCAAATCTAGTCGGCACAGCTCCCTAGCTGTCTCTTCAGTTTTCTTCATTTGGGGGCTCCGACGGCCGTAGTGCCGTGTAAGGGGAAGACATAGGGCGATGATACCGGCCGGCAAGGCAGGAGGTATTGTGTGCCGGCTTTGTTCCGCTCGCGAAACGCCGCTTGTTCTCATTTTGTTCTCATGAAATCTATGTGGGCTCGCTGAGGATTTCGAGCATGACCGACAACCCGTCGCCCGTTGAGCCGACCGACCTAATTGAGATCACCGAGGCCGATGTCGACGAGGCGATAGCGGTGTGCTCCGGAGACATGCGCGCGACCATCAAGGCGCTGCTCGTCGCGAACACTTTCACGGAGCAGATGCTCGAACTGGCGCGGCGAGAGGCGAGCCCGGGTTTCCTGCGTCGGAGGCCGGCACGGCGTACTCAAAATGGATGACCTGCGGGTGATCTGTGTGGAGTGTACATGCGGACGCCGCTGGTGGGGCCGCTCCAGTGAGGTGGGCTTCCGCTCGATCCAAGAACTCGCCGGGCGGATGATCTGCCGCGGCTGCGGGGCGCGCAACGTTTCCGTCGCCTATGCGGAGCAAGTTGCCGTTCCCGCGCCCGTATTGAACGAGCTCTGGGCGACGGTCGAGATATGGGATGACGCTGGCATCCACATCCACGAAACCATGGCCCGGGTGGGTAATCTCGGCGTCGGCGTCGCCGCTTATGAGCGAACGTTGCTGGAGCGCCCCAATCGCAATGTGACCTTGCGCGATGGCGCTAGGATAATCCGTAGCACAGAGCGCGACCGCGAGAGACGCGGCAAGGGGTCAGATTAGAAGTCTCTCGGCTTCCGCCGGCGGGTCTTCCTTCGCCGCGCCGCGCGCTACAATCAGCATCCCGTCGTCAGGCAAGGGCCGTTGCAGTGCGCAGGCTTCGCTCCATGGCGCGCGCATCCACACTTCGCGCTCCTCGGCCGTGGTGAGGATGACCGGCATGGCTTTGGGATGAATCGGCTCCACCACGGCGTTGCGCTCACATGTGAGGAAGCCATAGAGGTCGTGCAGGCCGACGACCGGGTTGGCCTTTTGCCGCGCACGCCGCTCCACTGCGTCCAGAGGCCGGCGAAGAAGGCGAGGGGCCTTTCATCCGACAGCGCGAACCAGACGACATCCTTGCGCTTGGTGACCGGGTTCGATTCTGGCGCGTATTCGCTGAAGCTCGTGAACGGCACCAGGCAACGGTTCGCCGGGCCGGTCCAGCGCCGCCAGTGCGGCGAGCCGACGTTGCGGATGTTCGTCACGGGCGCCCCACCGGACTGCGGCGGCGACGGCATGCCCCAACGTGCCATGGCGAGCTCTCGCTCGCCGTCAGCGCCGGTGCGGACGATCGGCGCCGGATAGTCAGGGGATATCCCGGTCTGCGACGCCAGATTGCCGGCGAGGTTGCGCAGCGATCCGACGAGATCGCGGATTGCTTCAACGTTCGAGTGGTGGCTGTAGAGGTTGCACATCGCTGCTCAGCCTACGCCAACTTTGCGAGCCGTTTCGCGGCCGCAGCCGGAACGAACACGGAACCCATTTCCGGACTTTTCGGGACTTTCTGCGCCGAACCTGCCACTTCGAACCCCATAGGTGCCCATTTGTTCGCGGCAGGGATCGCCGGCAAGCCGACGCAGGTTCCGCCGTAACATACTGACAAACAATATAAATTGGCGGAGCCTGCGGGATTCGAACCAGCGGCGCACGATCCGCACGGGAGGCTCGTTGAGGGATAGACCGACGCGCGACGCCGAGCGCGTTCGGCGCGCTAGAGGCGATCCGAGTTGGCAACACCTTCCCGGATTCGACAGGCGTCAGATCTCGCTAATGAGGGTGTGTCGGAATCGGTTGAGACCTGCCCGGGGATGAGGGGCTTTTCAGCGCTTGCGGGTGATCTCGACGCCGGCGTCGCGGAAGATGCCGGCGATCGGGGCGGCGGGCTTGTGGACCTCGACCCGCACCTTCTCTACGCGGGCGAAGCGGGCCAGCACCGCTTCGGCGATGGACTGGGCGAAGGCTTCGAGAATATGGAAGCGGTGACCGCTCGATATCTCGTGCACCACCTCGAATATCTTCTCGTAGCCGACCGTCTCGCCGTAATTGTCGTGCGCCGCCGCCGGGCCGGTGTCGAGCCACCAGTCGACATCGACCACGAAGCGCTGGCCGAGCCGCGCCTCCTCCTCGTGCAGGCCGTGATAGGCGTGCAGTTCGATGCCTCGGAGGAAGATGCGGTCGGACATGTGCGGGATTCCGGCTGGAGGTGTCGTTAGGCAGGGGCGAGGGCGGCGGCGAGCAGGCCCACCGCCACGGCCGGCGCGCAGTCGGCGGCCTGCCGCGACAAAGCGGGGTCGTCGGTGAGCACGTCGGCGAGGTCGAGATAGGCTACGGAACGCCGCTCGGCGAGCTTCGCCGCCATGAAGCGGCCGACGCCGGCGCCGACGATGAGCTCCGGCTCGGTCTCCAGGCCGGAAGCGACGCAGTCGAGCGCGCGGGCGAGGCGGTGGAGCTGGGCTTCCGCGAGATGCCGCGCCAGTGCCTTGGCCTTGGGCAGGTTGGCCGGGGTGAGGTCGTGGCCGACCATGCGCAGCAGGCGCCGGGCGCTGGCCTCCTCGGTCTTCGGCCCGCCATCGGCGGTGGCGTGCAGGTCGGCGTCCTCCGGCAGGTCGCCGGTGAGGCGGTGGATGTCGGCCGTGGTGGCGTAATGCTCGGCCATCAGCGGCAGCCAGCGGCCGTTGAACGGCGCTTCGGCGGCGAGCGCCATCACCGGCGTGCGCACGGTGCCGGTGTAGATCAGCTCGTTATTGGCGAGGCGCTCGGCATCGGTGAAGCCGCGCGCGGTCACCCTTCCCGCGCCGAAGGGGATGAGGTCGGCGGTGGTCGAGCCGATGTCGACGAGCACGCCTTCCGGCAGCAGATGCGCCAGCACCGCGGCGGTGGCGTACCAGTTCGCTGAGCCGATCGTGTCGGCATGCGCGGCGGCCTGCTCGGGCGGCACGAAGCCTTCCGGTCCGGCGAACAAGGCGAGCGGGGCGCCGGAGAGCTCGCGCATCAATATGGCGGTGACGTCGACCACGCCGGAACGGCGGTCGGGCCAGAGATCGGCGACCTCGGCGGTCATGGTGACGGCGGAGGGGATGTTCGGTGCGAACTCATCCCGCAGCTCGCGCAGCGCGCAGGCGAGGTGCTCGGCGCCCTTCCACACCGGGCACGGGGCGATGCGCACGGCCTTCAGGCGGCCGTCGCGGCCGAAGGCGGCGAGCTTCACATGGGCGCCGCCCACGTCCCATGCCAGGCGAGCGATATCGGTCACAGCAGTACCTCGACGGGAAGGGCGGGCGGCAGATGCGGTAGGTCGGGCACCGCGCCGTCGCGGATCAGCTCGGCGACGAAGGCGGCCGGGTTGACCCCGAGCGACCGGCGTAGCCCGGCATAGGAGGTGGTGAGGCGCGGATTGACCTCGACCACCACAGGCCCCTCGGCGGTGGCGATGTAGTCGACGCCGACAATGCCGTGCAGCCCCGGCAGCGCCGCGCCGATGCGACTGGCGAGGTCGCGCAGCGCGTCGTCGACCGGAAAGGCACCGACCGTCACGCCGGAGAAATTGAGCGCGCCGTTCACGCGCGCCACATGTTGGCGGTTGGCGGCGAGCACATGGGTGCGCCCTTCCTGGCAGAGCAGGGTGAGGCTGGCGGCGGTGCCCTCGATGAAGGGCTGGACGATGACGCCTGGCGGATAGGGCGGGGACGGCGGACGGTCATGGACGTGCACGTCCGATGCGCCGGCGCCGTCGTCCGGCTTGACGACGATCGGACCGGCGAGCCCGTCCGGCACGGCGTCGTACCGCCAGGTTGGCACGACGCGGATGCCCGCAGTGCCGAGCGCCTCGGCGGTCAGCGCCTTGCTGGCGCAGATGCGCAGCGTTTCCGCGTCCGGGCTAATCACGCGGCGGCAGCGCGCGCGCAGGTCGGCGACCAGCCGCTGCAACAGGCGGCCGGTCTCCGGCGCGATGGGCCAGCAGCAATCGGCCTCGGCGGCAAGCAGGTTCCAGATCGAGCGCGCATCGTCGCCGAGCCGCAGCGCGGTGGAGCTGCCGCGCGGCGGCGCGGGCAGGCGGGCATCATGCGTCGTGGCGACGCGCACCCCCGGCAGATCCTCCAGATCGCCGATGAGCGTATCGCGCATCAGCGCGCCTTCGGCTATCAGCGAGCCCGGCAGGTCCTCGCCGAGATAGTCGCCGCCAGTGACCGTTTCGCAGACGAAGACAAGCATTATCGGACGAGCATTCTCAAACCGCCGCAGGGATACGCGCAGGGTGGAACTTATACCGGTGATCGACCTGATGGGAGGTCTGGTGGTGCATGCGCGGCGCGGCGCGCGCGATGCCTATCGGCCGATCGAGACGCCGCTCTGCGCCGGCGCCGATCCGCTCGACGTAGCGGATGGTCTTCTGGCGCTCGGCGCCTTCCGCACGCTCTATGTCGCCGATCTCGACGCCATTGGAGGGAAGGGCGGGCATGACGCGGTGCTGGGACGCCTCGTGGCGCGCCATCCCTCGCTCGGCCTGTGGGTCGATGCTGGTGAGGCGAAACCCGAGGCACTCGCCCGCCGCGCCGCGCAGGGGCCGGGGCGACCGGTGGTCGGCAGCGAGAGCCTTGCCAGTCTCGCTGAGGCCAAGGCCGCGCTTGCGGCCGGCGGCGGGCCCCTGTCGCTCGACTATGGCGCGGAAGGTCCCCGCGGCCCGGCCGAATTGCACGCCGACGCCGATCTTTGGCCGGACGAGGTGATCGTCATGACGCTGGCGCGCGTCGGTGCCGGCCAGGGGCCGGACTATGAGCGCCTCGCCGGCATCATCGCCCGTGCCGGTGGGCGGCGCGTGCATGCGGCGGGCGGGGTGCGGGATGCAGGCGACCTTCATCGGCTCGCCGAGATGGGCGTCGCCGGCGTGCTGCTGGCGAGCGCGCTGCACGATGGCCGGCTGTCGAGCGCGGACATCGCCGCCTTCACGGGGTGAACCGCGAGGCGGCAAGCGAGGCGGCGAACAGCGTCGCGACGGTGAGGTCGGCGCTGGTGCCGGGGTTCAGCCCGCGCTCTTTCAGCGAGGCGTCGAAGGCGGCGAGCGCGGGGTGACGCATTGTGGCGGGCGCGTGGAAGTCGACCCGTGCCGCCAGATCCGCAGCCTCCGCCCGCACGACCTCCGCGGTTTCCAGGCCGAACTTGCGGGCGATATGGCTGTCGGGAAAGGCGGCGAGGAAGGCCAGATGCACCGCCTCGGCGCGCGCCTCCGGCTCGGCGTCGACGAGCTCGGCATAGCGCGGCAGGCCGACCGCGAAGATGTCGGCATAATCCGTCACATATTGCCGGGCGATGCGGTCGCGCTCGGCGGCGAGCGCCATCGCCGTCTTCAGTGCGATGGTGGCGGGCGCCGCCACGTCGTGCTTGCCGTGCCGGCCGAGCCCGCCGGGATTGGCGGCGGTGATGGCACGGAAGGCGGCCTGGGCGTCATCGAGATCGAGTTCGTCGAGCACCGCGGCGAGGTTCTCGCGCAGCGGCCCGTTGCGCTCGGCCGCGGTGGCGAGCGGCGCGCAGAGCAGCACGATGCCGAGATTGGTGTTGAGCCCCGTTATCTTCAGCGAGGCGGCGACCGCCTCCTCGATGCGGGCGCCGACGGGCACGCCCGGCGTGGCGAGGAACGGAGCCGCCGCCGCCGCCGCCCGCTCGAAATGGGCGACCTCCATGCCGTGGCCGGCGCTGTAGCGATGGACGTTGCCCACCTTCAGCGCCGCGAGCTCGGCATGGCAGGCGGCGCGGAAGGCGGCCTCGATGGCGTCGGCTCTCATGCGGCGGGCGCCGTCGCCAGCGTCGCCACCAGATGACGGGCGAGCGCGCCGGCAATGTCGAGGTCGGTGGTCTTCTGCAGCCCCTTCCAGGCCGGCATGGAGTTGACCTCCAGCAGCTGGAAGGCGCCGTCCGTATCCTCGATCAGGTCGACGCCGGCATAGTCGGCGCCCACCGCGGCGGCGGCGCGGATGGCGAGCTCGTGGGCGCGGGCGTCGAAGGGGGCGGTCTCGCCGACGGCGCCCTGATGGATGTTGGTGATCCATCCCGGCGAGCGGCGGATCATGGCCGCGGCGACCCGGTCGCCGATGACGAAGACCCGCCAATCCTGGTAGCTCGGCGCGGCCCGCGCGCCGACGAAGTCCTGCAGATAGTAGACCCCGCCCACCTTTTCCGGCTCGGGCAGGGCGGAGCGGGGCTCTATCCGCCTGATCCCCTTGCCCTGCGCGCCGAACAGCGGCTTGAGCACCATGTCGCCGGGCGCCTCGTCGACCAGCGCCTGCATCGCCGCGCGATCCTCGCGCACGAAGCTGCGCGGGGTCGGCAGGCCGGCCTTCGCCATCAGGAAGCTGGTCATCGACTTGTCGACGCAGCGTTCGATGGCGTGGGCGTCGTTCATCACCTTCACGCCGGATTCGCGCAGCGCGTGCAGCAGGCCGAGCCGGGCGGTGATCTGCTCGGTCGAGCCCTTGGCGATGAGCCGCACGAAGGCGGCGGCGGGCAGTCGGTCGCCGAGGCCGGGCAGCACCAGCCCGTGCGCGGTCTCGCCGATGGCGAAGCCGCAATCGTTGAGCGAGAGCACGAGGACGTCGAAGCCCTCGTGCTCGATCGCCGCCTTGAGGCGGCGCGTGTGCCAGTCGGCATCCTCGGTGAAGATGACGACCGTATCGGAGCGCAGGGCGCTCATGCGAAAGAGCGCTCCAGAATGTCGTCGTGGAAGGCGCCGAAGGTGAAGCTGCGGCCGGTCTCCAGCGCCGTCACGGTGACGCGGGCCGGGCTGAACAGCATCGGGTCCATGGCGTAGAAGTCGCCCTTATAAGCGGTGAAGATCTCCGCGAAGGTGCGTCCATGGTCGCGCGAGGAGGAGCTGGGCAGCCCTTCGGCCAGTTCGCGCGCGTCGCTTTCCGGCCCGGTCACGAAGAGCTGCACGTCGCCGCCATAGAGCGTCGCGTCGTTGGTGCGGCCCATTGCGGCGACGAAATCCGGCGCCGGCGGCGGCAGGGGCGACGAGCCGATGCCGTCCACCACGCGGTCCAGCGGAAAGTGCAGCGCGTGCGTCTTGTGCAGCGCCACCTCCAGCACGCGGGCGACGATCTGCACCGTGCCGGCGAGGCTGCTCGTGGGGGTGAGGATCAGCGTCAGCCTCTCCGGCGCGACGCCGCATTCCTCGGCGATGCGCGCGACGAGGCTGTCGGGCGGGGTGCGGTCGACCTCCAGCACGAGGCTGGCATGGTCGGCGCTGTCGCGATAGCCGAGCTCGCCGAACAGAGTCTCCTTCGCCCAGAGCGCGCGGGCAGGGCCGGAGCCGAGGGCGAAGAAATCGCCTTCGGAGAGGCTCCAGCCGGCATATTGGCTGCCGAGGCAGGCGACGACCGGATCGGCCGTGGTGACGGTGATCATCGTGCCCCAGCGCGGGAAGCGCCCGGCGGTGTCGACGCTGACCCGGCCGAGGCCGCCGAGGCAGATCTCGGCGATGCGCCGGCCGGCCTCGATGCCGCCGCGCGCCTTGATGCCGGCATCGACGATGCGCGCGCCGCAGGGGCTGCGGCTGACATCGAGGCGCAGCAAGTCGGCCTTGGCGACGAGGTCGTCGACGAGGGGTGCGCTGAGGGCCGAAACGCTGGGGCGTTTATCGTTGGAAGGTTCGCCCATGGACATATGACTCCAGGAGATTATTCGGCGGCTTTGCGGCTGGCTGTGCTCAGTTCCCGCCAGATTTGATCCGTGCGACGCGCCAGTTGCCCGCGCGCCTCCGTGAGGTCGTGGCCGGCGGCGAGGACCGTGCATACGGGCTCGCCCGCCTCGATGCGGGTACCCTGCGAGGGGCGGTCGGCGATCCAGCCGGGAAGGGCGTCGAGCCGCATGTCGAAGGCCGCCGGCGCGTAGAGGACGCCGGCGGCGCGCACCTCGACGCCACCGCCGGGGGCGAGCACCGGCAGGTCCGGCAGCGTTCCCGCGCAGGCGTCGACATGCAGGCCGAGGAGCGGCGGCAGCGGCGGCCGGTCGAAGATGTCGAGCGTCGCGCCGGGGCGCGGATTGACCTCGATGAGGCTCCAGCCGGGGGGATGGAGCACGAGGTCGGCGCTGGCGAGGCCGACGAGGCCGGTGGCGGCGACCAGCCGGTCCAGCGCGGCGGCGACATCCTGCCCGATGGCAGGATCGAGAAGGATAGGCCCGGCCGCCCCGCCATAGCGGAAGGGAGCGTCCGGGGTCGGCGCGCTCCATTGCTCGGAGAAGCCGAGGAGCCGGGATGCGCGGCCATTGCCGAGGAACAGCGCCGAGACGGTGCGGCCCTCGACGAATTCCTGCAGGTAGCGGTCGCTGCCGCGGGCCACGTCGGCGGGACGGACATGACATCCGCCGGAGCCGCCGATGCGCTTCTCGAGTGTCCGCACGCCGTCCGGCGCGCGCTCGGGAAAGACCCGGGGATGGGCGATGCCGAGCCCGGCGAGGAGCTCGGCGAAGGCCAGCGGCTGCTTGAGCCGGGCAATGGTCGCGCTGCCATTGCCGACGAGGCGGAAGCGCGCCGCCAGCTCGTCGACCATTTCCGGTGCATGTTCGAAGCCGGTGCCGAGGACGATCGGCAGGTCCGCCCCGGCATGGACCGCGAGCTGTTCGCAGAGGTCTGCCGGGTCGATGCGGAAGCCGCCCAGCCGGCGCAGCGGAATGGCCTCGACGGCCAGTGCGCGGGTGTCCTCGTCGCCGAACAGGTCGAGGACGATGGCGCGCAGTCCGGCTCGACGGGCGGCGGCGGCCAGTCCTCGCGCGGCGATGCCCACGATGACGACATCGGCTTCGTCCCTAGACAGTGAGCGATCGCGCCAGGAGGAAGGCATCCTCGAACCCGATGGTCAGGGCCGCGGGTGTGACCCGCATCCGCTTGAGAAGCTCGTGTTGCACGCGGTATTTGAGATGGCCGATGGTCAGCGCGCCGATGCCGAGGGCACCGTTGACGAGGGGCTTGCCGTCGGCATGGGCGTCGATGCCGGCGATGCCCGCAGGCGGCACCGCGTTGACGTCGGCGGCCACCTTCAGCTTCTTCGCCCCGGCCAGCGCCGTGGCGGAGAGGATCTCGACGCCGGCGCGCCCGCAGGCGAGCGCGATGTCGGCGTCGGCCAGCAGATCACGCTTGTCGTCGTCGCTCTTCGCCGCGGCGGTGGCGAAGTCGACGCCGAAGCGGTGCTTGAAATCGCGGGCCTTGGCATCGACGGCCTCGATGTCGCGGTGGCTGACCAGCGTCACCTTGGCGCCCGCCTGCGCGGCGATGACGCCGGCGATGCCGCCGACCACGCCGGTCGCGCCATAGACCTGCACGTTGAGGCCCTTCAGGCCGTCGGGATTGGTCGGGCGCAGCTTCAATTCGACCTCGGCCACCATGGCAGCGGCGGTGGTGAAGGAGCCGGCGGGATCCACGAAGACCGAGATCTCGAAGGGCGGGAACAGCACGCTCTTGGCCTTGTCGGCCATGTCGAGCGCGAGACCGGCATCCTTGCCGCCGATGAACAGGCCGGTGCGCGGGGCGGCGTCCGGATGGCGCGAGAACATCATGTCCTGCGTGAGGTCGGCGATCTCGTCGAGCGTCACGTTCGAATAGGGCAGGATCGTCGCATAGCCGGCGTCGACGGCCATGTTGACGTCGAAAGGCGAGACGTGCCGAAGCGGCGAGATGATGTGAAGAATGGGGGCGATATCCGCCATTGCGTTCTTCCCTAAGTCGGAATCGGGCCTTGCGGCCTCTGGGGGAGGTAGGGGAGAGCGACGCGGGCGTTACGCCAAAACCGCCGCTAGCACTGCTCGACGCAGGCAAGCCATTCGATCCGTGCGCCGGCGTTGGAGCCGCGTACACAGTCGAAAGCCAGAGCGGGCCGGTCGCCGAAACGGGCGCGGGCCTCGCTGATAAGTTCGTCCGCCTCCTCGGGGCTGCCCAGCACGGCAAAGCCGGTGGGACCCCAGGAACTCTGGCCGAGACCGCGCAGACCGCGGGCCTCCAGCCAGTCCATCACCTCGGCGACGGATGAGCTTGTATAGCGGCCACCCTGGGCGTCCGCATAGTGCTCTCCGAGCAGACGCTGCATTTCGCCTACCGCCGCGGCGAAATAATCCACATCCGCTTCCGCCAGCGCCGGCAGCGCCACCATCAGCGCGAGGCGCGCCATGTGGCCGGCCAGCGTGTCGGCGAAGGGCGGCAGGTTCTCCATCGCGGAGATTTCTTCCGGGCCGCTAAGCCCCTGATGCGCGTGGTCATATACCAGCATCAGGCGCCAGCGCTCGGGGAAGGGCAGGCGCGAGAGGATGGGTGGAGGCGCGTCCGAGCCGCTCTTCTTGCCCCCGTCGAGGATGACGCCTCCCTCGCTGAAGGCGCCGATGCCGATGGCCGAACGCGCCCCGCGACCCAAGGCCGCGCCTACTTCGCGCGGGGAAATCTCCATCCCGTTGAGCAGGCAGAGGCCCGTCGCCACGGCGAGGCCGAGCTGGGTGCCGGAACCGAGGCCGGAATGCGGCGGCAGCGCCGTCTCCACCGTCACCTCGACATTGGGGTCGAGGTCGAAGCGGGCGGCGGCCTTCTCCACCGCCATCAGGGCACGCCCGGCATCCGGGCCGGTGGCGGCGAGGCGCCCGGTGCGGCGCATGCGCACGGTGGTCGCCGGACGGTCGAGGGTGATGCCGAGGCTGCCGAAACGCCGGCCCAACGTGCCGGCCAGATCGATGAATCCGAGGTGAAGCCGGCCCGGCGCGGTGATGCGCACCGCGGCCCGTTCCCGTTCGTCGTCTGCCGCGCGGAATTGACGTGTCGTGCTGTTCAACGGCGTTTCCTCGCCGGGCATGGTAAGGCCCGGACGGCGCCGGGGACAAGCCGGTGCGGCTATTTCGGTGTTTGCCGGATGGCGCGGGGCCGTGCTACCGAATCGAGAAAAGCCGCCCGCGACAGAATGGGCGGACACCGCCAGGAGGACGCCAGATCATGGCGCTGGACCCGAAAAAGACCTTCACCGACAAGGAGGTGGAGGAACGGCTCGCTGCCGACCTGCCGCATTGGAAGCTGCAGGACGGCTGGATTCGGCGTACCTATCGCACGTCGAGCTGGAAAGGCACGCTGATGGTGATCAATGCCGTCGGCCATCTGGCCGAGGCAGCCTGGCACCATCCCGACATCACCGCCTCCTATGCCTGGGTCGAGGTGCGGCTGATGTCGCACGACGCCAAGGGCATCACCGAGCGCGATTTCCAGCTGGCGAAGAAGATCGAGGACGTGGTCGGCTGGCAGCCGGGCACGCAGGAGGGCAGCGCGCTGGAAGGCACGCCGCGCGGCGATCTGCGCTTCGCCTACATCAAATACGATTGAACGGTAACCAAGCGATGGCCGAGGCTTCCACCCAGACGATCCACGACGTGGCCTGCGGCTTCTGCGGGCTGGGTTGCGACGACCTGACGGTGGAGGTGGAGGGCCGCACGGTCCGTGCCCGCGGCGATGTCTGTCCGGAAGCGGCGCGGCTCCTGAAGCGGCTCGACGTCGCCGATCGCCCCGCCAGCGTGGCCGGCGCACCGGCCAGCTTCGACGAGGCGGCCGAGGCTGCACAGCGGATCCTGTCCGAGGCGCGGGCGCCGCTGATCGGCGGGCTCGGCGCGGACATGGCGGGGGCGGGGGCGCTGGTCGACCTCGCCGTGCGCTTCGGCGGCGTGCTGGACCACTACGCCTCCGAGGGCCTGTTCAGGAACTACGCCGCGGTCCAGCGCACCGGCTGGCTGGCGTCCACGCTGGCCGAGGTGCGCAACCGCTGCGACCTGCTACTGGTCGTCGGCGACGACCCGAGCGCGACTTGGGGCCGGCTGTTCGAGCGCTTCTTCCCCGCCGATCCGCTCTTCGCCGGCACGCCGCGCAAGGTCGTGTTCATCGGTGGTGCGCCGGGCGAGAAGGCGAAGGGCCAGCTGGCGCGTGCCGATGTCCTGCACATCGCCACCACCGATCTCGTCGCCGTGCTGGAGGCGCTGACCGGCTTCACCGCGGGACGCATCCCGCCGGGCGCCAGCTTCGGCGGCGTCGCGGTCGAGGCGCTGGTGGCGCTCGCCGACGGCCTGCGCAACGCCCATTACGCCGTGGTGACCTGGAATGCCGCCGCCCTTGCCGATGGCGACTTGGTGGCGGAGCGCGCGACGGCCCTCGTCGACGCGCTGAACGTCACTACCCGCGCCGGCGTGTTCCCGCTCGGCGGGCGCGACAACATCATCGGCGCCAACCAGTTGATGCTCTGGCGGCTCGGCTACCCGCTGCGCACCGCCGTGCGCGGACAGGTCAGCGTGCATGACGGTTCGCTCTACGCGACCGATGCCGCGCTCGCCGATGCCGACGTGCTGGTCTGGGTCTCCGCCTTCCGGCCGGAGCCCCCGCCAGAATTCGCGGGCAGGATCATTGCTCTTGCCCATCCTGAGACGGTGTTCGAAAAAGAACCTGATGTTCTGATCCCCGTGGGCACCCCCGGCGTCGACCACGCCGGCACGGTGTTCCGCATGGATTCGATCGTGAGCCTGCCGCTCGGCGCCTTGCGCGTCGCGACGCTCCCCAGCGTCGCCGAGGCTGTGCGTCGCATAGCGGAGGGGTAAATGAGGCTCAGGCTGAAGGGCGGGCGTGTGCTCGACCCGGCCAATGGCGAAAACGGCGTCGCCACCGGATCGGCGCGCGACATCGAAATCCTCGACGGGCGCATCGTGGCGCCGACCGACCAGAGAGCCGACGCCGAGTACGACCTCGGCGGCGACGTGGTCATGGCCGGCGGCATCGATCTGCACAGTCACATCGCCGGCGGCAAGATGAATCTTGCCCGCCTGCTGATGCAGGAGGATCGGCGCGCCTATCCCGAGATGCCCGGCAATTTCTGCGGCTGCGGCGGCGGGCGGGCGGTGCCGACCGCGCACGCCACCGGCTGCCGCTATGCCGAGCTCGGCTACACCACCGTGTTCGAGCCGGCCATGGTCGGATCGAACGCGCGTGGCGCGCATCTCGAGATGGCCGACATCCCCAATCTCGATACCGGCGCCTATCTGGTGCTCGGCAATGACGACTTCTTCCAGCGCCTGCTGGCCGCCGGCGCCGGGCAGGAGCAGGTGAACGCCTATGTCGGCTGGATGATCGAGGCGACGCAGGCCTTCGCCATCAAGATCGTCAATCCGGGCGGGATCAACGCCTTCAAGTTCAACGCCCGCAAGATGGACCTCGACGAGGCCAACCCGCATTACGGGACGACGCCGCGCAAGGTGCTGACCACGCTGATCCGGGCGGTGACCGAGCTCGGCCTGCCGCACCCGATCCATCTGCACGGCTGCAATCTCGGCGTGCCCGGCAATGACGAGACGACGCTCGCCACCATCCGCGCGGCGGAGGGGCGGCGCCTGCACCTGACGCACCTGCAGTTCCACTCCTACGGCACGGAGGGTGACAAGCGCTTCTCCTCCTCCGCCGCGCGGATCGCGGAGCTGGTCAACGCCAACCCGAACATCTCGGTCGATGTCGGGCAGGTGATGTTCGGCCAGACGGTGACCGCCTCGGCCGACTACATGTCGCAATACCGCAACCGCGGCATCGCCTCGCCGAAGAAGTCCATCGGCATGGACATCGAGCTCGACGCCGCCTGCGGCGTCGTGCCGTTCGAGTATCGCGACAAATCCTTTGTCAACGCGCTGCAATGGGCAATCGGGCTGGAGCTGTTCCTGCTGGTCGAGGACCCGTGGCGGATATTCCTCACCACGGACCACCCGAACGGCGGGCCGTTCACCACCTATCCGCACCTGATCCGGCTCTTGATGGACCGCGGCTTCCGCAACGCGCAACTGGCGACGCTGAACAAGGCGGCGCAGGCGCATACCTTGCTGGGGCAGATCACCCGTGAATATTCGCTGGAGGAGATCGCCATCCTCACCCGCGCCGCCCCGGCCCGTATCCTCGGGCTGACGGACAAGGGCCATCTCGGCGCGGGCGCGGTGGCGGACATCGCCGTCCATACCGAGGATGCCGACCGCGAGGCCATGTTCTCGCGCGCCCGCTTCGTGTTCAAGAACGGCCGGCTGATCGTCAAGGACGGCGTCGTGGTCGAGCTGGCGCAGGGTACGACGCATGTCGCGCGGCCGGACTTCGACCGTTCTGTCGAGACCGAGATGGACCGCTGGTTCGATGCTGCGGTCGGGCTCAAGGCGAAGCATTTCCGCGTCGCCGACGGTGAGCTGCGGGGCGGCGCCGGGCCGACCATCCTGAAATGCGAGGGGGTGGTGTCGTGATGGCTCGGCTCACTGACGGTCCGCTGCTTCAGCATCCTTCGAGGCCCGGCGCCGCCGGGCACCTCAGGATGAGGTTGCCTTTCAAGAACTACCTCATCCTGAGGTGCGAGCGCAGCGAGCCTCGAAGGATGTTCGCAAGGAGCGCCCGATGATCCGCAACGGCGTCGAGATCCGCGACAACTTCGCAGAAGCCTTCCCGATGGTCGGCACCCGTCTCATCGTCACCGCCGACACGCCGGACTGGGCGCTGACGGCGGGGCGCGTTACCACGGGCTTTGCCACCTCCGTCATCGGCTGCGGCTGCGAGGCCGGGATCGAGCGCGTGCTCGGCCCCGAGGAGACGCCGGACGGGCGGCCGGGTGTCTCGCTGCTCATCTTCGCCATGGACTTCAAGCAGTTGAAGACCGTGGTGCCGCTGCGCCTCGGCCAGTGCATCCTCACCTGCCCGACGACGGCCTGCTATGCCGGCGTCGAGACCGGCAAGAGGGTGCCGCTGGCCAAGACCATCCGCTACTTCGCGGACGGGCACCAGATCTCCAAGAAGATCGGCGACAAGCGCTTCTGGCGCCTGCCGGTGATGGAGGGCGAGTTCGTCTGCGACGAGGACACCGGCTCGGTGGAGGGCGTCGGCGGCGGCAACATCCTCATCCTCGCCCGCACCCGCGGTGCCGCCTTGCGGGCGGCCGAGGCGGCGGCGGCGGCGATGGGCAAGGTGGAAGGGGTCATCCTGCCCTTCCCGGGCGGGGTGGTGCGCTCCGGCTCCAAGGTCGGCTCCAAGTACAAGGGCCTGTTCGCCTCCACCAACGACGCCTATTGCCCGACCCTGCGCGGCACGGTGCCGAGCCAGCTCACCGCCGAGACCGGCTCGGTGATGGAGATCGTCATCGACGGCATCAGCTTCGACGCGGTGGCGGAGGCGACCCGCGTGGGCATCCTCGCCGTCTGCGACATCGGCGCCGAGGGCGGCGTGGTGGCGATCGACGCCGGCAATTACGGCGGCAATCTCGGGCCGTTCCACTTCAAGCTCCGCGAGATCATGGGCAACGAGGGAGGCGCGGCATGAGCGGGGTGTCGCTGAAGCCGCGCGCTGCCTTCGAGGCGCGGGTCGACCTTTCCGGCATCACGCCGGCCGTCACTTGTCCGCTGACGCTTCTGGAGTTGGAAGGCCTGCCGGTGCCCTATGGCGGGAAGAGCGTGAAGCTCGCCGAGCTGTTCTTCATCGAGGGCGCGCCGGAAGGCGTGCTGCTGATCGAGATCGGCGATGTGAGGCTCGACGGCGTCGGCGCCGGCATGCAGGAGGGCGAATTGATCGTCGACGGCGTGGTCGGCGCCTGGGCCGGGCGCGGCATGGGTGGCGGCGTGCTGCGCATCTCCGGCGATGCCGGCGACTTCCTCGGTGCCGAGCTGTCGGGCGGGCGCATTGAGCTCGCCGGCAATGCCGGCGCGCATGCGGGCGGGGCGACCTCCGGCTCGCGGCGCGGCATGTCGGGGGGCGTGCTCAAGATCGGCGGCAGTGCCGGCGCACGCGCGGCCGAGCGCCAGCGCGGCGGGTTGATCGTCATCGGCGGCGACGCCGGCGAGGGGCTCGCTACCGACATGATCGCCGGCACGGCGAGCGTCGGCGGCGCTGTCGGCCCGCTGATGGGGCGGGGCATGAAGCGCGGGACGATCTTCACGAGGACCGTTCCCGCGCTGCCGGCCGGCTTCATCGATACGGGTGAGCAGGAGCTGGTGGCGCTGCAGCTCATGGCCCGCCGCGTGCCGGAGCTGAAGGCCGTGATCGGCGAAAGCGTCCGCGCCCGCCGCCTCGTCGGCGACACGCTGCTCGGCGGCCAGGGCGAGGTGCTGGTGCCGGCCTGACCGGCCCGCTTTCGTGATTGGGAGGCTCCGGCCCGGCGGGTGTAGATTCCCGGCCGGCGCCGGGCGTGCCGTTCGGCGCTAGTCATAGGAGGCGCCCATGGGCCGAATGTTCATCGACTGCCGCGAAGTGCCAAGCGAGAAGAACTGCTCCGTCGCCATCGCCGCTGACAATGAGGGCGAGCTGCTCGACGCCGTCGTCCAGCATGCGGTGGCGGTGCACGGCGCGAAGGACACGCCGGAGCTCCGGGATGAGCTGAAGCACGCAATCCACCAGGGCACGCCGCCCATGCAGGTGCATCACCGCGCGATGTGAATGAAAGGACGCCGGCGGCGTTCGGCGGGGAAGACGTGGATCCCCGGGCCAAGCCCGGGGATGACGTAGTCCGTATAGCCCGCGCTACAGCAGTGTTCCGTGCAGGATCAGCAGCGCGACGCTGAAATAGATCACCAGGCCGGTGACGTCGACGAAAGTGGCGACGAACGGCGCCGAGGCGCTGGCCGGGTCGAAGCCGAGGCGGCGCAGCACGAAGGGGAGCATCGAGCCGATCAGCGAGCCGAAGGTGACGATGGCCACCAGCGCCGCGCCGACGGTGGCCGCCACCAGCACCCAGTGCTCGCCATAGTCGTGGAAGCCGGCGAGCTGCCAGACGGTGATGCGGGTCATGCCGAGCACCGCCAGTATGGAGCCGAGCACGAGGCCGGAGGGCAGCTCGCGCAGCGCCACGCGCCACCAGTCGCGCAACTTGATCTCGCCCAACGCCAGCGCGCGGATGATCAGCGAGGTCGCCTGCGAGCCGGAATTGCCGCCCGAGCTCATGATCAGCGGGATGAACAAGGTGAGCACGATGGCGCGCTCCAGTTCGTCCTCGAAATGCTGCATGGCGTTGGCGGTGAGCATCTCGCCGAGGAACAGGATGGAGAGCCAGCCGGCGCGCTTCTTCAGCATCTCGAAGAAGCCGATCTCCATATAGGGCTCGTCCAGCGCCTCCATGCCGCCGAACTTCTGCGCGTCCTCGGTGCCTTCCTCGATGATGGCGTCGATCATGTCGTCGACGGTGACGATGCCGAGCACATGCTCCTGACCGTCGACCACAGGGACCGCCAGCAGGTCGTATTTCGAGATGAGGCGCGCGACGTCCTCGCGGTCCATCAGCGGATCGACGGTGATCGGGTCGTGCTTGGGTGCCACCGAGAGGATGGGCTGGCCGGTCTCGCCGGTGATCAGCCGGCGCAGCGTCACCGCCTTCACGAGCTTGTGGCTGACCGGATCGAGCACGTAGATCGCGTAGATCGTCTCGCGCGTGCGCTCGATCTCGCGGATGTGTCGCAGCGTCTCGCCCACCGTCCAGGTTGAGGGGACGGTGACGAATTCGGTGGTCATCAGGCTGCCGGCGGTGTGCTCGGGCCAGGCGAGCAGCCGGTTCAGCTCGGCCTGGGTCTCCGGCGGCAGCCGCGCGAACAAGTGCGAGCGCGCCGGCTCCTCCATCCAGCGGAACAAGTCCGCCGCGCGGTCGGCCGACATCTCGGAGACGAGGTGCACCGCCTCCTCGACTGGCAGCGCCTCGATGAGGTCGCTCGACAGGTCGAAGTCGGACAGGTCCAGCACCTCGACCTGGCGCTCGCGCGGCAGGCTGGCGAGGACGGCGGAAGCGACCTCCGGCTCCTCTTCGTCGAGGGCCTCGGCGATGTCGGCGGGGTGTTCTTCGGCGAGTTCTGCCGCCAGCGCGGCGGCGTCCACGACCTCGTCGTCGCGGCGGGAGTCGTCGCGGCGGTCGTCCGCCGGGTTCCGGAGTTCTTCCATTTCGGCTCTCTTTCCGACGTCCGGCCTTCGGAGGCGGGCGCAGAGAGCCGAGTTCCCAGGTCAACCCCGCGGTCGGCTCAGAGCGCCGGCCGCCGCCGGCCGGACAATCGACTGTAACTGTCGCTGGGCATGGTTAGGGGATTCCGATCTCGCCACCGTGACACCGGCAGCGCCGCCGAGATGAACCTCGTGGGTGGTAAAGTCAAGCTGCCGGATCAGGCGCGGTGCGGGTCCGTCGGCTCGCGCAGCCGGGCATAGACCTGGCCGAGGCGCACGGGATCGAGCGTGCCGGTGCGCCCGCCTTCGCAGAGCGCGCCACGGAAGCCGAGATAGTCGGCGCCGACCCCGACCAGCGCCGGTATGTCCTCCAGCCGCAGCGAGCCGGCGAGGCCGGTGATGAGCCCGTGGCGGCGGGCCTCGGCGACGAACTGGCCGAGAGTGAGCGGATCGAGATGCGCGGTCAGCGGCCCCGCCTTCTTGTCGGCGGTGTCGATCATCACCCCGGCGAAGCCGGCGCGGCCGAGCGCGGCGAGGATGCCGAAATCCGGCGCCTCGTCGGCGAACAGCACGCCGATGAGCCGGGCGCGGCTGGCGAGAGGCGCCAGCGCCTTGATGCATTCATGGGCGTGCTTGGAGGCGAACAGGCCGACCTTGACGATCGGCACGCCGGTCTCCGCCACCCGCTCGGCGGCGGCGCGGATGAGCGCGGGCACCATGGGCTGGTCCCCAGCGGTGGCACTCAGCGCCGGGCGTGCCTGCGGGCCGAGCTGCGCGCCCCACGCGTTCCACAGCATGACGGCGGCGGTGAGCGCGTCCGGGCTCCAGGCGCCAAGCGCCCCGAAGGCCGGCTGCTTGAGATCGACGATGTCGGCGCCGCCCGCGCGCGCCAGCTCCATCTCGTGGAGGTCGGCGACGCTGGCGAGCAGGCCGGGCGGGGTCTCGCTCATCTCGCTCACGAGGCGCGCTTGCGCCGGTGCTCGGCGACGGCCTCGACCATCCAGCCCCAGGCTTCCAGCTCCTCCGGCCCGGCGGTCTTCTCCACCGCGATGGTGAGATAGGCCATCTCCTGGTCGACCTTCTCGTCGGACAGCATGGAGAGCCGGCTGACCAGCACGGCGGCCTCCAGCACCGCCGCCTTGGCGCGGTTCAGACCTTCGAAGCGGCGGTGGCCCTCCGAGTGATAGGTCTTGCAGAAGAATTTCGGCCGCTGCGGGTGCTCCTCCACGCGGTCCACGGTGATCTCGTCATGCGAGAGCGCGTCGGCGAGGCGCGGGCAGTCGATATAGGTCGCCTTGCTCACGTCGACGTTGAGCTTCCGGCCGATGACGCAGGCGGCGAAGATGCGCACGTCGTCGATGAAGTTGACCACGCCGATGCGGGTGGCCGCGAGGTTGTCCAGCGTACGCGAGGGGCGGAAGGGCTGGAGCAGGTAGCCGCCTTCGATCACCGTCGCGCCCATCGGCGCGATGTGCGGCACGCCCTCCGGCGAGCGGGTGGTGACGATGGTCTCGCGGATCATTCGGGCGCCTTTCCGGCTTCGGTCTCGCCGGCCTTTTCCTGCCGGTCCTTGTTCGCCTGCAACGTCGTGCCGGCCTGCTTGAAAGTCAAACGATGCGCCTCCTCGGGACTACCGGCGACGTCGCCGGCGACACCCCATTTGAGGCCCTCGTCCTGCGCATAACGCTTGCCGAGCTTGTAGGCGATTTCCGCGCGGGCGGTTTCCACCCCGAGATAGAACGCGTGGGCTCCGTCGTCCTCGACCTTCAGGTGCGGGAACAGCGCGAAGGGATCGTCGGCGATGTGGTGGCCGTCGCGATTGTAGATATGGATGCCGTCCTCGGTGACGTCGATGCGGAAATTGCGGTCCTTCACCTCGGCGGCGAGGCCGGCGATCTCTTTGGGCGTGGCGGCGAAGGGACGGCGGTCGCGCAAGGCCATCAGCCCGGCGCCGAAGCCCTGCGGCAGCGCGCCGGCCTGCCGTGCGGCGTAGAATTCGCGGCGGGCGCGGTCGAATTCGCGCACTGCCGTGCGGCAGTGCGGGCTCACCTGCACGGCGAGCACCGCGGTGATGTGCAACTCGGAGATCATGCCCATCAGCAGGGCGTTGATGCCGGTGGTGTCGGCGTCGGTCAGCTCGGTGACGTTGCCGATGCCCATGAGGATGGGAATGTTCGGATAGCGCCGGCGCAACTCGGCATAGCGCACCACCGACGCGGTGAAGCCGTAATGGATGGGGTCGAGGATCGGGTCGGCATAGAAGGGCCGGCCCTTCTCGACGCAGGCATCGATGGCGCGGGCGAGGGAATCGAGGTCGCCCTGCTTCGCGGGAACCAGCACCGGCACTGCCGGGCCTTCCTCGGCAATGGCGAGATTGTCCTCGTTGAGGCTGAGCAGGAAATCGGCGCCGGCGCGGGTGGCGCGGGAGAGCTCGGTAAGGTCGAACGAGTCGACGCTGACCTTCAGCCCCTCGCCATGCAGCGCGGCGATGGCGTCCTCCAGATGCGGGAACTCGGTGTCCGGCATGCAGCCGAGGTCGACGACATCCGCCCCTTCGCCCTTGAGATGCCGGGCGCGGGCGAGGATGCCCTCGATGTCGAGCGTCGTCGCGTCGACGATTTCGGCGAAGATGGTCACGTCGTGCTTCGACAGGTCCACCGCCCGGCGGCGCTGGCCGAAATAGTCGGGGATATCAGCCATCTCGTCCGGTCCGCGGCCGAAGGGCACGCCGAAGAACTGCTGCAGCCGGTCGAGGTCGCCGCGGAAGCGCCCGGGCATCAGCACCCGGTCGGTTCCCGCCGGCAGCTTCAGGCGCCGCTCGACGATCTCCGCCGTCATAAGAGCCGCGACCTTGACCCCGACATTGACCACCACCGGCTCGACCGACTCGTCGGCGATCTCGTCGGCGATCTTCGTCAGGCGCGGCTCGGCCAGCGAGCCGGTGATGAGGGCGATCCGCTCCGGCCGCTTGTCCGTCGGTTCGGCCTCGTCAGCCATGGATGGCGGCCTTTTCGGCCACCAGCCGGCGCCGCGCGGCGATGGCCTCTTCCAGGTCCTCGATGGATTCGACCACGGTGGTGTCGTCGAACTCCTTGAGCTTGGCGGTGTTCTCAAGGTCGATGCGGCGCGGATAGACTGGCACCGGCCCCTTGGGCGCCATGGTGATCATCTCCGGCGCGGTGTCGCAGGCGAAGACGATGGCATGCACCCGGCACTTGCCGGCCTGCGCGAAGCAGTTGGTCACCAGCGTGTCGGAGATGCCGAACACCGCCTTCGCCACCGTGTTGGAGGAGGCGGGGGAGACCACCAGCGTGTGGTAGAGCCCCTCGTAGAAGCGCCCGACCGGCGCCGAGCTCGCGGTCGTCTCCTTGAAGATGCGGGTGCCCTCGGGCAGTTCCTGCTTGTACATGCGCAGCACCTCGTCCGCCGCCTTGGAGACGAACAGGTCGACGGCATCGAGCGATTTGATCAGCGCGATGGACTCGGTGAAGAAATGCCCCGAGCCGGTCAGCGCCCAGGCCCAGCGCGGGTAAAGCCCCTTGTTTTCGCTCATGCCGCGAGGCTCCCCCGGCCCGGCGATGTCACCATGGCATCAATGGTGACAATTTCGACCGCACCGGTGGCACGCGCGGCGAAGGAGGGGAACAGCGGATCGACCAGGCCCGATGCCGCCCAGTCGGCCGGCGTCGGTCCAGATGCGGGCGTGGATTTCACCAGGGTGAGGCGCGCGGCGCCGAGTTCGGCGGCCAGCCAGGCGGCGAGGCTGTCGGAGGTCAGGTCCCAGCTCTCCGGCAGTTCGCGGGCGGCAAGCGCCATGCGCGCCGGCAGCCACAGCGCGGCGCAGCCCTGCGCATGGGCATCGGCGATGGCCTCGGGCGTGTCCGCCAGCATGAGGTCGGGAGCGAGATCGGCGAACGCGATGGCGGTCTGCTCCATGGCGAGGATCGCCATGCGATGGCAGGCGGCGTCGCTCAAGCCGAGCCGCGGCTGCAGCGCCCGCACGCCGTCGGCCAGCGGCCCGCCGCCGGCGACGAGGACGAGTGGCGCGCCGCGACGGGCGAGGGCGACGAGCAGCGCCGGCAGGCGCTCGTCACCGAGGAGGCTGCCGCCGAGCTTGACGATCTCGGGCAGGGCTTGGATTTGCGGCATGGTTTCACTTCCGTTCGGCCGCAGGCTACGCCAAACGCCGGGCCGCGCAAACCGCCGCAAGCTGCGGTAAATTCGGCATAATTCGCCCCATCGGGCGGCGCCGGATACAAAAAGGCCCGAAGCGGGGCTTCGGGCCTTAACAAGGTGACGATCAGTCAGACGGCAACCCGCCTGTATCAAGTCTGCGAATCATGCGCCGGGTCGGGGCCGTTGTCGAGGGCTGATTCGAACGTCTCACGCGCGCGTTATCCACAGCCCGCCAGGGCATGCAGCGCGATACCGCTGGCGGTCGCCACGTTGAGGGAATCGAAGCCCGCCTTCATCGGAATGCGCACCGTGCGGGTGCGGGCGAGCACGTGGTCGGGAAGTCCCGGCCCTTCCGCGCCGAGCAGCACCGCCGCGCGCCTGGGCCGGCCGATGCCGTTGAGCGTCGTCTCGCCGGCCGGGCTTAGCGCCAGCAATTCGAAGCCGTGCGCGGCGAGCAGGTCGAGGACCGCTTCGGCCGAGCCCTCACGGGCGAAGGGCACGACGAGGCTGCCGCCGACCGAGACGCGGATCGCCTTGCGGTAGAGCGGGTCGCAGGAGGCGAAGTCGAACAGCGCCGCATCCGCCCCGAAGGCGGCGGCGTTGCGCATGATGCCGCCGACATTGTCGTGGTTGGTGATGCCGAGCGGCACCACGACCAGCGCCTCCTCCGGCAGCGAGGCGATCAGCTCCGCCATGGACGGCATCGCGCCGCGCAGGCCGACGCCGAGCAGGCCGCGATGGATGTGGAAGCCGGTGATGCCGTCGAGGATCGCCTGGCTGGCGGTGTAGATCGGCAGGTCGTCCGGTGCCTGTGCGAGCAACTCGCCCAGCGCATGCACGCGGCTCTCCGCCAGCAGCAGCGATTCCAGCGCGAAGCGGTTGCGGGCTGAGAGTGCCACGTCGAGCACGGTCCGCCCCTCGACGATGAACCGCCCGCCGCGCCCGACGAGGTCGCGTTCCTTGATCACGCGATAGGCGTCGATGCACGGATCGTCGGGGGAGGCGAGGGGGGTGAGGGTGGGCATGAGTTATCTCTGCCCGATCACATTCGTCATCCCGGACGGTCCGCAGGACCGATCCGGGATCGCATCCCGATTGGAGAGCGATCCCGGCTCTCCGCTGCGCTGCGGCCGGGATGACGAAGGCGGGCCGGAAGGGGCGTCTATCACGCCCCCAGTTCCTCGCGCAGCATCTCCAGCTCCAGCCACTGCTCCTCGGCTTTCGACAGCTCGGCGTGCTTCGCCTCCAGCGTGGCCGAGGTCCTGGCGAATCCGGCCGGATCCTTGGTGTAGAGGTCCGGCGCCTGCATCTTCGCGGCGAGCCTGGCGATCTCTTCTTCCAGCGCGGCGATCTGCTTGGGCAGCTGCTCCAGAGCGTGCTTCTCCTTGAAGGACAGCTTGCGCTTCGTCGCCGCAGCCGGTGCCGCAGCCGCAGCGGGCGCGGCTTCCGCCTTGTCGACCTTCGGCTTGTCGACCGTGCGGGCGGTCACGCCCTGGCCACGCTGGGCGACCATGTCGGAATAGCCGCCGGCATAGACCGCCCAGTTGCCGTCGCCCTCGAAGAGGATGGTCGCGGTCACGGTGCGGTCGAGGAAGTCGCGGTCGTGGCTGACGAGGAGGACCGTGCCGGCATAGTCGTCGATCATCTCTTCCAGGAGATCGAGCGTCTCGAGGTCGAGGTCGTTGGTCGGCTCGTCGAGCACCAGCAGGTTCGAGGCCTGCGCCAGCGCGCAGGCGAGCAGCAGCCGCCCGCGCTCGCCGCCCGAGAGCGAGGCGACCGGCGTGCCGGCCTGCTCGGGCGCGAACAGGAAGTCCTTCATGTAGCCGATGACGTGGCGCGGATTGCCGCCGATGAACACCTGGTCGCCGCGCCCCTCGGTCAGCGTGTCGCGCACCGAGCGGGCGGGGTCGAGCTTGGCGCGGCGCTGGTCGAGCGTCGCCATCTCTATGTTGGTGCCGAGCTTGATCGTGCCGCTGTCGGGCGCCAGTTCGCCGGTGAGCATCTTCAGCAGCGTGGTCTTGCCCGCACCGTTCGGGCCGACGATGCCGATGCAATCGCCGCGCTGGATGCGGATGGAGAAGTCCCGGACGATCGCGCGCTCGCCGAACGACTTCGAGATGTTTTCGGCCTCGATCACCAGCTTGCCGGAGGTCTCGGCGTCGGTGGAGGACAGCGTGACGGTGCCCAGCGCCCTACGGTGCTCGCGGTACTGCTTGCGCATCTCCGCCAACTCGCCGACACGGCGCATGTTGCGCTTGCGCCGGGCGGTGACGCCGTAGCGCATCCAGTGCTCCTCGGCGACGATCTGCCGGGCGAGCTTGTGGTGCTCGCGCTCCTCCTCCTCCAGCACCTGGTCGCGCCATTCCTCGAAGAATTTGAAGCCGCGCTCCATGCGCCGCGTGCGGCCGCGGTCGAGCCAGACGGTGGCGCGGGTGAGGTCTTCGAGGAAGCGCCGGTCATGGCTGATCAGCACCAGCGCCGAGCGGGTGGAGGCGATCTCGCTCTCCAGCCATTCGATGGCCGGCAGGTCGAGATGGTTGGTCGGCTCGTCGAGCAGCAGGATGTCCGGCTCGGGCGCCAGCACGCGGGCGAGCGCCGCGCGGCGGGCCTCGCCGCCGGAGAGGCTGGCGGGGCTCTCCTCGCCGGTGAGGCCGAGCTGTTCCAGGAGGTAGCGGGCGCGGTAGTCCTGATCGCCCGGCCCCATGCCGGCCTCGACATAGGCGAGGGTGGTGGGAAAGCCCGACAGATCCGGCTCCTGCGGCAGGTAGCGCACCGTGGCGCCCGGCTGCACGAAGCGTGCGCCGGAATCCGCCTGCACGAGGCCGGCGGCGATCTTGAGTAGGGTGGACTTGCCCGAGCCGTTGCGGCCGACGAGGCCGACACGCTCGCCCTGGGAGACGGAAAGCTCCGCTCCCTCCAGCAGCGGCGTGCCGCCGAAGGTGAGCCGTGTGTCCTGCAATAGGAGAAGAGGAGGCGCCATGGCGCGGGGATAGGGGATGCGGGGGCGGCGGGCAAGGGGAGGGTGGTCAGTCCTCGTCGTCGCTGAGCCGATCCAGCGAGCGTCCGCCGTAGAGGATGCGGTCGAACACGACGAGGTCACCGTCGGTATGAAAGGCGATCATCACCCGCCGCTCGAAGCCGACGACGCGCAGATCGGGGCGCAGATCGTCGCGCAGGGTGCCTCGCTTCGGCATATCGGCAAAGCCGTAGCAATAGGCATGGATGCGATCCACATAGCCGCGGGCGATCGCGGGGCCCGAGCGGTCAGCGATATAGTCGTAGAGCCGGAGAAGATCGCGCTGCGCAGACGCGGTGAAGCGGATCTTATAGCGCACGGCTTCTCTTCATTCGCTCCTCATGGCGGCGATGAATTTCCCCGAACACTTCTTCCGCGGTGAGGAGAGACGACGGGTCGGCGCGGGCTGCGTCGACCACCGGCACCACTTCCTCCCGCAGCCAGCGCTCGACCACCGCGTCGCGCTCCTGCAGGGCGCGCAGGCCGGCGCGGATGACCTCGCTGCCGCTAGCATAGGTGCCGGTCGAGACGAGCCTGTCTATGAATTCCGCCTGCTCGCGTGGCAGACTGAAGGTGCGCTTCTCGGCGGTTGCCATGGATTTCCTCCAGCGCAATATCGGTATGAATTATTCATACCGCGGATCGGTCATGAGCTCAATGAATCTCGCCTCTTCCTCGCTCGACGCCCTCCTCGCCTCCATCGCCCAGCGCATCGGCGTGCAGCATGTGCTCACCGGGTCCGCCGACATGGCGCCCTATCTCAACGAGGAGCGCGGGCTCTATCACGGGCAGGCACCCGCGGTGCTGCGGCCGGGCTCGACCGAGGAGGTCGCCTTCATCGTCGAGGCCTGCGCCCGCGCCGGCGTGCCGATCGTGCCGCAGGGCGGCAATACCGGGCTGGTCGGCGGGCAGATGCCGTTCGGGCAGATGCTCGTGTCACTCCAGCGGCTCGACCGCATCCGCAACGTCGATCCGGTCGACATGACCATGACGGTGGAGGCGGGCGTGATCCTCGACACCATCCACCACGCGGCGGAGGCGGTGGACTGCCTGTTCCCGCTGCACATCGCCTCGCAGGGCTCCTGCCGCATCGGCGGCAACCTCTCGACCAATGCCGGCGGCACCGCCGTGCTGCGCTACGGCAATGCGCGCGAGCTGGTGCTCGGCCTGGAAGTCGTGCTGGCCGACGGGCGGGTGTGGAACGGGATGAAGCGCCTGCGCAAGAACAATGCGGGGTACGACCTGAAGCCGCTGTTCCTCGGCACCGAGGGCACGCTCGGCATCATCACCGCCGCGGTGCTGAAGCTGTTCCCCAAGCCCGCCCAGCGCACCACCGCCTTCCTCGCCGTGCCGGATCCGGCGTCGGCGCTGGCTTTGCTCAAGCGGCTGCGCGGCGAGGCGGGGGACGCGCTCACCACCTTCGAGCTGATGGCCTCCTTCGGCGTCGAGACGGTGCTCAAGCACATGTCCGGCACGGTGCGCCCGTTGCGCGATGCCTATGACTGGTACGTGCTGGCCGAGCTCTCCGCCCCGACCCGCGCCTTCGACCTCGGCGCGCTGTTGGAGACCACGCTCGGCGCCGCCATGGAGGCGGGCGAGGTGCTCGACGGCGTGATCGCCACCTCGGAGGCGCAGGCGGCGAACATGTGGCGGCTGCGCGAGGACATGTCGGAGGCGCAGAAGCACGAGGGCGGCTCGATCAAGCACGACGTCTCGGTGCCGGTCTCGCGCGTGCCGGAATTCATGGAGCGGGCGCTGGCCGCCTGCATCGCGGCGCTACCCGGGGTGAGGCCCTGTCCGTTCGGCCATGTCGGCGACGGCAACATCCATTTCAACCTCAGCCAGCCGGTCGGCATGGAGAAGCCCGCCTTCCTCGCCATGTGGGAGACCTTCAACCGCATCGTTCACGATATCGTGGTCGAGATGGAGGGCTCCATCGCCGCCGAGCACGGCATCGGCATCCTCAAGCGCGAGGAACTGGCGCATTACGCAGATGCGGTCGGGCTCGACCTGATGCACCGGCTCAAGGCGGCGCTCGATCCGGCGGGGCTGCTCAACCCGGGCAAGGTGATCGGTCCGTAGTCGGCAATATCTACCAGTCTAGAATGATCACAAACTAGAATTCGCCAGCGTATTCATTGTTTTGAAGCGTTCTACATTTGCGAATTCGGGCTTTTTGATATTGTCGACCGCGCCTTTGCGGGTTTATGGAAGCCGGTAATTGACGGGCCGGCTCTCCGATACGTCTGCGCATGACGCGTGCGGCGGGCCGCCGACCGGAACATCGGAAAGCTGCCATGCTGACATTTCGCCGAATCCTGCCGCACCGCCGGAGCTTGAGCGCGCTGATGGCCGCCACGCTCTTGTGTGCCGCGCTGGCACCGGCGGCGATGCCCGCTTTCGCGCAGCAGCCGGCGACGGCCCCCACGGCGCCGCCGCCCGCGGCGGCCACCCAGCCGGCTCCGATGCAGGCAACGCCGACCTCGCCGCAGGTTGCCGATCCGCTGGTGCCGCCCGTCACGCCGGGGATGCCCTCCGCGGGTGCCGCCCCGGATGCCGCCAACCCCGCGCCCGGCACGGCGCCCGCCGACCCGACGCAGGTCCATGCCGAGGGCGAGGACCCGTCCGTCGCCGCCCAGCTGCCGCACGACCTGTCGCCGTGGGGCATGTTCATGGCCGCCGACTGGGTCGTGAAGGCGGTGATGATCGGCCTCGCCTTCGCCTCGGTGGTGACCTGGACGGTGTGGCTCGCCAAGTCGGTGGAGCTGACCTTCGCCAAGGGCCGGCTGCGCCGGGCGCTCAAGGGCTATCTCGGTGCCGCCTCGCTGGACGAGGCGCGCAACAGCGGCGCCGCCGGCCCGGCCGGCACCATGCTGAAGGCGACCTTCCTCGAGGTGAAGCGCTCCGGAGACCTGCCGGCCGAGGGCATCAAGGAGCGCGTCTCCATCTCGCTGGCGCGCATCGAGGTGGCGGCGGGACGCGCCATTACCCGCGGCACCGGCCTGCTCGCCACCATCGGCGCCACCGCGCCCTTCGTCGGCCTGTTCGGCACGGTGTGGGGCATCATGAACTCCTTCATCGGCATCTCGAAGGCGCAGACCACCAACCTCGCCGTGGTGGCGCCGGGCATCGCCGAGGCGCTGCTGGCCACCGCCATCGGCCTGGTCGCCGCCATTCCGGCGGTGGTCATCTACAACCACTTCTCGCGCCAGGTGTCCGGCTATCGCCTGCTGCTGGGCGACGCCTCCGCCGAGGTGTTGCGCCTGCTCTCGCGCGACCTCGACCGGCGCGACGCCGCGCGGGCCGGCGGCAACCGTTCCGAAGCGGCGCGCCTGCGCGCCACGGCGGCTGCGGAGTAGCGTCCCCATGGCGGCGAAGCTGCAGAGCGGCGACAGCGACGATCTCGTCGAGAACCACGAGATCAACGTCACGCCCTTCATCGACGTGATCCTGGTGCTGCTGATCATCTTCATGGTGGCGGCGCCGCTCTCGACCGTCGACGTCGCCGTCGACCTGCCGGCCTCCAACGCGCAGATGCAGCAGCGGCCGGACAAGCCGGTCTACCTCACCGTGAAGAGCGACCTCGGCCTCGCGCTCGGCAATGAGGACGTGGTGCGCGAGATGCTGGGCGTGACTCTCGACCGCGCCACCGAGACCAAGCGCGACACCCGCATCTTCCTGCGCGCCGACAAGGCGGTCGCCTATGGCGAGCTGATGGAGGTTATGAACCTCCTGCGCGCCGCCGGCTATCTGAAGATCGCGCTGGTCGGGCTGGAGATGGCCGGACAGCCCGCGCCGGCGCCCGGCGCGCCGGGCGCTGCTTCCGGCACGGCGGCGCCTGCCGCAGCCGCTCCTGTTGCGCCTGCCGCTCCCGCTCCCGCCGCTTCTCCGGCACCGGCGTCGGGGGCGCCGGCTCCATGAGCCTGCTGCTGCTCAAAGGCGGCCCGCGCGACAAGCTGCGCGAGGGCGGGGGCTGGCTCGCCTGCGGCGCCCTCGTGCTCGTCGTGCATGGCGGCGCGCTCGCCTACATGCTGCGCGAGCCGCCCATCGTCGCGGCGGAGGAGCCGGCGGCGATCATGATCGAGCTGGCGGAGATGCCGGTGGCGCCGGAGGCGGAGCCGACCGAGGCCCCGCCGGGCCCGGAGATGATGGAAGCCCCGGAGAAGATCGAGGAGGAGGTGCCCCCGGACCCGCTCGCCGAGGCCGAGGACGTGCCGCCGCCCGAGCCCATGCCCGAGCAGGAGGATCCCTTGCCCGAGGTGGCGGAGAGCCCGGCGCCCGATATCGAGGTGCCGCTGCCGCCGCCGCCGCCGCTCGCCGCGGAACTCACGCCGCCGGAGAAGAAGCCCGATCCGCCGAAGGAGCGCCCGAAGCCGAAGCCCAAGCCGAAGGAGCGGGACAAGAGCGACAAGCCGCCAGCGCCGCGCACCGCCGCCACGCCCGCGCTCGACGCCGCGCGTTCCGACCGCATCGCCGCGCCGAGCGCCGGGGCGACCTCGTCCAGCAGCCGGTCGCCGGCCAACTGGCGCTCGCGGCTGATGGGCCATCTCAACCGCTTCAAGCGCTATCCGTCCGGCGAGAACGGCATCGGCAAGGCGCGCGTCGCCTTCGCCATCAACCGTTCGGGCCAGGTGCTGAGCGCGCGGCTGGTCGGCTCGTCGGGCAATGCCAGCTTCGACCAGGAGGCGGTCGCGATGGTGCGCCGCGCCTCCCCCGTGCCGCCGCCGCCGCCCGACGTGCCGGGCGGCACGATCAACTTCACCGTGCCGGTGGACTTTACGCGGCGGTGAGGCGAGCCGCTGGAACGCCCTCATCCTGAGAGGCTGACCCGTAATTCGCGACCGGGACGCTTGAGGTTCGTCATGGCCGGGCTTGGCCCCGGCCATCCACGCCTTTGTACCGCTCGGAGCGCCCGGCAAGTCGTGGATCCCCGGGCCAAGCCCGGGGATGACGGCCCAAAGGCGGCCACCACCTCGAAAAGCCACTAAGAGTCAGACGCTGAGGTGCGAGCGCAGCGAGCCTCGAAGGATGCTCACTCGAGCGCGCCCGGACGAACATCCTTCGAGGCCCGGCTCGCGCCGGGCGCCTCAGGATGAGGTCGTTCGGTGGGATCGGGCCGTCCCCTCAAGCATTCGTCGGCCGCGACAGCGTCGGGCCGGGCGTGTCCTGCGCCGCCCAGCAGGCGACGAGCTGGTTGCCCTTGTGCTCCAGCGGCGGCATCTCCACCCGGCAGCGGTCCATCACCAGCGGGCAGCGCGGGTTGAAGGGGCAGCCCTTGGGCGGGTTGAAGGGCGAGGGCAGCTCGCCTTCCAGCACGATGCGGTCCTTCTTCGCCTCCGGGTCGGCGACCGGCGTCGCCGAGAGCAAAGCGCGTGTATAGGGGTGCTTGGGCGCCGCGAAGATGGCCTCGCGCGGGCCGTGCTCGACGGCCCGGCCGAGATACATCACCAGCACCTCGTCGGCCATGTGCCTGACCACGCCGAGATCGTGCGAGACGAAGACATAGGCGACGCCGAGGCTCTCCTGCAGCTCCACCAGCAGGTTCAGCACCTGCGCCCGCACAGAGACGTCGAGCGCCGAGACCGGCTCGTCCAGCACCAGTATCTTCGGCCGCATCACCAGCGCGCGGGCGATGGCGATGCGCTGGCGCTGGCCGCCGGAGAACATGTGCGGGTAGCGGCCGTGATGCTCCGGGCGCAGGCCGACGCGCTTCATCATGTCGAGCGCCCGCTCGCGCCGCTCGGACGCGGAGAGGTCGGTGTTGACCAGCAGCGGCTCCTCGATCGCCTTGCCCACCGTCTGGCGCGGATTGAGCGACCCATAGGGATTCTGGAACACCATCTGCACCTCGCCGCGGTAGCGACGGAGCGTGCGGGCGTCGGCGTCCGCGACGTCGACGTCGTCGAGGCGCAGCGAGCCCGAGCCGGGGCGCTCGATCATGGTCAGCATGCGGGCGAGCGTCGACTTGCCGGAGCCGGACTCGCCGACGATGGCCAGCGTCGAGCGCGGCGCGAGGCGGAAGCTCACCCCGGCGACGGCCTTCACCGTGGCGGATTTGGCCAGCAGGCCGCGCGAGACCTCGTAGCTCTGGGCGAGGTCGACGGCCTCCATCACCGCCTGCGTGGCGGGCGCCACGTGCGGCAGGTCCGGATGGCTCGCATGGTCATGCGGAACGGGCTGGTTCATGCGGCGATTTCCCGGCGCTGCGGCACCCCGTCGACGAGCGGCGTGTGGCACAGCGCGAAGCCGAGCTCGGCGCCCTGACGGGGAGGAGGAACCGTGCGGCATCTTTCGGTGGCGAAGCGGCAGCGCGGCGAGAACAGGCAGCCCTGCGGCCGGTCCGCCAGACCCGGCACCATGCCGGGGATGGAGGGCAGCAGGCGGCCATGCGCGCGCTCCGGCAGTGCCGACAGCAGCGCGGCGGTGTAGGGGTGGTGCGGATCACGGAACAGGCCGCGCGTTTCCTGCATCTCCACCTGCTGGCCGGCATAGTGGACGCAGACGCGCTGCGCGGTCTCCGCCACCACGCCCATGTCATGGGTGATCAGCACGAGGCCGACGCCGCTCTCTTTCTGAAGGCGGAGCAGAAGGTCCAGTATCTGTGCCTGTATCGTCACGTCGAGCGCGGTTGTCGGCTCGTCAGCGATGATCAGCTTGGGCTTGCAGGCGAGCGCCATGGCGATCATCACGCGCTGGCTCATGCCGCCGGAGAGCTGGTGCGGGAAGGCGCGCAGCCGCCGCTCCGGTTCGGGGATGCCGACGAGCTCCAGCAGCTCGACCGCCCGCGCCTGGCGTTGCGCGCGCGAGAGGTCGAGATGCGCCGCCATTGCCTCGCGGATCTGGAAGCCGACGGTGAAGCACGGGTTGAGGCTCGACATCGGCTCCTGGAAGATCATGGCGAGGTCGCGCCCGATGATCTTCCGGCGCTCGCGGGGCGAAAGCGCCAGCAGGTCGCGGCCGTCGAACATCAGACGGTCGGCGGTGACCTTGGCGGTCCAGGGCAGCAGGCCCATCACCGCCAGCATGGCGACCGACTTGCCGGAGCCGGATTCGCCGACGATGGCGACGAGTTCGCCGGGATCGACGTCGAGATCGACCCCGTCCACCGCCTTGAACGGCCCGCGGCCGGTGGCGAAGGTGACGGAGAGGTTGCGGATGGAGAGCAGGGGTGTCATTGGATTTGCGCGCCTCCGCGCTTATATTCGCAGGGTATGGAGAGGCTGATCATGAGTTCCCATCCTCGTCCCGTTCCGATCCCGACGCCGATTTCCGGTCCGACGGGGCCGAAGCCGGGCTATTGATCCTGCCGTCGAGCGCGCGGTCGATCGCTGCTATCGCGCGATCGGCGAGCAGTGCCGCATGGCGCCCGAGCGCCAGATAATCACGATACATCTGTGCCTTGCGTTCCGGCTGCAACCGGTCGAAGCGGTCGCTGCGCAGGTCGTCCGCGAACTGGGCGATCGAGCGCGTCTGCCGATAATAGACGACCACGTCGTCGATCACGGCCACCGGCAGGATGTGGATCTCGCCGATCACCGCGTCGAAGACGAAGCTGTCCACCTCGCGCGGCAGGAAGGGCGTGAAGGGCGCTGTGTCGTTCGACGCCTCGATGCGGGCGAGCAGGGCGGCGTTGTCCTCGTTGAGCTCGAACAGGCGCAGCCTTTCCCGGTGGCTGCGAATTTCCGCCCGCAGCGCCGCCTGCACGTCGCGGATGCGCTCCAGCCGCCGCGCGGCGTCGCGCCGGCGCTCGCGCTGATGGTTCAGCCACCAGCCGATGACCGTGACCAGCGAGGATATAACCGCCGCGACGACCGCGGGACCGATCCACGCCTGCATCCTCCTCAGCTCCTCCGCAGCTTCGGGTCGAGCGCGTCGCGCAGGCCGTCGCCCATCAGGTTGATGGCGACCACGGTGACGAGGATGGCGAGGCCCGGCAGGGTGACGATCCACGGCGCCGAACGGATGAACTCGCGGCTGTCCGCCAGCATGGCTCCCCATTCCGGCGTCGGCGGCTGGGCGCCGAGGCCGAGGAAGCCGAGCGCGGCGGCCTCCAGGATCGCGTCGGAGATGCCGAGCGCCGCCTGCACGATGAGGGGCGCCAGGCAGTTCGGCAGCACGGTGACGAACATCAGCCTGATCTTGCCGACGCCCGCCACCTGCGCGGCGACGACATATTCCTTCGACAGTTCCGCGATGGCGGCGGCGCGCACGAGGCGCACATAGCGCGGCAGGTAGACCACGGTCACCGCCACGATGGTGTTGAGCAGGCTCGGCCCGAGCACCGCCACCACGAGAATGGCGAGCACGAGGCTCGGGATCGCCACCACGAGGTCCATGATGCGCATCACCACCACCTCGACGATGCCGCGCATGAAGGCGGCGGCGAGGCCGAGCACGATGCCGAGCGCCACCGACACCAGCATCACGGAGAGGCCGATGCCGAGCGAGATGCGCGCGCCGTAGATCAGGCGCGAGAGCACGTCGCGCCCAAGCGCGTCGGTGCCGAACGGGAATGCCCATGTGCCGCCGGCCCAGACCGGCGGCTGCCGCACGAACTGCCGGAACTGCTCGGCCGGTGCGTGCGGGGCGATGAGGGGGGCGAAGATCGCCAGCACGGCGATGAAGATCACCACCATCAGGCCGAGCACGGCGCCGCGGTTCTCGCTGAAGGCGGACCAGAAGGCCCTGAGCGGCGTGATCTCCGGCGGCACCGTCTCGGCGGCGGCGATGGCGGCGATGGATGAAGGCTGGGCGACGCCGATGGCGCCGTCGCTCGCGGAATCGAGCACCAGCTGCGCCGGGCCGGTCGGCATCGGATCGTCGATCGCGGTCTCCTCAGCCATGACGGATCCTCGGATTGATCGCGACATAGAGCAGGTCGACGATGAGATTGACGAGGATGACGATGGCGGAGATCAGCATGATGCCGCCCTGCAGCGCCGGGTAGTCGCGGCGGGCGATCGACTCGATCAGCCATTTGCCGACGCCGGGCCAGGCGAAGATGGTCTCGGTGAGCACGGCGCCAGCGAGCAGCGTGCCGGTCTGCAGCCCGATCACCGTGACGACCGGGATCAGCGCGTTGCGCAGCGCGTGCAGGCCGACCACGCGCAGCGGCGAGAGCCCCTTGGCGCGGGCGGTGCGCACATAGTCCTCGCCCAGCACCTCCAGCATGGAGGAGCGCGTCATGCGGGCGATCACCGCGAGGGGAATCGTGCCGAGCACGATGGAGGGCAGGATGAGATGCGCCACCGCCGCGCCGAAGGCGCCTTCCTGGTCGGAGAGCAGGCTGTCGATCAGCATGAAGCCGGTGACCGGCTCGAAATAGTAGTTGATCAGGTCCATGCGGCCGGAGACCGGCGTCAGCCCGAGATACTCGGACATGAACATGATCAGCAGCAGGCCCCACCAGAAGATCGGCATGGAATAGCCGGCCAGCGCGGCGGTCATCACCGTGTGGTCGAAGACGCTGCCGCGCTTCACCGCCGCCAGCACGCCGGCGGGAACGCCGAGCACCACCGCGAAGATCAGCGCGCAGATGGAGAGTTCCAGCGTCGCCGGGAACAGCACGAGGAACTCGTGCAGCACCGGCGTCTTGGTGACGATGGAAACGCCGAAATCGCCGTGCAGTAGGCCGTTGGCGTAGTCGAGGAACTGCTGCCACACCGGCCGGTCGAGGCCGAGCTCGTGGCGCAGCATGGCGAGGCGCTCGGGCGCGATGCCGCGCTCGCCGGTGCGCGCCTCGATCGGGTCGCCGGGCACGAGGCGCACGGCGACGAAGGTGACGAACATCAGCGCCACGAAGGTCGGCAGCGTCAGCGCGACGCGGCGGAAGAAGAAACGGAGCATCGATATCCCGGGCTCGGACAGCCTCCACGGCGCGCGGACGGTTCCGACGGAACACGGCTCTGCACGGCGGCGGGGGAGGGGTGTCGGGCGGAGGCGGCAATCGCCGCGCTCCCGTGTGCACACGGGCCGTTCTGATCAAGGCAGCGACCCGGCGGCAATTTCCAGAACGCACGGTGCCGGCGGAGCGCTCCCTCCGCCGGCACCGGCTCGGTCACTTCAGGTCGACGCCGTAGAACTCGTGGCGGCCGAACGGGCTGACCTTATAGTCCACCACTTCCTTGCGGGTCGGCTCGTAGACCACCGAGTGGGCGATGGTGAACCAGGGCGCATCTTCCTTCACGATCACCTGCGCCTGCTCATAGAGCTTGGTGCGCTCGGCGGTGTCGGAGATGGTCTTGGCCTTCTCGATCAGCGCGTCGAAGTCCTTGTTGCACCACTTGGCGAGGTTCTGGCCGCCCTTGCGCGCGGCGGGACAGCCGAGCAGGAAGAAGAAGTTGTCCGGGTCGCCATTGTCGCCGGTCCAGCCGAGCTGGCCGGTCATGTGCTCGCCTTCCTGCATGCGCTTGCGGTACTCGCCCCACTCATAGGAGACGAGCTTGGCATTGACGCCGAGCTTGGCGAGGTCGGACTGCATCATTTCGGCGATGCGCTTGGCGTTCGGGTTGTAGGGGCGCTGCACCGGCATCCACCACAGGTCGATGTCGAGCGGGGTCTTCACGCCCGCGTCGGCCAGCATCTTCTTGGCCTTCTCGGGGTCGTAGGGATAATCCTTCACGTCCTTGTTGTAGGACCAGATGGTCGGCGGGATCGGGTTGATCGCGCCCTGGCCGGCGCCCTGGTAGACGTCCTTGATGATCGCCGCCTTGTCGATCGCCATGTTGAAGGCCTGGCGGACCTCCTTCTTGTCGAAGGGCGGCTTCTCGACGTTGAACGCCCAGTAGGCGATGTTCAGGCCCGGCTGCGAGAGCAGGTTCACCGCCGGATCGGTCTTCATGCCGGCGATGTCGGCCGGGTTCGGCGCGATCATCACATGGCACTCGCCCTTCTTCAGCTTGGCGTAGCGCGCGGTCGGGTCGGGGGTGATGGCGTAGACGAGGTTGTCGAGCGCCGGCTTGCCCTCGAAATAGGCCGGGTTGGCCTTGTAGCGGATCACCGCGTCCTTCTGGTAGGCGACGAAGGAGAACGGGCCGGTGCCGACCGGAATCTGGTCGAACTGCTCGGGCGCGCCCTTCTTCAGCAGGAAGTCGGCATATTCCTTCGAATGGACGGTGGCGAAGTCCATGGCGAGGTTCGCCAGCATGGGCGCGTTCGGCTCCTTGAGCGTGAACTTCACCGTGTGATCGTCGATCTTGTCGATGCTGGCGAGCAGATCGGGCATGCCCATGTCGTTGAAGTAGTCGTAAGCGCCGCCGGTGACCTTGTGGTACGGGTTGTCCGGCTTCCACATGCGGTCGAAGGTGAAGATCACGTCGTCGGCGTTGAAGTCGCGCGTCGGCGTGAAGCCGTTGACGCCGGAGTGGAACTTCACCCCCTTGCGCAGCTTGAAGGTGATCTCCTTGCCGTCGTCGCTCACCGTCCAGCTCTCGGCGAGGCCGGGCACCACCTTGGTGGAGCCGCGCTCGAACTCGACGAGCTGATTGTAGACAGGGCGGGCGGCATCGAAGCTGGTGCCGGTGGTGTTGAGCGCCGGGGTGAAGTTCTCCGGGCTGCCTTCCGAGCAGTAGACGAGCGTCTTGGCGGCGAAGGCGGGCGCGGCGAATGCCGTGAGCATGGCAGCCGCCAAGGCCACTTTGGTAGTGATGACCGACATGAGAAGTCCCCTCTAACGGACAGCGCGGACGGGGCGTGCCCATTGTGTGGGCCGGCCTATTGTTTGGTCGCCGCGATCCTGCAATCCACTCAAACACGGGTCCGAAAATTGCGCAATGACACCCCGCCCCCCGACCAAAGTCGCATGACGTAACGGAGTAGGGGCGCCACGGTGGGTTGTTCTCACGCGGCGGGATGCACGCGGGCGTGCGAAGTTGTAAGACCGTCAAGCCGGCGCCATCGTCGGGTCATGTCGCCGTGCCGTTCGGGAGACGTCTCATCATGAGTGCCGCGCCGTCCACAGCTCTCGCCGCCGCCCCCGCGGCTTCCGCCAAATCCGTCCGCACCAGCTTCGACTGGGCCGATCCGTTCGGCCTCGACGGGCAGCTCACCGAAGAGGAGCGGCTGGTGCGCGACACGGCGAGCGACTACGCGCAGGAGAAGCTGGCGCCGCGCGTCGCTTCAGCCTTCATGGAGGAGCGCTTCGACCGCGAGATCATGAACGAGATGGGCGAGCTCGGTCTGCTCGGCCCCACCATTCCCGAGGAATATGGCGGCGCCGGCCTCGGCTACGTCTCCTACGGGCTGGTGGCGCGCGAGGTGGAGCGGGTCGATTCGGGCTATCGCTCGGCGATGAGCGTGCAGTCCTCGCTGGTGATGCACCCGATCAACGCCTATGGCACCGAGGCGCAGAAAAAGAGGTTTCTGCCGAAACTCGCCACCGGCGAATGGATCGGCTGCTTCGGCCTCACCGAGCCGGACGCCGGTTCCGATCCCGCCGGCATGCGCACCCGCGCCGAGAAGATCGACGGCGGCTACAGGCTGACCGGCTCGAAGATGTGGATCACCAACTCGCCCATCGCCGACGTGGCGGTGGTGTGGGCGAAGTCCGGCGCGCATGACAACGACATTCGCGGCTTTCTCGTCGAGCGCGGCGCCAAGGGCTTCTCGACGCCGAAGATCGAGAACAAGCTGAGCTTGCGCGCCTCCATCACCGGCGAGATCGTGCTCGACGGCGTCGAGGTGCCGGAGGAGAGCCTGCTGCCGGGCGCCTCGGGGTTGAAGGGGCCGTTCGGCTGCCTCAACCGCGCCCGCTTCGGCATCGGCTGGGGCACGATCGGCGCGGCGGAGGCCTGCTACGCCTCGGCGCGGCAATACACGCTCGACCGCAAGCAGTTCGGCAAGCCGCTGGCGGCGACGCAGCTGATCCAGAAGAAGCTCGCGGACATGGCGACCGAGATCGCGCTCGGGCTTCAGCTCGCCCTGCGCGCAGGCCGGCTGTTCGACGAGGGGCAGCTCCCCGTCGAGGCCATCTCCATGCTGAAGCGCAACAATTGCGGCAAGGCGCTCGACATCGCCCGCCTCGCCCGCGACATGCACGGCGGCAACGGCATCTCCGCCGAATTCCCGGTGATGCGCCACATGGTGAACCTCGAGACGGTCAACACCTATGAGGGCACGCACGACATCCACGCGCTGATCCTCGGCCGCGCGATCACCGGGCACCAGGCGTTCTTCTGAGGGTTTCGAAGAAGGCCGTCATCCCCGGGCTTGACCCGGGGATCCACGACTTCTTCACGCGCCGGAAAGACGTGGATGGCCGGATCAAGCCCGGCCATGGCGGCGTGAGTGCGGGAGGTCGCCTATTCCTCCACCGCCAGCGCCGCGATGAGCATCTGCGCGGTGGCGGGGTTCATGGCGAGGGGGATGTCGTAGACCAGCGCCACCCGCATCAGCGCCTTGACATCGACGTCGTGCGGCTGGGCGGTGAGCGGGTCTACGAAGAACACCAGCGCCCGCACGCGGTTCTCGGCGATCAGCGCGCCGATCTGCTGGTCGCCGCCGAGCGGGCCGCTCTTCAGCCGGGTGAGCCGCAGTTCCGGGCAGGCTTCCAGGATGCGCCCGCCGGTGGTGCCGGTGGCGACGATCTGGAAGCGGGCGAGGACGTGCCGATGGGCGATCGCCCACGCCACCATCTCGTCCTTCTTGCTGTCATGGGCGACGAGGCCGAGCAGGCCCGGCCCGAGGGATTCGCCAAGGGTCATGCGTCGCTCGTCATGCGTCAGATGTTGTACATCAGGTCGGCGTCGGGCGCGTTGGCGAACACGATCATGTCCTGCAGCGACATTCCGTCGAGGATGTCCGACATGGCGTCGCGCACCTTGCTCATGGTGATGCGCACCGAGCAGGTGGCAAGGTCCTCACAGTCCTGGCAGGGCACATAGGCGCTCTTGCTCGCGCAGTTGATGGGAGCGAGCGGGCCGTCGAGGGTACGAATGATGTGGCCGATGCGGATATCGCGCGGGCTCTTGGCCAGCGCATAGCCGCCGCCCGGCCCCTTCTTCGAGCGCAGCATGCCGGCATTGCGCAGTTCGAGCAGGATGGCGTCGAGGAATTTCTTGGGGATGTTGTTGGCGGTGGCGATCTCCTGGCCCATCGCGCTGGAGCCGGGCTCCAGCTTCGCCAGGAAAAGCATCGCCTTCAGGCCGTATTTGCCCTTGTTGGTCAGCATGTCCGCATCTGATCCCGCACGCGCAGCGGGAGCGAATCTCCCGCCTGCAGCATGCCACATAGATGGTAGATCAGCCGGACTTTTACCAGAAGGCGAATCTCAGCGCGCCGCCTCGACGGCGGCGACCTTGGGCGCGGAAGACTCGTTGCCGAACGGATGGGCGAAGAAGATCGCGCCGATGATCGCGCCATAAGCGAGCGCGAACAACAGCTTATCGCGATAGCGGCGGGTGCCGGCCTCTCTCATCGATCTCTCGCTCCGACTGGAGCGGGTAATCTATCAACAATATGGGATTTGTAAAGGAAGGCCGTTCACGTCAGCGCCGCGGCCTCGAAGGCGGCGGTGAAGGCGGCGACGCGGCGGTCGATGCGGATGTCGGACGTGCGCAGCGGCCGCGCGAGCGACAGCCCGTCCAGCGAGCGTGCGCGGGACAGCGCGACATAGGCCTGCCCCGCCGCGAAGGCGCCGCTGTCGAAGTCGATGCGCACGTCGTCCAGCGTCAGGCCCTGCGCCTTGTGCACCGTCACCGCCCAGGCCGGGACGAGGGGGAGCTGGGTATAGGTGCCGACCACCTTGGCCGCGACCTTGCCCGTCGCCTCGTCCCAGTCGTAGCGGATGCGCTCCCAGCTCACCTTCTCGATCTCGACCAGCCCGGCGCCGTCCAGCCGCACATAGGCGCGGTCGTGCGCCAGCCCGGTGATGGTGCCGACCGAGCCGTTGACCCATTGCTTCTCGGGATCGTTGCGCACCGCCATGACGCGGGCGCCGACCTTCAGCACCAGCGTCTCCGGTACGGGCAGCCGGTCGGTGGCGAGGTCGAACTCGCCCTCGCTCTTGCCCTCGTAGATCCGCCCGCCATCGGCCAGCGCCGAGAGGCCGCGCTGGTTGTAGGCGTCGACCCGCATGTTTGTCGGCGCCAGCACCACCGGGACGCGGCCCGGCCGGTGCTCGCCGAAGGAGGCCTCGTTGATCGCGGCGACCGCCTCGTGGACGTAGCGGCCCATGCGCAGCGCGGCGAGGTGGGAGACGAAATAGCTGTCGGTCTGGCGGTGCACCTGCAGGAAGGGCAGGCGGACGGGGTCCACCTCGCGCAGCACGCGGGCGTCGAAGGCGAAGGGGCCCTCATAGCCGAGATGGCCGAGGATCTCGCGCTCGGCCTGCGGCACCACCGGCGGCAATTGCAGGAAGTCGCCGACGAGCACCACCTGTACCCCGCCGAAGGGGGCCGGATCTCCGCGGACGATGCGCAGGCTGCGGTCGACCGCGTCGAGCACGTCGGCGCGCACCATCGACACCTCGTCGATGACGAGGCGCTCCAGCTTCTTCATCAGCGTGCGTTTCGGCGAGCGCGGCTTGACCTGGTCGGGATCGACCAGGCGCGGCGGCAGGCCGAAGAAGGAGTGGATGGTCTGGCCGCCGAGCTGCAGCGCCGCGACGCCGGTCGGCGCCAGGAAGGCCTGCCGCCCGCCGCCGTGGCGCCGAAGTGCGTGCAGGAAGGTGGTCTTCCCCGTGCCGGCGCCGCCCAGCACCATGACGATGGGCGCGCCCTCGCGCACCTTCGCCAGCGGCCCGGCAAAGGCGTCGTCGGGCACGGCGGGTCGAATCGGCAGGCTCGGCTTGGCGTTCATCGGCGCAATGGAGCACAGGAGGGGCGGTGGGGCGAACTCAGTGCGTCTTGATCAGCACCAGCCCGATGACGATCAGCACGGCGGCGACGATGCGCTCGCGGCGCAGCGGCTCGTGCAGCACGATCACGGCGATCGCCGCGCCGAACAGCACGCTGGATTCGCGTACCGCGGCGACAAGGCCGATCGGCGCCTTGGTCATCGCCCAGACGGCGATCCAGTAGGAGGTGAGCGACATCGCCGCGCCGGCGACGCCCGGACCGACGAAGGAGAGCGTCGAGGCGAGCGCGCGCCGACCCTTCCAGACGAGGCCGAGGGTGGTGACGGTGACGCCGTCCAGCACGAACAGCCAGGCGGCATAGAGATGCGGGCTGGCGGCGGTGCGGGCGCCCATCCCGTCCACCAGCGTGAAGCCGGTGATGGTGAGGCCGCAGATGAGCGCCAGGCGCAGCGCCGTGCGGTCGAAGGCGGCGGCGCCGCGCCGGCGCCAGGCGATGGTGAGGATGCCCAAGGCCAGCAGCACCACGCCGAGGAACGCCTCCAGGTCGATCGCCTCGCCGATCAGCGTCACCGACAGGATGGTGGTGAGCAGCGGCGCGCTGCCGCGCGCGATCGGGTAGACGAGCCCCATGTCGGCCCGCCGATAGGCGCCGGTCAGCGTCAGGTAGTAGACGATGTGGAGCAGCAGGGCCGCGATGATCCACGGCCAGACATGCAGCTCCGGCAGGCCGAGATAGAGCGCGATCGGCAGGGCGATGACGCCGGAGGCGGCGTTGACCAGCACCACGGCGAGGAAGGGATCGAGCCTGATCTTGAGGACGGCGTTCCAGCCCGCATGCATGGCGGCACCGGCGATCACCGCCATGAAGACGTGGGGTTCCATGGATGGGGGATAGGCCTGAGTGGGCGATTCGTAAATCGCCGGCTGCGGCGGAGGAGGAGATCGCGAACCGGGGCGTTATTTCCTTCGTCGTCCCGGACGGTCCGGCAGGACCGATCCGGGATCGTCTTCGAAAGGCCTCTCCGTTTCGTCGAACCTCGTCCTGAGATGCCCCGGCGTTTCGCCGGGCCTCGAAGGATGCTCTTCGGGGCGCGCTGTAGCGATTATCCTTCGAGGCTCGCTGCGCTCGCACCTCAGGATGAGGGGCGCCTTTGCGATGAGCCTCGGAAGAACAGAACGGCACGCGATCCCGGATCGCCCTGCGGGCGTCCGGGATGACGGCGGGAGAGGGAGGGCTGGCGGCGCAGCCGTCACACCCCGAGCTGCGTGACGAACTTGGTGTTCACATAGGCTTCCATCGCCTCGGTGCCGCCTTCAGAGCCGTAGCCGGAATCCTTGATGCCGCCGAACGGCACTTCGGGCAGGGCAAGGCCGTGATGGTTGATCGACACCATGCCGCTCTCGACCCGGCGGGCGAACTCGTCGGCGCGGGTGCCGGAGGTGGTGTAGGCATAGGCCGCCAACCCGTAGGGCAGGCGGTTCGCCTCCTCGATCACCGCCTCGGTGGAGGAGAACGGCATGATCGGCACGATCGGCCCGAAGGGCTCCTCGTTGAGAATGCGGGCGTCGGCCGGCAGGTCGGTCAGCACGGTCGGCTGGAAGAAATAGCCCTTGTTGCCGATGCGCGAGCCGCCGGTGCGCAGCGTGGCGCCCTTGGAGACAGCGTCGGCGGTGAGGGCTTCCATCGCCTCGACGCGGCGCGCATTGGCGAGCGGGCCCATGCGCACGCCGTCCTCGAGGCCGTTGCCGACCTTCACGCCCTGCACGGCCTCGGTGAAGCCGTCGACGAAGCGCGAATAGATGTCCTCATGCACCAGGAAGCGGGTCGGCGACACGCAGACCTGGCCGGCATTGCGGAACTTGGCGCCGGAGAGCAGCTTCACCGCCACCTCGACGTCGGCGTCCTCGAACACCACGGCCGGGGCATGGCCGCCGAGCTCCATGGTGACGCGCTTCATATGCGCGCCGGCGAGCGCGGCGAGCTGCTTGCCCACCACGGTCGAGCCGGTGAAGGTGACCTTCTTCACGATCGGATGCGGGATCAGGTAGCTCGAGATTTCCGCCGGCACGCCGAAGACGAGGTTGACGACGCCCTTGGGGATGCCCGCATCCTCATAGGCCTTGATCAGCGCGGCGCAGCTCGCCGGCGTCTCCTCCGGGCCCTTCAGGATGATCGAGCAGCCGGCGGCGAGCGCGGCGGAGCACTTGCGCACCGCCTGGTTGATCGGGAAGTTCCACGGCGTGAAGGCGGCGACCACGCCGACCGGCTCGCGGTGGACGATCTGCTGCACGCCCGCCGCGCGGGCGGGGATCAGCCGGCCATACTGGCGGCGGGCCTCCTCGGCGAACCAGTCGATGATGTCGGCGGCGGCCTGGGTCTCCATGCGCGCCTCGGGGAGCGGCTTGCCCTGCTCCATCGTCATGATGCGGGCGATGTCCTCGGTCCGCTCGCGCAGGATCTCGGCCGCCTTGCGCATCAGCTTGTAGCGCTCGTGCGGCGCGACGTGGCGCCAGGTGGCGAAGCCCTTCTCGGCGGCGGCGAGCGCTTCGTCGAGATCGGCGCGGCTCGCATGCGCCAGCGTGCCGATGACCTCCTCCGTCGCCGGGTTGACGATCGGCTGGCTGGCGGCGCCGCCGTCATGCCCGCGCCCCTCGCGCCACTGGCCGTCGATGAACAGAAGGACGTCGGGATAGGAGACGGAAGGCTGCATGGCCGGACCTTTCGGGCGTGAGGGTGGGCCATACCTAATACCCCCGGCGCGCCGCGAAAAGGGGCAGGTGCGGGGTGCCGTCCGGGAACCCGGCCCGGCTTCGCTCGTTGACCGGGGTAGGCCGCCGGTATCCGGCGGCTGAGCGCGAGGGTGACGATGACCCTGACCGATGCCGACGTCGACGCGCTGCTGCGCCTGACCGCCGCCGCCGTCATCGGCATGGTGATCGGCATCAACCGCGACCTGAAGGGCAAGCCGACGGGCATGCGCACGCTCGGCCTGGTCTGCATGGGGGCGACGTTGGTGTCGCTGGCGGCGATCCGCGTCACCGACCTCGCCCACCACGCCGACGCCATGAGCCGCGTGGTGCAGGGCATCCTGCAGGGCGTGCTCACCGGGGTCGGCTTCATCGGCGCCGGGGTCGTGCTGCGCGACCCGGAGGCGCTGGAGGTGCACGGCCTGACGACGGCCGCGACGGTGTGGGTAACGGCGGCGCTGGGCATCGCCTGCGCGCTGGGCGACTGGCACCTGATCCTGCTCGGCGTGGTCATCACGCTGGTGCTGCTGGTGGTGGTGAACCCGCTCGAGAGGGTGATCGAGCGCCGGGCTCGGAAGCCGAGGCCGCGGGTCTCGGACGAGAACCGGCATCCGCAGCCGGAAGGAAGAGGGACGACACATGCCGACCGTTGACCGCCTGCGCGAGGACATCAACCGGGGCCGCACCGGCGACAAGGTGCCGTTCCACGATCCCGCCGCCGCGCCGCTCGGCACCGACGACGAGGCCGCCGGCACGCCGCCTACGCCCGAGGACATCGCACGCGCCCACGCGGCCGAGATCGGCGGCGATGCGCGCCGCGGGCCGGCGGTGACCGACGAGCGCTCCCGCTCCTATGACGGGCAGGCGCCGGACACCTTGCCCGGAAAGGCGCCGACGCCCTGGCCCGGCGGGCGCCGGCGCAACCGGCGGGCGGCCTTCATGCTGCTGGGAGCGGTCATCGCCATGGGCGCCCTGCTGTCGGTCTGGGCGGCGTTGATGTCCTGATCCCCCATTGTCCCGCCACCGATGAAGCGGGAAGATGCGGCAGGCCGGTACCGGCCGGTTCGCATTGGGGGGAAGGATGCATCGTTCGGGGGCGTTCAGCCGTCGCGCCTTGCTGGTCGGCGGCGCGGCGAGCGCCGGTGCGGCGCTGGTCGGCCCAGGCCTTGCCGAGGAGGCGACGACCTCCGCTCCGCTGGCGCCGGCGCCGGATCGCTGGGACAGCCTGAACCGTCTGACCGATGGCGCGCTGCTGCGGCCGACCGACGCCCGCTTCGCCAATGAGGCGCTGCCCAATAATCTGCGCTACCGCCACATCCGCCCGGAGGGCATCGCGCCCTGCGCCTCGCCGCAGATGGTGGCGGACGTGCTGCGCTGGTGCCGCGACTACGACGTGCCCTTCGCCCTGCGCGGCGGCGGGCATTCCTATGGCGGCTATTCCTCCAGCCGCGGCTTGGTGATCGACCTCTCGCCGATGAACGGCATCGACTACGACGCTGCCACCGGCCAGGTGCGGGTCGAGGCGGGCGCGCTCAACCACGAGGTCTACGCCGCGCTGCGCGAGGCGGGGCGGATGATCACCCATGGCCGCTGCCCGTCCGTGGGTGTCGCCGGCTTCCTGCTCGGCGGGGGCATCGGCTTCAACATGCGCCGGCTCGGCGTCGGCTGCGACCTGCTCACGGGCGCCCAGATCGTCACCGCCGACGGCCGGGTGCGCGACGTCTCGGCGGAGAAGGAGCCGGAGCTGTTCTGGGCGTTGCGTGGCGGCGGGGGCGGCATCTTCGGCGTCAGCACCGCCTTCACCCTGCGCACCGTGCCGGCCGACGAGCGGCTCACCGTCTTCCGCATTGTCTGGCGCGACAGGACGCTCGACATCGCCAAGGCGCTGTTCACCGCCGCCGAGATGGCGCCGCTCTCCTTCGGCTCGCGCATCGCGCTGGGCGGCGTGACGCCGGCGCTGGTGCAGAAGGGCCGGCAGGTGCCGGTCACGTTGCTCGGGCAGTTCGCCGGCAGTCCGGACGAACTGATCCGCCTGCTCGCTCCGGTTTACGCCGTGGCGGCGCCCGACTTCGCCGACATCAAGCAGCTGCCCTATTGGGAGGGGCAGGACTTCCTCGTCGAGGCCGGCGAGCCGGGCTGGTACCGCGAGCGCTCCGCCTTCCTGGCGGCGGCGCCCACGGCCGCCTTCCTGGAGGCCTCGTTCCAGCGGCTGCAGCAATGGCCCGGCACCGGCGCGCAGAGCTCGCTGTTCTTCTTCCAGACCGGCGGGCGGATCAACGAGAAGGCGCCGGACGAGACCGCCTTCGTGCATCGCCAGACGCGCTGGCTGGCGGTGGTCGGGGCGAACTGGAGCGAGGACGACAATCTGCGCCCCGAGGTGACGCGCCGGGCCTTCGAGTGGCAGGACGATCTCTTTGCCACGCTGGGCGGCCATGGCGGGCGAGGCGCCTTCGTGAACTTCCCCGACCCGGCGCTCGGCGACTGGCGCCGGCGCTATTACGGCACCAATCTCGACCGCCTCATGCAGGTGAAGCTCGCGGTCGATCCGAACAATGTCTTCCACTTCCAGCAGTCGCTGTAGCGGCGGGGCTGACGCTGGGTAGATCAACCTCATCCTTCGAGGCTCGCGAAGCCTGTCCTCGGGCTTGCCGAAGGCAAGACCCGTGGGCTCGCACCTCAGGATGACGTTGCGTTGCGGGGCAGGCCGAAAGGCTGGATCCCCGGGTCAAGCCCGGGGATGAGGGAGGATGGAACCAGGCGGCGCCTCAGCGCGCGTCCTTGATGATCTCGCGCTTGCCGGCATGGTTGGCGGGGCCGACGATGCCCTCGTTCTCCATCCGCTCCATGATCGAGGCGGCCCGGTTGTAGCCGATCTGCAGCCGGCGCTGGATGTAGGAGGTCGACGCCTTCTTGTCGCGCATGACCACGGCGACCGCCTGGTCGTAGAGGTCGCCCGACTCGGCGCCCATCTCGGTCTTGTCGAAGACGGCGGTGTCCTCGGCGATCGGTTCCTCGTCGTCCTCGGCGGTGACCTCGTCGAGATATTCCGGCCGCGCCTGGCACTTGAGGTGCTCGACCACGCGCTCGACCTCCTGGTCGGAGACGAACGGCCCATGGACGCGCGAGATGCGCCCGCCGCCGGCCATGTAGAGCATGTCGCCCTGGCCGAGCAGTTGTTCCGCGCCCATCTCGCCGAGGATGGTGCGGCTGTCGATCTTCGAGGTGACCTGGAAGGAGATGCGGGTCGGGAAGTTCGCCTTGATGGTGCCGGTGATCACGTCCACCGAGGGGCGCTGGGTGGCCATGATCAGGTGGATGCCGGCGGCGCGGGCCATCTGCGCGAGGCGCTGGATGGCGCCCTCGATCTCCTTGCCCGCCACCATCATCAGGTCGGCCATCTCGTCGACCACGATCACGATGTAGGGCAGGGGAGCGAGATCCATGATCTCCTCCTCCTCGATGACCTCGCCGGTCTCCCGGTCGAAGCCCTTCTGCACCGTGCGGGTGATGATCTCGCCCTTGGCGGCGGCTTCCGCCACGCGGGCGTTGAAGCCGTCTATGTTGCGCACGCCGAGGCGGCTCATCTTGCGGTAGCGGTCCTCCATCTCGCGCACGGCCCATTTGAGGGCGACGATCGCCTTCTTCGGGTCGGTGACGACCGGCGTGAGGAGGTGCGGGATGCCCTCATAGACCGAGAGTTCGAGCATCTTCGGGTCGATCATGATCAGGCGGCACTGGTCCGGGCGGTGCCGGTAGAGCAGCGACAGGATCATCGTGTTGATGGCGACCGACTTGCCCGAGCCGGTGGTGCCGGCGACCAGCAGGTGCGGCATGCGGGCGAGGTCGACGATCACCGGCTCGCCGCCGATGGTCTTGCCGAGCGCGATGCCGAGCTTGGCCTTGGCGCCCTCGAATTCGTGGCTCGCCAGCATCTCGCGCAGCCACACCGTCTCGCGGCGCTGGTTGGGCAATTCGATGCCGATGACGTTGCGGCCTTCCACCACCGCGACGCGGGCGGAGAGGGCGCTCATGGAACGGGAGATGTCGGCGGAAAGGCCGATGACGCGGCTCGACTTGATGCCGGGGGCCGGCTCCAGCTCGTAGAGCGTGACGACAGGGCCGGGATTGGCGTCGATGATCTCGCCGCGCACGCCGAAATCGTGCAGCACCTGCTGCAGCTTCACCGAATTGCGGTCGAGGAACTCGGCGGAGAGCTCGTAATCCGGCTCGTTGGCCGGTACTTCCGTGAGCAGCTCCAGCGGCGGCAGCTCATATTCGGCGGTCTCGACGAGGGCCGGGCGCGGTGCAGGCGCCGGGCGGGGCGGGGCGACCGGGGCCACGGCCTTCGGGGGCTCGGGCGCGCGAACGGGTGCCGGCGCAGCCGCGGCGGGAACCGGAGCCGGTGCGGGTTCGGCTGTTGCGACCGGCACCATGCCGATCACCGGCCAGGAGAAGGAGACCTCCGCCGGCGTCACGCTGTAGCCGAAGCCGGGCAGGGAGGCGGCCGGCGGCTCGGCGGCGGGCGCCTCGACGACGGGAATCTGCGGCGCGGACGCGGCCTCGATCGCCTGCTCGACGAAGGCGATGTCGGTCTCTTCCTCGTCTTCCTCCGGGAAATCGTCGCCGAAGGCCTCGGCGAAATCGGCCTCCTCGTCGTCGTCATAGGCGACGAAGCGCTGGCTCTCGGCCTCGCCGGCAAAATAGGCGTCCTCGGCCTCGGCATCGTCCTGGGCCTCGGCGGGATCGTTGGCGGCGGCGAACTCCTCCGGCATCCAGGCCGGCGGCTCGTCCTGCGGCGCAGGCATCACCGGCGGCACGTCCCAGCCGAGCTGGATCATGCCGGCGATCTGGCGGATCGAACGCGGCGGCTCGGCGGCAATCTCCGCGGCCGGCAGGTCGACCGAGGTTGTGTCGAGCGGCGTCATGTCGGCCGGGGTCGGCTGGGCCGAGAGCGCGCGGCGGGCATGGGCGGCGATCAGCGCCTTCGGCACCGCGCCGAGCGGCGGCTTGCGCGGCGGCACGCGCAGCACCGGCGTCTGCGAGGGGCGCTGCGGGATGGCGGTCGCCGTCGTCGGCTCGGGCAGTGCCGGCGCGGGCGCGGGCTCGGGTGCCGGCTGGCGCAGCAGATAGTCCGGCGTGCGAGTGAAGCGGGTGTTCGGCGGCATGCTGAAAGGTTGCAGCCAGCTCGGTACCATCGTGCCTATCGTCGGCGCCACCGCGGGCTTCTTGCCCTTGGGGGCCGGCGGGGCGTGCGTGACCTGCGGGTTGGCCCGCGAGAACTGATGCGTCGCGCGGGGCGCCTCCCCGGTATTGGAAGCCTTTTCCGCCTTGGGATCGGAGGGACGCGCCGGATTACGCATGGACGCCAGAACCTTTGCCGCTGCTGCCGTTGGGCCTATGGCCAGCGGTGCCCGGAAGGCGCCGTCTTGGCCGTGCTCCATGGTTAGGAGCACAGCGTTAATGAACGGTATGGAGCAGCGGGTTTTCCCCCGCCTGTGGCGTCGTTGCTACGGTCCGTCGTCTCCCCGGTTATCGGAATTCCCGTGCCGCCAGAAGATCGTCATCCTGAGGTGCCCGGCCATCGGCCGGGCCTCGAAGGATGCTCGTCCGGGCGCGCCCGGCGGACCATCCTTCGAGGCTCGCTCCGCTCGCACCTCAGGATGAGGTCTGTCAGGAGAATCCTCAGACCGGCAGGCCGAGCGTGGCGCGGATTTCCGGCGCCATCAGGTCGTGCGTCTCGGGGTGCTTCATCATGTAGCGGCCGAACACCGAGCAGCGCGGGATCACCGACAGGCCGCGCTGGCGGGCGCTGGCGAGGCCGGCCTCGACGAGGCGGGTGGCGAGGCCCTTGCCGCCCAGCTCCGGCGGCACTTCGGTGTGGGTGAAGATGATGTGGTCCGGCGCGAGGATGTACTGCGCGATGGCGAGGTGGCCGTCCTGCTCGATCTCGAAGCGGTCGGCCACGCGGTTGTCGCGGACCGGGACTTCGCCGTTCATGCTCATGTTCTGCTCCTTGGGTGCGCCCGTTTATGGATGGCGTCGTATCGGGCGCGATTGGGATATTGTCGACCAAAACGGCCGCGACGTCGCCCCCGATTACGCGACGGGGTGAATTTATCGGCTGCCTCCGATATAGGGCGCGGGCATCCATCCGGAAGGCTCGCCGATGTCCGCACCCACCCGCCGCCCGCCGCGCGCCGAACTGCTCGCGGCGCTGGAGACCCGCCGCTCGGTAGCCGCCGCGGGGCTTTCCGAGCCCGGTCCGTCTCCCGACGAGGTGCGGCGGCTGCTGACCATCGCCGCCCGCGTGCCGGACCATGCGATGCTGGTGCCATGGCGCTTCATCCTGATCGAGGGCGACGCGCGGGCGGAGATCGGCGCGCTGCTGGCGCAGGCCTATCGCGCCGGCAATCCCGATATGGCGCCGGAGAAGCGCGAGAAATTCGCCGGCATCATGTCACGGCTGTTCCCAGCGCCGCTGGCGGTCGTGGTGGTGAGCCGGCCGAACCGCGAGACGATGATCCCGGTCGTCGAGCAGGAGATGTCGGCCGGCGCCGTGTGCCTCAACCTGCTGCACGGCGTCGAGGCGCTGGGCTTCCACGGCATTTGGGTCACTGGCTGGGCGGCGACCAATGAGGCGGCACTGCGCATCATCGGCATCAGTGAGGGCGAGCGCGTCGCCGGCATCGTCCATATAGGCACCGCGAAAGAGCCGCCCATGGAGCGCCCGCGCCCGGAGGTCGAGGCGCTGGTGACGCGCTGGACGAAGCGCGACTAGTTCTTCGTCGCCAGCTTCAGGTCGGTCAGCTCGGCCGGCGAGAAATAGAACAGCCTCGACGGCGGCGTCTCCATGGCGTGGATCCACACGCGCGGATCGACGCCCATGGCGACGAGGTAGCGCTGGCATTCGGCCGAGACGCGCTGGGCGCTGGCCATGCCGGTATCGGTGCTGGCGCCGGCCGAGGAGATGGCGAACACCTGGTGCACGCCGATCGAGGCGCCCTTCCTGGCGATGCGCTCCTTGCCGCCGGCGAAGACCAGCGGGCAGGAGGAGGCGCAATAGGCTTCCGCGCCGACCTCGGTGGCAAAACCCCTCTCGCGGATCAGCCGGCCCATGGCGAGCGCGTCCTGCACCGAGCCGCCGGGCGAGTTGAGCACCACGGTCTTCACATAGGCGCCGCGCTTGCCGATCTCGGTCGCGAAGCGATCGGCGGTGCCGGGCGTGATGGTGCCGGTCGCCTCCAGCCGCCCGTCGGCGACGAGCTCGATTCGCATCGGCCCGCGCATGTCGGCGCTGGGCGCGGGGCGGGTGCGTTCCTCTTGCGCGGGATCGACGCCGGGGCGGGAGGAGGGCAGGAACGGCTCGACCTCCGGCGTCTCGCCGGGCAGCAGCAGCTCGGCGGGCGCGGGAGGAGCATTCATACGCTCATAGACGTCCCACACCAGTACGACGGCGGTGAGCAGAACGAGGCTGCGGAACAGCGTGCGCAGCAGCGTCTCGTCCGGCCTTGTGCCGAGCAGCCGGCGCCAGAGCGGGGCGGGAGCGCGGGCGGCCTCGCTCATGGCTCACTCCTTCTTGGCGCCGCGCCCGGGCTGCAGCGGCGTGACGGTGGAGGCGGCGAGCGCGGCGGCGATGTCCGGGTTGAGTTCGTCGTCGTCCTCCTCCTTGCCGGGCCTCTGGCCTTCCTCGCTCTTCACCTCACGCAGCAGCCGCATGGCGGTGATCAACTGCGCCGCCGTCATCGTCTCGGCGTCGGCCGGCTGGTCCTCGCGGCGGATGGCTGCGTGGACGACGCAGAGCGCCAGCACCAGCACGGCGGGCAGGAGGTCGATGGAGATGGCGCCGGCCCAGCTCGGCAGGAAGTCGCCGGCATAGCGCAGCACCGCTTCGGCGGTGGAGAGCGGCTGGAAGCGCGCGGGCTGCACCGGCCCGTCGCCGATGATGCCGTCCGCCGCCTGCGACAGAGCGCGGGCCTGCACCGCCACCGCCTTCTCGACATTGCCGACCACCGCGTTCTGCCGGCCGGCGAGATCGGCGGTGCGCCCGTCGGCGGCGGGGGCGATGAAGCCGCGGCCCATGTCGTCGGCCGCGCGCTTGACCGCCGGCGCCATGGAGGACTGCTCCAGCGCGGCGATGGTGCCGACGAGGCGCAGCGCCTCGGCGCCGAAGGCGTCCGAGCGTTCCTTGATCGGCCCCGAGCCGGAAACCAGCTCGCGCATCCTGGCGATCTGGGCGCTGCCGTCCTTGTAGAGCTGGCCGGTGCGCTCGCCGCTCTCCACCAGCTGCCGGCCTAGGTCGTCCAGCTGGTTGGACATCTGGGTGAGAAGCTGCACCACCGTGCCCGAGCCGCCGGTGCCGGTGAGCGCACCGGAGCGCTCGGCTTCGGCGAGGCGGGCGAAGCGCGAGGAGGCGAGCTGGATGTCGGGCAGCAGGCTCTGAGCCCCGAGCGCGCGGTTATGCGCGCGATCGAGGTCGCGGGTGTAGTCCTGCAGCGTGACGGCGAGGTGCTGCTCGATCGCCGCCGCGCCGGCCAGCGCCGCCGCGTTGAGCCAGGAGGACATGGCGACGATCATCAGCGAGCCGAGCACCATGGCGCCGAACAGCCAGATCCGGCTCATCACGTCCCGCACATGCGGCAGGAACTGCATGAGCATGGTCCAGAAGGCGTAGATCGCCACCGACACCGCTGTCGAATAGATCAGCGCGGCGAAGAAGGTCATGACCGGCGCGCCGTCGAGCAGGTCGCGCACGCCGAGATAGGTGTAGACGCCGGAGGCGAGCGCGAGGACACCGAGCGTGATGCGCATGGTGACGTCGAGCCCGGCCACGCCGGCACGCAGCGCTGAAGTCATGGGAATGCCCCTGACAGGAAGGCGGAGTTGAGGAAATTTCCTCAACTACATCCGGCATTTGCGCCGGGAATGTGACCTTGCGGCAGGTATTATGGGAGCGCTGCGCACGCCCGTCCACGTCCAGGCGCGCAGAAGTGCACGTTCCAGAGGTGCGATGGTGGAGCGACTGTGGCGGAAAGCGCGACCAGACGGCGTGCGAGGCTAACACTCTTCGCCTAGTCATCCCCGGGCTTGGCCCGGGGATCCACGACTTGGGACAGGGTGCAGGTGGAAGACGTGGATGGCCGGATCAAGTCCGGCCATGACAAGCCTTCTAAAGTCGTCATCCCGGCCGAGGCGAAGCCGGAGAGCCGGGATCGCTCCCCAATTACGACGCGATCCCGGATCGGCCTGCGGCCGTCTGGGATGACGCTTTGAGACAAAGGAACGGGAGCCGCTCAGGCCGCTGCGGCCTGGGCCTGCTTGGCCTCGCGGCGGCGGCGGGTGAGGACGAACTCGGTATAGCCGTTGGGCTGCTCGCGGCCCTCGAAGACCAGGTCGCGGGCGGCCTGGAAAGCGAGGCCGTCATAGGCCGGTGCCATCGGCTCGTAGAGCGGATCGTCCTCGTTCTGTGCGTCAACGACCTTGGCCATGCGGCGCAGCGTCTCCTCGACCTGCGCTTGCGTGACCACGCCGTGCAGCAGCCAGTTGGCGACGTGCTGGGAGGAGATGCGCAGCGTGGCGCGGTCTTCCATCAGCCCGACATCGTGGATGTCCGGCACCTTGGAGCAGCCGACGCCCTGGTCGATCCAGCGCACGACATAGCCGAGGATGCCCTGGATGTTGTTGTCGAGCTCCTCCTGCACCGCCGCCGGCTCCCAGTTGCCGCGGTCGACGACCGGGATGGTCAGCAGGTCGCGCCGGGAAGCGCGGGGGCGCGTGCGCAGCTCGTCCTGACGCTTGAACACGTCGACCTTGTGGTAGTGCAGCGCGTGCAGCGTCGCGGCGGTCGGCGAGGGTACCCAGGCGGTGTTGGCGCCGGCCAGCGGGTGGGCGATCTTCTGCTGGAGCATGTCGGCCATGCGGTCGGGCATCGCCCACATGCCCTTGCCGATCTGGCCGTGGCCGTCGAGATGGGCTTCGAGGCCGGCGTCGACATTGTTGTCCTCATAGGCCTTGATCCAGGCCTGCGCCTTCATCTCGTTCTTGCGCACCATCGGGCCTACCTCCATCGAGGTGTGGATCTCATCGCCGGTGCGGTCGAGGAAGCCGGTGTTGATGAACACCACGCGCTCGCGCGCCGCGCGGATGGCGGCGGAGAGGTTGGCGCTGGTGCGGCGCTCCTCGTCCATGATGCCGATCTTCAGCGTGTTGGTCTCAAGGCCGAGCACCTTCTCGACCGCCGCGAACAGCTCGCAGGCGAAGGCGACCTCGTCCGGGCCGTGCATCTTCGGCTTGACGATGTAGACCGAGCCGGTGCGGCTGTTGCGCAGGCGGCCGGTGCCCTTGAGGTCGTGCAGCGCGATCAGCGAAGTGACCGCGGCGTCTAGCACGGACTCAGGAATCTCCTTGGCCGAAGCGTCCAGCACGGCGTCGGTCATCATGTGCTGGCCGACATTGCGCACCAGCATCAGGCTGCGCCCGTGCAGGGTCAGCGTGGAGCCGTCGGCGGCGGTGTAGTGGCGGTCGGCGGCGAGGCTGCGCTCCACCGTCTCGCGGCCCTTGGCGAAGCTGGCGCTGAGCGTGCCCTTCATCAGGCCGAGCCAGTTGCGATAGACCAGCACCTTGTCCTCGGCATCGACCGCCGCGACGCTGTCCTCGCAATCGACGATGGTGGTCACCGCCGCCTCGATGACGATGTCGGCGATGCCGGCCGGGTCGGTCCTGCCGATGCGGTGCGCTCGGTCGATCAGCACGTCGATGTGCAGCCCGTTATTGACCAGCAGGATGGAGGATGGCGCGCCCGCCTCGCCCGCGAAGCCGGCGAACTGGCTGGCGTCCTTCAGGCCGATGGTACGGCCGTTCTTCAATTCGGCGACCAGCTTGCCGTCGGCGACGCGGTAGGCGGCGACATCGGCATGGCTGCCGGCGGCGAGCGGCACGCTCTCGTCGAGGAAGGCGCGGGCGCGCTCGATCACTCGCTGGGCGCGCACCGGGTTGAAGCCGTTGGAGCGGCTGGCGCCATCGTCCTCGGGCAGCGCGTCGGTGCCGTAGAGCGCGTCGTAGAGGCTGCCCCAGCGGGCGTTCGCCGCGTTCAGCGCGTAGCGGGCATTGGTGACGGGCACCACAAGTTGCGGGCCGGGAATGCGGGCGAGCTCGTCATCCACCTTCGCGGTGACGACCTCGAAGGGCTCGGGCTCCGGCATGAGGTAGCCGATTTCGGCCAGGAACACCTCATAGGCGGCGGGATCGACCGGCTTGTTGCGGTGGGCGCGGTGCCAGGCGTCGATCTGCGCCTGCAGCTCGTCGCGGCGCGCGAGCAGCTCGGCGTTGCGCGGCGCGAACTCGCCTACGACGCGGGCAAAGCCATTCCAGAAGGCGGCGGCCTGGACCCCGGTGCCGGGCATGACTTCATCATTGATGAAGTCGTACAGCGCGGTGTCCACCTTCAGGCCGGCGACGTCGGTATGGCTCATGGCGTTCCCTTTTTTCGGCTGGCGGCCGGCTGCCCCGAATGGGCCCGGCTGATTGTGCTATGCGGCGTACATGGGTGCGGCGCAATACCGCACTTAGTCGGATCGCGTCCCCCGGGCAAGGGCCGACGCCTGCGTCTGCGGCATGGCAGAACTGCATGATATCGCAGGCGTTATTCGGCATTTCAGGTCGACAAAATGCCAGATACACAGCCTGCGTTCTCCCGGCCTTGCGGCATGCCGCACTGCAAAAACGCGGGTGAAAATCCCCCGGTTCCCGCGCGTGGGCCGGATGTTTCGACTTCGCCCGCCCGCTTGCGGAAGATGCCATCCCGAGGCGCCCGGCGATCGCCGGGGCCGCGCGGCGGGCCTGACCCCGACCCGCCGCACGGCGCGCCTAGCTTTCGCCCCGGGATGGCGAAGCTGTGGGAGCGGCGCGGTTCAGAACTGCGCCGTCTCCGTCGATTCCTTCATCGCCGTGGTCGAGGACGCGCCCTCGCTGAGCACGGTGGCGATGGCGTCGAAATAGGAGGTGCCGACCTCGCGCTGGTGGCGGGTGCCGGTGAAGCCCTGCTTCTCGGCGGCGAACTCCGCCTCCTGCAGCTGCGAATAGGCGGCCATGCCGTCCTCGCGGTAGCGGCGGGCGAGGTCGAAGGTCGTGTAGTTGAGGTTGTGGAAGCCGGCCAGCGTGATGAACTGATAGCGGTAGCCCATCGCCCCCAGCTCGCGCTGGAAGATCTTCATCTGCGCCTTGTCCATGTGCTTGGCCCAGTTGAAGGACGGCGAGCAGTTATAGGCCAGCATCTTCCCCGGATGCGCCTTGTGCACGCCTTCGGCGAAGCGCCGCGCGTCGGCGAGGCTCGGCGTCGAGGTCTCGCACCACAGCAGGTCGGCATAGGGCGCGTAGGCGACGGCGCGGGCTATGCCGGCCTCGAAGCCGCCATTGTAGCGGTAGAAGCCTTCGGCCGTGCGCTCGCCGGTGATGAAGGGCCGGTCCGTCTCGTCGATGTCCGAGGTGATGAGCCGGGCCGATTCCGCATCGGTGCGCGCCATGATCACGGTGGGCACGCCGGCCACATCCGCGGCGAGGCGCGCGGCGTTGAGCGTGCGGATGAACTGGCGCGTCGGCACCAGCACCTTGCCGCCGAGATGGCCGCATTTCTTCTCCGACGCCAGCTGGTCCTCGAAATGGACCGCCGCCGCGCCGGCCTCGATCAGCGCCTTGGTCAGTTCATAGGCGTTGAGTTGGCCGCCGAAGCCGGCCTCGGCATCGGCGATGATCGGCACGAAATAGTCGAGTTCCGGGCCGGTGACGCCATCCGCCTTCTCCATGGTCTGGATCTGGTCGGCGCGCATCAGCGCCTTGTTGATGCGCTTGACCACCGCCGGGACGCTGTCGACCGGGTAGAGGCTCTGGTCGGGATACATGTCGCCCGCCGAGTTGGCGTCGGCCGCGACCTGCCAGCCGGAGAGGTAGATCGCCTCCAGCCCCGCCTTCACCTGCTGGATCGCCTGCGCGCCGGTGTAGGTGCCGAGCGTCGGCACGAAGTCCTGCGTCTGCAGCAGTTCCCACAGGCGGCGGGCGCCGTTCTGGGCCAGCGTGTGCTCGATGCGCAGCGAGCCGGCGAGCCGCCGGACGTCAGCGGACCCGTAGCTGCGGCGGATGCCGCTCCAGCGGTCCGGCGCCCAGGCCGGGGCAGGGAAGCTGTCGGGGGTGGAGGTGCGAAGCGTGTCCAGCATGGTTCTTCCCTGCTGCTTGTGTGTCGGTGAGGGCGGAAGAGGGCGCGGACGCCGTGGAGGTTACGGCGCCCGCGCCAGCCGATGCGCGAGAGTGGCGCGCATTGGCGTCCTCGAAGCGGATCGGTCGGAAGCGCGGCCTTGCGGGCATGCCGGCGGCCTAGCGGGCGCGGCGCGCATAGGTGGCGGCGACGAGCCGCCCGTCGAGCAGCGCGCTGACCAGCGCGGCGAGGTCCTGGCCCGGCGCCGCCGCCAGCCGATGACGGCCGATGCGGTGGACGACGGTGAAGTCCTGCGCAGCGAGGCCCTCCGCCTTGAAGGCGCGGCCGATCTCCTCGGCGTCGCCGCCGATGAGGGTGACGAATTCCTCCTCGCCCGGAGGCGGGGCCGTGTGTTCTGTCCTGACCATGTCAATTCCTCCTTCACGAGGTGTCATGTAAAGATTTAACACTCGACGGGGAAAGGCAATAGATATAGTGATATCAGTGTGTTAAGCTGATAAGGCTTGTAAAGTTTACAGGCGGATTTTGTAAACCGAGCAAAGGATCGGGCCATGCTCGCCACCGAGCCACGCATCGGCAGCCGGGTGCAGCGGCTGCGCCGCGCCAAGCGCGTCTCGCAGGCCGACCTCGCGGTCGCGCTCGGCATTTCCGCGAGCTATCTCAACCTGATAGAGCACAATCGCCGGCGCATAACCGTGCCGCTGCTGATGAAGCTGGCCGGCTATTTCGGCATCGAGCCGGGCGAATTGGTGGAGAACGACGAGTCCCGCCTCGTCGGCGACCTGATGGAGCTTTTCAGCGACGACGTGTTCTCCGAGAACGCGCTGACCAACCAGGACATACGCGACCTCGCCGCCTCCAACCCTTCGGTGGGGCGGGCCGTGGTGCGGCTTTACGACCAGTACAAGACGCTGCGCGAGACCAGCCGCCGGCAGGGTGTGGTCGAGGACGAAGGCGGCTATCATCCGGCCACCGACGCGGTCTCCGACTTCATCCAGGAGAACGCCAATTATTTCCCGACGCTCGAGGCCGCCGCCGAGCGCATCCGCCACGACATCGACTTCGCCTCGGATTCCTTCGAGTATGGGCTGAAGACCTACCTCTTCAATGTCTTCGGGCTGAACTGGCGCACGGCTTCGCTGCCCGGCGGCATCGCCCGGCGCTACGATGCCGCGGCACACGAGCTCATCACCGCCGAGGTGCTGCCGCCCGAATCCGCGCTGTTCGCCGTCGCCCACCAGCTCGGCCTGCTCGCCGCCTCCCGGCAGATCGACGAATTGATTGAGGCCGGCAACCTCGCCGCCGACGCGCCGGTGCTGACCCGCAACGCGCTGGCGAGCTATTTCGCCGCCGCCCTCGTCATGCCCTACGAGCCGTTCTTCCGCGCTTGCCAGGAGACGCGCTACGACATCGAGCGCATCCAGCGCCGCTTCCGCACCAGCTTCGAACAGGTCTGCCACCGCATGACCACGCTGCAGCGGCCGGGCATGAGTGGCATCCCGCTGCATCTCGTGCGCACCGACATCGCCGGCAACATCTCGAAGCGCTTCTCGCTGTCGGGCATCCACATCTCCCGCCATTCCGGCGCCTGCCCGCGCTGGAACGTCTATGCCGCCTTCCTGCACCCCGAGCGCATCAACGTGCAGATCAGCCAGATGCCGGAGGGCCAGCGCTATTTCTGCATCGCCCGCTCGATCACCAAGGGCGGCCACCGCCACAGCGCCCCGCGCCGGCACCTCTCCATCGGCCTCGGCTGCCACATCGGCTATGCCCAGCAGATGGTCTATTCCGACGGCATGAACCTCAACGATCCCTCGCAGGCGGTGCCGATCGGCGTCGGCTGCCGCATCTGCCCACGGCTCGATTGCGAGCAGCGCGCCCAGCCGCCGACCGACCACCGCTTCACCCTGAACGAGACCGACATGGCGGAGGCCTTTTACGCCTCGGCGCGGCGGGGGTTGTCGTGACTAGCCGCAACTAGCCTCGTGCGCCGTCATCCTGAGGTGCCCGGCCGGAGGCCGGGCCTCGAAGCATGCTCGTCCGCGCTCACGCGACCATCCTTCGAGGCTCGCTGCGCGAGCACCTCAGGATGACGGTGAATTGTGGGACAGGCGCCTCAGGATGACGGTGCGTTCCGGGTAAGGGCACATTGTCCGCGGCCCTAACGTGGAGCACGGGAACACCGGGCACGTCCGGCCGTTGTCCGTGACGGTATCGGGAGGTCACCATGGCGCGGCGCAGCTTCTGGAAGGGCTATCTCAAGCTCTCGCTCGTCACCTGCCCGGTGACGATGTCGCCGGCCACCTCGGAATCCGAGAAGGTGCGCTTCCACACGCTCAACCGCGCCACCGGCAACCGTGTCGAGGCGCGCTATGTCGATGCCGAGACCGGCCGTCCGGTGAAGGACGAGGACGAGGTGAAGGGCTACGAGATCGAGCCCGGCCGCAGCGTGCTGCTGGAGGACGACGAGCTCGACGCGGTGGCGCTGGAGAGCACCCGCACCATCGACATCGACATGTTCGTGCCGAAGGAATCCATCGCCTCGCTCTGGTACGACACGCCGCATTTCCTCGTGCCCGACGACGAGGTGGGCGAGGAGGCGTTCTCGGTCATCCGCGAGGCGATGCAGGCGACCGGCATGAACGGCATCGCCCGGCTGGTGCTCTACCGGCGCGAGCGCGCGGTGATGCTGGAGCCGCGGGGCAAGGGCATCGTCCTCTGGACCCTGCGCTATGGCGACGAGGTGCGCCCGCCGAAGGAATATTTCGAGGCCGTCGGCGGGCAGAAGCCGGATAAGGGTTCGCTCAGCCTGATCACCACGCTGATCGAGCGCCGCGTGCGCGACTGGGACCCGTCCATGGTCGGCGATCCCGTGCAGGAGAACCTTCAGAAGCTCATCGCCGCCAGGAAGCGCAAGCGCCCGCCGCCGAAAAAGGCGAAGGAGGCCGAGCCCGAGCCCACGGCCGGCAACGTCATCTCCATCACCGAGGCGCTGAAGCGCAGCCTTGCGGCGGAGAAGGCGGCGCGGAAGTAAAGCCTACCTCTTCTTCCCCGCCGGCAGCGGCTTCGCCGCGGCGCGGAAATCCTCCCACGGGTCGGCGTCGAGGCTGGAAAGCCGCGTCGGCGCGTTGTCGACGGTGTATTGCGCGGCGCTGGTGAGCTGGTCGAGCTCCTCCCACATCACGGGCATCGACACCGCCGCGCCGGCGCGGGCGCGGGTGGAATAGGGCGCCACGGCGGTGGCCCCGCGCGCATTGCGCAGATAGTCGACGAAGATGCGCCCGCCGCGCTTGGCCTTGGTCGCCACCGAGATGAAGCGGCCAGGGTCGTCCGCCGCCATGCGATCCGCCACCGCCTTGGCATAGTCCTTGGCCGGCGCCCAGCCCGCCTTCGGCGCCAGCGGCGTGACGACGTGCAGGCCCTTGCCGCCCGAGGTCTTCACGAAGGCCGCCATCCCGTCCGCCTCCAGCCGCGCGCGGACTTCCTTGGCGGCGTCGATCACCTCCGGCCAGCCGACACCGGGGCCGGGGTCGAGGTCGAAGATCAGCATGTCCGGCTTCTCAAGCGCGGCGAGCGGCGCACCCCAGGGGTGTATCTCCAGCGTGCCGGCCTGCACCAGTGCGATCAGTCCGTCGAAATCGGAGATGGTCAGCAGCGGCTCGCCACCCTTGTCCTTGGGGTCGGGAACCAGTTTCACCGTCTTGTTGATGCCCCGCCAGGCGTGCTTCTGGAAGAAGCAGGCCTGCGCGATGCCGTCCGGGCAGCGCACGAGGGCAAGCGGGCGGGCGACGATGAAGGGCGCGATCTTCGACCAGACCTGCGTGTAATAGTCCGCCAGCCCCTGCTTGGTGACGCCGTCCTCCGGCCAGTAGATGCGGTCGGGATGGGTGAGCTTGACGCTTGAGCCGCGCGGGCGATCTGCGTTCATCTGCGGCGCTCCCTCCTGCACCACGTCAGCGGCCGGCTTGTCCTCGCGCAGGCCACGATAGGCAGCGTGGCGCAGATTGCGCTCTCCCGTCCAGCTGCGGAATTCGACCTCCGCCACCAGCGAAGGCTCCACGAAGTGCACGCCGCGCGCGGCCTCGGCCGAGAGCTTGCCGGCGAAGGGGCTCTTGTCGCGCACCAGCGGCTGCAGCCGCTTCCACAGGTCGGCGGCGACCCGGGCGGTGTAGCCGGTGCCGACGCGCCCGACATGGCGCAGCTTGCCCTCCTCGAACACGCCCATCACCAGCGAGCCGATAGCGTGGCTGGAGACGGTGGAGGGCACATAGCCGCCGATGACGAATTCCTGCCGCTGCGAGCATTTGGACTTGCGCCAGTCCTTCGAGCGGCCGGAGCGATAAGGCGCGTCGGCGAGCTTGGAGACGAGGCCCTCCAGGCTCAGGCGGCAGGCATGCCGCAGCATGACGTCGCCGTCCTCCTCGAAGTGCTCGCTGTAGCGCAGCGGGTCGGGAACGCCGGCGAGCAGCTTCGCGAGCGCCGCCTTGCGTTCGAGGAGCGGACGCTTGCGCAGGTCCTCGCCGTCGAGGAACATCAGGTCGAAGGCGTAGAACAGGAAGCGGTCGGTGCGATCCTCGGAAAGGTCGGCCTGCAGCGTCGAGAAGTTCGAGGCGCCGTTGCCGGCCTCGACCACAAGCTCGCCGTCTATCAGCGCGTTGGAGGCCGGCAGCGCCTTGAACGCCTCGGCCAGCTTCGAGCCGAAGCGCGAGGTCCAGTCGAGCCCGGTGCGGGTGAGCAGCCGCACCTCGCCATCGTCGATCCTCACCTCCAGCCGGTAGCCGTCGAACTTGATCTCGTGCACCCAGCGCGCGCCGCTCGGCGCCTTGTCGACGAGGGTCGCCAGTTGCGGCTCGACGAAATCCGGCAGCGGGGCGCCTGTGGCGGCCTTGCGCTTGGCGGCACCGCCGCTTGCCGCTTTCGCCTTGGCGGGCACAGCCTTGGGCTTCGGGTCCGGCCGCAGCCTGCCGGTCTTGGACGACCAGCCCGGCGCGTCCTTGGCGATGGCGTCGAGGTCGCGGCCGGTCTTCACCGACTCCGGCAGTTCCTCGAGAATGTCCGGCTGCTCCTCGGTGCGGGCGAATTTGTCCTCGCCCTTGATCAGCAGCCAGTTCTCCTTCTTCTCGCGCGGCCGCGGATGCATGCGCACAAGATGCCAGCGCCCGTGCAGCTTCTCGCCCTCGAGCTCGAATTCGAGATGGCCCTTCTTATAGGCGGCATGCGCGTCGCCGATCGGCGTCCAGGTGCCGGTGTCCCACAGCATCACCGTGCCGCCGCCATATTCGCCCTTGGGGATGGTGCCCTCGAACGTGCCGTAGTCGAGCGGGTGGTCCTCGACATGCACGGCGAGGCGCTTCTCGCCGGGCACGAGGCTCGGCCCGCGCGTCACCGCCCAGCTCTTCAGCACGCCGTCCATTTCCAGTCGGAAGTCGTAATGCAGCCGGCGGGCGTCGTGTTTCTGGATCAGATAGAGGTTGCCCGCACGTCGCGAGGTCCGCCCGCGCGGCTCGGCCGTGGTGGTGAAGTCGCGCTTGCGGCGATAGGTTTCAAGCCCCATGGCGGATTACCCCGCCTTGCGCCGCGGCGCGGCGGCCGGCTTGGCCTTGGCGGCCGTGCGGCGCTTCGCCGTCTTCGCGGCCGGCTTCTCCGATCCGCCCATGCCGGCGCTGCGGCGCAGCGCCTCCATGAGGTCGACGACCTTCTCCGGCGCGCGGCGCTTGGGCGCCTCGATGGTGCGGCCCGCCGCCTTGGCGCGGACCAGTTCCACCACCGCCGCCTCGTAGCGGTCGTCGAACTCCTTCGGGTCGAACTCCCCGCGCTTGGTCTCGATGATGTGGCGGGCGAGATCGAGCATCTCCTTGTCGATCTTGATCTTCTCGACGTCCTCGAACGCCTCCTCGGCCGAGCGCACCTCGTAATCATAGTTCAGCGTCGTCGCGGTCAGCCCGTCGTCCAGCGCCCGGACCAGCAGCGAGCGCGCGCGGCGGAACAGCACGGCGTGGGCCAGCGCGGCGACATTCTTCTTCTGCAAGCCGTCGCGGATCAGCGCGTAGGCCTCCGCGGCCTCCTTGTCCGCCGGCGCCAGGTAATAGGGCCGGTCGAAATAGAGATCGTCCACCTGCGCGCAGGGCACGAAGGCCTCGATCGAGAGCGTCTTGTCGCCCTGCGGCACGGCGGCGGCGATCTCCTCCGGCTCGAACACGACGTACTGGTCGGGGCCGGTCTCGTAGCCCTTCACCTGCTCGTCGCGCCCGACCTCCTCCCCGGTCTCGCGGTCGACGAATTGCCGCTTCACCCGGTTGCCGGTCTTGCGGTTGATGGTGTGGAACGACACGCGCTCGGAGGTGGAGACGGCGGTGTAGAGGGCGACCGGGCAGATCAGCTCGTCCACCTTCAGATAGCCCTTCCAGACGGCACGCGCGGCCATGCTCGGATCCTCCGTGAGGGGCGGAACGCACCCCTTCACGCCAACATCCGGCACGCCCCGCTGGTTCCGTAAGCGCCGGTGGCCATTACCATGCGCCTTCCGCGCGGCGCGGACCAGCATACCTTGGGATGGCGCCGCTCAGTCCATCCGCTCGCCGGTCACTTCGCCGAGGCGGCGGCCCATCTCGTCGCTGTAGCGCTTCACCGCATGCGCCTCGCTGAGCACGCCGACGAGCTGGCCCTGTCGCGTCGTGACGGCGAGCGCATCCGCCTCGGCATGCTCGAACCGGTCGAGCGCCTCGCGAATGGTCATCTCCGGGTGCAGGCTGGTCTGGGTGAGGCGCAGCAGCCCGCGCAGGTTCGGCGGCGGCGCCTCGGCCTCGCCGGCGTCGTAGAGCGCGGCGGGCGGCACCATCCCGGCATAGAGGTCGTGCTCGGTGGCGACGAGATAGGAGGTGGAGCCGGGCGGGTAGCGCCGGCGCGCCTCGACGAGCGGGGTGTCGAGGTCGAGCTGCGGCACCTCGCGGCGCATCAGCGAGCCGACGGTGAGCTCGCGCAGCCAGCCGATGTCGTGCGCGCCGCGTATGTTCTCGCCACGCAGGTGGAAGCGCCAGGTAGTGAAGGAGAAGCCGAACAGCCGGCGCGTGACCAGCGAGGCGGTCGCCGCCGCCGCCAACACCGCCAGGGTCAGGTTGAGGTCACCGGTCATCTCCAGCGCCAGCAGCGTCATGGTCATCGGCCCGCCAACCACGGCCACCGCCAGCGCGCTCATGCCGATCAGCGCGTAGAAGGCGTGCGAGAACGCCATGCCGGGCAGCAGCATCTCCAGCCCGGCGGCATAGACGCGGCCCGCCAGCACGCCCATCAGCAGCGAGGCGAAGAACAGGCCGCCGCGGAAGCCGGAGCCGATGGAGACGGAGGAGGCGGTGACCTTGGCGACCAGCAGCAATCCGGCCAGCACCAGCGTGCCGTCGGCGGCGACATAGTGGTAGACCGCGCCGTGCCCGGCCGAGAGCACGGCCGGGCTCCACAGCGCCAGTATGCCGACGATCAGCCCGCCCACCGCCGGCCGCAGGAAGACGGGCAAAGCCGAGCGGCGGAAACCGGCCTCGACCAGCGTCGCCCCACGCATCACCGCGATGCCGACCAGCGCGCAGGCGACGCCGAGCAGCAGTACCGCCGGCAGATCGGAGAGCCCCGGCGCGGCGAGAGCGGGCAGCGGCGCATGGCCTTCCGGCGCCAGCACCTGCCGGGTGAGGGCGGCGGTAAAGCTCGCCGTCATCATCGGTACGAAGGCGGGAATGGCATAGGTGCCGAGGATCAGCTCGAAGCCGTAGAAGGCGCCCATCAGCGGCGCGTTGAACGCCGCGCCGATGGCCGCGCCGGCGCCGCAGGAGACCAGCAGCCGCAGGTCCGCGCGGCGGACGCGGAACACGCGGCCGAGGAAAGAGGCGAGGCCGCCACCGGCCTGGGTGTAGCCGGCCTCCATGCCGACCGAGGCGCCGACGCCGCTGGAGAACAGCGTCTGCACCGCGACGACGAGGCTGTCCTTCAGCGACATGCGCCCGCCATGCAGCGCATTGGCCTCGATCGGGTCGACCGGCGAAGCCGAACCGCGCAGCAGCCACCAGGAGGCGAGGCCGAAGAGAAGGCCGCCCAGCGTCGGGCCGAGCAGCACCAGCGCGGGAGGGATGCCGGTCGTGATCGAGAGATGGCCGCCGGAAGGGATGCGGAAGATGAGCTCGTGCAGCAACTGCCAGCCGGCATTCATGGCGATGACCACGAGGCCCGCCAGCACGCCGACGACGGCGGCGAGGGCGACGACGCTGAGCTCGCTCGTCCGCATCAGCCGGCGAAGGCGCTGCGGGATGGTCTCGCTGCCGGAGGTTGGATCGGAGGTCACGCTCGCCCCGTCTCGCGCTGTCCCCGCCTGAGTACGGCAATGGCCGCGCCATGCGCAACCGGGGAGCTTATGTCACCTGGATATGATCGGCGGGATCGACCACATCGCGCGCGATATGCTTACGTTTCAGATGAAACCTTTTCTCGGATTCGGGGTGGCCGCGCCAACGTGCCGCCGTCCCGGCGCAGCCAAGGAGTGCCTGACGATGGCCGACACGACCGACTACACGCCGCCGAAGGTGTGGACCTGGAACAAGGCGAATGGCGGCGAATTCGCCAGCATCAACCGCCCGATCGCCGGGCCGACGCATGAGAAGGAGCTTCCGGTCGGCAAGCATCCGCTCCAGCTCTATTCGCTGGCGACGCCGAACGGCCAGAAGGTCACGATCATGCTGGAGGAGTTGCTGGCGCTCGGCCATAGCGGCGCCGAATACGACGCCTGGCTGATCCGCATCGGCCAGGGCGACCAGTTCTCCAGCGGCTTCGTCGAGGTGAACCCCAACTCCAAGATCCCGGCGCTGATGGACCGCTCCGGCGACAAGCCGATCCGCGTCTTCGAATCCGGCGCCATCCTCGTCTATCTGGCGGAAAAATTCGGCGAGTTCCTGCCGACCGAGCCGGCGGCGCGCGCCGAATGCCTGTCCTGGCTGTTCTGGCAGATGGGCTCGACACCCTATGTCGGCGGCGGCCTCGGCCATTTCTACGCCTATGCGCCGGTGAAGATCGAATACGCCATCGACCGCTTCGCCATGGAGACCAAGCGCCTGCTCGACGTGCTCGACCGGCGCCTCGCCGAGAGCGAGTACCTTGCCGGCCCCGACTATACCATCGCCGACATCGCCGCCTTCCCCTGGTATGGCGGCCTGGCGAAGGGCTGGCAGTACGGCGCCGGCGAGTTCCTCTCGGTGCAGGACTACAAGAACGTGCAGCGCTGGGCCGACACCATCCTCGCCCGCCCGGCGGTCAAGCGCGGGCGCATGGTCAACCGCATGACCGGCGAGCTTTCCGAGCAGCTTCGCGAGCGCCACGACGCCGGCGACTTCGAGACGAAGACGCAGGACAAGCTGGAGGCGGCGCAGTAGCGCCGCCCCTTTGCGCGCTCAGCGCACCGTCACCGACTTGGTGACGGCGACATTGCCGCGGATGGCGTTGGAATAAGGGCAGATGGCGTCAGCGCCGCGCACCAGCTCCTCGGCGGTCGCCTGGTCGACGCCGGCGATGGTGACGAACAGCGTCGCGGAGAGCATGAAGGCGTCCGCCTCGTTGCGGCTCAGCCCGATCTGCGCGATGACCTCGACATCGCCGTCGGCGAAGCGGTGGCCGGCCTGCCGGCCGATGCGCAGCAGCGCGTTCTCGAAGCAGGCCGCATAGCCGCCGGCGAAGAGCTGCTCGGGATTGGTCGCCCCGCCCATGCCGCCGAGTTCCTTCGGGATGGCGAGGTCCAGCGCGAGGATGCCGTCCTCGCTGCGGATGGTGCCCTTGCGCCCGCCGCTCGCCGAGACGCGGGTGGAGTAGAGGATGTTCATCGGTCGATCTCCAGCGACGAGGTGGCTATTTGCGGGCGACGTTCAGTCCATCAGCCCCGCTGCATGGCATGCCGGATGCCCTCTGCAAAGGCCTTCACGGTGAAGCCGGCGGGGAGCTGATCGATCAGGATCAGGTCGGAGATGGCGTTATGCGTACGCAGCGGCAGGATCGCCTGATATTCCGGCGAGTTATACCAGCCGTTCACGGCCTCGCGGCTGGGGAATTCCATCAGCACCACGGCGCCGGGCCAGGCGCCCTCGACGACGTCGACCGGTCCCTGCGCGAGCCATTTGCCGCCATAGGGCGCGACCGTTGCCTCCACATGTTCAAGGTAGGTCAGGGCCGCGTCGTTCGGCACGTCGGCCGGGATGCGCAGATGGTTGATGAGATAGGTGGTCATGACGGCAGCCCCTCGCTGGATGGTGTGGCCGGCACTCTGGGCGGCAAGCTGCCGGCGGTCTTGCCTGCCTGCATGGGCTTTTCGCGTACGCCCGCAGCCCGCGCAAAAGGCCGCTCTCCCGCTTGACATAAAGATGATTGTCGTCATCTAAATAAGATTACGTTAATCATCTAAATAGCTCACCTCCGGAGGAGCTGTGGGCTGTCTGCAGGAGAATGAAATGACGACCGCTCTGGTAACCGGCGCCTCGACCGGTATTGGTGCCGTCTATGCCGACAGGCTGGCGGCACGCGGCCATGATCTTGTGCTGGTGGCACGGGACACCGGACGGCTCGACGCGCGCGCGGCCCGGCTCGCGGCCGAGCATGGCGTGAAGACGCAGGTGATCACCGCCGACCTCACCGATCCGGCGCAACTCGCCGGCGTCGAGGATCGGCTGCGCGGCGGCAGCCCGATCGATCTGCTGATCAACAATGCAGGGGCGACCCTGTCGGGCGGCTTCGACGGCGTCGACGATGCGAAGCTCGAATGGCTGATCCGCCTCAACGTGACCGCGCCGACCCTTCTCGCCCACGCGGCGATCCCCGGCATGCTGGCGCGGGGCGCCGGCGCCATCGTCAACCTCAGCTCGGTCATCGGGCTGGCGCCGGAGATCTCGACCGGCATCTACGGGGCGACCAAGGCCTATATGCTCGCCTTCTCGCACGCGCTCGACGCCGAGTTCGGCGCGAAGGGAATCTATGTGCAGGCGGTGCTGCCCGCCGCCACCCGCACCGAGATCTGGGAGCGCGCCGGGCGCGACGTGAACGAGGTTCCGGGCGTCATGGAGGTCGGCGACCTCGTCGATGCGGCGCTGGTGGGCTTCGATCGCCGCGAAGCGGTGACGATCCCCCCGCTGCCGGAGGCCGCGTCGTGGGAGACGTTCGAAGCGGCGCGGCACGCCATGCTGCCGGGCTTCCGCAACTCCTTGCCCGCCGCGCGCTACCGCGCCTGAGCGGAAGGGTGGTGCGGTTCGCGGACCGCACCGCTTTCTCGCAAAGGGCGTCGCCCGCCCGTGCGCTCGCGCAAGCCGGCGGCGGCCGGATGGTCTAGCTGGGCACCGTCATCCCGCAGCGACGGAGCCGCTTGCCATGCCGACCGACGCCATCCCCCAGGCCCGCATCGCCGTCGTCACCGGCGGCAGCCGCGGCCTCGGCCGTAACACGGTGATCAGCCTCGCGCGGCGGGGCGTCGACGCCGTCTTTACCTATCGTTCCAACCGGGTCGAGGCGGACAAGGTCGTGGCGGAGGTCGAGGCCATCGGCCGCCGCGCGGTGGCGCTTCAGCTCGACACCGCCGACGTGGCCACTTTCGACGCCTTCGCCGCGCGGTTGCGCGAGGCGCTGGCGACGCTCGGTGCCGAGCGCTTCGACTATCTCGTCAACAATGCCGGCACCTCGCACCACGGTTCCATCGAGGAGACGACCGAAGCGGAGCTCGACACGCTCTACAATGTGCACTTCAAGGGCGTGTTCTTCCTCACCCAGAAGCTGCTGCCGCTGATCCGCGACGGTGGGCGCATCGTCAATCTCTCGACTGGCCTCACCCGCATCATCGTGCCCGGCAGCGCCGCCTATGGCGCGATGAAGGGGGCGGTCGAGGTGCTGACGCGCTACATGGCAAAGGAGCTCGGCCCGCGCCGCATCGCGGTCAACGTGGTCGCGCCGGGCGCGATTGCCACCGACTTCAGCGGCGGCATGGTGCGCGACAATCCGGAGGTCAACCGCCGCGTCACCGAGATGACGGCGCTCGGCCGCGTCGGCGAGCCCGACGACATCGGCCGGATGATCGCGTCGCTGCTGTCGGAGGACAATCGCTGGGTCAACGCCCAGCGCATCGAGGTTTCGGGCGGGATGGCGATCTGAGCCGCCGCTCAGTTCCCCGCCGCCTCGACCATGGCGGCGGTGACGCAGGCGATGCCGAGCGCCTCGAACTGCCGGCGCGTGGCGGCGGCCGAGCCGTCGACGTCGATGGCGCGGCAGGCGTCCTCGACCACCACCGCCTCGAAGCCGGTCCGCCGCGCGTCCTCGGCCGAGTAGCGCACGCAGAAGTCGAAGGCGAGGCCGGCGAGGAAGACCCGGCGGAAGCCGCGCTCGCGCAGATAGCTGGCGAGACCCGTCGGGGTCCGCCGGTCGTTCTCGTAGAAGGCGGAATAGGAATCGATCCCGGGATGATAGCCCTTGCGCAGGATCAGCGCGGCGTGCGGTACGTCGAGGTCGTCGCGGAAGGCGGCGCCGCGCGTGCCCTGCACGCAATGGTCCGGCCACAGGATCTGCGCGCCATACTCGACGTCGATGGTCTGGTAGGGCTGCGCACCGGGATGCGAGGAGGCGAAGGAAAGGTGGCCGGGCGGATGCCAGTCCTGCGTCAGCACGACATGGGCGAAGCGCGTGGCCAGCCGGTTGATCACCGGCACCACCTGGTCGCCGCGCGGCACGCCGAGACGTCCGCCGGGGCAGAAATCGTTCTGGATGTCGACGACCAGAAGGACGTCGCGATGGCGAGGGACGTAGCGCTCGGTCATGCAGGCGTCCTAGCCCCGTGCCGCCGCCCTGTCCACCGCTGCACGCGATACCGGAACAAGGCGGGCCCCTGCTCACGCGCGCTCGATAGGGCAGGGCCTTTTCGAGGTCGCCGGGCGGCGCGCGGCCAACACCGAGCTGTGATGCACGGCCCGACTGTAACCTTATAACGTCCCGCTCCGTACTAGCTGGGGAAGGCGGATGAACCGCCAACGGGAGCACGAGATGCTGACGCGACGCTTTCTGATGCTGACGGGTGCCGCCAGCCTTGCGGCCGCCTGGCTCCGGCCGGGCGAGAAGGCCGGGGCGGCGGAGACCTATCCGGTCACCTACACCGATGCCGAATGGCGCCAGCGCCTGACGCCGCAGCAATACACCGTGCTGCGCAAGGAGGGCACCGAGCGTCCCTATTCCAGCCCGCTAAACGACGAGCACAGACGCGGCACCTTCACCTGCGCCGGCTGCGACAACGAGCTGTTCTCCTCCGCCACCAAGTTCGACAGCGGCACCGGATGGCCCAGCTTCTGGGCGCCGATCGGCAGCGGCGCGGTGGGCGAGACGCGCGACGTCTCCTTCGGCATGGTGCGCACCGCCGTCCATTGCGCGCGCTGCGGCGGTCATCTCGGCCATGTGTTCGACGACGGGCCGAAGCCGACCGGGCTGCGCTACTGCATGAACGGCGTGGCGATGAGCTTCAAGCCGGTCGCGGCGTGAGGGTCTGGCCGGTCGCTCGGCTGGTCTGCAACCAACCTTTTCTCCCTCATGGCCGGGCTTGACCCGGCCACCCAGGAGACGGGGTGCTGGTGGAAAGCCTGGATCCCCGGGTCGAGCCTGGGGATGAGGGAAGAATAGAGTTACGCGACAAATCCGAGACGCATCATGCTGCTGTTCGTCCTCGCCTATCTCGGCGGCGTGCTGACCATCGTCAGCCCGTGCATCCTGCCCGTGCTGCCCTTCGTCTTCGCCCGCGCCGGGCAGCCTTTCCTGCGCTCCGGCCTGCCCATGCTGCTCGGCATGGCGGTGAGCTTCGCGCTGGTGGCGAGCCTCGCCGCGGTGGCGGGCGGCTGGGCGGTGGCGGCAAACCAATATGGAAGGCTGGCGGCGCTGGTGCTGCTGGCGCTGTTCGGCCTCGCGCTGCTGATCCCGAGCCTCTCCGAGAGGGCGACGGCGCCGTTGGTGGCGCTGGGCGGGCGGCTGTCGCAGTCGAGCGAGGGCGGCGGCATCCTCGGCTCGGCGCTGCTCGGCGTGGCGACCGGGCTGCTCTGGGCGCCCTGCGCCGGGCCGGTGCTCGGGCTCATCCTCACCGGGGCGGCGCTCAATGGGGCCAATGTCGGCACCAGCCTGCTGCTGCTGGCCTATGCCGCGGGCGCCGCAACGTCGCTGGCGCTGGCGCTCGCCATTGGCGGACGGGTCTTCGCGGCGATGAAGCGCTCGCTCGGCGTCGGCGAATGGGCGCGGCGCGGCCTCGGCGCGCTGGTGCTGGTGGCGGTCGGCGCTATCGCGCTCGGCCTCGACACCGGCTTCCTCACCCGCGTCTCGCTCGCCGGCACCAATGCGCTGGAGCAGGGCCTGATCGACCGCCTCAACCCGCCGCCCGCCGGCGGTCCGGCCATGATGAGCGGCAATCCTGCGATGACCGGCGACGCGCCGGCGATGATGAGCGCAAATCCCGCCATGACGGGCGGGGCGCCCGCCATGACCGGCGGCAACCCCGCGATGATGGCGGGCAACAACACCGCCATGATGAGCGCCAATCCGGCGATGATGGCCAAGCCCGGCGCTACTCCCGGCGCGGCGGGGGCGCCTGCCGCCCTGCCGGTCGAGGGCATGCTGCCTTCGCTCAGTGGCGCCACGGGCTGGCTCAACTCAGCCCCGCTGACCGCCGAGGCACTCAAGGGCAAGGTCGTGCTGATCGATTTCTGGACCTATTCCTGCATCAACTGCCTGCGCGCCATCCCCTATGTCCGGGCCTGGGCGGAGAAGTACAAGGATCAGGGGCTGGTGGTGATCGGCGTACATTCGCCCGAATTCGCCTTCGAGCGTGACGTCGACAACGTCAGGAAGGCGGTCGCCGACCTGAAGATCGACTACCCCGTCGCCATCGACAACGACTACGCCATCTGGCGCGCCTTCAAGAACCAGTACTGGCCGGCGCACTACTTCATCGACGCCGGGGGCCGCATCCGCCACCACCATTTCGGCGAGGGCGGCTACGATCGGTCCGAGCAGGTGATCCAGCAATTGCTGGCGGAGGCCGGGCACAAGAACGTCGCCTCCGGCATCGTCGATGTGAAGGCCACCGGCGCCGAGGCGGCCTCCGACATGAAGGACGTGATGTCGCCCGAGACCTATATCGGCTTCGAGCGCGCCGAGAACTTCGTCTCGCCGGGCGGCGCGGCGCAGGGCGAGCCGAAGGACTATGCCGCCGGCGATCCGCGTCTCAACGAATGGGGCCTCGTCGGCAAATGGACCATCGGCGCCGAGCAGGCCAGCCTCGACGCGGCGGACGGCGCCATCGTCTACCGCTTCCATGCCCGCGACCTGCACCTCGTGCTCGGCCCCGGGGCGCAGGGCAAGCCGGTGCGCTTCCGCGTCACGCTCGACGGCAAGCCGCCGGGCGACGCGCACGGGATGGACGTCGATGCGCAGGGGGAGGGGGTGGTCACCGGCCAGCGCCTCTACCAGCTCATCCGCCAGCCCGGCGAGATCGGCGAGCGCACCTTCGAGATCCGCTTCCTCGACCCCGGCGTCGAGGCCTACGCCTTCACCTTCGGCTGAAGACAGCCGACCACATCCGGAGAGACCTGATGAAAGCGTCCTCTTTCCTCTTTGTCGGCGCCGCCCTGCTGGCGCTCGCCGGTGTCGCCCGCATCATCCCCGCCTCGGCCGAGGAGGGGATCGCCATTCCCGCACCCGCGCTCGACGAGACCGCCCCCAAGGACCAGGAGGTCGCGGTCCTCGCCGGCGGCTGCTTCTGGGGCGTGCAGGGCGTGTTCCAGCACGTGGAGGGCGTCTCGGGTGCCGTCTCCGGCTATGCCGGTGGCGACCAGTCGAAGGCGCAGTATGAGCTCGTCGGCACCGGCACCACCGGCCACGCGGAGGCGGTGAAGGTCACCTTCGATCCGCGCAAGGTCAGCTACGGCAAGATCCTGCAGATCTACTTCTCGGTGGCGCATGACCCGACACAGCTCAACCGCCAGGGCCCGGATCGCGGCACGCAGTACCGTTCGGCGATCTTCCCGCTGAATGACGAGCAGGCGAAGATCGCCAAGGCGTACATCGCCCAGCTCAACCAGGCGCGTGTGTTCGATGCGGCGATCGTCACCAAGATCGAGCCGGGCAAGCCCTTCTTCCCGGCCGAGGCCTATCACCAGGATTTCCTGACCAACAATCCGACCTATCCCTACATCGTGATCAACGACCTGCCGAAGATCGAGAACCTCAAGCGCCTCTTCGCCGACCGCTACCGCGACAAGCCGGTGCTGGTGGCGGATATGGGCAAGCCCGCCACGCAGTGAGGGGCGCGCGGGCTAGAGGCCTTCGAGGAAGAATTCGAGCTCGCCGCGCCCGTCGTCGCTGCGGGTGACGACGACGAAGCCGGTCTCGCCGATGAAGCGATGGAAGTTGGGCACCTGCGGAAACTTCACCCTCATCCGGGTATTGGTGAACGTGAGGATGTCGAGCCGGATGAACCCGTCCGCCACGCTCGGGAAGCTCAGCGCCGCGCCGACCCGGCCCTCGACATCGGTGACGAAGTTGCTGCCGAGGATGGTGAACTCCGTGTTCGAGGGATCCAGCATGTTGGCGAAGCGCATGCCCTCGAATTCCTCGACGACCGGCTGCGGCACGACCGCGAATTCCTCCTCGCTGACCGCGGCAAGGCCGTTGACCCGTACGGTGATGTGGACCTCGCGCGGTGCCGTCATCGGCGGCACGGCGACCTCGATCTCCGAGGGGCTGTGGCGCATGATCCAGCCGCTCGCATCAACCTCGTCGAACAGGACGGCGAGATCCGGCCCGTCGAAATTGCTGCCGGAGAGCGTCACCCGGCAGCCCGGTTCGCCGGTCTCGTCATTGCTGTGCGGGCCGCGCTTGGGCGAGAACTCGTCCGGCGGCGGCCGGAAGCGCGGCCCCCCCATCTCCACGCCGAGCGAGAGGGCGACCTCGCGGTTATGGCCGGCGGCGCCGAAGGGACCGGGATCGTTGCAGTCGACCTGTTGCGCGATCGTCAGCGGCGCGACGGCCTGGGTGCCGGCAGCCAGCTCAAGGCGGAGCACGCCCGAGGAATTCGGGCCGATCGTCAGCGTTTCCGGCGTGACGGCGGTCTCATAGGGACCGTCGGGGAAGCCGGGCGACAGGCCGTCCACCACGAGGTCGCCCGTGCCGCGATTGGCGATGCGCAGCTCCCGCCGTACGGTCTGGTTGGTCACGGTCTGCAGGGCGACGGCGGCAGGCTCGACATGCATCCAGGGCTGGCGGGTCTTCTCCGCCTTGTCGGCGACGACCCAGACGAAATCGCGGGCGATGCCGGTGGCATTGCCGATGCGCAGCCAGAGCCTAGTGTCGGGCACGTCGACCAGCACGGTGAGAAGATAGACGTTGTCCGTATAGGGCGGCGTGAAGAAGGCGCGCGCCGCCACCGGGCTGAGCCCGCCCGACAGCGCGACCGCCGTTCCCACGCTCGTCGCCGTGCGCGGGTCGATCCTGGTCGGATCGCCGCCCAGCGCGTTCGGCTCCTGCGCCAGAAGCTCGATGGTCGGCGGCGTGTCGGCCGGCACCGCCGGCCCCGACATGGCGATGCGCAGGTGGGTGGCGAGGTCCGATCCCAGCAGTACCTCGAACGGGGCGAACACCGCCATGTCCTCGCCGGCCGCGAGGCTTATCGGCGCGAAGGCCGGCTTGCCGAGCAGCGCCGCGGTGTCGCTGGTGGGATAGATCATGGGGTTCATGGCTGCATGTCCCGGTGCTCGCTCGTCCCGTTCAATCCGGCGGCCAGTCACCGGGCAGGCTGGTGCCGCTGCCGAGATCGTCGTCGTGCAGGGCCTGGCCGTCGCTGACCACGGGCGCCGCCATATAGGCCCGTACCCGTTCGCCCGCCCGGATGAACTTTCCGGCTAGCGGCTTCTGCCTGGTGCAGAGCCCGACCCCGGAGAGGCTGGAGAGGCCGAGGATGCGAGCCTTGAAGCCGGCGGCGTGGATCGCCGCTATGCAGTCGGAATTGTTCTTCCCCGACAGGTCGGGCACGCGCAGGTGACCGGGCGGCGGCACCGCCCGCGCGCTGAGGCTGAACGTGTTGTTGTGGCCGGGGCCGAACGGGCCGGGGTCAAGCTTGTCGGCGGTGACGAAGCTGAAGCTCGCCGGCGGAATCTGCCCGGGATCGCCGGGGGCGTGGAAGCTGATGCGCACCTGCGCCGTCGCCGCCGGATTGGGGCCGAGCACCGCCGGCAGGCCGGTCAGGCTGTAGGGCGCGCCGAGCGGGGGCGCTACCGTCGGCACGGTCGTGGGGCCGGTGCCGCGATTGGTGACGGCGATCGGCTGCGCCGTCCTGGTCTCGCCGGTGACCGCCTCGAAGGCGATGTTGGCGGGGACAGTATTGCCCAGCGTGGCGTGTATCCAGGGCTGGCGCGTCTCGGGCTCGTTGTCGGCGACGACCCAGACGAAATCGCGCGGCATCCCTGTGGTGTTGGTGATGCGGATCCAGAGCCTCGTGCCGGCAACATCGATCACCACGGTGAGCCGATAGACGTTGTCCGTATAGGGCGGGGTGAAGTGGGCGCGCGCCGCCACCGGAGCGAGGCCGCCGGAGATCGGCACCGCGGTCGCCGGGCTGATCGCGACGTCCGGGTCGATCTTCCTCGGGTCGCCGCCGAAGGCGTCCGGCTCCTGCGCCAGCAGCTCGATGGTCGGCTGCGCGCCGGCCGGCACCGGGCTGCCCGACACGGCGATGCGCAGATGCATGGCCGAGCCCGGCCCGATCAGTGCCGCCAGCGGGGCGAACACGGCCATCTCCTCGCCCGCGGCGAGGTTGATCGGCGCCAGCGCCGGCTTGCCGAGCAGCGCGGCCGTGTCGACATCGGGATAGATCGCAAAGGCCATCGTCTCGCCTCCTGATCCTGCTGCGCGGACCGCTAGAGGGTGAACGTCATGATCCGGAAGAAGAACTGCGAGGTCGTTGTGGCGTCGTGGTTGAAGAACTGGATGTTCACCGTCACGCGGTTCGATTCCTGCCGATACAGGATGCAATGACGGATGTTGGTGCTGCCGGCGCGGTGGAAGATCGTCGCGAAATAGACGCGGTCGATGTTCGGCGGCAGCAGGGTGCGGTCGTATTCGTCGATCTTGAACGGCCCGGCGGCGCCGTTCGCCGGAACCTGCACCAGTTCGTCGTTCTCCACCGGCAGGTTCACGAGGCGCGGTCCGTTGGCGATCGCCGAGCTGATGGATTCCACCACCGTCGAGAGCTTGCCGAACTCCTCCGAAATGCCGTTGAACCGGATGTTGAAGCCGTTCGGGCCGCCGGCCTGGACCCGGTCGACATTGTCGATCCAGTCCTCATGGGTGAACAGCGGCGTGTAGGTGATGGCCATTCGTCACTCCCTTGAAATGCGTCGCGGCGTCGGTCCTCGGACGCGGAAGTTCGGGAAGGTGTAGATCGGCGCCTCGCTGGCGAGGCCCGCCCCGTGGCCCTCGACGCGGTCGCGGATCGCCCGCGTGCGCGCCTCCACGCCGATCGGCACGAAGGCGCTGACGATGTTCATGATCAGCTCGTATTGCCGCCGGCTGATGGTGGCGGTTGGCGGCACCCGTTCGGTGTCGAGGCGGACGTCGAAGCTGTAGGGCTCGCCGCCGTCCTGCGCCATGTAGCTGGCGCGGACGACGCCCCGGCCGGAACCGCGGCTCGAAACCGTCACCGTCGGCGTGCTGGTGCTGCTCGGTGTCAGGGCGTAGCCGCGGCCGGCGCGCAGCGCCCAGGACAGCCGCTCGCCGAGGCCGGTGCCGAGGCGCCAGGAGGCCTCGATGCCGACGATGGGCGCGGTGGCGACGACGCTGACGAGATCGTCGCGCCGGCTCGCCACATAGATCCGGGCCGGCTCCACCGCCATGCCCGCCGGCTCGCCGCGCACGCCGACGCTGGCGGTAGCGGTCACGAAGGGCGCGGCGGCGCTTGCCTGCAGGAGATGCAGCCGCTCGGTGCCGGGGGCGATGTCGACCACCGCCACCCGTCCGCCGGTGCCGGTGGCGACCAGCCCCGGCCGGAGGCCCGCCTCGGCCGTGCCGAGAAGCGTTGAGGCGGTGGCGTCGACGATGGCGAGCCGCCCGGGCGCCGGGCAGGCGGCATAGAGGCGGGCATTGTCGTCGGATATCGCGAGCGCGGCCGGTGCGCCCGGAAGCTGCAGCGGGCCGCCCAGCGTCAGCGGGTTCAGCGTGGCACGGCGCAGCGAGCCGTCGTCGGCACCGATCCACAGGGCGGCGCCGTTCGGCTGCATGGCGAGCGCGGCCGGCGCGGCGACGTTCACGCTCGCACGCACCGCCAGCGTCGCGCTGTCGAGCTCGACCAGCCTCCCGGCCTCGCGGCACGCCACATAGAGGCGCGGCTGCGAGGGGTGGTGGACGAGGGCGACGGGCTCCGCGCCGACCGGCGCCGAGGTCACCGCGCCGCTGGCGACGTTGATGGCGGAGATCGTGCCGCCCGGGCGGTCGGCGGTGAACAGGCGCTTGCCGTCCGGCGATAGGGCGAGGGCGCAGGGACCCCAGCCCACCTTGAAGGCGCGGCGGATCTTGCCGGTGGCCGCATCGATCTCGCTGACCGTGTCGGAGGCGGCATTCGCCACGTACGCGGTGGTCCCGCGGGAAAGCACCGCCGCCGTGCCGGCGCGCGGCGAGACGGCCATCGTCAACGCTTCTCCCTCGGCGGCGGTCCCGGCGCCGGAGACGATGACCGGCATTTCCGGCCGCTGCCTTACGAGGACGGCGTTGCCCTGCCGCTCGACATGGGTGAAGCCGGTCATGTGCGCCATGGCCGCCAATTTACTGGCCGCGACCGTCGGATGCGCGAGGGTCAGCTGGCGCCCCGCGCCGCGCAGCCCGGGATCGCCCGCGAGGTAGCCCTGCTGCAAGGTCAGCTTCGTTCCCGGCGCTTCTTCGGCGAGGAAGCCGAGCAGCCGCCTCAGCCTTTCCGCCAGCGGCGCCTGCATGCGGCGCGTGCCCAGCTCGGCGGCGGTCACCGCGGGATCGTCGAAGGTGACGAGCAGCGCCGGATGGAAGAAGCCGTCCGGCTCCTGCGCGATGCCGGCAGGGACGCCGCGCGTGCCGTCGTGGCCGATGGTGGCGCCGTCCTCGAGGTCGGCGGGGGCGATGCGGAGCCGGCGCGAGGCCGCATAGGTCGCTCCCTTGAACGCGATCTCGCAGCGCAGCGTCACCGTGCCCGGCGCGGTGGCCTTGACGCTGACCGAACGTCCGGTCGTCGCCGGCGCGGCGAAGGCGAGCCGCCCCCGCCCGCAGGGCACGATGCTCCAGGCATAGGAGAGGCCGAGGACCGGGGCGGGCTCGGCCACGAAGGCGAGCGTGCCGCCCTCGCGCAGATCGGCGCCGAGCACCGGGACCGCAGGGTCCTTCGGCCGGATGACGACGGGCTGCGCCGGCGCCATCGCCGCATAGACGAGGTCGCTGACGGGCAGCCGCCGGACGAAGTCGAATCCCGCGGCATGGGCGAGGGCGGCGAGGCGCCCCGGATCGAGCGTGGTGTGGCGCAGATGCAGCGCCCGTCCCGTCGCGCGCAGATCGTCGGCGCGCGGGGTGAAGGCCGAGGCGACGACGAGGCGGCTGCCGGCTGGGGCGCCGGCGGCGGCACGGGCGGCGAGATCGTCCAGCGGCGCCAGCAGGGAGGCCTGCATGCGGCGGGTGTCGGCCGGCGGATCGCCCGGCGCGGAGGCCTGCAGCGGAGGCAGGTCGAAGGCGAGGCCGGGCATGTCCGCATGGGCAGCGAGCAGCCTCCACTCGAAGCCGGCATCGTCCATCCGGGTGCCGACGCTCTCGGCCTCCCGCGCGCCGCGTTCGCCTGCCGCGTTGAGGCTTTCCCCGGGCGCGAGGCTCTCCGGCAGGGTGCGGATGTCGACGCTGCAGCCCAGCACCGAGGCGTCGGCGCCGGCGACGACGATGGGATCCTTCTGGCCGCCGATCTCGCCGACCGCGGCGTTGAGCACCTCCTGCAGGCGCGCCGGCGTCGGCAGCGTCCAGCGGCGGAACACGACGAGGCGGTCATGATAGCTGGCATCGGATTCGCCGAGCACCGGCGCGAAGTCCGCGCGCGCGACGTTGGAGAGGCGCACCTCGTCCATGACGCCGGCAAGGCCGGTCCCGATCCGCAGCGGCTCGCCATTGGTGAGCGCACCCAGCTCGTCCTGCTGCTCGTCCTGTTCCTGGCGCAGCGGCAGGCGCGCCGCCACCTCGCCGTCGATCAGCAGCCGCGCCTCGCCCAGCGCCCGGTCGAGCACGCCGGCGACATGGCCGAACCGCCCGGCCGGGAGGCTCCGGTCGGCGAAGAGCGCCAGCTTCCGGCTGCCGTCGCACAGCACGAGGCGCACATTGTTGTCGATGCCGCGTCCGAATTCGCCGATGCCGAGCGCCCAGCCCGCCGCCATAGCGTCCGGGTCCGCGCATTTGCCCGCGATGAGCCCGGCGACTTTGCCGCTTGGCTTCACGAAGGCCTCGACCGTCAGGTTCCGTTCCGCCGGCACGGCGAAGTCGGCATGATCGGCCACGCGGATCTCCGCGCTGCCGCCGGCGAAGGCGAAGCCGGTGCGGAAGCGCCCGGGCACGCCGCGGGTGACGAGGCCGGTGGTGGTGCCGGGATGTCCCGGCCGGCCATGCAGCGCCGTGGTGTCGGCAACCGCCGTGCTGCCTTCCGGATCGTCCAGCGCGTAGAGGGCGACGGTATGGGCGTCGAAGCCGTGATTGAGCGGCGGAAAGCGCGGTACGCCGAGCCCGTAGCCGATGAGGTCCAGGCTGCCGCCCGTCGCTTCCGCCAGAGTCTTCTGCCGCAGGATCAGCGCCGCCTGCCGGCGCAGCCGGTCGCGCTCGGTGCCGACCGCCCACAGCAGCTTAGCCATGTTGCCGAGCAGGGCGGTTAGGCTCCACAGCGTCTCGACCCGCCCCGGCGCGGCCGGCGGTGGGCTCATGCTCAGGCGGGTGAGGCGCACGCCCGGCCCCTCGTCGGCGCCGAGGTCGAGCGGCACGGAGGTGCCGGCGATCTTCCCGGCCGGCACCTTCACCGTCACGGTCCGCGCGACGGGCGCCGCGTCCGGGGCGGGCCGCACCTCGTAGCCGATGCTCAATGTGGCCTCGGCCGTCAGCTCGGCGAGGGCGGTGACGACGTAGCGCGGAGCGGGATCGGCATCGTACAGCGCCCTGTGCCGGTTGAAGTCGTAGGCGGCGACGGCGGCGGTCTCGGCCTTCTCGGTGGCGTCGAGCGCCAGCACGAGATTGTCCGCCCCGCGCCCGAACGGCGCAGTCAGGCGTGCGGCCATCGCCGTTGCCGCGAGCATGCTCATCGCCGCACGACCTCCAGGTCGTTGAGCTCGCCGTCGAGCGCGAACACCGCGATCTCGGTCGGGCCGAGCGTGAGGTTCTCGCCCGGGCCGGCCTCGATCAGCTCGGCCTGGTGCTGCACGCGGCCGAAGCTGATCCGCCCGAAGCCGGGCGGGCAGCGCCGCAGGCGAAGGTTCTGCACGTCCACCACGCCCGGCTGCTCGACGACGGCCCGCATCACCTGGCTGTAGAGCAGGTCGCCGCCGAGCTTCAGCGCGCCGATGTCGCCGAGCAGCCGCTGGCGGGTGGAGGCCAGCACGACGTCGGGATTGTAGCCGGGCTCGATGACCACGCGGGCCTTCACCGCGACCTCGATATGGTCGGCCTGCACGATGTTCGGGAAGATGCCCACGGGGCGCACGCGGTCGATCGCCTCCCGCACCCGGTCCTGGATGCCCGGCACCTGCCCGAGCGTGCGCCACGGCCAGTGCGGCTCGTGCGCCACCACCACGTCGAAGAAATACAGCTCGCCGAAGCGCCGCTCGCTGCTGAACGGGCGCTCGGTGAAGGCGAACTCGTTGAACACGCTCTGGGTGACGTCGACGCCGCCGAGCGGGTCGGAGAGCAGCACGTCGGTGACGCCGGCGACGTCGGCCGCGGCGCGGCGCACGCTCTCCAGCGTCCACAGCGAGCGCGGCACGCCAATGAGCCGGGTGCGGTAGGTCTCGTCCTCTTCCTTGTCTCCCTCCTTGAACGGCTCGGGGTTGGTCGCCGCGAGCGAGACGCCGGCGCCGAACTGGAGCGAGCATTCCACATAGGCCGCGTCGACGCCGACGATGGCCGAGGCCGGGATGTTGCCGCCGTCTAGCCCCTCGAAGCCGGCCGCATCGGCCTCCGCCGCCGGCGCGGCCTTGGTGAGCACGACCGGGCGGAGCGTGTGGAACAGCTGGCCCGGCCGGTTGGTGACGAGGGGCACGCCGGCGGGAAGCCCGTAGCGCCGTCCTTCCACCGCGCCGTCAATGGTCAGCCTCACCCGGCCGAGCGCCGGCTTGCGGCGCCGGGCGATGCCGAGCTCCATGCCGATCAGGTCCAGCGCGTCGCCGGACGAGGTGGCGGCGAACTGGGCGTAGTAGAGGTCCTCCTGCGCCTTCCAGATCTCGCCGTCCTCCGCCGCGACCACCTCGATGATCTTGCGCAGCGGGCTGGTCTCGGTGAGATCGACATCCTCCCCGAAGATGGCGCGCGCCCGCGCCGCGCTCTCCTCCAGGATCACGTCGAGCGGCTTGATGGCGAAGCCTTCGGGACGGATGCCGTAATCGGCCACGTCACCCTCCAACGCTGGTGTTGAGGACAAGGGTCTCGTCGTCGATGGTGACGATCTCCACCGTCACCGGCCAGCCGCGGCCACGGCGCACCAGCTGGCTCGGCGTGTCCGAGCCGTCGAACTGGATGCGGCGGATCTCCGCCACGCGCGGATCGGTGCCGAGGGTGCGCACGAGGTTCATGCGCACAAGCTCCGCCGCCGCGCGCGGGCCGTTGGGGCCGGCGAAGACCTGCTGCAGGTCGAGGCCATAGGTGGCATGGAACGGGTCGCTGCCATAGGCGGTGAGGATGCGCAGGGCCAGCGCCTGGGTGAGGTTGGCCCGGCCCTCGACCGTCTCCAGTCGACGCGCCGCATCGAAGACGAGGTCGCCGCGGTCGAGGCGAAGCCCGGTGCCGAGCCGGTCGGGGGGGAGGGGCGGGGGCATCACTCGGCCTCCAGCTTGGTCTGTCCGGCCGAGCGCACGGTCCAGGGGAAGGGGCCGGGCAGGCCGTCGGTGAGGCCGGTCGCGGTGTCGAGCAGCACCGGCTGGCCGTCCACCAGCAGGCGGGCCGACAGGCCGGCGACGACGGACACGATCGTCTTGCAGGGCACGAGGCCGGGACCTGCGTTGGTGCATCCCAGGAAGGACGCGCCGACGAGATCGGCGGCCGTCAGCACCGGGCTGCCGTCGACGGTCAGCTTGCTGCGGCCGGAGGTGATGGTCGCCATGCCGCCATGCGGGCAGGCGATCGCGGCGGCCATGGTGAGGACCCTGCTCATTTGACCCCCACGGTCGGGCCGCTGAGGCCCACGGAGACGAGCCCGTTGCTCAGGGTGATGTCCTTGCCGCGGGTGAGCACCTCCACCTTGCCGGTGGCGTCGATGGTGATGGTGGTGCCGCTCTGGTGCTCGATGACGACGGAGGCGTCGGAGGGCGGGGAGGGGCGGCTGCCCACGGTGGCGGCCAGCGCCTCGCCGACCTGGATGTGCAGCCCCTTGGCCTGCACCACCCGCATGCCGGAGGCGTCGGTGAGGTCGTTGGCCGCCTTGCCCGCCGGCAGGCCGTCCGGGCCGAGTTGGGTCGGCAGGCACAGCCACCAGTCGCCGACCTTGCCCTCGGGCGGCGTCATGCGCGGGTTCTCGCCGAACAGGAAGCCGGTCACCACCGCGTCGTTGGCCTCGTGGCGGTGATGGGCGAGGAGGGCGCGCATCTTCGGATAGACCGGCACTAAGAGGCCGCAGCGGTCGAAGGCGAAGGGCGAGGCGACCGGCTTGTCGTGCAGCTGGGTGCCGGGATCGATGGGCGTGTCGACGCTGGGGGCGATGGCGGCGGCGGGCACGGACTGGCCGTAGTTCAGCGTGGCGAGGTGCTTGCCTTCCCCCGCCGGCTTGACGGCGCTGACCTCGCCGACGTCGATGGCGCGGCGCTTATCGGCGCTCTGCTCGACCACATCGTGCAGGCGCGCCACCACCGCCGCCGCTCCGGTCTCCGGGCGCACCTTGCCGGCCTCGGCCACGACGGCCAGCAGCTCGCTGGTGTAGCCCTCACGCGACGAGAAATGATGGCTGAGGCTTTCGATGCGCAGCGTGCCGGGCGGGCGTGGCTTGATGTCGAGCTCCACCGTCTGGCCGAGCTTCAGCCGCGGCTGGCCGAGGACCTTCAGCCGGTAGGCGGTGGCGACGCTCGCCGTGGTGCCGCCGTTCGGCGCCGCCGCCTTGGCGTCGCGCGGCAGCATCTGCGGATCGCAGGAGATGATGCTGTCGGCGGGGGACAGCTTCACCCCGGTGGCGACGCTGCCCACCGCCTTGCCGAGCACCACCTCGTCGTCGGCGATCGCCAGCGGCACGTTGGACCGCCGGGCCAGCTCGCCGAGGCCCTGCACCCCGTCGAGCCCGGTGAGGGTGAAGTTCCTGAGCCCGGTTTCGAGGCCGTCGAGCGTGCCGACGCCGACCTTGCTCTTCTTGCAGATCCAGCGGACGAACTCGACGGCCGAGACCGGACCGGGCATGCCGACGTAGAAATTGCCCAGCTTTCGCAGCCGCCAGCCGGTGCGCTCGAAGCCGCGCAGCCGCGTGACCAGCCGCCCGCCGGCATCGACGCTTGATTCCACGCGCTCGACGGCTCCGGTCATCACCGGGCCGGGGCGCGGGAAGCTGAGGGCCTCGTCAAAATAGCCGAGTCGGATCTCGGCCTTCAGCGGCTTTCCGGAGGCCAGCGCCGTGCCGGCCTCCTTGACCAGGAGGTCGCCAACCTTCTCCGGCAAGTCGAACAGCGTGATCTCGAAGGTGCCGATGGACGCGCCCATGACTTGCGAGGTGGCGATCTCGGCATCGACGATGTACTGGCCGCTCTTGACGTCGTTGGAGACCTTCAGCGGCAGCCCGGCGATGCCGGCCATGGCGGCGGCGGCACCCGCGGCTGCGCCGGCGACCCCGCCCAGCGGGCCGGCCTCCTTGTCCTCGCCGATCTCGACGCTGTACCAGATTATGAAGCCCATCGCGGTGCCACCTCTCCCTTGACGACCGAGCCGTGGGCGCCGACGCCGTTCAGATTGAGCCGCGCCACCTTCATGGCGGTGAAGCGCAGCAGCAGCTCGCCGGCTTCGACGACCTGCTGCCGGACCAGCTTGCGCCGGGTGAGGATCACCGGCCCGTCCACGCTCTGCCGGGCGACGGTGAGCACCATGAAGGCGCGGTCGGCGGGCAGCTCGTAGAAGCCCTGCGCGTCCGGCGCGGTGCCCTCGGCGATGTTGACGTAGAAGGACAGCACGTAGGTCGCGCCGAGGAAGGCCAGCAGGAAGGCCTGCGGGAAGCCCTCGTCGGCATCGATCGGCAATGGCAGGAATGCGGGCTCTCCGGACATGGCCGTTCCTCATCCGGGGCTTCGGCTGACCGGGCTCGGGCCCGGCCCGCTCGGTATGGCGAGGCTGCCTGCGGCGAGCGCGAGGTCGGCGGCCTCGCCGAGGATCGCGGTCAGGCTGGAGCGCGGCACGTGGATCAGCGTGATCGAGACGTCGATCGCCTCGCGCTTGGAGACGTTCTGGGTGAAGCGCAGGTCGGTGATCTGCATGTCGAGGCTGATGGTCATGCCGGAGACCACCGGCAGGCCGGTGGTCTTCAGCGCCGGAGCCGCCATGGCGACCAGCAGGCGCGAGGTCAGCGCCATCGCCTCCAGCGCCTTCATCATCAGCATCCGCTCGCGCCCGAGCAGCATCGCCTCGATGACGATCTGCTTGGTCGTCGGGCCGACGGCCTGCGAGAACTTGCTGCCGGCGATGCGCTCGATCCGGTAGCCCTCGGTCAGCGTCATGTTCTGCACGTAGAGCAGCGGCAGCGCCCCGATCATGACGGGCAGGTTCACGCCGGCGGGCATGGCGGGCCTCCATCGGTGATGGCGACGGGGCGGATGTCGGCCTTCATGGCGGGGTCACCTGCAGGTTGCGCAGGTTGATCTCGGTGCGCAGATGGTCGCGCAATTGCCGGCTCCCGCGATTGGCGTTCCAGTCGAGGTGGCGGGTCCGGGCGGTGTCGACGATGCGGATGATGGTGGCGTCGTCCATCGGCGCGAGCGGGCGGGTGTTGCGCACATCCGCCGCGATCGTGCCGGGGAATGTCCCGCCCTCCACGTCCGCGCGCGCCCGCCCGAAGCTCTGCGCCTCGGCGTCGAAGAAGGCGTGCTCCAGCGGCGCAACCTCCAGCAGCATGTTCGGATCGGAGACCCGCGTGAGCCGGCGGGCTTCCTCCCGCGAGAAGCCCGTCGCGATCAGCCAGTCGCGCACCCGCTGGGGCACGCCCCAGTGCTCGAGCTCCATGGTGCGCCCGGCGAAGTGCGGATCGGCCGGCGCCAGTCCGCTGGTGCGCATCGTCTGCAACTGGGCGTCGGACAGGCGCTTCACCGCGTCGGGCGAATTCGGCTCATGGGCGGAGGCGCCGCCGGCGCGGTCCCGGATCTCGAACTCGGCCCGGTTCCTCCAGTAGCGGGGACGCGCCGTGCTGTCATAGTCGGGGTAGCCGCCCGTGAGGTTCGGCGCATCGATCGGGTCGCCCGGCTGCCAGCGATAGCCGCGCGGCGGGCGCGGAAAGCGCACATGGTCCCAGTTGCGCGAGCGTGCCGCCGGAGAGGCGGCATCGGCTCTCACCGCGGCGACATAGGCTTCGGCGGTGGTGGCCGCGGCGATGGCGGGCGATGGCGGCGCGGGGAGAGCGGGAGCGCCGCCGGCGGCGCCTGCCGGCTCGCCTATCCCCTGCACGCCGCGGCGCAGCGAGACCAGGATCAGCGCCCCCTGCAGGGCGGCGCGGGTCAGGATGCCGATGATGCGGGCGATGCGCTCGCGCTCGTAGCGGCGCGCCCCTTCCTCGGCGCCGTAGATGCGCTGGTAGTCGGCGCGCGCCCCGGCGCCGATCACCGCATCGATGTCGCGCATCTGGACATAGGTGTCGTAGCTGAGCAGCACGCCGCTCGACACGTCGCCGCCGATGCCCATGTACATCATGGCGCGCTGCGCCTTCATGAGCTGGGCGAGCCGGCTCGCCTGCGCGACCTCGATCTCCGCGCCCGCCTGGATCGCCGAGCGCACGCCGCTCGCCGCGCCGCGCACGACGGTCCCGCCGATCACCGTCAGCGAGGCGGCGATGGCGACGATGTCCGCCACGGCCGCCGCGTCCCAGGCGAAGCTGCCGCTTTGGATGCGGGCGGCGATGTTGCCGACGCCGGCGCCGATCGCCAGCACGGCGCTGGCGAGGACGAGAGCGCCCACCGCCACCGAGGTGGGCGGAAAGACGAGGCTGGCAGTGAGCGCGAGCCCACCGGCGACCTGCGCACCGAAGCTCAGCCACTCGAAGGCCGTGCGCTGCCAGCTCTCGGTCTCGATGGTGACGCTGAAGGGCGAGATTCCGTAGGTGGCGAGCTCGGGAAAATCGATGGAGGCGAGGATTTCGCCCGGCGGGTAGGTGGCCCTGAGGCTGGTACGCCCCGCCTCGAACGCCGCCAGTATCGCCTCGCGCACCGTGGCGCCGCTGCCCTCGAAGCTGGCGTAGAAGGCGGGATAGGTGAGGTCCACGAGGCGCCAGCGATGGGGTCGCACGGGATCGACGAGGTCGACCTTCAGCGGCGCCAGATAGAGCGCGAGCGGCATGACCTGCGACGTCCGCCGCTCGATGAATACGGCGCGCAGGCGGGAGGCGGTGCGCTGCAGGCCGTCGCCGAGCCGGTGCCGGGCATCGGCGAGCAGCTTCTCCAGCGCCTGGATCAGCGCCTCGTTGCCGGCCGGGTCGGCCTTGGCGTCCTCGATCTGCTTCTCCAGCGCGGCGATGGCCGCCTGCGGCGTGAGCCAGATGGAGGCGCCGAGCTGTTCCTCGGCGGCTTCGAGCTGGGCGAGCTCCCTCGCCAGCTTGATGTCGGGGTCGAGCACCTTCTCGCGCAGATGTTCGATCGCCTTCACCGGGGAGGCCGCCCTGTCCTTCAGCCCGACGGTGCAGGCGACGTCGTAGTCGCCGGGCTTCTCCCAGACATGGGTCAGGAAGGCGATGTCGGTGGTGGCGTTGCGGATCGGTGTGCGCACCTCGCCGGCCGGCCCCTTCTCGATCCGGCTGATCGTCCACTCATAGGTGACGGAGGCGTAGATCAGCGCCAGGCCGGGCACGAGCGTGAAGGCGCCGGCCTCGTCCTCGCGCCAGATCTCGATCCCGGCGCGATAGCTGCGGGTGGCGCCGGCCGCCGGCTCGTCCGGCCCGAGGGGGACGATCCCCGACAGGCGGGCGAAGAAGCGCGGCCCCCTGCCGCGCACCACCACCTCCTCGATACCGTCCTCCTGCGGAACCAGGAAATTGACGGAGAGGTCGTAATTCTCCGGGTTCCGCCAGCGGCTCACCACCCGGCCGCCGCGGTAGAGATGGCCGGAGAGGCCGGCCCGCAGCACCATGTGGTAGGTGCCCGGCTCCAGCCGCGCCGGCATCTGCTCCGCGCCGCGCTCGACGAAGAGGCGGTAGCCCTGCAGGCGCACCTTGCCGTCGGGGCCGGCCACGGCGACGTGCAGCTGCAGCATCCCCTCGCCGATCCGCGTGTAGATGCCGAGCCGCCCGCCCTCCGCGCCTTCGAGGCCGCCATAATGCCGGCGGATCGCCTCGATCGCCTCCTCGCCGGAGAGGGAAGGCGGCGCCGCTACCGCCGCGCCGGCATCCATCGCCACCGGCTCCGGCTGGCCGAAGCCCTGATAGCTCGGGATCAGATAACCCTGCGGGTGCTCGCGCGCGGGGCTGTGGAGCTCCCGCGCATCCGCCCGGGCGGCCGCGACGCGCGCATTGCCCATTGCGTCCAGCCCGCGCCGGATCGAGCGCGCATAGTGCCGCGCCAGCGCCGTCTCCAGCGCGTCCCACGTCTCCTGCGTGGGCGATCCGGCGATGCGGATGCGGGCGGGCACATGGCAGTTCAGCGCGCTCACCGGACCACCCCTCTCTCGATCTCCCGCCGGATGATCTGCCAGTAGGTCTCGCCGATGCGCGCCTTGCCGCCGACGGTGCCGAACTCGTCCAGCAGGGCGGCGTAGAGCGAGGTCTTGGCGAGGTGCTGTGAGGAGGTGCGCGAGGTCAGGTCCCACAGCACGACGCCCCCGCCGGGCTCGATCAGCACGAGGTCCGGCTTGATGCGGCCGACCTTGCTCAGCATCTCGCCGGACGGCGCCTTGAAGGTGCGCTCGATATGCGGGTTGCGGCTCAGGAACTCGGCGACCGTCATCTCCGCCGTCTCGGCCGGCATGCGGGTGATCGTCGCCAGCGTGTCCTCGACGAACAGCCGGTAGCCCTGCGGCAGGCCCTGCCGCTCCACCATGCCGCGGACGATGGCGTGCAGCCGCGTGCCGAATTGCGGGCTGCCGAGCGCCGGCGCGCCGGGCTCGCGCAGAAGCGTGCCGACCGCGTCGGTGACCATGTCCTGAAGATGCAGCCGGGCGGTGGCGGAGGCTCCCTCGACCGCCGCGCCTTCGACCCGCGGAAATGCCTCGTCGAAGGTCCGCTCCCAGGCGGCGATGTCCTGCGGGTCGAACAGGCTTTCCGGCGCGATGCGGGCGAGGGCCTGCGGGTCGTGTTGCGCCAATCGGTCGAGGAAGTGGCGGTAGGCCACCGGATCGCCGAACTCCGCCCGGCGCGCCGCCAGCCGGCGGGCGAGGTCGTCGAGCAGGTGGAACGAGCCGAGATTGCCGTGCAGCGCGACCACGATGCCGCTGCCGGCCTCTGTCAGCAGCCGCAGCGTCTCGGGATGGCCGGCGGCGAGTCGGAAGAAGTCGGTGCCAAGCGCCGCGAAATGCTCCGGCCGGACGAAGGTCATGGCATGGAGATATTCGGCGAGGCGTTCCGCCGGGACCGCCTCGATGATGCGCACGAGCTGCTCGCCACGCCACGGCAGGTGGTCCATCAAAGCGTGGAAGCCCGGCAGCACCGCCTCGCGCGCGAGGCCCGCGGTCGCCGCCTTCGCCTCCAGCCGGTCGGCGGCCTCCAGCGCTCGCTGCAGCCGGTCGAGGTCCCTTATTGGCACCTGGCCGCCGACGGCCTGATGGACGTGGCGGATGTTCCTGACCGCCGCCAGCTCGGCCGCCTCCATCTGGCGGACGGCGGTGCCGGCGACGACCCGCTCCAGCCGGGCGAGCTCCGAGGCGGGGAGCAGCTCCACCAGCCGGGCCACGCGGGCCGTCTCGCCGAGCCTCGACACCGAGGCGAGGAGGGTGAGCACGCGCTCCAGCTTCTGCGCCCGCGTGGCGAGCCGGCCGCCGGCGAGGATGGCGCTCAGCAGCCCCGCCAGCGCCCCGAACGCCTTCGGCAGTGCCACCGCCGCCGCCCGGACCTCGCCGAGGCCGACGCACCAGCTCAGCACCTCGGCCGCCATGGCGTAGCGCAGGCGGGTGACGACGTCGTGGCCCACCCGGCTGTGTCCGCCGCGGCCGGCATAGGGCCGGCCGAGCTCCTCGGCGAGTTCCATCCCGCGGATCGCCTTGGCGATGGCGTGGCCGACGGCGCGGGCGAGGGTGGCGAGCTCGGACTGCGCCGCCTGGTCGCCGAAGCGCGCCTTCTCGATGGTCCATATCAGCCGGGCGAGCTGCCCCAGCCCCTCGATCACCTTGTCGGGCCGCGACAGCATGAAGGTGAGGCTCTTCAGCGTGCCGACGATCCAGCCGCGCACGCCCTGATAGGCGAGGGAGGCCTCATCGAGCGGCGTTGGCTCCTCGCCCTCCTCGCCGGGGCGCTGCGGCGCCTTCAGGCCGAGCTGGTCGAGGAACAGCGTGGCGATATAGGCCGCGTCGAGTGGGGCGGGCACGGCATAGTCCGCCAGTGCCTGGAGGAACTCGTAGATCTCCTCGTCGATCTCCTCGAACAGCGTCTCGTAGAGACCCGCGGCCCTGATCTCGCCGAGCATGGCGTCGAGCTCGCTCGTCGTGTTGCAGGCCTTCACGATGGCGATGACCGCGCTGCGCCTCGCCTTGTCGAGGCCGAGCCGGGAGAGCAGCTGGAGATATCTGACCCGCTCGGTCCAGGGCACCGCCCGGAACAGCTCGACGTCCATCAGCACGATGGCGTCGGCGGTCGCCTCCGGGCGGTCCTGCTGATCCGCCCTGCCGGCGATGATCTCGGCGGCGAGCGCAAGGTCGGCCGAACGCAGCGGCCGCCACGGGCGGGCGAGCTCGGTGGCGATGATGTCCTGCGTCCAGCGGCCGATAAGGGCGGTGCGGGTGAAGGCGGTACCTTCCGCGGTGAACACCGCCACCGTGTCGTAGCCGTGCGGGTCGATCAGGCGCCCGCCCTTGAAGCCCGGCTTGGCGTCCGGGAAGTCGGGCAGGTCGTCCTTCGCCAGCGGCGCGTCGAGCCCGGCGGTGATGAAGACGGGCGGACCGGATTTCGGCGTCAGGATGACGTAGCCGGCGCCGCCGAACAGCGCCTCGCCCCATTGCCGCGCCCGCGGCAGGCTGGCGGCGCGCACGTAACGCGGGCTCTCCGCATAGCGATGGTCGTCCACGGCCAACATGAGCACCGGAAAACGGCCGAACGGCTCCAGCAGCAGCACATCGCCGCCGATCTCGTAGGAGCGCGCGCGCCCGACCCGTTCGTCGGCGAAGACGACCGGTTCGTCCTCCAGCGCGATCTGGGTCGGTGCGCCTTCGGCGCCGTAGCTCGGTATCTCGTAGCGGGCGGCGGCGGGATCGGGGCGGTGCCGGTCGGCGCCCATGCGCTCGCGCACCTCGCGCCGCGCGAAGGATTGAGGCTCCGGCGCCGGCGTCTCGTCCGCTCCGATAGCCACCCGCGTGCGGACGGAGACCAGTTCGACGCGCACCCCCTGGCGTTGCGCCTCGGCCACGGCGCGGGCCTGCGCCCGCCGGCAGACCTCCATCAGCCGGCTGCGCTCGCGCGGGCTCCAGTCCGCCGGCGCATCCGCCAGTTCCGGGACATGCAGCCGGACGCGCATCACGGCGCCCTCTTGGCAAATTCGCGCGTGAGCTCCTCGTAGACGTACTGGGCCATGGCGCGCTTCTGCTGCTCGGTCGGCTCGCCGACGACCTCGACCTCCACCGGGAAGTAGAAATTCACCGCCGTGCCGGCCGCTACCTCCGGCATCGCCCCGATCAGCGCCTCGCTACCCGGTGCCGGGATGATGTATTCGCCCTCGTGCACGAGGGCGATGCCCGTGCGCTCGACCAGCCCGCCGGCGGCGAAGCCCGGCACCTCGGTGAGCCCGTCCTCCGGCTCGTCCGCGCCGCCCCCCGACGCCATCTCACACCTCGATGTTGAGCTGGAGCGCCATGCAGTTGAAGCTCGCCTGCGGCACCCCATCGATCACCACATTGCTGGGATTGGCCGAGGTGATGCGGCAGCGCGACAGCTTGATGGCCTTGAACGCCCAGTCCGTGCCCTTCTTCTCCGCCAGCGCCACCGCGAATTCCTTGGCGGTCAGCGCCATCTCGGTCAGGTCCGCCACCGCCGGGCTGATGGCGCGCACCGTCATGGTGAAGGTGAAGGTCTGCGGCTGGCGCACATAGCCGAGATTGTCGGCCTCGATGGAGTGCACGACCGTGTAGGGCGTGTTGAAAGTGGGGGTGAAGGAGTCGATCGGCGTGACGGACTTGTTGTCCACCAGCACCTCGAGTCGCGTGTTCCAATCCGGCATGGCGGCGCTCCTCAGGTGAACTTCAGCGTGATGTCGAGCCGGTGCAGCGCGCCGGCATAGTCGACCTCGATCAGCACCTCGATGCGGCGCGCCGCCTGGGCTTCGTTGATCGCGTCGATCTGCGTCTGGGTGAGCGAGGAGGGATCCCGGTCGAGCAGCGACAGGATCGGCACCGTGACCTTGTAGCTCTCGATCATCTCGCGCCCGATCAGCGGCTCCAGCACCGCCTCCATCTGCCCGACCAGCGAGCGCAGCCCCGAGCGGCTGATGCGCACATTGCCGATGGAGCCGAGCAGCCGGCGCTTCAGCATGTTGGTGACGAAGTCGAGGGTGCGGACGATGTCGATGTAGCCCTTCGGCCGCAGCGGCACGGGATCGGCCGTGTAGGATTCACCCAGGAAGATGCCCTGGCCGGGGATGAGCGCCGGGTCGGTCAGCCAGTTGACGCCCTTGCCGGCGGGTCCCTGCCCGAACGCTTCCGCGCCGTTGAGCTTGAGGATCTCGGTGGGCGAGAACGGCGCGCTGACGATGCTCACCGGCTTGAGCAGCAGCGAGATGTGCGGCTCGTAGCCGGCGATGACGCCGGCCACCGCGGCGGCGGCATCCGCGGCGCTCTTGTGCGCGATGTAGACCATGCGCTCGCTGGTGAGGTTGGCGGCGAGGGTGGGATCGGACTTGCCCGATTCCAGCATGGCGACGCCGATGCGCTCGCGCCCGTCGCCGTCCTGCGACACCGTCTTCACGTGATCCACGAGTTGGGCGACCGGCCCGGCGACCGCAGCGGTCGCGGCGATGGCGTCCGCCGTCATCGGCACGTTGGCGAGGCAGACGATCTGCACGTCGGCGAGGGTGATCGCATCGAAGCCCGCTTCCCAGTCCGCATTCGCCTCGCCGTCGGCGATGCGGACCGCATAGATCGTGCTCGGCCCCGGCGTCTGGCTGAAGGCGAGGGCGATGGCGTTGACCAGGTCGCCGGTGCCGAACGCGGTCTTCGCCTCGGCCGGCGAGGTGATCGCCGTCGCCTCGTTGAGCGGACCGGCGCTCGCCGTGCCGAGGATGCCGAGATTGCCGAAGGCCTGCACCGGCGGCGAGAACAGCTCCGATTCTGCTTTCACGCGGACATATTGGACGGTCATGGCTCATTCCTTCCGCCGTCGTGTGCCCCTCGTGCCGGGGCCTGCAATGCTCCGATCAGATGGGCCCTGTCGGCGCCGCGGGCGGAGCCGGGCAGGGCGGTCGTTCGCGTCGTCCGGCTAGTGGAACTTCGACCGCAGGCGCTCGCGCAGGCGTTCGCGCTCGCGTCGCGCCTTCAGCGCCTCGAGCCCGGTCTGGGCGGCGGCTTCCCGGCCGCTCTCCGCCGCCGCGTCCGGTGGCGTCTGGTCGTCCTGCTCTGCCGGTCGTCTCGGGCTCCTGGCCATGATGGTGCCTTTCCTCGTCATGGGTCCGCGAACAGGGCGAGGAGGTCCTCGGCGGCGAAGAGCCCCTCGATCTCCGCCGCCGTCATTCCCGAGCCGGGCAGGCCGGCGCGCGGGAAGATGGCGGCGAGCGCCGACGCCGCCCGCCGGCGGCTGGCGCCGAAGCCGAGCTCGGGGCGCACGCTCTGGCTCTGCGCCAGTTCGAGCCGGACGCCCTTCAGGGCCCGCAGCGCCGCGCCGATGTCGAAATCGTCCCGCACGATGGCGCCGAGCTGCACCGTCGCCGCATGGCGGCTGGCGGGGTCGCCGGCGTCGAAGGCCGGCCTCGGCTTGAGCCTGATCTCGGTGAGCAGGTAGCGGGCGCGCTCGCGCAGCTCTTCCACCGTGCTGATGCCGCGCTCGGCGAGGAAGCCGGCGAGGTCGAGATAGTGGAAGCGGCTCTTGAACTCGTCGAGGCTCGCATAGCCCTCGATCTCCGCCGCCGTCAGCGACTGGATCTCCGAGCCCGCCGCCTCGACGACGAGGTCGAGCCGCAGCGTCGCCTCGATGTCCAGCCAGAGGAGGTCGGCGAAGCGCCGGCTCGTGCCGGCCACCTCCACCCGCTTCATCGTCTGGGTGTCGAGCTGCGTCTCCTGGTAGGGGGCGGAGACGATATAGGGGCGCTGCACCTCGATCCGCTGCACCGCCGCGCCGACCACTTCCTCCAGCCTGTCGTCGCCGAAGTCGATCACCGCCTGCGCCAGCTGCCTCAGCGTGGTGCGGTCCGCATCGCCGGGCGGGTCCAGCAGCGCCAACAAGGCGCCTGGCTGCCGAAGCTTCAACAGGAGGATGTCGGCGCGCGGGGACATTGGCTGCCGGCTTTCACATTGCCATCACCAACACAACGGGCAGAAATCAGGATTTGAACGTGCACTAGACTTCGCCGCAGCTCAAGCTGCCGACGTTCAGTAAGGTCATGCCAAGCTTACAAAGTGCCATGGCACCTATATCATCTGGAAACTCCCAGAACAAGCGGATTTGGCAAAAGTCCGGATACGCTGGGCGGGCGGCAATCGCCGGCCGGGAAGCTTGATATACTGAATTAGGTAGGCACTTGTAGCTATTACGAATTTCATCGCATTATGGATTGTATATCGCTGGCATCCGCCGCGCGCCGCCGAAACCTCCGCCCGCCTATCTTACCTTCGGTCCACCATCCGCCGCCGGCGGGAGGTGCGCGATCGGCGCGCGCAAAACTTTGCATGCTTCGCCGACGGGGTTGACGCTCGCCGCTCGGGGCGGCAATCAGGAGGGGTGCCGGCTTTGGCAAGCTAAAATTCATAGCCGTGACTTAGGGTTCGCGGCTTCATCGAAGGTCGTCGCCCCGTGCGCCTCCTTTAATGGTCGCGGAACCTGTAGTCGGGAGATGATTATTGGCGGGTCGAACCAAACCGCGCCCCTCGCATGTTCTTCCCGCGATGCTTGTCGTGACGATGGCGCTCGGCCTGTCGTCCGGGCCGGGGCACGCGCAGATATTCGGCGGCCCGCAGAACCAGTCGGAAGACGGCCAGGAGAATCCCGGCCTGTTCGGCTCGTTCTTCAACCTGTTCAATCCCCAGCGTACCGCCGACGCCGGCCCGCCGGTGCCCGACGCCGTGCGCTACACGGTGGCGATCGAGGTGAAGGGCGGCGATAGTGCGCTGCGCACCGCGGTCGAAGGCGCCTCCAGTCTCGAAAGCCTGAAGGCGCGCGCCCCCGCCGGCGCCGCCGGGCTGGTGCGCCGCGCGCTGGCGGATGAGCGCGCCATCAACGCCGCCCTCTATTCCGCCGGCTATTATGGCGGCACCATCTCGATAACGCTGGCCGGCAGCCCGCCGGATGCGCCGAACATCTTCGACGTCGTCGACGCGGCCCGCGCGCGGGGGCCCGTGCCGGTGCGGGTCGAGGTGACGGCCGGCCCCCTGTTCCATTTCGGCCGCATCTCCATCCTCGAGGCCGGCACCCGCCGCCCGCTCCCCGACGCGCCGACGCTCACGCGCCTCCGCCTCGTGCCGGGCGAGCCGGCCCGCGCCGACGCCATCGTGCGGGCGGAGGGGCTGCTGGTCGATAACTGGCGCCGCGCCGGTCACCCCTTCGCCCGGGTGGCCGACAAGGATGTCACCGCCGACCATGCCACCAAGCAGCTCGATGTCACCATTTTTGTCACCACCGGCCCGGTCGCCACCTTCGGCCGATTCACCGTGTCGGGTGCCGATTTCCTCACCCCCGGCTTCATCGAGGAGCGCATCGAGATACCGCCCGGCACGCTCTATTCGCCGGACACGCTGGATCGTCTGCGCCGCCGACTGCTGAAATACGAGTCCATCGCCAGCGTGCGCATCCGCGAGGCGGACAAGCTCGACCCCGACGGCAGCCTGCCGATCCATATCGAGGTTTCGGCGCGAAAGCCGCGCTATGTCGGCTTCGGCGCCAGCTATTCGTCGACGGACGGTTCGGCGGTGAACGCCTATTGGGGTCACCGTAACCTGTTCGGCGGCGGCGAGACTTTGCGCCTGGACGCCAAGGCGTCCTGGTTCGGCGAGAAGTCGGAAGCCGTGCCGGACGCCGATCCGTTCGGCTACCGCTTCGCCGCCACCTTCATGAAGCCCGGCATCTACACCGCGCAGGACGACCTCGTCGCAGAGGCCGCGGTGCTGCGCGAAGTCACCAATGCGTATGTCCGCGAGGCCGCTACTCTTTTGGCCGGTGTGCGCCACCGCTACAGCGACGAGCTCAGCCTGCAGGTCAGCGTCGACCTCGAAGCCTCCACCGTCGAGGACAGCTACGGCACGGGCGACTATTCCATCGTCGGCATCCCCATCGAGCTGAAATACGACAGTACCGACAACGAGCTCGATCCCTCGCGCGGCATTCGCGCCTCCGGCATCATCGAGCCCTTCGCCTATCTCGGCGATGCCGGCGCCGGGCCGACCATGATCAAGGCCTCGCTCGCCGCCTACCACGCGGTCGACGAGGATAAGCGGCTCATCCTTGCCGGGCGCATGGCGGCGGGCAGCGTCTTCGGCGCCGGCCTGTTCGACATCCCGCCGCAGCGCCGCTTCTATGTCGGCGGCGGCGGCTCGCTGCGCGGCTACGAGTACCAGTCCGCCAGCCCGCGCAACGAGGACGGCATCATCATCGGCGGCCGCAGCTTCTTCGAGGCCTCGATCGAAGCGCGCTGGCGTGTCACCGAGACGATCGGCATCGTGCCCTTCCTCGACATGGGCTCGGCCTTCTCCTCCGAATTGCCGGACTTCGACGGCATGAAATATTCGGCCGGTGTCGGCCTGCGCTACTACACGGCCATCGGCCCGCTGCGCCTCGACCTTGCCTTCCCGCTTAATCCGGAGCCGGGCGACGGCGACTTCGGTGTCTATGTCAGTCTGGGGCAGGCCTTCTGATGAAACGCGCGCTCCGATCCGTCTTGTTCGCTCTGCTTCTGCTGGTCGCGCTGGTCGCCGCCGCCTTCGGCGTGCTGCAGACGCCGCCGGGCAAGGCGATGCTGGCAAGCACCGCCTCCTCGCTGGCCTCGTCCGGCGGGCTGCGGGTCGATATCCGCGAGATCACCGGCTTCGTCCCCTTCGACATGGGCGTGGGCGCGATCGAGCTTGCCGACGCCAAAGGGCCGTTCGCCCGCATCGACGGTGCGCGGCTCGACTGGCGCCCGCTGGCGCTGCTCTCCGGCCGGCTCGACGTGACGACGCTCGCCGCCCAGCGCGTGCAGCTGGAGCGCCGGCCCGAGCTGCCGCCCTCCGAGCCCTCCACCGGCAATAGCGGCTCGTCCTTCGCCCTGCCGGTGCGGGTCGAGACGCTCGCCATTCCCGACATCGCGCTGGACGAGCCGGTGCTCGGCCATGCCGCGCAATTGTCGCTCACCGGTTCCGCCGACCTCGCCTCGCTGGCGCAGGGCCTGTCGCTCACCTTCGCGCTGGAGCGCCGCGACAAACCCGGCAGCGTCTCGGGTTCCGCCGCCTATGCGCCGGAGGGCGAGCGGCTCGACCTCGACATCGCCGCCCGCGAGCCGGCCGGTGGGCTGATCGCCCGCGCCGCCGGCATGAAGGGGCTGCCCGCGCTCGAAGCGACACTGAAGGGCTCCGGTCCGCTCGATGCCTGGAATGGGCAGCTGGCGCTCTCCGCCGGCGACGTTGCCGCGGTCAGCGGCGCCGCCGGCATCCGCGCCACGCCGCAGGGCCGCCGCCTGACCTTCGGCCTCGACGCCGACGTCGCTCGGCTGCTCCCTAGTGACCTCGCGCCGCTGTTCGAGGGCCGCACGGAGCTTGCCGGTTCCGCGACGCTGAGCGATGAGCGTAACATCGCCATAGAGAGCTTCACCGCCCGCGCCGCCGGCTTCAACGCTTCCGCCGGCGGCACGCTCGACGCGGCGAACACTGCCGACCTGACCTTCGACGCGACTTTGGGCGATGCCGCCCGCTTTGCCGCGCTGGCGCGGGGCGCGACTTGGCGCAGCCTGCGCCTCGCCGGCACGGCCAAGGGCGCGCTTGCAGCCCCCGCCGTCGACGCGCGGCTCGACGCCGAAGGGCTGGACGGCATGGGCTATGGCGCCGGCACGCTCGCCGCGACGCTGCGCACCGTGCCGGACGCCGCAGGCAATCTCGCTCTGTCGGTCGAAGGCACGGCACAGGGCCTCACTGCCACCGATCCGCAGGTCGCGTCGGCGCTCGGCGCCTCCGGCAGTTTCAACGCCACGGGCACGCTGCCGGCCGGTGGGGATCCGCTGCGCGCCGCGCTGACCGGCGCCACCATCCGCCTCGCCGCGCTCACCAGCCAGTTCACCGGCCGCGCCGATGCAAGCGCCATCGACGGCGAGGTGAAGGTCGAGCGGCTCGATCTCGCTGCCTTCGCGCCGCTCGCCGGGCGGCCGTTAGCTGGCACCGCCGCCTTCGACGCCACTGTGTCGGCCGCCGCCGACCTCTCCCACGCCAGCCTCAATCTGCGCGGCTCGGCGAGCGGGCTCGCGACCGGTATCGCCCAGCTCGACGGCCTCGTCGGTAAGAGCCTGAACGTCGACGGCGCGCTCGCCCGCGACGGCGCGAACGCCATCTCCGTCAGCAATCTCAAGATCGACACCGAAGGCATCGCCGCGACGGTGGATGGGCGCATCGCCACCGATGTCGCCAACCTCACCGCCAAGGCGACGCTCGACAATCTCGCCCGGCTCGATGCGCGCCTCGCCGGCGCGGCGCAGGCGGAGGCCGCCTTTTCCGGCTCGCTGGAGGAACTCGGCGTCAAGGCGAAGGTGCTGGTGCCGCAGGGCTCTGCCGAGGGCCGGCCGATCCGCAACCTCGCGTTGGACGTGACCGCCACCGACATCACGGGAGCCGTTGCCGGCACGCTGAACCTCGATGGCGAGGTCGCCGGCAAGCCCGCGCGGGGTAGTGCGGGGCTCTCGACGCAGCCCGACGGCACGCGGCGCCTCTCCGGCCTCGATCTCTCCATCGGTTCGGTGACGGCGAAGGGCGATGTCGCGCTCCGCACCGACAATCTCGCCGAGGGCAGCCTCACCATCGCCGCCGGCGACCTCGCCGATGTCGCCGCCCTGGCGCTGACGCAGATCGCCGGTCGGCTGAACGCCGATGTCCGCCTCGATGTCGCCGATGGCCGCCAGCGCGCGGCAGTGAAGGCGAGCGCGGAGAGGTTGCAGGCCATGGGCCGCTCGGTCGGCGCGGCGAATATCGACGCGACCGTCGTCGACCCGACCGGCATCCCGCTGGTCAACGGCACCGTCGACCTGCGTGCAGTCGATCTGTCCGGCGTCGTCATCGAGACTGCCTCGCTGCGCGCCAACGGCAATGCCACCGGCACCGACCTCACCCTCGACGCCGTCGCGCGGGGCACGACGCTGCGCACCGCTGGCCGTTTGGAGCCACGCGAGGGCGGCGCCCGGCTGCGGCTCGACCGACTGACCGCCGCGCGCGGCAATCTCAATGCGGCGATGACGGCGCCGGCCACCTTCACCCTCGCCAATGGCGCGGTGACCATCGACCGCTTCGCGCTCTCCGCCAGTGGCGGCACGGCCACCGTCTCGGGCACGGCCGGCGAGACGCTCGACCTGTCGGTCGATCTGCGCGCGCTGCCGCTGTCGCTGGCCAACCTCGCCGCGCCCAGCGCCAACCTCTCCGGCACGCTGGCGGGAACCGCCCGCATCGGCGGCACGGCGGCCGCGCCCACCGGCAATTACGATTTGCGCGTCGCCCGGCTCAGCAATCCCGATCTCGCCAGCTCGGGCGCGGGCCCGTTCGACATCACCACCAACGGCACGCTCGCCGGCGGCCGGGCCAATCTGCGCGCCACCATCTCCGGGCAGAACATCCAGAACTTCACCGTCAACGGCTCGGTGCCGCTGGGCGCCGGCGAACTCGATCTGGCGCTGCGTGGGGCGATCAACCTTGCCATCGCCAACCCGCTGCTCGCCACCACCGGCGCCCGCGTCACCGGCATCGCCAATGTCGACGCCACCGTCCGCGGCACCGCGGCGGCTCCCCGCGCCGGCGGCACGGTGCGCGTCTCGGGCGGGCGCTTCGACGACGCCGTGAACGGCGTCGCTCTCGACCAGATCGAGGCGGTGCTGACCGGCACCGACCGCTCGGTGACGCTCACCAGCTTGCGCGCCCGCACCACCAATGGCGGCAGCGTCACCGGCCGCGGCAATGTCGGACTCGATCCCAATGCCGGCTATCCCGGCCGCATCGACCTCGATCTCACCAACGCCGCGCTGGTCAACAGCGACCTGATGCGCCTGGTCGCCGAGGGTCGGCTCGGGGTGGAAGGCGCCTTCCTGCGCGATCCCCGCCTCACCGGGCGCCTCACATTGCGCGCGCTCGACATCAACATCCCCGACCGCTTCCCCGGCGGCGTGCAGAACCTCAATGTGCGCCACGTCAACGATGGCGGCCGGCGCCCGCGTGCCACCGCCCCGCCGCGTCCCTCCGCCCGTGAGGCGCGCGGCAGCGGCCTCCCGCTCGACCTCGTCGTGTCGGCGCCGAACAACAACGTGTTCGTGCGCGGCCTCGGCATGGAAGCGCAGCTCGGCGGCGAGCTGAAGCTCTCGGGCACCAGTCGCGCGCCGGTAACGCTCGGCGCCTTCGAGCTCCGCCGCGGCACCTTCGATTTCGGCGGGCGGCGGCTCACCTTCACCCGCGGCCGCATCACCTTCACCGGCACCACCGATCCCGAGCTCGACTTCGTCGCCGAGACCACCAGCGCCGACATCACCGCGCGGGTGCTGGTCTCCGGCCCGGCGTCGCGGCCGGTCGTGAGCTTCGATTCCACGCCGACCCTGCCGCAGGACGAGGTGCTCTCGCGGCTGCTGTTCGGCCGCGCGGCCGGCTCGCTCAGCGCCGGCCAGGCGATCCAGCTCGCCCAGGTCGTCGCCCAGTTCTCTGGCGGCGCCGGCGTGCTGGAGAACATGCGCCGCTCGCTCGGCGTGGACAGCCTGGAGGTCGGCACCAATGCCGAGGGCACCGGCGGCCAGGTCGGCGTCGGCCGGCGGCTCAACGACAACATCTATCTCGGCGTGCGCCAGGGCACGACGCCCGGGTCGAGCCGGGTGACGGTCGATGTCGACGTCACCAAGAACATCCGCCTGCAGGGCGCCACCGGCGCCGACGGCTCGGCCGAGGTCGGCATCGGCGCGCAGTGGGATTACTGAGTTCCGGCCTGTAACTTTTCGTCCCGGATGGCCGTCATCCTGAGGTACCCGGCTGGAAGCCGGGCCTCGAAGGATGCTCATCCGGGTGCGCTCTGCCGGCCATCCATTGAGGCTCGCTGCGCTCGTACCTCAGGATGAGGGTGCATTGTGGGCAGACCCTCCGGCCATCTGTCGACACGTCTCTCTTGCCAGTCCCGCTGGTCGACGTAATATGAGCGTTCGCTCACGCGATGAGCACATGCCAATTCCAAGAGCGGACGACGCCGGCGCCCATGAGTTTCGACCTCGTCATCTTCGACTGCGACGGCGTGCTGGTGGACAGCGAGATCCTCAGCTGCCGCTGCCTGAGCGAGGTCCTCGGGCGCTACGGCGTCGAGGTCGGCGTCGACGAGGTGTTCCGCCGCTTCCTCGGTCGCAGCACGGCCTCCATCGTCGCCGAGCTGCGCGCCGCCGGCCACGCCATCCCCGACGACTTCCCGCAGGTGCTCCGCCGCGACATCCGCCGCGCCTTCTCCGCCGAGCTGAAGCCGATCAAGAACATCGTCGACGTCGTGCGCCGGCTGGCGCCGAAATACTGCGTCGCCTCCTCGAGCGACCTCGACCGCGTCGAGTTCTCGCTTGGCCTCACCGGTCTCGCCGAATTTTTTGACGGTCGCATCTTCACCGCCCAGATGGTGAAGCACGGCAAGCCGGCGCCGGATCTGTTCCTTCTGGCTGCCGAGCGCATGGAAGTGTCGCCGGCGCGCACCGTCGTCATCGAGGACAGCGTCAGCGGCGTGCAAGCGGCCAAGGCGGCTGGTATGACGGCATGGGGATTCGTCGGTGGCAGCCATTACGCGGCGCGCGACGGACGTGACTTGCTCATGCGGGCGGGGGCGGACCGGGTGTTCGAGCGGATGACAGACTTCGGGTTGGCAAGCGGCGCCGTCCGCGCGGCGGGCTGATGGCCGCCTCGGATTCCGAGCCGTCGCGCCTCGATGCCGCTGCGCGCGCGGGTTGGCTTTATTTCATCGCCGGCAACACCCAGGACGAGATCGCCCGCAAGCTCGGCGTCTCGCGCGCCACGGCGCAGCGCTTGGTCTCGCTGTGCCTGTCCGAGCGGCTGATCACCTTCCGGCTGGAGCATCCCATCGCCGCCTGCATGGAGCTGGCGGCGGGGATGAAGGATGCCTTCGGCCTCACCCATTGCGAGGTGGTGCCGACCGATCCGGCGGCGCGGCAGTCGCTGGCGGGGGTGGCCGAACGGGCGGCGGCGCTGCTGGAATCCGTGCTCGCCGCCGACACGCCGGCCATAGTCGCCATCGGCACCGGGCGCGTGATGCGCGCGACGGTGGAGCAGGTACGCTCCATGGACCGGCCGAACCACCAGCTGGTCTCGCTGGTCGGCAACATCTCGCCGGACGGCTCGGCGAGCTTCTTCGATTCGGTGGCCCGGCTCGCCGACATCACCAAGGCGCGGCACTACCCGATGCCGCTGCCGGTCTTCGTCTCCTCCGCGCAGGAGCGCGCGCAGCTCCTGCGCATCCACGCCGTTACCCGCATCCGCGCCATCGCCGAGAAGGCGGATCTGCGGTTGATGGGCGTTGGCCAGATCGGCCAAGGGGCGCCACTGCATGTCGACGGCTTCATCAGCCGCGAGGAACTGCTGGAGCTGATGCGCCTCGGCGCGGTAGGCGAGCTCACCGGTTGGGCCTATGACGTCGAGGGACGCATCATCGAGGGCGGCTCGAACGAGCGCGTCACCAGCGTGCCGCATGCCATTCCCGCGAGCGCGCTCGCGGTCGGGGTCGCCATTGGCGAGGCCAAGGTGCCGGCCATCCGCGCCGCGCTCGCCGGCGGCGCGCTCAACGGCTTCATCACGGATGAAGCGACGGCAAGGGCGCTGCTGGGGCGCTGAGCCGCCCGCGAGGGCATCCATCCAGGACTTCCAGATTTGTCGTCCCGGACGGCCGTAGGCCGATCCGGGATCGCATGCCGCGCTTTTCATTCGCGCGATCCCGGCTCTCCGCTTCGCTGCGGCCGGGATGACGACTGCCTTTTCGAGGTTGCGAAGTCTCTGGATCGCACAACCTTCTGCGCCCCCACCCATCTCCACCTCACCCAAGGGCGTTGACAAGCCCGCGGCTCGGTGTGAGCATATGCTCAGCATACGAAGATATGCTCAAAAATTCTGGGAGGAGAGAATGAGGAAGGCCATCGGTGCCCTTGTGGGCGCGTCCGCGCTTCTTGCCGCCGCCCCGTCGTTCGCACAGACCACGCTGACCATCGCCACAGTGAACAATGGCGACATGATCCGCATGCAGGGTCTGACCAGCGACTTCACCGCCAAGAACCCCGGCATCAACGTCAAATGGGTGACGCTCGAGGAGAACGTGCTGCGCCAGCGTGTCACCACCGACATCGCCACCAAGGGCGGCCAGTTCGACGTGCTGACCATCGGCACCTATGAGGTGCCGATCTGGGCCAAGCAGAAATGGCTGCTGCCGCTCGACGACCTCGGCGCCGCCTATGACGCCAAGGACATCCTGCCGAAGATCGCCGACGCCGTGTCGGTCGGCGGCACGCTCTACGCCGCGCCGTTCTACGGCGAGAGCTCGATGATGATGTACCGCACCGACCTGTTCGAGAAGGCCGGGCTGAAGATGCCGGAGAGCCCGAGCTGGGACTTCGTCTTCGACGCCGCACGCAAGCTCACCGACAAGTCCGCCGGCGTCTACGGCATCTGCCTGCGCGGCAAGGCCGGCTGGGGCGAGAACATGGCGTTCCTCACCGCCATGGCGAATTCCTACGGCGCCCGCTGGTTCGACGAGAAGTGGCAGCCGCAGTTCAACACGCCGGAATGGAAGGCGACGCTGACCGACTACGTCGCCATCATGAAGGAAGCCGGCCCGCCCGGCTCCTCCTCCAACGGCTTCAACGAGAACCTCGCTCTTTTCAACTCCGGCAAGTGCGCCATGTGGATCGACGCCACCGTGGCGGCCTCCTTCGTCAGCAACCCGAAGGAATCCAAGGTCGCCGACAAGGTCGGCTTCGCGCTGGCGCCGAACAAGGGCCTGGGCAAGAACGCCAACTGGCTGTGGGCGTGGAATCTCGCCATTCCCGCCGGCTCCAAGAAGGTCGATGCGGCCAAGAAGTTCATCGCCTGGGCGACCAGCAAGGGCTACACCGAGCTCGTCGCCTCCAAGGACGGGTGGGCCAACGTGCCGCCCGGCACGCGCACCTCGCTCTACCAGAACGAGGCCTACCTCTCCGCCGCGCCCTTCGCCAAGCTGACATTGGCTTCGATTGATTCAGCAGATCCCAATCATCCGACGGTGAAGCCCGTGCCCTATGTCGGCGTGCAATACGCCGCCATCCCCGAGTTCCAGGGCATCGGCACGCAGGTCGGCCAGCAGTTCTCCGCCGCGCTTTCCGGCGCGACCACGGTCGATGCGGCGCTGACCGCGGCGCAGGCCTCGACTGAGCGCGAGATGAGGCGCGCCGGCTACCTCAAATAGCCGTACCCCAGGGGGAGCGGCGGGACGCGAGACCTCCCCGCATTCCGCCGCGAACGGGGCGCCCGCCAGTGCCCCGTCCTCAAAATCCTCCGAGGGCACCTGCCGGCCGGAGGCGGACGACGCCCGCCGCATCGCGCCTCCTGCCGGCCCCCTTTTGCCGATCAACGCCGGGGACGACCCATGGCAACCCAGCAGACACAGACGCTCGGCCGGCTGCTGCTCACCCCGGCAGTGGCGCTGCTCTTCGTGTGGATGATCGTCCCGCTCGGGATGACGATCTACTTCTCCCTGCTCAGCTACAATCTGCTCAATCCGGGGATGGAGCGGTTCGTCGGGCTGGAGAACTACGTCTACTTCCTCACCGATCCCGCCTTCCTCGCCTCGCTGCGCAACACGCTGGTGCTGGTCGGCTCGGTGCTGCTCATCACCGTCGTCGTCGGCACGCTGGTGGCGCTGCTGCTCGACCAGGCCTTCGTCGGGCGCTCGATCGTGCGGCTGATGGTGATCGCCCCGTTCTTCGTCATGCCCACTGTGAGCGCGCTGGTCTGGAAGAACCTGCTGATGCATCCGGTGTCGGGCATGTTCGCCTGGATCATGACCTCGATCGGGCTGGAGCCGATCGACTGGTTCGCGCAGTACCCGCTCTTCTCCATCATCCTCATCGTCGCCTGGCAGTGGACGCCGTTTGCGGCGCTGATCCTGCTCACCGCGCTGCAATCGCTCGACGAGGAGCAGCGTGAGGCGGCGCTGATGGACGGCGCCGGCGCCTTCTCGACCTTCCTCTACATCACCCTGCCGCACCTCGCCCGGCCGATCGCGGTGGTGATCCTGATCGAGACTATCTTCCTGCTCACCGTCTTCGCCGAGATCTATGTGACGACGGGCGGCGGGCCGGGGCTGCAGACCACCAACATCGCCTTCCTCATCTATTCGCAGGCGCTCATCCAATACGACGTCGGCGGCGCTTCGGCTGGCGGCCTGGTGGCGGTGGTCATCGCCAATATCCTGGCCATCTTCCTGATGCGCATCGTTGGCCGGAGCCTGGAGGTCTGATCATGGCACGCCGCGATTCCGCCTCCCGCGTCTTCGTCTCCACGCTCGCCGCCTGGGTGGTGGGTTTCCTCATCTTCTTCCCCATCCTCTGGATGGTGCTGACCAGCTTCAAAACCGAGCTGGAGGCCTTCTCCACCCCGCCGTCCTTCCTGTTCTTCCATTGGACGACGGAGAACTACGCCACCGTGCAGGAGCGCAGCGACTACGTTGCCCATGCGATGAACTCGCTGATCATCGCCGGCGGCTCGACGCTGATCGCGCTGCTCATCGCCGTGCCGGCGGCCTGGTCGATGGCCTTCGCGCCGACCAAGCGCACCAAGGACGTGCTCCTGTGGATGCTCTCCACCAAGATGCTGCCGCCGGTCGGCGTGCTCGTGCCGATCTACCTGATCTTCCGCGACTTCGGCCTGCTCGACACCCGCTCCGGGCTCATCCTCGTGCTGTGCCTCGGCAACCTGCCGATCGTGGTGTGGATGCTGTTCACCTACTTCAAGGAGATCCCCAAGGACATCCTTGAGGCCGCCCGCATGGACGGCGCCACGGTGGGCAAGGAACTGATCTACGTGCTCACGCCCATGGCGGTGCCGGGCATCGCCTCGACGCTGCTCTTGAACTTCATCCTCGCCTGGAACGAGGCGTTCTGGACGCTGAACCTCACCACCTCCGAGGCGGCGCCGCTCACCGTCTTCATCGCCTCCTACTCCAGTCCCGAGGGGCTGTTCTGGGCGAAGCTCTCGGCCGCCTCCACCCTCGCCATCGCCCCCATTCTCGTGCTCGGCTGGTTCAGCCAGCGCCAGCTCGTCCGCGGCCTGACCTTCGGCGCGGTGAAGTAGAAACGAGGCAGACCTATGGCCCGCATCACCCTCGAAGGCGTGAAGAAGTCCTTCGGATCGCACGACATCATCAAGGGCGCCGACCTCGAGATCGACGACGGCTCCTTCGTGGTCTTCGTCGGCCCCTCAGGCTGCGGCAAGACCACGCTGCTGCGGCTCATCGCCGGGCTGGAGGACGTCACCGGCGGCCGTATCCTGATCGACGGCGCCGACGTCACCGACACGCCGCCGGCCAAGCGCGGCCTCTCCATGGTGTTCCAGTCCTACGCGCTCTACCCGCATATGAGCGTGCGTGGGAACATCGCCTTTGGCCTGAAGATGGCCGGCCGGCCCAGGGCGGAGATCGAGGAGAAGGTCTCCCGCGCCGCCGATATCCTCAACCTCACCTCCTATCTCGACCGCAAGCCGCGCGAATTGTCCGGCGGCCAGCGCCAGCGCGTCGCCATCGGGCGCGCCATCGTGCGCGAGCCCAAGGCGTTCCTGTTCGACGAGCCGCTGTCGAACCTCGACGCCGCGCTGCGCGTGCAGATGCGGCTCGAAGTCACCCGCCTGCAGCGCCAGCTCGACACCACGGCGATCTACGTCACCCACGACCAGGTGGAGGCCATGACTATGGCCGACCGCATCGTCGTGCTGAATGCC
>JARBUD010000010.1 GCA_029239875.1 Xanthobacteraceae bacterium | reverse complement strand
CCGCGTTGGCCGCTTCGCCCCATCTGCCACATGAAATAGGGGCCGCCGACGAGCGTCGCGAGCAGCCCGCCGGGGATCTGGTAGGGGAACAGCAGATTCCGGCCCAGCCAGTCGGCCACCACCATGATGAGCGCGCCGAGCACCGCCGAACCGTAGAGCAGCGGCATCGGGCGCTGCAGCCCCATCATGCGCGCCATATGCGGCGCCATCAGCCCGACGAAACTGAGCGGACCCACGATCAGCGTCGCGGCGCCCGTCGCGAGCGCACACGCCAACAGGATGGCCAGCCGGGCTCCGCCGAGCCCAACCCCGAGCGAACGGGCGGTATGCTCGCCGAGCGGCAGGACCGCGAGCCAGCGCACAGGCAGCAGGCTGAAGACGGCAATGACGGCAGCCAGGCTCGCGCTCGCCACCGCCTGCCCCGCCGTGACGTGATAGGTCGATCCCGCCATCCAGCTCAGCAGGGTCGAGAGGCGGGGATCGCCCATCGCGGTCAGAAGCGAGACGAGCGCGCCGAAGACGGTCGCGAGGCCGATCCCGGCGAGCAGCATCCGCTCGGGTGCGAAAGCGGCTCGTGCCCCGAGGGCCAGCATGACGAGCAGTGCCAATAGGGCTCCCAGCGTGGCGGAGCCGAGCTGCGCTGCCCCTCCTGCATCGTCCAGGAAGAGGAAGCCGAGGATGACGCCGAGCCCGGCGCCAGTGCTGATGCCGAGCACCTCCGGACTTGCCATGGCGTTGCCGGTGACCCGCTGCATCAGGGCGCCGGCGAGCGCCAGCATCGCCCCGGCGGCGCCTGCGGCGATCACGCGCGGCCATCGCAGCGGCCCGAACAGGCCGAGCTCGTTCCCCCCAAGCCAGTGCCAGCCGGAAGCGCCGTTTCCGATCATCACGACGAGCGCGAACGCCAGCAGCAGCATGAACGCGCCAGCCAGCAGGAGGGGCGTCGGGTTACGCAGGCGCGTGCCCCCATTTTCCTGCGCCGCGCCCGGCGTTCCGATATGCCGGAGCCGCCCCAGCATCGCCAGCATCAGCGGCGCGCCGACGAGGGCGGTGGCGATGCCGGTCGGCCATTCGATGGCCGGCGAACTGGCGGCCTGCACGATCTGATCGGTCAGGCACAGCAGCACGGCGCCGGTCAGCGGTGCCCACAGAACCTGCTGGCGAGAGGTTCGGGCACCGGCGAGACGGGCCAGGACCGGCGCGCCGAGACCGATGAAGCCGATCAGCCCCACCGCGCTGACGACGCTCGCGGCCAGCGCGACGGCGAGCAGCAGCGCACCGACCCTCACCGCGCTGACCTTCAGCCCCAGGGCCTTTGCACCGTCATCGTCGAGGACGAGAAGCCCGAGCTGCCGGATCATCAGGCCCGTGACGATCAGCCCGGCGGCGAGGCGCGGCAGCAGCGAGACGGCCGTATCCCAGCCGTCCTGCACGAGCGATCCCGAGGCCCAGATGAAGGCGCTGGTCAGCGCCTCGCGGTCGAACAGCGTCAGCACCGACGTCACGACGCCGGCGAACAGCCCGACGATCAGGCCCGCCAGTATGAGCGACAGCGGCGAGAAGCGACTGCCGGCCGCCAGTGCGAAGACAAGTGCGATGGCCAGAACGCCGCCGAGCAGCGCGATGGGTTCGAGGAAGGCCGCGGCCGACTGCGGCCACCACAGCGTCGCCAGGACAGTGGCGAGATAGGCGCCCGAGGAGACCCCGAGCGTGGTCGGCTCGGCCAGCGGGTTCCTCAGCACCTGCTGGAAGATCGCGCCCGACAGGCCGAGCATCGCTCCGGCGATCAGGCTCACGGCGAGGCGCGGCAGGAAGGTGTAGTAGAGCAGGATTTCCGGCAGCCCTTCAGGCGCGCCGTGAAAGACGGCCCAGCTCCAGCCCGAAAAGTCGTCATGGCAGGCCCTGCCGACGGCAATGACCAGCGCGGCCACCGCCATGGCGCCAACCATGAGCGCCGGCCGGCTCCATCCGCGCCACCCCTCACGGCCTGGCATTGGTGGCCTTTACGGCAGCGGTCAGAGCGGTCGCAAAGCGCGTGGCCGAGGGCAGCCCCCCGAACATCCAGATGGTGGGAACCGCCACCAGCCGGTGCTCCCGCACGAAAGGCAGCGCGTTCCACACCGGGCTGGTCTCGGCCCGCGGCGGCAGCGGTCCGATATGTACGAAGAGATCGGCCTGAATGCCGGCGAGCGCGGCCATGCCGACATCGGCAAAACCCCATCGGTTGGCACTCTGCTGCGCCGCGTTCTCGATGCCCGCTGCGACGAGCGCGCCGCCGAACAGGCTGGCGCGGGTATAGAGCCGCACATGCCGGCTGCTCAGGAAGCTCACGGGGCAGACCGAGCGGATTCCGGCGGAGCGCAGCGCATCGCCCATGGCGCGCAGATCTCCGTCTGCCTCCGCGATTCGCCGGCGGGCGAGTTCCGTGCGGCCGAGGCGCTCGCCCATCGTTCCGGTGGCGGCGAGCGCGCCCTGGAAATGATCCGGCCGGCCCGGCACGTAGATCGGCACCGCCTGAGTATTCAGCCTCGCCGACAGGCTGGCGGAAAGCGGACCGTATTCCGGGCTGTAGAAGACGATCTCGGGCGCGAGTTCCATCAGGAACTCCACATTGGGCTCGGCGCGGGTGCCGACGTCGCGCACCTCCGGCGGCAGGGTCGGCGCGATGACGAAGGACCGATAGAAATCCGTGCCCGTCGTGGCGAGCGGTACGACCGAAAGCATCAGCGCCGTCTGCGTCAGCGCCGCCTCCAGCGTGACGATGCGCGGGCCGGCGCCAGCGGCGAGCGGGAGGCCGCACAGACTCGCGCCGGTACCTGCCATCCCGGCGAGAAGAACTCGCCGCGACGGCCCGAGCTTCGTCATTCCTGCTGCCGGCGGCACGATCAGAATTTGTAGCTCAGCGTGCCGTAGACGGTCCGCGCCGTGCCGTAGTAGCAGCTCCACGCGCTCGTGCAGCCGGCCACATAGGCCTCGTCGAACAGGTTCGTCGCGTTGACCGAGAGCACCAGCCCCTTGAGGCTGGGGTACTTCTTCGAGAAGTCGTAGCGGATCGCCGCATCCACCAGCGTGTAGTCGGGAACGATGGAAGGCAGCCCCGAGAACTGATTGACGCCCCAAGTCCATTCATTGTCGAAGGTGCCGTAGCTCTCGCCGATATAGCGCACGCCCGCGCCGAGCATCAGGCCGTCGAGCGGGCCGCTCTGGAAGGTGTAGTCGATCCAGATGGAGGCTGTGTTCCGGGGTGTGTTAACCGGCACGTTGCCGACATAATCGGGGTTGTTGTCCTTGGTCACGCGGGAATCGAGATAGGCATAGCCGAGGATGAGGTCGAGCCCGTCCGCAAGGCTGGCCTTGGCCTCGATCTCGAAGCCGCGCGAACGGATCTCGCCGGTCTGCACGGAATAGCCGACGTGGAGCGGATCCTCGGTCAGCACGTTCTGCTGCGTGATCTCGAACACCGACGCCTGGATGAGGGCGTTGTAGCCCTCGGGCTTGTACTTGATGCCGCCTTCGAGCTGCTTGCCGGTTGTGGGCTCGAACGGCGTGGATTCGTAGGTCGTGCCGGCGAGCGGCTCGAACGAGGTCGAATAGCTGACATAGGGCGCCAGCCCGCCGTCGAACTGATAGCTGAGGCCGACGCGGCCGCTGAACGCCTCGTCGTCCTGCTTGGTCGTCGTGTTCGGCTCCACCATCAGGTTGGTGGTGTCCGATCCCGACCAGTCGTAGCGCCCGCCGAGCGTCAGCAGCCAGCGACCAAGCTCGATCTGGTCCTCCGCGTACAGGCCGGTCTGCCAGAGCGTCTGGTCGCTGCTGACCGTTTGCACCGGCGCATTCGCCCCGAGATAGATCGGATAGTACAGATTGAGCGGCGACGCCGTGCCCGCGCCGCCCGACTGGTCGACGGCGTACCATTGATAATCAGCGCCGAGGATCAGCCTGTGGTCGAGCGCGCCCGTCGCGAATTCGGCGAGCACCTGGTTGTCGACGTTGAAGCGGTCATAGTCGGATATTCTGCTGGTCGTATTGCGGTTCGCCACCTGCATGGACGGATCGGCGCCGTCGAGGCCCCACGTATAGGCGAAGAGGTGGTTCGACTTGATGTTCTCGTATCGAACATTCTGTCGTATCTGCCAGACCTCGTTGAAGCGGTGCTCGAACCTGTAGCCGACCTGCGTCTGCTCCAGCCAGGAATTGTCCTGCGTCGGATCTCCGCCCCACAGGCGGTCCGAGATCGGGCCGTTCGGATTGGGCAGGACGGTCCCGAGGGCGGGCAGGAACTGATACCCCGTCATGTTCGGGGTGTACTGGTACTTGGCGAGGACGGTGAGCTTGGTGTCGTCGGTCGGCGCCCACGAGATGGCCGGCGCGATGGCGATCTTCTCGTCCTTGGTGTCATGGCCGAACTGCGTGCCGCCCGTGCGGGCGATGCCGGTGAGGCGGTAGAGGAACTGCCCGTCCTCGTCGATCGCGCCGCCGAGGTCGAAGGCGCCCTGGATGCGGCCGAAGCTTCCCGTCTGGAACTGAAGCTCACGCAGCGGCGTGCTGGTGGGCATCTTGCTGGATATGTCGACGAGGCCGCCGGGCGTGCCCTGGCCGTAGAGCGTGGATGAAGGGCCCTTCAGCACCTGGATGCTTTCCAGCAGATAGGGGTCGATGCCGGAATAGGTGCCGGTGATGTTGCCGCCGGTCCTGAGCCCGTCGAGATACTGGCCGGCCTTCCAGCCGCGGACCATGACATAGCTGTCCTCGCCCATGCTCGCCGGGCCGATGAAGCTGGAATTCACGCCGGGCGTGTAGGCCACCGCCTGCATCACGGTGTCCGGCTTCTGGATGTCGAGTTGATCGCGGGTGATGACGTTGACCGTTTGGGGGATCTCCAGGATCGGCGTGTCGACCTTCGAGCCGGTGGTCGTCGCCAGCGGCACGACGCCGTCGCTTTGCGCCTCGCCCTGGACGTCGATCGTGTCGAGCAGGATCGATCCCCCGGCGGCGCTGTCCACCGCCGATACCGCCGGATCGACCAGGGCGGCGGTGGTGGGGCCGGTGAACCGTATGCTCAGGCCGCTGCCGGCCAGCAGCTTCTCCAGCGCCTGCGCCGGCGTCATCGCGCCCGAGAGCGCCTGCGAGGTCTTGCCCCGCACGATCTGGGAGGAATATCCCACTTCCCATCCGGTCGTCCGGCTGAAGGCGCTCAGCGCCCCCGCGAGCGGCTGCGCCGGAATGGAGAAGCTGACGAGCTGCGCGGAAGCCTGCGCCAGCGCCGCCTGCGGCAGGGCCGCGCCCGAGAGGCAGGAAGTCATGAGGAGGAGCGGGATCAGCCCGCGGCGGCCATAGGCCCCGATGCTCCGGCGACGCTGCTCTTCTCCGCCGTTCGCTCTCGACCGCACCATCGCCTGCCCCTTTTTTCTTGAGTGCGAAAGCCCGCCGCGCAACCCCGCGCAGCGCCGCCACGAACACCTGACGAACGGACGCCGGCGATCTCACAAAAAAAGCGGGAGAGCGGAGGGGGCGACGCTTCGCCCGCGCCCCGATCGGGGGCTCGGCGCGCGCGGGACCAAGCCGCGCCGAAAAGAAATCGCGCTGGTTTTGAGGAATTCGCGTTTCTCAATCGTCATTACCAGTAGAGCCGGCAATGAGGGGCATTCGCATGCTTGCGCCACATCAGAACGTGCTTGAGGTCGCAGCGTGGCGATTGCGCCAGGAGGGATTGAGCTATGGCGAGATCGCCGTCCGGTTGGACATAAATGCCATTCACGCCCGCGATCTGGCGCTTCGCCATGAGCGGCGGATGGGCTCCCGGCCTCGACGCCAGTGGCGCCTGCGGCGAAAGACGGATTGCGGGCTTTCAAAGCGCGCTCTGACCTTCCTGCTGGGCTGCACCCATGCGGCGCGCTTCGCCGCGACGATGGAGGGCCGCCAGAGGTGCCTGGCCGAAATCGCGGCGTCCTACCGCAAGGCGGAGATGCTGGCGGAAGCCAATGCCGGGCCGGTCACCGTACGCGAAATCGAGATCTGGCTGGAGAGCCAGGGCCGCTCCCTGAAGCCGCCCATCAAGTGGTGCTGAAGGCAGCCCCGACGGCGCCTCACCGCAGGATGAGGATGCCGCCCGGCAGGCGCGTCACGTCTGCGCCGGCGGCCTGCGCCAGCGAGCGGATGACGCCTTCGGGATTCGCCAACCGGTAATTGCCGCTGACCAGCACGCGTCCGATGCGGTCGTCGACCGTGACGACCGGGCCACCATAATAGCGGCGCAGATCGTCCAGCACCGCCGCGAAGGGCCGCTCCTGGAAGATGATCCAGCCTTCGCGCCAGGCCAGCGCGTTCGCTGCGTCGGTCTTGCGCACGCTGGACACGGCGCTGGAAGATACGGTGATCGTCTCGCCCGGCGTCAGGACGGCCCGGTCGTGGGGATCAGAGAGTCGCCGCACCTCGACCCGTCCGCGCTCCAGCACCACCGTGTCCTGCGTCGCGTCGGTGCGCACCGCGAAGGCGGTTCCCTTCACCTCGACCTCGCCGAAGCTGCCCGCGACGGTGAACGGATGGGCCGCGTCATAGGTCACGTCGAAGAAGGCCTCGCCCTCGAGCAAGGTGACGGAGCGGCGCCCACCCGTGAAATCGAGCGATACTGCGCTGGCCGTATTGAGCGTCATCCGCGAGCCGTCCGGCAGCACCGCCTCGTGGCGCTCGCCGGTTGCCGTTACGTAATCCGCCGTCCAGCGCAGCATCAGCGCGGGATAGCGATAGACGCCGACGGAAATCAGCACCAGCGCGGCCGCGGCGACGGCGCCTGCCAGCCATCGGCGCCGCGAATGCGGAGAGGTTGTCCCGTTAGCCTGCGCCGCCTGTGCACTGAGGCGGGCGGCCTGCCGCCGGCTGGCGATGGCGAGCTCGGGAAGCTGCCAGAGCCTCTCGACCTCGGCGAAGGCCGCGGCATGACTCGGATCGCGCTCGAGCCATTGCCGCAGGGCGGCCTGCGCGGCGGGGTCGTCCGGCGTTTCCTGCAGCCGCAGAAACCAGTCGAGCGCCGCATCCGTGATCGGATCTGGATGCTCATACGGCTCATCGGGCCCCGGGCTCGCCACCCTGTCACGTTCCACTCGGCTCATCCGCTTGCAGGATCACGCACTCATATAACTGAGACGAGCGACAAAGCCGAACCTCACAATCCACAGATGAGCCTAGGTGGGCAGGGCCGCCAAGGGGAACGCGTTCACAGGCGGTCGAGCCGCTCCAGCACGTCGTGGCAATGGCCCAGCGCCAGCTTGAGATCGTTGAACACCGTGTTGGGCGAGACACCGAGATGCGCGGCGATCCTGGCATGGGGCCACTTTTCGATCCGGCTGAGGTGCCATACCTGCTGCGCCCTTGGAGGTAGCGTGGCGAGCGCCTGCTCGAGCCGGCGCAAGCGCTCGCGCTGGATGACGACGGCCTCTGGCGAGGGCTCGTCGGCAGCCACGGCGGCAAGCTCGCCTTCGGTGGCGTCTCCGCGCTCGAAGCGGGAGCGCAGGCGATGACGCCGCGTGTGATCGAAGGCGAGATTGCGGGCGGTCTGGTGCAGGAACGCTTCGATATGCTCGATCGGCCCAGCTTCGATCGCCTGCCGCGCGCGCAGGAAGGTTTCCTGCGTGAGGTCCTCCGCCGTCTGCCGATCACGCACGATCCGCATCAGGGTCCACATCAGGGAGTGGCGCTGTGCGAGAAATGCACTCGTGAGGCTCGCAGCCATCGCCTTCCCCTGCGCACTGAACACAGGCTGCTTACGAAATGCAGGAAAAGACTTCAACTACAATGATTTAGAAACGATCCAGAGATGCGCGCCGGCTTATTGGCGGCTCATGAGCCGGATGAAATAGGGCGCACCGACGAGTATCGTGAGCAGCCCGGCGGGGATCTGGTAGGGCAACAGCAGGTTCCGGCCGAGCCAGTCGGCCACGATCATGATGAGCGCACCGAGTACCGCCGCGCCGTGTCTAGAAATGACTGCGCCAGTTGTGGCAGCGTAGCCAAATCCTATCAGCCAACGGGCGGCCGGCTCTGCGGACAGCAGTAATGCGCCGAACTTGGTCACACCCCGAATCGCCAGCTAGATTGCCCGAAATCGGACATTCCCAGCGTCCGTAAAGGGTCACTGCGGACAAACGCGGCCCAGTCGGTGCCAAGGCTGATGCTACCTACTGGGAAGCACGCTGGCTAACACGGTTGAGCGAGCGATATCGGCGTCATAGACGAGAGACGGTCTCAACAATTGGGCAACCGCCGAACTGGGCACAGCATCAGCTGCCCAGCCTTGAACGCAGAGCAATCCAGCATTATCTTACGTCCGTCTTACATTTAATGAGCTGTGCAGATGGCCAACGCGGAAAAGCTCACCATCACAGTTTCCACCAAGGGGCAGGTCATCCTGCCCAGCGCCATCCGCCAGCGGCGAGAATGGCGGGCGGGGACGCGGCTCGTGGTCGAGGAGACGCCGGAAGGCGTGTTGCTGAAGCCTGCCCCTGCTTTCGCCACGACACGGCCGGAGGACGTGTTCGCCTCGCTTCCCCACAGCGGCAAACCGAAAACGCTTGAGGAAATGGATGCGGGCGTGCTCGCCGAGGCGAGGCGCCGGCATGCTCGCGGTTGATACCAACCTGATCGTCCGCTACCTGACCGGAGATCACCCGAAACAATCCGCCCGCGCCAGGGCTCTGATCCATGGCCAGGCGGTCTTTGTCGCCGTCACGGTCATCCTGGAAACGGAATGGGTGCTGCGCAGCGCCTATGAATATCGCCCATCAGACATCGCCCGTGCGCTGAGAGCCTTCGCAGGTCTGCCCACGGTGACGGTCGAAGACGGAGCACTTGTGGCCGCGGCTCTCGATCTTGCCGAAAAGGGCGTGGATTTCGCCGATGCCCTGCATCTTGGTCGATCCATGCATTGCGAAAGTTTCGTCACCTTCGACCGCAAATTCGTCAAGACGGCCAAGGCCGCGGGCTACCCAAGCGTGCACGAAGCGTGACGACAACTCGAATATTCTTCCGGACAGAAGCACGCGACCGGCCGATGCTCATTCATCGTGTCACTTGCTCAACTAACGCCGCACAACGGTCGGACGCCACGCGGAGCTTCAGGATATGGGTGGCGAGCACATCACGCACGTTGTGCGGCCCGTGCGGGAGAAGTCCCCTGAACCGGCCCTCGTCCAGATTGGCGAAACCGACGCGGGCCGCTTCGCGCAGCGCCTGCAACTTCGCCGCCTCCCGCTCCACCTGCCGCTCAATCGAGCGGCGACTCGATTTGGCACCGCAGCCCGCAAGTATTTTTCTCGCTCATCTTCGATCCCATGCGAACCGGCAGGCCCTTGCCGTTGCACCCACCTGACAACTGGAGCGTAGATGGTTCGCAGCGTCCGGTTCCGTGAGGGGCAGCTCGAAAAATCACAGGCCCGCTCAGATTACAGGCAATTCAATAAGCATCATTGCGCTTGGGGGTTGAAAGACCGCGAGATGTTGCCGCTTCTCGAAAGGCATCACCTACCGGTATCAACGATACGCCGGCATCGAACAGAAGCTACGCTGTCAATCTCGGAATAGGTCTCTCAACCAACCGCGAAAATCGATAACTTCGCGCCTCTAGCAGCCGCCGATTTCTACGGAATTTTCGAGTACCTGCCGAGGTTTTTCCATTTCGCAGTGATCGGGTGCTGCGAGCCCCCGCAACCAACTATCCTGACAAAGCCCGCAGCAAGCGCTGCGGGCTTTGTCGTTTTGGGGCTCTTTCCAGTGGCTTGACGCCCCGTCCATTCGAGGACGGCGCGCAGTTCGCCGCGCAGCTTGCTCTCGACACCGGCAATTCATCAGGGGCGACGGATGGCGCCCGGCGGCCCGGCGCCGCCGGCTCCGGCCAGCCTCAACCGGTCTTCGACTTCCGCGGCACCTCCTGCGCCGAAGGATTCATGAAGCTCGATATCCGCCACCTCGGCGCTCGATCCGGAACTGGTGGGCGAGGTGCTGCGGGTCATGCGCCAGCTTGCCGCCGACGGCATGACCATGTTCGTCGTCACCCACGAGATGAACTTCGCCCGCGACGTCGCCGACCGGATCCTGTTCCTGGCGGAAGGGCGGATCGTCGAGCAGTCGACGCCGGAGGTCTTCTTCAGCAATCCCACGACGGACCGCGCGCGGGCCTTCGTGGAGAGAACGAGATCGCCCGCAGGCGGCGACGAGTTCGGCATCTCCTCTCTTACTCCTTCGGGTAATGGCCTATCCCGGCGACCGCATCGCATCATCCCCAGACTGGCGTGCACACGGACCTGCATGTCACGGCAGCACCGTATCGCCGCTCGCCGTTCATGCCCGGGCCGCGGCGCGGGTTAAGTGGAAGCGATCGGCACGCGAGGCGGCATGCAGCACGGCATCCATTTCATCTCCGGCCTGCCGCGGGCGGGCTCGACGCTGCTGGCCGGCATTCTCCGCCAGAATCCGAATGTCCATGCCACCATGAGCAGTCCGGTCGCCGCGCTGTTCACCGCCCTGCTCAGGCAGATGAGCCAGGAGAACGAGTTCGCCCTGTTCATCACGGAGGCGCAGCGCGAAGCCATCCTCGCTGGCCTGTTCGAGAACTATTACCGGGACATCCAGGCGTCGAAGCTGGTGTTCGACACCAATCGCCTGTGGTGCAGCAAGCTGCCGGCGCTGGCGGCGCTGTTCCCGGACGCGAAGGTGATCGCCTGCGTGCGCGACATACACTGGGTGCTCGACAGCCTGGAGCGGCTGGTCCGGCGCAACAAGTTCGAGCCGTCCAAGATCTCAGTTTCGAGCCCGGCGGCACGGTCTACAACCGGGTGGACGGGCTGCTCGGCATGAACGGCATGGTCGGCTTCGCCTATAACGCGCTCAAGGAAGCCTATTTCGGCGAGCAGGCCGACCGGCTCATGCTGCTGACCTACGAGACGCTGACGCGCGAGCCGGCCAGGGCGATGGCGGCGGTCTACGACTTCATCGGCCAGCCGCAGTTCGACCATGACTTCGATCACATCGACTACGCGGAGGAGGAGCTGGACGCGCGGCTCGGCACGCCGGGGCTGCATCGCGTCGCCGCCAAGGTGCAGCACGTCGAGCGGCAGACCATCCTGCCGCCCGACCTGGTCCGCCGCGTCGAGAACGATGCCTTCTGGAGCGACACCAAGCGCAATCTGCGCGGGGTGCGGGTCGTCTAGCGGTGGCGCCGGGTCCCAAGCCCCATTTGGACCTGCAGGGTGCTCCGATCACCGCTGCGCATGGGCTCATAAGGCTCCCACACGATCCTTCCGGCCGCGCGCGCCGGCTGAGGCGGGCGCTCGTCGGCACGACGGCGCTGGTTGCCATCGCTTTGGTGGGGTCTCTCCTCATCGTGCCGGCGACACCGGTCTTCGCGGACGGCGGCAGCGGCGGCGCCAGCAGCGACGGCAACCCCGGCGCCCCCGGGGGGACCGACAGCGCGACAGGCATCGGCGGAAACGGCTCCACCTACGCCAATAACGGCTATGGCGGTGCCGGCGGTGGTGGCGGTGGCGCCGGGGTCAGCGGCGGCTACGGCGGCACCGGCAGCTATGACGGCACCGACGGCAGCCCCGGCGCCGGCGGCCTTCCCGGCTCCACCGGCGGCGGCACCGGCGGCAATGGCGGCGGCGGCAGCGGCGGCGCGGGCGGCGGCGGCGGTGGAGGCGGAGCGCACGGCTTTTACGGCAGCACGCTGCCGGGCGGCGATGCGACCGGCGGCAATGGCGGCAATGGCGGCGACGGCAGCGGCGCTGTCTTTTATCACAAGGGCGGTGGCGGCGGCGGCGGCGCCGGCGGCTTCGGCGCGGTCGTCACCGGTTCGGGTTACCTCGGCCAGATCGACGGCGACATCACCGGCGGCAATGGCGGCACTGGCGGTTACGGCGCGGGTGTCGACTCCGGCTACGGCGGCGGGGGCGGCACCGGCGGCATCGGCCTCGTGCTCACCGGGAACAGCCAGCTGGCGATCGGCGCGTCCTCGACCATTACCGGCGGCACCGGCGGCACCGGCGGCATGGCCAACACGGGTACCAGCGCCAGCAGCGGAAGCGGTGGGGCCGGAATCTACTCGTCTGCCGGCGCCGCGATCACCAATGGCGGTTCCATCAGCGGCGGCGCCGGCGGTGCTGGCATCGACGGCGGCAATGGCGGCTACGGCGCGGGCGGCGGTGGCGGTGGCACCGGCGTCTGGCTCTCGGGCACCGGAGCCACGCTGACCAATAACCTCACGATCACCGGCGGGACCGGGGGCACCGGCGGCGACGGTGGCTACGGCGGCATTGGTCGCGGTGGCGACATCGGCACTCCGGGCGGTGCCGGCGGCAGCGGCGGCGCCGGCATGCTGCTTTCGGGCACTGGCGCCACCCTGACCAACAACGGCACGATCAACGGCGGCGATGGCGGCACCGGAGGTAACGGCAACTACGCCGGGAGCCGCGGCGGTGATGGCGGCGATGGCGGCGCCGGCGGCATTGGCGTCTCGCTCTCCGGCACCGGCGCCACCCTGACCAATAGCGGCACGATCAACGGCGGCACCGGTGCCGACGGCGGCAGCGGCGGCTACGGCCCCGACGGGAATGGCGGCGGTGGCGGCCCCGGCGCTGGCGGCGCCAGCGTCTCGCTCGCCAATGGCGCCACACTGATCAATTACGGCACGATCAACGGCGGCGGCAGCGCCCTCGCGCCAGGCACCGGCGTGTCGGTGAACGGTGGCACCGTGATCAACGGCGGCACGATCAACGGCGGCACGAGCCCGCTTCTCCCCAGCTACCACGTTGACGCCATCACTTTCGCCGGCAGCGGCAACCGGCTGGAGCTGCGTGACGGCTTCGACATCCAGGGCAATGTGAACGCCAATGGCGGAACCGACGACACGCTGGCGCTGGACGGGACGTTGAACGGGACCTTCGCCGTCGGCTCGATCGGTGCGACCCAGCAATATCAGGGCTTCGAGACTTTCGAGAAGACGGGGACCAGCACCTGGACGCTGACGGGCACGACGAGCGCCGTGACCTCCTGGACGATCAGCCAGGGAACGCTGTCGGTCTCCTCCGACGCCAATCTCGGCGCCGCCTCCGGCGGGCTGAGCTTCGACGGCGGGACGCTGGAGAACAGTTCCGCCTTCGCCACGGCGCGCGCGCTTACGCTGCAAGCCGGCGGCGGCACGCTGCAGACCGATGCCGACCTGACGGTGAGCGGCGTCATCGCCGGCGCCGGCGCGCTCACCAAGACCGGGAACGGCACCCTGACGCTGACCGGCACCAACAGCTATACCGGCGGCACGACCATCGGCGCCGGCACGCTACAGATCGGCGACGGCGGCACGGCGGGCTCGATCCTCGGCGATGTCGTCAATAATGGCGTGCTGGCCTTCGACCGCTCGGACGACGTCACCTTTGCCGGCGCCATCTCCGGCAGCGGCGCCTTGCAGCAGAACGGCGCGGGCACCACCATCCTTACCGGCGCCAGCAGCTACACCGGCGGCACGACCATCGGCGCCGGCACGCTGCAGATCGGCGGCGGCGGCACGTCGGGCTCGATCATTGGCGATGTCCTGAATAATGGCGTGCTCGCCTTCGACCGCTCGGACAGCGTCACCTTCGCCGGCACCATTTCCGGCAGCGGCGCCCTGCAGCAGAACGGCACGGGCACCACCATCTTCACCGGCGCCAGCACCTACACCGGCAGCACGAGCGTTAATGGCGGCATGCTCAACGTTGCCGGCTCGATCGGCGCCGGCCCGGTCAACGTCGCTAATGGCGCGACGCTCACCGGTGCCGGCACCATCGGCGGCACGGTGACCGTGCAGAATGGCGGCACCCTCGCCGGCGCGAGCGGATCGACGCTGGGCATGGGCGCGCTGGCGCTCAACCCGACCTCGAACGTCGATGCCGTGCTCGGCGCGCCGAGCACGGCATCGACGTTCGAGGTCGCCGCTAACGTGACGCTCGACGGCACGCTCGACATCACCGGCGCCCCCGGCCTCGGCACGGGCGTGTACCATTTGATCGAGTATGGCGGCACCCTCACCGATAACGGGCTGGCGATCACAAGCCAGCCGCCGGGCTTCATGACCGCGGTCAACACCGCCACCGCCCAGCAGGTGAACCTCACGGTCTACGCCGATCCCACCAGGACGCAGTTCTGGCAGGGCGGCTCGAGCCCGGTCGGGGGCAGCGGCACCTGGACCGCGACCGGCACCAACTGGCTGAACGCCGACGGCAGCATGTCGACGACGCTCTGGGGCGGGGTGCAGGGGATATTCCACGGCACGCCCGGCACCGTGACGGTGGAGGGCACGCAGTCCTTCCAGAGCCTCGAATTCGTCGTCGACGGCTACGCGCTGGTCGCCGGTAGCGGCGGAGCCCTGGCTCCCACGGGCATGGCGGACCTGTGGGCCGAAGGCGCACACACGACCGCGACCCTTGCTACCCCGATCATCGGCACGGGCGGCATCGTCAAGATCGGGGCCGGCACCATCGTGCTCGCGGCGGCCAACAGCTATTCGGGCGGCACGGTGATCAAGGCCGGCACGCTGGCGGTGTCGGCTGACAGCAATCTCGGCGCGGCGTCCGGCGGCCTCGCCTTCGACGGCGGCACGCTGGAGAACAGGGCGGCCTTCACGACGGGGCGCGCTATCAGGCTGGACAGCGGCGGCGGCACCTTGCGCACCACGGCCGATCTCACCGCCTCCGGCGTCATTTCCGGTGCCGGCGCGCTCACCAAGACCGGGAGCGGCACCCTGACGCTGACCGGCGCCAATACCTATGGCGGCGGCACGACCATCGGCGCCGGCACGCTGCAGCTCGGCGACGGCGGCACGTCGGGCTCTATCCTCGGCGATGTCGTCAATAACGGCCTGCTCGCCATCGACCGGTCCGATACCCTCACCCTGGATGGCGCCATCTCCGGCAGCGGCGCCCTGCAGCAGAACGGCACGGGCACCACCATTCTCGCCGGCGCCAGCACCTATGGCGGCGCGACGAGCGTCAATGCCGGCACGCTCAACGTTGCCGGCTCGCTCGGCGCCGGCCCGGTCAACGTCGCCGATGGCGCCACACTCACCGGCTCTGGCAGCATCGGCGGCGCGGTGACCGTGCAGAACGGCGGCACCCTCGCCGGCGCAAGCGGATCGACGCTGGGCATGGGCGCGCTGGCGCTCAACGCGACCTCGAACGTCGATGTCGTGCTCGGCACCCCAAGCGGCACCTTGTTCGACGTCGCCGGCAACGTGACGCTCGACGGCACGCTCGACATCACCGGCGCGCCCGGCTTCGGCACGGGCGTGTACCATTTGATCGAGTATGGCGGCAGCCTCACCGACAACGGACTGGCGCTCGGAAGCGTGCCACTGGATTTCACGACCGCGGTCAACACCGCCACCGCCCAGCAGGTGAACCTCACGGTCTACGCCGACCCCACCAGGACGCAGTTCTGGCAGGGCGGCTCGAGCCCGGTGGGAGGCAGCGGCGTCTGGAGCGCGACCGGCACCAACTGGCTGAACGCCGACGGCAGCATGTCGACGCTCTGGGGCGGGGTGCAGGGGATATTCCACGGCACGCCCGGCACCGTGACGGTCGAGGGCACGCAGGACTTCGAGAGCCTCGAATTCGTCGTCGACGGCTACACGCTGGTCGCCGGCAGCGGCGGCGCCCTGGCGCCGACCGGCATGGCGGACCTGTGGGCCGAAGGCACGCGGACCACCGCGACGATTGCCGCCCCGATCATCGGCGCGGGCGGCATCGTCAAGATCGGCGCCGGCACCATCGTGCTCGCGGCGGACAACAGCTATTCGGGCGGCACGGCCATCCATGGCGGCACGCTACAGATCGGCAATGGCGGCACGTCGGGCTGGATCCTCGGCGACGTCCTGAACAATGGCGTGCTCGCCTTCGACCGCTCGGACGACGTCACCTTCACCGGCGTCGTCTCCGGCACCGGCGCACTCGCCAAGGCCGGCGCCGGGACGCTCACCCTCACGGGCGCCAACAGCTACACCGGCGGCACGACCATCGGCGCCGGCACGCTCGAGATCGGCGACGGCGGCACCTCGGGCTCGATCACCGGCGACGTCGTCAATAACGGTGTGCTGGCCATCAACCTGTCCGATACGCTCACCCTGGATGGCGTCATCTCCGGCAGCGGCGCCCTGCAGCAGAACGGCACGGACGCCACCGTCCTCACCGGCGCCAGCACCTACACCGGCAGCACCACTGTCGATGCCGGCGCGCTGGTGGTGAACGGCTCGATCGCCACATCGAGCCTGCTCACGGTGAATGCCGGCAGTCTCGTCGGCGGCACCGGCACGCTGCCATCGACCATGATCAACGGCGGCACGCTGGCGCCCGGCAACTCGATCGGGACGCTCGGCGTGCAGGGCAACCTCGCGCTTTCGCCCGCGGCGACCCAGCAGATCGAAGTCTCCGCGACCGCCGCCGACCGCACCAATGTCAGCGGCACGGCGACGCTCGGCGGCACGGTGCAGGTGGCGGCCGCGCCCGACGATTATGGCCCCCATACCAGCTACGTCATCCTTCACGCCGAGGGCGGCGTGAGCGGCGCCGAGACGCTGTCGACAACGGTCAGCTCCGTGTTCCTCGATCCGACGCTCAGCTTCGATGCCAACAACGTCTTCCTGGATCTCACGCAGCGGCCGTTCAACTCGGTGGCGTGGACGCCGAACCAGCGCGCGGTCGCCGACGCGCTGCAGGCGAGCGGCACCCACAGCGCGCTCGGTGCCGCCGTGTTCAACCAGGCGACCGGCGCAGGCGCTCGGCAAGCCTACGATGCGCTATCAGGCGAGGTGCATGCGAGCGCGGCGGGCGTGATGCTCGACGAGTCGCGCTACCTTCGCGACGCGGTGCTCGGCCGCGCGCGGCAGGCCTACGGCAACACCCCCGGCCCGCTGGCGGCGCTGGGGCCGGAGGTGCCGACCGTCACCTCCGCGCCGGCGCCGTCCCCGGCCCTCGATGAACCCGTGTCCGCGGCCTGGGCGCAGGCGATCGGCGCCTGGGGAAGGCTCGACGGCGACGGCAATGCCGCTGCCCTCGACAGCAGCGTCGGCGGCTTCATCAGCGGGTTCGACCTCACCTTCGCCGAAGTCTGGCGCTTCGGTCTTGCCGCCGGCTACACCCAGACCTCGCTGGATGTGGATGCCCGCAACTCCTCGGCATCCCTCGACAATGTCCATTTCGCGCTCTACGGCGGCACCCAGCAGGGCCCGTGGGGCCTGCGAGGGGGCGCCGCCTATAGCTGGCACCAGATCGACACCTCGCGCTCGGTCACCTTCCCCGGCTTCGCCGAGCTCGCGACCGCGGATTACGACGCCGCCACCGCGCAGCTGTTCGGCGAGGTGGGCTATGCCATCGCGCTCGGCGGCGTCGCGCTCGAGCCGTTCGCCGGCGTGGCCTATGTCAACCTTCGTACCGGCGGCTTCACCGAGACGGGCGGCGTCGCGGTGCTCAGTGCCGGCGACCAGTCGCTGGACGCGACCTTCACCACGCTCGGCCTGCGCGGCTCCGCCCTGCTCGGCGTGACCAACGGCATGGCGGTGACCGCGCGCGGCACGCTCGGCTGGCGGCACGCTTTCGGCGACGTGACGCCGGAGCTGACCTTCGCCTTGAGCGGCGACGTGCCCTTCACCATCGCCGGCGTGCCGATCGCGCGCGACGCGGCGGTGGTGGAGGCGGGCCTCGACATCGCCGTCAGCGCCGATGCCCGGCTCGGCATCGCCTATTCCGGCCAGCTCGCCAGCGATGCCGAGGACCACGGCGTGCGCGGCAGCTTCGTCCTGAGGTTCTGAAGCACAGGGCGGCTCGGCGGACGTTCCGATAGATGCATTTCGTGACCTGTCGAGCGCGGCGGAAGAGCGTCGTGGCGGGGAGGACGGCGGGGGATCGCGCCCGTCCGGAAGGGCGCCCGGATGGGCGGCATAAGGCTCAGTCGCGAAAATAGTCCGGCCAGCGCGCCCGCAGATCGGGGGTGAAGGCCAGCGACTTCGACAGGTGCTCGCGCAGCGCGCCCTGCGCCGCCGCCACGTCGCCCGAGGCGATGCCCGCGACGATGGCGCGATGATCCGCAATCACCTGGGGCGCCTTGCCCGGCATCGGCAGGTGCAGCCGGCGGATGCGGTCGATGTGGCCGGCATAGCGGCGGGTCATCTTCCACAGCTCCGGCACGCCGACCGTCTCGAAGAAGATGCGATGGAACTCGCGGTCGGCGTTCTCGAAGCCGGGCAGGTCGCCACGGGCGAGCAGCGCGGCCTGGACGTCGATCACCGTCTCCAGCCGCCGCACCACCTCCGCGCCCTCCTCCATCAGCGTGATGGTGCGCACCGCCTCCTGCTCGATGGAGCGGCGCAGGAAATGCGCCTGCCGCGCGAGCTTCAGGTCGATCGGGCTCACCACCGTCGCGTGCTGCGGGAAGATCTCGACGAGCGATTCCTCCTGCAGCTTCAGCAGCGCGTCGCGCACCGGCGTGGAGGAGAAGCCGAACAGATCCTGCAGCTCGCTGCGCGAGATCAGCGCGCCGGGCGGCAGCTCCAGCGCGATGATGCGCTCACGCAGATAGTCGAAGACCTGCGGCGCGGCATGGCGGGAGGGATCGCGCGTCGGGCGCGGATGGGTCGGGGTGTCCATGGCGGCACCATAGCGCAAACTCGAGTTGACGACACTGATGCATTAGTGTTTCAGTTTCTCCGCCCATCGTGGCCAACCCCGCAAAGCCGGGGAACCGGAGGAGACCATGCGCCAACGCCAAGCCGGCGCCGGCTCCTGCCCCATGCGTCATCCGACGCGACAGGAGGAACCATGTCCCATCTCAAGATCGCCCCGCTGGCGCTGGTTGCGGCGCTTTGCGTCGGCTCTGCCGCCGCCCCCGCCCTTGCCCAGTCCTTTCCCGACCGGCCGCTGACCGTCGTGGTGCCGTTCCCGCCGGGCGGCGCCTCGGACAGCACGGCGCGCCTGATGCTGCCGAAGATGCAGGAGAAGCTCGGCCAGCCCGTCGTGATCGACAACCGCCCGGGCGCGAACGGCGCGACCGGTGCGCAGCATGTGAAGAACTCGCCCGCCGACGGCTACACGCTGCTGGTCGGCTCGATCGGCGTCTACGCCATCAATCCCGCGCTCAATCCCAAGCTCGGCTATGCGCCGGGCAAGGATTTCGACCTGCTCACCGTGGCGGTGCGCACGCCGAACGTGCTGGTCGCCAATCCCGATTTCCCGACCAACACGGTGCAGGAACTGGTGGCGTATCTGAAGAAGAACCCGGACAAGGTGACGTTCGCCTCCTCCGGCGCCGGCTCGTCCGACCACCTGACGGCGGCGCTGTTCTGGCAGCTGACCGGCACCACCGGCATCCATGTGCCCTACAAGGGCGGCGGGCCGGCCATCGCCGATCTCATCGCCGGCCATTCCGACGTGTCGTTCCAGAATCTCGGGGCGGTCGCCAGCCACATCAAGGCCGGCAAGCTGAAGGTGCTCGGCGTCACCGCCGCCGAGCGCAACCCGGTGCTGCCGGAGGTGCCGACCATGAAGGAAGCCGGCGTCGACGGGCTCGACGTCTATTCCTGGCAGGCCGCCGCGGCGCCGAAGGGGCTGCCGCCCGAGGTGAGCAAGAAGGTGGTCGACGCCTTCGCCGCCGCGCTCGCCGATCCGGCGGTGAAGACCAAGTTCAACGACCTCGGCTTCGAGATCGTCGCCAACACGCCCGAGCAGTTCGCCGCCTTCCAGAAGGCGGAGGAGGACCGCTGGCGCCAGGTGGTGTCGGACGGAAAGATCGTCAGCCAGTGATGGAGTTCCGCCGGGCCTCGGCACCGAGGCCCGGCTTCGTACGGGTGCCTGCATGAACGCTTACGCCAAGATCGAGACCCGCAAGACGCCGGAGACGCTGCGCAGCGCGCGCTATTTCGCCCATGACGACCTGCGCAGCTTCGGCCATCGCTCGCGCCTGCGGCAGATGGGCTACGCGCCGGAGGACTGGGTGGGCAAGCCCGTCATCGGCATCCTCAACACCTGGTCGGACTTCAACCCCTGCCACGGGCACTTCAAGTCGCGGGTGGAGGACGTCAAGCGCGGCGTGCTGCAGGCCGGCGGCTTCCCGCTGGAGCTGCCGGTGCATTCGGCCTCGGAGACCTTCCTGAAGCCGACCTCGATGCTCTACCGCAACATGGCGGCGATGGAGGTGGAGGAGGGCATCCGCGCCCATCCGATCGACGGCGCGGTGCTGATGGGCGGCTGCGACAAGAGCACGCCGGCGCTGCTCATGGGCGCGACCAGCGCCGGCGTTCCCGCCATCTACCTGCCGGCCGGCCCCATGCTGCGCGGCAACTGGAAGGGCCGGACCCTGGGGTCGGGCTCCGATGCCTGGAAGTACTGGGACGAGCGGCGCGCCGGCGCGATCGACGAGAAGGCCTGGAACGAGATCGAGGGCGGCATCGCCCGCTCCTTCGGTCACTGCATGACCATGGGCACCGCCTCGACCATGACCGCCATCGCCGACGCTCTCGGCATGACGCTGCCCGGCGCCTCCTCCATTCCCGCCGCCGATGCCGGCCACAACCGCATGGCCGCCGCCTGCGGGCGGCGCATCGTGGAGATGGTGTGGGAGGACCTCGCCCCCGCGCGCATCCTCACCCGCCCCGCCTTCGAGAACGCGATCACCGTCGCCATGGCGATGGGCTGCTCGACCAACGCCATCATCCACCTGATCGCGCAGGCGCGCCGCGCCGGGGTCGACATCGGGCTGGACGATTTCGACCGGGCGAGCCGGATCGTCCCGGTCATCGCCAATGTCCGCCCCTCGGGCGACGCCTACCTGATGGAGGACTTCTTCTTCGCCGGCGGGCTGCCGGCGCTGATGAGCCGGCTGACCGACCATCTTCATCTCGACGCGCTCACCGTCACCGGCCGCACGCTCGGCGAGAACATCGCCGGGGCGCAGGTGCAGGACGACGACGTCATCCGCACCGTCGACAACCCGATCTATGCCGAGGGCGCGCTCGCCGTGCTGCGCGGCAATCTCGCTCCCGAGGGCTGCGTCATCAAGCCGAGCGCCTGCGCCCCGCATCTACGGGTGCACACCGGCCCGGCGCTGGTGTTCGACGACTATCCCAGCCTGAAGACGGCGATCGACGACGAGAGCCTCGACGTCACGCCCGACCATGTGCTGGTGCTGCGCAATGCCGGCCCGCTCGGCGGGCCGGGCATGCCGGAATGGGGCATGCTGCCCATCCCGAAGAAGCTGGTGAAGCAGGGCGTGCGCGACATGCTGCGCATTTCCGACTCGCGCATGAGCGGCACCAGCTATGGCGCCTGCATCCTCCACGTTTCGCCGGAGAGCTATGTCGGCGGCCCGCTGGCGCTGCTGCGGACCGGCGACCTGGTCCGGGTGGACGTGCCCGCCCGCAGCATCGACATGCTGGTCGCCGAGGACGAGCTGGAGAGCCGCCGCGCCGCGCTGGTCCCGCCGCCGCCGCATTACGAGCGCGGCTATGGCTGGATGTTCTCGCGCCACATCCGGCAGGCACATGAGGGCTGCGACTTCGACTTCCTGGAAACCTCGTTCGGCGCCCCCGTGGGCGAGCCGTCCATCTACTGACGCAAGGGGATCGCTTCGTGGAACTGCCTGCCAATCACTTCAAGCGCGGCATCTATGCCGGGGAACAGCAGCTCGGCCTCTGGTGCAGCCTCGCCAGCAACCTCACCGTCGAGATCCTCGCCGGCTCCGGCTATGACTGGCTGCTGATCGACACCGAGCACTCGCCGAACGAGCTGAACATGGTGTTCTCGCAGCTGCAGGCCTGCATGGAGAACAAGGTGCAGCCGATCGTCCGCCCGCCGGTCACGGACGCCATCTGGGCGAAGCGCTATCTCGATGCCGGCGTGCAGAGCTTCCTCTTCCCGATGGTCGAGACGGCCGAGCAGGCGGCGGCCGCGGTCTCCTACACCCGCTATCCGCCCGAGGGCGTCCGCGGCTTCGCGTCGGCCTCGCGCGCCTCCCGCTTCGGCCGCGTGAAGGACTATTACAGCCGCGCCCATGAGGAGATCTGCGTCCTCGTGCAGATCGAATCCAGGCTCGGCATGGACAATCTGGAGGCGATCTGCGCGGTGCCGGGGATCGACGGCGTCTTCATCGGGCCGGGCGACCTCTCCGCCGACATCGGCTATCTCGGCGACCAGGGCAACGAAGCCGTGGTCACGCTGATCGAAGGGCTGGTCGGGCGCATCGTGAAGGCGGGCAACCGCTCCGGCATCCTCACCGGCGACGAAGGGCTCGCGCGCCGCTACATCGCCGCCGGCAACATCTTCACGGCGGTGGGGTCGGACGCCGGGCTGCTGGCGCGCGGCTCGGAAGCCTTGGCACGGAAGTTCCGCTGACGCGGCGCAACCGCCGGCCACATCCGGCTCGGCTGTCCATAGGGTTTCCGCGCGCCGGCGCCGGCACATTGTGTCGGGGCCGGCGCGGGATATCCTAGGGCCATGGATCTGATCCGCATCCTCCTGGTCGACGATCATCCGGTCGTGCGCGAAGGCTATCGCCGGCTGCTCGGCCGCCAGCCCGGCTTCTCCGTCGTCGCCGAGGCGGGCGATGGCGAGGCGGCACGGGCGGCCTTCGCCGAGCATCGGCCGGACATCGTGCTGATGGACCTTTCCATGCCGGGCGGCGGCGGCTTCACCGCGGCCGAGGCCATCCTCGCCGGCGATCCCCATGCCCGGATCATCGTCGTGTCGATGCATCAGGGCGCGATCTTCGCGCAGAAGGCGATGGCCGCCGGCGCGCGCGGCTTCGTCTCCAAGAGCAGTTCGCCGGAGGAGCTCATCCGCGCCATCAAGACCGTGATGTCGGGGCGGCGCGTGCTCTCGGACGACATGGCGCAGGAATTCGCCCGCACCTCGCTCGGTGACGACGTCGCCGGCCTGACGCCGCGCGAGCGCGACATCCTGCTGCTGCTGGTGCGCGGCATGAACGGGCGCGCCATCGCGCAGGATTTGGGCCTGTCGTCGAAGACCGTGCAGAACAACCTGTCGCAGATCCGCGCCAAGCTCGGCGCCTCCGGCGACGCCGACCTCGTGCTCAAGGCGCAGCGCGCCGGCCTCGTTCCGGCCCTGTGATGCGCGGGCTGCTGCCCCAACTGGTCCTGCGCGTGCTGGCGGCCGGGCTCCTCACCGTCGTCGCCGCCGCCGGCTGGGTGCTGTGGGACACGGCCAGCGCCGCCCGCCAGGATGCGCAGACCACCGCCACGCTCGTCTCCGACGCCGTCGCCGCCCGGCCCAGCTTCGAGGGCCTCGCCTTCGGCGGCGTGGCGCCGACGCCGGTGTTCCGCGACTGGCAGGAATTTCCCGCCTGGAGCCTGATCGCGCCGGGGATCTGCGTCGAGCTGGGGCCTCGGGACCAGCCGGTGCAGAGGCGCTGCGGGCCCTATCTGGCGGCCGACGCGCCCCCGCCATGGTTCGCGTGGCTGGCCCGGCATCTCGGGCTCGTGCCCGAGCCGGTCGCCGTGCCGGTGAGGACACGCTACATCTCCGACGCCTACGTTACCGCCATCGCCGATCCCGGCGTCATCATCACCCGCGCCTGGGCCCGCACCGGCGACCTCATGCGCGTCGCGGTGGGCATGGCGATCGGCGGCGCGTTCCTCACCGGCCTCATGGTGATGCGCCTGCTGGCGCCGTTCCGCATCATATTGCGCGGCATCGAGCGGTTGCAGCGCGGCGACTTCGCCACGCGCCTGCCGCGCCTGCACGTCGCCGAGTTCGACCGGCTGAGTTCGGCGCTGAACGACACCGCGGCCACGCTGCAGGAGGCGCAGGCCACCCGGACGGAGCTGACGCGCCGCCTGTTCACCGTGCAGGAGAGCGAGCGCCGGGCGCTGGCGCGCGAACTGCACGACGAGTTCGGCCAGTGCCTGACCGCGACCCGCGCGCTCGCCGCCGCGGTCGCGCAGTCGGGCGAGTCGACCGCGCAGGAGGGGGTGCGCATCGGCGAGATCTCCGGCCAGATGATGGACAGCCTGCGCGCCGAGCTCTCCCGGCTGCGCCCGCCCGACCTCGACGATCTCGGGCTGCGCCCCGCGCTGGAGCGGCTGGTCGCCGACTGGCGTACGCGCGTGCCGTCGGTGCGCTTCGCTCTGGAACTCGTCGGCGACCTCGACGCGGTGCCGGACGAGTTGGCGCTCAGCCTCTACCGCATCGCCCAGGAATGCGTGACCAATGCCATCCGCCACGGCGCGCCGAAGAATGTCACCTTGCGGATCGATGTCACCGGTGACGCCGATGCCACCGGTGGCGGCGAAAATGTCACCGATTCTGCCACCAGCGGAATCACCCTGATCGTCACCGACGACGGCTCGCCGCGCCATGACGGCGCGATCGGCGACGGCTATGGCCTGCTCGGCATTCGCGAGCGGGTGGATGCGCTCGGCGGCAGCTTCGCGCTGGCCCCGGTCGAGGACGGCATGCGCGCCATCGCACGGCTGCCGCGCTGACCCGGGCGATCTTCCCGGGTCGGCCGGGAAGGCCTCTCTGGCGGCATTCCTCCTGCCGGACGCATGCTCTCCCAACAGAGAAAGGCTTGCCGCATGAACGACATGAGCCATCCGATAACGCGGCTCGGCGCCGAGGTCGCGGCCGGGCTGATCGGCCATGAAGAGATGGTGGAGCGGCTGCTGATCGCCCTCCTCGTCGGCGGTCATGTGCTGATCGAGGGCCCGCCGGGCATCGCCAAGACCCGCGCCGTCAAGCGGCTCGCCGCCTATCTGCCGGGAAGCCATGCGCGCATCCAGTGCACGCCGGACCTGCTGCCCTCCGATGTCACCGGCATGCAGGTGTTCCGCCCCGAGACCGGCGGCTTCGACTTCGTGCCCGGCCCGCTGTTCCACGCGCTGGTGCTGGTGGACGAGATCAACCGCGCCCCGCCCAAGGTGCAGTCGGCCCTGCTTGAGGCGATGGCCGAGGGACAGGTGACGACCGCGGGCGTCAGCCGCCCGCTGCCCGATCCCTTCATGGTGGTCGCCACCCAGAACCCGATCGAGCACGAGGGCACCTTTCCGCTGCCCGAGGCGCAGATGGACCGCTTCCTGCTGCATCTCTCGCTCGGCCTGCCCCCGGCGGAGCAGGAGCGCGCCATCCTCGACCTCGTGGCGGCCGAGCGGATCGCGCTGCCGGCACTCGCCGCCATCCCGCTGTCGGCCGACACGCTGCACCAGGCCAAGGCCGAGGCTGCGCGGGTGCATCTGGCGCCGGCGCTGAAGGACTACATCGTCCGCCTGGTGATGGCGTCGCGGCCCGGTGGCGTGGTCGCCGAATGGGTCGAGCATCCGATCTCGCCGCGCGGCACGCTGGCGCTGGCGGCCGCTGCGCAGGCGCGGGCCTGGCTGCACAGCCGCGACTATGTGCTGCCCGAGGACGTGACCGCGCTCGCCCCGGACGCGCTCGCCCACCGGCTGATCCCGAGCTGGACGGCGCTCGGGGAAGGACGCACCGGCCGCAGTCTGGTCGCCGACATCCTGCGCGCGGTCGAGCCATGGTGAGTGCGGCGCTGCAGGCGCCGGGCATACGCCTCACCGCGGCGGAGCTGCTGGCGCTGCGCGAGGGGGTGCCGAGGATCGGCCGGCATCGTCCCGCTTCGCGCCGGCCCGGCGCGCTTCCCGCCAAGGCGGCGGGCGCGGGCATGGACCTGCGGGAGATCCGCGCCTTCGCCGAGGGCGATGACGCGCGCCGGATCGATCCTGCCGCCACCGCCCGCACCGGCCTGCCGCACATACGCAGCTTCCATGAGGATCGCGACGACACGCTGCTGCTCATCGCCGATTTCCGCCCCTCCATGCTCTGGGGCACGGGCGAGACGCTGCGCTCGGTGCGGGCGGCGCGGGCGCTGGTGCGGCGGGGGTGGCAGGCGGTGGCGCACGGCGCCTCGCTTGCGGCGATCAGCGTCGATGCGGCGGGTGTCGCGGTCATCCCGCTCGGCGGCGGGGTGCCGCAGATGAGCCGGATCAGCCACATGCTGGCCGGCCGCCACGACCAGGCCCTCGACGCCCGCGGCGAGGCTCCCTCCCTCACCGAGGCGCTCACCCGTGCCGTGCGCCTCGCCCCGCCGGGCGCCGATGTGCTCATCGCCACCGATGCCGAGGGCGTGGCGCCCGACGACGAGCCGGCGCTGGCACGGCTCGCGCGGCGCCGGCGGGTGCGGCTCGTCCTGCCGCTGGATCCGCTGGATGCTGCGCCGCCCATGCCGGCGCTGCCCGTCCATGCCGGCCCGCTCAGCCGGCTGGCCCGGCTGCGCCCGTTCGACCACGCCGCGCTGGCGCAGCGCCTGCGGGCGCTGAATGTGAGCCTGGAGACGGTGGCCGATGACGCAGGCTGAGCTGATCGCCGCCCTTCCGCCGGGGCGTCTGCCGCCCGAGCTGATGCAGCTCCACGCCGCGGACTACGCGCTGCTGTTCGGCGCCGGCCTGCTGCTGGCCGTGCTGCTCTCCCTGCTGGCAGTGCCGCTGCTGGAACGCCGCCCGTCCCGCCGCAGGCTGATCCGCGCTACCCGTGCCCTGCCGCCGCAGGAGCGGTCCCTCGCCATCGCCCGCATCCTCGGCCACCTGCCGAATGGCCTGCGCGCCACCGCCTATGGCGCTTCGCCGCCGCTCGATTCCGACGCGATGGAGCGGATCGCGCTGAAGGCAAGGCGCGTGCGCCGATGAGCTTCGCCTTCCCGCTCGCGTTTCTCCTGCTGCCGCTGCCCTGGCTGATCCGGCGCCTTCTCGCCGCTCGCGCCCCCGTGGCCGCGTCGCTGCGCGTCGGCCCCAAAGCCTTCTCAGCCGCGCTGTCGGCCGGCGGACGGGACGACCGGCTGGGCATGGCCCTGATGATCGCGGCCTGGGCGGCGCTGGTGCTGGCGCTGGCCGGCCCGCAGCTGCCGGCGACGAAGGATGTCGTCACCGCCTCCGGCCGCGAGATCGTGCTGGCGCTCGATCTTTCCGGCAGCATGGTCAAGGAGGACTTCGTCCTGGATGGCAAGCCGCTGTCGCGGCTCGATGCGGTCAAGCGCGTCGCTTCCCGCTTCGTGGCGGCGCGACGGGGCGACCGGATCGGCCTCGTCATCTTCGGCGATCGCGCCTATGTGGCGCAGCCGCCCACCTTCGACGTCGGCTCCGTCGCCCACGCCATCGAGGCGGCGCAGATCGGCATTTCCGGCCGCTCGACCGCGATCTCCGACGGGCTCGGCCTCGCCACCCGGCGGCTGCTGCAGAGCGAGGCGACGAGCAAGGTCGTCGTGCTGCTCTCCGACGGCGTCGACACGTCGGGCAAGGTGCAGGCGGGCGATGCCGCCCGGCTCGCCGCCAGCCACGGCATAAGGGTCCACACCATCGCGCTCGGCCCGGAGGATCTGGAGAACCAGCCGGAGTCGCGCGACGCGGTGGATGCGGCGGCGCTGCACGCCATGGCGGAGGCGGGCGGCGGCACCAGCTTCCGCGTCCGCAGCCTGGAGGATCTGGAGGCGATGGCCGCCAGCCTCGACCAGCTCGAACCTAATCCCATGAAGCGCCCGCCGCTGCAGTACTGGCAGCCGCTCTGGATGTGGCCGGGCGGCGCGGCCATGGCGCTCACCCTGCTGCTCGCCGCGCGGAGGCGGGGATGAGCGATCTCGTCCTGCTGCGCCCTGGGTGGCTTGCCGCCCTGCCGCTTCTCGCGGCTCTGGCGCTGTGGCAATGGCGGCGTGGCCCGGCGGCCGGCGGCTGGGAGCGGGTGATGCCTCCGGCCATGCTGGCGGCGATGCGGGCGCTCGGCCATCTGCGCGGCGCCGCCGGCCCGCAGCGCTATGCGGCGCTCGCCGCCGCGGCGCTGATCGGTCTCGGCCTCTGCGGGCCGGCCGTCCGGCGCGCGGACGCTCCGCTGCTGGCCGGGAGCGGCGCGATCCTGATCGCCATCGACATGTCGCCTTCCGTCGCCGAGAGCCCGGCCCTGGCCGACGCGCAGGCGGCCGCCGCTGCCATTCTGGCCGCGGCCAACGGTCGGCCGGTCGGCCTCGTCCTCTATTCCGGCGAGGCCTATGACGTCGCTGCCCCCACCGCCGATCCGGCGACGCTGGAAAGCCAGATCGCGGTGCTCGCGCCCGACATCATGCCGGGCGGCGGCAGCTGTCCGGCGGCGGCCCTGGCGCTGGCGCGGCAGATGCTCGGCGCAAGCCGCGACGCCGATCTCGTGCTGATCTCCGATGGCGGTGGCATCGACGATGCGACGCAAGTGGAGGCCGGACGGCTCGCCGGCGACGGCCTCCGGCTTTCCATCCTGACCCTCGAAGGAACCACGGGCGGGGCGAGCGATGGCGCGGCGCTGGAGGCGCTGGGAGCCGTCGCGGCGCCGGCCCGCTCGCCGGAGCCGGTGCTGCGCCGTCTCGCGCGTGGCGGCGGGCTGGAGCGGGACCCGGCGCTGGCCGCGCTGGAGTTCCGTGACCTCGGGCCGCTCGTCGCCGGGCTGGCGGCGTTGCCGCTGCTCGGCCTGTTCCGGAGGCGCGCATGAACCGCGCCGCGCTCATGGCCGGGATCGGCCTTGCCTTCATTCTCCTCGCGGGGCCGGCAGCCTGGGGCCGCCTCGCGCTCTGGACGGGCGTGCCCGGAGCCGCACGGCTTCTGGACGACCCGGCCGCGCGGGGGCTCGCGCTCTATCGCGGCGGCGCCTATGACACCGCCGATGCCGCCTTCGCGGAAGCCGGGCGCACCCAGACCTTCAACCGTGCCCTGACGCTCGCCGCCACCGGCCGGCACGCACTGTCCGTCGCCTATTTCGATGCCGTGCTCTTCGCCAATCCTGCCGATGAGGAGGCTCGCCGGCTGCGTGATCTCGTCGACGCCATGGTCGACAAGACCCGGGGCGAGAGCATCGCGCCCGGGCGGCTGCCGGGCCAGGGAGGCCTTGGACCGTCGGTGCAGGCGAGCGGCCAGATGATGGCAAGCACGCCCGATCCCAGCTGGAAGAAGCCGATCGTGGCCCGTGGCTTCGCCGCCTCGGATGCCTGGCTTGAGACGCTCGCCGACGATCCCGGCGAGTTCCTGCGGCTGCGGCTGCAGAAGGAATATGAGCGCCGCGCCGGTCTGGGCCTGCTGCGGCCGGAGGAGGGCGACAGATGGTGAAGTGGATCGCCGCCTTTCTCATCCTGCTCGCCGGCGTCGCCCATGCCGACACATTGCGCCTCGTGGTGCCGGAGGGCATGCGGCCGGTGGTAGGCGAGATGATCCCGGTCACGCTGCGAGGCGAATATACCAGCGTGATCGCTTTGGAAACGCTGACCTTTCCGGGCTCGGACGACTATGACTGGGTGCAGCTCGCGCGCGACCAATGGTGGGACGAGGAGATCGACGGGCGCACCGTCCGCGTGTTCGAGCGGCGCCTTGCGGTGTTCCCGCGGCGCGCGGGTGCGCTGACCCTCGGGCCGGTCACGCATCGCCTCACCGTGGTCGGCGCGGACAACCAGCGCAAGCCGCTGGAGGTGGTGGCAAGTTCGGTGACATTTCCGGTGCCACCGGTGGCATCCTTCGCCACCGTGGTGACACCCCTTGCCGCCCGCAATGTCACCATCGAGGATACGCTGTCGGCGGTGCCTGGCAGCCTCCGCGACGGGGAGACACTGGTGCGCCGCGTCACGCTCAAGGCCGAGGGCACTCTGCCGCATCTCGTGCCGCCGCGACCGGCGATCCGCGAGCCCTGGCTGATCAGCTTCGCGGCGCCGGAACAGCGCGAGATGCAGCTCACGCCGGCCGGGCCGGTGACGACGGTCACCTGGGAATGGCACCTGCGGCCCAAGACCGGCGAGCCGGGCGTGCTGCCCGCCGTCACAATCCCCTGGTTCGACACCGCCGCCCGGCAGATGCGCGAAGCCGAAATCGCGGCCATCCCGTTCGGCTATGCCAGCTTCCGCGACAATCGCCGCGGCATCGACCGCCTGCCGGCCTGGCAGGCGGGGGCCGGGCTCCTCGCCGTCGCGGCGGGGCTGGCGGCCGGGCTCGCCGGCGGCTTCGCGGGGCTGTCGCGCCGGCGCAGGGAGGACATGCGGCGCCGGCTGCGGCGGCTCTCGCCCTTCGACCCGACGCGGCGCCGCCTCAAGCACGCGGTCCGCGGCGACGATCTCACCGCGATCCGCCGCGCAGCGGAGCGCTATCTGAGCCGCCGCCGCGAGCTCGGCCTGCCGGTGAGCGGGCGGGAGACCGCCGAGATCGACGCGATGCTCTATGGCCGGGTGGAAAACAGGGCGAGAGCCGGGGCGAGGCAGGCGGCGAGGGCGCTCTTCCGGCACGTATGAGGGCTACCGCACCACCACGGTGGCCGTGAGCCCGGCGACCAACCTTGCATCGTCCGGCACCTTGTCGAGCGCGATGCGCACCGGCACGCGCTGGGCGAGGCGGACCCAGTTGAAGGTCGGGTTGATATTGGCGAGGAGGCCGTTGCCGACCGTGCGCTCGCGGTCCTCGATGCCGGCGGCGATGCTCTCCACATGACCTTCGAGCGCCGCCGGCTGCCCCATCAGCCGGATGGTGACGGGCGCGCCGACGCTGATGCGCGCCAGCTTGGTCTCCTCGAAATAGCCTTCGATCCGCAGCGAGTCGGTGTCGACGAGCGCCACCTCCGGCGTGCCCGCGGTGATGTAGTCGCCCGGCCGCAGGCTCAGATTGGTGATGGTGCCGTTGACCGACGCCTTCACCTCCGAGCGCTCCAGGTTGAGCCTGGCGAGGTCGCGGTCGGCCAGCGCCTGCCGATGGGCCATCGCAGCCTCGGCCTCCTGCATGCGCGCCTGCTCGGTCTTCTGCTGCGAGACGACGTCCTTGAGCTGCTCGTAGCGTTCGCGGTCGCGCCGGGCCTGTTCGAGCGTCGCCTTGCGTCCTTCGACGGCGGCTTCGGCCTGCTCCAGCGCGATGGCGAAGCGGGCACGGTCGATGCGGAACAGCACGTCGCCCTGCTTCACCGACTGGTTGTCGCGCACCAGCACCTCGCTGACGAAGCCGGAGACGTCCGGCGCCACGCCGACGATGTCGGCGCGCACCTTGGCGTCGCGCGTCCAGGGCTCGTCCATGTAGTGCGCCCAGAGCTCGTGCCCGGCACCGGCGGCCGCGAGGAGGACGACGAGCGTGATGCCGACGCGGACCGCGCCGCGCAGGGAGAAGGTCATGACAGCCACCATCGGGACAGCAGGGACATACCCTGCAGCAGGACGACATAGAGGGCGACGTCGAACAGCCCGCGATGCCACACGAAGCTGTAGACGCCGAGATAGGCGAGCCCGCGCCGCACGACGAGGCTGACGAGCAGCGTCGCCAGCGCGAGGGCCAGCAGGTTGGGTATGTAGACGCCGTAGATATCGATCTCGCCGGACATGAGCCTACTCCGCCGCCATGAGGAACGGCCGGCCGTGCTCGCGCGGCGCGAAATCGCCGGAGGGGCCGGGCGCGGCGGGGAAGAACACCCGGCGCAGGCCGACCAGGGCATCGACGGCATGGCGGCCGTAGGCGCCCGCCTGCTCGGCCGAGCGGTGCAGCGCCTCGTCGAGCGCGGCGCACAGCTCGGCCGACGGCTCGGTGAAGCCGCGCCGCGCCACGCGCCGGCGATAGAGGTCGGCCACGCCTTCCAGCACGGTTTCGACCGCGGCCCGGCCGGCCGGATCGAGGCGACGCCGCACCTTCTGCAGTTCGAGGATGTTGAAGCCGACGCGGACCTCGGCGAAGCCGTCGACCCTGGCGAGCTCCCGGTCCTCGATGGCGGCGAGGCGCGGCACCAGCTGGCCGAGCCGGTCCAGCATGCGGCCGGCGAGACGCTCCTGGTCCTGCCGGTGCGCGCCTTCCGCGGTCTCGGCAAGGTCGGACCATCCCGCCCGGACGAGGCGGCGCGCCGCCAGCTCCGCGCCGAAGGGCCGCGTGAGGATCGTCCACGCCAGCGCGAAGCCGAGGCCGGTCACCGCCGCCAGCCCCTCATTGGCGAAGACGGTGAAGTCGACGCCGTAGCGGTTCTGCAGCGCGACGAAGGACGCGGTGTTCACCGCCAGCAACATGGCCAGCATGTTGTACTGCGGCCGCGGGATGAGGATGCCGAGCAGCAGGAAGGGCGGTGCGAACACCAGCACCAGCATCTCGAAATCGTGCACGAAGGGCAGGATGCCGAACAGATAGATGCCCGAGACGACGAGGCTGGCGGCGGACCAGAAAGTCATCATGCGGATGAACGGCGCCGGCCGGTCCATGGCCGCGAAGAAGGAACAGGCGACGGCCGTCATCATCACCGCGCTGGCACCGTTGGCCCAGCCGCTGGCGATCCAGAAGGCGCTGATGACGAGAGTGGCGAGGACGCAGGAGCCGGCCGAGAACAGCAGGAGGCCATAGTCGTAGTGGCGCGCCCGCGCCACCACGCGGCGATGGCGGAAGCGCGGATGCCAGGCGCCGGCATGGCCGCCCTTTTCGATGGCGGCGCGCAGGCCGAGGCAGTCGCTCCAGAGCTCGACGATCTCGCGCAGCCGGTCGAGCGCGCTGGCGAGGATGAGCTCCTGCCAGTCGGCCGGCCCTTCCGGCCGCACGGCGGCGATCTCGGCGATGAGGGCGTCGGTGCGATCCGGCGCGTCGCCGCGATCCTGCGTCAGCCATTCGGCGGCCCGCACGAGAAGCGCGGAGAGATCAGGCGGGAGGCGGCCTTCCGCGTCCTTCAGCGCGTGCAGGCGGTCGGCGAGTGAGGAGAGCAGCGGCAGCAGCATGAGCAGCCGCCCGCGCAACTCGCGCGCATGGCGGGTCGCATCGCGCGTCGCCGCGTCATAGGAGAGCTGGCTGATGATGAGGTCGAGGCCGCCGATATCGGCGGCGAGCTTCTGCCGGCGCAAGGGCGTCGCCGGCAGCGCACCCTCGCCGCGCAGGATCTCCTCCGCCCAGCCCGCGGCGTCGTCGAGCCAGGTGGAGATGCGCGCGGAAAGCGCCGTGCCGACGCTGGTGGGAAACACCACCGCGCCGACGACGCTGGCGCAGGTGATGCCGATGATGATCTCCTCGCTGCGCGCCAGCGCGACGTCGAAGATCGCGCCCGGCGTGTTCACTTCCGGCAGCGCGATCAGCGGCAGGCTGTAGCCCGCGAGCATGAACACGTAGCTGCGCGGCGTGCGGTCGAGCATGGAGATGTAGAGCAGGCAGCCGGTCCACAGCGCGACGACGAGGCTGAGCATTTCCGGCGCATTGACGAAGAGCGGCACGAAGAACACCGCCGCGGCGGCGCCGATGAGCGTGCCGAGCGCGCGGTACAGCCCCTTCGAGCTGGTGGCGCCGGCGAGCGGATTGGCGACGACATAGACCGCCGCCATCGCCCAGTAGGGTCGCGGCAGGTCGAAGGCGAGCGCGATGTAGAGCGCCAGCATGGAGGCGAGGAAGGCCTTTCCCGAGAACAGCCAGTCCCGCCAGGAGGGCAGGCTCACGGCACGACCTCCTCCGTCGCGGCGCGGATGGAGGCCTCGTCGAAGGCCTTCAGCACGCGCAGCGTCGCTTCGAGATCGGCCTTGCCGACATCGGCGAGCACCTGGCCGCGCAAGTCGACGAGCAGTTCCTCGATGCGTCCGCTCAGGCGTTCGCCCTCGTCCGTCAGCCAGATGGTCTTGGCGCGCCGGTCGGTGGGGTCGTCCCTGCGGACGATGAGGTCGGCCGCGGCGAGCTGGTCGAGCAGGCGCACCAGCGAGGGGCCCTCGATGCCGACATAGGAGGCGAGCGTCACTTGCCGCACGCCGCCGCCGAGACGGCCGGTCCAGAGCAGGGGCGCGGCGCAGGCCTCGGAGATGCCGAGCTTCTCCAGCTCCTTCTCGGCGATGCGCCGCCACTGCCGGCCCGCCTGGAGAAGCTGGGCCGTGAGGAGGCGGCGGAGGGTCTCGATATCGTTCATAATAAAATAGATATCATGCTAATTATTTTATAGCAATGATATTAGGCACCACCGCGAGGGGCGGTTGCGGCGATGGCGGGGCCGCAAACAGAAACGGCACCGATGCCGGGCATCGGTGCCGTACTGAAGTCTTCGGTAGGCTCGGCGGCGGTCGCCGCGTGCCCGCTCCTAGCGGAGGTAGGACTTCAGGATCGACGCGCCCATCGTGTATTTCGGGTCGACCATGTTGCCGAGCCGCACGCGGCCGCACTGGGTCAGCAGCATGTAGGCCTCGACCTCGTCGAAGCCGTAATCGCTCGCCATCCAGCGGATGAGGTCGCGATAGGCCATGCGGGTGGCGTCCTCCATCGGGCGGGTCGAGCCGATGGACATGATGAAGTCCTCGGTCTCCAGCCGCGGCGTGTGGATGGTCCAGCCCTTGATCAGGTCGATCTGGATGGTGGTGACGGTGGGGTGCTCCAGCGCGACGCCGCACAATTCGCCGTCGCCCTGGGTGGCATGGCAGTCGCCGAGATAGAGCAGCGCGCCCTTGGTGTTGACCGGCAGGTAGATCACGGCGCCGACGCCGACATCGGGCAGGTCCATGTTGCCGCCGTAATAGTCCGGCTGCAGCGAGGTGATGGCCTCGATCTCCGGCGAGGTGCCGATGGTGCCGATGAACGGCACGTAGGGCAGGGTGATCTTGTCGTTCCACTTCGTGCCGGTCTTCGCGTCGACGTGGAGCTTCTTGACCTTGACCGGCAGCGCCTGGTTGAGCATCGCCGTGTCCTTGGTCGGCACCAGGCCGCCGAACTCCGGCATGATCAGCGTGGTGCCGACCGGCTGCTCGCCGCGCGGCACGATGTTCTTGATGTAGACCGCGAGCGTGTCGCCCTTCTCCGCGCCGTTGACGAAGATCGGGCCGTTCTGCGGGTTGAGATAGGGAAAGTTCAGGATCTCGAGCGGGTTGTCGGTCTCGTGCCTGATCTTGCCCTCGAAGGCGTCGTGCGTCTCGGCCGCGACCACCGCGCCGGGATCGACCTTCAGCACGGGATCGACATAAGGGCCGTAGACATAGTGATACGTGCCCTGCTCCGCCTCGGTGAGCGAGTGGGAAGCGCCGGCCTTGCCCCGTGCGAGACCTTTGCGGGCCATGAGGGATGTTTCGAGCCAGGACATGGTGTTCTCCTTGGGGGTTCGGCTGTCGCGGGGAGGGCGTGGTCGCGGTCAGACGGCGAGGTGGCGGCGCATCTCCTCGCCATCGGCGAGGGCGTCGTGCGCGAGCTCGGCGACGATGCGGCCCTTGTCCATGACGTAGCAGCGCTGGGCCATCGCCCGGATCATGTCGATGTTCTGCTCGACCAGGACGACGGTGACGCCGGTGTCCTTGTTGAGCTGGACGGCGATGCGGGCGATGTCCTGCACGATGTTCGGCTGGATGCCCTCGGAGGGCTCGTCGAGCAGGATGAGCTGCGGGTTCGCCACCAGCACGCGGGCGATGGCGAGCTGCTGCTGCTGGCCGCCCGACATGGTGCCGGCGCGCTGCGACCAGCGCTCGCGCAGGATCGGGAAGTAGCCGAGCACGCGCTCGCGGTCGGCTTCGCTCACCTTGCCCTGCCGCATGCCGCCGACCGCGATGTTCTCGGCGACGGTAAGGCGGGGGAACACGTCGCGGCCCTGCGGCACGTAGCCGATGCCGAGCCGCGCCCGCCGGAAGGCGGAGAGCTTCTCGATCGGCGCGTCGCGATAGACGATCGACCCGCCCATGGTCGGCACGAGGCCGATGAGGCTCTTCATCAGCGTCGACTTGCCGACGCCGTTGCGGCCGATCACCGCGAGGATCTCGCCCTTGCGGGCCTCGAGGTCGAGCCCCTGCAGCACGGGCTTGCCGCCATAGCCGGCGCGCAGGCCGGCGGTCGAGAGCATGACGTTCTCAGCCATGGAGGCCTCCCTTCTGCTCGTGTGCCGTCGTTTGGCCGAGATAGATGGCCGCCACCTGCTCGTCGGCGACGATGTCGTCGATGGTGCCCTGGGCGAAGACGCGGCCGAGATGCAGCACGGTGACCTTGCGGGCGACCTGCCGCACGAAGGCCATGTCGTGCTCGACGGCGAGGACCGTCATGCCCTCGGCGTTGAGCCGCTTGATCATCTCGCCCGTCGCGTGGGTCTCTTCCGGCGACATGCCCGCGGTCGGCTCGTCGAGCAGCAGCAGGCGGGGCTTGAGGCTGATCGCCATGCCGATCTCCAGCCACTGCTTCTGGCCGTGGCTGAGATTGCCGGCGAGCCGGCCGCCATCCGCCGACAGGTTGAGGAAGGCGAGCAGCTTCTCGATCTCCTCGCCGAGGCTCGCCGCCTCGTAGTGGCGCTGCATCGCGATTTCGAGGTTCTGGTGCACGCTCAGCGCCTTGAAGATCCCCGGCACCTGGAACTTCACGCTCATGCCGCGGTGGATGCGCTGGAAGGATTTGAGGTGGGTGATGTCCTCGCCGCCGAACAGGATCGCCCCACTGCTCGGCGCATGCTCGCCGAGGATCAGCCGGAACAGCGTGCTCTTGCCGGCGCCGTTCGGCCCGATCAGGCAGTGCACCTCGCCCTCTTCCAGCGCGAAGTCGACATTGTTGGTGACGTGGAGGCCGCCGAAGCGCTTGTTCAGCGCGCGTGTCTCTAGGATCGGCATCACAGGTCTCCCGGCTGGCGCTTGGCGAAGGGACGGGAGAGCAGCCGGGCGAGCGCGAAGACGAGGCCGCGCGGCGCCAGCAGCACGGTGAGCACGAGGAGCGCGCCCATCACCACCAGCGCATACTGGCTGCCGTAGATGGTCAGCATCTGGAACACGGCGAGCACGGTGAGCGTGCCGACCAGCGTGGTCGTGATGTCCGAGCGTCCGCCCACCGCGACCCAGACGATCGGCAGCGCGGCCGCCGTCATGCCCATGCTGGAGGGCGTGATGTACTGGCCCCAGCTCGTGTAGAGCACGCCCGACAGCCCGGCGAGCGCCGCGCCGATGACGAAGGTGCCGAGCTGGTACTTGCGGATGTCGTAGCCGAGCATCTCGGCCCGCTCGGGGTTCTCGCGGATGGCGACGAGGATGTTGCCGAAGGACGAGTTCACCAGGATGCGCAGGCCGAGATAGACGAGGACCAGCAGCCCGAGCACGACATAGTAGAGCCCGATATCGGGGAAGAGCACGAGGTCGCCGCCCGGCCAGGGGATGGTGAGCGGCGGCATGCCGCTCATGCCGTTGAAGCCGTTCAGGCGGGCAGAGCCGATGCGCCATTCCGGTCCCGCCGTCTGCGCCATGAAGCGCTCCAGCACCAGCGTGATCGACAGCGTCACGATGCCGAGGAACACGCCGGAGATGCGGCCGAAGAACAGGAAGTAGCCGAGCAGCGCCGCGAACAGCGCGGCGAAGGCGACCGCGAGTACCAGCGCCACCAGCGTGAAGCCGTAGGCGGCGCCGAAATTGATGGTGAGGATGCCGTAGCCATAGCCGGCGAGGCCGAAGAACGCCGTCTGGCCGAAGCTCAGCGAGCCGCCATAGCCCCAGATGAGGCTGAGGCCGAGCGCCATGAAGATCCAGGTGAAGAAGTAGACGGTGTTGCCGACCGTGTAGCCGTCGGAGAACTGCGGATAGAGGCAGGCGCCGATCAGCACGACGAGGAAGCCGATCCAGAAGGCCGGGCCCCGGCCCAGCGTCTGCGGGCCTTCCAGTCGGCGGAAGAAGCGGGAGAGCGCGTTCATGAGGTCGTTCTCTTGTCCTTCGTCAGCCGCGATCGCGCAGCAGGAAGCCGGAGATGCCGCGTGGCAGGACGCGAATGACGATGATGACGGCGACCAGCAGCCCGATCTGGCCGAACAACTGCCCGTACCAGGAGGTCAGCGTCGCCTTGACCACGGCGAGCAGGGCGGCGGCGGGAGCGGTGCCCAGGAACACGTCGGCGCCGCCGACGACGACCGTCACGAAGGCTTCCATGATGAAGGTGGTGCCCATGGTCGGCACCAGCGTCATGGTCGGGGCGTAGAGCCCGCCGGCGAGCCCCGCGAGGCCGGCGCCGAGCGCGAAGGTCAGGCTGTAGACGCGCCGCGTGTCGATGCCGAGCGCCGCCGCCATGTGCGGCACCTGGATGGTGGCGCGGGCCATCACGCCCAAGCGGGTCCAGTTGAACAGGGCATAGAGCCCGACGAGGACGACGATCGCCGCCGCGAACAGCATCAGCCGATAGGTGGAATAGGAATAGCCGCCGACCTGGAAGCTGCCGAAGGGCGTGCCGATGCCGGCCATGGTCGAGCCGAGCACGATGAGCGTGCCCTGCGTGAAGATGAGGCTGAGGCCCCAGGTCGCGACGATGGTGTCGAGCGGGCGGTCGTAGAGATGGCGGATCACCACGAGTTCCACCACCGCGCCGACCATCGCCGCCACCAGCGAGCCGATGAGGATGGCGAGGGGCAGCGGCAGGCCGGCATGGACCGCGGAGACGGTGACGTAGGCCCCGCACATGATGAACTCGCCATGGGCGAGGTTGATGACGCCCATCATCCCGAAGATGACGGCGAGCCCGCAGGCGGAGAGCACCAGAAAGGCGAAGGCGTCGCCGAACTGATAGAAGGCGGAGAAGGCGAGGGTGGCGACATCCATCGGCAGCGGGCCCCGATCAGGAGAAGCAGGCCGCCCCGGCGGCAGGAGCGGCCGGGGCGACGCGCGGGCCATGATGGCCCGCGCGGAGATCAAAGAGCGATCCCGGATGGATCAGTTCTTCGGCGGCGGGTTCGAGGGCGTGTACTGCTCGCTCGGGTCCTTCTTGGTCAGGTCGCAGCCCGCCTCGCCCAGCCAGTAGGGCTTGATGTCCTGCCAGACCTTCGGGAAGCTGATCGAGTGGTCCTCGCCCACCTTCGCGAGATAGATGGTGTGGGACATGTGCTGGCTCTTCGGGTCGAGGCAGACCTTGCCCTCCGGCGCGTCCATGCAGACGTCGCCCTTGGCGATCTCCTTGCGCAGGTCGTCGCGCTTGGTCGACTTCGCCCGCTCGACCATCTGCTTGTAGAGATAGACCGCGAGATAGGAGTTCTCGGCCTCCTGGTTGACGTAGGGTTCCTTCGGGAACTTGGCGCGGAACTTCTCGACGAACGCCTTCGAGGCCGGCGTGTCGATCTCCTCGATGTAGTTGGTGGTGACGTACATGTCCTTGAGGGACGGCGGCTTGAAGCGCTTGTGCTCGTAGCCCTGGCCGACGTTCACCGAGGAGGCCATCGGCAGGTTCACGTTGGCGGCGGCGGCCTGCTCGTAATAGGAGGCTTGCGGCGTGCCGACGAGCAGCGTCACCACGAAGTCCGGCTTGGCGCGCTGGATGTTCTGGATCGACTGCGAGAACTGAGACACGCCGAGCGGGATGAACTCCTCGCCGACCATCTCGCCGCCGTTCTCCTTGACGATGTTGCGCACCCACTCGGCCGAGATCTGGCCGAAATTGTAGTCGGCGGCGAGCGTGTAGACCTTCTTGCCGTACTTCTCCATCATCCACGGGATGAGGGTGGAGAACTGCTGCTCGGGCACCGCGCCGGTGACGATCATGTTGGCGTCGCAGACGCCGCCTTCATACTGGTTGTTGTAGAAGGCCAGCCCGTCGAACTGGTTGACGATGGGCCGGTACGCCTCGCGCGAGGCCGAGGAGAAGCCGGCGAACACCGCGTCGACCTTGTCGCGCTGGAGCACGCGGCGCATGAATTCCTGGTAGCGGGTGTTGTCGGACTGGGTGTCGTAGATCACCAGTTCCAGCGGGCGGCCGTCGATGCCACCGGCCTTGTTGATCTCCTCGGCCGCCAGCTGGATCGCGTGGACCTTGCCGAGCGTCGCGGCGGCGAAGTCGCCGGACTGGTCCTCGAGCACGCCGAGCTTGATCGGGTCCGCGGCGAAGGCCGGGGTGAAGCTCTGGACGGCGCTGAGCAAAAGCGTTCCCGTGAGGGCTGCGGCACGCAGCCCCCGGATGGTATTCCCAGTCATTTTCTACTCCTGTGAAAGGTTATCTTCTTCCCGCGCCGGTCTCCCGCAGGGGGAGGTGCGTGGGTTTGTCGAGGGGCGCTGCCCTGATCGTCAGGAACATCTCGCAGTAGTCCTCCAGGGTCTGCCGCGAGCGCATGCTTTCGCGCCGAAGCCAGTCATAGGCCTCGTCGTCATCGCTGCCCGCCTCGGTCATGCGGGCAATGATCGCCTTCACCACCGCCCGGCGTCCGCGCCGGCGGCGATTCATGTCGTCGAGCCGCGCCCGAAGGTCGCCGCGCAACAGGAACTGGTTGATGCCCAGGAACAGGGCCGTGTAGACGGCGCCGCCCTGCACGGGTTTGCGCAGGAAGGCCGAGGCGCCGAGATTGATCAGGTGCTTCAGCCGGCTCGGCGCTTCCACGCCGACGAGGCCGATCACCGGCACCGGCGGGTGGCGCGAGGCGGCGTCGGTGTCGAGCGCGACGGGATTGTCGAGGTCGCCGTCGACGAACAGGATGTCGCGCTCGGCCTGCAGCGCGCCGAGGTCGATGTCGGCGCGCCCGTCGCGGAGCTCGGGATAGACCGCGCTCACGCCGAGCTTGCCGAGCGTGTTCTCGAGGGCTTCCACGGCGCAGCGGTTGGCCGTGACGATGTGCGCCCGGCCCCCGTTGAAGTTCTGGAGCAGACGAGGAGCCATCACTTCACCACTCTCAGTGCCGGGTTGCGGGAGGCCACCGCATAGCGCGGCGCCGATTGCACGAGATAGGGGTCCGGACGGACCGGGCCGGGGGCTTCGAACAGCAGGTCGAAGCGCGACTGCTTGTTGGACAGCCCGATACGCGGCGTCAGATAGGCGTGCAGGGTCTGCGGATCGATGCGCACCTCGCCCTGCGGCGCGAGCAGATGCTGGCGCGTGACCGCCTGCTTCACGACCTCCACATCGTCGGTTCCGGCTTCCGCCAGCGACAGGATGAGCAGCTTCATCGCGACATAGGAGGCTTCCGCATCGGCCGAGGTGGAAGGACCCTGCGGGAAAGTCTTGCGGTAGAGCTCGGTGAAGGCCCGGTTGGCCGGCGTGTCGAGCGAGGAGAAATAGACGGAGGAGGACAGGTGGCCGTCCACCGCGCCCTCGCCGATCTCCTCGAGCTCGGGCTCGGAGAGCGAGCAGCTCACCACCGGTATCTGCTTGGGCTGGTCGATGCCGCGGCCATTGCAGGCGGCGCGGAAGGCGCGGAAGAAGGCATAGGCGCTGGTGCCGATCAGCGTGTTGAACACGAAGTCAGGCCGCGCGTCGAGGATCGCCTCGACCACCTGGTCGATCTCGGTGTCGCCCACCGGCACGTAGCGTTCGGCGAGCACCCGCCCGTCCTGCGCCATCATCGCCTCGCGGAAGATGCGGGTGTTCTCCCACGCCCAGATGTAGTTCGAGCCGACGCAGAAGGCGCTCGCCCCGACGCGCTCCAGCATGTGCTCGACCAGCGGGAGGACATGCTGGTTGGGCGAGGCGCCGGTGTAGATGACGTTGTTGGAGCTCTCGAAGCCTTCGTAATGCGAGGGGTACCAGAGCAGCGCGTCGTGCTTCTCGAAGAAGGGGATGACTTCCTTGCGGCTGGAGGAGGTGTAGCAGCCCACCACATGGCGCACGCCGGACTGCAGCAGGTCGCGGGCGAGACCCGCATAGGCGCCGAGATCGCCAGCGGGGTCGACGATCACCGGCTCGACCGAGACATTGGGTGCCGAGACATGGGGTGCCGCGGCTTCCGCAACCGCCAGCAGCGCGCCGTTCAACATGGAACGGGCGACGACGCTGTAGGGCCCGGTGGTCGAGAACATGACCCCTATGCGGTAGTGCTGCGACACTCTTCGTTCCGCCCCAAAACAAAAAAACGCCCGTCGGCCGATCGGCCGCGGGCGTCCTTGCCACCAACCTGCAGCGCAAGGTGCGCCGTCGTTGGAAATGATGAATCTACTGCCGCGACATTGAGCAGCCTTGCTCATCGCATGTTTGTTAGGCTCCAACGCGGCCGCCTATTTGTCAAGCGGCGATCTCCAGGCGTCCAGCAATTTCCACTGGCGCCTTCAGCGGGGGGAGCTTCGGGCGCCGCTAATGCGGCGGCATGGGAATGAAGGCCGGGGGCGCGCCGCTGAAGCGGGCGCGCCGCTTTATGTCCTCGTCGTCGGCATTGCGCGGCTTCAGGTAGAAATAGAACCGGTTGTTGCGCTCGACGATGTCGTCGCCGGGATCGCTGGACAGGCTGATCAGCTGGTCGAACTGAAGCTGCACATGCATGTAGCCGGGGATGAGCTCGCTCCAGTCCTCGATGTCGGCGTCGAACAGCACGGTGACGTCGACGCCGTCCGTGAGCTTGACGACGCCCCACGGCCTGCCGCCGGGCGCGCGCGAGGGGACCTCCTGCCAGGTCAGTCCGGTCTGCACGAAGGCGCGGGGCGGGTTCTGCAGCACGTAGAGCACGTCCTCGGCGCCGATCTTCTGCAGCCGCAGCGTCGCCTGATAGGCGCCCGCGCCCGGGTCGTAGCCGGCGCGCACAAGTTCCATGAACAGGCCGTTGGAGGCGGCCTGCTCCAGGTGCCGCGCCTCGGCCTGCCGCTCCATGCTCTGGTGGCGCTGGTACCTGCCGATGGCGAAATCCGCGAGGAAGGCGAGGGCGATGAGGATCACCAGGATCTGCAGCGGGCGATAGTCGAGCACCCGCGACAGCCAATGCGCGCGCCCGCCGGGCGCCTGGGAGCGGCGCGAGCGGGCGGCGGTGCCGATGCGCCGGCGCAGGTCCTGCACCGTGCCGTCATCCCCGGCCGGAGCCGCGGGCGAGGGGCCCGCGCCCTCCACCGCTTCGCCCGCCGGGCCGTCGCGGTCGAGTGCCTGCACCGTCTCCCACAGGCTGACGATGAGGGCATCCTTCTCCGCCGGGCTCAGCCGGTCGAGGTCCGGCAGCCGTGGCTTCTTCATGGGACCACCACGCCGTTGGCGATGTGGATGATCCGCTCGGCTTTTGCCGCCAGCGACAGGTTGTGCGTGACGAGCAGCAGCGTGGTCCCGCGCGAGCGGTTGATGTCGCGCAGCAGCGCCATGATCTCCCGCTCGGTCTGCTCGTCGAGGTCGGAGGTCGGCTCGTCCGCCAGCAGCAGCCGGGGCTCGTTCATCAGGGCGCGGGCGATCACCACGCGGCGCTGCTCGCCGGAGGAGAGCTCGGAGGGAAAGGCGTCCGCGTGGCTGTCGAGCCCGACATCGGCGAGCCGTTCCAGCGCGCGCCCGGTGATCTCGCGGCGCGATCCTTTGCCGGCGAGACGTGCCGGCAGCTCGACATTGTCGAGCGCGCGCAGGTTCGGCAGCAGGCTGGCGAACTGGAAGACGTAGCCGACATGCTGGTTGCGGAACGCCGCCGCGCCGGCTTCCGACAAGGACCAGATATCGGTGCCGCCGATCAGCACGCGGCCGGCGGTCGGGCGGCTCAGCCCGCCGATCATGCTCATCAGCGAGGACTTCCCGGACCCGGAGCGGCCGACGATGGCGGCGTAGCATCCGGCCTCGATGTCGAGGTCCATCCCCCGCACGGCGTCGACCGGTCCCCTGTCGGTCTCGTAGCGCTTCGCCAGTGCGCGGCAGGCGAGCATGCTCAGCCTTCCTTCCAGAGCAGGTCGTGAATGTCGCGCCGCCCCATGCGCCAGGCCGGCACCAGCGCGCCGGCGATCCCGACGACCGCCGCGCCGACGACGCAGGCGGCGGCGATGGCGATGGTGCCCGGTCCGTCCAGCCAGAGGAAGGGAATGCCCATCTCGCCGAGGTGATGCACCAGCGCGCGCTCGAAGAGGCGCAGCAGCAGCAGGCCGAGGATCACGCCGATGGCGCCGCCGCAGGCGGTGGCGAGGGCGGCTTCCGTCACCGCCATGCCGACGATCTGGCTCCGGCGCGCGCCGATGGCCTTGAGCAGGCCGAGCTCGCGCCGGCGCTCGGCCATGATGGCGGAGAACAGCACCATCACCATGACCGCTGTGCTGGCGGAGAGCGCGATCACCAGCCCGACCAGTCCCGCTAGCAGCGCGACCAGCCCCTGCCGGATGCCGGTCATCAGCGCGCCGCCGGCGATCACCTTGATCTCCGGGACCTTTGACAGAAGGGCGAAGCGCGCCTGCACTTCCGTCGCCTCCGGCGCGAGCTGGATGAGGAAGCCGGTGACGCGTTCCGGCACGAGCATAGGCGGCAACGTACCCGTGCGCTCCCGCACCGCGCCGGCGAGGCCGAGGAGGCTCGACGCCTGCAGGAAGACGCCGCGCTCCTGCGTGCCGGAGCCGGTGCGCGCCAGCTTGCCATAGACGCGGAAGGGTAGGCCGAAGATGACCGCCTGCGAGCCGAGCGGCAGGTTGCGGGCGGCGCCGACGATGACGTCGCCCGGCCGCATCGGGCCCGCCAGGCGTTCGGACAGCCAGGGCAGGATGGTGAAGTCGCTTGCCGGGTCGAAGCCGATCAGGTCGACCAGTTCGCCGGCGCCGCCGAGGCCGGAGCGCTCAGTGCGCAGGATACGCTGGGCGGCGAGCCGGGCGATGCCGCGGATCTCCGCGCGGGAGATAGCGTCGGCCGCGACGGTGCTGTCGGTCGGTTCCACCGTGAGCAGTGCGTCGGTCAGGTTCGTCAGCGCGTCCTGGTTGACCACCATGAGGTCGGCGCCGACCCGGCTCAGCCCGACCTGCATGCTGGCGACCACGCTGCGCATCGCCACGACGCCGGCAAAGGTGACGGCGCTGGCGATGGCGATGGCGACGACCAGCAGCAGCGTGCGCGACTGCCGGCGGCCGAGATTCTGCACGGCGAGCCCGAACAGCAGCCGGTAGGACGAGGCTGCGGACATCAGCGGTGACGTCCGTAGCCGGCGTTCACAGCGTGCATGAGCGCGTGTGCTTCATGTGCTCGAGCTCGGTGGGAATGATCACGCAGTCATGGTGGCCGCCGGTGCTGGGCAGGATGCCGATCAGCTTGTCGGTCTCGGCGTCGATGACGGCGATGCCGCTCGACAGCCGCTGGAAGCCGCTGAACGGCACCACGACGAACTTGCCGTCATAGGTGATGGCGGGTGTCTGAAGATCGGGGCCGATGCCCTGGATCTCCTTGCGGATCGTCCAGGTGTCGGTGTCGACCACCATCACGCCGCTCGCCGCCGGCGAGGGGTGGAGCACGGAAAGGTAGAGCTTCTTCGAATCCAGCGAGAACACCATGTGGAAGGGATTGGGGTACTTCCCCTTCCACAGCGGGTCCTCGACATGGGCGATCTTCTTCCAGTTGCGCGGGTCGGGGTCGGAGGAATCGAACACCGAGCAGTTGTTCTCGCGCAGATTGTTCATCATGCACAGGAAGCGGCCGTCGGGCGAGAAGCCGATCTCGTGGCCGGGCGAGTGGATCTTGTCGAAGGTCACCTCCCAGTGGTCGTCGTCGATCCGGACGACCTCGTACTGGTCCTGCGAATTGGTGTTGAACTGCAGGAAGGCGGCGGGCTCGAAGTTCTTCTCGGCGTCGAGGATGGCGATGCCGCCGCACAGGCGCACCACGGTCGCGGCCCAGCGGCCGGTCGGGTGCCAGATGGTGCCGTCGGCGCCGGTGAGGCCCATCGGGTCGTCGCCGGGCAGCGTGCCCTCCTCGACGAAGAGCTCGCCCATGGGCACCATCTCCCAGTCGATCTTCTGCCCCTTGGTGCCGAGATAGTCGTACTTGCCGGTGGCGGCGTCGGGATAGATGCGGGAGATCTTGAGCTTTCCCCCGTCCTGCCAGGCGCGCGAGAGCTGGCTCGAATTGGCCACCCAGTCGAACTTCAGCGCCGCCTTCACCTGCGACGTCGTGCGGTCGAAGCAGGCGGCGATGTCCTTCTGCCCGTCGGTCACGAAATAGGATTGCGCGTCCTTCGGGTTGACGCAGACATGCACGCCGAGGCCGAGGCCGGTGGTCTCCGACACGTTCTCCATCAGCTGCATCTGCGCGCCGTCATAGCGCACGCGGTAGATGTTGAAGCCCGGCCCGGGCTCGGTGATGTTGGTGGGGATGCCGTAGATCAGCGAGTTCTTGCCGCCCTGCGTCGAGTTGACGAACTCGAAGCTGTGATACGGGTCGGCGCTCGGGAAGGCGCAGAGATGGTGCGAGATCGGGTTGAAGTCGCCGTAGTTCCAGTACCAGATCGAGGCGAGCACGCGGTTGGTGTTGAGGTCCAGCGCGTAGGTGCCGCCGCCCATCTTGGTCGGCAGCAGGGCCACCCACTTGCCCAGTCCTTTGCCGTCGAAGCTCGCCCGTGAATCGATCAGCTCGCGGGTGATCGGCGCGGTCTGCGCCTGCGCCATGGCGGCGCTGGCCGGGGTGCTGCCGAGGCCGACGGAGTCGAGTGCGCCGCTCTGCACCGCCTGATAGCCGAGCACGCCGGTCTCGCCGATGATCGCGGTGGCGGCGGCGGCCTTGAAGACGCCGCGCCGCGTCAGCCGCGCCGGGGCGGGCTCGTCCTGCGCGGGAGCGGGGGCCGGCAGCAGCGACTGGGCCGCGAGCGCACGGGCCTGCTTCTCCTGCAGATATTGCTGGAATTCCTCGTGGTCGGTGCGCTCGACCTCGCCGCGCCGTGTGAGATAGGCGTCGATCTGCGTGCGGGCCGACGGCTGGGGTTCCAGGCTCATGTCGACAGCAGGATCGCGACCGTCCTTCTGCTCGACTCTGCCGAACTCGCTCATCTGCCCCTCCCTCTGATGTTGTTCGCCTGCCGAATGTCTAGGATCTGCCCGCGGGGCGGGCGCGCTTGCGCTCGCCACCGCCCGCCGTACGCGGGGAGCGGGACGTGCGTCCCGCCTTGCCGTCCGCCGGCGCGCGGGCCAGCAGGACGTCCTTGGCGCGATTGATCTTCACCGCCAGATAGTCGGTCCCGCCGCGGTCGGGATGCACCAGCTGCATCAGCCGGCGATGCGCCGCGCGGATTTGCGGCGATGTCGCGTCCGCGCCGAGGCCGAGCACCGAGCGCGCCTCATCGACGCTCATCGGCCCGTCATCCCTTGCGCGCGGTATGCTCTCGTCGCTCTCGTCGTCGGCGATGCGGGCGCCGCCCTCCTGCCGGGAGGTGAGCGCGACATAGTCTTCGAGGACGATCGCCGCGCGGCGCGCCAGCTCGGCATCCGGGCCATGGTGGCCGCGAGGCTCGCCATAGCGCTGGGGAGGGGCGGGCGCCGGCTCGTCGACCCAGAGCGGGCGGAAGCGGCGGCGCGGCACGAGGCGCCGCCAGTTGACCAAAGCGAGGCCGAGCAGCATCGCCGCGCCCAGCAGCATGGCGGCGGTCCATTGCTGGAAGGCGAGCAGCGCCATCAGCCCGGGCACGGAGGCGACCGCGATGAGGATGAGGCTCAGCCGGCCCATGCGCATGATGCTGCGCGGATCGGAATGCGAGAGCCAGTCGACGAACTTAACGGCAGTGACGAGGAGCGAGATGATCAGGGCGACGGAACTGATCACCATCCCGATGCTCATCAGGCTCCCCCAGCCAAGAGAAATGGATATCTACTATCATACCGCCATGCAACCAATAGTATGTGCTGCCGTGGCAGTATATTCTCGAAATAGGAGGCCCCCGCCACCGCCCCGCGGCCGGGTAAGTACTTGCGGGCCATGTTGTAATGGCATTTCTTGAAAAGCGCAACGTGCCTGGAGTAACCTTTTCCGTAGAGTTGCTTGCTCTCAGCTGCGTGATTTGGATTTAGTGCTAAATTTGTGGAATAGATGCTGACCATTTCACTGGGCGCGAGGCTGGGCGCACTCTGTGCCGCCGCGCTGGCCGTCGCGGCGCTCGCCATGGGCGGCGGCGGATCGACGGGATTCGGCGTGGTGCGGGACGGCGAGGGGGCCGTGCAGCCGGCCCCGCCGGCCGGGGTTCCCGAACGGTTGACCGTCCTCCACGCCGCCCTGGACCTCGGGCCGGCGCAGGAGACCGCATGGAACAGCTTTGCCGGCACGATGTTGGAACTTGACCGGGTGTCGCGCGCCTTCGAGGTGCGGGCCGCGGAGACAGCGGATGCTGCCGGCGAGAGGGCGCGGCACGCGCTGACATTCGCGGTCGCGCTCAGCGAGATGGAGAACGTTCTCACGCCGCGGCAGTCGGCGGCTCTGCGAGAGGGAGCCAGTTCCCTCGGCGGGGCCTTCATATGCGCGCAAATCGGCAAGGGAGCGGGTTCATGAAGGAGACTTCACTCGGCACCATCCGCGGCGTGGATCGCGCCGGCAAGCCTCGGACGCTGGCGATCGCGGCGACCGACAATGGTTACTGCGTCACCGGGGCGGACCTGGAGCGTCGGGTCATCGCGGCGAACGAGATGGGCGATCTTCTCGACAAGGTGAACAGCGCCTATGCGCTGACGGAGGCCGAGTTCATCCCGGCCCATGGCGCACGCGGCACGAGGGGCGTCTGACGCCCGGGACTGGCTGCGGTGGGCTTCCGCGACGCATAAGGGCCGGCGAGAGCCGGCCCTTTCTTTCGGCACGTGGGAGGCGAGGCGGGATTGGGCCGGCGACTGCCGGCTTGCGGGCTCAGCGGGAGGAGCGGGCGTTCTGCTCGATGCTCTGCTGGATATAGGGCTCGACATGGCCGAGCATCGGAGCGCTCACCGCGGCGTTGCGGCCCTCGGTGATCACCGGGGCGGCCTCGAAGGACTGGTTCAGCACGGTGGCCTTCCAGGCGTCGCGCTCGGCGCGGTCGAAGTCGCCGGCATAGGCCGAGCCGGTCAGGGTGGCGAGGGCAGCGAGGGCAAGGACGATCCTGTTCATGAGTGTCTCCATCTGGATGAGCCCGGCCCGCGTCCTGCAGGTCCCGTCGGCCGATGGAGTGGAAAGTTACGGGAGAGGCCGATCCGCCGCCGTCCGGAGCTTGCGGCGTCTGTCGCGATCTTGCGGCCCCGTGCCGTATACTGGGGCTCCTGCCGTCGGTCTGAACGGATGACCGCAATATCGCGATGGCCGCCGCAACATCGCGGCAGGTGCCGCCAAGGTTTCACACAAATTTATTCGTCCCGTACCTCACCCGCTTGCTAAATTTCCGCTGCGGCAATGAAGGTGCGGCATGAGCGGGGATCCCATCGTCTATCTGGTCGATGACGACCTTCGCGTACGCGAGGCGGTGGGCGGACTATTGGAGGCCGCCGGCCTCGATGCCGTGCTGTTCGGGTCCGCCGGCGAATATCTCGCCTTCCAGCGCCCCGACATGCCGGCCTGCATCGTCCTCGACGTCGAGCTTCCCGATGTCAGCGGCCTCGACTTCCAGGCGCGGATCGCCGATAGCGACCATCCGCCCATCGTCTTCATCACCGGGTACGGAACCATCCCCGCCACGGTGCGGGCCATGAAGCGCGGCGCCGTGGATTTCCTGTCCAAGCCTTTCGACGACGAGCATCTGCTGAGCGCGATAGGGCTTGCGGTCGACCAGGATCGCCTGCGGCGCCGGGAGTGCGCGGAACTCGCCGCGCTGCGACGGCGCCTGGAGGCGCTTACCCCGCGCGAGCGTGACGTGCTCCCCCTCGTGGTCAGCGGCCTCCTCAACAAGCAGGCGGCGGCGGAGCTCGGCATCAGCGAGGTCACCTACCAGATCCATCGCAGCAAGGTGATGCAGAAGATGCAGGCGCGCTCGCTCGCCGATCTCGTGCGGATGGCCGAGAAGCTGAAACTCGCCGCCAATGGCAGCGACGATCGGCAGGCGACCGAAACGGGGGACGACGTGACGGCGGCGGCCGGAGCCGCGATGGCGGCACCGGACAGGGTTGCGGCGGCCCTCATGACGTAGGCCCATGGTAGGGGGCCATCGCTTGACGGCAGACTTGTCCGAGGTTGTTCCCGGCTTCCAGCGGCAGGCCGGCCTCTGCCATGGCCACCATCACCACCAGCCTCGTCGAGCCGTTCGGTCGCGGTTGCGGCGGCGTTCCGCGGTTGGCGCGCCCGTCGGTGAAAGCCCGGCCGACCATCGCCCTATGCCGCGGCTCTGACGCAAGGGTAATGTGAGCATTGCGCGAGCGGGCGCTCCCTTTGCTGCTTGCTCGTTATAATTCGCCCTATGCCAAGGTATAAGTAAAGTCATACATTGCACTATTAAAAGCAAATCCGGCGGATAGGTCTCGGCGCTGAAGGGAGTAATATAAGTATATAATATTCGCGTGCGGGTGATGTCGCTAACCTCTCCAGTGTTCTCTTCAACACGTCTGGGAGGATGTGATGAACATGCAGCATGCACCGGCCTCCTACGACGATCCGGCCACGGCCCGGCTGCTCGGATTGCTGAGCAACGACGCCCTCGTCTCGGACCCGTCGTCGCGTGCGCTTCTCGAGCATGCCGTCGATCTCCTGTGCGCCCACCTCGTGCGGGGCCACGTCTCCCCGCTCGGACAGACCAGGATCGCCGCTCCGCGCCGGGGCCTCGCCGACTGGCAGGTCAAGAAGGTGACGGCCCATATGCGCGAGCATCTTGAGCGGAACGTCACGCTCAAGGAGATGGCCGACCTGCTGAAGCTCAGCCGCCACCACTTCTGCACCGCCTTCCGGATGGCGACCGGCTACACGCCCTATGAATGGCTGACCCACCAGCGCGTGGCGCGGGCGAAGGACCTGCTGACCGATATCGAGATCAGCGTCACCGAGATCGCGCTCTCGGTCGGCTACGAGAACCCCTCGGCCTTCACCGCCAGCTTCCGCCGCACCGTCGGCATCACGCCGACGGAATATCGCCGCCGCCTGCGCCGGTAGCGGCCATGCGCGGAAAGCGTCAGCCCGGCGTCGCGGCCGGGGTGTCCACCACCGGCTCGATGCGCAGCGACTCGAACTGGATCTCGCCGCTGGCGAACTGCTCGGAGGCCGAGCGGGCGTCATGGATGAGGCGCAGCCGCTGGGCGTCGCAGCCGCCGTCATCGGGAATGGTGACGTCGAAGGCGAATTCCTGCCAGCCGCGCGGCGTCCCCATCAGCTGGTCGGACTGGCCGGCCATCTGGCTGCTGGAATAGCACTGCACCTGCCAGCGCATGCCGCGCTTCGCCGACATGCTGCCCTTCTGCATGCCGGTGAAGCGGTAGGTGCCGGGCGCGAGGAAGGTCACCTGCGACACGCCGTTGAACCCCACCCTGCCGATGCCGAAGCGGACCCGCAAGGTGCGGCCTGCATTCGCCTCGCCGCGCGGCAGGAAATCCACGAAGGCGTTCCTGGAGCGCGGAACGCTCCAGTTGAAGGGCAGCGTGCCCGGCGCGGCGGCGAAGTCGATATTGTTGACCGGGCGCACCTTGGCCAGCTCGTCGGCCGACAGTAGTTGCAGCCAGATGTTGTAGGCGGCGCCGGCCGACTTGTCCGCGGCCATGCGGGCCCGCAGGAACGGCGCCAGCTCCTCCTCGGTCGGGGGGCTGCCCGCCGCCTTCAGTTGCTGGAACAGCGTCAGCGGCGCGTCGGAGGCGGCCAGCTGCTGGCCGAGATTGCCGAGGAACCGAAGACGCCAGGACGGCTGGGCGACGAGGGCGGCAGCCAGCGCGTCGCGCCCTTCCGGCGTCAGGACCAGCGAATTCAGATAGCTCAGCGTGAAGCGGTTGAGCTCCGGACGGGTGCGCAGCAGCACATTCGCCATGCGCACCACCCCATCAGGGTCGCCGCCTTCATAGGCCTGGTGCAGCAGCCAGAAGGCGGCCACGGTCTCGCGGCGCGAGCGCGCCACCGCCTCGGTCATCGCCTGGCGGGTGATTTCGAGGTCCTCGGAGGTGTCGCCGAGCAGGCGATAGACGTCGGCGGCGAGCGGCGCCTGCGCGAGCGCGCGGGAGGCGAGGTCGCGGATGGTGGCGCGGCGCGCGGCCAGTTCCTCCGGCGAGGCCGGCGGCGTGAGGGGCTCGGTGATTGCCTCGCCCGTCGCGGTCGCCGGCGCCTCGGCCGCCGCTTCGCTCGATGTTTCGGCCGTGGCATCCGCGGGAGCGGCGGCGTCGCTGCCTAGCCGGGCATCCTGCGCCGGCGGGGCCGGCAATGCTGCGGCGAGCGCGCGCTGCTCGTCCCGCGCGAGCGTCATCAGCGCCTGCGGGTGATCGGGATAGAGCATCAGCGCGAGGCGCGGATAGCTCTCGGCCAGTGCCATGGGCAGCGAGGAGGTGGCGATGAAGCCGACCAGCAGCAGGCCGAGCACGCCGAGCGCCGCCGCCCGCCGCGGATGCGCGGCGACGGCGAGGCGCAGGTTGCGCAGCCAGGGCAGGCGCGGCGGGCGCGCGCCGTCCTGAGTCCGGGACCGGTGGTGGCGCCGCTTGTGCTTCTCCCGGCCCGGAAAGAGCAGCGTCACGGGCTCCTCCGGAACAGGTCGAAGAGCCGCATCCAGAACGAGCCGCCGCTGCTGTGGCGGGATCTGCCGGGGGAGCGGGACCGCGAACGCAGCATCGGCTTCGCCGCGCTCCCGGGATACCGGCCCTTCGACGCGCCATTGGCCGGACTGATCTTTACCGAACCGGTCTTTGGCCCACGGCTGCTCCGGCGCGTCGCGCCGTTCGACGGCGCGGCCGGCGGGTGCAGGCGGTCATAGGCACGCCGGCGCTCGTCGTTCTTCAGGTCCTCCCAGGCCCGCGTCACCCGGCTGCTGAACACCTCGCGGTCGGCGGCGGCGCGGTTGCGCAGCGCCTGCAGGTCCGGGTGCAGCCAGCGCATCAGCAGCGCCATGTTGTGGCGCAGCTCCTCATGGGTGGAGCGGCGGCTGCCGCCCAGCACACGGTAGCTGTCGGCGTCGTGGTCGAGCAGCACCTGCTCGACGAAGAAGCCGGCGGCCTCGGTGAGCGCCGCGCTCGCTCAAGCTCAACAGCGACGCGCGCGGCGTGCTGTTCGAGGCGGTGAAGGGCGGCGGAGGCGGGCAGACCTTCCTCAGCTGGACAGAGCCGGGCGTGACGCGCGGCAACCATTTCCACCTCGACAAGGTCGAGCGTTTCCTGGTGCTGGAGGGCGAGGCCGTCATCCGCATCCGTCGTGTGCTCGGCGGGCCGGTGTGGGAATATCGCGTGAACGGCGCGGCGCCGGCGGCGGTCGACATGCCGACGCTGCACACGCACAGCATCGAGAATATCGGCGACAAGCCGCTGCTGACCTTGTTCTGGACGCAGGCGATCTTCGATCCCGCCGCGCCCGACACCTATGCCGATCCTGTCCTGGGGTGAGACGATGCTCAAGGTGATGACCATATTGGGCACGCGGCCCGAGATCATCCGCCTCTCGCGGGTGATGGCGCGGCTCGACGAATATTGCGACCACTGCATCGTCCACACCGGCCAGAACTACGACTACGAGCTCAACGAGGTGTTCTTCGAGGACCTCGGCGTGCGCCGGCCGGACCATTTCCTCGGCACCGGTGGCGGCTCGCTCGGCGAGACGCTGGGCAAGATCCTGACCGAGAGCGAGAAGGTCATCGCCGCTGAAAAGCCCGACGCGGTGCTGATCCTCGGCGACACCAATTCGGCGATCTCCGCCATCATGGCCCGGCGGATGAAGGTGCCAGTCTATCACATGGAAGCCGGCAACCGCTCCTTCGACCGCAACGTGCCGGAGGAGACCAACCGCAAGCTGGTCGACCACATCGCCGACTTCAACCTCGTCTATACCGAGCACGCCCGCCGGCACCTGCTGGCCGAGGGCCTGCCGCACCGGCGTCTCTACCTCACCGGCTCGCCCATGCGCGAGGTGCTGGAGCATTATCGCCCGCAGATCGAGGCCTCCGACGTGCTGGAACGGCTGGGGCTCGCGGAGCGCGGCTATTTCATCGTCTCGCTGCACCGCGAGGAGAATGTCGACCGGGGCGACCGCCTCTCCGAGCTGGTCGGCGCGCTCTCGGAGCTCGCCGTGCGCTATGACCTCCCGCTCATCGTCTCGACCCATCCGCGCACCCGCAAGCGGCTGGAGGCGCTCGGCGCGGTGGCGGACGAGCGGGTGCAGTTCATGAAGCCGTTCGGCTTCCACGACTATAACCGCCTGCAGATGGGCGCCTTCTGCGCCATCTCCGACAGCGGCACCATCGCCGAGGAGGCCTCCATCCTCGGCTTCCCCGCCATCACGCCGCGCGATGCGATCGAGCGGCCGGAGGCGCTGGACACGGGATCCATCGTCATCACCGGCCTCTCGCGCGAGGCGGTGCTGCGCGGCGTCCACGCCGCCACCCGCATGTTCGCCGCCCGCGAAGAAGAGGGTCGGCCGCATCCGGTGCCGGAGGATTATCGCATCACCGATACGTCGGAGCGCGTGGTCAGCCTGATCCTCGGCACGGCGCACCTGTCGAACGGCTGGGACGGGATCAGGAAGAACGATCTGGGCATATGAGCGCCGCCGCCCGCCCGCGCCTCATCTTCGTCTCGCAATGGTACGACCCCGAGCCGAATGTCCGGGGCGCGGCCTTTGCGCGGCGGCTGGGCGAGCTCGGCTTCGACGTCGAGGTGGTCACCGGCTTCCCCAACTATCCCGGCGGCAAGGTTTATGGCGGCTACCGCATCCGCCCGATCCTGAAGGAGATGCGGGACGGCGTCGCCGTCACCCGGCTGGCGCTCTATCCGAGCCACGATGCGAGCCGGCTCGGGCGCATCCTCAACTTCGTCAGCTTCTTCCTGTCGGCGACGCTCTACCTGACGCTGTTCGCGCGTCGCGCCGACGTCATCTGCGCCTATCATCCGCCCATCACGGTCGGCGTCGCCACGGTGGTGACGCGGTTCTTCCGCCGAACCCCTGTGCTGCTCGAGGTGCAGGACATGTGGCCGGACACGCTGCGGGCGACCGGCATGATCAACAGCGGCTCCGTGCTCGGCATGATCGACGCCGTCTGCCGCTGGACCTGGCGGCGGGTGGATCATGTCGTGGCGCAATCGGACGGCTTCCGCCGGCTGCTGATCGAGCGCGGCGCACCGCCCGAGAAGATCAGCGTGATCCACAACTGGGCGGACGAGGACGCCATGTACGCACCGCCCGGCCCGCGGCCGGAGGCGTTCGGCGACACCGGAAAATTCCGCGTGCTGTTTGCCGGCAATATGGGCCTCGCCCAGGCGATCGACAGCGCGCTCGATGCTGCGGCGCTGGTGGCGGAAAGCAATCCGCACATCGAGTTCTGCTTCCTCGGCTATGGGCTGGAGACCGAACGACTGAAGGCGCGCGCCCAGCGCGAGGGGCTCGCCAATGTCCGGTTCCTGCCGCGGGTTCCCGCGGCCGAGGTCGGCGCCTGGCTGGCGGCGGCCGACGTGCTGCTGGTGCATCTGAAGGACGATCCGCTCTTCGACGTCACCGTGCCGTCCAAGACGCAGGCCTATCTGATCGCCGGCAAGCCGGTGCTCATGGCGGTGTCGGGCGATGCGGCCGAGCTGGTCCGGCAGGCCGGCGCGGGACTCATCGTGCCGCCGGAGGACCCGCAGGCGCTGGCCGGCGCGGTCGTCCAGCTGGCCAGCCTCGATCCCGCCGAGCTCGCGACGCTCGGCGCCAATGGCCGCGCCTTCTATGAGCGCGAGCTCTCCTTCGACAAGGGCACGCGCGCCTTCGCTGCGATCCTCAGTGAGCTGGCAGGTCGCCGGGCCGGCGCAGCCGGGAACTAGAGCCGCAGGCCGGCCTCGCCGCGCGGCAGGATGTATTTGAGATCGTAGAGCACGTGCTCGGGCTTGCCATAGGCGCGGATGGCGTCGGCGCCCATGCTGCGGAACGCCTCATGGGCGACGGCCAGCACGATGCCGTCGTAGCTCGCGGCCTCCGGCTCGGCGATGACGGCGATGCCGTATTCGTGCCGAGCCTCGTCGGCGCTGACCCACGGATCGTGGACGTCGACCTCGACGCCGAAATCCTTCAACTCGCGCACCACGTCGACCACGCGGGTGTTGCGCAGGTCCGGGCAGTTTTCCTTGAAGGTGAGGCCCATCACCAGCACCCGCGCGCCCTCCACCTGGATGCGGCGCTTCAGCATCGCCTTCACCAGCTGGGCGGCGACATAGGCGCCCATGCCATCGTTCAGCCGGCGGCCGGCGAGGATGATTTCGGGGTGGTAGCCGACGGTCTGCGCCTTGTGCGTCAGGTAGTAGGGGTCGACGCCGATGCAGTGGCCGCCGACGAGGCCCGGCCGGAAGGGCAGGAAGTTCCACTTGGTCTCCGCCGCCTTCAGCACCGCCTCGGTATCGATGCCCATGCGGTTGAAGATGATGGCGAGCTCATTGATCAGCGCGATGTTGAGGTCGCGCTGGGTGTTCTCGATCACCTTGGCCGCCTCGGCGACGCGGATGCTCTCGGCCTTGAAGGTGCCGGCAGTGACGATGCCGGCATAGAGCGCGTCGACGAAATTGGCTGCCTCCGGCGTCGAGCCCGCCGTCACCTTGCGGATGGTGGCGAGCCGGTGCCTGCGGTCGCCCGGATTGATGCGCTCGGGGCTGTAGCCGACGAAGAAGTCGCGATTGACGGTCAGCCCGGAGACGCGTTCCAGCACCGGGACGCAGTCATCCTCGGTGGCGCCGGGATAGACGGTGGATTCGTAGACCACCACGTCGCCGCGCTTCAGCACCTTGCCGACCGTCTCCGAGGCGCGGAGCAGCGGCGTCAGGTCGGGCCGCTTGTGGCCGTCGATGGGGGTGGGCACGGTGACGATGAAGGTGGTGCAGGCGCGCAGATCTTCCAGCTCGGCCGAGAAGCCCAGCAGATGCGCCTCGGCGAGCTCCTGCGCGCTCACCTCCAGCGTCGCATCGACGCCCTGGCGCAGCGCCTCGATCCGCGCGGGATTGATGTCGAAGCCGACGACGGGATGGCGCTTGCCGAACTCGACCGCCACCGGCAGGCCGACATAGCCGAGGCCGATTACGGCAAGGCGGGCAGTCTCGACGGTCTGGACCAGCATGCTCGCCCCCGCGCTCACGCGCCGTAATAGTCGCGATACCAGGCGACGAAGCGCGCCACGCCCTCGCGGAACGGCGTGTTCGGCTTGTAGCCGGTGAGCGTGTGGATCAGGTCGGCGTTCGCCCAGGTGGCCGGCACGTCGCCGGTCTGCATCGGCATGTAGTTGCGGATCGCCTTAGCGCCGAGCTCCTGCTCGATGGCGTCGACGAAGTCGAGCAGGCGCACCTTGTCGGAATTGCCGATGTTGACGACGCGGAACGGCGCCGCCGGGCTCAGGCTGTCGCCGGGCACCTCTTCCTCACGTGCGCCGGGCAGCGGCGGCACGGCGTCGATCAGCAGGCGGATGCCGCGCACGAGGTCGTCGACATAGGTGAAGTCGCGCCACATCTCGCCGTGATTGTAGATGTCGATCGGCGTGCCTTCGAGGATGCCGCGGGTGAACTTGAACAGCGCCATGTCCGGCCGGCCCCAGGGGCCGTAGACCGTGAAGAAGCGGAACATGGTCGTCGGCAGGCCGTAGATGTGGGCGTAGGAATGGCCCATCGCCTCCGTGGCCTTCTTGGTCGCGGCATAGATAGTGAGCGGAGTGTCGGCCTTGTCGGTCTCGTGGAACGGCATCTCCTCATTGGCGCCGTAGACCGAGGAGGTCGAGGCCATCAGCAGGTGCTGCACCGGGACGGCGCGGGCGCATTCCATCACGTTGAACGTGCCGACGATGTTGGAGTCGATGTAGGCGCGCGGCTTCTCAAGGCTGTAGCGCACGCCCGCTTGCGCCGCGAGATGGACGATGATGTCGGGACGGAACTCCTCGATCGTCCGCTCCAGCGTCTCCATGTCCTGCAGCATCGCCTCGGTGGAGGAGAAGCCCTCGCTCTGCGCCAGCATGGAGTGGCGGCGCTGCTTGAGGCGGACGTCGTAATAATCGGTCATGCCGTCATAGCCGTGCACCCGGAAGCCTTCCGAGAGCAGCAGCCGCGCGAGATGGAAGCCGATGAAGCCGGCCGTGCCGGTGATGAAGACGCGCCGCCCCGCCAAGCCGTTCCCCCATGCCGCGCCAATGCGCGGCAATCATTGCCCCACGGCTCTGTTACGCCGTGCCGCGGGGCTTGGGAAGCGTCAGCTTGCGCGTGCGGGCGCGATTGTCAGCTCACCATCCGCAGATGCCGGATCGGCCGGCCCGGCACGATGGCCTGCGCTGCGCGGGCGATGCCCTGCGCGTCGATGCCGAAATGGCGGTAGAGGTCGGCGATGGTGCCGGTCTGGCCGAAATGCTCGACGCCGAGCGCGCGCGAGCGGTGGCCGTGGACCGAGCCGAGCCAGCCGAGCGTCGCCGGATGGCCGTCGACCGCGCTGATGATGGCGCAGCCCGGCGGCACGGCGTCGAGCAGCGTCTCGACATGGGCGCGGGCGCCGTAATCGCCCTCTTCGCGCGCCCGCTGGGCGGCGGTCCAGCCGGCATGCAGCCGGTCGGCCGAGGTGACGGCGAGCAGGCCGACATCGCGCCGGTCCTCGGCGATCAGCCCGACCGCCTCGATGGCCTCGGGCGCCAGTGCGCCGGTATAGGCGACGATAACTTGAGCGTTCGGACCCGGCCGGCGCAGCCAGTAGCCACCCTTGACGATGTCCTCAGCCAGCGCGTCGTCGATGGTGCGGCGCGGCTGCTCGATGGTGCGGGTGGAAAGGCGCAGATAGGTTGAGCCGCCATCCTCGTCTTGAGCGTGCGCGAAGGCGAAGCGCAGGATCACCGCCAACTCGTCGACGAAGGCCGGCTCGAAGCTGGCGAGCCCGTCCTGCGCCATGCCGATCAGCGGCGTGGCGATGGACTGGTGCGCGCCGCCCTCCGGCGCCAGCGTGACGCCCGAGGGCGTGGCGGCGAGAATGAAGCGGGCGTCCTGATAGCAGGCATAGTTCAGCGCATCGAGGCCGCGCTCGATGAAGGGATCGTAGAGCGTGCCGACGGGCAGCAGCCGCTCGCCGAACAGCGAATGCGACAGGCCGAGCGCCGAGAGCATGATGAACAGGTTCATCTCGGCGATGCCGAGCTCCATGTGCTGGCCCTTGGGCGAGAACTCCCAGTTGAAGGTCGAGGGTATCCGCTCCTTCTTGAAGGTGTCGGCCAGCTCCTCGCGGGCGAAGAGCTGCCGCCGGTTCACCCAGGCGCCGAGATTGGTGGAGACGGTGACGTCCGGCGAGGTGGTGACGATGCGGCTGGCGAACTCGCCTTCGCTTTTGCCGATCTCGTTGAGCAGCAGCCCGAAGCCCTGCTGGGTCGACATGGCCGGCTGAAGCGGCACGTCGAGCTTCGCCGGCACCGCGATATGCGGCGCCTGATGGCGGCGCGTGCCCTCGGCATTGAAGGGGGCGGCCTTGATGAAGGCGTCGAGCTTCGCCGGCTCGGCCGTGAGCCCCTCGAACCGGTCCCATTCATGGCCGGGACGGACATGATGGTGGGCGCGCAGGTCCTCGACCTGCGCCGGGGTCATCAGCCCGGCATGGTTGTCCTTGTGGCCGGCGAGCGGCAGGCCGAAGCCCTTGATGGTGTAGGCGATGAAGCAGACCGGCCGGTCGTGCTCGCGCGCCGCCTCGAACGCGTCGACCAGCGAGGGCAGGTCGTGGCCGCCGAGATTGCCCATGAGCTGGGCCAGCTCCTCGTCGGAGCGGCGGTCCAGCAGCGCCGAGACCGGGCCCTGGTCGCCGAGATCGTCGGTGAGGCGCTTGCGCCAGGCCTTGCCGCCCTGGAAGGTGAGCGCGGAGTAGAGCTGGTTCGGGCATTCGTCGATCCAGCGGCGCAGCGCCTCGCCGCCCGGCTCCTTGAACGCCGCCTGCTGGAGGCGGCCATATTTCAGGATGACGACGTCCCAGCCGAAATTGCGGAAGATGGATTCGAAGCGCTCCCACAGCCCTTCGCGCACCACCGCATCGAGGCTCTGGCGGTTGTAGTCGACGATCCACCAGGTGTTGCGCAGGCCGTGCTTCCAGCCCTCCAGCAGAGCTTCGAAGATGTTGCCCTCGTCCATCTCGGCGTCGCCGACGAGGGCGACCATCTTGCCCTCGGGCAGGGCGGTGCCGAGGCCGGTCCCGAGGAGGCCTTTGGCGCGCAGATAATCCTGCACCAGCGAGGCGAACAAAGTCTGCGCCACGCCGAGGCCGACCGAGCCGGTGGAGAAGTCGACGTCGTCGATGTCCTTGGTGCGCGAGGGGTAGGACTGCGCGCCCTTGTAACCGCGGAAATTCTCCAGCTTCTCGCGCGTCTGGTGGCCGGCGAGATACTGGATGGCGTGGAAGATCGGGCTCGCATGCGGCTTCACCGCGACCCGGTCCTCGGGGCGCAGCGCCTTGAGATAGAGCGCGGTCATGATGGTCGCCATGGAGGCGGAGGAGGCCTGGTGGCCGCCCACCTTCAGCCCGTCGGTGCTGGGACGGACGTGGTTGGCATTGTGGATCGTCCACGTCGCCAGCCAGAGGATCTTGCGCTCCAGCTCTTCGAGAAGGGCGATGTCGTCGGCGGTCTTGGCCATGGGGCGGCGCTCCGGCTTACGCTGGAATGGCAGACTAGGCACGATCATACGCGTTTTGCAGCTATTCTGCGCCAGTCGGACGACTTATCTTGGCTCAATCCGCTAATTTTGAGCTGAAGCGTAGCTGATCATGCCAGAAGCTAGGATCGACGACATCGACCGCCGGATTCTCGCCGTGCTGCAGGAGGATGCGCACACCACGATGGAGCGCCTCGCGGAGCTCGTCGGCCTGTCGCCCTCGCCCTGCGCAAGGCGGGTGCGCAACCTCGAGGCCGCCGGCGTCATCAAGCGCTATGTCGCGGTGGTCGATCAGGACAAGGTCGGCCTGCCCATCAGCGTCTTCGCCTCGATCAAGCTGGAGCGCCAGCGCGAGGACGAGCTCGACCGTTTCTCGAAGGCGATCCTGCGCTGGCCGGAGATCGTCGAGTGCTATCTGATGACCGGCCAGCGGGATTATCTCCTGCGCATCGTGGTCAAGGACCTGCCGGCCTATGAGGCCTTCCTCAAGCGGACGCTGACCCGGCTGGAAGGCGTCGCCTCCATCGAGTCGAGCTTCGCCCTCAGCCAGATCAAGCACTCGCAGGCGCTGCCGATCGATTAGACCGCAGCGCGTCCATCCGGTCCGGGCGCCGACGAGAGCAGGGCGGCTCGGGCGGACCGGACATGCCGGCGCATGAGCAACTCGGCGACATCGCCGTCGCGTTCCATCAGCGCGGCGAGGATGCGGCGATGTTCGTTCCAGGCGGCGAGGCCGCGTCCTTTCACGAGGCCGTGCCGTGCGCGGCAGAGCTTCAGCCGCGGGTAGAACTGGTCGCACAGGAGATCGGTCAGCACCGGGTTGCGGCATCCGCGGGCGATCCGAACGTGGAAGTCGTTGTCGAAGTCGTTCTGCACATAGGGGCCGTCGGGATTGCGCTGCAGGTCGCGGCCGTGCTGCTCGACCACGTCGGCCAGCCCGTCGAGTTCGTCCGGCCCCATCTCCGTCGCGGCGAGCCGGCTCGCCATGCCTTCCAGCGCCTCGCGTACGTCCAGCAGCGAGAGGAAATCCTGCAGCGTCGGCGAGATCACCCGGACGCCCTGATGGGCGACATGGGTGACCAGCCCCTTCTCCTGAAGGCGCCGGAAAGCCTCGCGTATCGGCGCGCGGCTCACGCCGAATTCCTCGGCGAGCACCAGCTCGTTCAGCTTGTCGCCGGGCTGTATGCGCCCGGTCATGATCCCGACCGTAAGCGTCTCGAACAGCGAGTCGGACTGGTTCGAGCGTCGTCCGGTTTGCGGTAATCTTGTCGACAAAGTATCCGTCATTCTCGTCGCTGGCCTGCCGGATTGGCGCCACAAGGGTTGCATTCGGCGAAAAACTCTGAGATTTGTCGACAATAATGAAAGTTTGGGAGGATGCCAATGACACGTCTCGCCTTTGCCGTGATCGCCAGCCTCGCCCTCGGTGGCGTCGCTTCGGCGCAGGGCTTCGAGCCGCGCAACCCTGAATGCATCGCGCCGGCTGCGCCGGGCGGCGGCTTCGACCTGACCTGCCGCGTGACCTCGCAGCAGCTCAACGAGCTCGGCATCGTCAAGCCGACCATCCGCACCACCAACATGCCCGGCGGCATCGGCGCGGTGGCCTACAACAACATCCAGGCGCGGCGCGCCGACGATCCGAACGTCATCATCGCCGTCTCCACCGGCTCCTGGGTCAACCTCGCCCAGGGCAAGTTCGGCCGCTTCACCGAGAACGACGTGCGCTGGCTCGGTGCCGTCGGCGCCGATTACGGCGTCCTCGCCGTCCGCAAGGACAGCCGTTTCAAGACCCTGCAGGACTTCGTCGATGCGCTGAAGAAGGATCCCGGCTCGGTCGCCATCGGCGCCGGCGGCACGGTCGGCAGCCAGGACTGGATGAAGCCGGCCCTGGTGGCCAAGGCCGCGGGCGTCGATCCGCGCAAGATGCGCTACCTGTCCTATGAGGGCGGCGGCGAGGCGCTGGCGGCGCTGCTTGGCGGCACGATCGATGCGGTGCCGGGCGACGCTTCCGAGGTCCGCGGCCAGTTGGAGGCCGGCGAGATCCGGGTGCTCGCGACCTTCTCCGACAAGCGCCTGCCGGGCGTCTTCGCCGATGTCCCGACCGCCAAGGAAGCCGGCTACGACGTCGAGTGGCCGATCGTGCGCGGCTTCTACCTGCCGCCCCGCATCACCGACGAGCAGTATGCCTATTGGGTCGATGCGCTGAAGAAGCTCAATTCCGATCCGCGCTGGCAGAAGGTGCGCGAGGAGCAGGGCCTGTTCGCCTACGACCTGGTCGGGCCGGAGTTCGACGCCTTCGCCAAGGCGCGCACGGATGCGTTCCGCAAGCTCGCCGCCGAGGTGGGCCTGAAGACCACCGGCAACTGAGCAGGCACTCATGAACGCAGCAGGATCGTCGGGCGACCGGATCGCCGGCGCGCTCTTCCTTCTCGTCGGCATCGGCGCGATCTGGCACGCCTGGTCGCTCGACGTTCCCTTCGCGGCCGACCCGGTCGGCCCGAAGGTGTTCCCGATGGTGGTGGGGGCCATATTGGCGATCGCCGGCGCCGCCATCCTGCTGCGTCCCGACCGTGTCGAGTGGGAGCGCGGCGACTATGGCCGCGTCATCCTCGTGGCGGTCGCGAGCCTGGTCTATCCGCTCGTGCTCGATCCGCTCGGCTTCGTGCCGGCGACCACCCTGCTGTGCTTCGCCTGCGCCAAGGCCTTCCGCGGCCCGACGCTGGGGTCGGCCATCGCCTCCGTCGCGCTTGCCGGAAGCTTCCTTTTGCTGATCGACATCCTGCTCGGCCTGCCGCTGCCGCGCGGACCGCTGGGGATCTGAGATGGAAGCGCTTTCCTCACTGGCCTTCGGCTTCAGCGTCGCCTTCACGCCGTTCAACCTGGCGCTCGCGCTCGCTGGCGCCGCTCTCGGCACGGCCATCGGGGCGCTGCCGGGCATCGGCCCGATCAACGCCATCGTGCTGCTGCTGCCGCTGTGCTTCTCGCTGCAGTTGCCGCCCGAGAGCGCGCTGATCCTGCTGGCCGGCATCTATTACGGCAGCGGCTATGGCGGGCGCATCTCGTCCATCCTCCTGAACATCCCCGGCGATCCCGGCCTCGTCATGACGACGCTGGACGGTTACCCGCTGGCGCAGCAGGGGCGCGGAGCGGCGGCGCTGGCGCTGAGCGGCATCGGCAGCTTCGTCGGCGGCACGCTCACCGTCGTCCTGCTCACCTTCCTCGCCGTGCCCATCGCGCGCCTCGCCGTCTCCTTCGGGCCGGCGGAGTATGTGGCGCTGATGGTGCTCGCCTTCGCGCTGCTGGCGACCATGGGGCAGGGGCGCACCGCCAAGACCTGGGCGGCGATCTGCCTCGGGCTGCTCGGCGCCATGATCGGTGTCGACGGCGGCTCCGGCGTCGAGCGCTTCACCTTCGGCTCGCTGGAATTGCTGGGCGGGATCGACTTCACCACCCTGACCATCGGCCTGTTCGCCGTCAGCGAGATTCTCGTGGTGGCGGAAGGCATGCGCTCGGGCTCGGTCTCCAATCTCGGCGCCGGCAGCCATCTGAAGCTGAGGGAGCTCGTCGCCTGCTTCCCGGCGATGCTGCGCGCGACCGGCATCGGCTTCTTCCTCGGCGTGCTGCCGGGCACCGGTGCGGCCGTGGCCTCCGCGCTCGCCTATACGGCGGAGAAGCGGGTGTCCGATCGCGACGGCACCTTCGGCAAGGGCGACATGCGCGGCCTCGCGGCGCCGGAGACCGCCGACAACGCCGCCCAGACCGCCTCGATGGTGCCGATGCTGGCGCTCGGCATTCCCGGCTCGGGAACCACCGCCGTCATGCTGGGTGCGCTCTTGATGTACTCGATCACGCCCGGCCCGCTGCTCTTCACCCAGCGCCCGGAGATCGCCTGGGGCCTGATCGCCTCCATGTATATCGGCAACATCATGCTGCTGGTGCTCAACCTGCCGTTGGTCGGTCTGTTCGCGCGCCTGCTGCTGGTGCCGAACTGGATCCTGTTCCCCGGCGTGCTCGGCCTGTCCTTCGCCGGCGTCTATGCGGCGACGAACTCGACCTTCGAGCTGCTGCTCGCCACCGGCATCGGCATCGTCGCCTATGCGATGCGCAAGATCGGCATCCCGCTCATCCCGATGCTGATCGCCTTCGTGCTGGCGCGGCTGCTGGAGGACAACATCCGGCGCGCCTTGTCGCTCTCGGACGGCGACGTGCTGGTGCTCGTCTCCTCGCCGGTCGCCATCCTGTTCTGGGTGCTGGCCGCGCTGACCTTCCTCGTCCCCATGCTCGCCCCGCGTCTCGGCCGGCGCATCCGCGCCATGTCGGACAGCGAGGCGAGCTGAGGCCGCTCCGCCGCAACCGATGACCGACAGAGGACCTTGCCTTGACCTATCTCGTTAGTGCCGATCTGCCCACGGCCTCGGCGGGCGCGCGGTTCCGGGCGCTCATCGAGCGCGACGCCATCCTGGAGATTCCCGGCGCCCATAACGGGCTCGCCGCGCTTCAGGCCCGCGATGCCGGCTTCGAGGCGCTCTATCTCTCGGGCGCGGCGGTGAGCGCCTCGATGGGGCTGCCGGACCTCGGCATCCTGACCGTCGACGAGATGGCCTTCTACACCCGCCAGCTCGCCCGCGCCTCCATGCTGCCGGTCCTCGTCGACGGCGACACCGGCTATGGCGAGGCGCTGAACGTGATGCACATGGTCCGCGCCTTCGAGGATGCGGGCGCCGGCGCGGTGCAGATGGAGGACCAGCTTCTTCCCAAGAAGTGCGGTCATCTGAACGACAAGCACCTCGCCTCGCCGCAGGACATGGCGGCGAAGGTGAATGCCGCCCGCCGGGCGCGCCGCGACCTCGTCATCATCGCCCGCACCGATGCGGCCGCGAGCGAGGGGATCGTCGGCGCGGTGGCGCGCGCGAAGCTCTATCTGGAGGCTGGTGCCGACGCGATCTTCCCGGAGGCACTCACCTCGGTCGAGATGTTCCGCGAGGTCGCCCAGCGCCTGCCGGGCGTGAAGCTGCTCGCCAACATGACGGAGTTCGGACGCACGCCGGCGCTGACCGCGCAGGAATTCGCCGAGCTCGGCTATCGCATGGTGATCTGGCCGGTATCGTCGCTGCGCGTCGCCGCCAAGGCGCAGGAAGAGCTCTATCGCGAAATCCGCCGGGCCGGCACGCCGGAGGCGCTGATCCCGCGCATGCAGACCCGCGCCGAGCTCTACGAGAGCATCCGCTACTTCGACTACGAGGCGCTGGACCGGTCGATCGTGACCACGGTCCTGCCGTAGGTTGATCGGCGCCCTCGCGGGCGCCGATCTTGTCAGTCCCGCTCGTCAGGCGACGAGGAAGCCGGCGCCGACCGGGTCCTTGCGGTCGATCACCCAGCGCGCCGTGCCGAGCAGGCCGGCGGTGCCCTTCACCGTGGGGCGCACCGCGCGCACATTGTTGAGCTTCGTCTCGCCGATCAGCTCGCCTTCGAAGGTGCCAGTGCCGAGCAGGCCCTCGGACTTGATCGGCTGGTTCAGGCCGATCACGCCGCGCGCCTCGAACATCGCCATCATCGCGCTGGTGCCGGTGCCGCCCGGCGAGCGGTCGAGCTGGCCGGCACTGAACACGTGCACGTTCTTGTAGAGCGCGCCTTCGATGGTCGGCTCGTGCCAGAAGGTGACGAAGTTGAAGTTGTTGATGTGGCCGGCGGTCGGGTGCTGGATCTTCACCTTCTCGCGGATCGCCTCGCGGGCGAGGATGCCGAGGCGCGACAGCTCCGAGCCGTTCTCCGGGCCGATCTTCAGCGAGGTGCCGCGCAGGTCGATGATGCCGAAATAGTTGCCGCCCCACACGATGTCGGCCTTGAGCGCGCCGACGCCCGGCAGGTCGAAGGCGACGTCCTGCGCCGCCACATAGGCCGGCACGTTCTCGAAGCGGGTCCACAGCACCTCGTCGCCATCGGTGGCGACCTCGGCCTGGACGAGGCCGGCGGTGGTCTCGAAGCGGATCTTGGTGATGCCGTCGTCCGAGCGACGCACCATGCCGTGCGCCACCATCGCCATGGCGACGGCGATCGTGCCGTGGCCGCACATGTGCGAGTACTGCGTGCCGTCGATATAGATCAGGCCGGCGTCGTAGTCGCGCGAGGAAGGCGGGGTCAGGAACACGCCGAACATGTCGCGATGGCCGCGCGGCTCGCGCATCAGCGCCTCGCGCACCCAGTCGTAATTCTCCTCGAGGAACGCCCGCTTCTCGATGATCGAGGAGCCCGCCGGATAGGGAATGCCGCTGTGGATGATGCAGAGCGGCTCGCCCTCGGTGTGCGTGTAAATGACGTCAAAACTATCCTGCTTGCGCATCGCGAAGGCTCCGTTGGGATTAGGGCCGACGGGACTCGGACAGCATGTCCAGTCCAATCAGCAGATCGAGAAGGATGATGACGAGCGCAGCCGCGACGATGGTGATCGCGGACACCGCCGCGATGGTCGGATCGATCGTGTACTGCACGTAGTTGAACATCTTCACCGGGATGGTGTTGAGCGCCGAGGAGGTGTTGAAGATCGACAGCTCGACGTTGATCCAGGAGGAGATGAAGGCGAGGAGGCCGCCCGAGACGATGCCGCCGCGGATCTGCGGCAGCACGACCAGGAAGAAGGTGGCGACCGGCGTCGCGCCGAGGTCCATCGAGGCCTCTTCCAGCGCGCGCTGCTCGGGGGTTAGCAGCGGCAGCACCGAGCGCAGCACGAAGGGCATGACGATGACGACATGGCCGACGAGCAGCGCCTCGAAGGAGCGCGCCAGCCCGATGGCGGAGCCGAACTGCAGCAGCGCGGCGCCGAGCACCACATAGGGCAGCACTAGGGGCGACATCAGCAGCGAGGAGATCGCCTCACGGCCGGCAAAGACGTAGCGCGCCAGCGCCAGGCTCGCGGGTATGGCGAGCACGATCGCCACCACCGTGGCGGCGAGCGCCAGCAGGGTCGAGGTGACGAAGGCCGAGACGTAGGACGGATCGTCGAACAGCACGCCGAACCATTTCAGCGTCAGCCCCTGCGGCGGAAAGGCGAGGTAGCTGGTCTCGGTGAGCGAGGCGCCGACGATCACCACCAGCGGCAGCACTAGATAGGCGAGCGCGGCGAGGGCGACGATGCGGATGAGGAAGCGCGTGATCATGCCGGCTTCCTCCCTTCGCCGATGCGCCCGGCGACGGTGACGAGGACCAGCGTCAGCACCAGCAGCGTGATGCTCAGCGCCGCGCCGTAGTGGAAGTCGAACACCGACGAGTATTGCTGGAAGATCAGCATGGAGAACACGGTGATCTGGCCGCCCGAGAGCAGCGCCGGCGTCACATAGGCGCTGACCGCCAGGGCGAACACCATGATGGCCCCGGAGACCGCGCCCGGCAGGGTCAGCGGCAGGGTGACGAACCAGAAGGTCCGCGCCGGCCCGACGCCCAGATCGGCGGAGGCTTCTTCATAGGCGGTGTCGATCTTGGCCAGCGCGTTGCCGACCGTGAGCACCACGAAGGGCACGAGGATGTAGACGAGGCCGATGAGGATGCCGGTCTCGGTGCCGAGGAAGCGGATCGGGCGCTCGGTGAGGCCGAGCCCCATCAGCCCCTGATTGACCAGGCCGGTGCGCCCGAGCAGCACCATCCAGCCGAAGGAGCGCACGATGTTCGAGGTGAACAGCGGCACGATGATGAGGATCACGCAGGCCCGCCGCCACGCCCGCCAGCGCACGATCCGCACGAGGTACCAGGCGAGCGGGAAGCCCACCAGCATGCAGATCAGCGTGGTCAGAAGCGCGATGCGGAAGGTCACCCACAGCACGTCCCAGTGATACTGGTCGAGGAGGATCCGCGCGTAGTGGGCAGCGGTGAGGGCGCCGTCGTCGGCGGTGATGCTGGAGAGCGCGACCACCACCATCGGCGCCACGAAGAAGGCGGCGAAGAAGGCGAGCGGCGCGAACAGCAGCAGGGCCAATGTGGTGCGGGGCGCGGTCACCGGGCTCACTCCACGATCGGGTGCAGCGCCGAAACGCGCAGCCCGAGGGTGACGGCGCTGCCGGGATGCAGCGCGGCAGCGGACATGCCGAGCCGGGCGACCTTCAGCACGACGTCGCCGCAGCGCACGAACAGCGTCGTCACCGGACCGACGGCGACCACTTCCTCGACGATGCCGGCAGCGGTGGCGAGGTCGGCGGGCGGCGTGCCATCGACGAGCACGAGGTCTTCCGGCCGCGCCATCACGCAGCGCACGCCCTCGGCATAGGGCAGTTCGGCGCCGGTGACCTTGAGGCGCATGCGGCCCGGGCCCGCCGGCTCGACCGGGATGAGGTTCGGCTCGCCGACGAACTCGGCGACGAAGCGGCTCGCCGGCGCCCGGTAGATGTCGGCGGGCGTGCCGATCTGCTCGATGCGCCCGGCATTCATCACCACGATCCGGTTGGCCATCGCCATGGCCTCTTCCTGGTCGTGGGTCACGAAGATGAAGGCGATGCCGAGCTTTTCCTGGATGTGCTTGAGCTCGATCTGCATGCGGCGGCGCAGCTTCAGGTCGAGCGCGGAGAGCGGTTCGTCGAGCAGCAGCAGCTTCGGCCTGTTCACGATCGCGCGGGCCAGCGCCACGCGCTGCTGCTGGCCGCCGGAAAGCGCGCGCGGCAGCCGCTCGCCCATCTCCTCCAGCCCGACCAGCGCCAGCGCCTCGCGGGCACGGGACTGCGCCTCGGCGCGGCCGGTGCCGGCCCGGCGCGGGCCGTAGGCGACGTTGTCGGCGACGCTCATATGGGGAAAGAGCGCGTAGCTCTGGAACACCGTGTTCAGCGGGCGGCGATAGGGCGGCGCGCCGGTGATGTCCGCGCCTTCGATGAGGATGCGGCCGTCGTCCGGCTTCAGGAAGCCGGCGATGCAGCGCAGGAGCGTGGTCTTGCCGCAGCCGCTCGGACCCAGCAGCGCGATGAATTCGCCGCCGTCGATCGCGAGGTCGACCTCGTGCAGGGCCTGGTGCCCGGCAAAGCGCTTCGAGACGGATTCAATGGTGAGAAGTGGCTGCACAGATGGTGTCCTGGCTTGAGAAGGCGGACAGCCGCACGGAAGGGTGGCCGTCCCAGGTCGGCGGAGCCAGATTACGCCAGAGCGTCCGGGATCGGCGACAATGCGCCGGCGGAGGCCCTGGACCGATGGGGTCGAGGACGGCTCCGCCCGGACGGAGTGGGGCCGGGCGGAGGGAGCGCGCGCCTCTACTTGCGGGCGATCTCGCGGTTCCAAGTGTCGACGAGTTCGGCGCGCTTGGCGTTCACCTCGGCCCAGTTCAGGAGATAGAGGTTCTCGACCGAGCCCTTCTCGCCCCAGGGCAGCTTGCGGGCGGTCTCGGCGGAGACGGTGACGCCCTTCACCGACGGGCCGAGGAACAGTTTCTCGGCGAGGCAGCCGGAGGCTTCGGGCGTCAGCGCGGTGTCGATGAACTTCTGCGCCAGCTCCTTGCGCGGGGCGTTCTTCACCAGATGCAGGCGGGCATCCGTGGCCCAGACGCCTTCCTTCGGCACGGTGAAGCCGATCGGCAGGCCCTTGGCGATGAGGTCGAAGGCGCCGACGTTGAAATGCGCGCCGATCACCGCCTCGCCGCTCTGGTAGGCATTGGAGGCCGCGCCCGAGGAATCGAAGAACAGCGCCGGCTTGAGTTCCTTGATCTTCGCGAACACCGGGGCGAAGTCGCCGGCCGGCGCGTTCCAGATCTTGTGCAGGAAGAACAGGAACGGCACGCCGGAGGAATTGGCCGGTGAGGGGATCGTCACCGCATCGGCATATTCGGGCTTCCACAGATCGTTCCAGGAGGCCGGCGGCTCCTTGATCTCCTGCGTGTTGTAGGTCAGGCCGAGCGAGTAGTAGCCCGTGCCAACCGCATAGATGCCGCCATCGTCCTTGTAGACCGCCTGCGGCACCGTGTTGGCGAGGTTCGGCACGCCCGCTTGCGTGATCGGCTCGAGCACGCCCGCGGCGTCGGCGAGTTCGCTGACGCCGCCATCCATCCAGGCGACGTCGATGGTGGGGGCGTCCTTCTGCTGCTGCAGCTTCGCCAGGGTGACGGTGGAGGTGCCGACCTCCGGCACCACGGTGACGCCCGTGGCCTTGGTGAAGGGATCGGCCACGCAGGCCTTGAAGGCGTCTCCCCAGTTGCCGCCGTACCAGGCGACGTGCAGGGCTTCCTGCGCCGATGCCGGCGCGATGGCGGCGCCGAGCGCGAGCGCCGACGCGGTAACGAGACCATGGATGCGTGCCATGTTGTTATCTCCCCTCATGTGCAGGCGGCCGGATAATCGCGCCCTGACGCAAGGGCGGCTTGCAGTATCGGGCCAGAAACTTTGATATTGGCGACATGTCGCATGTGCCTTCGCTCTCCGCCGAACGCTTCGCGTCCGCCCGCACCTCGCCGCTGCGCGTCGGCTTCGTGCTGCTGGACCAGTTCACCCTCGCCGCCTTCGGCGGGCTGATCGACGCGCTGCGCCTCGCCGCCGATCATGGCGGGCGAAGCCGGCAGATCCATGCCTCCTGGACGGTGATGAGCCTTGACGGCACGTCGCGGCGGGCCAGTTGCGGCGTGGTCATCTCCGACAGTTCGCCGCTGCTCGACCCCGCGCAGTTCGACTACATCGCGGTGTGCGGGGGCAACGACTATCTCAACGAGCACCATCCCGCGGCGCTGCTCGACTACCTGCGGCGCGCCGCGGGGGCCGGCGTGCGGCTGATCGGGGTGTGCACCGGCACCTTCGCCATCGCGCAGGCCGGCCTGTTCGAGAAACGCACCGCCTGCGTCCACTGGAACGTGCTGGAGGCCTTCCAGGCCCAGTTCCCGACGCTGCGTCCGGTGACCGATAAGCTGTTCGTCGACGAGGGCGACGTCCTGTCCTGCGCCGGTTCCACCGCCGCGATCGATCTCGGCCTCTACCTCGTCACGCGCCATTGTGGGGCGGCCAAGGCCAACCAGGCGGTGCGGCACATGATGCTGCAGGGCATGCGCCCTTCCTCGCTGCCGCAACCGCATTTCTTCGCCGATCTCGGCGGCGTCACCGATGCGCGGGTGCATCAGGCCGTCCATTTCATGGAGCAGCGCCTGGACGATCCGCCCTCGATCGACGCCATCGCCCGCTATGTCGGCTGTTCGAGCCGGCAATTGGAGCGAGCCTTCAGCACCGCGCTCAGCGTCTCGCCCGCCGCTTTCCAGCGCGAGCTGCGCAAGGACTATGCGTGCTGGATGCTGACCAACAGCCCCCGCAGCATCACCGAGATCGCCTTCGACTGCGGCTTCTCCGACGCGGCGCATTTCTCGCGCGAGTTCCGCAAGGCCTTCGGCATGTCGCCCCGGCAATATCGCGGCGGCTCGCGCCCGCCGGAGGTACAGGATGCTTCCCTGAACGTGCGGACCGTGCCCGATCTGCCACCGCCTGCCGTCGGCGAGACGGCCGGCGGGCGGCGACGGCTGTGACGGCGGCGGCGTTTCGTGGCATTTTCCCGCGCCGGAATCCCTTCCCCTAGGCGCTCACAAGCGAGGTCGCGATGTCGAAGCATGGACCCATCCGCATCGGCGTCGGCGGCTGGACCTTCGAGCCCTGGCGCGGGAACTTCTATCCCGAGGGCCTCGCCCAGAAGCGCGAGCTGGAATATGCCGGCTCGAAACTGACGGCGATCGAGATCAACGGCACCTATTACGGCTCGCAGAAGCCCGAGAGCTTCGCCAAATGGCATGCCGAGACGCCGGAAGGCTTCGTCTTCACGCTGAAGGGCCCGCGCTTCACCACCAATCGCCGGGTGCTGGCGGAGGCGGGTGAATCCGTCGAGCGCTTCTTCAACTCGGGCGTGACCGAATTGAAGGAGAAGCTCGGCCCGGTGAACTGGCAGTTCATGGGCACCAAGAAGTTCGATCCGGCCGATTTCGAGGGCTTCCTCAAGCTGCTGCCCAAGCGCGTCGACGGGCGCGACATCCGCCACGCGGTGGAGGTGCGGCACGACAGCTTCAAGGCGAAGGAGTTCGTTGAGCTGGCACGCGAATACGGCGTCGCCATCATCTTCGCCGGCGACAGCGAGTTTCCTTCCATTGCCGACGTCACCGCGCCCTTCGTCTATGCCCGCATCATGGGCACGAGCGAGGACGAGGCGCTCGGCTATTCCAGCAAGGCGCTGGATAGCTGGGCGGAGGCGGCCAAGGCGTGGTCGGAAGGCCGCACGCCGCCGGCGCTGAAGGACCAGCTGCTCGCGCCCGCCGCAAAGGAAGAGCCGCGCGAGGTATTCCTCTTCGTCATCAGCGGCTTCAAGCCGCGCAACCCCGCCGCCGCCATGGCGCTCATCGAGCGGGTGTGACCTCGCCCGCCGGCGGGAAGACGAGGCGCGCGCACGTGCCGTGCGGGGCGATGCGCTCGACTTCCAGCCGCCCGCCATGCAGCGTGGCGATGCGGCGGACGATCTCCAGCCCGATGCCGAGCCCGCCGGCGCGCCGGTAATGCGGCGCCTCGCCGCCCGCCGGCTCGAAGCCGACGCCGTCGTCGCTCACCGTGAGCACCGCGCCGGGTCCGGCCGAGACGAGGATGGAGACGCCCGCCCCGCCATGGCGCACCGCGTTCTCGATCAGGTTGCGTGCCGCGTCCTTCAGCAGCGCGGCATGGCCGAGCACCACCGGCCCCGGCTCGCCCTCGAAGGCGATGGAGGCGCCGCGGGCATAGACGAAGGGCGCCAGCGTGCCGGTGATGTCGCGGCCGAGCTCGTCGAGCGCCACCGGCACGAAGCCGCTGCGGTCGGAGGCCTCCAGCCGCGCCAGCGTGACCAGCTGTTCGACGAAATGGCCGAGCTCGTCGAGCTCGGCGGTCGCGCGCCGGGCGGCGGGATGGTCGATGCGCTCCAGCTCCAGCCGGATGACCGCGAGCGGGGTGCGGATCTCGTGGGCGATGGCGGAGGTGAACAGCTTCTGCGCGCTCATCAATTCGCGGGTGCGGGCATAGGAGCGGTTCACCGCGCCGGCGAGCTGGGCGATCTCGCGCGGCATGCCCGCCTCCTCGATCCGCGCATCCGGGCTGAGCGGGTCGAGATGTTCCGCCTTCTCCGCCGCCGCCGTTACCGGCCGCAGCGCCGAGCGGATGGAGAGGAGGCTCGCGCCGAGCACGAAGATGAGCGTCAGGCTCATCGGCAGGATCATGTGATCGAGCACCTCGTCGGCCAGCACCTCCCACACCACGTGCTGGGTGTCGCCGCTCATGGCGATCTCGAAGAAGATCCTCTGGTCGCCGCTCTCGATGATGCGCCCGCCGGCGAAGGACAATGGATAGCCGGGGCTGATGACGCGCAGCCAGAAGGTCGGCGGGTTGAGCTCGAGCGGGAGGAAGTGCTGCGTGCAGGCATCGTCGCAATGGGAGAACAGCACCACGCCGCTCGCGGTGCGCACCCGCGCGACATAGCCGGAATCGTCCGTGCCGTAGCGCCCGTCGAGCGCCGCGGGCAACTGGTAGGCGAGGTGCGTGCCCCTGTGCGTCAGCCCGGCGGCGAGCGCGTCCGTCTCCTGCTCCAGCGCGAGCAGTGAGAGATATTCCGGGTCGCGGCCATATTCGACGAGCACCGCGACGAGCTGCGCCAGCATGGCGAGCGCGGCGAAGAGCACGATGCGCAGGGCGACGATGCGCCCGAGCGGCCGCCTTGCCCCCGTGGGCATCACTCGGTCTCGCGCAGCAGGTAGCCGACGCCGCGCACCGTCTCGATGGCGGTGCCGGTGGTGTAGGGGGCGAGCTTGCGGCGCAGGCGCGAGAGCATGACCTCGATGGCGTTCGGGCTCATCTCGCCGTCGAATTCGGAGAGCTTCTCCTCCAGCCCGCGCTTGGGCGTCACCCGCCCGACATTGCGCATCAATATCTCCAGCATCGCCCGCTCGCGCGGCGCGAGGCCCAGCACCTCCTCGCCGCAGCGCACCTCGTGGGTGGCGGGATCGTAGCGCAGGGCGCCCGCCTCCAGCACCGGATGCGAGGAGAGCGGCGCGCGGCGCAGCAGCGCCCGCGCCCGGGCAAGCAGTTCGCCGTTGTTGAAGGGCTTGGCGAGGTAGTCGTCCGCCCCGGCGTCGAGGCCGGCGATGCGCTCGTCGACCGCGCCGCGGGCGGTGAGCACCAGCACCGGCGTCGCGTCCCGGCGCGCGCGCAGGTCGCGCAGCAGGTCGAGCCCGTCGCCGTCCGGCAGGCCGAGGTCGAGCAGGATCAGGTCGTAGCGGGTGCTCGCGAGCGCGGCGTCGGCCTCGGACGCGCTGCCGACGGCGTCGAGCCGCCAGCCGGCGCCGCGTATCGTCTCGCCCACCAGCTCGCGCAGCCGGGGGCTGTCTTCGACCAGCAACAGCCTCAAGGCTTTCTCACGGCCTCGCACCCATGGACTTCTTGCGTCCCGTCACCATCGCCCAGACCAGGTTCTCGCGGTGGCGCCAGCTTTCGAACAGGGCGGCCGCCGCGTGCAGCAGGGCGAGCACCAGTATGGCATTGGCGAGGCCTTCGTGCAGCCCTTCCAGCCAGTCCTCTCCCCAGAACGCGTCGAGCGTCGTCATCCAGCCGGTGACGGACACGCCGGCGAGCAGCACCATGAGCGCCAGCATCATCACCGCCCCGGCCGGATTGTGGCCGAGCAGGCGCGGCTCGCGGCCGCGCAGGAGCGCCGCGACATAGGCGTTCAGGCGGGAGGGCGTCGGCACGAAGTCCGAGAAACGCGCATGCTTCGTGCCGACGAATCCCCAGACGAAGCGGACGACGAGCGCCGCCGCCACGACGTAGCCGACGATCTCGTGCGGGAGCTCGCCGTCCTCGAGGACGAACAGGTTGAGGACGCAGCCGGCGACGACGGTCCAGTGGAACAGGCGCACGACCGGGTCCCACACTCGGACGCCCGCGCCCGCGGCCGGGGCCATCGCCCCGGCCTGCGCCATCTGCTGCGTCATCAATCGATCTCGGACTTCACGACCGCGCCGGTGACGGGGTTGAAGTAGACCTCGGCCTTCTTGTTGTCCTTGGTGTAGCCGTAGATCTCGTAGCAGCTGCCGGAGACCTTGAAGGTCTTGATCTTCTGGTAGCCCATCTCGGCGACCTTCGCCTTCATGGCGTCCTCGGGCAGCCACTTGTCCTTGGCTTCCGTGGTGCAGGCCGGTCCGGCGGCGGCGGAGGTGACGGCCGCCGGCGCGACGATGGCGAGGGCAGACAGGGCGAAGAGGATCTTCTGCATGACGTTCCGTTCCTGACAGTCCGCTGGAAGCAGCGAACGCCGGCACGCTAGCGTCGGCGACCTGTCCGCGGCCTGTCAGTGACCGAAGGTCATGCAGCCCTCATTCGCTTCCCGGCCAGCGCCAGTCGCGTACCTCCGGCATGTCGAGCCCGTGGGCGCGGATGTAGCGCGCATGCTCGGTCAGCTTGTCGCGGATCGCCTGGCGTACATGCACATTGCCGGAGAGCTTCGGCACCCGCTCGATCACGTCGGCGACGAGGTGGAAGCGGTCGAGCCGGTTGCGCACCACCATGTCGAAGGGCGTGGTGGTCGAGCCCTCCTCGATATAGCCGCGCACATGCATGTTGTTGTGGTTGGTGCGGCGATAGGCGAGGCGGTGGATGAGCCAGGGATAGCCGTGATAGGCGAAGATCACCGGCTTGTCCCTGGTGAACAGCGCGTCGAAATCCGCCTCCGACAGCCCGTGCGGGTGCTCCGACTTCGGCTGCAGCGTCATCAGGTCGACGACGTTGACCACCCGCACCTTGAGATCGGGGAAATACCCGCGCAGCAGGTCGGTGGCGGCGAGCGTCTCCAGCGTTGGGACGTCGCCGGCGCAGGCGAGCACGACGTCCGGCTCGACGCCCTCATCCGTGCTCGCCCATTCCCAGGTGCCGATGCCCGCCGCGCAGTGCTTGATGGCGGCATCCATGTCGAGCCATTGCGGCGCCGGCTGCTTGCCGGCGACGATGACGTTCACCCGGTTCCAGCTCTTCAGGCAGTGGTCGGTGACGTAGAGCAGGGTGTTGGCGTCCGGCGGCAGGTAGACGCGGACGATGTCCGCCTTCTTGTTCACCACATGGTCGATGAAGCCCGGGTCCTGATGGCTGAAGCCGTTATGGTCCTGCCGCCAGACATGCGAGGTCAGCAAATAGTTGAGCGAGGCGATGGGCCGGCGCCACTCCACCTCCTTCGAGGACTTCAGCCATTTGGCGTGCTGGTTGAACATTGAATCGATGATGTGGATGAACGCCTCGTAGCAGGAGAACAGCCCGTGCCGGCCGGTGAGAAGATAGCCCTCCAGCCAGCCCTGGCACATGTGCTCGGAGAGCATCTCCATCACCCGGCCGTCGCGGGCGAGGTGGTCGTCATAGTCGAGCTTCTCCGCGTCCCAGGCGCGGTTGGTGACCTCGAACAGCGCCTGCAGCCGGTTGGAGGCGGTCTCGTCCGGGCCGAAGACGCGGAAGTTCTTCGCGTCCCCGTTGGCCTTCATCACGTCGCGCAGGAAGGTGCCCATGATGTAGGTCGATTCCAGCTCGACGCCGCCAGGATGCGGCACGTCGACGGCATAGGTGGTGAAGTCGGGCAGGCGCAGCGGCCGGCGCAGCGCGCCGCCATTGGCGTGCGGGTTGGCGCTCATGCGCTTCTCGCCGGCGGGCGAGAGCGAGGCGATCTCGGGACGCAGGTGCCCGGCCTCGTCAAACAGCTCCTCCGGCTTGTAGCTCTTCATCCACTCTTCGAGCAGGGTGAGGTGCTCGGGCTTCGACATGTCGGAGAACGGCACCTGGTGCGAGCGCCAGAAGCCCTCGGCCTTCTTGCCGTCGACCGTCTTCGGGCCGGTCCAGCCCTTGGGGCTCCGCAGCACGATCATCGGCCAGCGCGGGCGCTGCGTGTCGCCGCCCTCGCGCGCCGCCTTCTGGATGGCGCGGATGTCGGCGAAGGCCTTGTCGAGCGCGGCCGCCATCAACTGGTGCATCGCCTCCGGCTCGTCGCCCTCGACGAAGATCGGCGCGTAGCCGAAGCCTTCCATCAGGCACTTGAGCTCCTCCGGCGAGATGCGGGCGAGCACGGTGGGGTTGGCGATCTTGTAGCCGTTGAGGTGCAGGATCGGCAGCACCGCGCCGTCCGCGGCCGGATTGAGGAACTTGTTGCCGTGCCAGGAGGTGGCGAGCGGGCCGGTCTCGGCCTCGCCGTCGCCGACCACGCAGGCGACGACCAGGTCGGGATTGTCGAGCACCGCGCCATAGGCATGTGAGAGCGAATAGCCGAGCTCGCCGCCCTCATGGATCGAGCCGGGGGTCTCCGGCGCCGCGTGGCTGGGAATGCCGCCCGGGAAGGAGAACTGGCGGAACAGCCGGCACAGGCCGGCCTCGTCCTGCGAGACGTCCGGGTAGAGCTCGGAATAGGTGCCTTCGAGATAGGTCGCGGCCACCACGCCGGGCGCCCCGTGGCCGGGGCCGGCGATGAACAGCACCTCGGCGCCGGTGTCGTTGATGACGCGGTTGAGGTGGACATAGATGAAGTTCAGCCCGGGCGTCGTGCCCCAATGGCCGAGCAGGCGCGGCTTGACGTGATCGAGCGTCAGCTTCTCGCGCAGCAGCGGGTTGGCGAGCAGGTAGATCTGGCCGACCGAGAGATAGTTCGCCGCCCGCCACCAGGCGTTCATGCGCGTCGCGAGGTCGGGGCTCAGCGTGGGGGTCGACTCGGCCGGCATGGGCGTCCTCTCCTGCATTTGGCTCGGGAAGGGTGAAGGCGAAGGGTGAATTAGGGCGCCAGCGTCATGACACCAGCATCACGGCACAAGCACCGCCGCGCCCTGGAAGCGCCCGGCGCGCAGATCCGCCAGAGCTTCGTTGGCCTGCTCCAGCGGATAGGTGGTGGTCGTGGCGGTGACGCCGGCCTTGGGGGCGATGGCAAGGAACTCGGTCGCGTCCTCGCGGGTGAGATTGGCGACGGAGACGACCTGCCGCTCCTCCCACAGGATGGCATAGGGGAATTGCGGGATGTCGCTCATATGGATGCCGCCGCACACCACGCGCCCGCCCTTGGCGACCGCCCGCAAGGCGGTGGGCACCAGCGCGCCGACAGGGGCGAAGATCAGGGCCGCGTCGAGCGGCTCCGGCGGCGCCTCGTCTGAACCTCCCGCCCAGCGCGCGCCGAGCGAGAGCGCCAGCTCCTGCGCCTTCGCGTCGCCCGCACGGGTGAAGGCGTAGACCTCGCGCCCCTGCCAGCGGCAGACCTGCGCGATGAGATGGGCGGCGGCGCCGAAGCCGTAGATGCCGACGCGCTGTGCCTCGCCCGCCATCTTCAGCGTGCGCCAGCCGATCAGCCCGGCGCACATCATCGGCGCGGCGGCGACCGGATCGGCGAAGCCGTCGAGCGGAAAGCAGAAGGCCGCATCCGCCACCACATGGGTGGCGAAGCCGCCGTCGCGCGTGTAGCCGGTGAACAGCGGGTCGTCGCACAGATTCTCATGGTGCGAGCGGCAATAGGGGCAGGCCCCGCAGGTATGGCCGAGCCAGGGGATGCCCACGCGGGTGCCGATGGCCGGGGCCGCGACGCCCTCGCCCAAGGCCTCGACGATGCCGACGATCTCGTGGCCCGGAACCACCGGCAGCTTTCCCAGCGGCAGTTCGCCGTCGACCACATGCAGGTCGGTGCGGCACACCGCGCAGGCCTCGACCCGCACCCTTATCTCGCCGGCACCGGGGATGGGCAGCGGGCGCTCCTCGAGCCGCAGCCTCTCCCCATAGGCATGCAGAACCATGGCCTTCATCGCATGTCCTCGGCGCTTGCTTGGCGGCGGCATGAAGCCCGCCCATTGCGGCGCGGTCGTTGATCGCGGTCAAGACGCTGTCGCGTAAGTGTTATCCTCCATCAGGGTTATCCTCCATCTTGGCGAACGCACCCCAGCGCGTCATGTTGCAGGGAGTGCTGGGTTGGAATCCTACGGAGTCGTGAATGGCAAGGCAGCGACATGTGCCGGTCTGTCTCTTCGCGGCCTTCATCTGCGTCGGCCTCGCCTTGCCGGCGGCGGCGCAGGACAATTCCGGTTCCGGCATCGCCGCCCGGCTGCAGTCGCTCATCGACAAACTGACCGGTCGCGGCCTGCCGGCCGACATCTTCTCGACCAATGGCCGTATCGAGGCCGAACAGGTGCTGGTCGCCGCCAAGCTGCCCGGACGCGTATCGCAGGTGCTGGCCGAGGAGGGCCAGACCGTCGATGCCGGCCAGGTGGTGGCGCGGATGGACACGCTGGAGCTGGAAGCCCAGCTCGCCGGGGCGGAGGCGCAGGTGCGCCGCTCGGAGAAGGCGATCGCCGAGGCGGAGGCCGCAATCGCCCAGCGCGATAGCGAGCGCACCCTCGCCGAGCAGGAGCACGAGCGGGCCTCCAAGCTGCAGAAGAGCGGCTATGGTACGGCCCAGTCGCTCGATCTGCGCCAGAGCCAGCTCAATGTCGCCATCGCCGCCCAGCGCGCCGCGCAGGCCTCGCTCGACGAAGCCCATGCCGCGGCCGATGCGGCGCGGGCGGAGGTCGCCCGGATCCAGTCGCAGATCGACGATTCCATCCTGAAGGCACCGCGGCGCGGGCGCGTCGAGTACAAGCTCGTGCAGTCCGGCGAGGTGGTGGCGGCGGGTGCGCCCATCGTCACGCTGCTCGACCTCTCCGACGTCTACATGACCATCTTCGTGCCCGCGCGCGTCGCCGGCCGGCTGGCGCTCGGCGACGAGGGGCGCATCGTGCTCGACCCCGCGCCCGACTACGTCATCCCCGCCACGGTGAGCTTCGTCGCCGCCGGCGCGCAGTTCACGCCGAAGACGGTCGAGACGGCGGAAGAGCGCGAGAAGCTGATGTTCCGCGTCAAGCTGCGCATCGCCCCGGAATTGCTGCGCCAGTACGAGGACCGGGTGAAGGCCGGGGTGCGCGGCCTCGCCTATGTGCGCACCAATCCCGCGACGCCCTGGCCGGACACGCTCGCGGTGAAGCTGCCGCAATGAGCGGGGCCGCCATCGCGCTTGCCGGCGCCGTACATCGCTACGGCAAGACGGTTGCGCTCGACGGCGTCGACCTCGAGGTGCCGGCCGGCTGCATGGCCGGGCTGATCGGGCCTGACGGCGTCGGCAAGTCGACGCTGCTCTCCCTCGCTGCCGGGGTGACCCGCATCCAGGAGGGCACGGTGCACGTGCTCGGCGGCGACATGGCCCAGCGCAGCTGGCGCCGGCAGGCCGGCGGGCGCATCGCCTACATGCCGCAGGGGCTGGGGCGGAACCTCTATCCGACGCTCTCCATCGCCGAGAACCTCGACTTCTTCGGCCGGCTGTTCGGGCAGGGCGGGGCCGAGCGGCGCGAGCGCATCGAGGAGCTCCTCGCGGCCACCGGCCTTGCGGCGTTTGCCGACCGGCCGGCGGGAAAGCTCTCCGGCGGCATGAAGCAGAAGCTCGGCATCTGCGCCGCGCTGATCCACGATCCCGACCTCGTCATCCTCGACGAGCCGACCACCGGCATCGACCCGCTCTCGCGCCGGCAGTTCTGGGAACTGATGGCGCGGCTGCGGGCGCGCCGGCCGTCGATGAGCGTCATCGTCGCCACCGCCTATATGGAGGAGGCCGAGCGCTTCGACTGGCTGGCGGCCATGAGCGGCGGGCGCGTGCTCGCGACCGGCAGCCCGGCCGACATCCTCAAGCAGACCGGTGAGCCGGACCTGGAGCGCGCCTTCGTCGCCTTGCTGCCGCAGGACGAGCGCGGCGATGCCGAGCCTCTCCCCGACCTGCCGCGCGTCGACCATGGCGGCGAGCCGGCGATCGAGGCGACTGGGCTCACCCGGCGCTTCGGCGATTTCGTCGCCGTCGACCACGTCAATTTCCGCATCGAGAAGGGCGAGATATTCGGCTTCCTCGGCTCCAACGGCTCAGGCAAGTCCACGACCATGAAGATGCTCACCGGCCTGCTGCCGGCGAGCGAGGGCGAGGCCAAGCTGTTCGGCGCGCCGCTGGCCGGCGGCGACATGGCGACCCGCAAGCGCGTCGGCTACATGTCGCAGGCCTTCTCGCTCTATGCCGAGCTCACCGTCCGCCAGAACCTCGTGCTGCATGCGCGGCTGTTCGAGCTGCCCGACGTCGAGGGGCGCGTGGCCGAGATGATGGAGCGCTTCGACCTCGCCGGCGTCGCCGACGTGCGTCCCGAGAGCCTGCCGCTCGGCATCCGCCAGCGCCTGCAGCTCGCCGTGGCGGTGATCCACAAGCCGGAGATCCTGATCCTCGACGAGCCGACCTCCGGCGTCGACCCGGTGGCGCGCGACGGGTTCTGGCGCACGCTGATCGAGCTGTCGCGTAAGGACGGCGTGACCATCTTCCTCTCCACTCATTTCATGAACGAGGCCGAGCGCTGCGACCGCATCTCGCTGATGCACGCCGGCAAGGTGCTGGCCATCGGCACGCCGGAGGAATTGCAGCGCCAGCGCGGCATGGACAGCCTGGAGGAGGTGTTCATCGCCATGCTGGAAGAGGCCGGCATGGGCCGCGAGGAGGGCGCTGCCGAGTTCAAGGAGCGGCCTTCGGCGCCCGCCCATGTGCGCCGTTTCGATCTCGGCCGGCTCTGGGCCTATGCCCGGCGCGAGGCGCTGGAGATCGTGCGCGACCCGGCGCGGCTCGCCTTTGCGCTGGGCGGCCCGCTGCTGCTGCTGTTCACCTTCGGCTACGGCATCTCCTTCGACGTCGAGAACCTGCCCTATGCCGCCTTCGACCAGGACCGGAGCGCGCAGAGCCGGCAGTTGCTGGAGAGCTTCGAGGGCTCGCGCTATTTCGAGACCCATGCGCCGATTTCCTCGACCGACGAGCTCGATCGCCGGCTGCGCAGCGGCGAGCTCAAGCTCGCCATCGAGATCCCGCCCGATTTCGGCCGCGACCTGACGCGCGATCGCCAGCCCGAGGTCGGCGTGTGGCTCGACGGCTCCATGCCGTTCCGCGCCGAGACCACGCGCGGCTATGTGCAGGGCATCGCCCAGAGCTACCTCGCCGACGAGGAGCTGCGCGCGACCGGCAAGCAGACGCCGCTCTCGCCGGTCACGATCGAGCCGCGCTTCCGCTACAACCAGGCCTTCAAGAGCGTGAACGCCATGGTGCCGAACGTCATCATGCTGATGCTGGTGCTGATCCCGGCGATCATGACGGCGCTGGGTGTGGTGAAGGAGAAGGAGACCGGCTCCATCACCAATTTCCAGTCGACGCCGGTGACGCGGATCGAGTTCCTGCTCGGCAAGCAGCTGCCGTATGCCGTCATCGCCTTCCTCAGCTTCGTCACGCTGGTCATCTTCGCCCGCTTCGTCTTCGACGTGCCGGTGAAGGGCTCGCTGTTCGCGCTCTCGGTCGGCTCGCTCGCCTATGTGCTGGCGACCACCGGCTTCGGGCTGCTGATCTCCAGCTTCGTGAGCAGCCAGGTTGCCGCCATCTTCGCCACCGCCATCATCTCCATCGTGCCGGCCGTGAACTTCTCCGGCCTGCTGGTGCCGGTGTCCTCGCTGTCGGGCGGCGCGCGGCTGATGGGCCTCGCCTTTCCGTCCTCCTGGTATCAGCAGGTCAGCGTCGGCGCCTTCACCAAGGCGCTGGGCTTCGCGGAATTGTGGACCGATATCGTCGTCATCATCCTCATCGGCCTCGTCTATATCGGCCTCGCCATGCTGGCGCTGCGAAAGCAGGGGAGGTGAGCATGCGCGCCCGGCTCGCCCGCATCTTCCGCCTCGGCATCAAGGAGCTCTACAGCCTGAGGGCCGACCCGGTGCTGGCGGCGCTGATCGTCTATACCTTCACGGTCGCGGTCTACACCGTCTCGCAGGGCGCCAAGTTCGAGGTGGAGAACGCCGCCGTCGCCGTGGTCGACGAGGACCAGACCGCACTCTCGCGCCGCCTGAGCGACGCGCTGCTGGGCCCCTTCTTCAAGGAGCCTGTGGAGATCAAGGCCACCGAGATCGACGCGGCGATGGATGCGGGACGCTTCGTCTTCGTGGTGCAGATCCCGCCGCGCTTCGAGCACGACCTGATCGCCGGCCGCAACCCGACCATCCAGCTCGACATCGACGCCACCGCCATGTCGCAGGCGGGCAACGGTGCCGCCTACATCCAGAACATCATCCAGCAGGAGGTGCAGGCTGCCGCGCCGGGCACCGTCGCCCAGGCGCCGGTCCAGGTCGTCATCCGCGCCAAGTTCAACCCGAACCTCACCTCGGCCTGGTTCACCGCGGTGATGCAGGTGATCAACAACGTCACCATGCTGGCGGTGATCCTCTCCGGCGCGGCGCTGATCCGCGAGCGCGAGCACGGAACGATCGAGCACCTGCTGGTCATGCCGGTCACGCCGATCGAGATCATGCTGGCGAAGATCTGGTCGAACGGACTCGTCATCGTGGTGGCGGCGACGCTGTCGCTCGTCATCGTGGTGGAGCGCCTGCTCGGCGTGCCGGTGCAGGGCTCGATCCCGCTCTTCGTCGCCTCGATGCTGGTCTACCAGTTCTCCGTCACCGCGCTCGGCATCCTCCTCGCCACCGTGTCGAGCTCGATGGCGCAGTTCGGCCTCATCGTCATGCCGGTGATGATCGTCATGAACCTGCTCTCCGGCTCGACCACGCCGATGGAGAGCATGCCGGTCTGGCTGCAGAACATCATGCAGTTCTCGCCCTCGACCCATTTCGTCGCGCTGTCGCAGGCGGTGCTCTACCGCGGGGCGGGGATCGACACGATCTGGCCGAACCTCCTGGCGCTGGCCGGCATCGGCGCGGCCTTTCTGACGCTCGCCGCGCTGCGCTTCCGCAAGGCGCTGCAGGCGGCGGGATAAGGTGCGCCGCCTCTTGTGCGGCGCAGCGAATGGACTTCTAATGCAGGTGCCGCGCGCCAGGGTCGTCGCCGGCGCGTCACGGCAGGGATGCCGGCAGCCCCTCGCGGGGCCGTCCTGTCCTGCCGACGGGAAGGTTCCGCGACATCCACGCGGAGACCCGAATGCTGATCGACACAAATCTTGCCGCCTACCGCATCGCCGCCGAGCCCTATTACCGGCCGGTGGGCGAGGAGGTCGCCGTGTTCGAGGCGGCGTGGCGGCACCGCCTGCCGGTGATGCTGAAAGGCCCGACCGGCTGCGGCAAGACCCGCTTCGTCGAATACATGGCCTGGCGGCTCGGCCGGCCGCTGATCACCGTCGCCGCGCATGAGGACATGACAGCCGCCGACCTGGCCGGCCGCTTCCTGCTCACCCCCGAGGGCACGGTGTGGCATGACGGCCCGCTCACCCAGGCGGTGCGCTTCGGAGCCATCTGCTATCTCGACGAGATCGTCGAGGCGCGGCAGGACACCACCGTCGTCATCCACCCGCTCACCGATGCGCGGCGCATGCTGCCGCTGGAGAAGCGCAACGAGCTGGTGCCGGCGCATGCCGACTTCCAGCTCGTGATCTCCTACAACCCCGGCTACCAGAGCGCGGTGAAGGACCTGAAGGAGTCCACCAAGCAGCGCTTTGTCGCCATCGATTTCGACTATCCCGCGCCGGTGCTGGAGGCGGAGATCGTCATGCGCGAGGCCGGCGCCGACCTGGCGCTCGCCCGCACGCTGGTCGCCATCGCCGCCTGCTCGCGCAACCTCAAGGGGCAGGGGCTCGATGAGGGTGCCTCCACCCGCATGCTGATCCATGCCGGGCGGCTGGCAGCCGGCGGCGTGCCGCTGGCGACGGCGGTGAATGCCGGCATCGTGCTGCCGATGACTGATGACGCCGACGTGCGCCGGGCGCTCGGCGAGGCGATCGCCGCCTGCCTGATATGAGCGCGGTGCTGGACATCGCGGCGCCGCTCGACCGTCTCGCCCGACTGCTGGCGGGGCGCGACGGGCTGGCCGGCGTGTTCGCCGATGCGCGGCGACGGCTTTCCATGCGGCTCGACGAGGATGCGCTGGAGGACTGGGGGGCGGGCGGGCTGGCCTTGCTGGAGGTGAATGCCGGGCCGGGATGTCTGCTGGCCTATTGGTGCGCCAGCCTCGAACTCGCCGCGCATGGCGGGTTGGGAGAAATGGCAAGGCAGGCCGCCGCCATCTGCCGCGAGGCGGGCGGCAAGGCGGCGGCTGCGACACTCGACGCCTTCGTCCGCATCGAGCCGCGGCTCGCCGGCGCGCGGGAGCGTGACATCTGGTGGCGCGCTCTGCTCACCCTCGCCCGCGCGGCGCCGGACTGCGTGGAACTGGTGGCGGAGCGAGCGGAAAAGCTGGTGCGGTCCGGCCTTGTCGCCGCCTTCGCCGATTTCATCGAGGCCGGGCTCAAAGCCGCCGGGCGTGACCGCGCCAAGCGCCGCGCCTTCTTCACGCTGGAGGACCGGCTGGCTCAAGCGATGGTCGCGCGGTTCAGTGCCGGGCCGGGCTTTGCAGAGCTGGAAGCGGAGCTGAAGACCGTGCTCACTGCCCTGTGGGGTACAATGCCGAACCTGCAGCCGCTCCCCTTCGCCGGTCGCGAGACGGGGCCGCGCGTCAACATCGCCGGGCCGGTGATCCGCCTGCCGGAGGTGGTTCCCGGTATAGCTGGCGAGGCGTCGCGGCGGCTCTATCTCGCGGCCGCAATCCACGCCTCGGCGCATCTTTTCTTCGGCAATCCGCGCTTCCCCGTTCGAAAATTCAAGCCAGTGCAGATCGCGCTCGCCGGGTTGGTCGAGGATGCTCGCATCGAGGCGCTGGCGATGCGCCGCTATCCGGGCCTCGCCCGGCTGTGGGCGCCCTATCACGACGCCACGCCCGAGGACGGCCCGACCGTCGCCGCGTTGCTCAGGCGCGTGGCGCGCGGGCTGTTCGACCCGACCTACGCCGATCCCGACGCGCTGGTCGGCAAGGCGCAGGCGCTGTTCGCCTCAGTGGGCGATCTCCACGACCCGGCGCTGAGTCTGGGCATCGGCACGCGCCTCGCCAATGACATCGGACAGCGCCGCCTGCGCTTCGACGCGCGCGGCCATGTCGCCGAACCGGCCTATCGCGACGACGGGCTCGGCCTGTGGGACTTTTCCGACATCGACCCGGAAGCGACGGACGCGGTCGAGCTGATGGTTGAGGCCGCCCGCATCGAGCGGCGCGAGGCGGAGGATGGCAGGGAGGACGAGCCTTCCCGCGAGCCTGCGGGGAGGGCGCGGCCGAGGCCGGCGGGCGGGGAAGGCGCCGTCGTCGCCACCTATCCCGAATGGGATGCGGCGGCCGGCGTCGAGCGGCCGGACTGGACGACGGTGCGGGAAATGATGCCGGTGGCCGGCGACGCGCGCATTCTTCAACGTGCTTTGGACCGCGCAGCACCGGTCCGCGCTCGTATCGCCCGGCTGGTGAAGGCCGCCAAGGTCGGCCGCGCCGTGCGGCTGAAGCGGCAGGCGGAAGGCCACGACCTCGACATCGACGCCGCCATCGAGGCGGCCATCGCCCGCCATGCCGGCGAGGTGCCGGACCTGCGCGTGTTCCGCTCCACCGCGCTCATCCAGCGCGACCTCGCCGTGCTGGTGCTGGTCGACGTCTCCCAGTCCACCCGCGAGAAGCTGGCGGATGGCTCCAGCGTGCTCGACGTCGAGAAGCTGGCGGTGGCGATGCTGGCCGAGGCGCTGGACAAGCTCGGCGACGATTTCGCACTGCTCGCCTTCGCCTCCAACGGGCGCGGCGACGTGCGCGCGACATTGGTGAAGGGTTTTTCCGAGACGTATGACGCCGAGGCAGCGGCGCGGCTCGCGGGGCTGTCGCCCGGTCTGTCGACCCGGCTCGGCACCGCGCTGCGCCATGCCGGGGCGGTGATTGCTCCCGTGCGGTCCTTCCGCAAGCTCATCCTCGTGCTCACCGACGGCGAGCCGTCCGACATCGACGCGGCGGCGGGCGACCTCGTGGCGGACGCCCGGCGCGTGGTGCTCCAGCTCCGCGCGCAGGGCGTCGACACCTTCGGCGTCACGCTCGACCCGGCCGGCGTCGGCTCGGGGCCGACGATCTTCGGCCAGGCCAACGCGATGCCCGTGCGCCGGGTGGAGGACCTGCCGATGCGGTTGTCGGAACTCTATTTCCGTCTGGCGCGGCGGTAAGTGCCGGTCGTTGCGAGCGGTAGGGCGGCACGCGCCTGCGTGCTTCGAGGCCGGTGCCATGCGCCGGCACCTCAGCATGACGAGCCCCCAAAAGGAGCGCCGTCATCCTGAGGTGCGAGCGCGGCGAGCCTCGAAGGATGGTCGTTATAGTGCACCAAGACGAGCATCCTTCGAGGCCCGACCGTTGGTCGGGCACCTCAGGATGACGGCCATCGGGAATGGATGGCCGTGACGAGCCCGGCCATGACGTTGTGTGGGGTGGAGGACGGGAGATCTGGCCGTCCCTTCTTCACCGATGCGCGGTATCGGGGTTCGGAATCCCTTCGATCGGGCATTCCTCGGTGCCGACCATCGGGCGGGTGAAGGATTCCACCATCTCGCGCGTGCCTTCGGGGTCGGCGATCCACTTCTTGTAGAAGTCGTAGGGGCATTCGGCGGCGCCCTTGTCGCCGTCGCCGGAGTTGATCATGCCGGTGTAGCCGCGGTGCACGAGCTTGAAGAGGTGGTTCTCCGACTGCATGTTCTTGCGCGCGTCGCGGATCAGCGAGGTGGAGAGCGCGGCGTACTGGATGCCGTACTCCTCCTCGCCGCATTCGCCCAGCGTGCGGCCGTCGAAGCCGATGATCGCCGAGTGGCCAAAGTAGGAGTAGACACCGTCGAAGCCGGCGGCATTGGCCACCGCGACATAGGAATTGTTCGCCCAGGCCATGGCCTTGGCCATGATCACCTGCTGGTCCTTGGCCGGGTACATGTAGCCCTGGCAGCGCACGATCAGCTCGGCGCCCTTCATGGCGCAGTCGCGCCAGATTTCCGGGTAGTTGCCGTCGTCGCAGATGATGAGCGAGACCTTCAACCCCTTCGGGCCTTCCGAGACATAGGTGCAGTTGCCGGGATACCAGCCCTCGATCGGCACCCAGGGCATGATCTTGCGGTATTTCTGCACGATCTCGCCCTTGTCGTTCATCAGGATGAGCGTGTTGTAGGGCGCTTTGCTGGGGTGCTCCTCGTGGCGCTCGCCGGTGAGGGAGAAGACGCCCCACACCTTCGCCTTGCGGCAGGCCTCGGCGAAGATCTCGGTCTCCTCGCCCGGCACGGTGGCGGCCGTGTCGTACATCTCCTTGGAATCATACATGATCCCGTGGGTCGAATATTCCGGGAAGATGACGAGGTCCATGCCCGGCAGGCCCGTCTTCATGCCGACGATCATGTCGGCGATCTTCTTGGCGTTGGCGAGCACCTCGGCCTTGGTGTGCAGCCGCGGCATCTTGTAGTTCACGACCGCTACGCCAACGGTGTCTTTGCTGCTGGAAACGTCGCCGTGCAACATGGGTGTTCTCCTCGCGTGAAGGCGCGCAGGCGCTCATGCGCAAGCGGCCGGGCCATTGCGTTGTGGGATGGCTGGTGCCGGGATCGGAGATCGCCGGCTCTCGCTGCGGGTCGGCGGGGACAGCGTCGTCCCGCCGGATGCCAGGCACAAAAAAAGCCCGACAGGCTCTCGCGAGCCTTCCGGGCTTCACCGCCGCGCCCGATCAGCAGCATCGATGACCGGGCAGATGACGCCGCCGGGCGAAGATGCCCGGAAAGCGTCCATGCCGAGCATCTAATCATCGCCGCTCGGTGAGTTCAAGCCGAAGCGCCCTTCGGCACCCCCGGCAAATGCCGGTGTTGCCGGTTCGGCACGCCTCACGCCTTGGGGCGGAAGTTCAGCAATTCGCTGGCGTTGATGATGGCGAGCGCCATGTCCTCCATCGGCACGCGCTTGGCCATGGCCTGGCGGCGGATGCTCTGATAGGCCTCCTCCTCGCTCAGCCCCTGGCTCTCCATGAGGATGGTCTTGGCCTTCTGGATCTTCTGGATGCCGGAGAGCTTGCGCTCCAGCTTGGCGACACGCCGACGCGCCTCCTCGCGCTCCAGCCACAGGCTGCGGGCGATGGTGAGGTTGGTCAGCAGGCCGAAGGGGCGGATCGGCCGCTCCACCACCGCGACGGCGCCCGATTCCAGCACGAGCTGCAGCGTCGAGGGGTTCTCGTAGCCGACGATGGCGATCAGCGTCGGCCGCGCGTCCGGATCGGATTTCAGCAGCTTCAGGATTTCGGCCCGCGTATCCTGCTCGATGGCGAGCAGCACGATGTCGGCGGCGGGCCAGTCGGCCGGCACCGGCCAGGTGATCTCCACCATGCAGCCGATGCGGCGCAGATGCTCGACCAGGCTGCCGCGCTCCTCGTCTGGCGGGTGGATGACGTGGACGCGCAGCCCGCGCAGGTCCTTGAGAATCTGGATCGCCATGCCGCCCTCGCTCTAGGAGGGCTCGGGGTGCAGGCCGTCCGCCGACCAGTCGTCGAGGCTCTGCACCACGCAATAGGGATCGGGCTTCACCCGCGTGCCGGGGTTCCAGACGATCTGGAAGCGGCCCTTGCCGTCGAGCCGGGCGACGCGCGGCCAGAGCCAGGTGTGATTGGTTTGCGCGTCGACGCGGACCCGGCCCTGCGGCGCGTCGAATTCGGAATCGGCGAGTTGCGCCAGCAACGCGTCGGGCGCGTCGGTGCCGGCGCGGGCGAGGGCGCGCAAGGCGAGATGCACCTGGAAATAGGCGGCCTCGGCGGCGGCGGTCACCGGCGCATCCGCGCCGTTGCGGGCCTTGAAGGCTTGCACGAAGCGGCGGGCGGCGGGGGTGCCCAGCGTCTCGAAGAAGGGCGCGGCGGTGACGTGGCCGGCGGCCGCCTCGGGCGCCATCAGCGCCACCTCCGCCTCGCCGGTGGTGAGGCTGGCGATGGGGAGACTTGCGGCATCGAAGCCCGCGGCGCGGTGCGCCTCGTAGAGCGTCGCCGTGTCCGCGCCGACGACGGTGGAGAAGATGACGTCGGGGGCGGCCTTCCTCACCTTCGCCATCACCCGCTCGAAATCGGCCGCGCCGGCGCCGAGCGGCACATAGACCTCGTCCAGCACCTTGCCGCGCGACTGGATGACGAAGTCGCTCATGATGCGGTTCGACTCGTAGGGAAAGACGTAGTTCGAGCCGATCATGAAGAAGCGGTTGCCATAGGTGCCCAGCAGGTACTTGGCGAGCTGGATCGAGTTCTGGTTCGGCGCCGCGCCGGTGTAGACGCAGTGGCGGGAGTACTCGAAACCCTCATAGAGCGTCGGGTAGAACAGCAGGCCGCGATAGGCCTCGACCACCGGCAGGATCGCCTTGCGGGTGGAGGACATGTAGCAGCCGAAGATCAGCCGCACCCCGTCCTCGCCGAGCAGCTTCTCGGCATAGCGGCGATAGGATTTCGGGTCGGAGGCCGGATCATAGACCACCGCCTCGACCGGCCGGCCGAGAACGCCGCCGGCGGCGTTGATCTCGTCGATGGCGAGCAGCGTGCCGCCGCGCTGGGAGGTCTCGACCGCCGCGGTCACGCCGGTGGCGGAGAACAGCACGCCGATGCGCCAGGGCCGGGAGGCATTCTCAGGACCACTCGTCATCGGCTCGCTTCACCCCGGCACGCAAACATGTCCGATGCTTGTGCCCAGCGGTGACGGGTGGAGGCAATACGGCATTTGCCCCAGACGGGGCCTCGGACGGAGCGCGTCAGTCGCAGCGCCTCAGTCGCCGAACCGCGCGTCGAGCTCGGCGCGGACGCTCTGCAATATCTCGTCCGACAGTTCCGGGTCGCCGGCGGCGACGCCGCGGGCCATGGTGAGCGCGCCGATCATCGAGGCGAGGACGGCGATCGCCTGGCGGCGGCGGGCCAGCGGGTCCGCCTCGTCGAGGCGCTGCTCGACGGCGTCGATGAAGCCCGACAGGCCTTCGGCATAGTTCTTCTGCAATTCCGGCGCCTGGCGCGCGGCCTCGGCGGCAAGCGCCGAGAGCCCACAGCCGGTCGCCGGGTCGTCGCGGTGGGAAGGGCTGAGATAGCGGCCGACGATGGCGGAGAGGCTCGCCGCCTTCTGCCAGCGGGCGAGGCCCTCGGTGCAGGCCTGCCGGCAGGCCTGGCCGGCGAGGTCGGCCTTGGAGCGGAAATGGCCGTAGAAGGCGCCGTGGGTCAAGCCGCTCGCCTGCATGATCTCGGCGACGCCGACATCGTTGAAGCCGCGCTCGCGGAACAGGCGGGAGGCGGAGGCGAGGATCGACCGATGATGCTCGGCGACCTTCTGCTTGGTGACCCGCAACGTGTCCTCCCGCACCGGCGTCCTGTCGTTCCCCTGAGCGTTATGAACACGAAAACATAGCTGATGGGAATAAGAATAAACCCGGAGCATCTCTTCCCTCATGGCCGGGCTTGACCCGAAGTCGGCATTTGCCGACTTCGGTCTCCACAACGAGGAACTCGGGCAAGCCCGAGTTCCGGCCATCCAGACCTGGACCGGGCGCGCTCCCGGAAGCAAAGGCTGTATCCCCGGGTCAAGCCCCGGGGATGAGGGAGGTAGGATTGCAGGCCGTGGATCAGGCCGCCTTGTCCCAGACCGGCGCGAGGCCACCGGGGCTGACGAGGCGCCCGTCGGGCTTGGCGAGGCCGTGGATCGCCGCCATCTCCTCGCCCGAGAGCTCGAAGTCGAAGATGGCGAGGTTCTCGGCCACCCGGGCCTCGGTCGCGGTCTTGGACAGCACGATCAGCTTGTCCTGCTGGATCACCCAGCGCAGCACGATTTGCGCGACGCTCTTGCCGTGGCGGGCGGCGATGTCCTTCAGAACGGGATCGCCGAACACCTTGCCGTCCGCCATGGCGAAATAGCCGGTCACCGAGAGGCCGGCGGCCCGCGCGGCCTCGATGACCGGGCTCTGGTCGAGATAAGGGTGGTACTCGACCTGGTTGGTGACGAGGGGCACCTGGCTGAGGCCGATCGCCTCCTTCATCTGCGCGGTGTTGAAGTTCGACACGCCAATGTGCCGCACCTTGCCGGCGCGCACCACCTCGTTCAGCGCGCCGATCGGCTCGGGCAAAGCGTGGCCGGCCGGCCAGTGCAGGAGCAGCAGGTCGACATAGTCGGTCTTCAGCTTGCCGAGGCTCTCGTCGACCGAGGCGATGAGCGCGTCATGGCCGAACTTGTCGACCCACACCTTGGTGGTGAGAAAGATGTCGGCGCGTTTCACGCCGGAGCAGGCGATGCCCTCGCCCACCTCGGCCTCGTTGCCGTAGATCTGCGCCGTGTCGATGTGGCGGAAGCCCGCCTTGAGCGCGTGCGGCACCATGCGCAGCGTGTCCGGACCGGGCATGCGGAAGGTGCCGAAGCCGAGCGCCGGGATCTTCGCGCCGTTGGCGGTGACATAGGTCTGCATGGAAATCTCCCTGGAGAAAAATCAGGCGGTGCGCAGGGCGAGGCTTTCGCGGCGGTCGAGCGCTCCACTCCAGATAGTCAGCCCCAGCGCGGCGACAACGATGAGGGCGCCGACCCAGGGCGTGGCCTCCAAGCCGAGCGGGGAGGCGACGACCCGCCCGCCGACCCAGGCGCCGATGGCGATGCCGAGGTTGAAGGCGGCGATGTTGAGCGCCGAGGCGACGTCGACCGCGCCGGGCCGCACCTTCTTCGCCAGCTCGACGACATAGATCTGCAGGCCCGGCACATTGGCGAAGGAGAGGAAGCCGAGCGCCGCCAGTGTCGGCAGGGCAAGCCAGGGCGAGGGCGCGGTGAAGGCGAACAGCGCCAGCACGGCGGCCTGCGCCAGGAACAGGTAGGTGAGCGCCTTCACCGGGTCGCGGTCGGCGAAGCGACCGCCCATGAGGTTGCCGGCGGCGATGGCGAGGCCATAGAGCACGAGGATCAGGCTGACGCTCGACGAGGCGAAGCCGGTGATTTGCTCGAGAATCGAGGCGAGATAGGTGAAGGCGACGAAGGTGCCGCCATAGCCGAGCGCGGTCATGCCATAGACGATGAGCAGCCGGCCGGAGCCGAGCACGCGGACCTGGTCGATCAGCCGGGCCGGAGCGGCGCGCGACAGGTTGGACGGCAGCAGCGCGGCGATGGCGATGAAGGCGACGACGCCGAGGCCGGACACCGCCCAGAAGGTCGCGCGCCAGCCGAAGCTCTGGCCGATGAAGGTGCCGAGCGGCACGCCGGTGACGATGGCGACGGTGAGGCCCATGAACATCATGGCGATGGCCGAGGCGCGCTTGTCGGCGGGGACCAGATCGGCGGCGATGGTGGCGCCGACCGAGAAGAACACGCCATGCGCGAAGGCGGAGAACACGCGGGCGGCGAGGAGCGGGGCGTAGCTCGGGCTCAGCGCCGCGGCGGCGTTGCCGACGATGAACAGCACCATCAGCGAGAGCAGTAGCGCCTTGCGCGGCACGCGGCCGGTAAGCGCGGTGAGCACCGGCGCGCCGAAGGTCACGCCGAGCGCATAGACGCTGACGATCAGGCCGGCGAGCGGCAGGTCGATGGAGAGATCGGCGGCGACGGTCGGCAAGAGGCCGACGATGACGAATTCGGTGGTGCCGATGGCATAGGCGGCGATGGTGAGCGCGAACAGCGCGAGAGGCATGCGGGTGAGCGACATGGCGGGTTCCAGACAATGCGAGGCCCGGCGCCCGCGGCTCGGGGAGCGCGGCGCTGGCAGGGCGATAGGTGGCGTTGGCCGGAATATGTCGCGCGCCCGCTTGCGCCGGTAGCCGCTATGACGGATCAATACTTTTGAACTGAGTTCACAGATAGGCTGCGGCCCTTCGAGATGGAGCAGGGCGATGGACAATCGCGCGGGCGAGATGCAGGTGCTCATCGAGGCGGTGGACCGCGGCAGCTTCTCCGCCGCCGGCCGCCGCCTCGGCCTGTCGCCTTCCGCGGTGAGCAAGCTGGTGACGCGGCTGGAGGAGCGGCTGGGCACGCGTCTTCTGGTGCGCTCGACCCGCGCCATCATGCTGACCGCCGAGGGCGAGGCCTATGTCGCCCGCGCCCGGCGCATCCTCGGCGAGATCGACGAGGCCGAGCGCTTCATCGCCGCCGGCGCCGCCGCCGCGCCGCGCGGCCGGCTGCGGGTGAGTTCCACCGTCGGCTTCGGCGAGCGCTGCGTGGTGCCGCGGGTGCCGGAATTCCTCGCGCTGTATCCCGAGGTGCAGCTCGACCTGTCGCTGACCGACGAAGTGATCGACCTCGTCGCCGAGCGCGCCGATATCGGCCTGCGTGCGGGGCCGATGCGCGATTCCTCGCTGAAGGCCCGCAAGATGCTGGAGAGCCGGCGCGTCATCGTCGCGTCCCCGGCCTATCTCGCGCGCCGGGGCGTGCCGCGCACCCCGCAGGAACTCGCCGGCCACAACTGCCTGCGCTTCAACTTCCGCCGCTCCCAGGACGACTGGCCCTTCGTCGATCCGGCCACCGGCGAGGGCTATGCGCTGCCGGTGTCGGGCAATCTGGAGGGCAACAGCGGCTCCATGGTGCAGCGCCTCGCGCTGGACGGGCTCGGCCTCGCCCGCATCGCCCGCTACGTCGCCGAGCGCGACATCGCGACGGGCGCCCTGGTGCCGGTGCTGGAGGAGTTCAACGGCGGCGACATCGAGCGGGTACATGCCGTGTTCGTCGGCCACGACTACCTCGCCGCGCGGATACGGGCCTTCGTCGATTTCCTGGCGGAGAAGGTCGGGGGGTGAACGCGGCCGGAATGGGCCGGCCGCGTCAGGTGCGGTATTTGCGGGTCAGCGCGTCGATGGCGGCCATGCCGTTGGCGCCCTCGGAATTGCCCTGTGCCTGCAGCGCCCTGAAGATGCGCTGGGCCGAGCGGATGTCGCGGATCTGGTAGTAGGCCCAGGCGCGCAGCACCATCAGGTCCTGCTGCTCCGGTGCGATCCGAGAGCGCTCGTCGAGGGCGATGATGGTCTCGACGTAGCGCTGGTCCTTGTAGGCGGCGAGCGCGCGCTGGGCGAGCAGGTCGCCGCTCAGCTGGACCGCGCGGCGCGGATTCTGCGGCGCCTCGAGCGCCGCGGCCTGCGCCTTGTTGGTCATGCCCATGCGCAGATAGGCGAGCGACTTGCCGTAGGCGGCGTCCTCGGCGGCACGGCCGCCGGCGGCAATCGCCTGGTCGAAGGCGCGCACCGCTTCCATGGGCCGGTCGAGGTCCATCATCCGCCAGCCGCGGGCGACGGCGGCACCACCACCGCCACCACCGGCCGCAGCGGTCTCGACCGTGCTGCCGGTGCGGGCGACGGAGCGCGCCACCGGGCGGCGGCGCGGCGCCGGCACATAATCCGCCGCGGCGTAGGACGGCTGCGCCCCGGCGTAGGGCTGGGCGCCGGCATAGGGCTGGGCCGTCGCGCCGGGGAGCGGCTGGAACTGGCCGGTCGCCAGCGGATTCTGCGCCTGATAGGGCGCGCCGCGATAGGCGAGGGGCGCCGTGCCGGCCTGCGGGATCGGCTGGAACTGCCCGGCCGTCGGGATCTGAGCAAACTGCCCCGCCCCGCTTCGCAGGCCCATGGGAGGCGTGCCGATCGGCGGCGGCATCAGCGAGGGCACCGGCGTCAGGCGGGCCGCGGCGGCGCCGAGCGGATCGATATGCGGGTCGATCTGGGTGGTGGTCTGGGCGTTGCGGGCTTCGAGGCGGGCGCGCACCACAGGGTCGACCAGCGCCACGATGCGCTCGGAGCGCGGACCCCAGCTCTGCACCATCGCGTTGAGGCGGGCGATGTCGCCGAGACGCCAATAGGTGAGCGACAGGCCGTAGGCGGAGGGCTCGTCGTTCGGGTCCCAGTTCAGCGCGGTGTCGAACCAGGACTGCGAGGTGACGATCTGCCCGGTGTTGTAGGCGTACCAGCCGAGCGCCTGCGCGCCGGGGACGTACTTGTCGCGCATCACCACGGGGCTGAAGCGGGAGAGCACGATCTCGTCGAGCACCGGCGGCGGGTCGGCGGTGAGCAGCGCGATGACGACGTCGAGATAGGCCTTGTTGTTTTCCGGGGCGGAATCGCGCCACTCGAAGGCGATCGGCTCGGCCTCCAGCGAGCGGCCGAGGAAGTTGAGCGCCAGCACATAGCCTTCCGCCGACTTCGGGCCGCCCTTGCGGTCGAGCGCCAGCTTGAACCATTCGAGGGCGCGGGTGGCCTCGTCATGGCGGAACAGGTACCAGCCGAGCAGCAGTGGGTCGCCGGGCGTGGTGCTCTGGCGCGCCAGCGCCTCCATCCGCTTGATGTCCTCGTCCGGCACCGTGTACTCGGGATTCTCGGCGGCGTGGCCCATGCGGCGGCGGATGAGGTCGTCGCGCAGCGCGGCGAATTCCGGCTTGCCGGCCTCGTCCTTGCGCTCGAGCTTCAGCAGGTTCTCGATCTGCTCGTCGGTGAGCAGCGGCATCGCCTTCTGCACCGTGGCGAGGCGCTCGCCCGGATCGTTGCAGTTGGTCAGCACATAGGTGTAGGCGTCGAGCGCGCGGGGCGTCTGCTCGGTCTTCACGAAGGCCTCGGCGACGCGCCAGAGGATGTCGACATTGGTGCAGGTCAGCAGCCCCGGCGCATCCGTGGCGAGGCGCAGCACAGTCGCCCACTGCTCGGCGTCGGAGGCGTTGACCAGCTGCCGGCGGTTCTCCGCCTCGGTGAGCCGCGCCAGCAGGTCCGGCGGCGCCTTCCAGGACGGATCGGCGGCCTGGCGCGTGGCGATGGCGCTGCGTACGTCGGAATACTTGCCCTCGGCGTAGAGCTTCCACATGCGCTGCAGCTCGACGTCGGTCTGCGGGCCGAACAGGTCGTCGGGCGGCGACCAGTCGGGATAGAGCGCGCGCAGGCGGGCGATCTCGGCTTCCAGCCGGCGGGTGTCGCCCTGGGAGGCGAAGTAGCGCAGGGCGGTCTCGTCGACCTTGGGACGGGCGGTCTTGTTGGTGCTGTCTCCGGTGCCCGGGAGCTCGATCTGCTGTCCGATCGCGGGAACTACCGCCCCCCCGAGCATGATCAGCAGAATGGCCCTCTTCAAAGACATCTCGGATATCGCTCCGCGACCAGTGCCCAGCCTAACAAGTACAACGTCGACGGATAGTAGAGCGTGGGCTCAAACCGTCTCAGATCTTCGGGAATCGGGGTGGCATTCAGCGCACAGGCCAGAACCGACGCGAGCATGCGGTAGCCCGGGTCGGTAAGCCGTGCGAGCACGCGTCCGGTGGGGATGTCGACGACCGCGGGTGTACCCCCGCCTTCGATCAGCCAACTCCGCCGGAATGGTTCCTGTAACGCCGTGTTCTCGATCCCTGCCCGCAACAGGTAAAGAGATATCCTTAATGAATTGTAACCAAAGACCGGCGGGAAGCCCTCGGCGACCGTCACCGGCTTGCTCGCCGGGGCCGAGATCCAGTCCGGCGGGAGTCGTGCCGGACCGAGCTGGGCGATGCTCAGCAGCTCCAGCCCGGCATTGGCCGCGTCCGCCCATTTGAACTCCGGCGCGAGCTGCGCCATGACCGGAAAGGTCTCGAAGATCCAATAGGATAGGTTGAGTATCGGGCCGTCCGGCCGGTCGCTGGAGGAGAAGCCGGAGACGCCGGGAAGCAGAACCAGCCGGTTCCCGTCGGTGACCAGAAGCTTCCGCCCGACCGCCCGCGCCGATCGCCGCGCGGCCTCGATATAGGATTGTTGATTCCACGCCGCTCCGGCCCGTGCCAAGGCATAGGCGATTAACAAATCGCCGTCGCTCGCCGCGTTTACGTCGGTGACATGCGGCGTAGAGTTCGGATCCCAGCGCCATGCGGCGAGTCCATCATCGCGAATCAGTAACTCGGTACGCGTAAAACTCCATATGCGTTCGAAGTTGCTTCTGTCACCTGCTAAATACGCCAGCAGCATACCGTAGCCCTGGCCTTCGCTGTGGCTGATGCCGCCATTGGCGGTGTCGACGACGCGCCCGCTGGCGTCGACGAAGCGCTGCATGAAGGCGCTCCAGGCCTCGGTCGGGATCAGGGTGGAGGGCTGGGCGGACACGGGCAGCGCTCCGCAGACGAGCAGGAGAAAGCCGGCGAGCACCCGCCGGATCATGAGGGCCGCCCGAGCCGGCGCAGCAGGAGGGCGGTGGCGCAGCCGAGGATGGTACCGGCCAGCACCAGCATCAGCGCGTAGGGCAGGATGTTTATCGACAGCCAGTTGGCCGCGATCATGCGCAGATTGCCCAAGGAGAGCGGCTGCGTGACGATGAAGCTGAAGCTGCGTATGTCGCGCCGCTCGATGTCGCCGGACGCGACCTGGTAGGCGACGGCCTGCCCGCCGACGCGGTTCCACACGGCATCCGAGGTGAAGCGGGTCATCGACGCCGCCAGCGCCTCCGGCGTGCGCCCGGCGACCAGCGTCCAGGCGGCCGAGCCGGTCGGGCCGGTGCCCTGCGCCATCAGCACCGAGGTGCGCGGGGGCGGCTCGAACAGGCTGCGCCGGCCCTCCTGCAGGCGGAAGGATTCGAAGTTGATGGAGAAGGTGCGCTCCAGCCAGCTCTCGAAGCCCTCGACGATGCTGTAGAGGCTGCTGTGCCCCTGCACGCTTCCGCGCCAGCGCTCATAGACCTCGTGCGTGTTCTGGTCGAGCCGCGGCTCGCCGGGCGGAGGCGGGCTGTCGCCGACCTGCCGCGAGCGGAAGCGCTCCAGCACGTTGTCGTACTCGTCGCTGCTGCCGACGTCGCCGCTCTCGTCGCCGCTGGCGGAGACCACCCAGTTGGTCCGCACCGTCTCGGCGACGCCGACCTGGTCCAGCACGCTGGAGGAGATCTGGTCGATGCTGCCGACGAAGATCACGTTGCGCTCGCCCAGCGTCACCGAGGCGGGGGAGGCGTCGATCGGCAGCGGCGCGCCATTGGCCAGGGCGAGCCGCGACATCAGCGTGCCGGCGGCGGACAGCGTGGACGAATCCTGCCGCGCCAGCACCACCGCGACCGGGTTGCCGTCGAGATTGTAGGGGAAGGCATTGGCGGAGAAGGAGGCAAGGTCCGGCAGCCGGCCGATGCGGGCGAAGTCGCCGATCGAGAACTCGGTCGAATCGAACAGCACGAAGCGGTTCTCGGCCGGCAAGGTGGCGCCGGGCAGGCAGCGCGCGTCCGATTCCGTGTCGAGCACCACCTCCAGCCAGAGGCGGTTCACGCCGGGGCGGAAGTTGCGCAGCGGGATCTGCATGCGCTCGCGCTGGAACAGCCCGCCGCCCGAAGCGGTGATCGGCAGGTTGGAGGCGATCTGCTCGTTCACATAGACGTCGACATGGCTGCCCGGCCGCACCGCGGCGGTGAAGGCGGCGTCCAGCAGGAGCTGCGCGTTGCCATAGGCCTGGGCGTAGAAGTCGGCCGGCAGCGCGATCTGGAACTCGGCGCGGAAGCGGCGGCCGGAGAATTCCTGCGTCGGCACGCCGAGCTCGCCGAGGCGCACGCCGCGGGCGCTGTCGAACAGCGGCGCGTTGGGCGCGTACAGGGTCTGCGTGTTGACCGCGTCGGTCCGGGGGATGGAGATCGCGTTCAGCCGGTCGATGGCGCGGTCGACGTCGGCCGCGGTCGGCCCGGAGATGACCAGCGTCGGCGCGCCCAGCCGGTCGTCCTCCAGCAGGGTGGTGATCGGGCGCAGCCGCGCCTCGTTCGGCACCGAGGCCATCAGGCGCGGCAGCTCCGAGGCGGTGCCGACCACGACGGTGAGCCCGCCCGGCGGCGTCTGGCCGATCTGGCCGTCGGCTATGGTGACCGAGGTGTTGGGGAACTGGCCGCGCACGGCCAGGCCCTGCACCACCCGCAGCACGCGGGAACTGCCGCCGCCCTCGATCGGGCCGGGGGTGACGATGCGGATCGGCGTCACGCCGTACTGGTCGAAGCCGACCGAGGCGAGGTCGTCGAGGCCGCCGGACAGCGGCGGGCGGCCGCCGTTGAAGACGAGGCCGGTGCCCTCGTTGTTGATCTCGGTCCAGAGCTCGTAGGTCGCGGTCACCGCGCAGTCGGTACGGTGACGCTGCACCACGTCGATGCGGATGAGGTTGGCGCCCGGGCGCAGCGTGCCGCGCTGGATCGGCACCTCGAAATGCGCCGGCTCCTGCGAGGCGGCGATCGGCCGCTCGATCAGCGCCTGGCCGTTGACGGTCACGCGGATGCGCGAGGTCTCCGGCATCACGACGACGGCGCTGAGATAGCTGAGCAGGAAGCTCGCCTGCCGGTTGGCTTCTTCCTGGGTGGCGTAGAATACCCAGGCGCGCGAGGCGACCTCGCCGGCGAAGATCATGCGCCGCTGCGGGATGAGGAAGCGGTCGGGCCGCTTGCGCACTTCCGCCGCCGGCGTGGTGGCGGGCACCTGCGTGATCACCGGCGCGGGCCGGCCGGGCACCATCTGGAACGGCGCGGCGGTCGGCGCGGGCGCGCCGGGCTCGCCCGGCAGCTCGATGCCGGTCGACGACTGGTCCATGTCCCAGGTCGGCGGTGCCGGCGATGTCGGCGGGCTCGCGGGGGCCTGAGCGGAGGCGGGAGGCGTGGTGCGCGGCGCCGCGAGCGAGGGCATCGCCGGCGAAGGCATCGCAGGCGAGGGCATGGCCGGCGCCTGGACATAAGGCGCAGGGTTCGCCTGCTGCGGATTGATCGGCTGCGCCTGGCTGGTCTGCGTACGTGCGGGCGTGTCGTCGGCCGGCGTGGTGGAGGCGGCGGGTGCCGGAATCCAGGCGGAGGACGAGGACGGCGCGGCCTGTCCGGACGGCATGGCGAAGGGCGTCGACCCCTGCGACGGCGCCGACGGCGTCGGGAAGGACGGGATGGAGAAGTTCTGTCCGCCGGCCGCGCCGGCGTTCGAGGTGCTCGACGCCGCCGGCGGCGTCGACGAGGCGGACGGGCTCGGCGCGGCGGAGCCGGACGAGGCGGGCGGCGTCATCGGCACCGAGGTCGCCGGCGCGGCATTGCCGGAAGCGGGCGCATTGCCCCCGCTATAGCCGGGGATCGGCGGCGTCATCGAGAAGCCGGTGCCCTGACCGGCTCCCTGGGCGTAGGCCGGCGCCAGCCACGGGCTGGCGAGCGGCGCCTGCGCGAGCGCGAGGATGAGGGCGGCGGCGATGGAGGCGGGAGCGCGCATCCTGGTCATCCACGTTTGACCGGTGCGAGCACCGGGCGGCGGCGTCGCTCGCGCCAGAGCTTGTGCAGGTTGACCAGGTAGGACAGGCCGCGGCCGGTCTGGAACACCGCCACGCGGATGAACCGTATCGTGCCCATGAGCACGCCGGGATTCTTGCGGCGCGAATCCAGGAATTTCTGCCATTCGTCGGAATTGGCGAAGATCAGGTCGGCGATCAGCCGGTAGTGCAGCGGCTGGTCCGGATGGAACTGGCAGCCGAGCAGCGCGCCCTCGGCGCCGCGCTCGACGTTGCGGATCGCCACCGGCAGCACGTCGATCGGGATGTTCGTGGCCAGCGGGCGGAAGCGCAGCAGGCCGACCGTTCCGCGCTCGAATTCCGGCACCGTCACATTGGCCGCCAGCCGCACCCGCGCGCCGCCGAGCGAGCCGTCCTCGATGGCGGCCGGGTAGGCGACGCCGTTGATGACGATCTCGCCCCGGCGCAGCAGGTCGACGCGGTGTGTGCGGCGGCGGTTGCGGCGCTCGGAGACGACGCCCAGCGCGCAGCCGGCGAGCAGCAGGTTGAGCAGGTTCCAGCCGCCGACGACGATGATGACGTCATGGTTGAAGGGCTCTGTCAGCAGCCGCCAGATGGTCAGCACCACGCCGAGGACAAGGATGCCGAAGATGATGAAGAAGGGCGGTCCGATCTCCGACACATGGCCCTCGTCCATGTGCTCGCCCTTCGACGTCACCTTGAAGGTCGGCTTGCGCGGATTGGCCAGCACCGACACCAAGGCGGGGAACAGGTAGATCGACTGGATGTATTCGTAGAGTTCCGACACCCATGGCCAGCGGTAGCGGCCATAGAGGTAGTTCTGCATCAGCAGGTTCACCAGCATGTAGGTGGTGGTGTAGGCGAGGAACTCGGCGCCGGAGGCGTTGAAGATCTCCAGCGAGAAGAACAGGTAGAACAGCGGCGAGATGAGGAACATCAGCCGCGAATACGGGAACAGCCAGAAGAAGGTGCTGGAGCAGTAGCACAGGCGCTGCGCCAGGGTGAGGCCGCGCTTGCCCGGCGGGAAGTGGAAACGCAGGATCTGCATCATGCCCTGCGCCCAGCGCGAGCGCTGGACGATGAAGCTGGCATAGCTGTCCGGCTGCAGGCCGGCGATCATCGGCTTGTCGACATAGATCGAGTGCCAGCCGCGCGAGTGCAGCTCCAGCGCCGTCTCGCAGTCCTCGGTGATGGTGACGCCGCTGAAGCCGTTGCTCTCGCCCAGCGCGCGCCGGCTGAGCACCGCCGCCGAACCGCAGAAGAAGGCGGCGTCCCACTTGTCGAGGCCGCGCTGGATGATGCCGTAGAACATCTCGTTCTCCGACGGCATGAAGTCGAAGGTGCCGAGGTTGCGCTCCAGCGGGTCGGGATTGATGAAGAAGTGCGGCGTCTGCACGAGGAAGAGGTTCTCGTCCTCGAGGAAGTAGCCGACCGTGTTGGTGAGGAAGTCGCGCGTCGGCGCGTGGTCGGCGTCGAACACCACCACCAGGTCGCCGGTCGAGTGCGCGAGGCCGTTATTGAGGTTGCCGGCCTTGGCGTGCTCGTTGCGGGCGCGGGTCAGGTAGCGCGCGCCGAGGCCGGCGCAGAGTTGCTGCAGCTCGGCCCGCCGGGCGATGGCGGCGGCGGCCTGGTCGGGGTCGTCCTGCTCGCATTTCTGGTCGGTGCCGCCGTCGTCGAGGAGCCAGACGGTGAACTTGTCGGCCGGATAGTCGAGGCTGAGCGCCGCCGAGACGGTCGAGGCCAGCAGCGACGCATCCTCGTTGTAGCTCGGGATGAACACGTCGACGGTCGGGATCTGGTCCGCGGGAATGGCCGGCGCGGTGCGCACCGGCATCGGCGCCGAGACAACGAACAGGCTGAGGAACAGCATGAACACGCTGTACATCTCGGCCAGGTAGAGCATGAAGCCGGGGATGAAGTCTTCGAGCTGCGAGATCGGCGGGATGGTGCTGGTGGTGCGCCAGTATACGTATCGCAATACTACGGCGGTGCCGATGGCCAGCGCGATGGTGCGCGGCATGCCGACCGGCGGGCCGAAGGTCTTCAGCAGGATCATGGCCACGACGACGATGCAGCCGGCGATCAGATGAGCCTGCAGGCTGATCGGCAGGGTGATCAAGAATACGACCACCAGGGACGAAATAGCCCACAGCGCGGCGATCCAGGCTTTGCGCATCGTCGTTATTGCCTCGTCCAGCCCCCGCTGAAATTCAGCAGATCAATGTGTCTTAGACGCGAGAGGTTGAGGAAATCTATCCAAATTCAAACCATATCGCGCGCGGATCGATTCCACCCTATTGCGGCGCAGGCTAAAGTCCAATGACACAAGTGATTCGGTGTTGTTCCGGGCTGCGGTTTCTTGGGGGGTAACCGTGGCGGTGGGGCGCTTGTTCGGCCATCGCGAGCGTTGAAGGGGCTATGACGGGACGGACTACGCGCGTACCTCTACCCGGGTGTCTGGCGGTGTCCCTGGCTCTCCTCGTGGCCGGATGCGGCGGCATGTACCCGTGGCTGGGGCAGAACCCCAAGGTTGCTAACCTCGCGACCGAGGTGGCGATCTCCGACGCGCTGGTGCTGCCCGAGCCCGGTTCGGCGCCGCCGGTCATCGCCGTCGTCCAAACCACCTATCTCAATGCCATCGAGCAGGAGATCATGCTCGGCACCAACGCGCATTCGCGCGGGCAGAACGCCATCTACACGGTGTTCTTCGGCCCGGTGAAGGAGCGCACCGGCTGGGAGAACACGCGCGCCGACGACTTCCTCAGCGAGGAGGTGATCGACCAGGAGATGCTCGACCGCATGCCGGGCGTCACCATGCACGTGTCGAACTACTATGTGCAGAACCGCTACGGCCCGTTCAACTATGCCATCGGTAATGCCGGCGGCGGCGAGCTGTGCATCTATGGCTGGCAGCGCATCCAGTCGCAGGTGCCGATGAACATCTTCCGGGTCGACCGCGGCGTGCTCTCCATCCGCCTGCGGCTGTGCCAGATCGGCGCCAGCGAGCAGGATCTGCTGCGCGTCATGTACCGCTATTCCATCAACGGCTACTTCCTCCCCTACGTCTGGCAGCCCTATGGCCGGCCGATGGGCGAGCCGGAGGGGCTGGGGCGGATCGGCGGGCCGCTGGCCTATCCGTCCGGCCTGCAGGGCGACGGCACGGTGCTCGACGGCTGGATGGGACCGGAGGCCGAGGCCGCCCCGGTGGCGGCGCCCGCCCCGCGGCGTCGCGCCCGGCCGCGCTATGGCAGCGCCGTGCCCCAGCCGGAGCAGGTGTACCAGCCCGGCATGGCCCAGCCGGGCATGCCGCAGGGCAATCTCGTCGATCCCTATGAGGGCTATCCGCAGGTGCCCGGTCCCGCCGGCTCGGCGCAGCTCGCGCCGTCGTCGCGGGCGAACGTGATCCAGGGCTCGCCCCCGCCCGGCGCCGTCGTCGATCAGGCGCCGGCTCGGCCGGTGCAGTCGCCGGCGCAGAACTCGCCCTTCTCCGCGCCGCCGACCCTGCCGGGCGTGCCGCCGGTCTCGGCGCCGCGGCCGGCCAACGGCTCGGGGACGCGGAGCACTTCGGGCACGGTCGGGGATCCGGTGCGGCTGGTGCCGGGCGCCGGCAATTATCCGACGCCTGCGCAGTAGGCTGCCGGCTACGGCGCCGCGAGGCGGGCCCGTCCGCGGGTGCGGACCGCCTTGAGCACGGCGAGCAGCGGCCGCTCCACCGCCACCAGGAACAGGGCCCCGAGCGCCAGCGTGCCGAGGCAGGTGAGCGCGAACAGCCCCACCAGCGCCAGTGGCGAAAGCGGGGCGAGCGCGGTGAAGATGGCGGCCACCGGCGCCACGATCAGCGGCACATGCACGAGGTAGATCGGGAAGGAGAGCTCGCCGAGCCGTTGCAGCGGCGGCGCCTCGAAGAAGCGCCGCACCGGCGGGTTGATCAGGATCGCCACCATCACCAGCAAGGCGCCGATCTCGCGCAGGCCGCCGGTGCCGAGCCAGGACTGGACATAGGCGAGGATCCCCGGTCCGGCGGCATGGCCGGGGAAGGTGGCGCCGAGGGTGAGGCCGGCAAAGCCAATCAGGCTTCCCGCCACGGCGTGGTCGCGCAGCCTGTGGCGCAGCTCGTAGACCAGCGCGCCGCCGCTGAAGGCGGCGAGGGGAAACAGCCCGAAGGCGGTGAAGCCGACGAGGCCCAGCGCCATCGCCGCCGGACGCGCATGCCCGCGCAGCACGGCATAGGAACCGTAGATCAGCACCGAGCCGAAGAACTCGGCCTGCATCGTCCAGAGCGGGTTGTTGAAGCGGGTGGTGCCGTTCACGAACACGCCGACGGCGCCTTCCCAGATCGCCTGGCTCAGCGGCGGGATCGGCGGCTGGTAGGTCCAGCGGAACCACGGGCTGGCGGTGATCGCCTGGGTGTCGCGCGCCGCTTCGGGGAAGCTGGTCAGCCAGGCCCAGGCCAGGATGGAGGAGGCCAGCGCCGGTACGCCGAGGCGGAAATAGCGCAGGCCGATCATCAGCGGCGCCTCGCGCGCGCTCCGCGGTGCCGAGGCCGCGAGCACGAAGCCGGAGAGGGTGAAGAACACCGCCACGGCGAAATGGCCGTTCCACAGCACCGCCAGCGGCGTGTCGAAGAGGGTGAAGCCGGCGCGCGCCTTGTCGGCGAAGAGGGCGGGGGTGAAGGCGTAGAAGAAGTGGAAGGCGACCACCGTGCAGGCGGCGACGCCGCGCAGCCCGTCGAGGCAGATGACGCGGGAGGTGGCGGATGGCGTGTGGCCGGCGAGGTCGGGCATGGACGGCCTTGGAAGCGGCGTGGCGGCCGCGCTGGTCATGACGGAATCGGCGAAAGGCCAAGCACGCGCCTGCCGCGGCCCGACACGACTAAGCCGCGGCGGCGGATCGCGTCGGCCGCTATTTTCTTACCGCGAAGATCGGCTGGATGACAGGGAGGCGGGACGGCGATCTCGCTACACTCGACATCGACCGTGATGAACCTCCCGCGCCTCGGAGCCTGACCCGTAATTCCGTCTGGGAGGGGGACAGCCATCCTCCCGCCCTCATGGCCGGGCTCGACCCGGCTACCCAGGCTTTCCACCGGGAGCCAACGTACAGGCTGGGTCCCGGGGCAGGCCCGGGGATGAGAGAAGATCAGATTACAAGCCGGACTCTCGGGCCTCACTCCGGCCGCTTGCAGCGAAGCCGCCCGCCGGAAATGAAAACGGCGGGGAAGACCCCGCCGCGTGCCGTCGTTGCCTGTCCGGGCAGTCCTACTGGTTCGGCGACAGCCGCGCCATGTTGCGCCCGCCATTCATCTTCTTGAGCTCGTTGACATATTCCTCCGGCACCAGCAGATGCCAGGGGGTCTTGAGGCCCATGAAGGAAGCGATCTGGCCGATGAACCAGGTGCAGTTGGTGGTGGTCGCGTTCCAGAGCGGCGAGTTCTTCTGCAGCTTCTGGATATAGGCGATAACCTTCGGCGCGTCCTCCTCGCTCAGATAGACGCGGTAGTTCGCCGTCAGATACTGCTCGTCGAGGTCGCCATAGCTGGCGCCGGTCTCCGACTGGACCCACATCAGGTGGCCCAGCACATAGGGCACCGGGCTGTCGGTCGCCGGATGCAGGCCGGCCACTTCCACTGCGCGCTCGCTCGACTTGCCGTACCAGATGAAGGCATGGCCGTAGGACGCCGCCGTGCGGGCGCGGAAATCGACGTAATAGGGGCCCGGAGGCGGGGTCGACGAGGCGACCGCCTCGGACGAGCCCGGCGCCGCATTGCCGGACGCAGCGGACGACCCGTTCGCCGCGACGCTGTTGGCGGAGGTCGCGCTCGATCCGCTGCTGGCGGACGACGTGCCGCCGGGCAGCGCGCTGACCTTCTGGCGCGGCTTGGGCTTGATGGTGTCGGCCGCCTGGGCGGGTACCGCCTGAGGCGTCGCTGCCACAGCCGAATCCGTGCTGCCGCTGGTGACGGCTGCCGCCGGCAGCGTGCTCACTGCGAGGAGGGCAGACATGCAAAGCGCCACTGTGAGGCAGTGGCGCTTTGCCGTGTTTGTAGACATCTTCATCACGACACCCCGTCGCTTCTCTCGATCAGATCGCGAAGGGACAGGTCCGTCGCGATCGTGTCAAGCACGCAACGAGACTGAGATGCGTGCTTAGTGCCGCATCAGCCCTTGGTGACGAGCGGGGCCGGGGCCTTGCCGAGCGGAGACTTGCCGATCGGGGCCTTGCCAATCGGAGCGGCCTCAGCCGGCACCGGCTGCGGCTGCGGGAGGTCGGCGGCGACGGCGGCGCCCAGCATGAAGAGGGACGCAGAAGCCACGAGCAGGGTCTTGATCATGCGCAATTACCTTCCGTTAGTAAACAAAACGAAGAGCTGAGCCGGTGGCACAGAGGTCTTGTCGCCTTAATGACTAACCTTTCTCGCCGGCCCGTGCAATTGACTGTAGGGCTCCCGCGAACTCACAACCGAACTTTTCGCCCACTGTTGCAAAAATGGCGCGGGCAGAGGCCCTCAGGTGCCTCCCGGCGGTATCGAGGGCGGTAAGCTGCGATAATTTCTGGTAATACCCGGCCGTAGTCTTCGCTGGGGCTGGACAATGTTGCGTTGGTTATCGTTCTGCCTGATCGCGCTCGCGACTCAGCTGTTCCCGCTCGCCTCCGCTTCGGCGCGCGAGGCCGTCGCCTTCGACAAGCCGGGCGTGCGCCCCGGCACCATCGTGGTCAGCGCCCGTGAGCGCCGGCTCTATCTCGTCACCGGCCCGGGCAAGGCCATCCGCTATCCCGTGGCGGTCGGCCGCCGCGGCAAGCAGTGGCAAGGCCAGGTGCGCATCAGCGGCAAATATGTCGAACCGGCGTGGACGCCGCCCGACGAGATCAAGCGCGACAACCCCAAGCTGCCGGAGGTCATTCCTGGCGGCACCGCGGCCAACCCGATGGGCGCGCGCGCGATGACGCTCTCCGGCGGCGGGCAATACGCCATCCACGGCACCAACCAGCCGAGGTCGATCGGCACCTTCGCCTCCTATGGCTGCGTGCGCATGTACAATGAGGACATCATCGACCTCTACGGCCGCGTCGGCGTCGGCACGCCGGTGGTGATGCTGCCCTGAGGGGGCGGCCTTGAGGATCGCGCCTGCGAGCGATCCCATCCTGAGGTGCCCGGCGTTTCGCCGGGCCTCGAAGGAGGCTCGCCCGGGAGCGCTCTCAAGAACATCCTTCGAGGCTCGCTGCGCCCGTACCTCAGGATGAGGTCGCTTCGGGCGAAGGTCGATCCCGCCAAACGAAAAAGGCCCCCGAACCGGGGGCCTTTTCCTTTTGCTGAAGCCTTCCGGCCGGCCTCAGTCGGCCACCGGCTCGGAGCGGACGACCGCGCCCGCATCCGCGCTCTTCGCGGCGGCGCGGGGCGTGGCCGGCTCGGTCTTCTTCTCGCTGCTGGGGCGACGGTTCATCATCGCCTTGTCGATGGTGACGAGGCGCAGCACGTTGGTCGTGCCGGGCGTCGCGAAGGGCACGCCGGCGGTGATGGCGATGCGGTCGCCTTCGGTGGCGAAGCCGTGCTCGACCGTCACCTGCGTCGCCTTGGTCGCCATCTCGCCGAAGGTGTGGATCTCCTCCGGCGCGTGCACGACATGCACGCCATAGGACATGACGAGGCGGCGGGCGGTGGAGAGCTGGCTGGCGATGCCGATGATCGGGATCCGCGGGCGCTCGCGCGCCGCGTGCAGCGTCGTGGTGCCCGACAGCGTGTAGGTGACGATGGCGGCGGCATCGACCGACATCGCCGCCTGATAGGCGGCCTGCGTCACCGCGTCGGCGACCGAATGGCGCGCCTCCGGACGCTGCGATTCGATGATCGCCCGGTAGCCCGGATCGCGTTCCACCTGCTTGATGATCTGGTCCATCATCGCCACGGCCTCGACCGGATACTGGCCGGCCGCGCTCTCGGCGGAGAGCATCACCGCGTCGGCGCCGTCATAGACGGCGGTGGCGACGTCGGACACCTCGGCGCGGGTCGGCACCGGGGCGCTGATCATGGATTCGAGCATCTGCGTCGCCACGATCACCGGCTTGCCGAGGCGGCGGGATTCGCGGATGACGCGCTTCTGCAGCGCCGGGATCTCCGGCAGCGACAGCTCGACGCCGAGGTCGCCGCGCGCCACCATCATGCTGTCGGAAAGCTCGGTGATGCGGGTGAGGTGCTCCACCGCCTGAGGCTTCTCCAGCTTCAGGTTGATCTGGGCGCGGCCCTGGATCAGCTCCTTGGCCTCGAGCACGTCCTCGGGGCGCTGCACGAAGGAGAGCGCGATCCACTCGACGCCGAGGTCGAGGGCGAAGAACAGGTCGGAGCGGTCCTTGTCGGTGAGCGCCGAGACCGGGAGCAGCACGTCGGGGACGTTGAAGCCCTTGTTGTTCGACAGCCGGTTGCCCGCGACCACCTCGGCCTCGATGAAGCCCGCGCCCTTGCGGACGACGCGCACGCGCACCTTGCCGTCGTCGAGCAGCACGGTGGAGCCCTCATGCAGGGCTTCGAGGATTTCCGGGTGCGGGATCGGCACGCGCTTCTCGTCGCCCGGCGTCGGGTCGGTGTCGAAGCGGATGGTGGTGCCCGCGGTCAGGGTGATGTGGCCGTCGACGAACTTGCCGAGGCGCAGCTTCGGACCCTGCAGATCGGCGAGCACGCCGATCGGCCGGCCGACATCCTTCTCCAGCGCGCGCACGGCGCCGAGCACATTGCCGTGGTTCTCCTGCGTGCCGTGGCTGAAATTCAGCCGGAACACGTCCACGCCTGCTTCGTAAAGCGCCCGGATCTTCTCCGGGCTCGATGAGGCCGGGCCTAGGGTCGCCACGATCTTCGTTGCGCGTTCCCGCCTGCTAGCCATAGTTTCCTCCGTAATCCGGCGCGTCTCCCGCGACCCCGCACTGATACGGGCTCACGTTGCCGGCGCGTTCTCTATGTACCAATTCGGCTGGTCTGTCTCGCCCGCGATATCTTGCACTGCAACGTGTCGATACCGCGACGCGGGCCTCACAATCGCGTGGAACGGCGCCGTCTGCCGCGCCGGCTAAGTACCGAGCCTGCGATCACGCGCCGGTGATTTTGCTTGCTGGCATGTGGAATTCTGTATACCAATAATGCTGTGCGGCGCCTGTCCGCGCCACGGTATCCCGGCATGGCTGATGCATCGGCCACGGGACCCGGCGGCGGCAGAGGCGCTGATTGTCGCAGCCAGGATGCAGGTTTCCGAGTCCCGATCCCGTCGACCGCAACCACAGGCCTGGCACGCTCATGACCCGCACGATCAGGAAGCTCCTCGTCGCCAACCGATCCGAGATCGCGATCCGCGTCTTCCGCGCGGCGACCGAGCTCGGCATCTCCACCGTCGCCATCCATGCGGAGGAGGACAAGCTCTCGCTCCACCGCTTCAAGGCGGACGAGGCCTATCTGGTCGGCCGCGGCCCCTGGCTTTCGAAGCCTCTCGGCCCGATCGACGCCTACCTTTCCATCGACGAGGTGATCCGCGTCGCAAAGGAGGCGAAGGTCGACGCCATCCATCCCGGCTACGGCTTCCTGTCGGAGAGCCCGGAATTCGCCGAGGCGTGCGAGGAAGCCGGCATCGTCTTCATCGGCCCGAAGCCGGCGACCATGCGCACGCTCGGCAACAAGGTCGCCGCGAGAAATCTCGCCATCTCGGTCGGCGTGCCGGTGATGCCGGCGACCGACCCGCTGCCGGACGATCCCGCCTTCATCCTCGAGGCCGCCCGCAAGGTCGGCTACCCCGTCATGCTCAAGGCGAGCTGGGGCGGTGGCGGGCGCGGCATGCGCCCGATCGAGAGCGAGGACAAGCTGCTCGACGCCGTCACTACTGCGAAGCGCGAGGCCAAGGCCGCCTTCGGCAAGGACGAGGTCTACCTCGAAAAGCTCGTGCGCCGCGCCCGTCATGTCGAGGTGCAGATCCTCGGCGACACCCATGGCAACCTCGTCCATGTCTTCGAGCGCGACTGCTCGATCCAGCGCCGCAACCAGAAGGTCATCGAGCGCGCGCCGGCGCCTTATGTCGACGCGGCGACCCGCAAGGGCCTGACCGATGCCGCGCTCGCCATCGGCCGGGCCACCGACTACATCGGCGCCGGCACGGTCGAGTTCCTGATGGATGCCGATACCGGCGCCTTCTATTTCATCGAGGTCAATCCGCGCATCCAGGTCGAGCACACGGTGACCGAGGTCGTCACCGGCCTCGATTTGATCAAGGCGCAGATCAAGATCCTCGAAGGCGGCCATATCGGCTCGGTCGCCGAGACCGGAATCCCGGCGCAGGACGATATCCGCCTCAACGGCCACGCCATGCAGTGCCGGATCACCACCGAGGATCCGGAGAACAATTTCATCCCGGACTATGGCCGCATCACCGCCTATCGCGGCGCCATGGGCTTCGGCATCCGCGTCGATGGCGGCACCGCCTATTCCGGCGCGGTTGTGACGCGCTTCTACGACCCGATGCTGGAGAAGGTGACCGCCTGGGCGCCGTCCTCCGAGGAGGTCATCGCCCGCATGTACCGGGCGCTGCGCGAGTACCGCATACGCGGCGTCGCCACCAACCTGCCGTTCCTCGAGAACGTGCTGACCCATCCCGACTTCACCGCCTGCCGCTACACCACCCGTTTCATCGACACCACGCCGGAGCTGTTCGACTTCGGCGGCCGCCGCGACCGTGCCACCAAGCTGCTGGCCTGGATCGCCGACGTGACGGTGAACGGCCATCCGGAAGTGAAGGGAAGGGCCAAGCCTTCCGCCACCGCCCGCATCCCCGAGCCGCCGGCCTTCCTCGCCGAGCCGGCGCCGGGCACCCGCCAGCTTCTCGACCAGCTCGGCCCCAAGGGCTTCGCCGACTGGATGCTGGCGCAGAAGCGCGTGCTGGTGACCGACACCACCATGCGCGACGCGCACCAGTCGCTGCTTGCCACCCGCATGCGCGGCTACGACATCGCCCGCATCGCCGATTCCTACGCCCGCGGCCTGCCGGGCCTGCTCTCGCTCGAATGCTGGGGCGGCGCCGCCTTCGACGTCTCCATGCGCTTCCTCTCCGAGGACCCGTGGGAGGTGCTGGCGAAGATCCGCGAGGCGGTGCCGAACATCCTGACCCAGACGCTGGTGCGCGGGGCCAATGGCGTCGGCTATGCCAATTATCCCGACAATGTCGTGCGCTTCTTCATCCGCCAGGCGGCGGAAGCGGGCATGGACATCTTCCGCGTCTTCGACTGCCTCAACTGGATCGAGAACATGCGCGTCTCGATCGATGAGGCGCTGAAGACCGGCAAGCTGGTAGAGGGCGCCATCTGCTATGCCGGCGACCTCAACGACCCGGCCCGCTCGAAATACGACCTCAAATACTACGTCTCCATGGCCAAGGAGCTGGAGAAGACCGGCATCCACGTCCTCGGCCTTAAGGACATGGGCGGGCTGGTCAAGCCCGCCGCCGCCAGGGTGCTGTTCAAGGCGCTGAAGGAGGAGATCGGCCTGCCGATCCACTTCCACACCCACGACACCTCCGGCGTTTCCGGCGCCTCGGTGCTGGCGGCGGTGGAGGCGGGCGTCGATGCGGTCGACCTCGCCATGGACGCCATGAGCGGCATGACCTCGCAGCCCTGCCTCGGCTCCATCGTCGAGGCGCTGCGCGGCTCCGAGCGCGACACCGGGCTCGATCCGGAGGCCATTCGCGGCATCAGCTTCTACTGGGAAGGCGTGCGCGCCCAGTACGCCGCCTTCGAGAGCGACCTCAAGGGGCCGGCCTCCGAGGTCTATCTGCACGAGATGCCCGGCGGTCAGTTCACCAATCTGAAGGAGCAGGCCCGCTCCATGGGGCTGGAGAGCCGCTGGCACGAGGTGGCGAAGGCCTATCGCGACGCCAATGACCTGTTCGGCGACATCATCAAGGTCACGCCTTCCTCCAAGGTGGTGGGCGACCTCGCTCTGATGATGGTGAGCCAGGGGCTCTCGGCCGCCGACGTGCTCGACGCCAGGCGCGACGTCGCCTTCCCGGCCTCGGCCGTGGCGATGCTGCATGGCGAGTACGGCCAGCCGCTGGGCGGATGGCCGGAAGCCCTGCAGAAGAAGGCGCTGAAGGGCGAGCCGCCGATCACCGTGCGCTACGGCTCGCTGATCGAGGATGCCGACCTCGAGGCCGAGCGGGCCGAGGCGTCGAAGCTCCTCGGCCGCGCGGCGGATGACCGCGAGCTCGCCTCCTACCTCATGTACCCGAAGGTGTTCTCCGATTTCGCGCCGGTGGTGGCGAAGTTCGGCCCGGTCTCGGCGCTGCCGACCCCGGTGTTCTTCTACGGCATGAAGCCGGGGGACGAGACGACGGTCGAGATCGAACGCGGCAAGACGCTGCTGGTGCGCCTGACCGCGCTGGGCGAGACGCGCGAGGATGGCCTCGTCGAGGTCTTCTTCGAGCTCAACGGCCAGCCGCGCATGGTGCTGGCGGTCGACCGTGCCGCGGTGCCAAAGGTCGCCGGAAGGCGCAAGGCGGAGGCCGGCAACGATCTTCACGTCGCCGCGCCCATGCCCGGCACCATCTCCTCGCTCGGCGTGGTGAGCGGGCAGGAGATCAGGATCGGCGACGTGCTGCTCACCATCGAGGCGATGAAGATGGAGACGGCGATCCATTCGCCCCGCGCCGGTACGGTGCAGGAGATATTGGTGTCGCCCGGCAATGCCATCGACGCCAAGGATTTGCTTGTCGTGCTGGAATAATAGCTGGCTAATATTCAGAGAATAACCTTCTTGGGAGGAAGGCAATGCGACTATCGATTTTGAAGGAAGACCTAAAGGTCGAACCGCGTGTCGGGGGCACCCCCGACACGGTTAAGCG
>JARBUD010000047.1 GCA_029239875.1 Xanthobacteraceae bacterium | reverse complement strand
AGGCCGAGGAAGCCGGCGATCAGCCCTTTGAGCATGTTGTCGGAGGCGACCGAGGCGATCAGCGTGATGCCGAACAGGAGGATCACCACCATCTCGACGCTGTGCATGTAGTAGGCGAGGCGGGCGATGTAGGGCAGCAGGAAGATCGACATCAGCGCGGTGACCATGCCGCCCACCGTCGAGGCGACGAAGGAGAGCACCAGCGCCTGCTGGCCCAGACCCTTGCGCGCCATCGGGTAGCCGTCGAGGCAGGTGGCCGCCGATCCGCCGTTTCCGGGGATGTTCAAAAGGATCGAGGTGATGCCGCCGCCCATATGCGAGGCGACGAAGAGCGAGACCATGAAGATCATCGCCACTTCCACATCCACCGCCAGGGTAAAGGGCAGCAGCATGATGATGGTATTGGCCGAGCCGAAGCCCGGCATGGCGCCGATGATGATGCCGATGGTGGTGGCGATGACGATCAGCCACAGATAGCTGAAGTTCAGCAGGAACTGGTCGGAGAGGACGCTGAGGCTGAGGTTCATGTCGGTCATCCCGCGGGTGCGCGGCGCGGCCTAGAGGCCGGTCAGGGTGGAGACGAGGCTCTCGAAGGGCCCCTGCGGGAAGGAGGTTCGCAGGATGAGGATGAAGAGCACGTAGCCGCCGAGCGCCAGCGCGCCGGCGGTGATCGCCGCGGCCCGCATGCTCATGCGCTGCAGCCACAGGAAGCAGGCGAACAGGAAGCCGAAGGTGCTCAGCGTGAAGCCGGCCCAGGGGATGATCGCCACCGAAGTTACGGTCAGCGCGAAGAGCGAGCCGCGCAGCACCGCGAGCTTGTGGCTCTCATAGAGGCTGCGGAATTCGAGGTAGTGCGTTCCGCGCAGCAGGCCGACGGCGGTCCTCAGCGCGAAGATGCCGATCAGCAGAAACAGCACCACGGCGCAGAACACGCCGCTGACCTTGGCTTCCCAGTCGAGGTCCTTGATGGAGATGAGGTAGTAGGTCGCGAAGGCGGCGCCGATGACCGGGATGATCCAGTCGGCGCCGGTGGCGACCTTGGCCTTGCGGTTGTCGTTCATGGCTCGAAATCCTGCGCGCGGGGCGCGAAGGTCCGCCGGCGCATGGCGGGCGGACCCGGGCATGCGTTACTTCGTGGCGGTGAGCAGCGAGCGGTAGCGGTCGGCGAGCTCGACGAACTCCCTCGCCGATTCCTGGCAGGAGGCGGCGTCGCCGTACTGGATGAACTCCCACGGCGTGCCGGCCTTCTCGGCCACGGCCTTGTAGTCGGGGTCGGCGAAGACCTGCTTGAAGCTGTCGCTCAGCTTCTTCACCCGGTCCGGATAGGCCTCGACCGCCTTGATGTGGATGGCGATGGCGCGCTGGCCGGACATCTGCGGGATCTTGGTACCGAGCGCCTGGTTGACCGGCGGAGCATTGTTGGTGAGCTCGGGCGCGCGGTTCGTGTCGTTGAAGACGGTGAGGAAGCGCGCCTGGTCGCCGAGGCCGAGCGAGGAGGAGAGGAAGGTGGCGCAGCCGTCGACCTCACCGGTGATCGCGGCCGAACGGGCCGGGCCGCCGCCGCCATAGGGGATCATCCGCACCTTCATGCCGGTGGCCTCCGCCAGCGCTAGCGCGCCGATAGTGGAGGGATGCGGCAGGCGACTGGTGGAGAGGGTGATCTCGCGCTTCTTGCCTTCCTCGACCAGCTCCTGAATGGTCTTGAACTTGCTGTTCGAGCCGACCCAGATGACGGAATCGTCGACGTCCATGCTGCCGATATAGGTAAAGTCTTCGGGATATTTGTACTTCACCTTTTGGGTAGCGTACATGATCATCTCCGGGCCGATATTGCCGAAGAGGATGTTGTAGGCATCCGCGGGGCGCTTGCTGACGAACACTTCGTAGCCGACCTGGCCGGAGGCGCCGGGGAAGTAGGAATATTCGAAGTTGGCGCCGAGATATTTGCTCCAGATGCGGTTGAAGGCGCGTGCCGCCTGATCGACGCCACCGCCTTCGCCGGTCGGGATCAGCACCTGGATCGGCTTGTCCGGGAATTCGCCTGCCGCCTGCGCGGGACGCGCGAACGAGGCCGCGAGCGCGCCGGCCCCGGCCATGAGCATATGGCGCCTGTTGAGCGTGATCGTCATCGATTTCCTCCCTGGTGCCGCGGGCACCGGCTGTCCTTTCTCGCCGCGGTGGCCCGCGAACCATTCAGCCATATTCTCATTGGTTATAGATTGGTTTGAGCGGGCGTCAAGCACTCGGAGGGCGTAGAGGCATGTTCGTTTTCGCGCGCAATGCCCGCACGATAGATTCTATGCGAATGGTCGCCGCCCGCGAGAGGCGTGGTCGGGCGGCGAAGATCTAGCCTCAGACCAATATGAAATTGGTTGAAGTCGTGCAGAGGCTGGGGAGGGGCGTGTAGTCGGCCGTCGAGGCCGGAGCGCCCAAGCGAGCGTGACGGCCGCGGACCCCATGCAGGCGCGCGCCGAACTTCACGATGTATGGGGGATCGCCTGTCGGGCTTCGGCTGCGGAAGCCCCGTCGAGCGATTTGGGCGGCCCGCTGGCGTCGCGTCGCCCGCGCTCGCTCAAGGCAGCGGAATGCCGTCTACGGAACCTCGGACCGGCCCCTGCGGAAAAGACGATGTGCGGCAGGCAGGCGGGAGGCGCCGCTATCTGGCCTGCTGCTCGTCGAGCATGGTCTCGATGGCACCGACGGCGACCTCCATATCGGCGATCTTCCGCAGCATGTTGTCGGACGGGATCGTGCCGGCCTCGGCCGCCGCCTTTATGAGTTCGCGCTGGGCCGACAGAAGGCGGGAGCGCAGGGCTTCGAGTTTTTCTTTCATGATTGTCGATTAACCCAGTCGCCGCCCGGCCTCAACGTCGAACGAGCGTTTTTGCTTCGCATCTTTCGACTTCGGCTCCCACGGATCGCATTTATTTCGATTTCCTCGGAACTTGGCAGGATGTTCCGAGCTTGCTCCGAGAGCGGGGGGCCATGTAACGCGTGAGGCAGCTGTGGACCTTCTCCGCAGACTGACGGGCACGGGCACGCTGCGCCCGCCCGGGGATGAAGGCCGCAGAGGCGGAATACTGGCTCACCATCCAGCGCCGCACGACGGGTCCTGATGCCGGGGAGCTGGTCATCACCGGACAGGTTCAGACCGACATGGCGGCGCTCTTCGGCGCCGGGGGACGCGCGTGGCTCACACTGGAGGACGGCGCGACCTACGAGGTGCGCCTGCATCGCCTCACCACGACGGTCGCAGAGATATCGATCCAGCCTCCCTTCGACGGCCTCGCCGACTGAGGCGGAGTTGAATGATCCGCGTTGCGCGGCATTTACTGGCTCGACGCTGCTGTAACGGGGGACTGGCTGATGACGGATGTGACGGCGGACAGGGAAATCGCAGCCGGGAGCGGCGAGCCGAGCCTTCACCGGGTGATGGGTGCCTGGCTCCTGCTGCTCTTCATCGTCGGCGACGTCCTTGGAACCGGCATCTACGCGCTGACCGGGCAGGTCGCCAATCAGGTCGGGGGCGCGGTGTGGCTGCCCTTCCTGATCGCCTTCGCCGTCGCGCTGGTGACGGCCTTCAGCTATCTTGAGCTCGTCACTAAATATCCGCGCGCCGCCGGCGCGGCGCTCTATACTCACCGCGCCTTCGGCGTGCATTTTCTCACCTTCCTCGTCGCCTTCGCGGTGATGTGCTCGGGCATCACCTCCGCTTCCACGGCGTCGCGCGCCTTCGCCGCCAACATGACGGCGTCGTTCGGGCTCGACGGGCTGGGCGACGCCGGGGTGACGATCATCGCTGTCCTGTTCATGGCGCTGATCGCCGTGGTGAACTTTCGCGGTGTCAGCGAGAGCGTGAAGCTCAACATCGTGCTCACCCTCGTCGAGCTTTCCGGCCTCCTCATCGTCATCTTCATCGGCATGTGGGCGATCGGCTCCGGGCAGGGCGACGTCTCGCGCGCCATGACCTTCAAGATGCCGGCCGAGGGCAGCGTGCTCTGGCCCATCATCGCCGCGACCACGCTCGCCTTCTTCGCCATGGTTGGGTTCGAAGATTCCGTGAACATGGCCGAGGAATGCAAGGACCCGACGCGGCACTTTCCCAAGGTGCTGATCGCCGGTCTGGTGATCACCGGCGTCATCTATGTGCTGGTGTCGATCTCGGCGGTCACGCTGCTGCCGCCGGACAAGCTCGGCGAGGGCGAGACGCCGCTGCTGAACGTGGTGGCGGCTGGCGCGCCGGGATTCCCGCTCTGGATCTTCGGCTTCATCACCATGTTCGCCGTCGCCAACAGCGCCCTCATCAACATGCTGATGGCGAGCCGGCTGGTCTACGGCATGAGCCGTGAGCACGTGCTGCCGCCGGTGCTCGGGCGCGTGCATGTGGCGCGGCGCTCGCCCTACATAGCCATCGCCTTCACCACGCTCCTGGCCTTCGGCCTCATCACCTTCGTCGGCGGCGTGCCGCAACTGGGCGGCACCACGGCGCTCCTGCTGCTGTGCGTCTTCACGGTGGTGAACATCGCCGCCCTGGTGCTGCGGCGCGAGAGCGTCGAGCACCGGCATTTCCGCACGCCCAGGATATTGCCGGTGATCGGGGCGCTGACCTGCGCCTTCCTTGCCGGGCCGTGGACCGGCCGCGATCCCGCGCAATACGCCATAGCCGGCGTGCTTCTCGCGCTCGGCGTCGGCCTCTGGCTCCTCACGGTGCTGGTGAACCGCGTCAGCGGCGTGAAGCCGCCGGACCCGGTGCGCAAGGCCGAGGGCCACTCCGTCGGGTGATGACGCGCCGCCGCGCACTGGCGGTATCTCGCGCGGCCGGCGCCGCCTTCACGCCAGGCGGTTGGCGTCAGACTCCACGATGGCGAAGAGCTGGCGCAGCGCCGAGCGGCGGCCGAGCAGATCGGCGACCGTGTATCTGTCGAGCACGCCGAGGAAGGCGCGGGTGGCTTCGGCAAGGATGCCCGGCAGGCCGCAGGCGGGCGCGATCAGGCAGCCCTGGCAGTCGACGAGATCGAAACCCGCCTCGGTGTGGCGGACGAGCTCGCCCAGATTGATCTGATCGGCCGGACGCGCCAGCCGCACCCCGCCATGGCGGCCGCGCACGGTCTCGACATAGCCGGCATGGCCGAGGTCCTGCACCACCTTCATCAGGTTGGGGTGCGACAGGTCATAGATGCGCGCGATCTCGGGGATCGACACCAGCCTGTCGTCATGGGTGCCGAGGTGGATCATCACCCGCATCGCGTAGTCGGTATAGCGTGTGAGCTTCATGCCGGTCGGCTCCGGCGCCGGAGCGCATTCATTACATTCATCCTTGTTGCATGATTTCGCTCGTGCCGATACATTCATATAATTTGAATGATTATGATGAGCCATGAACGCCGTGCCAATGCTGGATGAAGTCGCGCTCCCGGCACTGCTCGCGCGGTTCTACGACAAGGTCCGGCGCGACAGCGATCTCGGTCCGCTTTTCGACGACGCCGTCCACGACTGGCCCGGCCACCTCGATCGGCTCGGGGAGTTCTGGTCGTCGGTCATGCTGGCGAGCGGGCGCTACAAGGGGAACCCGGTCGCCGTCCATCTCCCGCATGCACGCCGCATCACGCCGGAGATGTTCGAGCGCTGGCTGGCCCTGTGGGCCGAGACCACGTCCGAGATGCTTCCCCGCGCGGTCGCGGCGGCGATGCAGGCAAGGGCGCGCCGGATCGCCGAGACGCTGCAGGCTGCCCTGCGCGCGCACGCGGCGCACCAGGACCATCCCCTCGGAGAGCCCGCCAGCTTCGGCCGGATCGTCTCCGCACATTGAAAGGATCACCGAGAATGACACAGCCGCTCAGCGCGGAAACCATCGCGCTCGTCAAGGCGACGATACCGGCGCTCGCCGCGCACGGCCCGGACATCACCCGGACGATGTACCGGCGCCTGTTCGAACGGGACGACATCCGGGCGCTGTTCAACCAGGCCAACCAGGGCGACAGCGGCACGCAGGTCCACGCGCTGGCGGGGGCGATCCTGGCGTATGCGCAGAACATTGACAATCTCGGCGCGCTCACCTCCGCGGTCGAGCGGATCGCCCAGAAGCATGTCGGCTATCACATCCTGCCCGAGCATTATCCCGTCGTTGCCGAAGCGCTGCTCGGCGCCATCTCCGAAGTGCTCGGCGAGGCGGCGACGCCGGCCATCCTCGGGGCCTGGGGCGAGGCCTACTGGTTCCTGGCGGACATACTGAAGGGCCGGGAGGCGCGGATCCGCGAGGAGATCGTGCAGCTCGAGGGCGGCTGGGACGGCTGGCGGAAGTTCGTCGTCGCCGACAGGCGGCGCGAGAGCAGCGTGATCACCTCCTTCGTCCTGCGCCCCGCCGATGGCAAGCCGGTGCTGCGGCACAGGCCGGGCCAGTACCTGACCTTCCGCTTCGGCCCGGCCGGGAAGCCTGCGATGAAGCGCAACTATTCGATCTCCTGCGCGCCGAATGGCGAGCACTACCGGATCTCGGTCAAGCGGGAAGCCGACGGCAATGGCGGCTCGCGCTTCCTCCACGACCATGTCGCCATCGGCGATGTGATCGAGGCGACACCCCCGGCCGGCGAATTCTTCCTGCCCGAGGCGCCGCAGCGCCCGGTGGTGCTGCTGTCGGGCGGCGTCGGGCAGACGCCGATGGTCTCCATGGTCGAGGCGATCGCGGCCGACCATCCCGAGCTCGAGGCGTATTACGTCCACGGCACCATGAGCAGCGCCACGCATGCGATGGACGACCACGTCAGATCGCTCGCGGAGCTTCACGGACGGATCACCGTCGCGAACTTCTACAGTGAGCCGCGGACCGGCGATGCGCCGGGCGAGACCCACGACGTTACCGGCTTCATCACGACGGACTGGCTGCGCGCCAACACGCCGCTCGACGCCGCGGACATCTTCCTCTGCGGCCCGCGGCCGTTCCTGCGCAGCCTGGTGCGTGACCTGAAGAGCGCCGGCGTACCGGCCGACCGCATCCATTTCGAGCTGTTCGGCCCGACCGACGAAGCGCTGGCCGCCTGAGCGATCCTCGGGCAGAGGAGATGGGCGGCGGCGATCCGGGTCATTGCCCGGAACGCCGCCGTCCGCAGCCAGACCGCCGGTGAGCCGAGCCGCCGGGATCGGCATCATCTTCGTGTTCCCGATGGACGACGTATCCACCGCCGGAGGCAGGGCTCGGCCGCGGAGGCGATCTCACCGAGGTCGCCGGCACGATGCGGCAGCGTCTGGAGGGCAAGACCGCCCAGCTGCTGCAGCTGGCCGAGGCATCGCCGACCCGTTGACTGCAGAACGGCGACCGCAGGTATTGCTGTGCAGCATGAGCAGGCGATCATTGTCATCGCTTATCTCAAGCCGTCCTTAGCGAATATTGCCGCCCTGAGCCGGCGGCCATCCCGGCGGGTTTCGGATCGAGTGCTTCCGCCCCTCACTGCGCTCTCAGCGTCACCCGTCGCGGCGCGAAGATCGCTAGGCGGCGCGTATCCAGGCTGGCCGATATCTGCGCGGGGACGAAATATTTGTCAAAGGAGACATCGACGAGAATGGGCTTGTCCGATGGGCCGGCAAGCTCATGCAGGTCGACGGTAATCAGGTAATTATTGCCATCCGCGCGGAACTCCACCGGAAGTGACCGGTCGCCGAAGCGCACATTCGCCTTCTGGCCGGGCGTGAGCGCCAGTTCGCTGCGCCCCTCCAGGCGCAGGGCGGACGTGCGGACGAGTTCGGACGGAACGACGGAAATCTTCGTGCCCGTATCGAGAAGCCAGTCGCCGGAAATGCCGATCAGATCGGCCCTCGGCCGTATGAAGAAGCTGAACGGATAGCCGGTACCGAAATTGTAGGTTCCCGCGGGCAGGAAATTGGCCTCTACGTTCTCGCGCAGTTCGTCCCAGTACTCGGCAACATTGCGCATGAAGGGGTAGACGTGGTTCGGAGACGGAACCGAGAGCACCACGATGTCGGCCACGTCGACCGCATGGAATATCTGGGCCTTGGTGACGGAGGTGACCTTTCCGTGAACCCGTCCGTATTCGATCGGCACTCCCATGCGCTCCCAGGCGGCGGTCGCGAACACGCCGGATGTGATATGCGCGTCCAACCTGTCGCTGAAGATCAGGGGTGTCATCCAGCCGCGGTCCAGCACCATGGCATTCAGCCTGTCGACAGCCTGTCTCCACTGGAACTTATCGCGGCGCAACGATTCGGACGGACCATCCGTCACGCCCAGCCAGAAGACGATGAACGCCAGCATCACGGTCAACCCGCCCACGATGCGCGCGGAGGTGATGTTGCGGGCGGCTCCGAAGACCGCGTTGGCGCAAAGCACGGCCAGCAGGACGACCACCGGCGCCACGACGCCGCCGACGACGGGTGACTTGGCCTCGTCGATGGTCAGGACGATCAGCGGGCCGATGACGGCGCCGAGAAGCACGAGAAGGGTGAGTATCCGAAATCGCGACAAGGCCGGACGCAGCTTGGAAAACAGCAGGAGCAGGCAGAGCACGATGCCGAGGCTGATCGCGAAGGATGGTCCGAGGTGCCAGCTCACAAGGTTGCTCGGATACCAGGAGACATGGTCCCAAAGCGTGGACAGCCCGACTTCGGCGGCGCGGACGGCGGGCTCCTCGCCCGTGACATGGCCGACGCCGTAATATTCCCAGAGCGCGTCCCGGCTGATGTACAGCATCGGGAGGACGATCAGGAGCGGCGGCGCCAGGCTGAGCGCACCGAGCTTGAAGCGGCGTGCCTTGTCGGAGAGGAACAGGGCGACGAGGACAAGCACTCCAGCCGTGACGCCGATGATGTAGACCAGCGCCACGTAGCGCGTGAGCACCAGCAGGACAGCCGCGAACCCGGCGAGAAGGCTCCACTTGAAGTCGAGGAAGATGCGGCTTCGGATAATGCAGGCGACCCACGTGCCGAAGAAGCACATGGCCGAGAAGTCGGGCCGGTAGTCGAACATCCCGCCGCACATCGGCCAGAGCGTCGCCAGGGTGACGATCAGGCTGACGGCAATCACCCCGTAAAGCTTGGACGCCGTATGATGGCGGATCGCCTCATAGGCCGCCATCTGGAGCAGCAGCAGCGATCCGAGATTGAGGCTGAGAGCCGAGAGCCGGGTGGTGAAGATGGTCTGCGCAACCGAGCCGTAGAGCTCCAGCATGATGCCTTGCGGCGACATGCCGGAGAAAATCTGGTCGGCCCATGCAGAAGGCTGTCCGGACAGCAGGAGGGCGGCGGTCCGGTAGACGATGGAGAGGTATTCGGCTTGGTCGTAGCATACGGGAGGGAAGGGCTCGATCTCCCGGAAGTAATGGCCAAGGTAGAGAACGACCTGGCCGACAAGCAGGATGGCGAGGCACCACAGCACATCGCGCCGCCGAAGGTCGCCAACGCCTTCTCCGCCTGTCCCCGGGAACAAGCGAGCTCGTGCGCCCGACCATCTCCTGATGAAGCTCATCCGCTTCGCCATCCCTTCGTGACGCGGCAACCGTCCGGGTTCAGAGCGTGTAGCCGGCCGACACGGCGTCGCCGCGGAACATCTTGACGGTATCCAGGGAGTAGTCGCCCAGATCGTAGCCGAGCAAGGACAGTTTCTTCAGTATGTCGTTGGTGACGGTGATGATCTGGCAGCCGATGGCGTCCGCCTGGATGACGTTGAGCAATTCGCGCGGGCTCGCCCAGATGATCTCGGCCTTAGGTTTCATGGAGGCCAGTTCGATGCTGGCCTGCATGACAGGTACGGGATCGATGCCGGTGTCGGCGATGCGTCCGGCGAAGACCGAGACGCAGGCAGGCACGTCCGGGTTGAGGCTGGCGACGGTGTCGCGCACCTGCTCCAGCGTCATGATCGCGGTGACATTGACCTTGACGCCCCGGTCCGCCAGTCGACGCACGAGTGCATGGCTCTCCTCGCGCCGCGTATTGGTGACGGGGATTTTCACATAGACGTTGTCACCCCAGCCGGCGATCCGAAGCGCCTGGCGCTCCATCTCGTCGAACTCGTCGGAGAAGACCTCGAGCGAGAGGTGCTTATCGGTGATGGTGGCGAGGATGTCCCGGGCGAAGACTTCGTAATCCTTGATCCCGGCTTTGGCCATGAGCGTCGGGTTGGTGGTGAGGCCTTTGATGTAGGGCTTGGCATACATCTCCAGCATGCCCGCCTTATCCGCGCCGTCGGCGAAGATCTTCACCTTGAGGCTCTCGGGGGATCTGTGCGGCGCTGCGGTCATCGGGTCACCGGTGCATAGAACGGAAAGGAAGGGGGCTTGAGGCAGTACGGCAAGCTAGCTCTGCGCGTGATTGTCACGTCACGCATGGAGCGACAGTATCCAGTCGGCGGCCTCGGCAAGCGATCCGCACACATGGTGCGGCGGACGCGGCGGGTTCCTTTCCGTGTAACCATAATCGATGAAGACCGTCCGGCATCCAGCATTGTGACCGGTTTCCACATCTCGCCAGCGGTCGCCCACCATGAAGCTGCCGGCGAGGTCGAGATCGAACCGGTCGCGCGCCTCCAGCAGCATGCCGGGCCTCGGCTTGCGGCAGGCACAGTTGTCGGCGTCGTCATGCATGCAGGCCATGATGGCGTCGACCGGCGTGGCGCGGGAGATCGCCGCGTTGAACGCCTCGACCTCGCCGGCGCTGGCGGTGCCGCGCGCGACATCTGGTTGGTTGGTGACGACGACCAGCCGGAAGCCCGCCGCCTTAAGGCGCTCCAACGCCTCCTCGACACCGGGCAGGATCTCGAATTCCGCCATGTTCCGCGGTGGATAGGGCTTGCCGTCCCGCACCATGGCGCGGTTGATCACCCCGTCCCGGTCGAGGAAGACCGCCCGCCCGCTCACCGGACCGCCGATTCCCATTTGGTGTCGCGGGCCTTGAGGGCGGGGTGCGAGACCAGCAGATGCCAGATGACCGCCTGGAACGCCTCGGAATGGGGAGTGATGTTCTCGGGGTTCACCACGGGAACGATCACCACCGCGTCGCCGACCTTGGCGGTATAGCCGCCGTCGCGTCCGACGACGCCGAGGATGGTTGCGCCGGCCTCCTTGGCATGTTGCAGGGCGAGGACAAGGTTAGGGCTGATGTTCTTCTCGAGGTTGCCGCCGCCGACCGACATGATGAACACGCCGTCATTGCCGTTGAGGCGGCTGGTCTTGAGCCATTCGATGAAGACCGTCTGCCAGCCCTCGTCATTGGTGCGCGCCGTCAGCTCGGACACGTTGTCGGTCGGGGCGTAGGATTCGATGCCGGCGATCTTGCGGAAGTCGTTCACCGCGTGGGAGCAGTTGCCGGCGCTGCCGCCGACGCCGAGGAAGAACAGCCGCCCGCCGCGCTCCCTCAGCGCCACCAGCGCCTCGGCCATCGCCTCGATCTTTGCCGGGTCGAGCCCGCGCACGACGGCGAGGGTCTCTTCCAGATGCTGTGCTGCGTAGCTCATCAAAGTGCCGCCTGTGCGAGATGCTGTTCGAGTTCGGTGATGCCGCTGAACGACCCGACTTCATAGAAGCGCTGCGTCGCCTCATAGGCGGCGAGGTCGCCGGCCGCGGCGAGCTGCTCATAGATCGTGGCGAGGTCCGTGGGCCTGTCGTGCGGCACGTCGGCGAAGACATCCTTGCGGAAGGCACCGAGGCCATAGTCGATGTGGCGCATCCGTGGCGTGCGCGTGACCTTGCTGTAGCGCAGGATGCGGCCCTCGGCGAATTCGACATTGCTGGTGTCCCAGCGTCCTTCGTTGAGGAAGACTGTCATCAGCGCCGGCTTGCGGGATGACAGGAAGGCTTTCTCAGCCGCGAGATAATCGCATTCGAGATAGGAGTCGCCATAGAGTACGAAGAAGGCGTCCCCTAACCGGGGCAGGGCGGCGGCGATGGCGCCGCCGGTACCGAGAAGCTGCGGCCCGTCGAAGACGTAGTCGACCTCCACGCCGAAGCGGCGGCCGTCCCCGACCGCCTCGACGATGCGCTCGCCGAGATAGCCGACGAGGAACACCGCGCGCCTTAAACCCTTGCGGGCCAGCAGCCTGAGCTGGTGGAAGGCGAAGGGCTCGCCTGCCACCGGGATCAGCGCCTTGGGCAGCGTCTCGGTCACGGGGTGCAGGCGGGTCGCGAGGCCGCCGGCCAATATGGCGACTGGTAGGGTCACGAGAACAGGACCTTCGTGCCTTCGAAATCGAAATCGAAGCGTACTTCCTCCAGCCCGGCCTTGTTCATGGCGTGGCGCAGACGATTGCGGTCGTCGGCGTAGAACAGCAGGAAGCCGCCGCCGCCAGCGCCGACCAGCTTGCCGCCGACCGCGCCATTCGCCAGGCCGAGCTCGTACCACTCGTCGATCCTAGGATTGCTCATCCCGCCTGAGCGGCGTTTCTTGTGCTCCCAGTGCTCGTGCATCAGCAGGCCGAATTCGCGCGTGCTGCCGGCCTCCAGGAGCTCGCGGCTGCGATAGCCGAGCTCTTTCACGTAATGCAGGTTCGCCAGCATCTCCTGGTCGCTCTCCTGCGTACGAGTCTGCTGGTCCTTCAAGATTGAACCGGCGCTGCGCGAGAAGCCGGTGAAGAACAGCAGCAGATTGTCCTCGAGGTCGAAGCGCGTATCCATGGAGAGGCGCAGCGGCTCGACATAGACCGAGCCGTCGCGGTTGAAGGTGAAGCAGGTCAGCCCGCCGCAGGCGGCGATGTACTGGTCCTGCTTACCGACCGGCTCGCCGAGCCGGTTGATCTCGATGTCGCAGGCGAGCTCGGCGAGCTCCACCGGATGGATGTGGCGCATGCGGTGGGCATAGAGCGCCTTGAGCAGCGCTGTGGTGAAGCTGCCCGAGGAACCGAGTCCGGTTCCGGCCGGAATGTCCGCTAGCGTGGTGATCTCCACCTGTGGCGTACGGAAGTCGAGCTGCTTGATCGCCTCGCGGATGATCGGATGCTGGACCTCCTCAGTCAGTTCGACATGCTCCAGCTTCGAGTATTTCAGGTAGATGCCCGGGCTGAACGGCCGCATGACCGTCACATAGACGTAGCGGTCGATGGCACCCGCGATAAGGAAGCCGCCATGTTCGCGGTAATAGGAGGGCAGGTCGGTGCCTCCGCCGCCGAGGCTGATGCGGAGCGGGCTACGCGCGATGATCATAACCGGAAGCCTCGTAGATCTTCTCGATGACGCCGAGCACGGCCATCGCCTCGGGAAGGCCGGCCGCCGGCATGCGACCGATCCGGATGTCGTCGAGGAATTCGGCGAATTCGACCCGCCAGCTGTCGTCCGCCATGGGGTATTCCCAGACGGTGGTCTCGGGAGGCCCCATCTCCGGCAGCATGCGGTAGAAGGTCAGCCGCTCGACGCCATAGCTTCCGCCCAGGCCGCTGATCTCCAGCTTGCCGAGGCGGCCGTAAATCTCGAACGAGAAGGTGTTCTTCCACTCGGTGCAGCTGACATGCAGGAAGGCGGTCTGGCGGCCGGCTGTGCGCAGCAGCAGGAAGCCGTTGTCGTCGACGGGCATGTCCCAGAAATAGGTCGCGGCGAAGCCTTCGATGTCGACGAACTCGCCGAGGAACCAGCGGGCGAGGTCGATGACGTGCGGTCCCTGGTCGATCAGCTCGCCGCCGCCCGATAGTTGGGGATCGGCGCGCCATTCGCGGTCATAACCTAGGCGCCCACCATGGCCGTAGCGGGCGCGGATGAACATCAGCGGCCCCAGCGCGCCTTCGTCGACCAGTTCACGTGCCTTGCGGAAGGCACGATGGTAGCGATGGTTGAAGCCGACCCGCACCAGTACGCCCCTCGCCGCCGCAGCTTCGGCGATGCCGGCAAGCTCCTGCGCATGGCGTGCGGCGGGCTTCTCGACCAGCACGTGCTTGCCCGCCTCGACCGCCGCACGGGCGATCTCGGCGAGAGAATCGTGGAGGGTGGCGACGACGACGATGTCGACATCGGGCGCCGCGACGAGTTCACGCCAGTCGCCCGTCGCGCGGCAGCCGGGGACAGACGTTGCCAGGCGAGCGGCCCGCTCGGGTGCACGATCGGCGCAGGCGACGAGGGTCGCGTCGGCTAGAGCCTGAGCGCGCTTCTGGCCGATGAGGCCGCAGCCGACGATCCCCACCCGGAGGGCGGGCTGCGTCTGACCGGCTCGTTCGGTAATGCTCAAGCTGCCCTCGCCGTCACGTTCACACGTCGCCCCAGCTCTGGCCGCGGTCGCGCCCGGTGATGCGCCGCAGCGTGTAGAGGTCGCTATTGTCGAGCGCCTCAAGATGATCGGGCCAGTCCTCGTATCTGTCCCAGACCGCACTGACCAGCCGTCCGGTGATGCCGCGCGCTGCCTCCGAGGCGAGAAACATCGCCGCCTCGGCACCCTTGGCGAGCGGCGTGCCGCCGCTGTTCTGCTGCTGCAGGGCACGCTCGTGGAAGACCGCGCCGACACGCTCCGGGCCGGCGGCGATGATCTCCTCCAGCATGCGGGTGTTCAGCGCGCCCGGCGCGATAGCGTTCACCGTGATCCCGAAGGGCTTCACTTCCAGCGCCAGCGTCTCGGCGAAGCGCACCACAGCGGCCTTAGAGGCGGCGTAGGCGCTGATGCCCGGCAGCGGATTGGTCGCGCCGCCGCCGGAGACCTGGATGATTGCGCCGCGGCCCAGCGCCTTCATGCCTGGAACCACGGCGCGCGCCATCAGCACCGAACCGTTGAGGTTGATGGCCAGCGCCGCGGCCCACTCGCTCCAGTCGACCGTCTCGATCGGGCCGAGCGGGCCATAGACCCCGGCATTGTTCACCAGCACGTCGATCGGGCCGATCTCGGTGGTAGCCCATCGGGTGAAGGTCTCGACCTCGCCAGGAGAGGAGACATCGAGCGCATGTTCTTCAATGCGCAGAGTAGGAAAGCGCACCTTCAGCGGCGCGATCTCGGCACGCAGCAGCTCGACATCACGCGCGCCCAGGGCCAGATGCGCGCCCGCAGCGGCGAAGCGCCTTGCGATCTCCAACCCGAGCCCACGGTTTGCCCCGGTGATGATCGCGCGCCGGCCCGCTAGCGAGTGCATGTCAGTTCCTGTCCCCCGACCGGTAGCCGACCCGCACATAGGAGACGCCGACCACCCGCTCGACAAGGTTCATCACCGCGCCATGCGGATCAAGCACGACCTGCCGGCGCATCGTCGGCAGCAGCGCCGTCCAGTCGGCGTGGAGGAAGTCCGGCCAGGCGGTGGCGATGACGACCGCGTCGGTGCCCGACACCGCCTGTACTAGCGAGGTGGCGAGATCAATATGCAAGCCGAACTCGGCGGGGAGAGCTTTTACCGCCGGATCGTAGGCGACGACGTCGGCGCCAGCCCCGATCAGCTCCCGCGTCAGCTCGACGGCGGAGGAGCGCCGCAGCGTGTCCGTACCCGGCTTGTAGGTGAGGCCGAGCACGGCAATGCGGCGGCCTTCGACGCTGCCAAGCAACTGGCGCAAATTGCGCAGCGCCCAGGATTTGTGCGCCTGGTTGGAGGTCGCGACCGAAGGCAGCAGGCGCAGATCGATGCCGCTGCGCTCGCCGATCTGCGACAGGAAGGCGATGTCGCGCGCCAGCGTGCCACCGGCGAAGGCGGAACCGGGCGCCACATAGGCGCGCGGACCGATCCGGGCTTCCGATTTCAGGCCGCGCGTCACCTCGCGCGCATCCGCGCCGGTCGCCTCGCAGATGGCGGCGATCTCGTTGGCATAAGCGACCGAGGTGGCGAGGAAGGCGTTGATGGCGTGCTTGGTAACCTCGGCTGATTCGATAGACATGAACTCGATCGGCGCGGCGAGCGGCACGAGCAACGCTTCCACCTGTGCGCGATCGGCTTCGCGCTCCAGTCCGACCACGACCCGGTCGGGCCGCATGAACACATTGATCGCGCTGCCGAGACGCAGATTCTCCGGCGCGCAGCCAAAACTTAGATCCGCCCGGCCGATCTCGCGCGCATGACCCGCCAGAGCGCGCGTGGTGCCGACGGGGACCTGCGAGGCGACGAGGACCAGCGCGCCGCGCGCAAGATGCGGCAGGGCGGCGCGGGCATGGTTCGTGACGAAGCCGACGTCGGCGACGTCGTTCTCGTCGACCGGCGTGTCGAAGGTCACCCACACGATGTCCGCCTCGCCGAGAACAGCGGGATCGGTGGAGAAACGCAACCTGCCGGCAGCAATCCCCTCTCCGACGAGTTCCGGCAGGCCGGGCTCGGAGATCGGCGGCGTGCCGTTTGCCAGATCGGTGATGGTTCCAGCATTGGGGTCGACACCGACGACGTCATGGCCCATGGCGGCCATACAGGCGCTCGTCACGCTGCCGAGGTGCCAGAGGCCGAAGACGGCGACCTTGGTCACGCGCGCGCCTCCAGCACCCATTTGTTGTCGATCAGATAAGCGAGGGTCCGTTCGATCCCGTCCTTGATCGACAGCTTCGGCGTCCAGCCGAGGCCGCGCATCCGCGTGCAGTCGAGGAAGATGAACGGACTGTCGCCGATCCAGCCGCGGTTGCCGCCACTATAATCGAGTTCGGGCGACACCCCCAATTTAGCGCTGATCCAGCCGATGGAATCGTTCACCTCGCAATAGTGATCCTGGCCGAGGTTGAAGACATTGACGCGGTCGGGCGCATTCTCAACGGCGGTGAAGATCGCGTCGATGCAGTCCTGCACATAGAGGTAGGATTTGCGCTGGCGCCCGTCGCCAAGCACAGGAAGGCGCGTCGGGTCGGCCAAGAGTTTCTTGTAGAAGTCGAACACGTGGCCGTGGGTGTAGCGCTCACCGAGGATCGAAACGAAGCGAAAGATGAAGCCCTGGAAGCCGAAGCCTTCGCAATAGGCGGAGATCAGGCTCTCGCCCGCGACCTTCGAGGCCCCGTAGAGCGAGGTCTGGATGGGGAACGGCGCATCCTCGGGGGTTGGAAATACCTTCGCCTCGCCATAGACCGAGCCGGTCGAGGAGAAGGCTATGCGTCGCACGCCCTTGGCCCGCATCGCCTCCAGCACGTTATAGGTGACGATGGTGTTCTGCTCGAGATCCCTGAAGGGGTGCTCGGTGCCGAAGCGCACATCGGCATTGGCCGCGAGGTGGAAGACGATGTCGGCGTCCTCCATCACATCCGCCAGCTGTGCCGTGTCGAGCAGGTCGGCCTCGACGAGGGTGAAGCGCGGATCGGCACTGGCGCCTTTGAGGAAGCGGCGCTGCCCGGTGGAGAAATTGTCGTAGCCGACCACCTCGTGCCCGTCGGCCAGCAGGCGATCGACCAGCGTCGAGCCGATGAAGCCCGCTGCGCCGGTCACGAGAGCTCGTTGGGCGATACGCACGTTAAGCGACCTCTTGCCGATCCGCCGGACGCGTCCGTCGCAGCGTGACGCCGATGCACAGATTGGCATTTACCAGCGGCACGCGAAGTGGGAAATACGTCCTGTCCACTTCCTCGAAGCCCTTGCGCAGCAGCGACAGGATCTCCGCCGGCGAGTTGATGTGCTCGCGGCGGATGAGCCAGCGATATGGCAGCCCATAGCGCTTGCGGAAGATGCGTTCGGCGGAAATCTTCCGCGCCAGCTCGTAGGCGAGCCCAGGATCGCAGGGTAGCACGACTGAGAACAGGCCGCCCGGCTTCAGCACGCGCCGCACCTCGCGCATGGCCGCCGGTAGATCCGGCAGGTGCTCCAGCACATGGATGACGACGATGCGGTCGAAATAACTGTCATCGAACGGCAGATGGCGCTGGCAGTCGCCCACGACCGTCTTGACCGCGGGAAACCGCTTCTCGATCGCCTCCGCCATGTTCGGCCGCAGCTCGATGCAATGATATTCCTGATTGTCGAGCGTCTCGAAGGGGATATGCCCGCCGATCCCGGCGCCGAGCTCCAACGTCCTGAATTTCGGAAGGTCGGGCAGGATACGGGTCGGATAGGTGTGGTTGAATTCCTCGATGACGTTGTACTTCTTCGGCAAAACTTCGTGCCAGTGACGCACGAAGTCGTCATTGATCCGGGTCTGCTCGGCATCGAGCGCGGGTAGCTGCTTCGGCCAATGGAAGCGCTTGAATTTCGGAACCCGCGTATCGATTGCGGCGGAGCCGGTCTTCTTTGACGGCATGGCGCATACCTACTCCACGGTGCCTTTATGGTATGTCGACCGATGGGCGAAGGTCCAATATTTGAACATGTAGTAGTTGAACAGCGGGATGGAGACAGCTGCGAGGACCGCGCCGATGCGCGCATCGGATATAGCGGCGAACAGGCTGACCAGCAGGCTGGAGACCACCAGCGCCGAGACGGTCTGCGCGATGAACTTCGAGATCGACTGCACATGCTGGCCCGGCAGGCGGAAGGTGAAATATTTCTGCCCGACATAGGAGACGATGCTCGAGCCGAAGACGGCGAGGACGTTGATGTAGAGCGCGGGCAGCGTGAGCAGCGAGGGAAGCGCGAACATCAGCACCAGATAGGTGGCCGTCGACAGGCCGCCGGCGATGGCGAATCTCAGCACCCTGTGCTCGTTCACAAAGCGGATGATCTGCATCGCACTCAAACTGCCGCTACTCATGCGGCTATGAGGGGTTTCTGGGCGACGGCAGTGCAGCGGATGCCGACGGGCATTTCGACGGCACGCGAGAGCATTTCCTCGACCTGCATCACGGCGCGACCGACCGCATTGAACTGGCTGGTCCCCTTGATCCGCGCACGCACAACATCGTTCTCCGCCTGAACCTGGGACTTCCCCCTTTTTTTCACGAAGGCGAATAGGGGATAGAGGAAAAAGCCGAGATGCGAGGATTGTTTGACGTCGAATCCGGCATCCTTGAGGAACTTCCGCAACGAGACGCCGTCATAGCGGCGGAAATGCATGAGCTGCCGGTCGTAGTCGTCATAGAGGTGCGGCCCGGCCGGCACCTCTACGATCAGATGGCCGCCGGGCTTCAGCATGCGCAGGCAATTGCGCGCGGCCGCGCCGTCATCCTCGATGTGCTCCAGCACGTTCAACAGGACGATGGCATCGAAGCTATTCTCCGGCAACTGCGGGCGGGTGAGATCGGTCTGGATCAGAGGAAGGCCGGGGAAAGCGTCACTGATCGAGTTCAGCGTGGCGATGGTGTAGTCGGCGCCGATGATGGTTGCGTCGGGATAGGCCTCGCGCAGAACCCTGAGGAAATGGCCGGAGGAGACGCCCACTTCTAGCAGGGTCGGGCTCGATCCTGCTACATGGCGTGATAGGGCGCTCAGCGCGCGCCGGCGCGAGGCAATGTCAATGAAATGGCAGCCGTCCTCTGACTCCTCCTCGTGGAGCCGCGTGAGCTCCTCGTTCCAGCCGGAATTGTTGCCGACGTCATAGGCATAGACGCGGGTGACCGCCGAACCGACGCGGAAGCCGGTGCCGTCCCATTCGGGCGCGGGCTCTGTTTCGGAGCGACTCTCCAATCGAAAGGGAAGGCGGCTCATGCTCGCTTCATCCTCGGTGCCCGCGAGTCATGCCGTTGCATCTAGCGGCGACCATGCGTGCTGCGCACCTGCAGGTTTAGTGCCCGGCCGACGATGTAGAGCGGGCGATGGCGAACTTCCTCGTAGATGCGGCCGATATACTCGCCCAGCACGCCTACCGCGGCAAGCTGCACCCCGCCCATGAACAGCACCAGAACGGTGATGGTCGGGATGCCGAGCGGGAAAGCCTCGCCGAGGAAGAGCTTGAGGATGAACATGGCGACGATGCCGACGACGCTCAGCACGGCGATGAGGAAGCCGGTCCACATCATGATTTGCAGCGGCGCGGTAGAGAAGCCGAACAGGCCATTCAGTCCGATCTTCAGCGAGCCGAGATAACGGTTGTAGTTGCCCTGTCCGGTCAGCCGGGCATCGCGTTCATATTCGATCTCGCCCTGTCGGAAGCCGACGAGCGACACCAGCCCGCGCAGGAAACCGTGGCTCTCCGACAGGCCACGCAACTCTTCGACGACCTTGCGGTTCATGATGCGGAAATCGCCGGTGTTGCGCGGGATCGGTACCTCGGAGAAGCGGTTGATCATTGTGTAGCCGAAATGCGAGACGGCTCGCTTCACCGCGGTCTCCCCCTCGCGGGACGTGCGTTTCGCGGTGACGACGTCGTAGCCTTCCGCTTCCGCTGTCTCGAGCATCTGCAGGAACAGCTCTGGCGGGTCCTGCAGATCGACGTCGATGACGCCAACCCAGTCGCCGCTGGCATTGAGGATGCCGGCCATGGTGGCGGCGGGCTGGCCGAAGCGCCGGCTGAAAACGAGAAGTCCTATCGATGGATTGCGCAGCGATTCTTCGTGGATGACCTCCTCCGTGCGATCCGGCGAGGGATCCAGGCAGAAGATGATCTCATAGGGGCGTCCAAGCCTTTCGAGGACGGGCTCCACCCGCTCTAGGAACGGGCGGATATTCCTCTCCTCCTTGTACACCGGCACGACGATGGAAAGGTTGATAGCGCCGGAGGGCATCAGTTCACCGTTTCACTTGGACCGCGACGGCAACCAAACCGCGTTCCGCCGGGGCGTCAAGAGGGGAGACTGGCCAGCAGGGATCGGGTTCGAATGAACTCGATCCCATCGTCGCCGAAGATCGTGGTTGGCGTACCGTACCGCATGATCACGTCGAGCTCGTGCGAGCGTTTCCAGGGTTGACGACCCAAGCCCTGCTCGGGGTTATCCGCCGTGTTGAGTTCGAGTCGCGAGCCAAGTTGCTTCAGGTTGTGCATGCAGGTCGCACCGGTCTTAATCTAGTGGCGAGAGCTCATGTGCGGCAAGGATTGCTGCGAATATTTTTGGTGGTATTAATTTACCAGAAAACGCTTGTGAGGTGGTGAGCCATCCCAATTTTCGGTTGCCAGCGACATTCGGATCAGCCAATCCTGCCACAGGTTTGTATGATCCAAGGCAAAATGGGGCGATGTACTCTCTCGAAGGAAAGCGCGTTTGGGTTGCGGGCCACCAAGGCCTCGTGGGTTCAGCGGTCGTAGAGAGGCTGCGCGATGAGAACTGTACGATCCTGACGGCAACGAAAGCTGAAGTGGACCTCCGCAAGCAAGCTGCCGTCGATCGATGGATGGATTCGAATCGTCCGGATGCGATCGTCATGGCGGCAGCGAAGGTGGGTGGCATTCTTGCGAACGACACCTTTCCGGTCGACTTCCTCTATGACAATCTGATGATCGAAGCCAATGTGGTGCACGCCTCCCAACGTATAGGCGTCGAGAAGCTGCTTCTTTTGGGGTCGTCGTGCATTTACCCCCGGATGGCGGCTCAACCGATAAGCGAAGATTCGCTGCTGACGGGTCCGCTTGAATCGACGAACGAATGGTATGCCATCGCAAAGATCGCCGGGGTCAAGCTTTGCCAAGCCTATCGCCGCCAGCACGGCAGTGACTTCATCTCGGCGATGCCGACGAACCTTTATGGCATAGGTGACAATTTCGATCTCAAATCAAGCCATGTTCTGCCGGCGCTGATGAGCAAGATTCATTCGGCGAAGCAGGCTGGCCATAGCGAAGTCGAGATTTGGGGCACCGGAACACCCTTGCGCGAATTCTTGTACGTTACGGATCTCGCCGACGCGTGCGTGTATTTGTTGAAGCATTATTCCGATGCGCCGCCGATCAATATCGGCAGTGGCCAGGAGATATCCATTCGTGATCTCGCCGCGCTCATTGCCGAAGTGGTTGGATTCGAGGGGCGCTTCGTATTCGATGCGGGCAAGCCCGACGGGACGCCGCGGAAGTTGCTGGATGTAAGCCACCTTCATGGTCTGGGCTGGAAGGCGAGCACCTCGCTGAAGGATGGGATTACGGCGGTTTATCAATGGTATTGCCAGTCGCTCGGCGAGACGCGGCCGGCGCGCGGACAGCCTCTCTACCAACGCGATTGACCGTAACGTGGCGTCGCTGAAAAATTTGATGCCGCCGACGAGTTGCGGAAAACGCACTGAAGGCAACGATGATTAGGCGGTTAAAGCGTCGACTGGCGCGGCTTCTCACACGTTCGTGGATGAGGTGGGGCGGGGAAACGGACCTCGCCTGTTTGGTGGCGGAAATCTACCGCCAACGCCTCCGTCGCTCGCCGGCCGCGTCTGAACTGGAGTTCTGGACCAGCAAGTTCGGCGCTGGGCTGAAGTTCGAGGAGTTCTTCGCATCAGTATCGAATAGTGAAGAGGCGAACTCAAAGAGTCGGAATCTTAACGAAGCAGCCATTCGATTGGTCTATTCGCTTTGCTTGCGCCGCTCTCCTACGGACGATGATGTCGAACATTGGCAGCGAGCGCTGGCGGATGATGTCCCTTTTCCGCAGATGCTGCTCGATATGTACGAGGGCGAGGAAACCAAATCAAGAAAAGCGAGCGATCACAAGGCAATCGACGATGCGGTGCGCCTGACTTACAAGCTTTGCTTGTACAGGTCTGCGACCGAAGATGATGTCAGCTTCTGGCAAGGGTTGCTTGCGAAAGATCTGTCGTTTCCCGAGATGCTGCTGGCAATCGGCGACAGTAAGGAGGCACGTTACAGCGGCTACTTGTCGCCTCTGTTCGCTGAATTGTCCGATTCTCACTTCTGTAGCTATGTACTCGAGCCATTCTATTCACGCGGGCTGAGCCCTCGCGAGCTGATGGGATGGAAGAAGCTGCTTGCCGAGGGGCAGTTATCGCGCATCGAATTTCTGCGGCAGTCCTTCATGAACTACGCGGGCGCGCGCATTGCTACGGAGGCTGCTGGCGGGCTTGTCCATGACCCCAGTACCACCACCATCATGGGCACCGACATTGTCCTCTCGTCGGAATCCTGGCAGATGCGCGCGGAGCGCGTCGAGCGGGAAGGAGGTGCTGAGGAACCTACATATGCGAGGCCCTATCTAGCAAAACCCGATCTGACCCTAGTCAGCGCGATCGCCAGCCTCTACCGGGGAGAAAAGTACATCGAGCGTTTCCTCGACAACATCACCTCGCAGAGCCTCGACAAGAGCTTTGAGCTGATCATCGTGGACGCGGCCTCGCCGGAGAATGAGCAGGCCGTCATCGAACGTTATATGCAGTCATTTCCGAATATACGTTACAAGCGCATGGACTACCGGATTGGTATCTACGACGCATGGAATGTTGGCGTCGAGCTTTCCCGCGGAAAATATCTAACAAACACAAACCTGGATGATCTCAGAAGGCGGGACTCGCTGGAAATACAAGCCGCGACGCTCGAGTCGTTGCCTTTCGTCGACGTCGTGTATCAGGACTTCCTGTATACGCTCGATAGCGAACTGAACTTCGAAGAGGTCGAGCGGCTAGGCTTCAAGAGCCATCTGCCGATCGTTACCCCCGCCAATATTCTGCGCTACAACTCGCCGCACAATGCGCCGATGTGGCGCAGGAAACTGCACGATGAAGTCGGGTTCTTCGATGTGTCGCTGAAATCCGCCGGCGACTATGAATTCTGGATGCGGTGCCTGACGAAAGGAAAAATCTTCTACAAGATCAACATTCCACACGTCGTTTACTTTCAGAACCCCGACGGCATCTCGACGCGTCCGAACACGAGGGGCATCGAGGAGGGGCACAGGGTCATGCGCCAGTATGCGCGCAGTCTGATATCGGAGCGATTTTTCTCGGATGACCGAATATTCCGCACCGAGCTCGATGCGCTGACCGGGAAAGCCTTGGACCTCGACCCGCAGATTGATTTTTACGATATGGCGCAGGTCGCTCTCGAAAATCTGTCGAGATCGTCGACGTCCGAATCCGTCTCCGGGGCGGCGACATGAAGGTGCTGGTCGATGGAATCGCTTTCCAGTTCGACAGGGGGAGTGCGCGCCACTTCTGGCAACCCGTCCTGAATGGCCTCGGCCTGCGCGATGGCGTCGAGTTGTTGGTTCTGGACCGCGGCGATACTCCGCCGGAGCCGTCATTCAATCTGATCGGCTTTCCATCCTATACCGCCGCCTATACGCCGGCCGATTCACAGCTGATCGAACGTGTAGCCCAGCATTATAGAGCGGATGTCTTCTTTTCCACCGGCTGTTCGACACCGATCGAAACTCCCTCGATCGCGATAGTCGGCGAGCGGATTTTCGATCCGGCCGCCTTTGCGACCAGGCGTGAATGGTCGGAGACCCGGCTCCTCCTGCGGCACGCATCACGATTCCTGTGCCTTTCGGAAACGGCACGCGGGCAATTGCAGCAAGAACTCGGCTGGCGACTTGATGTGCGCCAAATCCGGATCGTTGCGGTGGGTGTCGGAAATCCTTCGTATGCCGAGCCGGCAGAGAATGTTTTCGGCGATGTCGTTTCTGCCCTGGCCGACCTCCTTTCGGAGGCGGCCTCGGTTCAGTCCACACGCGAGGATCAGATATTCTACGAGAAATGGGCCGCGTTGCGGAAAATCCAGTACGATGTCGATGGATAAGCCGACTTCCACGGTCTTCGGCGCATGGTGACTATCGGAGATTCGGCGGTTCGGAAGAGTATTTCAATGCCGAGAAATCCTTGTCGTACATCGATCTGATATAAGCGATATCCTTGTCAGTCAGTCTATACGTGCGGGCGGCGCCCTCCGAAGCCTCTTCATGCTTGTCGAAGGGCTGCGGATGGCCGACGACGCGCCGCACATGGGCCATGTCGTCGGCCAGTGTCTCGAAACGCGCGATGAAGTCCAACGGCTCATCGATGATGTTGCTATAGACCTGCCCGGGAAGATGGCGGGCGTTCACCATGTCGGCCCGATCGTAGAATCGATAGTCGTACTCGACGACGACGTCCTCTCCGAAATGGGTGCGATAACCAGAAAAATCGAGCGATCCGTCCGGCGAAACATTGATGCCGAAATACTCGGAAAACTTGAGGCACGATCGCGTACGCAAAAAAGGATTCCGGACGATTGAGAACTTGAAATAATCGTCCCAGTAATCCGCGTATATCTTCTTTGCTTGGCTGGCAAGGAGGTGCTTCTTGTCGGGCTCAGTTAGCCACAGATCGGTTCCGCCGAGCCAGACTTCTATGCTTGTTCCGGCGCATCGGGGAATATGGACGAATATGCATTTGTATTGGTGAGAGATCATGAAACCGGTTCTGCTTGTTTGTTTTCGGGCGACCAGATAGGCGTAGGCTCCGTTCCCTGCGGCTACTTCACCTCCGTTCCTGATTCCAGCCCGTCCACAAAGACCAGCTCTTCAATGATTATGGAGAGCTCCCGTCCTATGGCATCGGGTGTCGAGGCGCACGCCGTCTGGATGGTGATGGGCTGCTTGCCCGCTTCGAAGAAGGCCGTGCAGCGCAACGTGAGAAGCTGCCCAATACCCGCGCTCGGAAGCTCGAAAGCGCCAATGAGGCGATCGGCGAGATAGACAGCCATTAACTGGTCCGGCAGTCCGTTGCGGACTTGAAGCTCGATGATCCGTACACCCCGCTTGGCACTGCGTAGTTGCAGCTGTCCACGAAGGCCCACCAGCCAGCGGAAAACGCGCGGCAGCCCGAGTTCCGCCAAGGGACCCTCGGGCGGTCCGAAGCCGCTGCCGAAGGTGACGCCGCCATCGACCAGAACGTCAGTAAAATCATTTCCGTCCGGGCGCCGGTTGAGCAGGCCAGTTGATACATACCAGTCATCCCAGCGGGATAGTTCGGAAAAAACCCGAGTATATCCCTTGGATAACAGCAATTCGTAGACGTCTTCGCGACGAAGGTTGTAGTTGTGTTCGACCGTCAAACAGGAAATGTTCCACAATTCGAAATCAAAGGTGTTCAGGATCGCGAATTCGGAGCCTTCGACGTCGAGAGAAAGATAGTCGATCTGTCTTGGCGCACCGGCTTTCGCCAACAGATCGTTGAGGGAGACTGTCGTCAGCTCGACCGATCCCACGCTGGCGACACGATCCGCGTTCTCGTTCGAGCCGCCCGGAATCTCGCTGAACTCGGCGACGCCGGAGAATTCTGGAACCCGTGCGCAATTGAAGGTCACCACCCGGCCGCTTACGTCGAGAATGCAATCGGTCGAGATGGCACATCGGCGATTGCGGCGAAGCGCGTCGTGAAACGTCGGATTCGGTTCCACAACCACGCCGTTCCATCCATATGTCTTCTCGAGCAGGTAGGTATTCGAGATCTGGATGCCATCGCCGGTGCCGACTTCCACGAAGAAGCCGTCGCGCTTGTCTTCCAGCATATGCAGCACGAACAGGTCCTGGAACAATTGCGCATAGGATTCAGGGGCTTGGCCGATCAGTTTGGTCGCGAAGTTGCCGATCGAGCTGCCAGTGCCATCTCGCCGGCGGATGAGCGCTAGTGCGAAAAGCGACCCCTCCAGCATTTGCCTGTCCGCATCTGTGTCGATGTAGAGCGTGCTGGGCGGACTTGGGGCACTGGCGAGCATGGTAGGCTTCGTCTCGTCAGCCCCGGCGTCGCGCGTCTCGACGTTTTTCATGTGCGGTATTATCGGTCTCTTCCTGCGTAAGCGGTCCGCGGCCCGCCACCAAGGCGTCCTCGGACATTATATGAGCCATATCCCAGGCGGAAGCACGGTGAAGCTGTGGAGGTACCGTCCTCCGCCTTCGGGTAGCTGAATCCGCGCTGCCGCCGCGCTGCTGGTGCGCCGCGATGGCTACCCGCGTAGCAATTCTGGGAAGGCTGAAAGCTTGGTCCAGCTATCTGTCCGCGCCGCGTTGGACGCCGAACTTGGCAGGCCGAAGGGTGCATTCTGGCGACGCAGCGGTCGGATGGTTGGTGGGATGTGGGGCAATGAGCCCTACGACCGGCTCGTCTCAGGCACGCGTCAAAGACCGCTGAATGTCTCGTCCCAGGGGCTTGAACCACCCCGTCCTCGCCCCTAATGTGCGCCGGCCGAGCGGGCGTAGTTCAATGGTAGAACGGCAGCTTCCCAAGCTGCATACGAGGGTTCGATTCCCTTCGCCCGCTCCAGAAACTCAATTCTCACAATGGCTTAGTCGTTGGGACGCAAACCAAGGCTACCATTATGAGGAATTGGCTCCACAAAGCCCGCTAT
>JARBUD010000069.1 GCA_029239875.1 Xanthobacteraceae bacterium | reverse complement strand
CGATGCGGCTCTGGGGCGGGTCGGCCTTGCGGAGCGGCACAACCAGCCTTGGCACACGCTGTCCGGCGGCGAACGCCAGCGCGTCCACATCGCGCGCGCACTGGCGCAGGAGCCGCGCGAGCTGATCCTTGACGAGCCGACCAACCACCTCGACATCCAGCACCAGCTCGCCATCCTCGCCTTGGTCCGCCGCCTCGGCCTGACCTGCGTGGTCGCGCTGCACGACCTTAACCTGGCGTCGCTGTTCTGCGACCGGATCGGCGTGTTGGCTGGAGGCAAGCTGGTGGCTTTCGGGACGCCGGGCGAAGTGCTGACGCCGGGCCTCATCGCCGAGGTATTCGGCGTCAGGGTGGTGATCCGCGAAAGCGTCGGCGGGCGCCACCACATCGAATACGTCATCGAACACGAATCGGGAGAGCGCACGTGAAGGCCGAGGATTTGCAGGCGGCGGTGACCGCGCATTGGAGCGCTCGCGCGCCCGTTTTCGACGGCCCCGTCATAGCCCCAGCCGAAATCGCCGGGGAAGTCGGCTACCGGCATCAGCTCGATCGCGGTGACGCCGAGTTCTTTCAGGAAGCCGAGATACTCCGTTGCGGCGGCAAAGGTGCCCTGCGGCGTGAAGGTGCCGATATGCATCTCGTAGAGCACGTTGCCGGCCGGCGGCAGTCCAGGCCATTCCTTGTCCGTCCAGGCAAACGAGGACGGATCGATCACTGCCGAGGGGCCATACACACCCATGGGCTGGAAACGCGAGGCGAGGTCGGGAAAGGGTCCCTCCCCATCTAGCCGATAGGCGTAGCGTGCGCCCACGGCCACATCACTGACCCGCACCGAAAAATAGCCGTCGGGTCCGCCATCCAGCGCGATTGGCACACGCCCCTCGATCAGAAGCTCGACCTGCTTGTGGTCCGGTGCCCATACTCGGAAATCGCATTGTCCATTGATGAATTCGGCCCCGATCGGAAAGCGCCGCTTTGACGCCGGCCGGCTTTAACGTGCGGAACTCATCGGTGGTCCTTGGCCGGCACGAGTGTACGGCCGCAGGATAACCACGCTGTCTGGTCGCGGTTCCTGCCTAGGAATCGCAGCCAGCGCCGAGGCCGCTAGGCCGGAATACCTTTCTCTCAAAGTATTGGCTGCGCTGGCGGAACGAGCCCACATCAGGAGCATTGTCGCACAGCATTCCGAGGAGAGGCCTCCATGAAAGCGCTGACCTGGCACGGCAAGGGCGACATACGCTGCGAGAGCGTGCCGGATCCGCGGATAGAGGATGGCCGCGACGCTATCATCAAGGTCACTTCCTGCGCCATCTGCGGCTCCGACCTACATATCTATGGCGGTATCATCCCCGGGATGAAGAGCGGTGACGTGATCGGTCATGAAACCATGGGCGAAGTCGTCGAAGTCGGGGCGCAGAACCCCAAGCTGAAGGTGGGCGACCGCGTCGTGGTGCCTTTCACCATCTCCTGCGGCGAATGCTTCTTCTGCAAGCGCGGCTTCTATTCCGGCTGCGAGCGCACCAATCCAGACCGCGACGCCGCCACCAAGTTGTGGGGCAACTCTCCGGCCGGCCTGTTCGGCTATTCCCACCTGCTCGGCGGCTATGCCGGCGGACAGGCGGAATATTTGCGCGTTCCCTATGCCGATGTCGGACCCATCAAGGTGCCGGAGGGGATGACCGACGACCAAGTACTGTTCCTCTCCGACATCTTCCCCACCGGCTACATGGCGGCGGAGTTCTGCGACATCCAGCCCGGTGACACCATCGCAATCTGGGGCTGCGGGCCGGTCGGCCAGATGGCGATCCGCTCCGCCTTCCTGCTCGGTGCGGAGCGGGTGATCGCCGTCGACACCGTGCCGGAGCGGCTGGCGCTCGCCCGGGAGAGCGGCGCGCTCACGCTCGATTACATGGAAGAGGATATTTACGAGCGCATCATGGAGCTCACCCGTGGGCGCGGCGCCGATGCCTGCATCGACGCGGTCGGCACCGAGGCCGAGCCGATGGCGAGCGCCGATTCCATGCTCGACCGGGTGAAGACGGCGCTGTTCATGGGCACGGACCGGCCGCATGTCTTCCGCCAGGCCATTCATTGCTGCCGCAACTTCGGCACGGTCTCGGTAGTCGGCGTCTATGGCGGCTTCCTCGACAAGGTGCCGATGGGCTCGGCGATCAATCGCGGGCTGAAGTTCCGCATGGCCCAGACGCCGGTCCAACATTACCTGCCGCTGCTGATGGAGCGCATCCAGAAGGGCGAGATCGACCCATCCTTCGTCATCACCCACCGCGCCAGACTTGAGGACGGACCGGACCTCTACAAGACGTTCCGCGAGAAGGAAGACGGCTGCATCAAGGTCGTGCTCAACCCATAGGAGAAGCCCATGACCTATGTCGTCAAACAGCTCGCCGTCGTCACCGGCGCTTCCACCGGCATCGGCCGCGAGCTCGCCCGCATCGCCGCCGAGCGCGGCAACGACCTCGTCATCGCCGCCAATGAAGACCGCATCGAGGAGGCGGCGCAGCCCATGATTGCACCATCGACTATCGCGTAGTGCCGAAACGTCCCACTCTCGGCCGGGAGAGACCGATCACGCCGAAATCCATCGCTCTAGCCTACGTCGCCATGGTGCTGGCCCTGGCCGCGACATGGCCGGCCCGGAAGCGGGACTGAGCCAGCGCCGCCGAGCATGTGCCGCTTGCGCCGCTGGCCAGCAGCTGGAAAGGCGGCACTCATATCTTCCTTCAATAAGTATTTGTGGTGGTCAGGTAAGTTTGTTGGCGAGTCTTTTCACTCGCCGTGACTTTCAGGGAACCTTTGTCTTCGTTTCGGGGTTAGTGGTCGATCTTATTCACGTGCCCGTGAAAAGAAACGCTCCGGTTGAGCGACAAAGGACAAATCCCATGGCAAAGGAAAAGACGCTGGAAGATCTCTTCCACGACACGCTCAAGGACATCTATTACGCCGAGCGGACGATTCTGAAGAATCTGCCGAAGATGGCTCGCGCGGCGTCGGCGCCAGAGCTGAAGGCGGCGTTCGAGAAGCACAAGAACGAGACCGAAGGTCATGTCCAGCGCCTGCAGCAGGTGTTCGAATTGATGGGCAAGCGCGCCCAGGGCAAGACCTGCGACGCCATCGAGGGTATCGTCGCCGAAGGCGAGGAGATCATCGAGAGCTTCAAGGGAACGCCCGCGATCGATGCCGGCCTCATCTCCTCGGCGCAGGCGGTCGAGCACTACGAGATCACCCGCTACGGCACGCTGAAGCGCTGGGCTCAAGTGCTCGGCTTGAAGGACGCGGTGACGCTGCTCGACGCCACCCTGAAGGAAGAATCCATGACCGACAAGGCGCTCACAGCGCTAGCGGACGCATCTGCAAACGCAATGGCAAAAGTCGCCTGATCTCGATAGCCACCCGGCACCGCGGCGGTGGCTGTCCTGCTTTCGGACTCGTTCATTCGGCAGGAGGAAATCATGACCTCGACCTACCCGGCGGCTGATGTGACCCCATCGGCCGAATCCTCCTCTTCCGCCGTGAGCTGGGGGCCGATCATCGCCGGCGCCTCCGCCGCCGCCACGCTCACCTTCGTTCTCATGCTTCTAGGCTCCGGCCTCGGACTAACCATGGTGTCTCCATGGTCAAACGAGAGCGCCAGCGTCACCACCTTTGCTGTATCCACCGCCATCTGGCTCGTGATCGTGCAATGGCTTTCATCGGGTCTCGGCGGGTATCTGACCGGACGGCTCCGCACCAGATGGGTCGGCATCGCCACCGACGAGACCTTCTTCCGCGATACGGCGCACGGGTTTCTGGCCTGGGCGGTGGCGACGATCCTGGTAGTCTCGCTGCTCGGCTCGGCGCTGTCCGGGGTGATCGGTACCGGCGCCCACGCGGCTTCAACCGTCGCCTCCGGCGCGGCGCTGGGGGCTTCGGCCGGAGCGACTGCCAATGCAGGATCCGATAACGGCTCGGATGCAACGTCCTATTTCGTCGATGCGCTATTCCGCCCCAGCGATCCCGCACAGCTGGCAGCGCCGGGTGCCGAGGGCAATGCCGCAGCGGCCGCGCAGGCCTCACGCATCCTGATCGCCAGCGCCGCCGCCGGCGAGGTCTCGGCACCGGACAAGGCCTATCTCGGCCAACTCGTCGCTGCCCGCACCGGCCTCTCTGAGGCGGATGCGACGGCCCGTGTCGATGCCGTGCTCGCTCAGATCAATGATGCGAAGGTCAAGACCCAGCAGGCCGCCGATGCGGCCCGCAAGGCTGGCGCCACCTTCGCGCTGCTCGGCGCCCTCTCGCTGATGATCGGGGCGTTCATTGCCTGCGTTGCCGCCGCCTTGGGCGGTCGGCAACGCGACGATGAGGAGACACTCTATCTCCGCGAACGCCGCTAAAACAACGGGCGGCCAGCCCGGAAGGCCGGCCGCCCTCGACATTCTCCGCAGCCCGCCCCTTGTTATTGTGCAGTGCAGCAACGATCTGGTTGCGAGCGCGTTAGGCACATGATCGTCCGTCCCGGGCGTCACAACGAGGACTGCCTCCATTGCGGACAATGTCAGATACCATCGCCCGTCTCGCTGCGTTTCGCGGGCGACAGATTGGCCCTTTCCCCGGCTCAACCTCACCCGATCGACTTTCCACGCTCTCTGATTTCGGATCGAATCCGGGGGGACTGAAGTCTCGATTCTACCTTCCGGCGAACCTCGCCAAGGGCGCGCCGCTCGTCGTCGTGCTGCATGGCTGCACCCAGAGCGCGGCCGGCTACGACTACCATGCCGGTTGGTCGCAACTGGCCGATCATGCCGGCTTCGCGCTGCTCTATCCGGAGCAGCATCACGGCAATAATCCCAATCTGTGCTTCAACTGGTTTCGTCCCGGCGATACCAGGCGCGATGCCGGTGAGCCGCTCTCCATCCGCCAGATGATAGAGGCGATGGTCGTCGCCCATGGTCTCGACCGGGACAGGATCTTCGTCACCGGCCTGTCGGCGGGCGGCGCGATGGCGTCCGTCATGCTTGCAACCTACCCCGAGGTTTTCGCAGGCGGTGCTGTCATCGCCGGCCTGGCCTATGGCTGTGCGACCTCCGTTCCGGAAGCCTTCGACTGCATGCGCGGTCAGGGGGCGGCCTCGGATGAGGAACTCTGGGCACTCCTGCGCAACGCGTCGCGGCATCCGGGTCCGTGGCCGCGGGTGACGATCTGGCAGGGATCGGCCGATCACACGGTGGCACCTTCCAACGCCGAGGATATCGCCGCGCAATGGCGCAGCGTCCACCAACTCGGCGAGATGCCGACGCGCTCGGAGGTTCTCGGAGCCCGCACCAAACGCATCTGGTGCAACGAGGCGGGCGAAGCGGTGATCGAACTGAACGCTGTTGCCGCGATGGGACATGGGACGCCGCTGGGCGGCGACCTCGGCAGCGCCGGCCCGTACATGCTGGACGTGGGCATATCCTCGACACGGGAGATCGCGCAGTTCTGGGGCATCTCAGAGGCGCGTGAGGGTGGTGCATTGGCGAGCGCCGTCCCGGCCGTCGTGCAAGACAATCGAGCAGCACTGCCACCGCTCGCGGCCCGCACACCGGAGATGAGTAAGGCGGAACCCGAGGCCTATGCGTCGGGTGCGCGCTGGAAATCGCCGGCATCCCACGCATCCAGCGTGAAGAAGATCATTGAGGACGCGCTTCGCGCCGCGGGACTGATGCGCTAGCGGCGGACGAGGCCGAACCCAGGCCTCGCGTCGGCCAGGCCTTGTCCGAAAGCTCGATCCAGACCGGCGCGTGATCGCTGGCCCTGTACCAGCCGCGAACGGCGCGATCGACATGAGCGGCGACCAGCCGGTCTGCCACGGCCGGACTGAGCAGGAAATGGTCGAGGCGCAGGCCGGCGTTGCGGCCCCACGCGTCCCGGAAATAATCCCAGAAGGTATAGATGCGCTCGCCAGGATGCAGCGTGCGCAGCGCATCCGTCCAGCCCTGGTCGGCAAGGACGCGAAATGCCTCCCGCACCTCTGGCCGGAACAGCGCGTCGTCGATCCAGCGTTCGGGTTTGTAGACGTCGAGCTCCGTCGGCATGACGTTGTAGTCGCCGGCAAGAACGACCGGCACGTCGAGTGCCAGCAACTCCGCGGCGTAATCCGTCAGCCGACGGAACCAGCGCAGCTTGTAGTCGAACTTCGGTCCGGGCACGGGATTGCCGTTTGGTAGATAGAGGCAGGCAATAACCAATCCCGCGACCGCCGCCTCGATAAAGCGGCTCTGGCCGTCGGTGGGGTCGCCCGGCAGGCCGCGGCGGGTGGCGATCGGCTCACGGCCACGGGCAAGGATGGCCACGCCGTTCCAGCTTTTCTGGCCTTGCCAGATCGCGCCATAGCCGGCCTTCTCGATCTCACGGATCGGAAAGCGCTCGTCTGGTGCCTTCAGTTCCTGTAGGCACACGACGTCCGGCTGCGCGTTCTCCAGCCAGCGCAGGAGCACCTGCAGGCGTCCGTTGATGCCGTTTACGTTGAAGGTGGCGATCTTCACGGTCTGGACTCAGGCGATGCTCGGCATCAGGCGATTCCTTGCCGCCCGTCGGCTCCGGGAACAGGCTGCGGCTGCTTGGGAAAGGGCGGCGCGGGATATTGCTTGCGCGGATCCTGCATTTTCAGGCGGTCGGTCATGGCGGCCTCTCCAGGGTGTCGAGGTGATGATGGCGCGGGTCAGCCACCCGTCTCCGAATTTGCAGCGGCGACAGGCTTAGATTCGGGCGAGCCTCGATGGCGCAGGAAAATCGACAGCACGACAAGAACCGCGG
>JARBUD010000068.1 GCA_029239875.1 Xanthobacteraceae bacterium | reverse complement strand
CAGGGCGTAGCCGTCCATGGCGGATACGTCGGCGCCCGGCGTGGTGCGGCGGGCGATCACCGGGGCGGCGAGCACGCGACCGGCGGCCTCCTCCAGCGGCACGCTCTCGCCGGGAAGCGGCCCCGCGGCGGAGAGCAGGAGGGCCAGTGCCTCCTCGACAGGCATCAGCGCCATGATCGCTACTCGCCCTGCCAGTGGCCGGAGCGGCCGCCGGATTTTTCCAGCAGCCGCACATTCTCGATCCGCATGAAGCGGTCGACGGCCTTTGCCATGTCGTAGACGGTGAGGCACGCGACGGAGACGGCGGTCAGCGCCTCCATTTCCACCCCGGTCTGGCCGGTGGTGCGCACGGTGGCGCGCACGGTCAGGCCGGGCAGGGCGGGATCGGGCTCGATCTCCACCGCCACCTTGGAGAGCAGCAGCGCGTGGCAGAGCGGGATCAGTTCATGCGTGCGCTTGGCCGCCATGATGCCGGCGAGCCGCGCCGTGCCGATCACGTCGCCCTTCTTGGCGTTGCCAGAGAGGATGAGGTCGAGCGTCTCGGCCTTCATCCGCACCGCGCCCTCGGCCACCGCGATGCGGTCGGTGACCGCTTTGTCGGCAACATCCACCATGTTGGCGGCGCCGGCGGCGTCGAGATGGGTCAGGCGGGGTTCGTCCGCCATGCTCAGCCGGCCGCGCGCAGGGCAGGCGGGGCGAGCAGGGCGCGGGTTGCCGCGGCCACGTCCGCCTGCCGCATCAGGCTCTCGCCGACGAGGATCGTGTCGATCCTCACCTTGGCGAGGCGGGCGATGTCGTCCGGCGTGAAGATGCCGCTCTCGCCGACGATCACCCGGTCGGCCGGAACGCGCGGGGCCAGCCGCTCGGAGGTGGCGAGCGTCACCTCGAAGGTACGCAGGTTGCGGTTGTTGATGCCGACCAGCTTCGCTGGGAGCTTCAGCGTGCGGTCGAGCTCGTCGTCGGAATGCACCTCCACGAGGGCATCCATGCCGAGGCCATGCGCGGTCTCGACGAGGTCGAGCGCCAGAGCGTCGTCCACCGAGGCCATGATGACGAGGATGCAGTCGGCGCCCCAGCTCCGCGCCTCGTACACCTGATAGGTGTCGTGCATGAAGTCCTTGCGCAGCGCCGGCAGCGCGCAGGCGGCACGGGCGGCGACGAGGAATTCCGGCGCGCCCTGGAAGGAGGGCGTGTCGGTCAGCACCGACAGGCACGCCGCGCCGCCGGCCTCATAGGCGGCGGCAAGCGACGGCGGATCAAAATCGGGGCGGATCAGTCCCTTGGACGGGCTCGCCTTCTTGATCTCGGCGATCAGCGCGGTGTGCCCCGCAGCGATCGTCGCCTCGATGGCCCTCAGGAAGCCGCGCGGCGCATCCGCGGCCTCGGCTGCGGCGCGCACCTTGGCGAGCGGCCGCTCGCGCTTGGCGGTCGCGATCTCCTCGCGCTTATAGGCGGCGATGCGCTCGAGAATGTCGGCCATGTCTATCCGTTACTCCGCCGTCACCAGCGACGAGACCGCGATCAGGCGGTCGAGCGCCGCTTCGGCATGGCCCCCCTTGAGGCTGGCGCGGGCGATCTCCAGCCCCTCGCCGATCTCGTTGGTCCTGCCGGCCACCACTAGCGCGGCGGCGGCGTTGAGCAGGGCGACATCGGCATAGGCACTCGGTTCGCCCGCCAGCACCGCGCGCAACGCCAGCGCATTGGCCGCGCCGTCGCCGCCCTTCAGCGCCTCGGGCGCCGCGCGGGCGATGCCGAAGGTCTCCGGGGCGATTTCGAAGGAGCGGATCGTACCGTCCTTCAGCTCGGCGACATAGGTCGGTCCCGTGGTCGTGATCTCGTCGAGGCCGTCCGAGCCGTGCACCACCCAGGCGCGGGCGGAACCGAGGGTGCGCAGCACCTCGGCGATCGGCTCGACCCAGGTGCGGGCGAAGACGCCGACCATCTGCCGGGTCACGCCTGCCGGGTTCGACAGCGGGCCGATGAGGTTGAAGATGGTGCGCGTGCCCATCTCCACCCGGCTCGGGCCGACATGCTTCATCGCCGGATGATGTGCCGGCGCGAACATGAAGCCGATGCCGGCTTCCCGGATGCACTGGGCGATCTGCTCTGGCGCGAGGTCGATCTTCACACCGAGCGCCATCAGCACGTCGGCGGCGCCGGACTTGGAGGACAGCGCCCGGTTGCCGTGCTTGGCGACCGGCACGCCGGCGCCGGCGACGATGAAGGAGGCGCAGGTGGAGATGTTGTAGGAGCCGGAAGCGTCGCCGCCGGTACCGACCACGTCGACCGCGTCGGCCGGCGCTTCCACCCGCAGCATCTTGGCGCGCATGGTGGAGACCGCGCCGGCGATCTCCTCCACGTCCTCGCCGCGCACGCGCAGCCCCATGAGGATGGCGCCGATCTGCGAGGGCGTGGCCTCGCCGGACATCATCACGTCGAAGGCCGCCGCCGCCTCGGCGCGCGTCAGTGTGGTGCCGGTGGCCAGCTTGCCGATGATGGGCTTGAGGTTGTCCATGTTTCCCCGGTTCCCCGCCTGTCGTTCTTGTCGCTACGCCGCCCGCTTCCGGCCGGGGCCGGCGTTCCACGCCCGCGCCAGATCGAGGAAGTTCTTCAATATGGTCTTGCCGTGCTCGGAGGCGATGCTCTCGGGGTGGAACTGCACCCCATGCACCGGCAGCGCCTTGTGCGACAGGCCCATGATCAGCCCGTCATCGGTCTCGGCGGTCACTGCGAGGTCGTCTGGCAGCGTGTCGCGCTTGACCACCAGCGAGTGGTAGCGCGTCGCCTTGAACGGGCCGTTGATGCCGCGGAACACGCCTTCACCCTTGTGCTTCACCTCGGACAGCTTGCCGTGGATCGGCAGCGGCGCGCGGATGACGTCGCCGCCGAACACCTGGCCGATGGCTTGGTGGCCGAGGCAGACGCCGAACACCGGCACGCCTTCGCCGGCGGCGCGGGAGATGAGGTCGAGGCAGATGCCGGCTTCGTTCGGCGTGGCCGGGCCGGGGGAGATGACGATGGCCTCGGGCTTGAGCGCCAGCGCCTCGTCCACGGTGAGAGTGTCGTTGCGGCGCACTTCCACCTCGACCCCGAGTCCGCCGAGATAGTGGACGAGGTTCCAGGTGAAGCTGTCGTAATTGTCGACGAGAAGGATCATCGCGCGGCTCGTGATGTTCAGAGCAAGCTCTAGGGGGACTGACGGCGCCGGGTCAAGCCGAACACCTCGTTGTCATCCCGGCCGAAGCGGAGCGAAGAGCCGGGATCGCTCTCCGATTTCGAGCGATCCCGGATCGGCCTGCGGCCGTCCGGGATGACGGTTACGGCTTCACCAGCCCCGCCATCGCTCGTGACGCGCCCTTCCCATCATCACTGCGCCCGTCCCGCCCGGGCGGCGAAGCGCACCGCCTCCTCGCCGGCGCGGAACAGCGCCTTGGCCTTGTTGACGCATTCCTGCAGCTCGCTCTCCGGTACGGAGTCGTAGACGATGCCGGCGCCGGCCTGGACGTACATGCGCCCGTCCTTCACCACCGCGGTGCGCAGCACGATGCAGGTGTCCATCTCGCCGTCGGCGCCGAAATAGCCGATGGCGCCGGCATAGATGCCGCGCTTGTCGGATTCCAGCTCGTCGATGATCTCCATCGCCCGCACCTTCGGCGCGCCCGAGACGGTGCCGGCCGGAAAGCCGGCGGCGAGCGCATCGAGCGCGTCGTGGCGCGCGTCGAGCTCGCCCTCGACGTTGGAGACGATGTGCATCACCTGGCTGTAGCGCTCGATAAAGAAGCTGTCGGTCACATGCACCGAGCCGATCCTGGAGACGCGGCCGACGTCATTGCGACCGAGGTCGAGCAGCATCAGGTGCTCGGCGCGTTCCTTCGGGTCGGCCAGCAGCTCGTCCTCCAGCGCCTTGTCCTCATGCGGGGTGGCGCCGCGCCGGCGGGTGCCGGCGATGGGGCGGATGGTGACGGTGTCGTCGCGCAGGCGGACGAGGATCTCCGGCGAGGAGCACACCAGCGAGAAGCCGCCGAAGTTGAAATAGACCAGGAACGGCGCCGGGTTGACCCGCCGCAGCGAGCGGTAGAGCGAGAAGGGCGGCAGGGCGAAGGGCGCCTCGAAGCGCTGGGAGAGCACCACCTGGAAGATGTCGCCGGCGCGGATGTACTCCTTCGCCCGCTCCACCATCTCGCGATAGGTGTCCGGCGCGGTATTAGACTGCGGCGCCACAACCTGATGGAAGGCGTCCTCGGCCGGCAAATTGGGCAGGGCGCTGTCGAGCGCGGCGCCGATCTTGTCCAGCCGCTCGCGCGCCTTCTCGTAGGCTGCGCTGGCGGAGACGCCCGCCTCCGGCCGCACCGGCGTGACGAGGGTGATCTCGTCGCGCACGGCGTCGAATACCACCATCGCCGTCGGGCGGATGAAGATCGCGTCCGGCACGCCGAGGATGTCGGGCTTGGCCTGCGGCAGGCGTTCCATCTGCCTGACCATGTCGTAGCCGAGATAGCCGAACACGCCCGCCGCCATGGGTGGGGCGCCCTCCGGCAGATGGATGCGCGATTCCTCGACCAGCTTGCGCAGTGAGATCAGCGGCTTGTCCGGGCAGGGCTCGAACGCGTCGGCATCGGTGGCGGCGCGCCGGTTGATCTCGGCGGCGTCGCCGCGGCAGCGCCAGATCACGTCCGGCTCGATGCCGATCATCGAGTAGCGCCCGCGCGTGGCGCCGCCCTCCACGGATTCGAGCAGGAAGCTGTTCGGCTTCTCGCCGGCGATCTTGAGGAAGGCCGAGACCGGCGTCTCAAGGTCGGCGATCAGCGTGGTCGTGACCACTTGCGCTTCGCCGCGCGCATAGGCGCTCGCGAAGTCCGCTTCGTCGGGTGTCAGGCTCATGCATGGTCCCCGATCAGTTGACCGCGTCGGTGCCGACGATCTGGTCGAGGGCCGCGCGGTTGATGCGGGGGCCGAGCTGGCCCTGCAGCTCGACAACATATTCCGTCATCAGGTCGTTCTCGAGGCTCTGGCGCACGTCGGAGAGCAGCTTCTCGTCCTGCGTCGCTGCCGGCGGCACGCTGACGCGCAGCACCTGGAACAGCAGGCGGCTCTCGCCGCCCTCGGCGAGGGAGGAGCCGACCTGGCCCTGCGGGGTCTCGAAGACAGCTTCTAGGATGTCCTGCGGCACGCCGTCGGCGGCGCGGCCGCGGCGCAGGCCGTTGGCGGCGCGCAATTCGAGGCCGGCGTCGGTCACCGCCTTGTCGAAGGCATCGCCGCCCGCGACCTTGGCCTTGATGTCCTCCACCTTCTTGTCGAGCGCCTGCGCGGTCTGGTCCTGCTTCCAGCGGTCGAGCACCTGCGCGCGCGCCTCCTCGAAGGTGCGGTCGCGCGGCGGGGTGATGCCGTCGACGGCGAACCAGACATAACCACCGTTCTGCGGCAGCTGGACGGGGTCGTTGTCCGAGCCGACATCGGCGGCGAAGGCACCGCGCAGCACTTCCGCGCGGCCGGGGATGGAAGGGATGGACGAGCCGTCCGGCGTCTGGCCCTGGACGTTGGTGTCGAAGCTCTGGACGGGGATCCCGGCCTTGGAGGCGATTTCGGCGAGCATGGCGCCGCCGGCGCGCTCGTCCTCGATCTGGTCGTACTTCGTCAGCACCGCGCGGCGGGCGGTGTCGAGCTGAAGCTGGGTGCGAATCTGGCCCGCGACCTCGGCGAGCGGCTTCGTCGTGCCGGGGGTGACGGTGCCGACATGCACGATCACCGGACCGAAGCGGCCGGCCACCACGCCGCTGGTCGCGTCCGGCGCCAGCGCGAAGGCCGCATCCGCCACCGCCTTGTCGAAGATGTCGCCGCGGGTGACGTCGCCGAGGTCGACGTCCTTCGGCTCCAGCTTGCGCTCGGCGACGATGTCGGCGAAGGGCGTGCCCGCCGTGATGCGGGCCGCCGCGGCCGCGGCCTCCTGCTCGTTGGGGAACACGATCTGCTGCACGACGCGCTTCTCGGGCGTGCCGTAGGAGGCGAGATTCGCCTTGTAGGCGGCCTCGACATCGGCGTCGGAGATGCTCTCGCTATTTGCGAGGGCTTCCGGGGTGAGGACCAGCACCGAGACCTTGCGGTATTCCGGCGCGCGGAAGGCGATCTTGCGCTCGTCGAAGAACTTGCGCAGCTCCTCGTCCGACGGCTCCGCCAGCGCCGGCAAGGCGTTGGCGGTCAGCATGGCGTAGTTGACCGAGCGCTCCTCGCTCTCGTAGCGGGCGAGGGCGTCCTTCAGCACCTGGGGCACGGTCACGCCGCCGCCCAGCGACTGGATCAGCTGCTGGCGCACGGCGAGGCCCCGCTCGGCCTCTACGAAGCGCGCCTCGGTGAAGCCGTTGGAGCGCAGCAGCTGGTTGAAATAATTCGGGTCGAAGCTGCCGCCCGGGCCGAAGAAGGCCGGGTTGCTCTGCACCCGCCGGGCGATCTCGGCGTCCGACAGCGCAAGGCCCAGCGACTTGGCCTGGTCGTTCAGCGCGGCTTCCGCGAGCTGTTCCTGCAGCAGCTGGTCGGGAATACCGAAGGCGCGCGCCTGCTCCGGCGTGATGCCGCGCTTGAGCTGCTGGCTGACCTGCTGCAGGCGCTGCTGGTAGAGCTGGCGGAACTCCGGAACGGTGATCTCGGTGTCGCCGATGGTCGCCAGCGTCTGGCTGCCGAAGCCGCGGAACACGTCGGCGATGCCCCATATGCCGAAGCTCACAATGAGCAGGCCCATCAGGATCTTGGCGACTATTCCGGAAGCGCTCTTGCGCAGCGTCTCAAGCATCTTTGTTCTCGTCTGGCGTCGCGCGGGCGACAGGCCCGGGGCG
>JARBUD010000067.1 GCA_029239875.1 Xanthobacteraceae bacterium | reverse complement strand
CCTGCAGAAGGACGGCGTGCCGCCTTCCTTCGAGGAGATGAAGGAGGCGCTCGACCTCAGGTCGAAGTCCGGCATCCACCGGCTGATCACGGCGCTGGAAGAGCGCGGCTTCATCCGCCGCCTGCCCAACCGGGCACGGGCGCTGGAGGTGATCCGCCTGCCGGAGGACGCGCAGCCGCCCAAGCCCGTGCGTCCCTTCGCGCCCAATGTCATCGAGGGCAATCTCGGCCGCGTGCGCCCCTCGGACGACGGTGAGGATTCGCGCCGCTCCGTACCCATCCCGGTGATGGGCCGCATCGCCGCCGGCACGCCGATCTCGGCCATCCAGTCGCGCGACCACACCATCAGCATGCCGCCCGAAATGCTGGCCGGCGGTGAGCATTTCGCGCTCGAAGTGCGTGGCGATTCGATGGTCGAGGCCGGCATCCTCGACGGCGACCTGGCGCTGATCCGCAAGACCGATTCCGCCAACACCGGCGAGATCGTCGTGGCGCTGATCGACGACGAGGAAGCCACCCTCAAACGCCTGCGCCGCAAGGGCGCCTCGGTGGCGCTGGAGGCGGCGAACCCCGCCTACGAGACCCGCATCTTCGGCCCGGATCGCGTGCGCATCCAGGGCAAGCTGGTGGGCCTGTTCCGGCGCTACTGAGGAGCGGCGGGATCCGCTAGTGGCTCCGAGGCGCTTTCGCCGGTCATGTCGTCGAGCGGATCGCGCGGCCTTGCCGTTTCGCGTGTGCCGGCCGGTCTGCCGGTTTGAGCCGCGCCGGCGGTGGGTGGCGGCCTTCCGGCGGCATCGGTCGTGGCAACGTGTGGCGGGGAAGCCTGCCAGGGTCGACCACCGTAGGGTAGCGTGGCGGAAACGAGCCGCAAATCCCCTTCCTCCGTCCGATAGAAGGCCGTCGCGCCGGTTGCCTGCCGCGGATCGATGAGGATCACGGTTGCCCCGCAATCGGCCGGCGGCGCGTTGGTGGTCACCAGCATGCGGGCGAGGCGGCAATCGTCCTCCAGCGAATCCGGGATGCGCGACAGCGCGACGAGGCCGCCATCCGCGAGCGGCAGCGTGCAGCCGAGCGGATCGCAGGCGGCGGAAGCCGTCACTTCCTTCGAGCCGGACCGCGCGCGGTCGCCGTCGGCGCTCAGCCACTGCTCCACCGCGAAGCGATCGGCGAGGCCGTTTGTCCGGTCGCCCATGACGGCGAGCGCGCCATCCGGCCCGCGCACGGCCACGGTGCGTGCTTCGCTATCGACTAAGACGTCCGGTCGCGGCTCGCGCGCGGCGATCCACAGTGCGAGCGCGGCGAGCGCCGGTGCCAGTAGGACGAGCCGCGTGCGGGCGAGACATATCACCATAAGGGCGAGGCTGAGCAGGATCAGGCTCGCCATCGGCATGGCGCGCACGCCCCGGTCGGCGCCCGGCAGGCTCGCGACGAAGTCGGCGATGTCGCGCATCGCGTCGATGCCCCAACCCATCAGTCGCCAGGCCGGATCGTCCCAGCCGAACGGCATCAGCACGGCGCCGACCAACCCCGCCGGCATGACGACGAAGGACACCACCGGCATGGCGGCGAGGTTGGCGACGAGGCTGAGCGGCGCCAACCTCTGGAAATGGAACGCGGCATAGGGCGCGGTGGCGAGCCCCGCCGCCAGCGAGGCGAGCACCAGCGCCGCCACGTAGCGCGCCGGCTTTCGCAGCCAGGCGGCGTCCTCGGCTGTGCCGGGCGGCGCGCTGACATAGCGGCCGAAGCGCTCATAGGCGGCGATGAGTGCCAGCGTGGCGGCGAAGGACATCTGCGCGCCGGGATCGAGCACCGCCCAGGGCGTGAGCGCCATCACGGCGAGGGCCGCGACCGCCAGCGTGCGGAGCGTTAGCGCCGGCCGGCCGAGGACGATGCCGGCGAGCACGATCAGCGTCATCACATAGGCGCGCTGGGTCGCCAGCTCGGCGCCGGAGAGCAGCAGGTAGAAGGTCGCCGACAACGCCGCCGGCACCACCGCCCAGGCCTTGATCGAGTAACGCAGCGCAATGTCCGGAAACAGCGCTAGCAACGCCCGCGCCAGGAAGAAGACGGTGGTGGCGACGAGTGCCATGTGCAGGCCGGAAATGGAGAGGATATGCGACAGGCCGGACACGCGCATGCTCTCCTCGATCGGCTCGGCCACCGCGTCGCGGAGCCCGGTGACCAGCGCCACCGCCACCCCGCCCTCCTCGCCTGGCAGCGCGGCGCGGATGCGCGCGGCGATGGCCCGCCGCGTCTGGTCGAGCCAGGTCGCCAGCGCCAGGCCGGCGGGCGGAATCACAGGCGCCGGAACGATTTGCGGGCGACCGAGCGCATAACCGGTGGCGCCGATGCCGTCGAACCAGACCGCGCGGCCGAAGTCGAAGCCGCCCGGATAGGCCGGCCCCGGCGGCGGCCCGAGGCTGGCGCGCAGCTTCACATGGCTGCCCACGGCCGCCGGATCGCGCCCCGCCAGCGTCACGCGCACGCGCCGCGGCGCATCGACGAGCGGGCGCGGAAAGGTGGTGACCAAAACGGTGACACGGCTGCCACGCGGGCGGTGCTCGGTGGCTTCGACGAAGCCGGTAATCTCCGCCGCGTTGAGCTGCTCGCCGAGCACCGGATGCGCCATGCGCTGCACCTGCAGGCTCGCCAGCGCGAAGCCGGCGGCGATGGCGGCAAGGAGCGCGAAGAGATGGAACGCGACGGGCCTTTCGCGCGCCAGCACGGCGATCCCTGCGAACACCACCGTCGGCACCAGCGCCACATAGGGGAGCGGCTCATGCGGCGCGGCGAAATACAGTGCGGCGCCGACCGCGACCGCGACGGGCAGGAACAGGAAGCCGCGCCGGTCGTCCAGCTCGCGCGCCAGCGCCCCGGCAAGGCTCTGCACCAACGCACCGAGCGAGGGCAGCGGCCAGCGATGGCCCGCCGCGCGGCGGACACCGCCGAGGGCGAGCGCCGCGGCCCGCGCCCGGGGACGTGGGCGCGCTTCCTCCGGCCGTGGCTGTGACGGCTCCTCGCTGCCCTGCACGTCGCCCCCCGACGCCCTGCCCCATCCACGCCGCCATCGCCCGGCAGAAGCAGGCGACGGCGCGGCTTTCGCGGTGTTGCGCACCTATGGTACACGCACCGTCCGCGCCCGCCACGCTTTGACGCCGCAGCCCTTCGCGGCGCGAGACGGAAGAGAAATGTCCGAGACCGTCGTCACCCGCTTCGCCCCCTCGCCCACCGGCTTCCTGCACATTGGCGGCGCGCGCACCGCGCTGTTCAACTGGCTCTACGCCCGCGCCAAGGGCGGGAAGATGCTGCTGCGCATCGAGGATACCGACCGCCAGCGTTCCACGCCGGAGGCGATCGACGCCATCATCGACGGGCTGAAATGGCTCGGCATCGACTGGTCGGGCGACGTCATCTACCAGTTCGCCCGCGCCGCACGACACCGCGAGGCGGTGGAGCAGATGATCGCCGCCGGGCGCGCCTATCCCTGCTACGCGACGTCGGCGGAGCTGGAGGAGATGCGCGAGACCGCGCGCAGGGAGGGCCGCCCGCCGCGCTATGACGGGCGCTGGCGCGACCGCGACCCGTCCGAGTACCCGACCGACCGCAAGCCGGCGATCCGCCTGAAGGCGCCGACCGAGGGAGAGACCGTCATCGACGATCTCGTGCAGGGCCGCGTCGTGTTCCAGAACAAGGAGCTCGACGACCTCGTGCTGCTGCGCTCGGACGGCACGCCAACCTACATGCTCTCCGTCGTGGTCGACGATCACGACATGAGCGTCACCCACATCATCCGCGGCGACGACCACCTGACCAATGCCGCGCGCCAGACGCAGATCTACCATGCGCTGGGCTGGGAGGTACCGCGCATGGCGCATATCCCTCTCATCCATGGACCGGACGGCGCCAAGCTCTCCAAGCGCCATGGGGCGCTCGGCGTCGATGCCTACCGTGCCATGGGCTATTTGCCGGCGGCGCTGCGCAACTACCTCGTCCGCCTCGGCTGGAGCCATGGCGACCAAGAGATCTTCTCCACCGAGGAGATGAGCTCCCTGTTCGACCTCGACCGGGTCGGCCGCTCCGCCGCCCGCTTCGACTTCGCCAAGCTGGAGAGCATCAACGGCCTCTATATGCGGGCGACGCCGGACGAGGAGCTGCTGGCGGCGATCGACAAGTTGCTGCCGCACATACCGAACGGCGCCGAGATCGCCGCCGCGCTGACTCCCGAGCGCCGCGCGCAGCTGCTCGCCGCCATGCCGGGCCTCAAGGAGCGCGCGAAGACGCTAGTCGAACTTATTGACAGTGCAACCTATATCTGGAAATCGCGCCCCTTCGAGATCGAGGACAAGGCGCAGGCCCTGCTCACCGGCGAGGCGCGCGCGCTGCTCGCCGCCGCCGCCGAGAAGCTCGTCTCGGTGGCCGAGTGGAACGCCGCCGACACCGAGGCCGCGGTGCGCGCGGTGGCGGAGGAGAAGGGCGTGAAGCTCGGCGCCATCGCCCAGCCGCTGCGGGCAGCTATGACCGGCCGCACCACCTCGCCCGGCATCTTCGACGTGCTGGCGGTGCTGGGACGCGAGGAATCGCTCGCCCGCATCGCCGACCAGACGGGCGTGCCCGCACGGGCGTGAGTCGCCAGCCCCGCATGATGCGCCTGCGAATGGGAAATCGATTCATCACTCGATTTCGGCCGCATCGCGATACCGTCTTCGCTGCGCTTGCGAGCAGGGAGCGAAACCGCTACGACTTTGTCCATCGGGCGGCAAAAGAGGCATTCCCCCGTCTCCGGCGCATATTGCCGCAAGGCTCGGCGCAGCACCCGCAACACGCGCTCCGATCACTCGGTTCCACAAATTCGGGAGACCCCGCATGGACGCCAGCGAAGGCACTTCGGCGAAATCCGCAACTCTGACCATCGGTAACGAGAGCTGGGATCTTCCTATCCTCAAGGGCACCATCGGGCCGGACGTCATCGATATCGGCAAGCTCTACAGCCAGACCGGGACCTTCACCTACGACCCCGGCTTCACCTCCACCGCCGCCTGCGAGAGCGAGATCACCTATATCGACGGCGACGAGGGCGTGCTGCTCTATCGCGGCTACCCGATCGACCAGCTGGCGGAGACCGGCGACTTCCTCGAGACCTGCTACCTGCTGCTCTATGGCGAGCTGCCGACCGCCGAGCAGAAGGCGGATTTCGACTACCGCGTCACGCGCCACACCATGGTGCATGAGCAGATGAGCCGCTTCTTCCACGGCTTCCGCCGCGACGCCCACCCGATGGCGGTGATGGTGGCCTCGGTCGGCGCGCTCTCGGCCTTCTACCACGACAGCACCGACATCTCGGATCCGCAGCAGCGGATGATCGCCTCGATCCGCATGATCGCGAAGATGCCGACGCTGGCGGCCATGGCCTACAAGTACACGATCGGCCAGCCCTTCGTGTACCCGAAGAACGACCTCGACTACTCGTCGAACTTCCTGCGTATGTGCTTCTCGGTGCCGTGCGAGGAGTACAAGGCCAACCCGATCCTTTCGCGCGCCATCGACCGCATCTTCATCCTGCACGCCGATCACGAACAGAACGCCTCGACCTCGACCGTGCGCCTCGCCGGCTCCTCCGGCGCCAATCCCTTCGCCTGTATCGCCGCCGGCATCGCCTGCCTGTGGGGACCGGCGCATGGCGGCGCCAACGAGGCGGCGCTGAAGATGCTCGGCGAGATTGGCCGGCCGGAGCGCATTCCGGAATTCATCAACCGCGCCAAGGACAAGAACGATCCGTTCCGCCTGATGGGCTTCGGCCACCGGGTCTACAAGAACTACGACCCGCGCGCCAAGATCATGCAGCAGACCACGCATGAGGTGCTCAAGGAGCTCGGCATCAAGGACGATCCGCTGCTCGACATCGCCATCGAGCTCGAGCGCATCGCGCTGCAGGACGAGTATTTCGTCGAGCGCAAGCTCTACCCGAACATCGACTTCTATTCGGGCATCACGCTGCGTGCTCTGGGCTTCCCGGTCTCCATGTTCACCGTGCTGTTCGCCCTCGCCCGCACCGTGGGCTGGATCGGCCAGTGGAAGGAGATGATCGAGGATCCGGGCCAGCGCATCGGCCGTCCGCGCCAGCTCTATACCGGCGCCGTCCGCCGCGACTACGTGCCGATCGCCCGCCGCAAGTGAGCGGCCAGGCGGCGAGCCCGTCGCCTGAACGGTCTGAACAGTCTGAACGTGAAATCCCCGTCCTCGATACCGAGGGCGGGGATTTTCTTTTTGCGGCGACTTCCCAGCCCGCCGAACGTCATCCTGAGGCGCTGGCCGAAGGCCAGCCTAGAAGGATGGTCGTCCGGGAGCGCTTGAGCGAGCATCCTTCTAGGCTCGCTACGCTCGCACCTCAGGATGAGGGCGTTTTGGTAATCAGGCCTTCAGAGTCTGACTCTTCCCTCATGGCCGGGCTTGACCCGTCCACCCAGTGACCGGCGCACCCGGTCCCATGGATCCCCGGGTCAGCCCGGGGATGAGGGACAGTGGAACCAGGAATCAGGCGCGCACTCCGCGCTTTGCCGCCAGCGTCTCCAGCACGGCCGCGGCCGCGCGGCGGCTGGGGGAATCGCCGCCCACGCCCATCACCGCGTCGAGCCGGGCGAAGGCGGCGAGCTGGGCCTCGCGCTCCTCCCCGCCGTCGAGCAGCCGGGCAAGCCGCGCCGCCATGGCCGGCGGGTCGATATACCATTGCAGATATTCCGGCACCGCCGATTCCCCGAGGATGAGGTTCGGCAGGATCGCCGTCTTCACCCGGATGATGTAAGGCGCGATCCGCCCCTCCAGCCACGGTACGCGATAGGCCGCGACGGTGGGGATGCCGGCGAGCGCCAGCTCCAGCGTCACCGTGCCGGAGGCGGCAAGCGCGGCGCGGGCGACGCGGAAGGCGGCGAGCTTCTCTCCTTCCTCGACCACGATGCGCGGCTTCACCGGCCAGGTGGCGACCATCGCCTCCACCTGCGCCAGCCGGCGCGGCAGGGTCGGCAGCACCAGGTCGAATTCCGGCACATGCCGGCGCAGCAGCCCCAGCACCTCGCCGAAGGTGGCGCCGAGCCGCGCCAGCTCGGCGCGGCGGCTGCCGGGCAGCACCAGCAGCACCGGCGGCTTCCCCTCGCGCCGTG